>CAWJKR010000008.1:0-721240 GCA_963843505.1 Candidatus Aminicenantota bacterium | reverse complement strand
ACGGCCGTGCACCGCACCGGCTGGCCGGCCTCGTGCTTGAGGTCCTTGAGCTCCGGCACGTTGACCGGGTTCAACCGGAGGGCCCGGAGCTCCTCCTCGAGGACCCGGGGGATGAGGGCGTCGTAGACGTCGTGGCGGATGTCGTGGTCGAAGAGTCCCCTGACCCGCTCCCGGGGCGCGTGGCCCTTGCGGAAGCCGTCGAGCTTGACCTTGGCCACGTACTCGCCGAGGATCTTCTCGTATTCCTGGCGGAATTCCTCTTCGGGGATCTCGAGCTCGATCTCTTTGCGGCTCGGGCTGAGGTCTATGAGCCGGCTCTGTCGTCCTGCTGCGTTCATTGCGTGTCTTCTTTCACTCGGGGGTTCGGCGACGGCGCGGGACCCAGGTCCGGGCCGGGCCCGGACCTCAGTAGGCAGAGCGGGACTCGAACCCGCACTCCTTCATCAGGAACTAGGTCCTAAGCCTAGCGCGTCTGCCAATTCCGCCATCTGCCCTTTCGTGTCCGGGTCGTGCCGGACGCTCTCGTCAACGGATGTACTTCTTCAGCTTCTCGGCCATGGACGGGTCCAGGGTCAGCAGCTTGTTGTAGATCTCCTTGGCGCTGTAGTTGTCCTTCAGGTTGATATAGACGATGGCCAGGTTGGCCAGGGCCACGGCGTCGTCGGGCTTGAGCTCGACGCACTTTTTCAGCGGCTCGAGGGCCGCTTCGTAGTTCTTGGCCTGGTTGTAGGCGACGCCGATGTTCAGCCAGCCGGACGCGTCGTCCGGGGCGAGCCCGACATACTTCTTGTAGGCCTCGGCGGCTTCCTTGTATTTCTTGGCGTTGAAATAGGAAGACCCGATCTGGTACCAGGCATGGGGGAAGTCCGGCTTGATGGCCAGGCTCTGCTGGAAGGCGGCCACGGCCTGATCGTACTGCCCCGCCTTGAAGTAGGTCAGGCCGAGGTAATAGAAGTTCGTCTCGTTCTTGGGATCGAGCTCGATGATCTTCAGGAGAGGGGCGATGGCCCGGTCGGGTTTTCCCGCGGCCTCGTACATCTGGTAGGCCAGGCGGTAATAGTTCTTGGCGTCGGGCGGATTGAGCCCGGCCATGGCCGCATAGCCGGCTTCGGCGTTCTCGAGCTGTCCGGCCTTGACGTAGGCCTCGGTCAGGGCGTCACGGACCTTGAGGTCGTTGGGCTGGGCCTTCTGCGCCTCGAGGAGGGCGGCGATGGCCCCGTCGTACTGTTCGAGCCTCGTCCGGCAGATGCCGAGGCGCAGCTGGGCGGCCCAGGCGTCGGCCGGCCCGAGGCTGATGTACTTTTCGTAGGCCGCGGCGGCCTTGGCGAAATCGGGGATGGCCTCGTAGGCCCCGCCGAGGTCGAGGTTGATCTCCTTGCCGGCGTAGCCCAACGCCGCCGCCTTTTCCAGCGCTTCGGCCGCGTCCTTGTACTGCGTCTGCTTGAACAGGATCGTTCCCAGGCCGTAAAAGGCCTCGGCCCGGTTCGGATCGAGCTGGGCGACCGTCCGGTAGGCGGCGACCGCCTGCGCGTATAGTCCCTCTGCCGGGAATAGATCTCGGCCAGGATGAGATGCCCCTGGAGGTCGGACGGATCGATCTTGACCGATCTTTCGATGTGGACCCGGGCCGTCATCTGCTGGTCGAGCGCCAGGGCCGCCCGGCCGGCGAAGTTGTTCCCCTCGACGGTCTCGAAGTAGTTCTCCCGGGTCATGGACTTGAACTCGGCGACTTTCCCCGTCCTGGGCACGCTGACGAGGCTGGCGATGGGCAGGCCGAACTTGAGGTTCCTGTCGCCGACGAACACCATGCCGATGAGCTGGCCGTTGACGTCGACGAGCGGCCCGCCGCGGAACTCGTCCGGGCAGGGCATCGAGATCTCGAGGATCTTGCCCGCGGCGCCGAGATCCACGGTCCTGCGGAAGGTGCCCTCGGAGATGACCACCTGGCCCAGATTCGTTGGAGCCCAGCGCGAAGAGGCGGGCGCCCTCGGTCAGGCTGTCGATGGAGCCGACGGGCAGGGCCTGGAGCTTGCCCTTTGAGCTTGAGGAGGGCGATATCGTGGGCCTTGTCGACGCCCAGGATGCCGTCGAGCTTGACCTTCTTGCCCTTGATATTGAGGCCTTCGACGTCGGAAGCCTGCGAAACGACGTGATAGGCCGTGACGAGGATGTCCTCGCTGAGGGCCAGGGCCGATCCCTTGATGATCTCGGCCTTGTCGGAGCCGTAGCTGACGAGGGCCAGGACGCTCGGGCCCGCCTGGCCGAGGATATTGTTGGCCTCCTCGGTCTGGGCGGCGGCCCAAGACGAAGTCAGGACGAGAGAGCCCAACAGGATCAAGCCGGCTTTGCGGAATCGGGTCATCTTGTCCTCCTCTCTACGAGATCAGGGGCGATGGGGATGCGACCCACGCCTAATTTACCCAAGACCATCCGTCCTGTCAATCGCTTGAACTCCCCGCTGGCGCAGTCAAAGTGACAGCCCGGGACGATATGGTCTATAATGACGCCCGTGTCGATATCCGTGGCCCCCCGGTCCGTGCGCAAGGTTTGGCTCGCTGACGCTCGGCCGGGACCGTCGTCTGGCTGGCGGCCATCGTCCTGGCCCCCTGGCTCGCCGCCCGGGGCGCCTCCGGCCCGGCCCGCTTCCTTTATGCGGTCTTCTCCCCGGTCTGCCATCAGATCGCCGACAGATGCTTTGTCCTCGACGGCCATCCGCTGGCCGTCTGCGGCCGCTGCCTGGGCATCTACGCCGGGTTCGCGGCCGGCCTCGTCCTCTATCCGTTCCTGAGAGGCTTCTCCCGCGTCGCGCTCCCTCCGGCCCGGCTGTTCGTCGCCCTGACGCTGCCGATGGCGCTCGACGGCGCGGCCGGCATCCTCGGCCTCTGGCGGAGCCCGATCGGCCTGCGTTTCGCCACGGGCTTCGTGTGGGGCACGATCCTGCCCTTCTATTTCGTGGCCGGGGTGGCCGACTTCTTCCGAACGAGAAGGGAACGGGCGGCCGCCCGGGCACTTGAAAGTCGCCTCCCAAACAAAGTAGAATAGGCCGGACGGCGAAGGAGGATCCATGAACCAGCAGAAACCCGCCTATCTCCGGCCGGCCCTCATCGCGGGAGCCGTGGCCGGGTTGCTCTCGGGCATCCCCTTCATCGGCGCCGGCAACTGCATCTGCTGCCTGTGGATCGTCGGGCGGCGCGGCCATATCCGTCAAGCTCCTCGCCGCCTCGACCCCCGGCCTCCTCAAGGCGGGCGACGGCGCCATCGTCGGCGCCCTGACCGGGATCGTCGCCGCCGTCGTCGAGGCCGTCGTTTCCATCCCCCTGCGCTCCTTCAACCTGGAGCTGGCCCGGCGCATCGTCGACAAGGCCTCGGAGATCGGCGGCGAGATGCCGGCCAACCTCGAAGAGATGCTCAACGGCTCCGGCATGACCTCGCCGGGATGGTTCCTCCTCGGACTGTTCGTCTCGGCCGCCGTGTTCACGGTCGTCGGCGCGCTCGGCGGCATCATCGGCGTCTCCCTCTTCGGCAAGAAGGCCCTGCCTGCCGCCGCCGCCCGCCGTCCCTCCCCCGGCCGCGCCTGGACCCCCCGATGCGGCTTAAGACCAAGGTCATCGTCAACCCGGAATCGAACCGGGGCCGGACGCGCAAGCGCTGGGGCGAGATCCGCGAGGGCCTGCGGCACTTCGTCCGGGAGTTCAAGTACGAGTTCACGGAAAAGCCCCAGCACGCCACCGACATCGCCCGCGAGGCCATCAAGGACGGCGCCGAGCTCGTCATCGGCGTCGGCGGCGACGGGACGATGAACGAGATCGCCAACGGCTTCTACGAGGACCGCCGGATCATCAATCCCGAGGCGACGCTCGGGCGTCGTTCCCTCGGGGACGGGCTGCGACCTTGTCAGGAGCCTGAACATCCCGGCCGGGCTCAAGGGGGCCCTGCAGGTCATCTCCGACGCCACGGCCGTGCGCATGGACGTGGGCAAGGTCCGCTACACGGCGAACGACGGCCGCGAAGAGGACCGCTTCTTCCTGAACATCGCCGATTTCGGCGTCGGCGGCGAGGTCGTCCGCGAGGTCACGGAGCGGCGCCTCCAGCGGAGGGCCTCCTCCTACGTCCGCTGCCTCGTCTCGACCATGGCCCGCTACAAGAACAAGCGCGTCCGCATCCGCGTCGACGGCCGGGACCTGCCCGACGGCGAATACCTCATCGGCGCCGTGGCCAACGGCAAGATCTTCGGCAAGGGCATGAAGGTCGCGCCCGGCGCCGAGCTGGACGACGGCCTCTTCGACGCGGTCCTCATCCGGGGCTTCCGCTTCTTCGAGTTCTGCCGCCACGGGTGGAAGCTCATGAACGGCAGCCACGTCAACCACCCCAAGGTCACTGTGGTGAAGGGCCGGAAGGTCGAGGCCTGGCCCGGGGAGGGCGAGAACGTCCTGCTCGAGCTCGACGGCGATCAGCTCGGCCGGCTGCCCGCGGTCTTCGAGATCTTCCCCCGCAACCTGCTCGTCAAAGGATTCCTGCAACCGATCGGCGGAGCTGACTCTTGGAAGCGAGCGTCAGAATCGCGCGGATCTACTTCTTCTTGACGGCTCGTCCGGGGTCGTTCACCAGGATCGTTCTGCCGTCGGCGTCCTTGACCATGTAGGTGGCGTTCCTCGTCGTGACCGTCGGCTTCTTGTAGGTCCGCATGATCCCGGCGATGTAGGACTTCGTTTCCGGATACGGCGGGATGCCCTTGTACTTGCGGACGGCCTCCTGGCCCGCGTTGTAGGCGGCCAGGACGAGCTGGGTCTGGTCCTTCTGGCCCTGATAGAGACGGACCAGGTCCTTGAGGTAGCGGACCCCGCCTTCGATGTTCTGGGCCGGATCGAAGATGTTCTTGACGCCGTACTCGTAAGCCGTGGCCGGCATGAGCTGCATCAGTCCCATGGCCCCGGCCGAGGAGACGGCGAAGGCGTCGTAGTTGGATTCGGCCCGGATGATGATGTGGACGAGCTCGGGATCGATGCCGTTCTTCCCGGCGGCCTTCTTGATGATGGGGTGGTAGAGCTTGCGGAGGTCGGCCGCCGAGGCCGCGAGGAGGCAGGGAGCGAGCGCCAGAAGGAGCAGGGCCGCGGATATCCGTTTGGCGTTCTTCATCGCCGTTCGCCCTATCTTGACAAAACGCGGGCCTTTTGGCAATCCCCGCCAGGGGTGAATCCGGGGGTCAGGCGGCCAGCCGTTCGACCAGGGCCGGGACGAGACCCAGGGCCTTGTCGAGCTCCCCGGCGCCCGGGCCGCCGGACTGGGCGAAATCGGGACGCCCCCCTCCCCCGCCGCCGATGACCGGGGCCAGCTCCTTGATGAGGGCGTTGGCCTGGACCCGGGAGGCCACGTCCTTGGTCACGCTGGCGACGACGAAGGCCTTGTCCGCGCTGACGCCGCCCAGGACGACGACGCCGCTCCGGAGCTTGCCCTTCAGGGCGTCGGCCGTCTCCCGCAGCTCGGCCATGGTCAATCCGTCCTTCCTCTGGACCAGGACGGCGATGCCCTTGACGGTCGCCGTGACCGCCGGGCTCCCAGCTCCCTCGCCCGAAGCGGCACCGCCCGCGCCGGCGATCATCTTCTTCCGAAGCTCCCGCGCTTCCTTCTCGAGCTCGTCGACCCGGGCCTGGAGCTTGTCGATCCTGGCCGGCAGGTCCTTCCGCGCGACGCCCAGGCTCTTCTCCATGCCGGTGAGCTCGTCCTCGAGCTCCCGGACGTAGCGATAGGCCTCATCGCCGGTCACCGCCTCGATGCGGCGCATGCCCGCCGCGACGCTCGTCTCGGAGACGATCTTGAACAGCCCGATCTGTCCCGTGGCCCGGACGTGGACGCCGCCGCAGAGCTCCTTGCTGAAGTCGCCGATGCCGACGACCCGGACCGATTCGCCGTATTTTTCCTCGAAGATGGCCATGGCCCCTTCGCGGATGCCCTCGTCGAGCGAGGTCACGCGCGTCTCGAGGGCGATGTCGGCCCGGACCTCGGCGTTGACGATCTCCTCGACCCGCCGGATCTCCTCGCGCTTCAGGGCCGCGAAATGGGTGAAATCGAAGCGCAGCCGCTCCGGGGAGACGAGCGAGCCGGCCTGCTTGACGTGGTCGCCGAGGACCTGCCTCAAAGCGGCGTGGAGGAGGTGGGTCGCCGTGTGATTGTTCGAGACGGCCTGCCGGCGGACGAGGTCGGGCGCGGCGTCGACCCGGTCGCCCTCGCGGACCTCGCCGGACAGGACCTTGACGCCGTGGACGATGACATCGGGTGTGGCGTAGGAAACGCCGGTGACGAGGGCGGAAAATCGCGCCCCTTTGAGCGAGCCCGTGTCCCCGACCTGGCCGCCGGCCTCGGCGTAGAAGGGGGTCTCCTCGAGGATGACCTCTCCGGCGTCGCCCGCCCGCAGAGCGTCGGTCCGGAGGCCGTCCTTGAGGAGGCCGAGGACGCGCGCGTCCGCCGTCTCGGCCATCTCATGGACGCAGGAGCGGACCTTGAGGTCCTTGAACTCGTCGTAGATCCGCTTCTCCTTCCGCTTGGCCTCGCCTTTCCAGGACAGCCGGGCCCGCGTCTTCTGCTCCTCGAGCTCCCGGGCGAATCCGGCCTCGTCGACGGACAGGTCCTTCTCCCGGGCCAGCTCCTGCGACAGGTCGAGCGGGAAGCCGAAGGTGTCGTAGAGCTTGAAGACCTTCCCGCCGGGCAGGACGGCGCCGCCCCCGCTCCCGGGTCTCGCGGACGACCTGGTCGAAAAAGCGCAGCCCCGACGACAGGGTGAAGGCGAACCGCTCCTCCTCGGCCAGGCAGACCTTGGAGATGTATTCGACCGAGGCCAGGAGCTCGGGGTAGGCGTCCTTCATGACGTCGGCGACCCGCCCGACGAGCTCGAACAGGAACGGCCGGTCGATGCCGATGAGGTTGCCCTGCCGGAAGGCCCGGCGGATGAGCCGCCGGAGGACGTAGCCGCGCCCGTCGTTGGCCGGCGAGACGCCGTCGCCGATGAGGAAGGTCACCGCCCGGACGTGATCGGCGATGACCCGGACCGCGACGTCGCCCTCGTCGCCGGCCGGGTATTCGCGCCGGGCCATCTCGCTCGCGGCTCTCGATGAGCGGCATGAACAGGTCGGTGTCGTAGTTGCTCCGCTTGCCCTGGACGACGGCGGTCATGCGCTCGAGGCCCATGCCGGTGTCGATCGAGGGCGAGGGCAGCGGCCGCATCACGCCGTCGGCGCCCTGGTCGAACTCCATGAAGACGAGGTTCCAGAGCTCGACGAAGCGGTCGCTCCCCTTCTCGATCAGGGCGAAGGGGTCGCCCGGCTCGAGGTCCGGCGCCGAGGTCGTAGTGGATCTCCGAGCAGGGGCCGCAGGGGCCGGTGTCGCCCATGGCCCAGAAGTTGTCCTTCTTGCCGTAGCGGAAGATCCGTCGACTTCGGGACGCCGATCTCTTCGGCCCAGAGGCGGTAGGCCTCGTCGTCGTCGAGGTAGACCGTGGCGTAGAGGCGGTCCTGCGGCAGGCCGAAGACCCCGGTGACGAGCTCCCAGGCGAAGGCGACGGCCTCGCGCTTGAAGTAGTCGCCGAAGGAGAAGTTGCCGAGCATCTCGAAGAAGGTGTGGTGCTTGGCCGTCCGGCCGACGGTCTCGAGGTCGTTGTGCTTGCCGCTGACGCGCATGCACTTCTGGACCGTGGCGGCCCGCGTGTAGCCCCGCTTTTCGAGCCCCAGGAAGACGTTCTTGAACTGGTTCATCCCGGCGTTGGTGAACAGGATGGTCGGGTCGTCCTTGGGCAGGAGCGGGGAGCTCCGGACGACCTTGTGGCCCCGCTCGGCGAAGTACTGGAGGAAGGTCTCGCGGACGCGCTGGGCCTTCATTTGGGCTCTTCTTCCGGCCCTCCCTCCGCCCGCTCGACCTTGCTCATGCCCTTCTCCATCTCCTCGGTGGCGATGTCGAGGGTCGACTGGATGCCCATGATGCGGAGCTTGAAGTTGTCGGGATTGGAGGAGTACTTCATCCCCTGCTCGAAGGAGATGTAGCCGTCGCGGTAGAGCTGGTAGATGGACTGGTCGAAGGTCTGCATGCCGTACTGGGAGACGCCGGCCGTGATGGCGTCGCGGATGAGGCCGGTCTTGTCCTTCTCGGCGATGCACTCCTGGATGTACGGCGTGGCGATCATGGCCTCGACGGCCGGGACGCGGCCCTGGCCGTCCATGCGCGGGATGAGGCGCATGGAGATGATGGCCTTGAGGATCGAGGCCAGCTGGAGCCGGACCTGGCGCTGGTGGTGCGGCGGGAAGACGGAGATGATCCGGTTGATGCTCTCGGGCGCGTCGAGCGTGTGGAGCGTGCTCAGGACGAGGTGGCCGGTCTCGGCCGCCAGGAGGGCCGTGTCGATCGTGTCGAGGTCCCGCATCTCGCCGACCAGGATGACGTCGGGGTCCTCGCGCATGCAGCCGCGCAGGCCGCGGGCGAAGCTGGTGACGTCCATGCCGACCTCGCGCTGGCTGATCGTGCTCTTCTTGTCCTTGTGGAGGTACTCGATGGGGTCCTCGATGGTGATGATGTTCTCGCGGCGGAAGGTGTTGATGTAGTCGACCATGGCCGCCAGGCTCGTCGTCTTGCCGCTGCCCGTCGTGCCCGTGACGAGGACGAGGCCGCGCTGGTAGAAGGCGATCTTCTCCAGGACCTCGGGCAGGAGGAGCTGCCGGATGGTCTTGATCTCGAGGGGGATGATGCGCAGGGCGATGGCCAGGGAGCCGCGCTGGTGGTAGATGCTGCCGCGGAAGCGGCCGAAGCCGGGCAGGCTGTAGGCCAGGTCGATGTCGAGGTCCTCGAGCAGCCGCTTGCGCTGGGCCTCGGTCATCATCTGGAACGACGAGCTCCTCGCAGTCGGCGGCGGTCAGCCGGGGGTATCCGGTCAGCGGCGTGAGGGTGCCGTGGACCCGGATCATGGGGTTGTTGCCGGCCTTGAAGTGAAGGTCCGAGGCGTCCCGCTCGATGGCGATCTTCAGGAATTCATCGATGACCATGAGAACCTCCTCGCGAACGGTCTCAAACGAACGTCAGCCAGCCGCGGGCGTCTTGCCGCTTGCCGTCAATGACCTCGAAGAAGGCCTTCTGGACCTTCTCGGTCAGGGGCCCGCGCTTGCCGGTGCCGATCGTGATCTTGTCGATCGACCGGATGGGGGTGATCTCCGCGGCCGAGCCGGTGAAGAAGACCTCGTCGGCGACGTAGAGCATCTCCCGCGGGATCGTCTCCTCGGCGACGCGCACGCCCATATCGCGGAAGAGCGTCATGACCGAGTCCCGGGTGATGCCCGGCAGGACCGAGGACGACAGCGGCGGCGTCAGGACGGTGCCGTCCATGACCAGGAACAGGTTCTCGCCGCTCCCCTCGCTGACGTGGCCGCGGATGTTGAGCGCGATGCCCTCCTCGTAGCCGTCGAGCAGGGCCTCCATCTTGATGAGCTGGGAATTCATGTAGTTGGCCCCGGCCTTGGCCAAGGCCGGGAAGGTGTTCGGGGCCATCCGGGCCCAGGAGGACACGCAGACGTCGATGCCGTTCTCCAAGGCCTCGGGGCCCAGGTACTTGCCCCACTCCCAGACCATGACGGCGCAGTCGACGGGGTTGGGGAAGGGATTGACGCCGAGCATGTTGCAGCCGCGGTAGATGATGGGCCGGATGTAGCAGGCCTTGAGCGCGTTGGCCCGGACGCAATCGACGACCGCCTTGTTGAACTCGTCCTGCGTGAAGGGGACCTCCATCCGGTAGATCTTGCACGAGTTGTACAGCCGCCGGGTGTGGTCCTTGAGCCGGAAGATGGCCGTCCCCTTGGGCGTCTCGTAGGCCCGCAGGCCCTCGAAGAGGCAGCTCCCGTAGTGGACGACGTGCGAGGCCAGGTGGATCGTCGCGTCTTTCCAGGGGATGAGCTGGCCGTTCTTCCAAACGAGGCTCGTCTCCGAGAATGGGCTCATGAACGCTCCTTTTGTCCGCCCGCAGAAGCGGACTTTTCGAGGCCCCATCGTATATCATCCCCCGCGGCTAAGTCAATCGCCTCTCGGGGGGAAATCGGCCTGGTCCCGGCGTTTGTATGAAGGGTCCAGGTCAGACGGTTTCGCCGCAGTGCGGACAGGCGCGCGACTTGGGCGGCAGGGGCCGCCGGCAGTTCCAGCAGAGGGCCGTCGTCTTCTGCTCCCGGGCCTTGATCCGCAGCATGATGTCGTCGATCTCGGAGGTCTTGGGCGTCTTGCCCTTGTAGAGGGACAGGTCGCGGATGATCTCCGAGGCGCTCTGGTAGCGGTCCTCGACCTTGGGCGCCAGGGCCCGCATGATGATGGCGTCGACCTCCCGGGGGATGCGCGCGTTCTTGATCCGCGGCGGCGTGATCTTGCCCTGCTGGGCCTTCTCCAGGATCTTGAACGGGTCGGGGTCGAAGATGGGCGGCCGGCCGATGATCATCTCGTAGAAGATGCAGCCGAGGGAGTAGAGGTCGGCGGCGTAGGACGCCTTGCCCAGGAACTGCTCGGGGGCCATGTAGGGCGGCGAGCCGATCCGCGTCGAGGCGTAGGGCACGGCGTTGAGCCAGGCCGAGGTCCCGAAATCGGTGATCTTGGCCGTGCCGTCCTCGGAGACGATGATGTTCGAGGGCCGCAGGTCGCGGTGGATGATCTTGGCCTTGTGGGCGTGGTCGACGCCGTAGGAGATCTGCTTGATGAAGTCGATGGCCTGCTCCGTGCCCAGGATGCGCTCCTTCTCCAGGATCTTCTCGAGGGTCGGGCCCTTGATGTACTCCATGACCATGAAGAAGATGCTCTTCTCCTTCTCCGCGGCCAGCATGCGGACGATGTTCGGGTGGCTGAGAGCGGCCTGGAGGCGCGGCTCCTTGAGGAGCTTGTAGAGCTCGGCCGATTGCTTGTGCGGGACCTTGATGGCGACCTTGATGTCGAGCCAGGTGTCCTTGGCCAGGTAGACGGAGCCGAACCCGCCGCTGCCGAGCGACCGGATGATCTCGTACTTTCCGACCTTCTGGCCTTGGAGGAACATGTCACCCGTTCCAGAAATGCGCGATCATGGCCGCTCCCGCGAGGGCCGCGGTCTCCGCCCGGAGGATGCGGCGGCCCAGGGACACGGCCTCGAACCCGGCCTGCCGGAGGCCGCTCTCCTCCCCTTCCGTCCAGCCGCCCGCGGGCCCGACGACGAGGAGGGCCGAGGCCGGCGGCTCCCCCGCGGTCACGATGTCCCTGAGCGGCCGGCCGCCGTGCTCGCTCAGAAAGAGCCGCCGGTCCGCCCCGGGGTCGCGCAGGAGCTCCTTGAGCGGCCGGGGCGGATGGACCTCCGTCAGGAGGGGCGCCTTGCACTGCTTGGCCGCCTCCCGAACGATCCTCTTCCACCGTTCGAGCTTCCGGTCCGTCCTCTCGCCGGAGTCCTTGAGCGACCGGGCGCTGACGACCGGGATGACCTCCGCGCAACCGAGCTCGGCGGCTTTCTCGATGACGGTCTCGAGCTTCTTCGCTTCCATCAGGCACGGGGCCAGGGCGATCCGCGTCCGGGGCGTCTCCGGCCCTTCCATGGCCAGGACCGCGACCTCGGTCCGGTCGTCGCCGACCCTTTCGACGCGGGTCAGGCAGCGGCGGCCGTGGGCGTCGATGAGCCAGACCTCCTCCCCCGCCCGGACCCGGGCCGCCCGGGCCAGGTGGCGATGCTCCTCGCCGGACAGAACGATGAGGGTCGCGCCCTCGGCGATGAGCGGAACGTAGAACTGGTTGGCGGTCACGCTTCTGGCCGGCTCACTGCAGGATGTTCTTCAGCTTGTGGATGACGGTCTTGTCGACCGCCTCGATGTCCTCGCCGCGGAGGTCCGCGAGCTTCTGGAGGAGCGCCTTCTGTTCTTTGCTCAGGTTGTCGGGGGTCCGCACGAGGATCTTGACGAAGAGGTCGCCCTTGCGGCGCCCGGAGATGTCGGGGACGCCCTTGCCCTTGAGCCGGATCGTCTCGCCCGGCTGCGTTCCGGCCGGGACCTTGACGACCTCGTTCCCTTCGAGAGTGGGGATCTCGACCCGGGCGCCGAGCGCGGCCTGGGCGAACGAAACGCCGATCTCGCAGACGAGGTCGTTCCCATCGCGCTCGAAGAAGGGATGCTTGCGGACGCGCGTCACGACGTAGAGGTCCCCCGCCGGCATGCCTTCGTCGCCGGCCTCGCCCTCGCCGACGAGCCTCAGCCGCGAGCCTTCGTCGACACCGGCCGGGATGCGGACCTTGAGGGCCCGCTTCTCCCTGACGTGGCCCCGCCCCTGGCACGAATCGCAGGGCGAGGCGTTGATCTCGCCGCCGCCCTGGCAGCGCGGGCAAGTCCTGGCCATGGTGAAGAACCCCTGCTGGTAGCGGAGCTGGCCGTGCCCCCCGCACGCCGGGCACGGCGACGGCCGCGTTCCGGCCTTGCGCTTCGAGCCGCGGCAGACGGGGCAGGTCTCGGCCCGGTTGAGCTTGATCTCCTTCTCGGTCCCGGCGGCGGCCTCATCGAGGCCGATCTCGACCTCCAGGGCCAGGTCGCGGCCCCGGCTGCGCCGGGCCCCGCCGCGGCCGCGCTCCCGGCCGCCGAAGAGATCGCCGATGCTGAAGCCGAAGAAGTTCCCGAGGATGTCCTCGAAGTCCTCGAAGACGGACGAATCGAAGCCGGAAAAGCCCTGGCCCCGGAGTCCGTCGTGCCCGAAGCGGTCGTAAGCGGACCTCTTCTCCGCGTCGGCCAGGACGCTGTAGGCCTCGGCCGCCTCCTTGAACTTCTCCTCGTCCTCCTTGCTCCCCGGATTGCGGTCCGGATGGTGCCTCAGGGCGAGCTGGCGGTAAGCCTTCTTGATGTCCTCGGGCGGGGCGTCCCGCGGCACCCCGAGGACCTGGTAGTAGTCCCTCTTATTCATCCGCCCTCTGCTTCGCCGCGGGCCGGAGGCTGCCTGTCTGGCGCCGCCTCAGCTCGGCCACCTCCGCCGGCGAGAGGCCCGAGGACGGCCGGACCTCGATCTTATGCTCGAGGCCCGTCTCCTTGTCCTTGGCCGAGACGCGGACCAGGCCGTCGGCGTTGATCTCGAAGCTGACGTCGATCTGGGGCACCCCCGCCGGGGCGGGGTCGATGCCGACGAGCTCGAAGACCGCCAGGGACTTGTTCATCGAAGCCAGGAACCCCTCGCCCTGGAGGACGTGGATCCGGACCCGCCTCTGGTTGTGTTCCACGGTCGTGAAGGCCTTGACCTTGCGGGTCGGGATGGTCGTGTTCCTCTCGATGACCATCTCGTAGCCGTCGTTCTCGGTCTCGATGCCCAGGGCGAACGGCGTCACATCGAGCAGGAGGACGAGGTCGCGGACCTGGCCGTCGAGGATCCCCGATTGGATGGCCGCGCCCATGGCCACGATCTGGTCGGGGTCGACCTTCTCTTCCGGCGGCCGGCCGAAGAACTTGGTCACCCGCTCCCGGACCAGGGGCATCCGGGTCTGGCCCCCGACGAGGATGACCTGGTCGATCCGGTCGACCGTCAGCTTGGCGTCCTCGAGGGCTTTCTCGATGTGGGGCAGGGTCCGTTCGACGAGGTCGGCCGTCATGGCCTCGAAGGCCGTGCGGCTGAGCGTCTTGCGGATGTGATTGGACTTCGCCCGGTCCGAGCTGATGAACGGCAGGTTGATCTCGGTTTCCGTCGTGAACGAGAGCTCCCGCTTGGCCTTCTCCGCGGCTTCCTTGACCCGCTGGAGCGCGAGCTTGTCGTCGCCGAGGTCGATCCCCGTCTCGGCCTTGAAGGTCGCCGCCAGCCACTCGAGGATGCGGTTGTCGAAGTCCTCTCCGCCGAGGTAGGAATCGCCGTTGGTGGCCAGGACATTGAAGACGCCGTCGCTCGCCTCGAGGATGGTGATGTCGAACGTCCCGCCGCCGAGGTCGTAGACGGCGGCCAGGCCGTTCTTCTTGGCGTCGAGGCCGTAGGCCAGCCCCGCGGCGGTCGGCTCGTTGATGACGCGCTGCACCTCGAGCCCGCAGATCGTGGCCGCGTCCTTGGTGGCCTGCCGCTGGGCATCGTTGAAATGGGCCGGGACCGTGATCACGGCTTCCGTCACCGGCTCGCCGAAGAACGCCTCGGCGCAGGCCTTGAGATAGCCGAGGACCATGGCCGAGATCTCGGGCGGGCTCAGGGTCTTGTCGCCCAGCACGAGGGCGACGTCGCCGTTGGGGGCTTCCTTCAGCTTGTAGGGCAATCTCGCCATCGCCTCCTGGACCTCGGCCGAGCGGAACTTCTGCCCGATCAGGCGCTTGACCGCGTAGAACGTGTTGGCGGGATTGGTGACGGCCTGGCGCATGGCCAGCGTCCCGACGAGGCGCTCCCCCGAGCCGGTGAACGACACGACCGAGGGGGTCGTCGGCAGGCCCTCGAGGTTGGGGATGACGACGGGCCGGCCGCCTTCGAGATAGGCGACGCAGGAGTACGTGGTGCCGAGATCGATGCCGATGACGCGTCCCATGCGCTCTTATCCTTTCTTCGGAACGAGGACCTTGACCATGGTCGGCCGCAGCAGCCGGTCGTGGAGCAGGTAGCCCTTCTGGAGCTCCTCCGTGACCGTGGGCTCTTCGACCTCGGCGGACTCCTCGACGATCATGGCGTGGTGGAAGTTCGGATCGAAGGCCCGGTCCTCGATGACGATCGGCCGGACCCCCTGCTTGACGAGCAGGTTCTGGAACATCCGGAAAATGAGATCGACGCCCTCGCGGAAGGTCTTCCCCTCCGCGTCGGACGGAGCGATCTTCAGGGCCCGCTCGAAATTGTCGCCGATGACGAGGAGCTCGAGCAGGAGGCCGCTCAGGGCGTATTGCTGGAACTCGGACTTCTCCCGCTCGAAGCGCTTGCGCAGGTTCTCCATGTCGGCGAGGCGGCGGAGGTGAGCCTCCTTGAGCTCGTCGAGGTCCTTCCTGAGGCTCTTGATCTCGGCGTCCTTCTTCTTGAGCTTGTCCTTGAGGGGACGCCCGTTCTCGGCGGCCTTCTCCTCCGGATCCTTCTTCGCCGCGGCCGCGGGCTCGGGGGCCTGGCCCTCGCCGGCGGGCGGGGCGTCCGGGATGAACTCGATCTCGTCGCCGCCCTTGTCTTTTTCGTCCGTCATAGGCTGACCTCTCTGCCGAAGACCGTGATGGCCAGGCTGACGCGCTTGGCCATGCGGTCGACGAGCGGGATGATCTTCTCGTAAGGGATGCGCTTCGGGCCGATGATGCCGAGGGTCCCCAGGACCTGGTTGCTGTAGCCGTAGTGGGACAGGACGAGGGAGCAATCCTCGACGTTCGGGAAGTTGGCCTCCGACCCGATGAGGACCTTGACCCGGTCCAGGCTGATGAAATCGGAGATGAGCCGGGCCAGGGAGGCCTTCTCCTCGAAGCTCCGGAAAAGGGACCGCAGCTTGTTCATGTCGGAGAGCCCGCCCTTGCCGAGCAGGCGCGAGGTGCCCTGGAGGAAGATGCGGTCCTCCCCTTCCGTGTCGATCGAGGTCTTGAGCAGGTCGAGGATCTTGTTCAGGGTGTCCTCGCGCTTGACACGGTACTTGGGCAGGTCGAGGACGAGCGCCTCGCGGACGGCGAGGATCGTCCGGCCGCGGAAATTCTGGTTGATGTACTGGGAGGCCCGGTCGAGCTCGGTCTGGGTCAGCGGCAGGGACGATTCGAGCGTCTCCGTCAGGACCATGTGGAAGGGCGTCACCAGGATGACCAGGATCCGGCGGTCGGAGATCTTGATGAAACGGAGGTGCTCGAACGGCAGCCGGAAGATGCGCGGCGAGATGACGAACCCCAAGGCGTCGGAGCTGTCGGCCAGGATCCGGCAGGCCTGGAGGAGGAGGGAATCGAGGTCGGCCGTCCGGTGGGGGAATTCCTCCTGGATGAGGGGGACCCGCTCTTCCGGCAGGGCCTTTTCCTCGAGGAGCCGCCCGACGTAGAAGCGCAGGCCCTTGTCGGTCGGCACGCGCCCCGCGGAGGTGTGCGGCTGGGACAGGTAGCCCATCTCCTCGAGCTTGACCATGATGTTGCGGAGCGTGGCCGGCGAAGCCGGGACCCGCTTGGTCTGGCACAGCGCGCCCGAGCTCACAGGACGCCCGTGGCGGACGAAGCTCTCCGCGACGAGGCTCAGGACCCTCTTGTCCTTGTCGCGAAGCGCGGACTTGGCCATACTTTTCCTTAAAGGCTCTTATAGCATTAGAAGCGACCGGGTGTCAAATGACTCAGAGTCAGAGGCGGGGCTGTCAGAAAATCCTAATTCCTGCGTATCCAACAACTTGCGATGTGTCTCCCGACGCGTCGCCCGATGTTCCGTAGCGGACGAGCTCGGCCCCCGCCGCGCCCAGCCCGATCGCCGCGACCAGGGCCGCGGCCGTGGGCTGAAAGCCGCACATGGAGATCCTCTCGGAGATCACGATCTCAAAGAGGCCCGGCGGGGTCCAGATCGAGCACCTTGCGGATGGCCCGCATGTCCATCCTCTCCGCCGTCTTCTGCGGGACGTAATGGCTCATGTCCGTGCTGGCCACGATGAGGACCTCGCGGCCGTCGTCCTTGATGGCCTTGGCCAAAGCTTTCCCGAGCGTTTCGAGCTCCGCGTATCGGGCTTCATGCGAGACGCAGATCGGCACGATGGCGGCGTCGGCCCGGAAGTACTGCAGGAAGGGCAGCTGGACCTCCAGCGAATGCTCCCCGAGGTGGGCCTGCGCGTCGTCCTCGGCCAGGGGGCACGCGGCGAGGACGCGGGAGGCCAGGGCCTCGTCGATCGGGCTGGACCCGAGCGGCGTCGCCCAGCTCCCCCGGGCCTGCACGGCGAACAGGGAGCCGATCTCCCGGTGGCCGGGTCCGAGGATGACCGCGATCCCGGGGATCGACCGTCGCGGAGTAAACCGCCCCGGCGACGGGTCCGGAGTAGATGTAACCGGCGTGAGGGGAAACGATGGCGATGGACTTTTTCCGGGCCGCGGCCGGATCGGTCAGCGCGGCGATCGGTCTCCCGCAGCTTGTCACGGCTTCCGGGATAGAACTGGCCCGCGACGTAAGGCTTCCTCACCATGACGGCCACCTCGATGCCGGCTCCCGCCGGCGCGCACGAGGATCCCGCTTACCGGATCCTCTTCGCCCCCAACATAGGCCCCGGAGGGCCGGATGTCAAACGCGGGACGAGGCTTTCAGGCCCTGTCCGCCGGCGCTCAAAGGACCTGGCGCTTCTCCTCGAAACGGACGCCCAGCTTCTCGAGCTCGTCGAGGATCGGGCCGTAGATCTCGGGCCGGACCGGGACCTGGACCCCGGGCAGGCGGATCTGGCCTTCGAGGATGAGGCGGGCGGCGATCGCGGCGGGCAGCCCGACCGTGCGCGACATCGAGGAATCGCCCCCGGGGACGCCGTAGTCGACGAGGGTCGAGACGATCCTCTCCGTCCGTCCGGATCCCGTCGCGGACCAGGAACTCGTGCTGGAGGACGACCATGTCCCTCTCCCCCTTTGCGTAGGCGAGCCTGTCCATCATGAGGGCGGTCAGATTGTCGAGGGCCGAGCCGTTCGCCGCGGGAAGCGGCGCCCCCCCGAACAGCCCCAGCCATTCGAAGCGGGACAGGACGGCCGACCCCGGCGCGAGACCGAGCCTGGCGGCCACGGCGCCCTTCGTCTCGGCGCCAGGAGGCGGCCTGGGCCAGCTCCCGCGTGAGGCCGTCGAAGGAGACCCCCGTGCGGTCCTTCGGCGTGTCGTCGAGGAGCCCCAGCTCGACCATCTTCCTGACCGTTTCGCACCAGCCGGGATAGCGGAGCGTCCCCCGGAAAACGGTCTGGGCCTCGGGGATGCCGTAGGTTTCCCGGTAGGACACGGAATCCCGGTTGGGATAGCCTTCGAACTCGCCGAGCCCGGGGATGCCGATCGTCTCGGGATCGGCAAAGAGGTCGGCCGCGGGAATGGTCACGACGCGGCCGTCCTTGAGGAACCTGGCCGAGTTCTTGGACGCGAGCAGGACGCCCCGGGGGCTCCACGAGAACTTGTAGCCGAAGGGATTGGTATTGGCCTCGGGCGCCGGGAGCCCGCCGCACCAGGAAGTGAAGCCGGCGACCTGGCCCCCGGCGTCGTGGACCTCGTGGATGACGCGCATGGCCTCCATGTGGTCGATGCCGGGATCGAGGCCGACCTCGTTGAGGAGGATCAGGCCCTTCTCCTTGGCCCGGGCGTCGAGCTCCCGCATGCGCGGGCTGACGTAAGAAGCGGTGACCATCGGCCGGCCCTGTTCGACGGCCAATTCGGCGACGACGGGGTGGAAGGTGTAAGGGACCATGCTGACGACGAGGTCGGCCCGGCCGATGGCCGCGGCCAGGGCGGCCCTGTCCGTGATGTCGAGGACCTCGGACGCGCCGTTGGGATGGCCGGCGACGAGCTTGGCGGCCCGGCCGGCTTCCACGTCGGCGACCGTCACCGAGAAGTCCGGCTGGCCGAGGAGGTAATCGACGAGAGGCCCGGCCACCAGGCCGGCGCCGAGAACGAGCACTTTTTTCATCTGATCCTCCGTGAGCCGGGACCTGTCTCAGACGAGGAACTTGCCGAGATAGGCGTAGCCGGGCGTGAGCTCGCCGCGGTAGACGATGACCGCCCGGCGCAGCACGTCGGGCAGGCCGCACTCGGCGAAGGGCCTGTCGAAGCGCGCCGCGGCGACGGCCGGGACGTGCTCCTTGAGCTGGCCGCTGAAGTACGTGGAGGACTCGAGCGGCAGCTCGGCGGGCAGATTGTAGACGGCCAGCACCGCGGGCCCCACGCCCTCGAAGCCGGTCAGGGCCTTGTCCTGGAACGGGTCGAAGACATAGACCGGGTTCTCCGAGTCGGTGGCCTGGACCGTGGCATTCGATCGAGCCGTTGATGTCGCAGGTGATATCGCCGATGACGCGGAACCTCGGCTGGGCGCCGCCGTAGAGCTTCTTCAGGAAGGCCTTGGTGACGTACTTGGGGAATTTCGGGTCCCAATAGATCCCGTTGACGAGGACCGTGAGATACGGCAGGACCTCCTCGGTGACCGGCCGGTAAGACCTGCGGATGGTCATAATAGTCCTGGAGATCGAAGGCCTTCCCGGCATCGATCGGCCTGACCATGTCCTCTTCGTGGAAGACGGCCTTGTAGAGGTTCCTGTGGACCTTTCCGCCGTCCTCGAAGAGCTTGGGGATGTCGGCCGGCCGGACATTCTCGACCGGCAGCAGGTCGAAGATCTCCTGGGCGCCCTGCGAGACGTGGCCGTAGCCGAAGAACCCGAAGACGAGCGGGCTCAGCGCGGGCGGCACGCCTTCCTTGGCGAGCTTCCAGCCGAGCTTGCCGACGGCTTCCCGGGCGTCGACGAGGCTCTGGTAGTAGTGGGTCGGGTGGAGCATCGTGAACGGGTTCGCGACGCCCTCGGCCTCGAGGCGCTGGCCGAGGGTCCAGAGCATGTCGATCATCCCGGCGTGCCCGGCGTAGTTCCCGAAATAGAGGACCCGCCGCCCCTTTTCGTCGACCATCTTCTCATAGTCGATGACCGTGCAGCCGAGGTCCATCATTCTCCTGAGCATGGGCATGTTCTGGCTCTGGCCCTTGGCGGTGTGGGAGAAGAAGAGGTAGGTCTTGCCCTTTTCGATGAGCTCGATGGGGATCTCCTTGAGGGCCAGGACGATGGGGCAGGGCGAAAGCCCCTCCTCGACGGGAATGCCGGCCAGGCGGTAGTCGTCGTCCGTGAAGATGCGGATCTTCGACGGCTGGACGCGGAATTCGACGGGCAGGCGGTCGGCTGAGCTCCCGGGCGTGGGACGGGATCAGGGGGACCCGCTTCTCCCACTTGTTGATGTCTTCTCTGCGGATGCCGATCTTGATGTTCATTGATGAATGCCTTTGGATACGGGTGGATTATGAGCCGAAGCACTCGAATTATGTCACAATCCCTGCCGCCGGCCTCGTTCAACCCCGCCGGGACGCCCCGGCTTGGCAGGCCGAGGTTGACGGATACGGGGCCGAACGGCTAAGATGGGCGGGATGATCCGGTTCCACAACACTCTGGGCGGCCAGGTCGAGGACTTCGTCCCGATCGAGCCCGGGCGCGTCAAGCTCTACACCTGCGGCCCGACGGTCTACGATTTCCCCCATATCGGCAACTGGCGGGCCTACGTCTTCGAGGACCTGCTCAAGCGCTTTCTGCTCTTCCGGGGCTTCCAGGTCGTCCACGTCATGAACATCACCGACGTCGACGACAAGACGATCCGGGGGGCCCAGGCCAAGGGCGTGGGCCTCGACGAGTACACGAAGCCGTTCATCGAGGCCTTCGGCCGGGACCGCGACACCCTCGGCATCCTGCCGGCCGACCGCTATCCCCGGGCCACGGAGCACATCCCGGAGATGGTCGGCCCTCATCAAGACCCTCCTCGAAAAAGGCTTCGCCTACACGAAGGACGGGTCGATCTACTTCGCCATCGACAAGTTCCCCGCCTACGGGCGCCTGTCCAGGATCAATCTCGAGGACCTCCGGCCGGGGCGCCGCGAGCGACGCCGACGAATACGAGAAGGAGAGCGTCCACGACTTCGCCCTCTGGAAGGCCCCCAAGGAGGGCGAGCCCGTCTGGGAGACCGAGATCGGCCCGGGCCGGCCCGGCTGGCACATCGAGTGCTCGGCCATGAGCGCCAAGTATCTCGGGCCGACGTTCGACATCCATTGCGGCGGCGTCGACAACATCTTCCCGCACCACGAGAACGAGATCGCCCAATCCGAGGCGGCCAACGGCGTCAAGTTCGTCGATTACTGGCTCCACTGCCACCACCTCGTCGTCGACGGCGAGAAGATGTCCAAATCGAAGGGCAATTTCTACACCCTGGCGGACGTCCTGGCCCGGGGCTACGAGCCGCTCGACGTCCGCTATCTCCTCCTCTCCACGCACTACCGGAAGATGCTCAACTTCACCTTCGAGGCCCTGGACCAGGCCCGGACCGCGCGCCAGAGGATCGGCAACTTCCTTGGCGAGCTCAAGGACGTCACGCGGGACGGCCGAAAAAGCCGCCCCCGTCGAGCCGCTCATCGACGCCGCCCGGGCCGGTTTCGCGGCCGGGCTCGAGGACGACCTCAACATCGCCGAGGCCCTGGCCGCGGTGTTCACCCTGATCAAGAACGCCAATCCCCTTCTCGTCCAAGGACGAGGTCTCGAAGGACGGGGCCGCGAAGCTGGCCGCCTTCTTCGCCGAGATCGACACGGTCCTGGCCATCAAGCCCTCGCCGATCGATCGCGGCCTCCGGGAAGATCACAGCAACGAGCCAAGTTCGGGGAACGCGACCATCATACCCGACGAATCGCTAGATATCGAAAAGCGTCTTGAAGCCGAGGTCCAGGCCAAGATCGAAGCCCGGCTGAAAGCGCGGGCCGACAAGGATTTCGCCAGGGCCGACGCGATCCGCCGCGAGCTCCTGGACATGGGCATCGTCCTCGAAGACACGAAGGACGGGGTCCGCTGGAAGAAAGCCGGCCCGCCCAAGGCCTGACCGCCGCCAAAGCCCGAGGGACCGCCGATGACCGCCCCCAAAAGACCGACCCAGGCCATGGGGCTCGACGGCGAAGAGATCGCCTGCCGCTACCTTCTCGGGAAGAAATACGAGATCGTCGCCCGGCGCTTCAAAATGCTGCGCGGCGAGATCGACATCGTCGCCCGCGACGGAGAGACCCTCGTTTTCGTCGAGGTCAAGGCCCGGGCCGACGAGTCGCACGGCCGGCCCGAGGAAGCGGTCACGCCGGGAAAGCAGAGGCAGATCCGCCGCATCGCCCAAGGCTACCTCGTCGCCCATCCCAGCCCCGGCGTCGGCTGCCGCTTCGACGTCATCGCCATCCTCTTCCGCGGGCCGGACGATTACCGACTCGAGCATTTCGTCGACGCGTTCTAGCCTGACCTATTCCCGATAACGCCCCGGTTGTTCTCCATCATCTCTTTATAGCGCCTTTTTCTTCTCCGGGCGAACCGATCCCGGCCCCAGCGATTGACACGCCGTCGGGACCGGTAATATCATGACCGCGTGATCGCGAAGACCATGGAACCGGCGATAGGGCGGCCTTGATGGACCGTTTACTCGCCGGTCTCATGGCCCTCTGCTTCGTGCTGGATCCGATCGTCGGCGTCTCGGCCTTGCTCCAGATCGAGAAGGCCATCGTCAAGAGAGAGGTCCGTCGCCACATCGTCTCGGGGATCGACAAGGACGGGCTCGTTCTGCTCGAGTTCTCGAGATCGGAGACGGAGCCGCTCCTGCGGTGGGAGCACCCAAGGGAGTTCGAGTACGCCGGCCAGATGTACGATATCGTGGAATCTTGGATCGAAGGCGACACACTGTATTACCGGTGCTTCTGGGACCGGGCCGAGACAAAGCTGAACAACCGGATGAGGGAGCTCGCCGTGCGGTCCTATGGGGACGCCCCCAAGTTCGGCGGTTCCGAGGGCTTCGGGCGTTCGACCCCAGGATCGGCGGTCTTTATCGTTACCCATGAATGGGAGATCCCGCCCCCCCGATCGCCCGCCAGGCGCCGGGGAGGCTTTTCGGAGCGGTTTTCGTCGAGGAACACCCCGCCTCTGGCCCCTCCTCCTTGGCCGGTCTGAGCCGGCTTCGACTTTTCTTCCAGGCCGGGCTCCGTTCATCACCCGGCGGAAAAGAACTCGTGGGCGGGTCGAGGCTCGTCTCCGCTCGTTAAACAAGGAGGTACCTGTTGAAGAAGGTGTTAGTCATTCTGATGTTGCTCCTGGGAGCGGGCGCCTTCGCCTATTCCCAGACGGTCATGATAACGGACCGGGCTTCCGGAGAGCCCCTCGAGCTCGTTGCGTTGACAAGCGAGTCCCCGACGGCCTCGGCTTCGACGGACATCAGGGGGCGGGCCGATATCTCGGCCTTCAAGGGCTCCGGCCGGATCGTCATCAGCCGGATCGGATATCGGAGCGAGGCGCTGAGCTTCGCGGAGATCGAGGCCCTGTCGTTCGAGCTGTCGATGGCGGCCGTCCCCTTCGACCGTCATGAGGTCGTGGTCTCCGCCTCCCGCTGGCGCCAGGAATCGAGCGACGTGCCCTTGAAGATCGTCACCATCTCGCCGGCGGAAACCGAGCTCCAGAACCCGCAAACGGCCGCCGATCTCCTGGGCGAATCGGGCCGGGTGTTCATCCAAAAGAGCCAGCAGGGCGGCGGGAGCCCGATGATCAGGGGATTCGCCACCAACCGGCTCCTGTACACGGTCGACGGCGTCCGGATGAACACGGCCATCTTCCGCGCCGGGAACATCCAGAACGTCATCTCCCTCGATCCTTACGCGCTCGAGGCGACCGAGGTGTTCTTCGGCCCGGGGTCGGTCATCTACGGAAGCGACGCCATCGGCGGCGTCATGAGCTTTCAAACGCTGACCCCGCGGTTCTCGCTGTCGGACGGGCCGCTGATCACGGGCGAGGCCGCGGCCCGCACCTCGTCGGCGAACGGCGAGAGAACGGGCCATTTCCACGTCAACGCGGGCTGGGGCAAGTGGGCCTTCGTCACCAGCGTCAGCTCGTTCGATTTCGGCCACCTGCGGCAGGGCGGCCATGGTCCGGACGACTACATCAAGCCGTTCTATGTCCAGCGCCAGGACGGCATCGACACGGTCGTGACGCAGGACGACGTCCTCCTGCAGATCCCTACGGCCTATTCCCAGAACAATATCATGCAGAAGATCCGCTTCAGGCCCAATGCCGCCTGGGACATCCAATATGGCTTCCATTATTCAGAGACCTCGTCGTACGGCCGGTATGACCGGCACACCCGGCTCAGGGCCGGCCTGCCGCGCTATGGGGAATGGGACTACGGCCCCCAGAAGTGGATGATGAACAACCTGAGCGTCGCTCACACCGGCAAGACCGCCCTCTTCGACCAGCTGACGGTCCGCCTGGCCCAGCAGTCGTTCGGGGAAAGCCGGATCGATCGCGATATCAACAACAATGAGCGGCACATCCGCGTCGAGGACGTGCAGGCCTATTCCGCGAACGTCGACCTCGTGAAGTCCCTGGGCCGAAAGCAGACCCTTTACTACGGCGCGGAATACGTGTTCAACGACGTGACTTCGACGGGGGTCGACGAGGACATCGCGGCGGGGACGAGCGCCCCGGGCCCTTCGCGCTACCCCCAGGCCACCTGGCGATCCCTGGCGGCCTACGTCAGCGATCAGGTCCGCCTCTCGGACCGGTGGCTTCTGCAGGCCGGCCTGCGCTTCAACCGCTACGATCTGGACGCCGTGTTCGACACGACGTTCTATCCCTTCCCGTTCACCACGGCCAACCTCGGCAACGGCTCCTTGACCGGGAGCCTGGGCGCCGTCTTCCGGCCGTCGTCGTCCTGGGTCCTCTCCGCCAACGTCGCCACCGCTTTCCGCTCCCCCAACGTCGACGACATGGGCAAGGTCTTCGACTCGGAGCCCGGCGCCGTGACGGTGCCGAATCCGGCCTTGAGGGCGGAGTACGCCACCACGTTCGACCTGGGCGTCGCCAAGGTTTTCGGCGAGACGGTCCGGATCGACCTGACCGGCTATTACACCTCGCTCGACAACGCCATGGTCAGGCGCGATTTCACCCTCAACGGCGAGGATTTCATCATGTACGACGGGGTCCTGAGCCGCGTTCAGGCCGTCCAGAACGCCGCGGTCGCCAATGTCTTCGGCGTCCAGGCCGGGATCGAAGTGATCCTGCCCTCGGGCTTCAGCGTCTCGTCCGATCTCAACTTGCAGGACGGGGAAGAGGAGTTGGACGACGGCAGCCTCAGCCCGTCCCGGCACGCGCCGCCCTGGTACGGCGTGTCCCGCCTGGGCTATACCGCCGGAAGGCTCAGCCTCCAGGTCTACGCGTTCTATCAAGGGACGTTCCAACACGAAGACCTGGCCGACGAAGAGAAGGCCAAAGACGAGATCTACGCCCACGACAGCGAGGGGAACACCTATGCCCCGGGCTGGTACACACTGAATTTCAAAGCCCTGTACCGGCTCTCGGAAACATGGCGGGTGAGCGCGGGGATCGAGAACATGACCGATCAGCGCTACCGTCCGTACAGCTCGGGCATCTCGGGCCCGGGCCGGAACTTCGTCCTCTCGCTCGGCCTGAACTTCTGACCGGCGATATCCGACCGGACAGGCGGAGGGCCCGCAAGGGCCCTCCGCTCTTTTTTTGGTTCGGGAGCGCCGGCTCAGAGCCGGCGGAGCCGGGGCCTCTTCGCGACCCGGCAGGGGTCGGCGGAAGCTCGGCACAGCTCGGCGACGGTCTGGCCAAGAACGGGATGGCGGAGCCGGGGGCCGATCTCCTTCAAGGGAACGAGGACGAAGTTCCTCAGATGGAGCCGGGGATGCGGGACGACAAGCTCCGGCGTATCGACGATGAGATCGCCCGCGAGAAGGATATCGATGTCGATCGTCCGCGGCCCCTTGGCCACGGTGGGCCGCCGCTTCAGTTCGGCCTCGATGGATTTCGCCAGGCGGAGGAGCTCCGGCGGCTCGAGCCCGGTCCGGACCTCGAGGACCTGGTTCAGGAACCAGGGCTGGTCCGCGTGATCGACGGGCTCGGTCTCATAGACCGAAGACGCCTTGAGGATCTCGACGCCGGCCGCGGCCAGGAGCTTCCTGGCCCGGGCCAGGTTCGCCGCCCGCCGTCCCAAGTTGCCGCCGAGGCTCAAGTCATAGATCACGCTCGCTCCTCCCCCGCCATTCTAGTCAAACCCCGGACCCGGTTGCAATTCGAACGGCCTTTGTTTAGTATACGTCCTCCCGGGCGGCGGCCCGGAGATCCGCCTGCGGAGAGCGCGCATGAGCAACCTGATCTTCCTCGACAACGGGGCCACGTCGTTCCCCAAGCCCGAAGAGGTCTACCGGTACATGGACCATTTCTACCGGAATTTCGGGGTCAACCCGGGGCGCTCCGGGTACGACCTGTGCATGGAGGCCGGGCTCGTCGTCGAGGAGACGCGCAAGCTGCTGACGGGCTTCTTCAACGGGACCGACCCCAACCGCCTCTGCTTCGGCTACAATTCGACCGACGCCCTGAACCTCATCATCTCGGGCATGCTCCGGCCCGGCGACCACGCCGTCTCGACGACCGTCGAGCACAACTCCGTCCTGCGGCCGCTCTACCACCTCCGCAAGGACGGCGTCGAGGTCGACTTCGTCCCCTTCGACGGGGCCGGGTTCGTCGACCCGGAGGATATCCGCAAGAAGTTCCGCCCGACGACGCGCCTCGTCATCGTCAACCACGCCTCGAACGTCATCGGCACGATCCAGCCCATCGCCGCGATCGGCCGGCTCTGCCGCGAGGCGGGCATCCCCTTCGCCATCGACGCCTCGCAATCGGCCGGCAAGGTCCCCATCGACATGGAAGCCCAGTTCCTCGACGTCGTCGCCTTCACGGGCCACAAGTCCCTGCTCGGTCCGACGGGCATCGGCGGCCTCTACGTCCGGGAAGGCGTCGAGATCCGCCACACCCGGGCCGGCGGGACGGGCGTGCGCTCGGCCGTCCGGGCCCACCTCGACGAGTACCCCTACCGCCTCGAATACGGCACGCCCAACGTCATGGGCATCGCCGGCCTCAAGGCCGGCGTCACGTGGGTCTTGGGGAAGGGGCTCGATGAGATCCACCACGAGGAGATGCGCCTGGCCGGGATCCTCCTCGAGGGCCTGCGGGCCATCCCCCGGGTCAGGCTCTACTGCCTGGACAGCCTCGAGAACCACATCGCCGTTCTGGCCTTCAACATCGACGGGATGGACGCGGCCGACGTGGGGACCATGCTCGATGTCGACTTCGGCATCGCCTGCCGGACGGGGCTGCACTGCGCCCCGCTCGTCCACGAGCAGATGGGCACGGACAAGATCCACGGCGCGGTCCGCTTCGGGATCGGGCCGTTCAACACCGAGGAGCACGTCCGGACGGCCGTCCGGGCCATCGAAAAGATCGCCGCCCTGCCGATGAAGAAGCGCTGACGCGCCGTCAGACGCAGCCGTCGGGCTTGGGCAGGCCGGCGACCTTGCAGGCGCCCTTGGCCGGTCCCGACGGGAACAGGTCGTAGATCTTCATCAGCGGGAAGCCCGTGGCCTGGCACATCTTCCGGACCATGGGGGCCAGGTTCTTGTCCAGATAATATTCGCGGATGAACTTGACGACGGCCCAGTGCTCGGCCGTCAGCTCGTCCAGGTTCTCCTCGGCCTTGGCCAGGAGCCTGGCCGTTTCTTCGTTCCACTCTTCCGGATGGGACAGGAAGCCCTCTTCGTTGACTTCGATCCGCAGTCCCTCGATCTCGATATACGGCATGGTTGACTCCCTATTTCACGCTCTGGGCGGGGACGACGAGGGCGTTGGAGACGAGCTCCAGGACCTGGACGACCCGCATGGGCAGCTTGTAATGCTTGATGACATCGGCCAGGCCGTCGATGCAGTTGTGGCACATGGTGCAGACGAGCTTGGCCCCGGTCGCCCGGAGCTGATCGGCCTTGATCTTGGCGACCTCGAGACGCAGGGGCCGGTACTCGGCCATGGACAGCAGGCCGCCGCCGCCGGTGCAGCAGTAATTCTCCCTGCGGTTGGGGAACATCTCCCGGAAATCCGCGCAGACCCGGCGCAGGACCTCCCGGGGCTCCTCGACGAGGTCCCCGGAGCGGGCGATGTTGCAGGAGTCGTGGAAGGTCACGGCCTCGGTGTTCCGCGAAGGATCGACGGCGATCCGGCCCGTCTCGAGGTAGCGTTTGAGGGTCACGACCACGGACTCGGTCGGCAGCTTCTGGTCGTACCCGGCCCAGGTGTAGCCTTCCCAGCGCGTCGACCGGTAGCCGTGGCCGCACTCGGAGATGACGATGCGCTTCACCCGGAGCCTCTCGGCGGCCTCGTAGACGTTCCGGGCGACAAAAGCCCCCAGCTTGTCGTCGCCGGAGAAAAGCCCGAAGTTCGTCTGGTCCCAGCCCCATTTCGGCAGGGTCCAGGACTCCCCGGCGACGTGGAAGATCTTGGCGGCGTGGGCGATCGAGCGGGGGTCGAACTTGATCTCCCGGGGATTGATCGTATAGAGGACGTCGCAGTCCGGCTTGTCGACCGGGATATCCACGGCGTCCGTCCCGAGCTCGGACCTGACCTCGTCCCGCATCCACTCCAGCGTCTCCAGGTAGTCCTGCTCGGTGACCGCCATCTGGTTGCCCGTTTCCCACTGGTCCCGGCTGACGTTGAAGACCCCTTCGGGGACGATGCCGAGCTCGGTCAGGAGCCCCCGGGTGAACCGCACCAGGAGCCCCGTGTCGACCCCCATGGGGCAGTTGTAGGTGCAGCGGCGGCAGGCGCTGCAGGTCCCGAAGACGATGTTCTTCAGGCGGTTCAGGTCCTCGTCGTTCCGGACCGTGCCGGCCTTGACCCACCACGGGGCGATCCGGCCCGTCCAATCGAGGTGGCGCTTGAAGATCTTGCGGATCTGGTCGGCCTTCCAGACCGGCGTCATGGTCGGGTCGTCGGGCCGGGCCAGGAAATAATGACAGGACTCGGCGCAGAGGCCGCAGTGGACGCAGGCCGTCAGGGAGACCGCCAGGCTGCGGGAGACGCGGCGGCCGAGCAGGTCGAGGAACCTGGCCGCGTTATCGCCGGGCTCATAGGTCTTGAGCCGGCCGTCTTTGACCGAGGGACGCTCCTCCCCTTTCGCCAGGGCCTGGGTCCTGACGTCGAGCGGCGCATCGACGACCCCCGAGGGGCCGGTCTTCCGGCGTTTCATGCCCGCTCCTTCGCGGTCCCGGATGCCGCGCGCCGGCCGCCCGGGGAGGGCGGAAGGGCCCCGCGGTGCCCGAGCGAGCGGCCGAGATAGAAGCGGGTGAACGGATAGTAGAGGTAGTGGCAGATCTTCGAGAACGGCACGTAAACCAGGAAGAAGGCCGTCAGTCCGAAATAGAGGATGAGCGGCCACTCCCCTCTTTCAGGCCGGTTGGGAACGGCCAGGACCCCCGCGGCGAACCACACGATGAGGAGGACGAGAGAAAAATAGTCGTCGGGCGAGCTGACTTCCCGGAGCACCGGATCCCTGAGTCGCCGGACGAGCCGGAGGAGCCCCACGCCAAAGGCCGCGGCGATGACCGCCTGGAAGAGGAGGACGACGGCCCTGGCCTCGAACACGCCCGGCGCGTAGGGGATGATGAAGGTGCCGGCGATGGCCGCGGCGACACCGGCGTGGAAGATGACGAACTGGATATAAAAGCCGGGCCGTTTCCGGGTCGATTCCATGGCCCCCGGCATGGCGATATTCATCAGGGAATAGCCGGCCCCGGCCCCCGCGCTCCCGGCGGCCAAGGTCCGGTCCTTGCGGGTCTTGAACCGGAAGAGCCAGATGAGCCGGCCGGAGTAGACGAGGGCCAGGAAGACGAGGGCCGCGATCTGGACCTCGTTCTCGAGGATTCTCAAGAAGTCGCTCATGGATGTGTCTTTCGGCCGGTCCGAAGTCGATCATTATACCAGAGAGGGTTCAGACGGCCAAGCTCGCGCCCGGCTCCGGGGCGCGACGCCAGGCCCAAAGCCAGCCGGCCGGCTAGGTCAGCGGCAGGTCGACTGCGATCGTCGTTCCCTCGCCGAGGCGGCTGCGGACGGAAACGGCGCCGCCGTGCGCCTGCGCGACATGCTTGACGATGGCCAGCCCGAGCCCCGTCCCCCCCAGCTTCTTCGAGCGCGATTTATCCGCGACATAGAAGCGCTCGAAAATATGGGGAATATGGTCGGCGTCGATGCCGATCCCGGTATCCGCGACTTCGATGAGAAAACGCCCCTCCCGGGCCGCCAGCCGCACCGTCACCGATCCCCTGTCCGTGTACTTCACGGCGTTGTCGACGAGGTTGAGCAGGAGCCCTTCGAGCTGGACCGGGTCGGCCGGACACCGCCGGCAGGTCCGGCCGGGGCCTCGAGCCTGACGGCGATCCCTTTCTCTCCCGCGCGTTTCTCGAACAGGCTGAGGACGTTCCCGGCGATCGCGCCGACGTCCACGGGCTCTTTGGCCGGCTTCGCCCCCGGGGCTTCGAGCTGGGAGAGAACGAGCATATCGTCGACGATGGCGATCAGCCGGTCGGTGTTCCTGCGGATGATCTCGAGGTAGGGCTTGTTGACCTCTTCGGCCCGCGGCTCGATCGTCTCCACGAAGCCCTTGATGGCGGTGAGCGGCGTCTTGAGCTCGTGGGTGACGTTGACGACGAGCTCCCGTTTGGTCTTCTCCAGGGCCCGGAATTCCGTCACGTCGTGAAGCGTCACGACCAGGCGGTCGGCCGCGGCGAGGCGGGAGACGCTGGCATAATAGACGCGCTCCCCGACCGAGATCTCTCCGGCCGCCTCGGCCGGGCCGCTCCGGACCTTGCCGACGATCTCCGCGGCCGCCGAGCTGCGCACGACCTCCCAGAAATGCCGGCCTTCGGGGGCGTCCAGCCCGGCCAGCCGGCGAAAGCTCTCGTTGCAGAGGACGATCCGCGCGTCCCCGTCGAGGACGCACAATCCCTCCCGGATGGAGGCCAGGATGCTGCGGATCTCCTCGTTCTGGACGCTGATCTCTCCGAACATGGCTTTCAGCTTGCCGGTCATGGCGTTGAAGCCGCGGGTGAAGTCCCGGAATTCCCCGCTCCGGCGGGTCGAGACCGAGACGTCGAAATCCCCGGCCGCGACGCGCTTCGAGGCGTCGATGACCTCGCGGACGGGCCCCGTCACCGACCGGGTCAGGAACAGGGCCAGGACGAGCGCGACGAGGGTGACCGCGCCGACGACCTTGAGAAGGTCCTGGCGGAGGGCGCCGAGAAGGGCCTCGATGTCCTTCATGAACAGGCTCATCCGGAGGGCCCCGACGATCTTCCCCTCGGACCGGAGCGGGATGCTCATGTACATCATGTCGGACTTGAGCGTCGAGCTGGGGCGGATGGACATCAGCTTTTCTCCCCGCAGGGAGGCCTGGATCTCGGGCCGGAAGAGATGGTTCTCCATGTCCCGGGGCTCTTTCTCCGAATCGGCCAGGACGATCCCGTCGACCCCGATCACGGTGATCCGCGTCGCCGTCCTCCGGCCGAGGTCCGTGACGAAGCGCTCCAAGTCCTCGGGAGCCGGACGGGTGATATAGGGGATGACCTGGTTCTCCAGAAGAAGAGCCATGTGCTCCAATCCGGCGGCGCGCTCCTCGATGTGGTCCGTTCTCATGAGGGGCGGAGCCAGCAGCGTCACGGCGGCGGCCAAGAGGACGATGACCGCCGCATAGCCCAGGAAGATCCTCAGGAACAGTGTTTTTTTCATTCTTCGAGCTTATACCCCACGCCCCGGATGTTCTTGATGAGCGAAGCCGCCTCGCCCAGCTTCTCCCTCAAGTTGCGGATATGGACGTCGACCGTCCGGTCGATGACCGCCTTCTCGCTGCCCCACAGGAAATCGAGGATCTGGTCGCGGCTGAAGACCCTCCCCTTCCGGGAGGCCAGGAGCTGGAGGATCTTGAACTCCGTCGCGGTCAGATCGACCTTCGTCCCCGCGACCGTGACCTCGAACTTGGCCTGGTCGATGACGAGCGTCCCCACGGCGATCCTCGGTCCCGGCTCCCCCACGCCGGGCCGGCGGAGGATGGCGTGGATCCGGGCGACGAGCTCCTTGACCGAGAACGGCTTGGTCACGTAATCGTCGGCGCCAAGCTCGAGCCCGGCGACCTTGTCGGACTCGCCGCCTTTGGCCGTCAGCATGATGACCGGGATGGCCGCCAGGTCCTCGGACCTCCGGATATTGCGGCAGATCTCCAGGCCGTCGGCCCCGGGGAGCATCAGGTCGAGGAGGATCAGGCTCGGCTTCTCCCGGGCCAGGTAGCGATAGAGGTCTTCCGCCTCCTGGAACCCCTCGAACCGGTAGCCGGCCTTCTCGAGATTGACCTTCAGGAGCTCGAGGATGTCGGCCTCGTCGTCCAGAGCCGCGATCACCTGAGCCATGGCCTCAGTTAGCTCCCTTCATGATGGCGTATTATAAACAAAACAGCCCGTTTTGACACCCGAATTTATCGTCCCTTAACAATCGCCTGCTGGAATGTTCCTGAAAGGCGCCCGACCGTGACCGCAACGCTCATGACCGTCTCTCTGGCCCTCTCCGGGGCCGCGGCCGCATGGTCCTTTGCCCGGATCGTCAGGGGCTACCGGCGCTTGAGCGGAGTCCCCTGGCTGGCCTCCCTGATCTTCGCCGCCGCGGCGATCGGAGCGGTCCTGGCCCTTCATGGCCTGCTCGTCAGATGACGACGGGCCCCGGCCGGCCTCTCGACCGCCGGTTGCCCCCGGGCCTCCGTCGGGCTATAATCTGAAAAAGAGCGCTGGGAGGGATATCCATGAGCAGACTCATCATGATCCTGGCTGTGTTGGCCTTGGGCCTGGCCGGCGTGTCCGCGGCCCCGCCGAAATTCGAAAAGGACATCTTCCCGACCGCGAAAGGCGACCTCGAGATCACGTTCCTCGGTCACGGCAGCCTGATGATGACCTTCGGCGGCAAGACGATCCACGTCGACCCCTACGGGGACGTCGCCGACTACGGGACGCTCCCCAAGGCCGACCTCGTCCTCGTGACCCACGAGCATTTCGACCATCTGGATCCCAAGGCGCTCAAGGCCATCCTCAAGCCGGACACGACCATCGTCGCCTCCAAGTCCTGCGCGGCCAAGCTGCCGGGCGCCGTCATCATGGCCAACGGCGAGAAACGCGACGGTCCTGGGCCTGGTGATCGAGGCCGTCCCCGCCTACAACATCGTCCACAAGAGACCGGACGGGAACCCCTTCCATCCCAAGGGCGGCGGCAACGGCTACGTCGTCGCCTTCGGCGACAAGCGCGTCTACATCGCCGGCGACACGGAGAACACGCCGGAGATGAAGGCCCTGAAGGGCGATCGACGTCGCCTTCCTGCCCATGAATCTCCCCTATACGATGTCCGTCGATCAGGTCGCCGACGGCGGCCAAAGCCTTCCGGCCGAGGGTCCTCTATCCCTATCATTACGGGGACACCGACACGGGCCAGCTGGTCAGGCTCCTGCAAGGGGAAAAAGGGATCGAGATCCGGATCCGAAAGCTCAGCTGACGGCGCCTATTCGCCGCCCGGACAGCCCTTAAGGCCGGTCGCCCGGCCCTCCTCGATGTGGTGCTTGATCGTCTTGCCCTGGACCATGTAGATGACGTCTTCGCCGATGTTCGTGGCGTGATCGGCGATCCGCTCGAGGTGCCGGCCGACGAGGATGAGGTCCACGGCCCGCGAGATCGTGCCGGCGTCCTGCATCATGTAGGTCAGCAGCTCCCGGAAGACCTGGTCGTTGAGCTCATCCACCTGGTCGTCCCGCTCGCAGACGTCCCGGGCCAGCTTTTCGTCCCGGTTGATGAAGGCGTTGATGGCGTCCCGGACCATGTCCTGGGCCATCTGGGCCATCCGGGGGATATCGATCAAGGGCTTGAGCTGGGGGGCCTTCAGGAGGTCGATCGTCCGCTCGGCGATGTTCACGGCCAGGTCGCCGATGCGCTCGAGGTCGCCGCTGATCTTCATGGCCGAGGTGATGAAGCGCAGGTCGGTGGCCATGGGCTGGCGCAGGGCCAGGAGCCTGCAGGCACATCTCGTCGATCTCGATGTCCAGCAGGTTGATGGCCTCCTCGCGGTCGAGGACCTGGCAGGCCATGGCTTCTCCTCCCGGTCCTTGAGCCCGCGGATGGCCAGGGCGATCTGCTCCTCGGCCCGGGCGGCCATCTCGAGGAGCTTTTCCTTGAGCTCTTTCAGCTCTTCGTCGAACGGGCGTTCCGCTTTGTCCATCGGTGTGCCTCCCCGGTCCGGTCGGCCCCGGCTCATCCGAACCGGCCCGTGATGTAGTCCTCGGTGAGCTTGTTCTGACGGGTTGGTGAAGATCTTCTCGGTGACGTCGAACTCGACGAGCTCCCCGAGCATCATGAAGGCCGTGTAATCGGAGACGCGGGCCGCCTGCTGCATGTTGTGGGTCACGATGACGACAGTGTACCGTGATCTTCAGGTTCTCTATCAAGTCCTCGATCTTGGCCGTGGCGATGGGATCGATGGCCGAGCAGGGCTCGTCGAAGAGGATGACCTCGGGCTCGACGGCCAGGGCCCGGGCGATGCAGAGGCGCTGCTGCTGGCCGCCGGACAGGGCGAAGGCGTTCTCGTCGAGCCGGTCCTTGACCTCGTCCCAGAGGGCGGCGCCCCGCAGGCTCTTCTCGACGATCGTCCTCGAGCGTCCGCCTGTCCCTCAGCCCGTTGATCCGGAGGCCGTAGGCGATGTTGTCGAAGATCGACTTGGGAAAGGGGTTGGGCTTCTGGAAGACCATGCCGACGCGGCGACGCAGCTCGACGACGTCGACGTCCGGGGCGTTGATGTCTTGGCCGTCGAGGAGGATCTTCCCCTCGATCCGCGTCCCCGGGATGACGTCGTTCATGCGGTTGAGGGTCCGGATGAAGGTCGACTTGCCGCACCCGGAGGGGCCGATGATGGCGGTGACCTTGCGGGCGTGGCAATCGATCGTGACGTTCTTGAGGGCCCGGGTCGCGCCGTAATAGAAGTCGAGGTTCCGCGCCTGGATCTTGATCGGGATTCTCCGCGCTGCTCATCGCTGTTTCCTTCTCAGCCGGTAGCGGATGATGACGGCCGTCATGTTCATGCCCAGGACGAGGACGATCAGGACGAGGGCCGTGCCGTAGGCCAGCGGCCGGACCTGGACGATGGCGTGGTGCTGCGTGGCCATGATGTAGAGGTGGTAGGGCAGGGCCATGAACTGGTCGCCGAGGGACTTGGGGAGGAACGGCAGATAGAAGGCCGCCCCGGTGAACAGGATCGGCGCCGTTTCGCCCGCCGCCCGGGCCAGGCCGAGGACGGTCCCGGTCAGCATGCCGGGGACGGCGTAGGGCAGGACGTTGGTCCGGATCGATCTGCCACTTCGTCGCCCCCAGGGCCAGGGCGCCCTCGCGGTAGGAGTTCGGGATGGTCTTCAGGGCCTCCTCGCTGGCCGTGATCGTCCAGGGCAGGGTCATGAGGCCGAGGGTCAATCCGGCCGACAGGACCGACGTCCCGAAACGCATGATGTTGACGAACAGGATGACGCCGAAGAGTCCGTAGACGATCGAAGGCACGCCCGAGAGGTTGCGGATGGAGAGCCGGATGAGCCCGGTCAGGCGGTTCTGCTTGGCGTATTCGTTGAAGGTAGATCGCGGCGGACATGCCCAGCGGGACGGCCAGGACGGCCGGTGATGACCGTCACCAGGAACGTCCCGAAGATGGCCGGGAAGATGCCGCCCTCGGTCATGCCCTTGCGCGGGGCCTGGCGACAGGAACTCCCAGGAGATCGCCCCGCCGCCCTTCGTGCCGATGTCGTAGAGGAAGAGGACGAGGACGGCCAGGACGAGGCCCATGGCCAGCCGCAGGGCCAGGAAGCCGGCGGCCTGGGCGATCCTCTTCCGGGTGGCCTGTTTCATCGTTCCCTCTCCTGATACTTGCGGAGAACGACGTCGGCGACGAGGTTGACGACGAAGGTCATGACGAAGAGGACGAGGCCGATGGCGAAGAGCGCGTAGTAGTGGGTCGTGTAGTAGGGCACCTCGCCGAGCTCGATGGCGATGTTCGCGGTCATGGTCCGGACGGATCGCAGGAACCCGTGGGGGAAGGACCGGGCGTTGCCCGGTGGCCATGAGGACGGTCATGGTCTCGCCGATGGCCCGGCCCATGCCGAGCATGACAGGCGGCGATGATGCCCGGACAGGGCGGCCGGCAGCTTGACCCGGAAGAGGGTCTGCCAGCGGGAGGCGCCGAGGGCCAGGGAGGCCTCGTTGTAGGCCCTGGGCACGGCGTTGAGGGAGTCCTCGGAGATGCTGATGATCGTCGGCAGGGACATGATGGCCAGAAGGACGCTGCCGTTGAGGGCGTTCAGGCCGTTGCCGGTATGGAAGAGCTTGGCCAGGGCCGGGCCGAACAGGACGATGCCGAGGAAGCCGACGACGACCGAGGGGATCCCGGCCAGGATCTCGACGACGGGCTTGAGGATCTCCCGGACGCGCCAATGGGCGACGTCGGAGAGATAGGCCGCGACGCCGATCCCGATCGGGACGGCCAGGAGCAGGGCGCCGGCGGTGACCATGAGGGTGCTCACGATCATGGACAGAAGGCCGTACTCCGCTTTTTCCGGAGAGGTGGGGTCCCATCGGGTGTTGCCCAGGAACTCGGAGAGCTTGATCTCCCGGAAGGCCGGGACGGCCGTGGTGAGGAGCGTCAGGAAGATGCCGGCGAGAACGAGGACGGCCAGGATGCCGCAGGTGAAGAAGAAGGCCTTGATCGCGGCTTCTTTGAAGTCTCGACGCTTCTTGTTTCGCATCGCTCGATCAAGGCCTTCTCTCTGCGAACTTCGTGCCAATTCCCGGGAGCCGTCAACTCACTTGAAGTTCTTGTCGTTGGCGGCTTTGTACTTGCCTTCGCCGATCGTGAAGAACCCCTCGCGCTCGACGATGGCCTGGCCCTCGGGGCCGACGATCCAGCTCAGGAGCCTGGCCGCGTCGCCCTTGGGCTTGCCGTTCGTGGCCATGTAGAGGGGCCGCGAGATCGGATAGGCCCCGGAATCGACGGCCGCCTTGTCGGTCGGCAGAAAGCCCGTGCCGGCGGGCTCCTTGGAGATCTTGAGGACCTTGAGGCCCTTGCGGATCTGCTTGTTCTCGTCGAAGAGGTACCCGACGCCGACGTAGCCGACGGCGCCTTCGTCCTGAAGGACGCCCTCGATGATCTGGGCGTTGCCGTTCATTTCCTTCATGTCGGTCGAGTAGTTCTTGTTGCCCAGGACGAACTCCTGCATGAAGACGTAGGTGCCGGAGTTGGACTGACGGCCGTAGAGGGAGACCGCGGCCGGCGAAATCGCCGACGGCCTTCCAGTTCTTGACCTCGCCCCGATACAGGGCGCCGACCTGGGCCACCGTCAGCTGGTCGATCGGGTTCTTCTCGTTGACGATGATGCTCAGGCCGTCGACGGCCACGACGAAGAACCTCGGGCTGACGCCCTTGTCCCAGGCCTGGTCGATCTCCTTCGGCTTCCATTCGCGGGAGCTGTTGGCGATGTCGCAGGTCTGGTTGATGAGGCCGGTGATGCCGGTGCCGGAGCCGCCGCCGAGGACGGCGATGGCCGTTCCGGGGGTCTTGGCCATGAACTCCTCGGCCAGGATCTGGACGAGGTTGACCATGGTGTCCGAGCCCTTGATCTGGATCATCTTGGCGCCCAAGAGCAGGCCGCCCAGAAGGACCAGGGTCGCGAGGGCGATGAGGGTGATCTTTTTCATGTTCATTCTCCTTCGATAAATATCCGCTGGACAGCGCCTAGAAGGACAGGAAGAACGTCAGGTTGAAGACGACGTCGCTGTTCGTCGTGGCGCTGGCGTTGTAGCGGAGACCGTTCTTATAGCTGTAGAACCAGACGTTGGGCTGAAGCTTCCAGCTGGCATGATAGGGCGCCCAGTCGAAGCCGGCGATGACCAGGCTCATGTCGAGGTCCCGGTCGAGGCTGTTGGGCATGTAGCTGTCGTAGCGCGCGAACAGCTGGAGCTTGTCGGGCTTGACCGCGTAGCGGCCGAAGGCGGACCAGCCGCTCCGGTCGTACTTTTCCCCGGCGGTCTGGTTGAGGTCGGCCTTGAAGGTGAACCATTCGCCGCCGATGACCAGGTTCTTGACCATCTCGAAGAAGGCGTCGACCTTGTAGGTCGCGGCGCCGGGCTTGAGCTCGGCCGGAAGGGACGCGACCGGGGCTTCCGCTCGTAGTCGTAGTAGCCGACGAACGAGAGCCCGGCCATCGGGCGTGAACTGGGCCTGGAGCTCGACTTCCTTGTATCCGTCGGTCTCGGCGTGGGAGTAGTGCGGAGCCGTTGTAGTACCCGGCCGCCAGGCGAAAATACTTGGCGATGGAATACTTCAGGGACGCCCCGATGTCGGCGCTCGTCGACGGCGATGTTCGCCTTGGTGATGTCCTGGTAGCCGTCGACGAGGGTCTTGGCGACGCTGCGCAGGCCCCAGCGCTCCTCGGCCGGCTTGAAGGTCAGGGTCTCGATCATGCCGACGTTCAGGACCATCTTGGGGACGAGGAAGTTGGCGTACTCGAGGTAGATGTGCTTGATGAAGGGGCGCAGCTTGTCGTCCTTGCTCAGGGTGACGCCCGCGACCGGGGAGCCCGTCAGCGTGACGCCGGTGACGTTGGCCGTGTTGTCGGCGTCGACGCGGAAGCGGAACTTCAGGTTGTCGTTGATCTTGTTCTCGTAGGTGAAATAGGCCCGGCGGAAGACGAACTGGTTGTTGAGGTAGGCCGTGGTGTCCAGGGCCGGCTTGAGGGTGACCGGTCCGGCATTGGACAGGAAGGACCTGTAATCGAGGTAGATCGTGGCGGAAAAGGTCTGGGGCGGGGGCGTGGTGGTTTGGGCCATCAGGCTCATGATGGTGACCATGGGAAGCATCATGAGGCCGAGGACGAGGTCCCGGATCGTTCTCAGGGCTTTTCGCATCCTTATGTCTCCTTTTTGAGTTTTCGACACCCGCATCATAAGGAGAGCGCGTTAAGGAGCGATTAAGACTCGGACAATTTTATGTTAAGCCGGGCGACGGCATCGAGCCGCTCCGGTCCGGTGGAAGGGCCCCCGTCGGGGCCTGCCGGACGGCCTACTTGATCGATGTGTTGATGACGCTGTAGAGGGCCGTCTCGGGGACGATCCCGCCCGGCCCGTAGAGGATAAAATAGACCCTCAAGCCCTGGGGGGTCTGGACGACGGTGTGGTCCTGGGGTCCGACCATGGTGCTCATGGTCCCGTCCTTGGAGTAGCCCTGCGACGAAGGGCGACGGAGGCGATGCTCAGGGTCAGGCCGTCGGTCGTCGTGCCGTCGAAAAGGCCCGCTTTGGAGTTCTCATAATTGCCGGTGCACCGCGTTCCCCAAAGGAACGTATGGGTCGTGCCCAGAGCATCGACGACGGGGGTCACGCCGGGAGCCCCGCCTTCCGCGGGGCAGAGCTTGTCGAGCCGGACGTCGTCTTCCCGGGTGAAGCTCAGGCCGTCGGCCGAGATGGCGCTCAGGATCCGGCCGTAATCGCTCGATCCCGCCATAGTACATCCGGAATCTGGCCGTTCGGCGAGGAGGAGGACCCGGCCGACTCCGATCCCGTTCGTCTCGTATCCCGTGCCCGAATAGGTCAGCCTCTCTCCCGGCTCAGCGATGAAGGTCCAGCCGCCGTCCGCGGACAGGGCGCTCTTGACGGCCTTATAACCCATGGCGTTGACCTGCCCCTGTTTTTGATCGAGCCAGTACATCCGGAAAGAGCCGTCGGGATTGCGGACGATCCAGTGCCCGAAGAGTGTATATCCTTCGAATCGATAGCCCGCTTCTTTCGTGAAATTCAAACCGTCGTCGGAGATCCAGCTGACCATGCCCCACCAATCGGGATCGTTCGGGGTGTCGGCGACCGCATAATAGAGGCGGTAGCGGCCGTCGTCGAGCCGGATGACGACGGGGATCGGGACCCGCCGTTCCCGGTCTGGCTCATGCTCAGGATCACGCCTTCATAGGTCCAGCCGCTGCCGAGCCTCAGGCAGGTCGCCGGGGTCCCGCTGCAGGTGTAGGGCTTGGGTGTCGTGTCGTCGTTGTCGGGTCCCTTGGCCCCGCAGCTCGTGAGGCTCAGAAAGGCGATGGCCGAGGCTATAGAGGCCAACAGGAAAAGGCCGGTTTTCCCTCTCATGGTACGGAACCCCTCTCTCTGCGGCCCATCATACGGAAAAGCGAACGAGGAATGCAAGCGGAGAGGTCGGGGAAGAAGAAATGGCTCCTCGGGCAGGACTCGAACCTGCAACCTAGTGGTTAACAGCCACCCGCTCTGCCGATTGAGCTACCGAGGAGCAGGCTGAGGTAATTTAGCAAAAAGAGGGTAAAAAGGCAAGGACGGTTCGCTCGGTTAAAGGGCCCGTCCCCCCCGGGGATGCTCCCGACTCAGAACCGGTAGCTGGCCTGCTTGGCCATCTTGCGGTAGTCGTCGCCCCCGATCTCGACGACCTTGCACATCTCGTAGATGCGCGACCGGAGCCGGACGCCGATGCGGTCGATGAGGGTGTCGCCGCCCTTCTTGTAGAACGAATCGCGCTTGTCCTCTTCCTCGTCGGTGTCGGGGTAGTTCGTCGTGAAGAGGGTCAGCTTCTTGTGGTTGTAGCGGTGGTTGATGATGTAGAAGACCGTCTCCTCGACCCAGGCCGTCGTCCGCTTCGCCCCGAGCTCGTCGAGGACGAGGACCTCGGACGAGAAGACCGGCGTCAGCACGTCGGATTCGGACAGCGTCGAGTCGGGGGTGAAGGTGCTCTGGATCTCCCGGATGAGGTCGCGGAAATCGTAGAAGATGCAGGAGGCGTCCTTGGTCCGGATGAGCTCCTGGATGATGGCCACGGCCAGGTGGGTCTTCCCCACGCCGCAGGGGCCGATGAAGAGCAGGCCGACGTCCTGGGCCGGGTAGTTCTTGACGAACTGCCGCGAGATCTTGAGCGCGTCCCGGTGGGAATCGTTATGGACCTCGAAATTGTCCAGGGTGCAGGTCTGGTAGCGCCGCGGGATGTTGGCCTGGTCGAACAGGGACTGCTTCCAGCGCTCGCCGTAGCAGGCGCACCGCTTGGCCACCTGGGAGCCGCCGGCGTCCTCGAGGAGCCAGCCCGTCCCCTGGCACTTGCCGCAGACCGCCTGTTCGCTCAATTCAAATATCCTCTGAGGTGCTGGAGCTTGTGCGACCGGCCGAGCTTGCGCATGGCCTTCTGCTCGATCTGGCGGATCCTCTCCCGGGTCAGCTTCAGCTGGTCGCCGATCTCCTGGAGGGTCCGCGGCCGGTCGTCGTCCAGCCCGAAGCGCAATTTTAGCACAAGTGCCTCTTTCTCATCCAGTTCCCCGAGGATCTCCCGGATCTGCGTCTGGACCGAGGACTTGATGATCTGGTACTCGACCGAGGGGGATGAGGCGTCGCTGATCTTGTCCTCGACTTCCCGGTCGTCCTCGTCGGGCTTGTCGCTCAGGGACACATTGCGCTCGCCGAGGATCTCGAGGTCCTCGACGTCGGACTCCGTCACCCCCATGGCCTTGGCGATCTCCTCCCGGGTCGGGTCGCGCCCCAGCTCGCCCTTGATCTCGGCCGTCTTCTTCTTCATCAGGGAGATCTGGTCGGCCAGCTTCTGGGGGATGCGGGTGATGCGCGAGTACAGCGTCAGGGCGTGGATGATGGCCTGGCGGATCCACCAGACGGCGTAGGAGACGAAGCGGACGCCCCGGGTGGGGTCGAAGCGCTTGGCGGCCTCGATCAGCCCGACGTTCCCCTCGTCGATGAGGTCGAGCAGGCCCAGCCCCATGCCCCGGTACTTCTTGACGTAGGAGACGACGAACTTGAGGTTGGACTTGACGAGGAGCTGGAGGGCCTCCTGGTCCCCGCCGCGGATCCTTTCCCCGAGCGCTTTCTCCTCCTCCTCGGTCAGGGCCGGGAACTTGGAGATCTCCTCGAGGTAATGCTTGATGTTCCTCGAGTCGAAGAGGTCCCGATAATCCATCCCTCACTCGCTCCGGGGCTTGACCTTGACGACGCCGCCCGGCCGGACGCTGACGAGGGCCCGGCGCCGGGCCTCGAACTCCTCTTCCTTGCCCTGGAAGAACTCCCGCCGGACGTAGTCGAGGAAATCGGCGACCTCGGCCTCGATCCGCTCGATCTTGTCCCTCATGTTGAGGATGACCTCGACCCCGGCCAGGTTCACGCCGAGGTCGCGGATGAGGTTGAGGATGATCTCCAGCCGCTTGATGTCCTCGGCCGAGTAGAGGCGGGTGTTGCCGGAGCTCCGGGACGGGCGCGAGCAGGCCCTCCCTTTCGTAGAGCCGGAGGGTCTGGGGATGGATCTTGTACATCTCGGCGACGCTGGAGATATGATAGTACGAACCGGCCGCCTTCTTCGTTTCCTTGCGCGCTTTTTTCATGTCAGTTCATCCCGCTCGTTTCCCTCGGGTTCGGCCCCGAGATCTTTTCCAGCTCCTTCATCATCTCCCGGATGCGCTCGTTGTCGAACGGCGGCGGCACGATGTAGACCTCGGCGTACTCGTCGCCGCGGCCCTTGCGGCCCGCGACCGGAGCGCCCTGCTCCTTGATGCGGAACTTCTGGCCCGATCTCGTCCCGGGCGGAATGCGGATGGTCGTCTTGCCCCAGAGGGTCGGCACCTCGATCTTGGCCCCCAGCGTGGCCTCCGGGACCGAGATGGGCACCCGGACCGAGATATTCGCCCCTTCCCGCCGGAAATAGGCGTGCGGCGCGACCTCGATGACGATGAAGAGGTCGCCCGGAGGGCCGCCGTTCCGCCCGGCGTTGCCCCGGCCCGGGACGCGGACCTTGGAGCCGTCGTCGACCCCGGCGGGGATGCGGACGGAGATGAGGTCGGAGATCTGGACGGCGCCCTGACCGCCGCAGGCCGGACAGGCTTCGCCGGGGGTCTGCCCCGTGCCGCCGCAGGCCGGGCAGGCGCTCGAGAACTTCATGAAGCCGCGCTGGACGGTGCCGCGGCCGCTGCCGCCGCAGCTCGGGCAGGGCCGCTTGCGCGACCCGGCGGCGCGGCCTTGCCCGCCGCAGGGCTGGCAGGCGGCCTGGCGGTTGACGCGGATGCGGGTCTGGACGCCGTGGATGGCGTCCTCGAACCCGATCTGCATCGAGTACTGGAGGTCCTCGCCGCGCTCGGGACCGCCGGCGGCGGCTTCGGCGCCGCGGACCCCGCCGCCCCCGCTGAAGAGGTTCTCGAAGAAATCCCGGAAGGTCGACGAGCCGTAGTCCGAAAAATCGAAGCCTTCGAACCCCGGCCTCCCCGGCCCGCCGCCCGGGCCCGCGCCCGGCGGCGACCCCGCCGAGGTCGCCGAACTGGTCGTACTGGGCCCGCTTCTTCGGGTCGCTCAGGACCGAGTAGGCCTCCTGGATCTCCTTGAACCGGGCCTCGGCCGTCTTGTCCCCGGGATTGAGGTCGGGGTGGTATTTCCGGGCCAGCTTGCGGTAGGCCTTCTTGATGTCGGGCAGGGCCGCTCCCCTGGCGACCCCCAGGACCTGATAATAATCTTTCGCCATTACCGCACCTCGGACAGTCGTCGGGCCCGCGGGGTCCCGATCTATCCGTCAGAGGCCGCCGGGCCTATTTCTTCTTGTCGCCCTCGTCGACGACTTCGGCGTCGATGACCTCGCCTTCGTCCGCCGCCGTGCCCGTCGCCGCCGGAGGGCGGCTGCTGGCCGCCGGACTGGTATCCGGGGCCCGCGCCCGCCCCGGCTTCGGGCCCGGGCTGCGGACCCGCCTGGCGGTACATCATCTCGGTCAGCTTGTGCGACGCGTTCGACAGGTCCTCGATGGCCTTGCGGATGCGCTCGAGGTCGTCCGATTCAATGGCCTGCTTGGTGTTATCGATCTCCTTCTGCACGCGGTCGGCCTCTTCGGCGGGGACCTTGTCCTTGTTCTCGCGGAGCAGCTTCTCCATGCTCCAGACGAGCTGGTCGGCGTGGTTGCGGGCATCGACCGTTTCCCGCCGCTTCTTGTCCTCGGCGGCGTTGGATTCGGCGTCCTTGACCATGCGGTTGATCTCCTTCTCGTCGAGCCCGCTGTGCCCGGTGATGGTGATGGCCTGCTGCTTGCCCGTGCCGAGGTCCTTGGCCGAGACGTGGAGGATGCCGTTGGCGTCGATGTCGAAGGTCACCTCGACCTTGGGGATGCCCCGGGGGGCCGGCGGGATGCCGTCCAGGTGGAACTTGCCGAGCGTCCTGTTGTAGCTGGCCATCTCGCGCTCGCCCTGAAGGACGTGGATCTCGACGCTCGGCTGGTTGTCCGAAGCGGTCGAGAAGATCTCCGTCTTCTTGGTCGGGATGGTCGTATTGCGGGTGATCATCCGGGTGAACACGCCGCCCAGCGTCTCGATGCCCAGCGTCAGCGGGGTGACGTCGAGCAGGAGGACGTCCTTGACGTCGCCCGACAGGACGCCGCCCTGGATGGCCGCGCCCACGGCGACGACCTCGTCCGGGTTGACGCCCTTGTGGGGCTCCCGGCCGAAGAGCTCGTGGACGAGCTGCTGGATGCGGGGCATCCGGGTCTGGCCGCCGACGAGGATGACCTCGTGGATGTCGGAGGCCTTGAGGTTGGCGTCGGCCAGGGCCTGGCGGACCGGGGCGACGGAGCGCTGGACGAGGTCCTCGCAGAGCTGCTCGAGCTTGGCCCGGGTCAGCTTCATCAGCAGATGCCGCGGCCCGGTCGCGTCGGCGGTGATGAAGGGCAGGTTGATCTCGGATTCCATGGTGGTCGAAAGCTCGACCTTGGCCTTCTCGGCCGCTTCCTTGAGCCGCTGGATGGCCATCTTGTCCCGGGTCAGGTCGATGCCCGACTCGCGGCGGAATTCCTGGACGATCCAGTCCTGGACCCGCTGGTCGAGATCGTCGCCGCCGAGGTGCGTGTCGCCGTTGGTCGCCTTGACCTCGACGACGCCTTCGCCGACCTCGAGGATCGAGATGTCGAACGTGCCGCCGCCGAAGTCGTAGACGGCGATCGTCTCGTCCTTCTTCTTGTCCATGCCGTAGGCCAGGGCCGCGGCCGTCGGCTCGTTGATGATCCGCTCGACCTTGAGCCCGGCGATCTGGCCGGCGTCCTTGGTGGCCTTGCGCTGGCTGTCGTTGAAATACGCCGGCACGGTGATGACGGCGCGATCGACCTTCTCCCCGAGATAGTCCTCGGCGGCCTTTTTCAGCTTCTGGAGGATGAACGCCGAGATCTCCGGCGGAGCGTACATCTTGCCGTGCGCCTCGACGCGGACGTCGGCGTTCTGGGCCTCGGTGACCTTGAACGGGACCTGCTTGATCTCCTGGCCGACCTCGCCGAACCGCCGGCCCATGAAACGCTTGATCGAATAGATCGTGTTTTCGGGGTTCGTCACCCGCTGTCTCTTGGCGACCTGCCCGACCAGGATCTCGCCTTTGGCCGAGAACGCGACGACGGACGGGGTCGTCCGGCCGCCCTCCTCATTGGGGATGACGGTCGTCTTTTCGCCTTCCTGTATGGCGACGACGGAATTCGTCGTGCCCAGGTCGATGCCGATGATCTTACCCATGTCGATTCTCCTGATGGCTTTGATTTAGTGCCATAACATTATAAAATCTTAGTACTATGTTGTCAAGTCTAAATCAAAAAAAGTCCAATATTCTGTAATCTACTTGATTATAAACAGGTTTAGAGGATAATGCCCTTGATCCCGTCGAAGAAATGCCAATAGATCGACTGGGCGTCCTTCTCATCCTCGAAGACGAGCTCCAACTCGGCAGACGGCCTGCCCTTCCTTCGCCCCGAAGAGATTCCTAAGGGGAAGATCGATGTACCAGTGCCAGGCGTCCCTCAACGTGCCCCCGAGGCCCCGGGACCCGCCGTCTTTCGCCCTGACGGTGACGTTGAGCCCGTTGTCGAAGCCGAGCTGGAACCGCTTCGGCATGTCCCTGAGCTCCAGGGCCTCAAGCTCGAAATCCGCCGCGGTCGCGGCCGCCCCTGCCGCGGCAGGCTTGGCCGCCGGGGCCGGCGCGGGCGCCGGCTCCTCGGTCTCTCCGGGCTTGATGACGATCCGCTCGGGCGCCTTGAGCGCCGTCTTTCGGGCCAGCTCGACGGAGCCCGGAGAAATGCGGCTCTCCCCAGAACCTCATCGATCGGAGCGGCCAGGTCCTGAGCGACCATCCCCCGGACCCTCAGCTCGAGCTTCCGGCCGGGGACGTCGAAGACGAAGTAGAAATTCGCCTCCTTGGCCAGGCTGTACTCCGCGTTGAGGGCCTGCTGCTTCTTCGCCAGCCCCGCCTTGTCCGCCCCGGCCGCCCAGACCAGGCCGCCCAGTCCGGCCGCCGCGATGATCCCCAGTGCCGCTATCTTTTTCATGGTTCGCCGCTTCAATAGATATAGATCTTCGTGCCGACCGACGCCGCTTTGAACACGGCCTTGAGGTCCTCGTCCCCGACCCGGACGCACCCATGGGTGACGTTCCGGCCGAGCAGCCGCGTGTAGAGGGTGCCGTGGATGAAGTAGCCCTGGCCGAAGCCGAGGGCGTAGTCGCCGAGCGTCCCGGCCTCGATCCGGTCCTCCATCCCTCTGGGGATGGTCTCCCCTTCCTCGATGAAGGCCCAGTCCGGCTTGACCCAATAGGGATTCGTGATCTTGGTCTTGACGCTGAACTCGCCGCGCGGCGTGTCGAAGACCCAGCTCCGCTTCTTCCCGCCCGGCTCCTCGAGGACGACGCCGCTGCCGCAGGAGACGACGGCCGATCGGACGACCTTGTTCCCGTCCTTGAGGTCGAGCCTGTTCTCGGCCGTGTCGATGACGATGTACAGGCCCTTCGGCAGGAGCCCGGTCATCCTCTTCTCCAGCTGCTGGACGTTCTTCTCGACCTTGGGCAGGTCCTTGTCCGCGATGGCCTGTTCCTGTCCCGCCGGCGGCCAGGCCGAGGCCTGCTTGAGGCCGATGAAATACGAAGCCCCCAGGACGGCCAGAAAGCCGAGGTAGGCCAGGGCCGCCGCGGCGATGAGAAGGCGTTTGATGGTCATGTCAGTTGTCCCTGATCGCCTTGATGACGTAATTCTCGAGCTCCATCGTCCCGATGATCGTGATCGGGGTCCCGACCGCGACGAGGCCGTAGAGCTCGTCCATCTCGTGGTTGTCGAGGGAGATGCAGCCCCGGGTCAGGCTGTCCTGGCCGCCGCCGTGGATCTCGACGTCGCCGCCGATGCCCACGGCGCGGGGGATCGCCCCCCGGGCCTTCTCCCGGGCGAAGGAGCGCCGGTCCTCGTCGTTCGGGTAGTCGATGAGCAGGGCCTTGTAGTACAGGCTCGAGGGGATCTTCCGGATGATCCTGTAGCGGCCCTCGGGGGTGGCGTTGTCGCCGGCGAAGCGCTTGTCGGCCAGGCCGTTGAAGCCCAGCCCGACGTCGTACGTCCTGTACAGGCTGCCGTTCTTGTAGACCGCCAGCCGGCGCTCCAGCTTGCTGACGATCAGGGCCGTGACGCCGCGCTTCTTCGAATCGGCGATGGTCTCCTCGGCGGCGCGCTTCCAGCTCGTGACCTGGGCCGGGTCGAGATAGCGGGAGATGTGGGAGATGACGGCCCGCTCGGCGTCCGCGGCCAGGCTCGAGGCCTGGCCGAGCCTCGCCGCCGCCTCCTCGAACCGGGCCTGCTTGATCAGGGCATCGGCCTCCACGAGGGCCAGGGAGGCCCGGGTCAGGCGGTTCCGGGCGACGCCCCGCTCGACGAGCGAGAGCGTCAGTTCATCGAGCGTCCGCAGCCGGCGGCGGACCGCCTCGGCCGAATCGGACAGGGCCGAGGCTTTCCGTGACACGAGGGCTTGAACCGCCGATCGGAGGGACGCGCCCGTGCGCAGGACGGCCGCGTACTCCGCGCGGACCTTCCGTAATCGCGCAGCCAGCCCAGCTTGAGGTTCTCCCTCTCGAGGGTCCGGCGGGCGGAATTCAGGGTTTGGAGATAGGCCGCGTGCTCCTGGCCGGCGAAAAGAGAAGCACCGGCCCCCCGAAGGTCCTGTTCCTGAAGGTCGGCTTCAAGAACCTCCGGTGGGACCGGCGCGGTTCGACAACCAAAAACCAAAACAGCCAGGAGAATGGCGGCTGTTCGGCTGAGCCTCAAGGTCAGGCGACTTACCGCTTGATCTTGGCGATGGCGGCGTTGACCTGCTCGATGATCGCGGCGGCCTTGTCCTTGATGACGACGGCCTTGTCCTTGGCGCCGAAATAGTCCTCGCCCATCATGGCGCTGTCGACGTCGGCGACGGCCATCTCGATCCCGGCCAGGTCGGCCTTCATGGCTTCGATGTCAGCCTTGGTGCCCTTGCCCTTGGGGGCCTTCTCGAGGAGGGCCTTGGCCTGTTCGATGGCCATCTTGGCTTCGTTCATCGCGTTCTCGGCGGCGGCCTTGGCCTCGGCGATCCGTCCGGGGATGAGGGCCTTGACGCCGTCGGCGTCGGCGACGACCTTGGTCAGCATTTCCTTGGCCGGGCCGTACTTCTTGAAGAACTTCTTGGCCTGGGCCGTGACGGCGTCCAGAGCGGCCTGGAGGTCGCCCTGAAGCTTGTTCAGCTCGTCCTTCGCGTAGACCCCGCCCTTGGCGTCGATGACGCCCTGGATGGCGGCCTTGGCGGAATCCATCAGCTGAGTGGGTTGCTTGGCGCAGCTCGTGAACACGAACACGACGATGAGCGCCAGCGTTAAGCCTTTCACGATGTTTTTCATGATTGTACCTCCTTTGGTATCTTTTGTATGAATAACGTGAGATAGGCGCCGTGTGATAGATATGTCCTGATGTGGGGCCAGATATAGCACAACCGGGGAACCTTTGTCAAATCGGCGGAAAAAAAGGCGGAGGGGAACCCGCGTTCCCCTCCCCCCTCCGGTTCCACGGCGTTTCTCGAGGCCCGGGCTTATTTGTCCGGGTCGACGATGATGCCTTCCCGCATCTTCTTCTGGACGTCCTCGCGGGAGGCTCTGATGATGTCCTCGGCCATCTTGAGGCGGACGTCGGCCGGGAAGTTGAACCGGGCCACGCCCTGCTTGATGGCCATGCTGCCGACGGCCACGGCCTCGCGCGGGAAGACCTCCCACTCGTCCATGTTCGGGATGATGTACTCTTCGTGGATGCCCTTGTCCTCGGCGACCTTGGCCAGCTCGCGGGCGGCGGCGATGCACATCTCGTCGGTGATCGTCTTGGCCCGGACGTCCAGGGCGCCCCGGAAGATGCCGGGGAAGCCGAGGGAGTTGTTGACCTGGTTCGGGAAATCGGACCGGCCCGTCGCGACGATGCGGGCGCCGGCCTCCTTCGCCTCCCAGGGCCAGATCTCGGGGATGGGATTGGCCTCGGCGAAGACGATGGCGTCCTTGGCCATGGTCGTGATCCATTCGGGCTTGATCGTGCCGGGCCCGGGCGTCGAGACGCAGACGAGGACGTCGGCGCCCGCGATGGCGTCGGGGATCGAGCCCTGGCGGCTCTTGGGGTTGGTCCTCAGGCAGAGGTCCCACTTCTCCTTGAAGTTCTTCTGGAGGTTCTCCTTGTCGGCCCGGTCGCGGGACAGGATGCCCTTGGAGTCGACCGAGAGCATGTTCGCCCCGTTGGCCCCGGCGGCCATGATCATGCGGGCGATGTTGATGCCCGAAGCGCCGGCCCCGACGACCGTGACCTTGGCCTCGGCGATGTCCTTCTTGACGAGCTTGAGGGCGTTGATCAGGCCGGCCACGGTGACGCAGGCCGTGCCCTGCTGGTCGTCGTGCCAGACCGGGATCTCGCACTTCGCGCGCAGCTCGTCGAGGATCCGGAAGCACTTGGGCTGGGAGATGTCCTCGAGGTTGAAGCCGCCGAAGGACGGCTGGAGGGCGCGGCCGATCTCGATGATCTTGTCCGGGTCCTTCTCGTCGAGGCAGATGGGGAAGGCGTCGACGCCGCCCAGGTACTTGTAGAGGATCCCCTTGCCTTCCATGACCGGCAGGCCGGCCTCGGGGCCGATGTCGCCCAGGCCGAGCACGCGCGTGCCGTCGCTGATGACGGCCACGGAGTTCCACTTGTTGGTGTACTCGTAGGCCTTGTCCTTGTCGGCGGCGATCTCCTTGCAGACCGCGGCGACGCCGGGCGTGTACCAGATCGCGAAATCGTTGAAATCGCGGACGCGGCACTTCACGGCGGTGCCCATCTTGCCCTTGTAGAACTTGTGGAGCCTCGGGGCGTCCAGGGAAGGCTGCTGGGCCTTGGCCAGCAGCTCTTCGACGGTGACTTTCTTCATGAACAACCTCCTCGAAAATTAGAAGCCTCATCATAAAGACGGGCCCCGGAAAAGTCAATCGTTTTTGCCCGCGGCCGCGGGGACGACATCGAGCCGCTTCCCGGCGCGTCGCAGGGACCCGAAGGGGATCCCGAGATCGTGGCTGAAGCCGAGGATCCAATCCTCGGCCTCGGCCCGGGCCAGGAGGGCCTTCTTGGCCTCGAACGTATCGGCGGGATAGAGATCGAAGCTCATGATGTAATCGAGGTCGACGTGGGCCGCCGTGGGGACGGCGTCGGCGGCATAGAAGAACGTCCGGCCGCCGGACGCGACCTTGACCCCCTGGTGGTGGGCCGTATGGCCGCCGACGAGGACGGCCTCGAGGCCGGGGGCGATGGGGCCGTCGCCGTCGAGCAGGACGAGGCGGTCCGTTTCGGCCAAAGGCTTGAGCCTCGCGGGCATGTAGCTCGGCCTGTCCCGCTCGACGGGGTGGAGGGCCTGTTCCCACTCGCCCCGCTGAACGACGTAGCGGGCCCGGGGAAAGGCGGACGCCCACGTCCCGTCGGCCTGCTTCGGCCGTGTTCCCGCCGCAGTGGTCGAAGTGGAGGTGGCTGTTGACGACGATGTCGATCGTCCTCGGGACCGAGCCCGAGCTCCGCGAGGGCCGCGAGGAGGCCCGGGCGGCGGTCGAAGGAATAGAAGTCGATGTAGCGGCGGCCGACGTCCGGTCCCACCCCCGTGTCGAGGAGGACGTTCGCGCCCGGCGTCCGCACGAGGTAGCAGTTCAGGGCCAGGGTGATCCTGTTCTCGCGGTCGGGCGCGGCCTTGGCCGCCCAGAGCGTCCTGGGGACGACGCCGAACATGGCCCCGCCGTCGACCCGGAAGGTCCCGTCGAGGAGACGGACGATCTCGATGTCGCCGATCGTGATCCGGTCGGAAGGCGGGGTCATGGCTTGTCGAGCGGGACCTCGAGCCCGGCCCGCGTCCGCGAGGCCAGACGGATCTCGCCCGTGTCCATGCGGATGGCGTCGACCGGGCAGGCCTCGACGCAGAAGCCGCAGAAGCAGCAGCGGTTGAGGTCGACGACGAACTTGGCCGGGACCTTCTGGATCTCGGGGTCCGGGTCCTCGGCCGCCTCGACGTAGATGCACTCCGACGGGCAGACCGTGACGCAGAGCATGCAGGCGACGCAGCTCGGCTTGCCGTCCGCGCGCGGCCGGATGCGGTGGAGGCTGTGGTGGCGCGGCGAGAGCGTCTTCTTGACCTCGGGATACTGGATGGTCACCGCTCCCCTTCTCTTCGTCCGGATGCCGAAGAGCCGCAGCGTGTGGAAGGTCATGTTGACGAAGAAATGGCGGGCCGTGATGGCCGCCCCCCTGACGATCTCCCTGAGGACCCTCCAGGCTTTGCTCATGGCTCTCCTATCGCACCGCCAGGACGAGCCCGGTCGCGAGGATGTTGACGACGCCGAGGGGGACGAGGACCTTCCAGCCGAGGTCCATGACCTGGTCGTAGCGGAAGCGCGGGTAGGTCCAGCGGGTCAGGATCTGGAGCCAGCAGAAGAAGAAGACCTTCAGGTTGAAGGACAGGACCCGGAGGACGGTCACGGCCCAGGGCGCGACGCCGATCCGGCCGCCCCAGGGGAAGGCGAACCCCGCGTCGCCGAGCCAGGGCACCTGCCAGCCGCCGAAGAAGAGCGTCGTGGCCATCGCGGACGAGGACGATGACCTCGAGGAAATCGGTGAACATGAACAGGCCGAACTTCAGCCCGCCGTACTCCGTGTAGAAGCCGATGATCTCGGATTCGCCCTCGGGCATGTCGAAGGGGACGCGCTTCGTCTCGGCCATGCCGGCCAGGAAGAAGACGGCGAAGCCGAGGGGCTGGAGGAAGATGCCCCACTTGGGCAGGAAGCCGAACAGGAGCCCGCCCTGGTAATCGACGATCCGCGACAGGCTGAGCGAGGGGAAGACCATGATCAGGCCGACGAGCGAAAGACCCAGGGCGACCTCGTAGGACACGAGCTGGGCGGCGCCGCGGAGGCTGCCGATCAGGGCGAACCGGTTGGACGAGGCCCAGCCGCTGACGAGGATCCCGTAGATGCCCAGGCTGAGCATGGCCAGGACGAAGAGGACGGCCGCGTTGAGGTCGACGACCTGGAGCGGGATCGCGCGGCCGAAGAGGCGGATGGTGTCGCCGAAGGGCACGGCGATCATGGTCACGGAGACGAAGAAGAAGGAGAGGATCGGCGCCAGCCAGTGGAGGGCCCGCTGGGAGAAGGTCGGCGCGAAATCCTCCTTGAAGAGCATCTTGATGGCGTCGGCGAAGGGCTGGAAGAGGCCGAAGAGCCTCAGCCCGAACACCGAAGCCCTGTTGGCCCCGATGCGGTCCTGCATCACCGCGCTCTCCTTCCTCTCGACCCAGGTCAGGAAGAGGGCCAGGAGGAGCGTCCAGACCAGGGTCAGCACGACCTTGACGAGGACGATGAGAACGTCAGCGAGCATCGGTCTCTCCGGCGGCGATGCCGAGGGCGTTGGCGAGGCAGGCCAGGATGGCGCCTTCCGCCGACGACCCCGGGGCACGGTCTGACGGCCGGGGCGAAAGACTGGCGGACCCCCTCGGTGTTGATGTAAGTGCCTGATTTTTCAGCCGGAACGGCGACAGGGAAAACGGCGTCGACAAGCCGGTCGAGAGGGCCCGCGTGGGCGGCGAAGAGATATTTCGCCGGCACCCCGGCCAGGGCCCGGGCGATCTCCTCCTCGGCGAAGTGCTCGAGAAGGTACTCCCCGAAGACGAGCAGGACCGCGGCGCCGGCGAGCTCGCCGAGGCGCGGGAAGCCGCGGCGTGAATCCGGCCGCGAGGACGCCCTTGTCGTTGGGCATGCGCTCGGCCGTCAGGAGCAGGCTCGTCGGCCGGCTCCGGGCTTCCGGTCGGCGAAAAAGACCTTGCGGAGGCCCAGGCCCGGTGACGAAGAGACGCTTCGCCAGGGCCAGTTCCTCGCAGGTCAGGCGGGCGTTCAGGATGACCGCGATCCTGTCGGCTCCGCTCCGGTCCGGGAACGGACCGGATGGCCGCCGCGACATCGGCGAGGGCTTCTCGGCCAGGACAGTCCCGGCGCCGGGGCGCCGTTCTTCACGACCGCGGCGTGCCGTCCGTCGTCGATGTCGTGGCGCCCGTCGCGGCCGAGGTCGCAGATCCAGAAGCCGTTGACGGCCGGGTTCTCGCGGGCCGTGACGCGATAGACGCGCTTCTCGCTCCTCCTCAACGGATAGCCCTCGACGGACTCGACGACGACGGCGCAGCCGCGGCCGCAGTGGGGGCAGACCGAGGGTCGCCTGCGCCAGGAACCAGGCCCTGGTCTTGAACCGGAAATCCTCGGCCGTGATGGCCCCGACCGGGCAGATGTCGACCAGGTTCCCGGAGTAATTGTTGTCGACGGGCGCTCCGTCGAAGATCGCCGACCTCGGAGCGGACGGCGCGCTCGAAGATCCCGAGCTCCCCCGTCCCCGTGACCTGCTGCAGGAAGCGGACGCAGCGCGTGCAGAGGACGCAGCGCTCCCGGTCGAGGAGGAGACCCCGGCCGATCGGCAGCTTCTTCTCCCGCCGCTCCCGGGCCTCGACCATCCGGCTGGCGTAAAGCCCGTGGAGATCGTAGTAATCCTGGAGGCGGCACTCCCCCGCTTTGTCGCAGATGGGGCAGTCGAGCGGATGCTCGGCCAGGAGGAACTCGAGAACGTCCTTGCGGGCCTCGCGGACCCGTTCCGTCGCGGTCCGGACGACCAGCCCTTCACGGACAGGGGTCGAGCAGGACAGCTCCAGCTTCGGCAGGCCCTCGATCTCGACGAGACACATCCGGCAGCTGCCCTCGACCTCGAGCCCGGGGTGGAAGCAGAAATGCGGGATGGCGATGCCCGCCTGTTCGGCGGCCCGGAGGACGTTCGTCCCTTCGGCGGCCCGGACCTCGCGGCCGTCGATGGTCAGGCCGATCGTCTTCGTCCCGTTCACCGGGCTCACCGCCCGTTCGAGCTCGCCGCGGAACTTCGTGACCAGGGCGTGGATGGGCAGGGCCGCCGCGTCCCCGAGCGGGCAGAGCGTGCGCCCCTTGATCCCGTCGGCCAGGCGCAGGATGAGGTCGAGATCGGCCGGGCCTCCTCCGCGCGCTCGTCAGCCGCTCGACGATCTTGAGGATCCAGGCCGTCCCGATGCGGCAGGGCGTGCACTTGCCGCAGGATTCGTGGGCGTAGAACCGGGCCGTGGCGTGAAGGACGTCGAGCATCGCGCGTCCCCTCGGGGATGACGATGATCCCCGCCGAGCCGAGCATGGAGCCCGCCCGGGCCAGGGAATCGACGTCCATGGCGACGTCGATCTCCCCGGCCGTGAGGACCGGCGCGGAAAGCCCGCCGGGGATGACCGCCTTGATGACCTGGCCTTCGGGCGCTCCGCCGGCGTGGACCTCGATGATCTCCCGGAGCGGCGTCCCCACGGCGAGCTCGTAGGTGCCGGGGCGCCGGACGGCGCCGCTGACGCCAACAGCCGCGTCCCGCCGTCCTTGGCCAGGCCCCGGCCGAGGAACCAATCCGCGCCGTTGGCCAGGATCTGAGGGCACGGTGGCGAGCGTTTCGACGTTGTTGATGACCGTGGGCGAGCGGAAGAGGCCGACGACCGCCGGGAAAGGCGGCTTGACGCGCGGCTGCCCGCGCCGTCCCTCGAGCGATTCGAGAAGCGCCGTCTCCTCGCCGCAGATGTAGGCCCCGGCGCCGTGGTGGACGACGACGTCGAGGCCGAAATCCGTGCCGAAGACGCGCGGCCCGACGTATCCCGCGGCCCGGGCCTCGGCGATGGCCTCCTCCAGCCGCCGCGACGACCTGGGCGTACTCGCCGCGGACATAGATGAAGGCCGACCGGATGCCCACCGCGAAGGCCGTGATGAGCATGCCCTCGAGGAGCTGGTGGGGGGCCCGGAGGAGGACGAAGCGGTCCTTGAACGTCCCCGGCTCGGCCTCGTCGGCGTTGACGCAGAGATATTTCGGGCCGGCGCCGCCCTGGGGGACGAATCCCCATTTCACCCCGGCCGGGAATCCCGCCCCTCCCCGGCCGCGGAGGGCGGCCTTGCGGACCTCGGCGATGACGGCCGCCGGGGCCATCGTGGTCAGGACCTTGCGGGCCGTCTCGTAGCCGCCCCGGCGGAGATAGGCCTCGAGCCGCCAGGAGTCGTCATCGGCCGGGAGAAGCCGGACGCCGTTCTCAAGCATGGGACTTGAGCTCCTCGATGAGGGCGGCGACCGTTTCGCGGGTCGCCGGGCCGTGATCGACGCCGTCGACCTGGAGGCAGGGGGCGTGGTCGCAATTCCCCAGGCATTCGACCGTGACCAGGCTGATCGCGCCGTCGGGCGTCGTCTGGCCCGGCGCGATCCCGAGCTTCTCGGAGATGAACCGCAGGATGTCCTCGGCCCCGGCGAGCGTGCAGCTGACGTTGTGGCAGACCTGCAGGGTGCTCCGCCCCGCGGGCGCCCGCCGGAACATCGTGTAGAAGGAGAGGACCTCGCGGACGCGGACGGGCGGGATGGCGAGCTTGGCGGCGACCCATGCCTCCGCCTCGGGGGAGACGAAACCCGATTCGTCCTGGATGACGTGGAGGACCGGGAGCAGGGCCGCGGACCTCTCCGGGTAGCGGGCGATCGCCGCCTCGATCCTGCCGAGCGCGGCCGGGGACGGGGCGTAGCTCATCGGTCGAGCTCCCCGCCGATCATGTTCATCGAGCCGAAGGTCGGGATGACGTCGGCGATGAGCCGCCCCTTGATGAGCTGCTCGAGCGCCGAGACGATGTGGAAGCAGGGCGCCCTCAGGTGGAGGCGGTAGGGCCTGTCGGTCCCGTCCGAGACGATGTAGAAGCCGACCTCGCCGTTGCCGCCCTCGACCGAGAAATAGACGTCCCCCTTGGGCGGGCGGATGCCCTTGCCGCCTCATGAAGAAGAGGAAGTGGCTGATGAGCCCTTCCATCGTCGTGTAGGTGTCTTCCTTCGGGGGCACGCGCAGACCGGCGCGTCGGCGCGGTCACGAGGCCGGCCAGGCGCTCCTTCTCCGTAGCCTTCGAGGTTCGGCGAGAGCCGGATGCGCCCGCCCGTGCGCTGCCGCCGCGATCCGGCGATGGCCTCGGCCGGCTCGATCGACGGGTCCGCCGGCGAGGGGCGCCGCGTCGGGGATGAGGACGGCGACCTGCTCGAGGAGCCGCAGGCTCTGCTCCATCTCCCGCATCCGGACGCTGTAGCGGTCGTAGTTGTCCCCGAGCTCGCCGACCGGGACCTCGAACGACAGCCGGTCGTAGACGAGATAGGGGCTGGCCTTGCGGACGTCGTAGGGGATGCCGGTCGAGCGCAGGCAGGGCCCGGTCCAGCCGTAGGACAGGGCGTCTTCCCTGGAGATGACGCCGACGCCGCGGGTCCGGCCGAGGAAGATGCTGTTCTTGTCGAGCAGGCCCGAGACGTCCTTGAGGACCTTGCGGGTCTCGCGGACGGCCGTCGCGAGCGACGCCCGCCAGTCGGGATGGAGGTCGGCCCGGACGCCGCCGATCCGGATGTAAGAGGTCGTCATCCGGGCCCCGGTCGTGAACTCGATGACGTCCCAGAGGAACTCCCTGGCCTTCATCATATAAAGGAAGACGGTGAAGGCGCCGCTCTCCATGGCCATGGCCGCGAGGCAGGTCAGGTGGTCGGAGACGCGCGACAGCTCGCTCATGAGGACCCGGATGAGCTGGGCCCGCTCGGGCACGGCGACGCCGAGCATCTTCTCCATGGTCATGACGTAGCCGAGGTTGTTGATCAGGGGCGAGACGTAGTTCAGCCGGTCGGTGTAGATGAGGAGGTTGAAATAGGTCTTGTTCTCGCAGGTCTTCTCGAAGCCGCGGTGGAGATAGCCGACCTCGACCTCGGAGTTGAGGATCCTCTCGCCGTCGAGCTCGAGCATGATCCGGATGCGTGCCGTGCATGGCCGGATGGGACGGGCCCATGTTGAGGAGCATGCTCTCCGGCCGGGCCTGCCGCTGGATCCGCGTCAACGGGTCCATCTCAGACGTCGTCCTTCAGCGGGATGCGCGGCTGGGCGAGCCGCCAGGGATAGGACTTGCGCAGGGGGTGGCCCTCGAAGCCCTCGTAGGTCAGGAGCCGGCGGAGATAGGGATGGCCCTCGAAGCGGACGCCGAACATGTCGAAGACCTCGCGCTCCAGCCAGTCGGCGTTCTTCCAGAGCCCGACCAGGGTCTCGACGGCCGGGTCGGCGGCCGGCGAGCGAGGCCTTGAGCCGCAGGCGGACGTTGCCGGCTAGAGCGAATAGAGATGGTAGACGAGCTCGAAGCGCCCTTCGGCCGCCGCGAAGTCGACGCAGGTCAGGTCGAGGAGGACGGCGTAATCGAACGGCGGCTCGCGGAGCGCCGCCATCGCGGCCCGGACCGCGGCCGGGCCGGAGGATGAGGACCGGGTCGCCGAAGGAGTCCGCGACGCCCTCGACGGCGTCGCCGAGCTTGGCCCGGATGGCTTCGATCAGGGTTTCCTGGCCCATCGCCAATCCTGTTTCTGATGCTGGATCTTGTCCTGGAGCTTGAGGAGGCCGTCGAGGACCATCTCCGGCCGCGGCGGGCAGCCGGGGATGTAGATGTCGACCGGGATGATCCGGTCGATGCCCTGGACGACGGCGTAGTTCTGATAGATGCCGCCGCTCACGGTGCAGGCGCCGAAGGCGATGACCCACTTGGGCTCGAGCATCTGGTCGTAGACCGTCCTGAGGACGGGCGCGAGCTTGTGGGTGATCGTGCCGACGACGAGGAGCAGGTCGGCCTGGCGCGGCGAGAAGCGGGTCAGGCCGGCGCCGAAGCGGTCGATGTCGAAGTGGGCGCAGGCCGCCGACATGTACTCCATGCCGCAGCAGGCGGTGATGAACGGATAGTGGAAGAGCGAGAACTTGCGGCCCCAGCCGATGGCCGTCTCGAGGCGCGTCGTGACGAAATCGATGCCGCTCATGACCAGCGGAAGATCCCTTTCTTCCAGGCGTAAGCGAACCCGAGGGCGAGGACGAGGACGAAGCCGCCGAGGGCGGCGAATCCGCCCAGCCCCCGGCCCCGGAAGGCGAGGGCCAGCGGATAGAAGAAGACGACCTCGACGTCGAGGAGGAGGAAGAGGAGCGCGACGAGGAAGAACGGGATGTTGACGGGACCGATCGCACGCCTGGAGCGGCGGGCTGCCGCACTCGAAGGGCTTCTCGCGGGCCGGGTTGGGCTTCCTCGGGCCGAGGACGAAGTTGACGAGGATCATGACGCGCTGAGAGGAGGCCGAAGACGAGGAAGGCGATGGCGAGTTCGAGCATGATCTCTGGCCCGAGACGATTCTAGTCAATCGGCGCGGTTTTTTCAACGAGGGACTGCCTCGGCCGGCGCGTTTGGCCGCAGGGGCGCCGGGGACATGTCCTAAGGTACGTGTCCCCGTTCTGTCAGCTATTCAGGATGTGCAGCGCCTCGTTGTTGGCCTTGAGGGCCGCCTCGCCGATCGTCTCGGACAGCGTCGGGTGGATATAGATGATGCCGTCGAGCTCCTTGAGCGTCAGGCCCTTCGACACGGCCATGGTCAGGACGGGGATCATGTCCGACGCGCCGGGCGCGACGACGTGGGCCCCGATGACCTTGTCGGACTCGTCGGCCAGGACCTTGACCAGGCCGTCGGTCGCTTCCATGGTCATGGCCCGGCCGCTCGCCTGGAGCGGGAAGACGCCCGACTTGACCTTGATGCCCTTGGCCACGGCCTCTTCCTGGGTCAACCCGACCGAGGCGAACTCGGGCTCGGTGAAGACGGCCGCGGGGAGGGCGGCGTAATCGACCGTCCGGCTCAGGCCGGACGCGTTCTCGACGGCGACGATGGCGTCATGATAGGCCTTGTGGGCCAGGAGCTTGCCGCCGATGACGTCGCCGATGGCGTAGATGCCGGGGACGTTCGTTTCGAGCGACGGACCGACCTTGATGAAGCCGCGGTCCATGTCGAGGAACGGCTCGCCGTCGAAGAGGTCGGCCGTGTTGGGCGTCCGGCCGGCCGAGAGAAGCGACCTTTTCGGCCCTGAATTCGAACGGAGCGTTCGTCTTCAGCGCCGACGCCCCTCAGCGTGACCGCGCCCGTCCGCGACCTCGGCCGCCTCGATCCTCATCTCGGTGAAGATCTTCAGGCCCTGTTTCTTGAGGGCCCGCTCGAGCCTCGTCACGGCCTCCTTGTCGGAGCCGGGCAGGATCTGGGGCAGGATCTCGAGCACCGTCACGTCGGTCCCCAGCCGCCGGTAGATCGAGCCCATCTCCAGGCCGATCGCGCCGGCGCCGACGACGAGCAGGCTCTTCGGGACGCTCGCCAGCTCCAGCGCCTCGGTGCTCGTGATCACCGTCCGCCCGTCGGCCTTGAGGAACGGCAGGCCGGCCGCGCGGCTGCCCGTGGCCACGATGACCTTGTCCGGCCTCGATGACCCTCTCCCCTTCCGCCGTCATCGACGACGACCGACCTGTCGGCCCTCAGCCGGGCCGGCGCCTTGACGATCTCGACCTTGCCCTTTTCGAGGAGGAAGACGAGGCCCTTGACGAGCTGGTCGACGACGGCCTGGCGCCCCTGCTGGACCTTGGCCCAGTTCAAGCGGATCTCGCCGACGGGCCCTTCGAGCGTCTTCGCGCCGTCGATCTCCTTGAGGACCTTGGTCTGGTGAAGAAGGTACTTCGTCGGGATGCAGCCGTAGTTGATGCAGGTCCCGCCGATGCGGTCCTGCTCGACGACCGTGACCGTCTTCCTGAGCTGGGCCGCGCGCATGGCGGCCAGATAGCCGCCGGGGCCGCCGCCGATGATGACGATGTCTCTTTTCTCTGCCATGGACGCTCCCTTTCGAACGGTCGTTATGCGGGCCCGGTCCCGGCCCGCGCCTTGATCGTGGATCCGGACGCGCGAGACGGCCATGTCTCCCGGCGCTCATGCGACGAGGGCCTTGTCGCGCCTCAGGAATGTCTTCAGCGAGAGAACGACGACCCCGGCCGAGAGGGCCAGGAGGAGCAGGTCCGCGGCGATGAGGACATAGTTGCCTTTCCTGACGTACCCCGCGAGCAGGATGCCCAGCGAGGCGAGGGTCGTCGCGATCATGAACACGGCCGGGACGAGCGTGAACCAGTTGCGCCGCTTGCGCAGGAGCAGCCAGGCCGAGACCGTCAGCAGGGCCATGGCCGCCAGCAGCTGGTTGGCCGTGCCGAAGATCGGCCAGAGCGCGTTGAAGGCGTTCGAATAGGCCAGGCATCCACATCAGGACGACCGACAGGCCCGAGTTGAACCAGTAGTGCTTGAGAAGGCGCGGCACCTTCTTGAAGACGATCGCCCAGAGCTCCTCGAAGAGGTAGCGGTTGAGCCGGACGGCCGCGTCGAGCGTCGTGATGACGAAGCCCTCGACGAGCAGGATGCCGAAGACCGTGCCCAGGGCGACCGGGATGCCGAGGCCCTGGTGGAACAGCCGGCCCGCGGCCAGCGAGAAGCCGAGGATGGGATTGGATTTCACCGCCGGGTCGGTCGGCCAGACGATGGCCTTGTAGTCGGAGAAGGCCATGACCGCGCCGAGGGCCAGGAGGACGCAGACCGAGAGGAGCGACTCGAGGAGCATGGCGTTGTAGCCGACGCGCCGGGCGTCGGGCTCGCGTGGACAGCTGCTTGCCCGTCGTGCCGCCGGCGACGAGGCAATGGAACCCCGAGATGGCCCCGCAGGCGATGGTGATGAACATCATCGGCCAGATGAAGCCGAGGTTGAGCGCGCCTTCGGCCAGGTTGAACTTCGGCATGGTCACGGTCAGGCCCTGGAAGCCGCAGCTGAAGAGCGACACGACCATGAGCCCGATGCCGCCGTAGAGGATCTGGACGTTGATGAAGTCGCGGGGCTGGAGGATGAGCCAGACGGGCACGCCCGCGGCGATGAGGACGTAGACGGAGATGACGATCATCCACGTCGTCGGGGCCATGGTCACCGGGAAGGCGATGCCCAGGAGGACCGAGCCGACGCAGATCGCCGAGGCCAGGAGGTAGGCGGCGACGGTCTTGAGCTTCTTCTTGTAGAGGAGGAAGCCGAGGAGCGGCGAGCAGAGCGTGATGAAGATGACCGAGGTCGAGGCGATGCCGCCGATGCGGCCCATGACGACGCCGTCCCGGACGACCGTCTTGAGGAAGGTCTCCCCTTCCTTGACCCCGATCTTGGCCAGCGGCCAGAGCGAGGTCAGCGAGATCGAGGTCGCGCTGAGGAAGGACGAGGTCACCAGCACGATCATGACCAGCGTGAAGGCGATGAACAGCTGGAACCCGGCGGTGCCGAGGGTCTTGCGGGCGACCTCGGCCATGGACTTGCCGCCCTCGCGCATGCTGATGAACAGCGTCGTGTAGTCGTGGACGGCGCCGATGAAGATGCCGCCGAAGACGACCCAGAGCCAGGCCGGGACGAAGCCGTACAGGATGGCCATGGTCGGGCCGAGGATGGGCCCGGCCCCGGCGATGGCCGAGAAATGGTGGGCGAAGACGACGTAGCGTTTGCGTGGGGACGTAATCGCGGCCGTCGCAGCAGGTGACGGCCGGCGTCGGATGGGCCGGCGTCCTCGCCGAGGCTCTTGGCGATATAGCGGGAATAGAAGCGCCCGGCCAGGACGAAAACGGCCGCCGCGGCGAGCAGGACCACGAGAACGTTCATGCGATCTCTCCTCCGCGGGCCTCCGCCCGCGCCGAACAGATTTTTTTAACACAGCCCGCCCGGCGTGTCAAAGCCCGACCCGGGGACCGATCGTCCCCGCTCGACGGCGGCGGGATTTGACAGGTTCGCGCGCGAATCGGTAAAAAGGGGGCGGCCTCGAGCCTGAGGAGACCCGGCATGCTGACGACCCCGGAAAAGCTCGTCTTCGTCCTGTTGATCCTGGCGACGGCGGCGGCGTTCCTCGTCCCCATCGTCCGCCGGATCCGGATCATCCTGGCCGGCGCGCCCGACGACCGCTTCAGGGACCTCTGGAAGCGCTTCCGCCACGCCGTGGCCAAGGTCCTTCTCCAGCGCTGCACCCTGCGCAACGAGCGGCTCTTCACCGGCCTCATGCACGTCGGCATCTTCTACGGCGCGCTGACCTTCGACACGATGACGGTCTCCCACACCCTCGAAGGCTTTTTCGACGGCTTCTATCTCTTCGGCCGGTCGGGGCTCGGGCTCGTCTTCTCCTTCGTCATCGACGTCGCCGCCATCTCGGTCATGGCCGGCGTCCTTTTCCTGGCCTTCCGCCGCTTCGTCGTCCGGCCCAAGGCCTACGCCACGACGCCATGGGATTCGGCGGCCATCTACCTCCTGATCACCCTGGCCACGGCGACCTACCTCTATTTCGAGGCCTTCGCCATCGCCCATCACCCCGAAACGGCCCGCTGGTCGTTCATCGGCCCGTGGCTGGCCGGCTTCATCGGCCGGTCGGGGCTGAGCGCCGGCAGCCGTCGCCTCGCATTTCAAGATCGCCTGGTGGGCCCACGTCGTCGCCGTCTACGGCTTCATCGCCTACGTGCCCCACTCCAAGTACCTCCACATGTTCGCCGGCCCGTTCAACGTCTTCTTCCGCCGGGCGACGCCGAGCGGCGAGCTCGCGGCCCTCGATCTCGAGAAGTCCGAGGTCTTCGGCATCGAGAAGGTCCCGGACTTCGCCTGGAAGGACAACCTCGACGCCTTCGCCTGCATGGAGTGCGGCCGCTGCCAGGACGCCTGCCCGGCCTTCGCCAGCGGCAAGCCCCTCTCGCCGAAGATGATCATGTTCAACATGGAGAAGGCGCTGCTCGCCGGCGACAAGGCGCTCATCGCGAAAAAGCGCGACGACCTGACCGAGCTCGTGCCGGCCACGTTCACCGAGGGCGAGATCTGGACCTGCACGACCTGCGGCGCGTGTCAGAAGGAGTGCCCGGTCGAGATCGAGCACATCCGCAAGATCGTCGGCGCCCGCCGCGGCCAGGTCCTGATGCAGAGCAAGTTCCCGCCGGAGCTCAACGCCTTCTTCCGGAACATGGAGACGAACGCGAACCCCTGGGGCATCGGGTTCTCCAAGCGGGCCGAGTGGGGCGAGCCGCTCGGGGTCAAGCACATCAAGGACGTCCCCGGCGCCGCATATCTTTTCTGGGTCGGCTGCATGGGCGCCTTCGACGACGCCGGCAAAGGGATCGCCTCGGCGCTGGTCAAGATCCTCGGCGCCGCCGGGATCCCCTTCGGCACGCTCGGGACCGAAGAGAAGTGCTGCGGCGATTCGGCCCGCCGCCTCGGCAACGAATATCTCTTCCAGAGCCTGGCCCAGGAGAACGTCGCCCTCTTCAAGCGATACGGGGTCCGCAAGATCGTCACCATCTGCCCCCACGGCTTCAACACCTTCAAGCACGAATACCCGAAGCTGCTGGACCTCGTGCCCGGCCTCTCCGATGAAGACAAGGCCGAGCTGCGGGCCGATCGAAGTCGTCTCCCATGTCGAGCTCATCAACGGCCTGCTGGCTTCGGGAAAGATCGCGCTGGAGATCGACGCCCGCCGCAAGCTACACCTTCCACGATCCGTGCTATCTCGGCCGGCACAACGGCCTGATCAGGGAGCCGCGGGCGATCCTGCATGCGGCTCTCGGCGGCAAGCCGGCGGAGCTCGGGCGCCACGGCGACGACAGCTTCTGCTGCGGCGCGGGGGGCGGGCTGATGTGGACGGAGGAATCGCTCGGCCGGCGGATCAATCACCTGCGGACGGACGAGGTCATCGCTTCGGGCGCGCCGCTCGCCGCGGCGGCCTGCCCGTTCTGCCTGACCATGCTCCGCGACGGCCTCAAGGACAAGGGCCGGGAGGACATCGCGGTCAAGGACATCGCGGAGCTCGTCGCCGAACGCTTGGCCTGAGCCCTTAAAAGACCTTTTCGACGCGGATCCCCCGGGCGCGCAGGGCCTTGGCCAGCCTCGCGGATTGCGTTCCGAAGAACGAATCCGTGAGGGCGTCGAGGAGGCCGTGCCGGGCATAGAAGGCCTTGACGGCGGGAATGTAGTTCATCCGGTCGATGAGGACGCGGTCGACGGCCCCGGCGAGGAGCGCCGGCCAGCCGCTCGGGGTTCCCCGGCAGGAGCGGGCCGGCGAAGGCGTACGTCGAGACCCCCGCGGCCTTGAATTCCCGCAGGACCTCGATCCTCTCCCCGACCGGGGACGACGCCCGCTCGAACAGGCGGATGACCGTCTCGTCCTCGGAGGCGATGGTGAAGCCGACCTCGACGTCGGGGATGCGTTTGATGACGTCGAGGTCGCGGCGGACCCGGGCCGACTTCGTCTGGATCACGACCGGGTGATCGCGGCCGACGAGGACTTCGAGCGAGCGCCTGGTCAGCGCGTAGCGCTCTTCGAGCGGCTGATAGGGGTCGCAGACCGAGGCGAACCAGATCGTGCCCTGTTTCGCCTTGACGATCTGCTTGGCCAGCAGGGCCGGCGCGTTGACCTTGGCGTCGACGAATTCGCCCCAGGGCTCGCTGTGGCCGCTGTACCGTCTCATGAACAGGGCGGCGTAGCAGTAGGCGCAGCCGACCTGGCACCCGGTGTACGGATTGACGCAGTAGTCGTAGATCTTCGAGGGATTGAGGATGGACTTGGCTTCGATCTCGCGGACGATCAGCTCAGGATCTCCCGGAAGGCCTTGATGGCCCGGTCGACATCCCCGTCGCCGACATCCTTGTGGGTGACCATGCGGATGCCGCCGCTCACGGCCAAAGCCAGGATGCCCTTCTCCTTCATCTTCTCGAGCATCGCCGGCACGGTGATCGCGGGATGCTCGAACCCGAAGATGATGATGTCGGTCTCGACCGAGGCCGGGTCGATCTTGACCCCCGGCAGCCCGCTGATCCCCCGGGCCAGCGCCTTGGCCCGGGCGTGGTCGTCCTTGAGCCGGTCGACCATCTCGGTCAGGGCGATGAGGCCCGGCGCCGCCAGGACGCCGACCTGGCGCATGCCGCCGCCCAGGGCCTTTCGAAGCCGGCGGCCGAAATCGATCCGCTCGCGGCTCGCCGCGAGCATCGATCCGACCGGGGCCGAGAGGCCCTTGGACAGGCAGAACTGTACGGAATCGACCTGCCTCGCGAACTCCCTGACCGGCACGCCCGAGGCCACGCTGGCGTTGAAGATCCGGGCCCCGTCGAGGTGGACCCTGATCCCGTTCTCGTCGGCGATCTTCCGGATGGCCTTGAAGTTGTCGAGCGGGATGACCGCGCCGCCCCAGTTGTTGTGGGTGTTCTCCAGGCAGATGAGCGTCGTCTGGGGGGTGTGGACGTTGGGCTTGCGGATGGCCGCCGCGACGTCCTTGGGGTCCATCGCCCCGCGCTCGGACCTCACCGGCCGCGGCGTCACCCCGGAAATGAAGGTCATGTGGGTCGATTCCATGTTGTAGATGTGGGAGCGCTCCTCGACGATGACCTCCTCGAGGGCGTTCGTCCACATCTTGACGGCGATCGAGTTGGCCATCGTCCCGGAGGGGCAGAAGAGCGCCGCCTCCTTGCCCATCGTCTCGGCGGCCTTCCGCTCGAGCTCGAGGACGGTCGGGTCGTCGCCGAGAACGTCGTCGCCGACGACGGCCTCGGCCATGGCCTTCCGCATCTTGTCCGTGGGCCGGGTGACCGTATCGCTCCGGAAATCCGAATAGGTGATTGACATGTTCTCGCCTCCGAAAGCGTCATTATAGTGAATTGCCCTTTAAAAGGGCAGTTCTTTCGTTTCCTCGTGTCGGGACGCCAGGACGCAAGGCAACTTTGTGTCCGTTTACTAAGTTCGGAAGATATGATAATAATAGTTTTCGAACTCCACAGCGTGATCACGGCATATGGCGAAGAAATTCCTCTATAGCGCGGCCCTGTTTTCGCTCCTTTTCCTCATCGTGTTCTTCCTGAGCGCCGTCATCTTCTCCCAGGTCCTGCTCAAGAGCGAGATCGTCACCGTTCCCGACCTCACCGGCAAGGCGGTCGCCCAGGCCCGCGCCGAGCTCCAGAAGAAGGACCTGACCCTGGCCCAGAAGGGCACCGAGTCGAACGACCGCATCGAGAAGGGCCTCATCGTCCGCCAGGACCCGGCCGCGGGCTCGAAGATCCGCGTCACCCGGGTCGTCCAGGTCTTCACCAGCTCGGGCAGCGGCACCGTGAGCGTCCCCGACCTCGCCGGCAAGACCCTCGACGAGGCCCTGACCCTTCTCCAGGCGGCCGGCTCTGACCAAGGGCAAGCTGACCCAGGTCCATACGCCGCGCGCTCCCGGCCGGCCGGATCCTCGACCAGAGGCCGGTCCCGGGCACGGTCGTCGAGCGCGGCTTCCCCGTCGGGCTCCTCCTCAGCCAGGGCGACCTCGACGACCTGTACGTCATGCCCGACCTCATCGGCCGGCGCGCCGACGGCGTCATCGGCCGCCTCAACGGCCTGGGGCTTCAAGGTCGCCGACATCCGCTACGTCTATTATCCCGGGGCCCCGGCGGGCCTCATCGTCAAGCAGGCCCCGCCGAACGGCTACCGCATCCAGAAACGGAACCGCATCTCCCTCGAGGTGAGCCGCTGATGGTCCTCATCGCCCCGTCCATCCTGTCGGCCGATTTCTCGAGGCTCGGCGAGGCCGTCCAGCTCGCCGACAAGGCCGGGGCCGACCTCATCCATGTCGACATCATGGACGGGCATTTCGTGCCCAACCTGACCCTCGGGCCCCAGCTCGTCGCGGCCATCCGCCGCGAGACCCGCCTGCCCATCGACGTCCACCTCATGGTCGAGAACCCGCGGGCCTTCGTGCCCCTTTTCCAGAAGGCCGGGGCCGACTGGATCTCGCTCCACGTCGAGGCGACGGCCCACCTCCACAAGGACCTGACCCTGATCCGGTCGCTCGGCCGCAAGGCCGGCGCCGCGCTCAATCCGGCCACCCCCATCGACACGCTCGAGGAGGTCCTGGACGAGCTCGACTTCGTCCTGATCATGTCGGTCAATCCCGGCTGGGGCGGCCAGTCCTTCATCCCCTCCTGCCGGGACAAGATCCGCAAGCTCCGCGACCGGTTCCGCGCCGCCGGCCGCGCCATCCCCATCGAGGTCGACGGCGGGATCAAGCTCGACAACGTCGAAGACATCATCCGCGCCGGGATGGAGATCGTCGTCGCCGGCTCGGCCGTCTACGACGCGCCCGATCCGGCCGCGGCCATCCGGGCCCTGAAAGACATCGCGAGGAAGACCTTATGAAGAGAACCGCCCCGAAGCCGATATCCGCCGTCCTGATCGCCGCGCTCCTCCTGCTCGGGCTCGCGACGGCGTGCGGCAAGAAATCCGTCGAGATCACGCCCGACCTGTCCTCGTCCGACGAGGCCCTCTACAAGCTCGGCGAGCAGTCGCTCAAGAAGGACACGGAGAAGGCCCTCCTCTACCTGCGCCAGGTCATCGACTCGTTCCCCAAGAGCTTCTACGCCCAGCGGGCCAAGCTCCTCATCGCGGACGCCTACTTCCGCAAGGGCGACGAGAGCAACATGATCCTGGCCGCGGCGGAATACCGGGAATTCATCCGCTCCTATCCCTACTCCCCGTCGGCCGCCTACAGCCAGTATCAGATCGCCATGACCTTCTACAAGAAGATGCTGAAGCCCGGGCGGGACCCGTCCAAGACGATCCAGGCCCTGGCGGAATTCAAGAAGGTCATCACCGATTATCCCGCCAGCGACCAGGCCAAGGACGCCCAGCAGAGGATCCAGGAGTGCGAGGAACGCCTGGCCAGCCACAGCGCCGAGATCGCCGTCGGCTATTACGAGCGGCGCGGCTATTTGGCCGCGATCAGCCGGTTGACCGAGATCATGACCTCCTATCCCAATTACACCGGGCTCGACCGCGTCTATTTCTATCTCGGCGACTGCCATTTCATGGTCCGGCAATACGACCAGGCCGCCCCGTTCTTCACCAAGGTCGTCTCGGACTATCCGAATTCGAAGCTGGCCAAGACGGCGACGAAGCGGTTGCAGGAGATCCCGAAGCTCAAGGCCGCGGCGGCGGCGACCAAAGTCAAGAAAAGCTGACCCCGGGGGGTTGCGGAGGGTTTGTCATGCGGGAACGGAACGGACGGGTTCGACGCGCTTGGGGACTGTGCGTGACGATCGCCCTGGCCGCCGGGCTGGCCTCGGCCGCGGAAACGAAGTTCGACCTCATCGGGGCCGGGCTGAATTACGAGAATCTCTCCCGGACGGTCGTCTGGACGGGCGACACGTCCCCTTCCAAGATCCGGGCCAACCTCATCTCGGCCCGGGCCGATTTCGGGCTGGGCAAGGGGGCCGTCTTGAGCTTCAGCGCCGGCCTCTCCCTGGCCGATTACAAGGCCCTCGTCTTCGACGCCCTGCCCATCAGCCTCCAATTCGACGGGACGACCATCTCGGGTCTCGTCCTCGGGGCCGAGGCCGCCGTCCCGATCATGAAGTTCTCCGACTTCGAGCTGGACGGGACGGGCCGCTTCGTCTATTCGCTGGGCATGTCGAAGACGTGGCCGATCGAGGATTTCGCCGTCGAGGGCGAGGCCCGGGGAAGATCGGGCTGGATGGAGGCCGCCGTCGGGCCGCGGCTGTCCTATACCTTCTTCGGCCGGGTCGTCCCCTACGTCGAGCTCTCCCTTCGCTGGCTCAGGGCCGATTTCAAGATGACCGAGACCCTGGCTGATCTCGGCGGGACCGAGCTGAAGCTCGTCCGGGGCGACCTGTCGTTCGGCGCCGCCGTGGGCGCCGACGCCGCCGTGACCGGCCGCATCTCGGTCAAGGCCAAGGCCGGGATCATGCCTTACGCCGGCGGGGTCGACGGGCTCCTGTCGATCGGGATCCTGTACAAGTTCTAGGGGAGGGAGAGGGCCATGATCATGCTGTTCCAGAGTATTCCCAGGACGACCGCGACTGTGCTCATCGTCCTTACCGCCGCGCTGGGCTCGGGCGATCGCGGCCGGCTGGCGCTCAAGCAAAAGCGGCCCGGACGGACGATCACGCGCCAGACCCGGGAGTTCCGCGTCGAAAGGCCCCTGGCCATCCGCCGCGCCTCCCGCTACGCGTCCGGCCGCGTCCTCGTCCGCTTCCGCCCCGGCGTCCAGGCCGAGTATGCCGACGGACTCCTCCGGTCCTACGGCTTTCCGGCCGTCCGCCGCATCCCCGGGATCGGCGTCTACAGCGTGGACACCGCGCCCGGCGTTTCCGTCGGCGAGACCCTGGCCATGCTCCGCCGCAACGGCGACGTCGAGACGGCCCGGCCCGATTACCGGGCCCGCCTGGCCGACGTCCCCAACGACGCCTATTTCCTGACCTACCAGTACGCCCTGCACAACCGCGGCGGCGTCCTCAACGTCGGCCCGGGCATCCAGCCGCAGATGACGGCCGGCGCCGACATCAAGGCGACGACCGCCTGGGACGCGGCCCGGGGCGACGCCGAGACCATCATCGCCATCCTCGACACGGGCGTCGACATGACGCACGCCGACCTCTCCGGCAAGATGGTCTCCACCGGCCACGACTTCGCCAACGACGACGACGACGCGACGGACGACCACTGGCACGGCACCCATGTCGCCGGCATCGCCGCGGCGGACACGAACAACACCGTCGGCATCGCCGGCGTCGCCCGGGACTGCCGGATCCTGCCGGTCAAGGTCGCCGACGAGAACGGCGACGGCTTCTACAGCTGGATCATCGACGGCATCATCTGGGCGGCGGACCAGGGCGCCGACGTCATCAACCTCAGCCTGGGCGGCGACGCCGACGACCCGTTCCTCGAGGACGCCTGTCAGTACGCCCACGACAAGGGAGCCGTCGTCGTCGCCGCCGCCGGCAACGACGGGGTCGGCGTCGTGCTTTATCCGGCCGCTTACGACAGCTCCGTCCTGGCCGTGGCCGCCAGCGACTACAACGACGCCATCGCCGGCTTCTCGTCGTTCGGCCCCCAGATCGACGTGGCCGCGCCCGGCGTCTGGATCCTCAGCACCGCGCCCCAGTGGTACGTCGGCGGCGGCTACCTGCCCTACCTCTTCGCCTCGGGCACCTCGGCCGCCACTCCCCACGTCTCCGGCCTGGCCGCCCTCATCAGGAGCGTCAAGCCCGACCTCGCGGTGGACGACATCATGAGGGTCATCCGCTACACCGCCGACGACATCAACGCGGCCGTCTATCCCGGCCGCGACGACCACGCCGGCTACGGCCGCATCAACATGGACAGGGCCCTCGTCCCGTACATCCTCAAGTAGCGTTCCGGGCGACATGATCAAGTTCCTTCGCGTCAGGAATCTGGCGACGATCGAGGACCTCGAGGTCCATCTCGACGCCGGCTTCTCCATCCTGACGGGCGAAACGGGCGCCGGCAAGTCCATCATCATCGACGCCATCCGCCTCATCCTGGGCGAGAAGGGCTCGCCCGAGCTCGTCCGGACGGGCAAGGCCGAGGCCTTCGTCGAGGCCGTCTTCGACGTCTCGCGCCAGCCCCTCGACCTGGCCGGCCTGCCCGAGGCCGAGGACGGCGAGCTCCTCATCCAGCGCTCGGTCACCGACCAGGGCACCGGCAAGGCCTTCGTCAACGGCGTGCTCGTCCCGGTCCGCCGGCTCCGCGAGCTCGCCCCGCGGCTCATCGACATCTACGGCCAGAACGACCACGTCTTCCTCCTCCATCTCGAGAACCACCTCGCCTACCTCGACGAGACGCTCGACGATCCCGGCCTCGTCCGCGAGACGGCCCGCGCGGCCCAGGAGCTCCGGCGCCTGCTCCAGGAAAAGCGCGAGCTCGAGGCCCGGGAGAAGGAGCGCGAGCAGCGGCTCGACTTCATCGCCTACCAGCTCAAGGAGATCGAGGCCGCGGCCCTCAAGCCCGGCGAGGACGAGGGCCTTCTCCGCGAACGCGACATCCTCCGGAACGCCGAGAAGATCGCCGGCCTCGTCGACAAGGCCCTCGACCTGGCCTACCTCGGCGAGGACTCTCTCGTCGCCGCGCCTGGCCCGGCTCAAGTCCGTTCTCGGGGACCTCGGCGCCTACGAAGCCTCCTTCGGCGAGTTCCGCGAGGGCATCGAGGACGCCTCCATCCTCCTCCAGGACGCCGCCGATTCCCTCGTCCGCTTCAAGGACCGCCGGGCCGTCGCGCCGGAGAACCCCGAGGAGATCGAAGAGCGGCTGAGCGTCATCGAGAAGCTCAAGCGCAAGTACGGCGGGACGATCGAGGCCGTGGCCGCCCACGGCGAAGGCCTCCGCCGCGAGCGGGCCGGGCTCGAATCGGGCCGCGAGAGGCTGCGCGAGCTCGAGGCCCTGATCGGCGACGAGATTCGCGCGAGTACGCGCGGGCCGCTTCCCGCCTCGGGGCCGAGCGGGCCAAGGCGGCGGACCGGCTCGGCCGGACCATCGAAAAGGAGATCGCCCAGCTCGGCATGACCAAGGCCCGGTTCGAGGTCCGGCTCGAAGCGGCGGCGCCGTCCCTCGACGATCCGTCGACCATCCGCGACCAGGGCGCGGAGGACGCCGAGTTCCTGCTCTCGCCCAATCCGGGCGAGGAGCTGAGGCCCTTGCGCCGCATCGCCTCGGGCGGCGAGCTGTCGCGGATGATGCTGGCCCTCAAGGCGGCCGGCAAGGACAAAGAGAGCCTCAAGACCCTCATCTTCGACGAGATCGACTCCGGCATCGGCGGCCGGACGGCCGAGTTCATCGCCCGCAAGCTCGAGCAGCTCGCCGGACCGCCACCAGGTCATCTGCATCACCCATCTGCCGCAGATCGCCTCGGCCGCGGCCCACCACTTCAACGTCGACAAGCGCGTCGAGAAGGAGCGGACCTTCACGGGCGTGCGCCGGCTCGGCCCGGACGAGACGGGTCGAGGAGATCGCCCGGCTCATCGCCGGGAGCCGGCTGACCGAGGCGTCCCGGGAGATCGCCCGGGAGATGCTCGACGGCGATGGCGCGAAAGGCCCGAAGAACATGAGCAAAGCCGACTGCGCCCTGTCCCTCTTCCGGCAGGGATTCAGCTGTTCCCAGGCGGTCGCCGCGGCCTTCGCCGAGGACCACGGCCTCGACCGGGAGACGGCCCTGCGGCTCTCGCAGCCCTTCGGCGGCGGCATCGCCCGGAGGGCCGACTGGTGCGGCGCCCTGACCGGGGCCTTTCTCGTCATCGGTCTCAAGCACGGCCGGTTCCGGGCCGAGGACGCCGCGGCCCGCGACAAGACCTACGCCCTCGTCCAGGAGTTCATCGCCCGCTTCACCGCCCTCCACGGCGGGACCCAGTGCCGGGACCTCCTCGGCTGCGACCTCGGCACGCCGGAAGGCCAGAAGAGGGCCGACGAGCTGAAGCTCCATCAGACGACGTGCGAGGACCTCGTCCGCGACGCCGCCGCGCTCCTCGAAGAGCTTCTCTGACCGCCCGCCTCGCCGCGCCGCATCGTGTATAATACCGTCCCATGAGCGCTTCCCTCGCCGGCCTGAAGGTCTTCGTCCGGACCTTCGGCTGCCAGATGAACGAGAACGACTCCGAGCACATCGCCGGGGTCCTCGTCCGGGCCGGGGCGGCGAGGGCCGGCGCGCCCGAGGACGCGGACATCGTCATCGTCAACACCTGCGCCGTCCGGCAAAAGTCCGAGGAGAAGCTCTATTCCTATCTCGGCCGCCTCTCCGGGCTCAAGAAGAAGAGGGCCGTTCCTGCTCGGCGTCGCGGGCTGCGTCGCCCAGGTCCGCCAGGCCGGCCTCATCGAGCGGCTGCCGTTCATCGACTTCGTGGCCGGACCGGACAACTACCTCGACCTTCCCGAGATCGTCGGCCGGGCCGCCGAGGCCCCGGTCGTCCGGACGGATTTCGGGCGGGACTGGCGGGAGATCGGCGCGGAGGCGACATGCCGCGACGCGCCCTGGAGCGCCTTCGTCCCGGTCATGGAGGGCTGCGACAACTTCTGCGCCTACTGCATCGTCCCCTTTTCGCGCGGCCGCGAGAAGTTCCGGCCGCTCGAGAGCGTCGTCGGCGAGGTCCGCGCCGCCGCCGAAGCCGGCGCGGTCGAGGTCCAGCTCCTCGGCCAGAACGTCAACTCCTACCGGGACCCGGGCTCCGGGCTCGGCTTCCCCGGGCTTCTCGAGGCCGTCGCGGCCGTCGCCGGGATCGAATGGGTCCGCTTCATCACCTCCCACCCGAAGAGCTTCGGCGACGATATCATCGGGGCCATGGCGGCCAGCCCCAAGATCTGCCCCGCCCTCCACCTGCCTCTCCAATCCGGCTCGTCCCGCGTCCTCGAGAGGATGAACCGGGGCTACACGCGGGAGGACTATCTGGCCCTGGTCGGGCGCCTGAGGCGGAGCCTCCCGGCGCTCCTCCTCATGACGGACGTCATCGTCGGCTTTCCCGGCGAGACGGAAGAGGACTTCGAGGCGACCTGCAGCCTGCTCCGGGAGGTCCGGTTCGCCGGGATCTTCTCTTTCCGCTATTCGCCCCGCCCCCTGTCCGCGGCCGCGGCCATTCCCGACGACGTCCCCCTCGAGGTCAAGCGCCGGCGCCTCATCGCTCTCCAGGCCCTCCAGAGGTCGATCCAGGCCGAGATCTACCGCTCTTTCATCGGGCAGGACCTCCGGGTGCTCGGCACCGGGCCGAGCCCCAAGGGGGCCGGCCGCTTCTCCGGCCGGACGGCCGGGAACCTGGTCGTCAACTTCGACGCCCCCGCCGACCCCTCCGGCCGCTTCCTCACCGTCCGCATCACCGGCTCCGGCCCCTACAGCCTCCACGGCAAGCTCTCTAAGCTCGAGTGATCCCCGAGGCCCGTCCGCGGCCGTCTGGCAGCGTTTTGGAGCTCTCGAGCCGATTCCGCATTGCACTTTAGGGGGGATTCCGATATAATCAATCGTCCTTGAACCCCTTTGCCCGGGAATTGAGAACTGCGTATGAAAGTCAACGTCTGGAATACGATCCTGCAGCTCAGCAAAGAGCGCGGGGTCGAGCCTCGCATCATCATCCAGGCGATTGAGGAATCCCTCCGGGTCGCTTCGGCCAAGTTCTTCTCCCAGAAAGAGAACGTCCAGGTCCTGTTCAAGCCCGAAAAGGGCGAGCTCCGCGTGTTCGCCGTCAAGAGGGCCGCGAAAGACGCCCAAGAACCCGGCCGAAGAGATCTCCCTGACCGAGGCCCGGTCCATCCGCCCCGACGTCCAGGAGGGCGAGACGGTCGAGATCGACCTCCCCGCCGACACCCTGGGCCGCATCGCCGCCCAGGCGGCCAAGCAGGTCATCTTCCAGAAGGTCCGCGACGCGGAGCAGGAAAAGATCATCAACGAGTTCGCCCCGCGGATCGGCGAGATCGTCACCGGCGTCGTCCGCCGGGTCGAAGGGGAGCGTCATCATCCTCGAGGTCAACCGGACCGAGGTCGCCTTCCCCCTCCGCGAGAAGCTGCCCAACGAGGAGATCCGCCGGGGCGACCTGATCAAGGCGGTCATCGTCCAGGTCCTCAAGGGCTACGGCAACCAGGGGCCCCAGATCATCGTCTCCCGGTCCTCGCCGCGTTTCCTGGCCCGGCTCCTCGAGACCGAGATCCCCGAGATCGCCAACGGCACGATCGAGATCAAGGACATCGTCCGCCAGCCCGGCGAACGGGCCAAGGTCGCCGTGACGAGCCACGAGCGCGACATCGACCCCGTCGGCGCCTGCATCGGCGTCAAGGGCAACCGCATCCTGGCCATCTCCAAGGAACTACAGGGCGAGAAGGTCGACATCATCGCCTGGTCCCCCGACCTCGTCACCTACGCCAAGGCGGCCCTCAGCCCGGCCAAGGTCGACCGGCTCCAGGTCGTCAGCCGGGCGGAACAGGCCCTGCTGGCCATCGTTCCCCAGGACCAGCTGTCGCTGGCCATCGGCAAGAAGGGGATCAACGTCAAGCTCGCCTCCCGCCTCGTCGGCTGGAAAATCTCCATCAAACAAGAAGACGCTCATGAGTGAAACATTCAAGAAACCCCTTCTCAAGAAGCCCGGCAAGCCGGAAGAGCCCAAGGTGATGGTCAGGAAGGCGCCGCCGCTGAAGAAGGCCGCTCCCAAGCCGGAAGCGGAGGCCGCCGAGAAGCCCTCCGTCCATAAACCCGGGGCCAAGCCCGCGGTCCCCGCCAAGCCCGTTCCCGTCGTCAAGCCGGCGCCGCCGCTGAAGCCCGCCGCGCCCGAAGCCCGCGCCGCCCCAGGCCCCCGCGGCCAAGCCCGCCGCGCCGGCGCCGGCCCCGAGCCGCCCGGCCGCCCCTCAGCCCGCCGCGGTCCCCCATCCGCCGGCCCCGAAGCCCGCCCCGCCTCAGGCCCCCGCGGCCAAGCCCGCGGCGCCCGTCAAGCACGAACCGCCGGCCCCTCCGGCGAGACCCGCGCCTGCCCCGGCGCCGAGGCCCGCGGCCGCCGGCGAGACCGGGACAGGCCCCGGCTCATAGACCGGCCCCGCCGGCCAGGCCGTCGGCGCCCCCGCCGCCTCAGCGGCCCGCGCCGCAACCGGCGAGACCCGCGCCGGCCGCCCCCCCCAAGCCCGCGGCGCCCCCGGCCCCGCCAAAGCCGAGACAGAGCATCACCTTCCGCGAAGGCTGGCTCCTCAAGGACGCCGCCGAGGCGATGAAGATCCGGCCCAAGGACCTTCTCGAAAAGCTGGCCGCCAAGGACTTCGCCGCCGACCTCAACGAGTTCGTGGACCCCGAGGTCGCCGCGGCCATCACCCGGGCGACGCACTTCGACGCGGAGTTCATCAGCCTCGACCAGGCCATGCGCCAGCTGGCCGAGAAGAAGGCCTCGGAGCTCGCGCCGCGCTCGCCCGTCGTCACCATCATGGGCCACGTCGACCACGGCAAGACGACCCTGCTCGACGCCATCCGCTCCTCGAACCTCGTCGACAAGGAGTCGGGCGGCATCACCCAGCACATCGCCGCCTATCGCGTCGCGGTCAAGAACCGGACCATCACCTTCATCGATACGCCGGGTCACGAGGCCTTCACCCGGCTCCGCTCCCGCGGGGCCAAGGCCACGGACATCGTCGTCCTGGTCGTCGCCGCCGACGACGGCGTCATGCCCCAGACGAAGGAGGCCATCGACCACGCCAGGGCCGGCCAACGTGCCGATCATCGTGGCCATCAACAAGGTCGACAAGCCCGACGCCAACGTCGAGCGGGTCAAGCAGCAGCTGGCCAAGGAGAACCTCCTCGTCGAGGACTGGGGCGGCAAGACGATCAGCGTCGAGGTCTCGGCCAAGGAGAAGAAGAACATCGGCGACCTGCTCGAGATGATCCTGCTCCTGAGCGACATGCTCGAGCTCAAGGCCAACCCCAAGGTCCCGGCCCAGGGCGTCGTCCTCGAGGCCCGGCTGGACAGCCAGAAGGGGCCGCTCGCCACCGTCATCGTCCAGCAGGGCACGCTGGCGCAGGGACAGGCGTTCGTGTCCGGCCTGACCATGGGCAAGGTCCGGGCGATGTTCGACGAGTTCGGCAAGGTCATCAAGAGCGCCGGCCCGTCCATGCCGGTCGAGATCATGGGCTTTGCCGACGTCCCCGTCGCCGGCGATCCTTTCCAGGTCATGGAGGATCCCGAAGCGGCCAAGCACGTCGTCGAATTCCGCAAGACCCTGGCCAAGAGGCCCGAATCGGCCCGCGACAGCGGCGTCACGCTCGACGATCTCTTCAAGAAGATCGAAGGCGGCCAGGCCAAGGAGCTCAACCTCGTCGTCAAGGCCGACGTGCAGGGCTCGGTCGAGGTCCTGACGGACGTCCTGCCTCCCCTCGGCACGGACAAGGTCAAGATCCGGATCGTCCACGCCGCGACCGGCAACATCAGCGAGGCCGACGTCGTCCTCGCCTCCGCCTCCAAGGCCATCGTCATCGGCTACAACGTCAAGCCGAACCCGGACATCCTCGAGCTGGCCAAGAAGGAAGAGGTCGAGATCCGGACCTACAAGATCATCTACCAGCTCACCGACGACATCAAGAAGGCCGTCATCGGCCTGCTCGAGCCGGTCATCAAGGAGACCTACCAGGGCCGGGCCGAGGTCCGCAAGGTCTTCCAGATCCCCAAGGTCGGCACGATCGCCGGCTGCTACGTCCAGGACGGCCGGATCACGCGCAACGCCGAAGCCCGGGTCCTGCGCGGCAAGGAGATCCTCCACCAGGGCCGGATCACCTCGCTCAAGCACCTCAAGGAGAACGTCACCGAGGTCAAGAAGGACTACGAGTGCGGCATCGGCGTCGGCGGCTTCAACGGCTTCCAGCCGGGCGACGTCATCGAGGCGTTCGTCCGCGAAAAAGTCCAGCCCATCTAGCGGCGCGGGAGGGTCCCGATGGTCGTCGGCGTCCTGACGCTCGAGCTTTTTTTCCCGTACTCCCGCTCTCTCAAGGACAAGCGGCGCATCCTCCACGGCTTCAAGGACCGGCTGCGCCGCCACAACGTCGCCCTGGCCGAGCTCGATTTCCAGGACCTCTGGCAGAGGACGCGCCTCGGCATCGTCACCCTCAACAGCCAGCCCGCGATCGTCGAGGAGGTCCTCGGGCGGGTCCTCGCCGACGCCCGGAACCTCGAGGAGGCCGAGATCGCCGGCCAGGAGATCCGCTATGTCTGAGAAGGGCTTCCGGGCGCGCCGGGTCGCCGAGCTCGTCCAGGCGGAGCTCAGCCGTCTGCTCATCGCCGAGTTCCAGGACCCCGCCTCGGGCTTCCTGACGGTCACCCGCGTCGAGATGACGCCGGACCTCCTCACGGCCCGCGTCTTCCTCAGCGTGTTCGGGGCGGGCGATCCCGGCGCTCTCCTCGACCGCATCGAGCGGAACAAGGGCTACCTCCGCAAGGTCCTTGCCTCCCGGGTCAAGTTGAAGTATAATCCGCAACTATTTTTCGCCCTGGATCCGGGCCCGGATCACCAGGACACGGATCGACAGGCTCATCGAGGAGACGAAGAAACATGGCGGCTGACCCGCGGGCTCTCATCGCGGAGAGGATCAAGGCCTCGAAGAGGATCGCCGTGACCTCTCATCTCCGGCCCGACGGCGACTCCCTGTGCACGGCCCGGGCGCTGGCCCTGATGGGCGGCCTCCTCGGAAAAGACGTCTGCCATCATCAACCACGATCCGACCCCCCTGCCCTTCTCGGGCTTTCCCGACCTGGCCGGCATCCGCATCGGCCAGATCCGCGCCGCGGACTTCGACACCGTCGTCCTGCTCGAATGCGCCGACGTCTCCCGCTCCGGCCACGAGGGGCTCGACGGGGCCTTCAAGATCAACATCGACCACCACCACTCGAATTCCCCCTACGCCGACATCAATTGGATCGACCCCGAGGCGCCCGCGGTCGGCGAGATGGTCTTCGATCTGAGGCGCGCCCTCGGCATCCGCCCGACGCCCGAGATCGCCGAGAACCTCTACTGCGCCATCGCCTCCGACACGGGCTCGTTCCAATTCTCGAACACGACCCCCCGCGCCCTGGCGGCCGCGACCGAGCTGGCCCGCCTCGGCGCGAACCCCACCCGGGTCGCCGAGAAGCTCTACTTCAACAACTCGCCGGAAAAGATCCTGCTCCTCGGCCGCGTCCTCACGACGCTGACGATGAACGGCCGGGGCACGATCGCCATCATCAGCATGTTCAAGAGCGACACCGAAGCCCTCCGCCTCAAGGAGGTCGATACCGAGGACATGACCACCCTGGCCCGGTCGATCAAGGGCGTCGAGATGGTCATGTTCTTCAAGGAGATGGGCCCGGAAACGTTCCGGGTCAGCCTGCGGTCGAAGGGCAACGCCAACGCGGCCCTGGTGGCCGAGCACTTCGGGGGCGGCGGCCACATCCACGCCTCCGGCTTCACCGTCTACGGCCCCTACGAGCGCCTCATCCGCGAGATCCCCGCGATCGTCGAGGGCCTCCTCGACGCGGACAAGAACCGGCCGGCCGGTCCGGCCCGCTGAAAGCCGGGGCTGACCCGTGCCCTGCGACGGACTCCTCGTCATCGACAAGCCCGCCGGCCCGACCTCGCACGACGTCGTTCGGAGGGTCCGCAAGGTCCTGGGGATGCGCCGCGTCGGTCACGGCGGGACCCTCGACCCGGACGCGACGGGCGTCCTCCTCGTCGCGGCCGGCCAGGCGACCCGTTTCTTCCCCTTCCTCTCCAAGGAGCTCAAGGTCTACGAGGGCCGCATCCGGCTCGGTTTCGCGACCGACACCTATGACGCGTCCGGGCCGCCCGGCCTCGGCGCCGTGCCCCGACCTCCCGGACCGCGACGGGCTCGCCGCCGCCATGAGGGCCTTCGAAGGGAACATCCTCCAGACCCCGCCGCGCTTCTCGGCCAAGAAGATCGCCGGGCGTCCGGTCTACAAGATGGCCAGGGCCGACGAGGAGTTCACCCTCCTGCCGGCCGCGGTCACGGTCACCCGGTTCACTCTCCTCGACTATCGCCCGCCCGACCTCGATTTCGAGGCCGAATGCTCGTCGGGGACCTACATCCGGTCGCTGGCCCATGATCTGGGCCATCAGCTCGGATGCGGCGCCCACCTCGCGACGCTCCGCCGGACTTCCGTCGGCCCCTACGGCCTGTCCGACGCCGTGGCCCTCCCCGACCTGGAGGAGGCGGCCGCCCGGGGTGAGGCGGAGCGGTACATCCTGCCTCTCGAGCGGCTCCTTCCCGGGACGCCCGCCGTCACGGTCAGGCCGGAAGCCGAGGCCCGGGTCAGGAACGGCTGTCTCCTCGGACCGGCCGACCTCGATCCGCCCCTCCCCGACCTCGGCGCCCCGGAGCCCTCGGCGGGTCCCGCCCGCCTCCTCTCGCGCGGCGGAAAGCTCCTGGCCCTGGCCCGCCCCTCCCCCGACGGGGCCGGCCTGCACCCCTTTCTCGTCATCACCTGACCGTTTCGCGCCTCGAGACGGCCAAACATTCAGCCTTGAATTTTGGACGGCCGTAATGTAGAGTAGTGGGGTTATGCGGCTCAATAAGAACCAGCTCGAGCACCTCGCGTCGGTGATCCTGCGCAGCCTGGCCAAGGAAGGCAAGATCATCGTCGAGGACAAGGGCCGTCTGCTCGAGGAAGTGACGAACGTCCTTCTCGACGAGTTCCAGAAGGAGGACCGCCTGGACCAGGAGGTCCGCGAGATCCTCAGCAAGCATATGGAGAAGATCCGCCGGGAGAACATCGAGTACCAGGCCATGTTCAAGGAAGTCAAGAAGAAGCTGGCCCGCGAAAAGGGGATCGTCCTGTGAGCAACCGGCTGTCGCGCGAGAAGATCAACTACCTGTCGCGCCAGGTCCTGACCGTCCTCGAAAAGGACGACCAGGTCGACTTCCTGGACGACCCGAACGAGGTCCGCCTGATCATCGTCAAGTCCATCGAGGAAGAGATGAGGCTTTACGAGGCCATCGACAGGAAGGCCATCGAGAAGATCCAATCCCAGAAGAAGGCCATCGAGGAAGGCTCCCGGGAGTGGGAGATCCTCTACCGCAAGTATTACAACGACGAGCTGGCCAAGCTCGGCAAGCTCTCCGACTAGACCCTCCCTTCAGCCCCTTAGCGGTTCGGAGTGCAATCTCACCTGCTCCTGCGTGCTCATTCCTCACGTCGGGGATGTCGAACCTTCTTTCAATACGGCCGGGTCGAGTGGAGAAAAAAAGATCGGGGGCAAAAAAAAGGCCGGAGACCCTTGTCCCCGGCCTTGTGAGGCCTCGGTTCGCGGCGCGGCTTAGAACAGGAAACGGAAGCCGGCGCCGGCCTTGTAGTTGTGGTCGAAGGACCGGCCGATCGGCATGCGGAACTCGAAGAAGATCTGGCCCTTGCTCGTCCACTTGTCGAAGACCTGGAAGCCGGCCTGGACCGGGATGTCGACGCCGAACTTGTGGTTCGCGTCCGCGGGCTGGGTGGCCGAGCTGACGCCGATGCCGGTGCCCAGGAAGAAGCTCTGGAAGTGCCCGTTGACGAGCGCGTCGCCCGTGAAGACGAGCTTCCAGGGGCTCGCCGGCGAAGGGAATGCCGCCGCCGCCGCTCAGGGTGAAGCTCCATTGGTCGGGCGTGATCCAGGCGAACAGCCCGGCGCGCAGGAAGCCGTAGAGGGCGGTGCTGCCGCCGTAGAGCCCCGAGGCCGCCGCCGACCGTCCAGAAGAGCTTCTTCTGGGTCACCTCGAAGGTCAGCCGGCAGGGATCGGACGCCGGCGACTGGGCGCCGTCGTTGTCGAAGACGGTCGTGTTGATCGTGTAGGTCCCGGCCTTGGTGAAGACCTTCTCCCAGGTCCAGGGCTTCCGCGTCGTCACGCACGTATCGATGACGTTCCCGTTGGCGTCGAGGAGCTCGAAGACGACCTTGGCGATCTGGCCGTCCGGATCGGAGGAGCCGGAGGCGTCGAAGGTGATGGGCCGTCCGACGTAGTCCTCACAGGGCATGCAGGAGGTCCACAGCTTGCAGATGGGCGGGAAGTTGATGGCCGCCTTGGCGAGGCTGACGCAGTTGGCGACCTTGCCGTCCATGCCGGTGGCCGTGCCCCGGAAGGTGTATTCGCCGGGCTTGTCGAACTTCGTCTGCCACTTGGGCGACTGGGGCGTCAGCTCCTGGGTGGCCAGCTTCATGCCCTGGGCGTCCATGACCTCGACGGTCATCGACTTGGCGTTCTGCGAGCCGCTCATGTCGACGGTGATCGGGTCGTTGACGTTGGCCCGGGCCGGGGTGACGACCAGCGCGCAGACGGCCGGCTGGATGAGGTCCATGACCTTGCTGCTCAGGGCGATGTTGCCGCAGCCCTTGGGGATGACGACCTCGTACTGCTTCCAGTCCTTCTGGACGGGAACGATGAACACCGGCAGGGGCTCCTTGCCCGCCCACTCGATGTTCCGGGCGACCTTGACCTGGTCGTGCGACTTGAAGAGCATCCAGGGCAGCACCTCGCCGATCGGGAGGGTCGTGTCCGTCCACTCCGCGGTCTTCATCTGGTCCATGAAGGGCTGGTAGAGCTCGGGGTTCCCGGCCAGATCGAAGCCGGTCTTGATGTCGGCGGCGTGGGCGTCGAAGAGGCCCTTCATGGTCGCCGGAGTCGGCTCCTGGCCCTTGACCGTACAGAACGTGTACAGCCCGATCCTTTTGAGCTTGGTGGTCTGGGCGATCGACATCGCCGTGAAGACGACGAGCGTCATCACGACGAAGAGAACGAGAGATTTGCGCAGCTTCATATAAACCCTCCTAAAAATATCGGATGGATAGCCAACGTCTAGAACAGATTTTATTGGAGCCTAGGCCCTCTTGTCAAGCCAAATCAACGCTTTCCCCCCTGTAGCCGCGGGCGGCTAGCCGGCGGCAAGGAACGTCCGGACGATCCTGTGGATGAGGCCGGAGTCCCGGGGAGTCGGACCCGAGGGCCTCGAGAAGGGCCTCCCGGCCCTTGAAGCCGCGGTCGACGAGATCGCGCAGGTTCTTGAGCCCGGTCGGGATGTCGATCTCGGGATGGCACTGCAGGCCCCACACGGGCTTCCCTCCCAGCCGGAAGGCCTCGACGGCGCAGGCCTCGGTCGAGGCCAGGACCTCGAATCCGGCCGGCAGGTCGAAGACCTCGTCGTAGTGGATCGAGAACGTGAAGGGCCGCGTTCCGGCCGGGCCGAGGAGCTCGCTGTCCTTATCGAGGCGGATGGCGATCCAGCCGATCTCGGGCCGGGCGGCCCTGCGGACGTGGGCCTCTCCGGCCAGGGCGTAGACGAGAAGCTGGTGGCCCCAGCAGCTGCCGAGGACGGCGGCGCCCCCGGCGACGGCCTCCCGCGCCATGTCCGCCTCGGCCTCGACCCACGGCTCGCGCTCGATGATCGTGGATTCGGAGCCGGTCAGGATGATGTGACTGAACGCGGCGGGATCGGGCAGGCGCCCCTCGCGGGCCGTGAAAGCCTCCCAGGGCGCGTCGAGGGTCCGGCTCCAGTGCTCGACGGGCCGGTAGATCGTGGGGTCGATGGAGTTGTCGACGATGGCCACGGTGATCGGGCGTGAGCGCGTCATCTCGTCCGTATTGTACCGGCCGGCGCGGAAAACGCAAGCGCCGGGCCCCTCTGCGGCGCCGGTATTTGTGGCGCCGGCTGGGATTCTGGTATAATGCCCCACCGTTAGGAGAACCACCGTGACGCACCTGAGCGAAGACACCGAACTGACGGTCACGACCCCCGACGAGCCCGGCATATTCGGGCGCGTCCTGGGCACGCTCGCCAACGCCGGGGTCAACGTCAAGGCCTTCTACGTCTACTCCGAGGAGAGCCACGGGCACTTCCACCTCGTCACCTCGGACGCCAAGAAGGCGGAGACGGCCCTGCGGACCCTGGGCTTCAAGGTCAAGGCCAAGAAGGTCGTCACGGTCCTCGTCTCGGACCGGATCGGCGCCGGAGCCGAGATCGGGGCCCTGCTGGGCAACGCCGCCGTCGACATCCGCTACGCCTACGGATCGACGGCCGGAGAGGGCAAGACCCTGCTCGTTTTCCACACCAGCAACAACCGGAAAGCCGTCGATACGCTGAAATAAGCCTCGAGAAATGTCGTTGACAAGCCGGGGGAGATATCATAAAATACCTCCCTTAGTGTTGTATCAAGGAGGCCATCATGGCACATGCCGAGCCTAATGTCGTTCCGCTCTGCGACGTCCTTCTCGTTCTGCTCATCATCTTCATGGTCATCACCCCCCTCGTTCAAAAAGGCATAGATGTCAAGCTGCCCGAGACCTCGGACTCCTCGAGCGGCGGCGGCCAGCCCACGGGCCTCATCGTCGTGACCCTGCAGGCCGAACGACGCCGTCGAGATCAACCAGATCAAGTACGAGCTGCGCGGCCTCCTCGAAGAGCTCCGCCGCCTCTACAGCACGCGCCAGGACAAGACCGTCTTTATCCGCGCCGTGGCCAAGCTGCCCTTCGCCAAGGTCATGGAAGTCATCGACATCGCCCGCGGCGCCGGGGTCGAGACCATCGCTCTGATCCCCGAGTACATCGAGAACTAGCCCCCGCGGGGCCCGCGCGGCGCGCTTTGAGCAAGTCGCGATTCGCTGTCCTCGTCATCCTCGTTCATCTTGCCCTTCTCCCCTGCCTCGCGGCCGGTGAGGAGGTCCTCGGTCCCGTCAGCCGCGAGACCATCCTCGAAAAAGTCCCGGCCTGGGTCGACCTCGTCGCTTCCTACCAGCCGGCGCCCGAAGCCGTCGACAAGCTCCGCGGTCTGGGGCGCGAGGTCGTGATCGAGGTCTATTTCGGCAGCTGGTGTTCGGACAGCATGGCCCACGTCAGCGCCTTCTTCAAGGTCCTCGATCTCGCCGACACGCCCCTTCTCCGGGCCGAGTACTTCGGCGTCCCCGAGGCCAAGGACAAGCGGGCGCCGTACACGCGGGGGCGGAAGATCGACAAGCTGCCGACGTTCATCGTCATGGTCGACGGCCGGGAAGCCGGCCGGATCGTGGAGACCCCCAAAAAGACCGTGGAAGAGGACCTCGTCCGGATCCTCGGATTGTAGGCCCGGAGGCTTGGGCTCAGCGGCCCTTGATCGGGCCGATGACGTCCCGCGAAATGACCAGGCGCTGGATCTCGTTCGTCCCTTCGTAGATCTGGAGCAGCTTGGCGTCCCGAACGAGCTTCTCGATCGGATAGTCCTTCATGTAGCCGTAGCCGCCGAAGATCTGGAGGGCCTCCAGGGCGTTGCGCATGGCCACGTCCGAGCCCAGGCACTTGGCCATCGCGGATTCCTTGCCGTTCGGCTTGCCCTTGTCCATGAGCCAGGCCGCCCGCCAGACCGTCAGCCGGGCCGCCTCGAGGTCCATGGCCATCTGGGCCAGCTTGAACGCGGTGGCCTGGAAGGACGCGATGGGCTTGCCGAACTGGACGCGCGTCTTGGAGTACTCGACCGCGTGTTCGAGGGCGGCGCGGCCGATGCCGATCCCGGCCGCCCCGACGGCGGCCCGGGTCTTGTCGAACGTCCGCATGGCCACGATGAAGCCCAGGCCCTCCCGGCCGATGAGGTTGGCCGCCGGGACCCGGACGTCCTCGAAGAAGAGCTCCGTCGTGTTCGAGGCCCGGTGGCCGAACTTGTCCTCGACCTTGCCGACGGACAGGCCCGGGGTCGTCCCGGGGCACGGCGAAGACGCTCAGGCCGCGGGGGCCCTTTCCCGGGGCGGAGTTGGCGAAGACGATATAAAGGCTGGCCACGCCGCCGTTGGTGATGAAGCACTTGGATCCGTTGATGACGTAGTCCGTGCCGTCCTTGCGGGCCGTCGTCTTGATGGCCGACGTGTCCGAGCCCGCCTCGCGCTCGGTCAGACAGTAGGAGGCGAAGGCCATGTCCTTCAGGAACGGCGCGAAGAGGCGCTTTTTCTGCTCGTCCGTCCCGAAGAGGATGAGGGGCGTGAAGGCCAGGGAGTTGGCCATCATCGTCGTGTACATCCCGGCGCATCCCCAGGCCAGCTCCTCGCTGACGAGGGCCGTGTCGAAGTCGCCGAGGCCGACCGCCGCCGTACTCGGCCGGGACCGTGCAGGTCAGGAAGCCGACCTCGAAGGCCTTGCGCATGACGTCCTCGGGAAAGGCGTGGCCCTGATCGTAGGCCGCCGCCTTGGGACGCATCTCGTTGGCGGCGAAATCGTGGGCCATCTCCTGGAGGGCGATCTGGTCTTCCGTCAATTCAAAATCGATCACGATGTTCTCTCCCCGGGTGGAATCACTACGGCATGCTAGCGGAATAGACGGACGCTGTCAATTTTTGACGGCGATCCGGTCCCGCCGGATGAGGAAAACCGGCTCTTCCACGCCGAAGATCTCCCGGACGATGTCCTGGACCCGCGCCCCCTTGGCCGGGTCGGGCGGCAGGGCGAGGACGAGGCGCCGTCCGGCGAGCTCGAGGTCCGCCTCCGCTCCGGGGTGCCCGGCCTTGAACCGGGCCAAGGGCGAGCCTGAGCTCCCGGGCGCCCCGCGGCGGGCCGAGGGCCTCGCTCTTCGCGGTCGAGCGAGTAGACCAGCTTGTCCAGCAGCTTGTGGAGCGACGGCGAGCCCGCGTCGAGGACCCGCAGGCCCGAGAACCTGATGCCGGGCGGGACGCTCCTGTTGACCCGGGCCAGGAAATCGCGGGGCTCGATCCGGCGGTCGGAGCGGAATTCCAGGACCTCCTTCATGGCCTCCATGCCGAGGGGCAGGGCCGGACCGTAGGCGAAATCCATCTTCGGATGGAAGCCCTGGGTCTTGCGGACCTCGATCCCGGCCCGCCGGAAGCTCCTCTGGATGATGTGGATGAGGTCGATGTGGGACAGGTAGCGGGCCTTGCCCCGCTTGGAATAGAAGGCCAGATAGCGGAGGGTGGTCCCCGCGGGCTCGCCCGCCGGGGCCTCGGGCGCGCCGGCCGGTTCGATCCGGACCGGCCGGGCGGCCTTCCTCCAGGCCCGCTCCTCGCAGCCGAGGCATTCGCCGCAGGACCGCTCGAGGCAGTCGGGCGTCCGCTCGCTCCGCAGGGCCGCGTCGAGCTCCGCCGACGAGGCGGCTCTTCTTGACCCGCGTGTCGATGTGGTCCCACGGCAGGACGGCGTCCCGGGCCAGCGGCTGGAGATACTGCCGGGGGTCGATCTCCGCCGCGGCGAAGGCGTCCTTCCAGGCGGCGGCGTCGAGCTTGTCGTCCCAGCCGTCGAACCGCGCGCCCCTTCGCCAGGCGTCGACGAGAACGCGGCCGAGCCGCCGGTCGCCCCGCGAAAAGACGGCCTCGAGGACGGACGTGGCGATGGGATGGGTCTTGACCTCGACCGTCCGGTATCGCCGGAGCTCCGCCCTCAAGCGAGCGTGCTTTTCGGCGAGCACGGCCTCGTCCTCCATGCCCAGCCATTGGAACGGCGTGTGCGGCTTGGGGATGAACGACGACAGGCTGACGTGGATGCGCGGGGCCGAACCCCGGATCGACCGGCCGAGATCGAGGCTGTCGCGGACGAGGCGCGACGATGCCTCCCAGGTCCTCGTCCGTCTCGGTCGGCAGCCCGACCATGAAGTAGAGCTTGACGAGCTGCCAGCCGCCCTCGAAGGCGAAGGTCAGGGCGTCGCGGATCTCGCGGTCGTCGAGCTTCTTGTTGATGACGGCGCGGAGGCGCTCGGTCCCGGCCTCCGGCACGAGGGTGAAGCCGGTCTTGCGGACCTTGAGGATGTTCTCCACGAGCCCGCGGGACAGCCGCCCCGGCCGGAGCGACGACAGGGAGAGGGAGATCTTCTCGCGGCTGAGGTCGTCCATGAGCGAGCCGACGATCGCCTCGAGCTGGGGATGATCGCCGATCGAGAGCGCGGAGAGGGACAGGTCCTCGTAGCCCGTCTGGCGGAGGCTTCGCAGGGCCGTTCTGCGGACGACCGTCGGGGTCCTTGGGCCGGTGGGGGAAATAGAGCGTCGAGGCCTGGCAGAACCGGCAGCTCTGCGGACAGCCGCGCGCCGCCTCGATGGCCACGCGGTCGAAGACGACGCGAAGGCCGGGGACGACGATCTTCTCCGGGAAGGCCGAGCGCGAGAAATCCTTCACCTGCCGCTTGCGGACGGACGCCGGGGCGCCGTTCTCGGGCCGCGGGACGACGAGGGACGAGCCCTCGGCGGCGACGGGCCTGTAAAGGGACGGGACGTAGACGCCTTCGATCCGGGCCAGCTCGCGGAGCCGCTCGCGGCGAGGCAGGCCCCGCCGGCGCATATCGGCGACGGCCCGGACGATCTCGGGGAAACCCTCCTCGCCGTCCCCGACGAAGACGGCGTCGAAGAGGTCGGCGACCGGCTCGGGATTGAAGGCCGCCGGGCCGCCGGCGATGACGAGCGGAGCGTCCTCTCCCCTCCCGGCCGAGGTCAGGGGGATGCCGCCGAGGTCGAGGATGGTCAGGACGTTCGAGAAGTTGAGCTCGTAGAGGAGCGAGAAGCCGACGATGTCGAACGCGCTGAGCGGCAGGCCGTTCTCCAAGCTGACCAGGGGCAGGCCGGCCGCCCTGAGCTCGCGCTCGAAGTCGGGCCACGGGGCGAACACCCGCTCGGCCAGGACGTCGCGGTCCCGGTTGAGCAGGGCGTAGAGGATCTTCTGCCCGAGATAGGACATGCCGATCTCGTAGACGTCCGGGAAGGCCAGGGCGACCTTGGTCCGGGCCCGGGCGGGGTCCTTGCGGATCTCGTTCCATTCGCCGCCGACGTAGCGGCCCGGCTTCTCGACGCGGGCGAGGACGCGGGCGAGGCGGTCCCGGTCAGACATTGGCGAATCGTCTCATCTTCACGTTCAGGACGAGGCCGCAGGCGACGTAAGTCGTGAGGAGCGACGACCCGCCGTAGCTCAGGAAGGGCAGGGTGATCCCGACGACGGGAAAGAGCCCGATGATCATGAGGACGTTGACCAGGAACTGGAAGGCGATGAGCAGGGAGGCCGTGAAGATGATGTAGACCCCGGCCCGGTCGCGGGCCTTGGAGACCGACAGGAACATGCGGGCCAGCAGGGCGAAATAGAGGGCGATGACGACGAAGACGCCGAGGAAGCCCGGTCTCCTCCCCGATGACCGAGAAGATGAAGTCCGTGTGCCGGGCCGGCAGGAAGCGGAGCTGGCTCTGCGTGCCCTTGGCGAAGCCCTTGCCGGCGAAGCCGCCGGAGCCGATGGCGATCTTGGACTGGAGGACCTGGTAGCCCGAGCCCCGCGGGTCCTGGCCGGGATTGACGAGGGTCGTCAGCCGCTTCTTCTGGTAGTCCTTGAGGGCGAAGTTCCAGCCGCCGATGCCGAGGACGAGGGCGGCCAGGACGAACAGGATGATGGCCTTCCGCCTCAGGCCGGCCAGGATGAAGGCCCCGCCGACGATGGCGATGAAGGTCATGGCCGTCCCCAGGTCGGGCTGGGCGACGATGAGGATCAGCGGGACGGCGGCGACGAGCAGCGCCCCGAGGGTGTGCGGGGTCGTGAGGTAGGCGCTCTTGTATTCGGCGAAGAGCCGGGCGAAGACGAGGATCATGACGATCTTGGCCAGCTCCGACGGCTGGAGCTGCATAGAGCCCGAAGGTGATCCAGCTCTTCGTCCCGGCCACGAGCCGGGCGAAGACCAGCGTCGCGGCGAGGAGGATGACGACGAGGCCGTAGAGATAGCCGGAGAGCGAGACGAAGTACTTGTAGTCGACGACCAGGACGAGGAGCATGCACCAGGAACGAGATCCCGATCCAGATGAGCTGGCGGACGTAGTAGGCGCCGGGGAGGAAATGGGACGAGCTGTAGATGAAGAGGACGCCGATGAGCGATTGAGCCAGGATCAGGGCGATGAGGACCCAGTCGATCTCCCGCACGAGCCGCCGGTCGATCATCATCGCTCAAGCTCCGCGCTAGCTTGGATCTGAATTGTCGAAGATCCGCCCGGCGACCGGCGCGGCCGTCGCGCCGCCGCCGCCGCCGAACTCGACGAGCACGGTCACGACGATCCGGGGGTTCGTCGCGCGGGGCGAAGCCGGAGAACCAGGAATGGGTCTTGATCTCCCGGCCGGCCTGGGCCAGCCTGGCCGCGCTCTCGCGGCTCATCGTCTGGGTCGAGCCCGTCTTGCCGCAGACGTCGAACCCCTCGACCCGGGCGCCCTGGCCCGTGCCGCCGTCGTTGACCGACCTCCACATGCCCTCGATGACCGCTTCGAAGGTCGCGGCCTTGAAATCGGGGGCCGGCGCGGGGCCGGCCGATCGGTCTTCGCCGGCGGTCCCTCGCCGTCCCGCTCGACGAAGTGGGGCGTGACGGGACGGCCCCGTCCGGCGACGCGGCCGTCATGGCCGCGATCTGGAGCGGGGTGACCTGGAGCTGTCCCTGGCCGATGGCGACGGAGATCGTCTCCCCGGGATACCAGGGCTCGTGGAGCGTCTGTCTTCTTCCATTCCGGGTTCGGCACGAGGCCGTCCTTCTCGCCGACGAGATCGATGCCGGTCTTGCGGCCGAGCCCGAGCCGGAAGGCGGACGGGCGATGGGTTCGATGCCCATCCTGCCGGCCGAGCGTATAGAAATAGATGTTGCAGGAGTTCCTGATCGCGTCGGACAGGTCCATGGCGCCGTGGCCGGGCGCGAACCAGCAGTGGCGAACGGCGCCGTAGATCTGGGTCGAGCCCGAGCAGTAGACCGTCGTCTCCGGCGTGATGTTGCCCGCAGTCCAGCCCGCCCAGGCTCATGACGAGCTTGAAGATCGAGCCCGGCGAGTAGAGCCCGCGGATGGCCCTGTTCTCCAGGGGGAAAGCGGGTCGGTCGATCAGCTCGCTCCACTCCTCCGGCGTGAACCGGGTGATGAACCGGTTCGGGTCGATAGGTCGGGTAGCTGGCCAGGGCCAGGACGTCCCCCGTCTTCGGGTCGAGGGCGACGACGACCCCCTCCCGGCCTTCGAGGGCCTCTTCGGCGATCCTCTGGAGGTCGGAATCGAGGGTCAGGGTGACGCTCTCTCCCCTGGCTCGGGTTCCCGGTCGCCTGCGTGCCGCGCACCCGGCCGAGGCTGTCGACGACCTCGAAGACGGACCCGTCCTCGCCCCTCAGCGTGTCGTCGTATTCCCGCTCGATGCCGGTCTTGCCGACCATCTCCCCCGCCCGCAGCTTCCGGTCCGGGCGGGCCCGGATCTCCTCGGGCGTCTGCTCCTGGAGATAGCCGAGGACGTGGGCCGCGAGCCCGCCGTAGGGATAGGTCCGCTGCGGCTCGGATTCGACGACGAGCTCGGGGAACTCGCGCCGGCGGCTCTCGATCGGCGCGACGTCGTCGGGGGTCCAGTCCGTCGGTGATGACGATGGGCTCGAAGAGCGGGCGTGTCCTTGTGCTGGTCGACGCGCCCGCGAAGCGTCGGCTCGTCGATCCCCAGCAGGCGGCTGATCCCCGCCAGGACGCGGCCTCGTCCTTGACGTTCTCGCGGACGAGCGAGACCTTGAACGAGGCCGTGTTGTCGGCCAGGATGACCTTGTTCCGGTCGAGGATGAGGCCGCGCGGCGCGGCCAGCACGCGCTCCCGGAGCCGGTTGGCCTCGGCCAGGGCGGTGTACTTCCTGTGGTCCAGGATCTGGACCTTCCAGTAATAGGAGAGGACGAGGAAGATCAGGACGGCGACGGCCCAGAAGACCGCGTTCGCCCGGCGGCGGACGAGCGATGAGGTCTTCGTAGATGCGGTTCTCGGGCATCACGCGCCTCGGGAGCTCCGGGCCTTGATCCGCCGCTCGAGGGCGAAGAGGGAGCTCCCCAGGACCGCGGTGACGAGGGGCTGGAGGAAGATGAGGCCGCCGTGCAGGTTCACGGACTCCAGCCGGACGACCGCCGTGATGAGGACCCAGAGCGCCATCTCGAGGACGGACATGACCAGCATGAACAGCGCGTTGCGGCTGAACGGGGCCACGTCGATCCTTCGGGAGATGAAGCCGGTCCAGAAGCCGAGCAGGGTCTTGGTCAGGCCGGCCACGCCGAAGACGCCGAGGGAGAAGGTGTCCTGGACGAGGCCGCACATCGTGCCGAGCAGGGCCCCGAAGACCTCGCCGCGGCGGATCGAGAAATAGAGGACGATGACGGAAAAGGCGTTGAAGACGATGAGCAGGGCGGGCGCCCCCGCGCCGGCCACGGAATAGAGGGCGACGGCGATGAGCGTGCCCAGGAAGGCCCGCAACAGGTCCTTGGCGGCCGAGTCCCTCATGCCCCTCCTCCCGGCCCCTTGGTCAGGACCGCGACGACGTCGAGGGCGGCGAAATTGAAATAGGGCCTGACGACGATGCTCTGGAAGATCGGCGAGGCCGCGTCCTTGCCGATGCTCTGGATGACGCCGACGCGGATGCCGGCCGGGTAGATCTTGTCGAAGCCCGTCGTCCGCAGCTCCTCGCCCTCGTGCGCCGCCGGGGGCGCTGGCCAGGACGTAGCGGAGGTCGCAGACCTCCGTCGACAGGCCGGTCATCGACCCGACCAGGCCGGCGGCGACGGACTGGACGCTGACGCTGCTGTCCTTGTCGGTGACGAGCTGGACCATGGACTCCTTCAAGCTGACCGGCGCGATGGTCCGGCCGACGAGGGCGCCCGTCCGGTCGCAGACGGCCATGTCCGGGGCGATCCCGTCGAGGCTGCCCTTGTCGATGACGATGGACTGGTGGGGGTTGGCGCTGTCGACCCCGATGACGCGGGCCACGACGAGCGAGCCCTCGAACGCGGTCAGGCTCGCCCGGAGCTCGGCCTCGGACCTGGAGGAAGCTCAGCCGGTCCTCGAGGAAGCGGACGTCCTGGTTGAGGAAGAAGACCTGCCGCTTGAGCTTCTCGTTCTCGGCCCGGACGCCGCGGAGATCGAAGTAGCCGTTCCAGAGCGACCCGATGCCGCGGACCGTTCCGGTCGCGGCCCTCTGGACGGGCGAAAAGACGAAGAAGATGGCCTTCTCGAAGAGCGATTTCCCGGGACCGAGGGGCACCTGGACGGAGATGAGCAGGACGTGGAAGAGCGTCAGTCCGACGAGGACCAGGGCGCTTCGCCGTTTATCCCAGAAGGACATGCAACCTCTCGCGCCGCGGCGGCCCGGTCCCTCAGATGAGGGAGATCTTCTTCAGGAGCTCGAGGTCGTCCAGCATCTTGCCCGCCCCGAGGACGACGGTCGTCAGCGGGTCCTCGGTGATGAAGACGGGCAGCTGGGTCTCCTCGCGGATCCGCTTGTCCAGGTTCTTGAGCAGCGCGCCGCCGCCGGTCAGGATGATGCCCCGGTCGATGATGTCGGCCGACAGCTCGGGCGGCGTCCGCTCCAGGGCGATCCGGATGGCGTTGATGATGGCGGCCACGATCTCCTCGATGGCTTCGCGGATCTCCTGGTCGTCGACGACGATCGTCTTCGGGATGCCCTCGCGGAGGTCCCGGCCCTTGATCTCCATGGTCATCGGCTCGTCGAGCGGGTAGGCCGACCCGATCTGGATCTTGACCATCTCGGCCGTCCGCTCGCCGATGAGGAGGTTGTACTTCTTCTTGAGGTAGTGGATGATGGACTCGTCCATCTCGTTGCCGGCGATGCGGATGGAGTGGTTGAAGACGATGCCGTCGAGGGAGATGACGGCGATGTCCGTCGTGCCGCCGCCGATGTCGACGACCATGTTCCCCGTCGGCTCGGAGATGGGCAGGTCGGCGCCGATCGCGGCCGACATGGGCTGCTCGATGAGGTAGACCTCGGAGGCCTTGGCCCGCATGGCGACGTCCTTGACCGCCCGCCGCTCGACCTGGGTGATCCCGGTCGGGATGCCGATGACGATCCGCGGCCGGAGGAGGAAGCCGCGGTTGTTCATGGCCTTCTTGATGAAGTAATCGAGCATCTTCTCGGCGATCTCGAAGTCGGCGATGACGCCGTCGCGCATGGGCTTGATGGCCATGACGGTGGTCGGCGTCTTGCCGAGCATCTCCTTGGCCCGCGTGCCGACGGCCTCGACCTTGCCCGTCGCCTTGTTGACGACGACGATCGACGGCTCCTGGACGATGATGCCCTTGCCCTTGAGGAAGACCAGGGTGTTGGCCGTCCCCAGGTCGATGGCCAGGTCGCAGAAAAGCCTGTCTTTCAACCAGCTGATAAGGCTCATGATGTCTCTCTCTCCGTCCCGGCCATTTTTAGCACAATTCCCAGGCCGAAGCAAATGCCGCGGACGGGGCCGACGTTCCGGCTTGACTTTGCGGCGGGACTTCCCATATACATTAGTCGCCCGAGTCGGATTCCCGCGGAAAGGAGAGCGCTTTGAGCCCATCAACCCTACGTCCCCGAAAAGACCGAAATGAAGGAATTCACCCTCCGGGCCGTCCTCATCGGCCTCGTCATGACCGTCATCCTCGGCGCGGCCAACGCCTACCTCGGCCTGCGGGCCGGCATGACGATCGCCGCCACCTATCCGGCGGCCGTCATCGGCATGGCCGTCCTCCGGCTCATGAAGGGCTCGATCCTCGAGGAGAACATCGCCCGGACGGTCGGCTCCATCGGCGAATCGATCGCCGCCGGGGCCATCTTCACCATCCCGGCCTTCGTCATCGCCGGCGCCTGGACGAACTTCAACACCTTCGACGCCTACATCAAGTCGACGGCCCTGATGTTCGTCGGCGGCCTCCTCGGCATCCTGTTCGTCACCTTCCTGCGCCGGGTCATGGTCACCGATCCCGATCTCGCCTTCCCCGAATCGGTCGCCGCGGCCGAGATCCACAAGGCCGGCCAGAAGGGCAGCGCAGGGCGCGAAGTTCCTCTTCCAGGCCATGGGCGTCGGCGCCCTCCTCTACGCCCTCGGCGTCGTCCAGCTCTTCGCCGCCAGCAAGGACTTCATCCTCAAGGTCGGCAAGATCGGCTCGAGCTTCGTCCGCCTGGGCGCGGCCAAGGACGTCCCCGACGATCGGCGCCGGCGGCACCGTGGCCGTCTCCGGGCCCGGGCATCTTCCCCGCCTACATCGGCGTCGGCTACATCATCGGCCCGCGCCTCGCCTCCCTCAACTTCGCCGGCGGCGTCCTGGCCTGGGGCCTCTTCGCGCCCCTGCTCATGTTCTTCCTCGGCCCCCAGCTCATCCCGACGTTCTACGGGCCGGGCGTCGCCGCGGCCGACGTCAGCTGGGCCGGACATGGTCACCAACGTCTGGAAGTTCATCATCCGGCCGATCGCCGTCGGCGGCATGCTCGTCGGCGCCGGCTACACCCTCTACAAGATGCGCAAGAACCTCGGCGCCGGGCTCAAGCGCTCCATCGGCGACGTCAAGAAGGCCGCCGGCCAGGCCGAGGTCGTCTCCCGGCTCGAGAAGGACCTCAACATGAAGGTCGTCCTGGTCGGCTCATGGCCCTGACCTTCGTCCTGCATGGTCTTCGTCTATCAGACCTTCTCCAGAGTCGTTCGGCTCGGCCATCCTCGCCGCCGTGGTCATGGCCGTCGCCGGCTTCTTCTTCGCCGCGGTCTCCGGCAACCTCGTCGGGACGATCGGCTCCTCCAACAACCCGATCTCCGGCCTGACCCTCTCGACCCTGATCATCGCCGCCCTGCTGATGGTCCTCGTCGGCGCGACCGGGACGAGCGGCGTCGCCGCCGTCCTCGGCGTCGCCGCGGTCGTCTGCGTCTCCTCGGCCGTGGCCGGCGAGATGCTCCAGGACCTCAAGGTCGGGCACATCCTCGGCGGCACGCCCTGGAAGATGCAGATCGGCAACATCTTCGGCATCCTCGTCGCCTCGCTGGTCATGTACTTCCCGCTGATGCTCCTCAACGGCGCCTTCACCTTCGGCAGCAAGGACCTGCCCGCGCCCCAGGCCGGCCTGATGGCCGCCCTGTCCAAGGGCATCGTCGGCGGCGAGATGGCCTGGCCGCTCGTCATCGTCGGCATGCTCATGGGCTTCGCCTTCATCCTCGTCCAGGTCAGCTCGCCCATGCTCGTCGCGGTCGGCATGTACCTGCCGCTCGAGACGACGTTCGCCATCTTCGTCGGCGGCATGATCAAGGGACTCGTCGACAAGGCCATGGCCAAGAGGAAGTTCAACGCCGCCCAGACGGCCCGGGCGACCAACGTCGGCATCCTCCTCGCCGCCGGCCTGATCGCCGGCGAAGGCCTGATGGGCCTCGTCCGCGCGGCCTGGAAGTTCTTCTTCCTCCAGAACGTCATCCACTTCGACATCCCGACGATCTTCAAGGGCGGCAAGTACTTCGGCGTCGTCGACCTCTACATCGGCGGCCTGGCCGTGCTCGTCCTGATCGGGCTCTACCTGATCAAGGTCCCGCTCAAGAACGCCGGGCGCCGCGGACGAGCCGCCGCCGCCGTCCGCCGTCATTTGAGCTCACAAACGGGGACACGGACCTCGGGGTACGTGTCCCCTTTCTTTGCCTGGATGACTCCGTTTTCGATGTAAAATGGAGCGCATGGCCATGCGTGAGATCCTCATCATCGGCGACCCGATCCTGACCCGGAGGTCCGAGCCCGTCGACGACGATCGACGACGGACATCGTCCGCCTGGCCCGGGACATGGTCGAAACCCTCCACGCCGCGCCCGGCGTCGGGCTGGCCGCGCCCCAGGTCGACGTCGGCAAGCGGCTCATCGTCGTCGACCTCTCGGTCGGCGAGGACAAGGACGCGCTCCACGTCCTGATCAATCCCGAGATCGTCGTCCAAGGAAGGCGAGGCCGTCTGCGAGGAGGGCTGCCTCTCGGTCCCCGACATCACGGAAAAGGTCGCCCGGCCCTACCGGGTCGTCGTCCGCGGGCTCGACCTCGAGGGCGCGCGACGGTCGAGATCGAAGGCGAGGACCTGCTGGCCCGGGCCCTCTGCCACGAGATCGACCACCTCGACGGCATCCTCTTCGTCGACAAGCTCTCGTCCCTGAAGAGGGCCCTGATCAAGAAGAAGCTCAAGAAGAGCGTGGCCGCCGCCAAGACAGCATGAAGATCGTCTTCTTCGGGAGCCCGGCCGCGGCCCTCCCCTCCCTCGCGGCGCTGCTCGAGGCGGGCCACTCCGTCGAGCTCGTCGTCACCCAGCCCGACAAGCCCGCCGGGCGCGGCCGCAAGCTCGCGCCCTCGGCCGTCAAGGCCTTCGCCGCGCGAGCGCGGCCTCCCCGTCATCGAGCCGGCCCGCATCCGGACGGACGAGGCGGCCCTCGAACGGATCCGCGCGGCCGGGCCCGACGTCAACGTCGTCGTCGCCTACGGCCAGATCATCCCGCACGCCGTCCACTATTTCCCCCGCTCACCATTCCGCTCAACGTCCACTTCTCGCTCCTGCCGAAGTACCGCGGCGCGGCGCCCGTCCAATGGGCCGTCCTCAACGGCGATGCCGAGACCGGGCGTGACCATCATCGAGCTCGACGACCGGATGGACGAGGGCGACATCCTGGCCCAAGAGCGGGTCGCCGTCGAGCCGCGGGAGACCGCCTGCGGCCCTCGAAGGCGCGGCTGGCCGGTCCTCGGCGCCGGGCTGCTCGTCTCGACGCTCGGCCGCATCGACAGCGTGCCACATCTCAAGCAGGACGAGAGCCAGGCGACCCTGGCCCCGAAGATCCGCAAGGAGGACGGCCGCGTCGTCCTGGGCGGACACCGGCCGGCCGCCATCGACAGGAAGGTCCTGGCCCTCGGCGACAGGCCCGGCGTCTTCACCGCTCATCAGGCGGAAAACGGGTGAACATCGTGCGCGGCCGCGCGGTCGAATCGGCCGGGTGCCCGTCGCCGGACGCGCCGCGGCCGACCCGGGACCGTCCTCGGGATCGGCAAGGCCGGGCTCGAGGTCGCCTGCGGCGCGGCCACCTCCTACCTCATCGAGGAGCTCCAGCCGGAAGGGAAAGGCGTCATGTCCGCCCACGCCTTCTCCCTCGGGACGAAGATCGCCCCCGGCGATTCCTTCGGATGATGAGAGGAACGGCCGCCGGACCGGCTATTCTTCGAGAAGGAAATTCCGCGGGTCGACCCGCTTGCCGTCCCTGAAAACCTCGTAGTGGACGTGGGGACCCGGCGGCCTTGCCGGTCTGGCCGATGTAGCCGATGATGTCCCGCCTCTTCACTTTCTGCCCGGCCGTGACGGCGAAATTGCTCATGTGGCCGTAGACGGTCGTGAAGCCGTTGCCGTGGCTGATCGTGACGTTCTTGCCCAGGTACTTGTCCGTCTCGACCTTGATGACGATGCCGTCGGCCGTGGCCATGATGGGGTTGCCGATGTTGGTGGAGATGTCGATGCCCCAGTGCATCGTCCAGGCCCCCGTGAACGGGTCGTTCCGGTGGCCGAAGACGGAGCGATCCAGCCGGCGGTCGGCATGATCGAGGGGGTCGAGGCCAGGCGGAGGCTGTCGCTCTCGAAGAAGCTGAGCAGGCTCGTCAGGTTGTTCTCGATGCTCAGGGCCTTCTGGCTCAGGGTCTGGATGGTCCCCGGGCTCGATGACCGTGGGACCGCTCGGCGCCGGGGCCTCGGTGGGCGGCTCGGTCTCAGGCGCCTGTTCGTCGTCGGGGGCGCCGCCGCCGATCCCGGCGGGAGCCGTCAGGACGTCGGGCGATTTCAGCCCGGCCATGACGTTGAGCTTCTTGGCGTAGCTTTCGAGGTTGGAGATCTTCGTCTGGAGCTCGCCGATGGATTTCTCGTAGCCGGCGATGGTCGTTCTCTGCTCGGCGGTCTCGACCCGGAGGGCCTTGTACCGGCCCCTGATGACGCTCATCCGGGCATAATCGACGAGCACGGCCAGGAGGACCAGGCCGAGGGCGATCCCCGCCGATAGCCAGGATCTTCAGGGTCTTTTGGGAAAAACACAGGGTCTTGGTGCTGGTCTTCGTATGCGGGACGATGATGACCGAGAGGTGTTTATTGGGCATTTTGACCTCTCCTTTAGTACCACATTAGCCGAAAATGTGTCAAGACTTTTTGGGGGGATTTCCGCCGCCGCCGGTTGGCTAGCCGCGACGGCCTCACCCCCCGCAGAGGACCGATCCCCCGTTGACGTCGAGGATCTCCCCTGTAATGTGCCTGGCCAGGTCGGAAGCCAGGAACAGGATGGGGCCGGCGACGTCCTCGGGCGGGGGGATCCTCTTCAGGGGGATGGACTGGCGGACCTTCTCCCTGAAGCCGGGCTCGCTGAAGGACGGCCGTGCACATGTCGGTGTCGATCCAGCCCGGGGCGACGGCGTTGACCCTGATCCCGAAGGGGGCGAGCTCGACGGCCAGGGATTTCGTCAGGGAGTGGAGGGCCCCCTTGCTGGCCGCGTAATGGGAGTGGAAGGCCTCCCCCCGGACCGCCGCCGTCGAGGTCACGTTGACGATCCAGCCCCGGCCGTGCTCCTTCATGGCCGGGACGACGGCGTTGATGCCGAAGAAGACGCCGTCGACGTTGACCCCGATCGTCTCGTGATAGACCGCGTCGTCGAGCTTTCCCGTCTCGAGATAGGTCCAGATCCCGGCGTTGTTGACCAGGGTGTCGAGCTCGCCCCAGCGGGACAGGATGTCCCCGGCCATGCGGTCGATGTCGGCCCGGGAGGACATCTCGGCCTTGTAGGCGAGCGCGCGGCGACCCATCTTTTCCACCTCTTGTACGTACTTCTTCGGCCGCCTTTTGGTTGCTGACGTAGCTGATGGCCACGTCGGCCCCGGCCCTGGCGAAAAGCAGCGCCGTGGCCCGGCCGATGCCGCGCGAGCCGCCCGTGATGAGGGCCTTCCGGCCGTCGAGGCGGATCATCGGACGTACCCCAGGCTGAATTCGCCCATCTTGTGGAATTCGAGGGTGCGATAGATCTCGTCCGCCTTGGGCAGGACCTTCTCCTTCATGACGGCCATGTACTCGCCGGCCGTGGGGATGCGGCCCAGGAGGGCCGTCAGGGCGGCCAGCTCCGAGGAGCCGAGATAGACGCGGGTGTTGTCGCCGAGCCGGTGGTCGAAATTCCGGGTCGAGGTCGAAAAGACCGTCGTGCCCGGGGCGACGCGGGCCTGGTTGCCCATGCAAAGCGAGCAGCCGGGCATCTCGGTCCGGCCGCCGAACCCGATGAAGATCGCGTAATACCCTTCGCGCATGAGCTGGGCCGCGTCCATCTTGGTCGGCGGCGTGATCCAGGTCCTGGCCGCGGGGGCGCCCTTGTCGAGGATGCGGGCGGCGGCCCGGAACTGGCCGATATTGGTCATGCACGAGCCGATGAAGACCTCCTGGACCGCGTCGCCGGCGATCGCGGAGAGCGGCCGGACGTCGTCCGGGTCGTTGGGGCAGGCGACGAGCGGCTCGGTGATCGCGGCCAGATCGATCTCCAGGACAGCCTTGTATTCGGCGTGGGCGTCGCGCTTGAGGAGCGCGGGCTTCGCGAGCCAGGCGGTGCAGGCCTCGATCCGGCGGCGCGAGCGTGTCGGCGTCCTGGTAGCCCTCCTTGATCATCTCCTCCATCAGGGCGACGTTGCTCTTGAGATACTCGGCGACGCGCTCCTCCTTGAGGGAGATGACGCAGGCGGCCGCGGAGCGCTCGGCGGAGGCGTCGGTCAGCTCGTAGGCCTGGTCGCCGGTCAGGTCCTCGAGGCCCTCGATCTCGAGCACGCAACCGTTGAAGACGTTCTTCTTGTTCTTCTTCTCGACGGTCAACAGGCCCTTTTTGACGGCGAAGTACGGGATGGCGTTGACGGCGTCGCGCAGGGTCAGGCCGGGATTGAGCCGGCCGCTGAACTTGATCAGGATGGACTCGGGCATGTCGAGAGGCATGAAGCCCAGCGCCCCGGCGAAGGCGACCAGGCCCGATCCGGCCGGGAACGAGACGCCGATCGGGAACCGGGTGTGGGAATCGCCGCCCGTGCCGACCGTGTCGGGCAGGATGAGCCGGTTCAGCCAGGAGTGGATGACCCCGTCGCCGGGCTTCAGCGCGACGCCCTTGCGGGCGATCATGAAAGCCGGCAGGGTCTGGTGGACCTTGACGTCGGCCGGCTTGGGATAGGCGGCCGTGTGGCAGAACGACTGCATGAACAAGTCGGCCTGGAATTCGAGGCAGGCCAGCTCCTTGAGCTCGTCGGCGGTCATGGGCCCGGTCGTGTCCTGGGAGCCGACCGTGGTCATGTGCGGCTCGCAGGCGGTGCCGGGGAGCACGCCGGGAAGGCCGCAGGCGCGGCCGACGATCTTCTGGGCCAGCGTGTAGCCCTGGCCGGGCTTGGGCACGGGGTTCACGACCGTCGTGAAGAAGTCCGCCTCGCCGAGGCCGAGGGCCTGGCGGGCCCGGGCCGTGAGCTGGCGCCCGATGATGAGCGCGAGGCGGCCGCCGGCCCGGAACTCGTCCTTGAGGGTCGACGGCTTGATCTCGAGCGCGGAGATCTTCCGCCCGTCGGCGTCGAGGATGGCGCCGGCGGCGAAATCGAGGGTGATGATGTCGCCCGTCTTCATCTTGGTCACGTCGGCCATGAGCGGCAGGCCGCCCGAATCCTCGGTCGTGTTGAAGAAGATGGGGGCGATGAGGCCGCCGATGACGACGCCGGCGCGCCTCTTGTTGGGGACGTGGGGGATGTCCTCGCCGATGTGCCACATCAGGGAGTTGCAGGCCGACTTGCGGCTCGAGCCCGTGCCGACGACGTCGCCGACGAAGGCCACGCGGTGGCCCTCCTCGCGGAACTTCTTCATGAGGTCGTTGCCGCCGGGAAAGCGCTTGAGGCCCATCGATTTGGCGTGAAGGGGGATGTCCGGACGGGTCGGCGCGTCTCCGGCCGGCGAAAAGTCGTCCGTGTTGATCTCGCCGTCGACCTTGAAGACCTTGAGGACGAGCTTGGACGGGAACGCCGGCCGCGACAGGAACCACTCCCCCGCCGCCCAGGATTCGAGGACCGACTTGGCGTGGGGGTTGGTCGCCGACAGCTTGACGATCGTCTCGAAATGGCCGTAGACGAGAACGATCTTCTTCAGGGCCTCGGCCGCCGCGGCCGCGATCGCCGCGTCGGAGAGCGCCTCGACGAGGGGGCCGACGTTGTAGCCGCCGAGCATCGTGCCGAGCACGCGGACGGCGTCCTCGCGGGCGACCGCGGGCGACTTGACCGTCCCCTTGGCCACGGCGGCCAGCCATTCGGCCTTGACCTTGGCCGCCGGATCGACGCCCGGGGCGACGCGGTCCTCGAGAAGTCCCCGAAGCAGGGCCCCCTGGGCCTTGTCGGCGGATTCGAGTCCCCGGCAGACCTCCTCGACCTCCTGGGGCGTCAGGGGAAGCGGCGGCAAACCCGCCACGGCACGCTCTTTTTCCATCGCAAAATATGCGTCGAGCATCGATTCTCTCCTGATGATCTTCGCACCGGTTTGGCGCCGTCTAGATATGAAGGCTTTGATCGTTTTCGAACGTCGCGTTGTTGCTCAAAGGCCCGATGGGGTCATGACAGTAGCATTCTGACGGCAAAGGGCGATGCGCATCGGCGGGGACTCCGCTTCCCGCCGCACCGGCAGCGAACGGAGATGATCCCCGAAACCCCTCCGCGGCCTGACGGACTGCGCCAGGACTCTTGCTTTTCGGGGCGAATCCGGTTAGAATCTTACCTCTGGTTTCTTGTCTCAAATATCAACTAACGGAGGGACCACAGAATGGATCACGCCGCGATCAACCGCGCCAAGGAGCACTTCGGCAAGCTCCTCGAGGCCCAGATGAAGCGCATGGAGAAGGTCAAAGCCGCCCCCGGCTGGATCGACTACGCGAAGCTCTCCCCGCTCAAGATCGGCATCCTCGCCGGCGACGGCATCGGGACGTCACCATCGCCGCCCAGTCGAAGCGCGTCCTCGAGTTCCTGCTCAAGGACGAGGTCAAGTCCGGCCGCGTCGTCATCGACGACATCGAGGGCCTGACCATCGAGAACCGGGCCGCCCACGGCTGCGCCATCCCGGCCGACGTCCTCGAGGAGATCAAGAAGTACCCCGTCACCCTCAAGGGCCCCACGACGACGCCGCGCAAGGGCGACCCCTGGCCGAACATCGAGAGCTGCAACGTGGCCATGCGGAAGGAGCTCGACCTCTTCGCCAACGTCCGGCCCGTCCGCATCCCCAAGCAGGGCATCGACTGGATCTTCTTCCGCGAGAACACCGAGGACCTCTACGCCCTCGGCTCCAACGGCATCGACGTCGACGAGGACATCTCCATCGACTTCAAGCTCATCACCGGCCCCGGGCTCCGACCGCATCTGCCGGCTGGCCTTCGAGCACGCCAAGAAGAACGGCCGGACAGCGCGTCACCTGCGTCACCAAGGCCAACGTCGTCAAGACGACCGACGGCCGCTTCCTCGAGAACTTCTACCGCATCGCCAAGGAATACCCCGGCATCGAGGCCGACGACTGGTACATCGACATCATGACCGCCAAGCTCGTCGACGAGAAGCGCCGCCGCGACTTCCAGGTCCTGGTCCTGCCCAACCTCTACGGCGACATCCTGACCGACGAGGCCGCCGAGTTCCAGGGCGGCGTCGGCACGGCCGGCAGCGCCAACATCGGCAAGCAGTACGCCATGTTCGAGGCCATCCACGGCTCCGCGCCCCGCATGGTCACCGAGGGCCGGGCCCAGTACGCCGACCCCTGCAGCATGATCCGCGCCGCGGCCATGCTCCTCGGCCACATCGGCTACCCGGAGATCGGCAAGAAGCTCGAGATGGCCCTCGACATCACCGGCCAGTACGAGAAGAAGATGGTCATCACCGGCCGCGCCACGGGCGTCACCGGCGAGGCCTTCACCGACTACGTCATGGACTGGGTCAAGAACCCCAAGCTCAAAGAGACCTGGGAAGGCTACGTCAAGGGCTGAGCCCCGGCTCACGAAAACGAAGGAGACAACCGACATGCGCAAGAAGATCGCCCTCATCGGCGGCGGACAGATCGGCCAGATCCTGGCCATGCTCGCGGCCCAGAAGGAGCTCGGCGACATCGTCATCCTCGACATCCCCGAGCTCGAGAACCCGGCCAAGGGCAAGGCCCTCGACCTCATGGAGATGGCCCCCCACGGCAACTACGACGCCGCCATCACCGGCACGTCCGACTACAAGGACATCGCCGGCGCCGACGTCGTCATCGTCACGGCCGGCAGGCCCCGCCAGGCCGGCATGACCCGCGAGGACCTCCTCGCCGTCAACCTCGACATCATCACCAAGGTGGCCGCGGGCGTCAAGCAGCACGCCCCCAAGGCCTTCTGCATCATCGTCACCAACCCGCTCGACGCCATGGTCTATGCCTTCTACAAGCTGACCGGCTTCCCCAAGAACCAGGTCATCGGCATGGCCGGCACCCTCGACACGGCCCGCTGGCGCGCCTTCGTCGCCATGGAGCTCGGCGTGTCGGTCACCGACGTCGCCGGCACGGTCCTCGGCGGCCACGGCCCGGACATGGTCCCCCTGCCCCGCCTGACCACGGTCGGCGGCGTGCCCCTGACCGAGATCGCCACCAAGGAGCAGATCGACCGGCTGGCCACCCGCACCCGCGAGGCCGGCACCGAGATCGTCAAGCTCTTCGGCAAGGGCTCGGCCTTCTTCAGCCCGGCCTGGAGCGCCATCGTCATCGCCGAGTCCTACCTCAAGGACAAGCGCCGCGTCCTGCCCTGCGCCGCCCTCTGCGAAGGCGAATACGGCGTCAAGGGCCTGTTCATCGGCGTGCCCGTCCTGGTCAGCGCCAAGGGCATGGAGAAGATCTTCGAGATCAAGCTCACCGACGAAGAGAAGGCCATGCTCCAGAAGACGGTCGCCGTCGTCCAGAAGACCGTCGAGGAAACCAAGCTCTAAGACGCGCCATCATCTCAGGGTCATTCCCAAGGCCAGGAGCGTAACGCTCCTGGCCTTTTTTCTGATCTGGGGTCGTACGGATCCCATCGTGGGCGGCGGAAGATGGGATGGCCGCCGCTGTCCTGGCCGCCCGTCCAAGGCCTTGATTTTTTCCCGCCCGCGCTTATAATAGGCCCCGGCCGAAAATCCCCCAGAAAGCCCCCGATAAGCGCACGAATCCACCCATCAGGTCAAGGTATGAACAACGATAACGGGACGATCGGCCGGAAGATCAAGCGGACCCTCATCGGCAGGCCCCGCGACATCAAGGACCCGTCCCTCTTTCACAAGATCGCCCTGATCCCCGTCCTGGCCTGGATCGGGCTCGGCGCCGACGGCCTGTCCTCGGCCTCCTACGGCCCCGAGGAGGCCTTCAAGGTCCTGGGCCAGCACACCTACCTCGCCCTGGCCCTGGCCGTGGCCACCGCCCTGACCGTCTTCATCATCTCCTACGCCTACTCGCGCATCATCGAGTATTTCCCGTCCGGGGGCGGCGGCTACATCGTCGCGACCCAGACGCTCGGCGAGAAGGCCGGCGTCCTGTCCGGGAGCGCCCTGCTCGTCGACTACATGCTGACGATCACCGTATCCATCGTCGCCTGCGGCGACGCGATCTTCAGCTTCTTCCCGGCGTCCGCCCAGCCGCTACAAGATCCCCTTCGAGATCCTGGCCATCATCTTCCTCGTCGTCATCAACCTCCGCGGCATCAAGGAATCGGTGACCATGCTGGCCCCGATCTTCGTCGTCTTCGTCCTGACCCACGTCCTCCTCATCGGCTACGGCATCCTCAACCACATCCCCGAGATCGGCGCCGTCGCCGCCGACGTCCGCGCCGGATTCCAGGGCGGGCTGGCGACGCTCGGCCTGGGCGGGATGGCCCTCCTCTTCCTCCGGGCCTTCTCCATGGGCGGCGGCACCTACACCGGGATCGAGGCCGTCTCGAACGGCCTCCAGATCCTGCGCGAGCCGCGGGTCCACAACGGCAAGAGGACCATGGTCTACATGTCCGTCCTCCCTGGCCATCACGGCCGGCGGCATCCTCGTCTGCTATCTCCTCCTCGGCGTCAGCCCGGTCGCCGGCAAGACCCTCAACGCCGTCCTGGCCGGCGAGGTCTTCGGCGGCTGGAGCTTCGGCGGCGTCCTGGCCCTCATCACCATCTTCTCCGAAGGCGCCATCCTCCTCGTCGCCGCCCAGGCCGGCTTCGTCGACGGGCCGCGGGTCATGGCCAACATGGCCGTCGACTACTGGTTCCCCCACCGCTTCGCCTCGCTCTCCGACCGGTTCACCATCCAGAACGGCGTCCTGCTCATGGGCGGGGCGGCCATCCTCCTCCTCCTCTACTCCCGCGGCCGGATCTCGACGCTGGTCGTCATGTATTCGATCAACGTCTTCCTGACCTTCTCCCTGTCCGAGCTGGGCATGTCCCGGTTCTTCATCAAGAACCGGACGCAAGGAGCCGCACTGGAAGAAGCACCTGCCCGTCCATCTCATCGGGCCTGACCGTCTGCCTGACCATCCTCATCGTCACCACCCTCGAGAAGTTCCCCATCGGCGGCTGGCTGACCCTGGTCATCACCTCGGTCGTCATCGTCCTCTGCTACCTCATCAAGGGCCACTACAACAAGGTCCGCGAGGGCGTCCGCGAGCTCGACGAGCTGCTCACCGACGTCATCCCTCACAAGGGCCGGTACAACACCGACCCGGTCGACCCGCAGGAGATGACGGCCATCCAGCTCGTCAACGGCTACAACGGGTTCGGCGTCCACACCTTCCTGTCCATCATCCGCGAGCTTCCCCGGCCTCTACAAGAACTTCGTCTTCATCTCCGTCGCCGAAGTGGACGTCGGGCGCGTTCAAGGAGTCCGAGTCGGTCGGCCGCCTGACCGCCGCGACCAAGGATGCCCTCGAAAAGTACGTCGACCTGGCCCGGCGCCTGGGCTTCCCGGCCGAGTCGCGCTTCGACACGGGCATCGACGTCGTCGAGACGGCCTCGGCCCTGTGCGAGCGCGTGGCCCGCGAATTCCCGCGATCGACCGTCTTCGCCGGCCAGACCGTCTTCCGCCGGCCCGGGCTCATCAACCGCATCCTCCACAACGAGACCGCCTTCGCCATCCAGCAGGAGCTCCGCTGGAAGGGCATCACGACGGTCATCCTGCCCATCCGGATCAACATCTGATCTCCGCCTAAACGGACGTCCTCGCTCGGCATTGCGAAGGATATCGCCCCCTGCCCCCGCACCCCGGAAACCTTCTAATGCGGTTTCCCCCACCTCCGGTGGGTCCCCCTTCCCTCACGGGGGCCTCGGGGCGAAACCCTTCGCCGCCTCGCTCCGGACCGCTTTCTTTGACGTGGAGTTGAACCGATATCGATCGGCGTTGACAAAAGACCGTCGTCCGGATATTAAGGGGAGACAAGACAGCCGACGGATGATGAGGAGGTCCCGCATGTCCGGTTCCCGTTCCCAAACCCCCGCTCGCCCCTATCTCGCTCTTGCCGCCATGGTCGGGATCATGCTCGGCCTCGCCGCGACGTCGGCCTGCCGGCCCACCCCGTCCGGCGGCGCTTCGGTCGTCGAGAGCCGGGAGGTCATCCGGACCTATCCCTTCTCCGACCCCGACCCCGTCCCGATCTTCGCCCGATCGTCGATGTGGGGCCAGGGCGCCCGGCTCTACCCCTACTTCATGTTCGACCGCTTCACCGCCGAGCCCGTCGAAAAGCCGTGGAACGTCGTGCGGCTGAAGAACCCGTTCATCGAGGTCGCCGTGCTGCCCGAAGCGGGCGGCAAGGTCTGGGGCGCGAAGGAGCTGGCCACCGGCCGCGAGTTCCTCTACTGGAACCATGTCCTCAAGTTCCGCCAGATCGCGCTGCGCGGGCCCTGGACATCGGGCGGCATCGAGTTCAACTTCGGCGTCGTCGGCCACGCCCCGACGACCGCGACGCCGGTCGATTACCTGGTCCGTCAGAACGCCGACGGGAGCGCCAGCTGCGTCGTCGGCGCCATGGACCTGCCCTCCCGGACCCGCTGGAGCGTCACCATCACCCTGCCCAAGGACGGGGCCGTCTTCGAGACCAACGCCCTCTGGGTCAACCCGACGCCGTTCAGCCAGTCGTATTACGCCTGGTCATGCGCCGCCGTGAGCGCCGCCGACGATCTGAAGTACATCTTCCCGGGCCAGTGGTTCATCGGCCACGACTACTCCGTCCCCCTCGAGCCCTGGCCCGTCGACCGCTCCGGCCGCGACCTCTCCTGGTACAGGAATAACGCCACGCCGGGCTCCAAGAGCTATTTCACGGTCGGCGAATACGCCGACTTCTACGGCGGCTGGTACGAGAAGTCCGATACCGGATTCGGCCACTGGTCGCGCTACGAGGACATGCCCGGCCGCAAGGTCTGGATCTGGGACCTCTCCCGCTCGGGCGGCATCTGGGTCGACCTTCTGACCGACAAGGACGGCCAATACACCGAGCCCCAAGCGGGCCGTCTCCTCAACCAGTCCGACCACGGCGACTTCGCGCCCGGCGCGGCCGACCGCTGGCAGGAACAGTGGTTCCCCTACCGCGGCATCGGCCCGATGGCCAAGGCCTCGCCCCACGCCGTGCTGAGCGCCTCCCGCTCCGGGGATTCCCTCGAGCATCGGGCTCTTCCCCCTCCGCCCCGTCACCGACGATCTGACCGTCAGCGCCGCGGGCCAAGAGATCTTCCGGGAGAGCGTCGCGCTCAAGCCGGAACAAGTCTGGAAGAAGGACGTCCCGCTCGCCGGCGCGGCCGCGGACGCCGCCCTCGAGGTCCGGCTCGGGGCCAAGCTCGTCTACGAAAGCGCGCCCGAGGCCGACGCCCTCGAACGGCCTCTCCGCTTCAGCACGCCCACCGGCAGTTCCGCCGAGGCCCTCTTCCTCCAAGCCCGGAGCCTCGAGCGGGAGCGGAGGCTGGCCGAAGCCCTCGACAAGTACCTGGCCGCCGCCGCCGAGGAGCCCCTCCATGTCCGGGCCCTCGTCCGCGCCGCCGAGCTCTTTACGCGCCGGGGCGAGCCGGCCCGGGCCCTCGAGATGGCCGGCCGGGCGCTGGCCGTGTCGATGTACGATCCGGAAGCCAACTTCGTCTATGGCGTCGCGGCCCGGAGGATGGGCCGCCTCGTCGACGCCAAGGAGACCCTCGGCTGGGCGGCCCGCTCGCCGCAGTTCGAGGCCGTCGCCCTCGTCCAGTCCGCCGAGATCGCGCTCCTCGAGAAGAACATCGACCGGGCCGCCGAGTACGCCCTCAAGGCCCTCGTGGCCGACGATCTCAACGTCGGCGCCCTCGAGGTCCTGGCCGTGGCCCAGCGCCTGGCCGGCCGCAAGTCGGATTTCAACCGCGTCCTCGGCTGGCTCGCCGAGGTCGACCCGCTCGACCACCTGGCCCGGTTCGAGCGCTATCTCTTCAGCCGCGACGCCAAGGACCTCGAGGCCTGCCGCGCGCTCGTCCGCAACGAGCTGCCGCACGAGACCTGGATCGAGATGGCCCTGTTCTATCTCCGGCTCGGCCTCGCCAACGACGCCGCGGAGGCGCTCAAGGCGGCCCCCGGCCACGCGACCGTCCTTTATTCGCTGGCCCATCTTCTGCGCGACGCCGCGCCCGCCGAGAGCGCCGCGTATCTCGACAAGGCCTCGGCCGTTTCGCCCTTTCTCGTCTTCCCGTTCCGCGAGGAGGAGATCGCCGTCTATTCGTGGGCCGTGGCCGCGCGGCCGTCCGACTGGAAGCCCAAGTACTATCTGGCCCTCATCCTCTGGGGCAAGGGCCGGATCGACGAGGCCCGGGACCTCCTCGAGATGTGCGAGAACGCCGATTACGCCCCGTTCTACGTCGCCCGGGGCGCGTTCTTTGAGAGAACGGACCCGGCTCGGGCCGTCGCGGACCTGGCGCGGGCGGTCGAGCTCGATCCCGCGAATTGGCGGGCCCGCCACGCCCTGATCGCCTTCCATCTCCGGCAGAACCAGGCGGACGAGGCCTTGGCGTCGGCCCGGAAGGCGGCCGCCGATCTCCCGGCCGAGGCGCCGCTCCAGGTCGACCTGGCCGAGGCCCTCCTCGCGGCCGGCGATCCCCACGAGGCCGCGACCGTCCTCGACGCCGTCGCCGCGCTGCCCTACGAAGGCGCGAGCAACATCCACGGCCTCTACGTCAGGTCCCACATCGGGATCGGCCTCGAAGCCATGAAAAAGGGGCAATGGGCCGACGCCGTGCGGGCCTTGGAGCTATCCAAGCTGTATCCGGAAAAGCTCGGGACCGGCGCGCCCTTCCACCCCGACAGCCGCCTGCAGGACTATCTCATCGCCCTCGCGCTCGACCGGATGGGAGAGAAGGACAAGGCCGCGGCCTTGCGCGAGGCCATCCGCGAATACACGCTGACCTATTGGGATGAGCCCCAGCCCTACGGGTACTTCGGGGGGCTCGTCCTCGAGAAGCTCGGCCGCAAAGAGGACCGGCTCAAGGCCCGCGAGCTCCTCGGCCGGCCCAAGCCTTCGGCCGAGGTCATGGCGGTCGTCTCGGCTTTGAAATGAATCAGGACCGCCAGGGCCTATAAGGGATGACGGCGGGAGCCGCCGTTCCCGCGAAGCGCAGGATCTCGAAGACGCCGCCGGCCTCGGGCACGAGCTTGAACTTCCAATAGCGGATGAGGCCGAACTCCGATTGGGGCTCGAGGAGCGCGGGCACGAGGTTCGCCGCCGGCTGGACGCCGTCGATATAAAAATCGCCCTTCTTGACCGGCACCTTGACCGGCTTCGCGGCGACCTCGATCTTCTCCGGGGCCAGGTAGTCGAGCCGGGCCGGGACGATCGCGGTCACCTCGTAGGCCTCCGCGTCGACGAGCCCGTCCTTGGAGACGATCCCGACCTCGACGCCCAGGCCGACGAGCGTCTCGACGATGTCCAGCCGGTCGCCGCGCACGATGTAGCCGCGCGGCCGCGGGACCGACAGGGTCGGCTCGACGTTCGGGAACCAGTGCTTGACCACCTCGTCCACGATCTTGACGTTCCGGGGGCCGGGCGCGGGGGCGATATCCCCGGCGAGGAGCGTCTCCCCCGCTTTCTTGTCGACCCTGAGGACGCCCCGGATGGGAGACTCGGGGATCTCGAATCTCTTGAGGACGATCTGAGGCGCCTTCGGGTCGCGGGCGAACTTCATCCGCAGATGGACGGGATCAGCGCCGTCCCTCGCGGCGGCCCGCTCGAGGAGGCGGGCCCGGTCGCCGCGGACCATCGTCATGACCTCGGGGGCATGGGCGGCGACGGATCCGAGGAAGGCCCTCAATCCCTGATATTGCCAGGCCGTCCGGGCCTCGAGCGTCTCCAGGTCGTGGCGTGACGCGCCTTCCTGGATGAAGGACAGCGATTCGAAGATGCCCAGGCTGTTCCGGCCGTCGTTGAGGTCGGTCGTCGAGAAGCGCTTCATCTCCTCGCGCGGCCCGGCCTGTCCCCGCTCGTAGGCGGCGCCCGAAGACGTGTCCGCGCCGAGGTCCTCGGTGACGAGGTATTCGTAAAAGGTGACGTTCTTTTTCTGCAGCGCCTTCTCGACCTCGGCCAGGATCGTCAGCCGCGAGAAGTCCTGCAGGTCGCGGCCGATGTTGACGTTCGAGACGCAGCCGATGGAGACCCGGTAGTAATCGTCGCCCTTCTCGTGGACGTCGATCGTCACCTCGGGCATCCAGCGCCGGAACACCCGGTGGATGGCCCTCACGCCTTCGGCCTCGATCTTGACGTGGTCGCGGTTCATGTCGAGGTCGAGCTCGTTCACCCTGACGTTCATGAAGTTGCCGTAGGGATTCGTCTGCGGCATGGCCAGGACGTTGACCTTCTTGAGCAGCGGCCGGAGATCGCCGACGGCGAGGTCGCGGATGATCCGGAGCACGGCCTCCTTCGCCGACTGCTCGTTGCCGTGCTGGGCGGCCGTGAAAAGGACCGTGGGTTTCGACATATCCAACGTCCCGGGGGTCGGCCCCCCCTTCTCGCCGAGGATGACGAGGAAGATGTCGCGGGCGCCGTAGGATTCGGACGGGAGCGATCGCCCGACGACCGAGACGGCGACCTCGTCCGAAGCGGCGTCGAGCGCGCTCAGGAACGCGGCCAGGGCCTCGTTCTGGGTGTATTCGAGGTAACCCGCCGCTTCCGCCGGCGTCTTTAGGGACTGTCCCGGGTTGCCGGGAGACTGCCCCGCGAAAGCCGATGACCCCCAGATCGACAGGACCACGATCAGCGCGAATCTCGTAGGCTTCATCTCTGCCTCCTCATGCCGACCGCCAAATGGGGACGCTTCATTCCCGTTATTCAGGCCGGCGATTTCTTCTCCGCCGGCTCGGCCGCCGCGGCCTTCTCGCACTTGAGCGAGACGTCCTTGACCGCCCCCGCCCGCAGGACCTTGAGCTTGACCTCGCCGCCGCAGCGGAGCTTGGCCAGCTCCATCCTCAGCTCGTTGATGTCTGAATAGGCCTGGCCGTCGACCGAGAGGATGATATCGCCCTTCTCGAGGTCGGCCCTGGCAGGCGACGCCCTCGGCCGGCTTCGGGTCGACGACCAGGTTCTCCAGGTTCTCGACCTTCTTGAGACCCAGCCCGATATTGGGGAAGGCGGGCTTCTCCTCCGGCGCCAGGCCGAAGACGTAGTCCCCGATCGCCCGCGAAACGGGCAGGCTCTTCTTCCCCGCCGGCACTTCGACGGCGATGACCGTCGAGAAGGGCAGCTTCGACATCTCGTAGGCGCGCCGGTTGAGGCCGAGGTTGTAGAGGAGGTGCCCCGAGCCGACGCAGACGACGACGCGCCGTCCTTCGGCCTGGGCCGCCCGCACGGCGTTCGCGCCCATGACCTCGTCCCAGGCCGACTGGGACCGGTAGAGCCCTTCGAAGACCTGGTCGAGGCCCGCGCCCTTCATGGCGTGGGGGATATCGGAGGACTCGAAGACCGTCCGGATGAGCGTCCGGTGGTCCTCGTTCGTCGTGTCCGGCTCGCCGGGGAAGTAGGCCTTTTCCTCGTCGCTCAGGGCGGCCCAGCCCCGCATGCGCATCTTGGTGATGACCTCGCGCGGCGCGTTCAGGGCGTAGACCGGCAGCCTGTGCTCGCGGGCGAAGTCGAAGATCTTCTCGTAGTAGCCGAAGTTGAAGTTCCAGGTGACATACCAGCGGATCTCGCGGAGGAACTCGTCCTTGGTCAGGACCCCGGCGGTCCACTTGTTGAGGGTCTCCTGGAGGGTCACCGGCACCATCTCGAGGCCGATGGCCAGGTGCTTGTCCTTGGCGTAGAGGCCCCGGATGACCTGGAACTCGATCTCGTGCATGGGCATCGAGTTGTGGGTCTCGCCGACGTGGACGATGCGGCTCGCCATCATCTCCTGGATCATGCCCTCGAACCCGATAGGCCGGCCCGTCCGGCCCTTGAGGATGGCGCCGGGGCCGATCTCCATGATCTTCCCCTTGAGCGCGGGGTCGCCGATCTTGAGGGTCAGCGTCAGATCGGGGGTGTCGGCAGGGGCCTGGGCCGGAGCCGGGGTCTGGGCCTGGCCGGCCGGCATCGCGGTTTGCGACCGGGCCTGGCCGGGTATCGCTCCGAGCAGGCAGAGCGCGGCAACGAGCGACAAGACCGGCGTGTCGGGTGGGGATCATGGTGTCCTCCGTTCGGGGAATCCGCCCGTATCATACCCGCGGCCATTCCGGCCGTCAACGCGAGTGATTTCCGTTTTGTCCCGTGAATTTTACGATTAAAAGGGTTACAATCATGGGCCGGTAATTTCCGAGGTACCGCATGCCACAAGAATCAGCTCCCGAAGCCTTGCCTCAGCCGGGAGAGACCAAGAAGACGATCCGGACCTTTGCCCTCGCCTCGTTCCTCAACGACATGGGCTCGGACATCATCAACCCCGTCTGGCCGCTCTTCGTCACCCAGGTCCTCAAGGCCAACATGGCCGCCCTGGGCTTCCTCGACGGCCTGGGCGAGGCCATCGTCTCGCTGTCGCAGGCCGCGGCCGGCTATTTATTCGGACAGGATCCGCAAGCGCAAGGTCTTCATCTGGACCGGGTATCTCTGCGGCGCGGCGTCGCGGCTCGGCTACGCCGTCTCGTCCGTCTGGCAGCACCTCATCCCCTTCCGCATCCTCGACCGGGCCGGCAAGATGCGCGGCGCCCCGCGGGACGCCATGCTGGCCGACATCTCGACCGACGCCAACAGGGGCGGCCATTTCGGCATCCTCCGGGCCATGGACAACTTCGGTTCCGTCGCGGGCATCCTCGTTTCGATCGCCCTGATCAACGTCCTGCCCTTTCGTCTCCTCTTCGCCCTGGCCGCGATCCCCTCGCTCGTCGGCGCGGTCCTGATCCTGAAGAACATCAAGGAAGTCCGGTCGCCTGTGGCCCGGGTCTTCAAGGGCCTGTCCTTCAAGGATATCGACCGGAACCTGACCCTCTACATCATCCTCAACGCGGTCTTCGCCCTGGGCGCTTTCACGTATTCGTTCCTGCTGCATCTTCGCCAAGTCAGTCGGGCTTCAAGACGGGCGCCATCCCGGTCCTGTTCCTGGTCTATTCGGCCACCGCGGCTCTCCTGTCCTACCCGTTCGGAAAGCTCTCCGACAAGCTCGGCCGCAAGCCGGTCCTCCTCATGGCCTTCGGCGGCCTGGGCCGCCGTCTGCGCCGGGGTCGTTTTCGCGCGAGGCCTGGCCGCCGTCGCCGGGCTGTTCGTCCTCTTCGGCGTTCACAAGGCCGCCCTGGACCCGGTCCAGAAGACGATGGCCGCGGAGCTCGCGCCGCAGCCCTACCGGGCTTCGGTCCTGGGGGGGTTTCAGATGGTCATCGGCCTCTGCGCTTTCCCGGCCTCCGTCGCCGCCGGCTTTCTCTGGGACAAGGCGGGCAGGCAGGTGCCTTTCTTCGTTTCGCTGGGATTGACGGCCGCGGCCGCCGTCCTGCTCCTCTTCGTCAGAGAAACGCGGCGGCGGTCCGTGAGCCGGACGGGCGGTCCTAGTCTTCTTCTTCAGGCCTGACCCGGCCTTCCTTGACCGCCTCGGCGATGATCTTCTGCTGGATGTGCGAGGGCGCTTCCTCGTAGTGGTCGAACTCCATCAGGAAGGAGCCGCGGCCGCCGGTGATCGAGGTCAGGGTCGGCTCGAAGTCGAGCATCTCGGACATCGGCACCTGGGCCTTGAGGACGCGCATGGTCCCCTTCTGCTCCATGCCCTGGACCTTGCCGCGCCGGCCGTTGAGGTTGCCCATGATGTCGCCCATGTAGGCCTCGGGCGTGTAGATCTCGACGTTCATGACCGGCTCGAGGAGCGTCGGCTTGGCCTCGCGGATGCCCTTCTTGTAGGCCTTGTTGGCCGCGATCTTGAAGGCGATGTCCGACGAATCGACGTCGTGATAGGACCCGTCGTACAGGATGGCCTTGAAATCGACCGTCGGGTAGCCGGCGAGAACGCCCTTCTTGCGGGCCTCCTGGAGGCCCTTCTCGACCGAGGGGATGAAGTTGCGCGGGATGGACCCGCCGAAGATCTTGTCGTCGAACTCGAAGTCCTTGCCGCGCGGCAGGGGCTCGAACTTGACCCAGACGTCGCCGAACTGGCCGCGGCCGCCGGTCTGCTTCTTGTGACGGCCCTGGACGTCGGACCGGCCCTTGATCGTCTCGAGATAGGAGATCTTGGGCGGCTTGAGGTCGACGTCGACGTTGTAGCGCTTCTTCAGCCGCTCGGTGATGATGCGGACGTGGAGCTCGCCGTTCCCGGAGATGAGGAGCTGGGCCGTGTTCGGGTCGCGCTCGATGCGGACCGTCGGGTCCTCCTCGATGATGCGGTGGGTGGCCTGGGAGATGCGGTCCTCGTCGGCCCGCGTCTTGGGCTCGATGGCGAACGAGATCGACGGCAGGGGGAAGACGATCGGCGCGAAGACGATGCCCGAGCCCTTGGCGCTCAGGGTGTCGCCGGTCGCGGTGACCTTGAGCTTGGCCGTGGCCACGATGTCGCCGGCCTTGGCCTGGCCGGCCGCGACCTGGTCCTTGCCCTGGAGGAAGAAGAGGCCGCCGAGCTTCTCGTCGGTGTCGCGGGCGGCGTTGGAGACCGTGGCGTCGGGGTTGGTCCGGCCCGAGAAGACGCGCATCAGGGAGATCCGGCCCGTGTACGGGTCGGAGATCGTCTTGAACACGAAGGCGGCGAAGGGGGCGTCGGCCGACGGCGGGACCTTCTGCTCCTCCCCGTTGACCGTGGCCTTGACGGGGCCGGCCTCGACCGGCGAAGGCAGGTAGGAGATGAAGCCGTCGAGGACGGTCTGGGCGCCGATGTTGGCCAGGCCCGAGGCCGCGAAGACCGGGAAGATCTGGTGGTGGAGGATGCTTTTCTTGAGGCCGGCGCGGAACTCCTCGGGGGTGAGCTCGCCGGTCTCGAAGTACTTCTCCATGAGCTTCTCGTCGGACTCGGCGACGAGCTCGATGAGCTCCTTGTTGCGCTTTTCGATCTCGGCGGCCAATGCCGGCCGGGATCGGCCCTTCGCTCATCTTGCCGCTCTCGTCCTTCTCGAAGAGGTAGGCCTTCTTTTCGACGATGTCGACGACGCCGGCGAAGTTCTTCTCCTCGCCGATCGGCAGCTCGACGGGGACGGCCTGGCGGCCGAAGAACTCGCGGACCGAGTCGAGGGCCCGGGCGAAGTTGGCGTTCTCGCGGTCCATCTTGTTGATGACGATGATCCGGGGCAGGCCGCGCTCCTCGATCATCTCCCAGACCTTCTCGGTCCCGACCTCGACCCCGGACACGGCGTCGACGAGGACGGCCGCGCCGTCGACGGCGCGCAGGGCGGCCCGCGTGTCCCAGAGGAAGTTGCTGTAGCCGGGCGTGTCGATGATGTTGACCTTGTGGTCGTTCCATTCGCAGAAACAGGGCGTGGCGTTGATCGAGATCTTGCGCTCGATCTCGTCGGGATCGTAGTCGGTGACGGTGTTGCCCTTGTCGACCTTGGTCAGGCGGCTGGTCGCCCCGGTGTCGAACAGGATGGCGGCCGTGAGCGAGGTCTTGCCGGAGGAGCCGTGTCCCGACCAGGGCGATATTCCTTATTTTTTCGGCGGAATAGTCTTTCATCCTCGAGCCTCCTGGGATTCTCGGACAGAACGAAGGGCCATTCTACCCAAATTCAGGGATTTGCTCAAGCGGAAATACCTTGTTCCCGGCGGACGGCCGCTGAGGGCCTCGGGGATCATCTCCGTTCGCTGCGGTGATTTGAAACGCCGTCACGCTCCGGAGCCGAGTTAAAGACTCCGCGTCTCCGTCCCGTGACAGCCTAAATCACCGCTTTATGCTCACTCTGATGATCCCTCTCGGCCCTTCATCAGCGGCCTCTGCCCTTTTCAAAGGCGCTTTTCGATTGAAGAAATCCCTATTTCGCGGAAGGAATAGCCCCGTTCTTGGGGAAGGGTCACTGAGCCAGGCGGAGCTCGCGGGAGATGACCTCTTCGAGGTCGGGCGGCAGGGGCGAGGCGAAGGTCAGGCGCTCCTCCGGTCGCCGGGTGGAGGAACGACAGGGTGTGGGCGTGGAGGAAGATGCGCGGGAACTCGCGCGGCTCCCGCTTCCGGCCGTAGACGGGGTCCCCGACGACGGGATGCCCGGCCGCGGCCAGATGGACCCGGATCTGGTGGGTCCGTCCGGTGACCGGCTTGACCTCGAGCAGGGTCGTGTCCTTGAACGTCCGCTGGACCTGGAAGAAGGTCTCGGCCTTCTTGGGGCTGCGGGCCCGGATGGAGATCCGCGAGCCCTTCCTTGGGGTGGCGGCCGAGCGGCCAGCTGAGCCGGCCCTCGGTCGCGTTCACCCGGCCCCAGGCCAGGGCGAGGTAGGTCTTCCAGACGACGCGCTGCTTGAACTGCTCGCGGAGCGACGTGTAGGCCCGCGGCGAGCGGGCCACGACCATGACGCCCGAGGTGTCCTGGTCGAGCCGGTGGACGATGCCCGGCCGCTGCTCGTTGCCGACGAGGGCGACCTCCGGGAAATGGTAGATCAGCGCGTTGACCAGGGTCCCCGACGGATGGCCCGGCCCGGGATGGACGACGAGGTGCGGCGGCTTGTCGATGACGATGACGTCGGCGTCCATGTAGATGATCTTGAGCGGGATGTGCTGCGGGATGAGGGCGCCCTCGGGCTCGGGCACCTCGTACTCGACGTGGATCGTGTCGCCGGGCTTGAGCTTGTAGCCGGCCTTGCGCGCGAACGAGCCGACCCGCACGCCGCCCGCGTCGATGACCTTCTGGACCTGGGCCCGCGACAGGCCCTCGATCTTGTCGGCGAGAAAGACGTCGAGCCGCGTGCCCTTCCCCGGCCTCGGGCCCGACGACGAGATCAGCTGACGGCACGTTTGCGCCGCTTCAGGACGACGAGGAGGACGGCGCCGGCGATGAGCCCCAGGACGCAGAACAGCTGCGGCAGCGACAGGCTGGAAAGCGCCGACGAGCCGCGGATGAAATAGACCTTGTCCTCGTGGTCGCCGCGGAAATATTCGGTGAAGAAGCGGATGATCGAGTAGTTGATGATGTAGAAGGCGAAGACCTGGCCGTCGAATTTCTTCTTCTTCAGGATGAGGAAGAGGATGCCGAAGTTGAGGAAATTGAGGACGGCCTCGTAGAGCTGGACGGGATGCATGCGGCGTGTCGAGGTGGACGCCGGTCAGCTGGGCGGCGTATTGGTTCTTGAAGACGACGGCCCAGGGCGCGGCGCACTCGGTGCCGTAGCAGCAGCCGGCGCTGAAGCAGCCGATCCGCCCGAAGCCGTGGCCCAGGGCCAGGGCCGGCACGATGAGATCGGCCGTCTTCCAGGTCGGGATCTTTTTGCGGTGGAAGTACCACAGGGCGAAGATGACGCCGAACGTCAGGCCGCCCTGGAAGACGCCGCCCGACCGGGCCAGCGAGAACAGCTCCTTGGGGTAGCTGAAGTAGTAGGAGATGTTGCTCACGAACAGGATCAGCTTGGCGCCGATGAGCGAGACGATGATGGTGTAGAAGGCGGCGTCCATGATCTGGTTGGCGTCGAGGCCGGCTTTCTTCGCCTGGACGTAGATGAACCACAGGCCCAGGGCGACGCCGACGGCCATCATGAAGCCGTAGGTGTGGATGGTCAGCGGGCCGATCTTTAAGAGGACGGGGAACATTCGGGTTTCCTCCTGAACAGGATGATCAGCATCAGGGCGGCGCCGATGCTGATGCAGGAATCGGCCGCGTTGAAGAAGGGCCAGTGGGCCTTGCCGACGTAGAAGTCGAGGAAGTCGATGACGTGCCCGCGGACGAGGCGGTCGAACTGGTTCCCGAGCGCCCCGGCCATGATCAGCGTCAGGGCGACCTTCATGAGCTTGTCGGAGGCCGGCGTCTTCAGGAAATAGAAGACGACGAGGGCCAGGGCGGCGATCGAGGCCGCCGTCAGCAGGGCGAAGACGAGGGTGTTGTTCGTCTGCGAGAAGGTCCCGAAGATGGCCCCCTTGTTGTGGATGCGGGTGATGTTGAAGAAGCCGCGGATGACGGGGACCGATCCGTAGAGCTCGACGGTGCGGGCGACGATGCCCTTGGTCACCTGGTCGACGGCGACCAGGACGATGACGAGCAGGAGATAGGGCAGGTTCTTCTTCATGCGCGGGTGGCCTTGACCGCCTTCTCGCAGCGGGCGCAGAAGGTCGGGCAGTCCGGGCTCGTGCCGACATAGGTCGAGTAGTTCCAGCAGCGCTCGCACTTCGCGCCGGCGGCCTTGGCGACCTCGACCGAGAGCTCGTCGCCGGGGCCCTTGAGGACGTCGACCTGGGAGACGATGAAGAGGGCGGCCAGGTCGGCTTGCCGCGCCTCGAGGAAGGCGAAGTCGGCGGCCGGGACCGCGATCGTCACCCGGGCCTCGAGGGAATTCCCGATGAGCTTCGACTCGCGGGCCTTCTCGAGCTCCTTGAGGACCTTCTCCCGGACGGCGAGAAGCCGTCCCATGTCCGCGGCGAATCCGGCCGGGGCCGACTTGAGCCAATCGGAGGCCCCGGGGAACTCCCCCAGGTGGACCGACGCGTCCTTGCCTTCGAAGTCCGGGACGTGGGCCCAGGCCTCGTCGGCCGTGAACGACAGGATGGGGGCCATGAGGAGGAGCGAGTCGCGCAGGATCGTGAACATGGCCGTCTGGGCCGAGCGCCGCTCGAGCGAACCCTTGGCCGAACAATAGACCCGGTCCTTGACGACGTCGAGGTAGAAGGCGCTCAGGTCGACGGTGAAGAAGTCGAGGACGTCGTGGAGGATGGGGTGGAACTCGTAATCCGACATAGGCCTTGACGACGCGGGCCCGGACCTCCTCGAAGCGGTGCAGGATCCAGCGGTCGAGGTCGACGAGCCCGGCCTCGGGCACCGTGTCGCGCGCCGGCACGAAGTCGGAGACGTTGCCGAGCAGGAAGCGCCAGGTGTTGCGGATCTTGCGGTAGGCCTCGACGACCCGCTGCTCGATCTCCGTGCCGAACCGGGCGTCCTCCTTGTAGTTGAGCATGGCCGCCCAGAGCCGGACGATCTCGGCGCCGCTGCGCTTGATGACCTCGCCGGGGTCGATGACGTTGCCCATCGACTTGGACATGGCCCTCCCCTGGTCGTCGAGGATGAAGCCGTGGGTGATGCAGGTCCGGAAGGGGCTGCCGCCCTTGACCCCGACGCCGATGAGGAGCGAGCTGTTGAACCAGCCGCGGTGCTGGTCGTGGCCCTCGATGTAGACGTCGGCGGGCCAGGAGTGGCCGGGCTCGCGCTCGAGGACGTTCTGGGAGGAGCCGGACTCGAACCAGACGTCGAGGATGTTGAATTCTTTTTCGAAAACCTTCCCGCCGCAGGCGGCGCAGGACGGCGCCCGGCGGGACGAGCGAGGCCGCGTCCCTGAGGAACCAGGCGTTGGAGCCCTCGGCGGCGAAGATCTTGGCGACGTGGCGGCAGACCGCGGCGTCGGCGAACGGCTCGGCCGCAGGCCTGGCACTTGAAGGCCGGGATGGGCACGCCCCAGGAGCGCTGGCGCGAGATGCACCAGTCGGGCCGGCCGGCGACCATGCCGTCGATCCGCTCCTCGGCCCCACTCGGGGATCCAGCAGACGCGGGCGATGGCCTCGCGGGCCTTGGCCCGGAGGCCGGCCTTGTCCATGGAGATGAACCACTGCTCGGTGGCCCGGAAGATGACCGGGTTCTTGCAGCGCCAGCAATGCGGGATAGGAGTGCGTGATCTGCGGTCTCCTTGAGGAGCGACCCGTCGCGTCTTCATGTCGGCGGTGATGCGCGGCGTTGGCCTCGAAGACCTGGAGCCCGGCGTAGCGAGGGACGTCGGGCGTGAAGCGGCCGTCGTCGTCGACGGGCGTGTAGATGTCGATGCCGTAGGCGACGCCGGTCAGGTAGTCGTCGTAGCCGTGGCCCGGGGCGGTGTGGACGCAGCCCGTGCCGTCGTCGAGCGTGACGTACTCGGCCAGGACGAAGAGCGATTCGCGGTCGATGAACGGGTGGCGGGCCTTGAAGCCCTCGAGCTCGCGGCCCGGGAACGTGGCCAGGACCTTGGGCGCCGGCCAGCCGAGCTCCTCGGCGACGACCGGGAGGAGCCGCTTGGCCACGATGTAGACGTCGCCCTCGACCTCGGCCGCGGCGTACTCGTATTCGGGATGGAAGGCGATGGCCATGTTGGCCGGCAGGGTCCAGGGGGTCGTCGTCCAGATGACGACGTAGACGCGGCGGCCCTTGAGGGCCGGGAACTTCGCGCCGAGGTCGGAGACGACCTCGAAACGGACGTAGATCGAGGGGGAGGTCTTGTCCTTGTACTCGATCTCGGCCTCGGCCAGGGCGGTCCGGTCAGTGGATGCACCAGTGGACGGGCCGCTTGCCCTTGTAGACCTCGCCGTGCTCGAAGAAGGCGCCCAGGTACTCGAGGACCTTGGCCTCGTAGGCCGGGTGCATGGTCAGGTAGGGCGTCTCCCAGGCCCCGAGGATCCCCAGCCGCTTGAACTCGTCGCGCTGGATGTCGATGAACTTCTCGGCGTACTTGCGGCACTCCTCGCGGACGGCCATGACGGGCATGTCCTTCTTCTTGCCGCCGAGCTGCTTGTCGACGTGGATCTCGATGGGCAGGCCGTGGCAGTCCCAGCCGGGGACGTAGGGAGCGTAGTAGCCGAGCATGGAGCGCGACTTGACGATGAAGTCCTTGAGGATCTTGTTGAGGGACGTGCCCAGGTGGATGTGGCCGTTGGCGTAGGGCGGGCCGTCGTGGAGGATGAAGGGCGGGCGCCCGGCGGCGGCCCGCTTCTCGAGGATCTTCTCGTAAAGGCGGTCCGCTTCCCACTTCTTGATGGCCTCGGGCTCCTTCTGGGCCAGGGAGGCCTTCATGGCGAAAGCGGTCTGGGGCAGGTTGAGCGTCGCCTTCACGTCGGACTTGTCGGCCATCGGGGTCTCCGTTCAGCTAAGTACAATGCGCCATTATAGAACAAGTCGGGGTAGCCCGCTACTCCGTGGCCCTCGGCGTCCCGGCCAGCTGCCCTCCGAGCTTCAAGTCGCGGTTCGCAAGCCGGCTCCTCGCCGCTCATGGGCTTCAAACACGCGTCTCGGCATCGCCACTTGATGCCTAGAGACGTGAGCATCACGACCAAACGCATGAAGCGGAGAAGCGTCCCCATTCTATTTTTTAATGAAGTGGGCGCCGCGGGAGGCGGGATTGGCCAGGGCCGCCCGGGTGATCATCAGGGCGACGAGGATGCCGTGGCGCAGGCCGACGAGGGCCGGCTCGAGGCGGGCCGCCTGGTAGAACTTCTCGATGCGGTGGCTGAGGTACTCGAGGTCGGCCTTGGCCCGCTCCAGGCGCTTGCGCGTCCGGATGACGCCGGCGTAGTTCCACATCGTCGAGCGGATGGTCAGCCAGTCCTGGTTGACCAGGGCCGGGTCGACCGTCTCCTCCTTTTTCGGGTGGTACCAGCGGTGGATCTCCGAGGCCTTGTAGGGCCGCGAGTCGTCGAATCCGCGGCGATGTCGCGGGCGGCCCGGGTCCCCCAGACGAGCCCTTCGAGGAGCGAGGTCGAGGCCAGGCGGTTGGCGCCGTGGACGCCCGTGCAGGCGACCTCGCCGACGGCGTAGAGCCCGGCGAGCGACGTCCGTCCCTGGCCGTCGGCCAGCACGCCGCCGCAGCAGTAGTGGGCGGCCGGGACGACCGGGATGGGCTGCGCGGGTGATGTCGATGCCGTCCTCGAGGCAGGTCCGGAGGATGGTCGGGAAGCGCTTCCGGATCGTCTCCGGCTTGGCGTAGGAGGCCAGGTCGAGGAGGACGTAGTCCGAGTTGGTGACGATCATCTCCTCGTAGATGGCCCGGGAGACCTCGTCGCGCGGGGCCAGGTCGCGCTGCGGCGAGTACTTCTCCATGAACGTCCTGCCGTCCCGCGTCTTGAGCCGGGCCCCCTCGCCGCGCACGGCCTCCGAGATGAGGAAGCCGTCGCCGTTCTCGCGCATGAAGACGGTCGGATGGAACTGGATGTACTCCATGTTGCCGATCCGGGCCCCGGCGCGCAGGGCCATGGCGTAGCCGGAGCCGTCGGCCCCGGGAGGATTGCAGGTGTGAAGGAAGACGGCGCCGCAGCCGCCCGTGGCCAGGACGGTGAACGGCGCGAAGATGCGGCCGACCTCGCCCGAGGCGTTGTCGAGGACGTAGGCGCCGATCGCCCGGGGCTCGCGGTAATAGGCGACGGGGTTCTTCGAGTGGTGGGGCACGGTCAGGAGGTCGACGGCCGTCCGGCCGGCGAGGAGCGTGACGCGGGGATGCTTCCTGAGCGCCCGGAGGAAGCGGTCCTCGATCGTCCGGCCGGTCGCGTCCTCGACGTGGAGGATGCGGCGGCGCGAATGTCCCGCCTTCGAGGGCGTAGTCGAGGGCGTCGGGCGAGCTCGCGGGTGAAGGGGATCTTGAGCTTGTCGATGAGCGTCTCCTGGACGAGGCGCGGGCCGTCCGCGACCAGGACGTCGACGGCCGCCGGATCGCCGACGCTGTCCCCCGCTTCGAGGATGTCCCGCTTGAGGAGCTCGGGCTGGTCGTCCGGGGCGAAGGAGACGATGCCGCCCTGGGCGTAGTAGGTGTTGGATTCCTCGGCCCGGGCGTCCTTGGTGATGACGACGACGCGGAGCCCGGCGTCGGCGGCCTCGAGGGCGGCGGTCGCGCCGGCGATGCCGCAGCCGATGACCAGGACGTCGGCCCGGATATCGCGTTCGCTCATGAGGACCTCAACGGACGAAATCCAGGCTGATGTCGACGGCCTTGGCCGAGTGGGTCAGCGCGCCGACCGAGATGAAATCGACGCCCGTCTCGGCGACGGCCCGGACGCGGTCCAGGGTCATGTTGCCGGAGGCCTCGAGCGGGACGCGGCCGCCGGCGAGGGCGACCGCCTGGTTCATCGTCTCGAGGGGCATGTTGTCGAGCATGATCATGTCGGCGCCGCGCGGCCAGGGCCTCGCGGACCTGGAGGAGGCTGGCCGCCTCGACCTCGACCCGGATGCCCGGGCGGGATCCTGGAACGGGCCCGGCGCACGGCCTCGGCGACGTTGCCGACGAAGTGGAGGTGGTTGTCCTTGATCAGGACCATGTCGGAGAGGCTGATGCGGTGGTTCGTCGCCGCCTCCGAGCTTCACGGCGTACTTTTCGAGGAGGCGCAGGCCGGGCGTCGTCTTGCGCGTGTCGAGGATCTTGGTCTTGGTGCCGGCGATGGCGTCCACGATACCGCCGCGTGAGCGTGGCCACGCCGCAGAGGTGCTGGAGGAAGTTGAGCGCGGTCCGCTCGCCCTTGAGGAGGACGATCGTCGGCCCCTTGACGCGGGCCAGCTTGTCGCCCTTGCGGAAGCTCGAGCCGTCGCGGAACCGCTCGATGAAGATGACCGAGGGGTCGATCTTGGCGAAGACCCGCGAGGCGACCTCGAGGCCGGCCAGGACGCCGTCCTCCTTGGCCAGGAAGAAGGCCTCGGAACGGGCGCCGGCCGGGATGATGCTCTCGGAGGTGACGTCGCCCTCGGGCATGTCCTCGGCGAGCGCGGCCTCGATGGCCGACGTCGATAGCTTGCTTGAGATCCTGTGTTCCCATGGCTAGCGTAAATTATAGACTTTTCCCCTGTTAGGCGTCAATTCGGGGGCAGCCGCAAGTTCCGAGGTCTGTTGCGCGAGGCGGGATGGTCCGTCTCGCTTGGCGGGGCGATAACGGGGGACAACCCGGGGACATGTACTCTTTGTACGTGTCCCCGCTTAACGGGACCGGCGGGTTTGCCTCGGCCGCCAGATTGTGCCATCATGGCGGCGTCGTGGAAAAGAACGCCCCCCTCCCCTACGTCGATCACTTCGGCCTGTCCGCGGCCGACCTGCGCGCGGTCCTCGGCGTCGCCCTCTCGAGCGGCGGCGATTTCGCCGAGATCTTCATGGAGCACCGGTCCTATGACCTCATCAACATGGAGGAGGACATCATCAAGGAGACGGCCGAGGCCGTCAGCCTGGGCCTGGGCATCCGCGTCATCCGGGGCGACCGGACCGGCTTCGGCTACACGAACGACCTGTCGCTCGAAAAGGTCAAGAAGACGGCCCTGACGGCCGCGGCCATCGCCCGCGGCCAAGCCGGCCCGGCCCCTCCCCCGCCTCTCCGCGACCGGACCCGGACCGGGGGGCCGAGCCGCTACGTCGTCCGGCGCCCCGCGAGCGAAGCCCCGCTCCGCGGGAAGATCAAGCTCGTCCGCGAGGCCTACGCCGCGGCCCAGGGCTACGATCCGCGCATCGTCAAGGTCAAAGCCTATTACTCCGACTCGCTCACGCACATCTGCGTCGCCAACTCCGAGGGACTCCTCGTCCGCGACACCCGGCCCATGATCAAGCTCATCTGCGTCGCCATCTCCGAGAAGGACGGCAAGCGGGAGTCCGGGTACTGGGGAGGCGGCGGGCGGGTCGGCATGGAGTACTTCCGCGACACGCTGACCCCCCGCGAGATCGGAGAAGAGGCGGCGCGCGAGGCGGTCGCTCCTGCTCGAGGCCGTCGACGCCCCGGCCGGCGAGATGCCCATCGTCCTGGCCCCGGGCCACAGCGGCGTCCTCATCCATGAGGCCGTCGGCCACCTCCTCGAGGCCGATTTCAACCGGAAAAAGACGTCCGTCTTCTGGAACAAGATGGGCAAGAAGGTCGGCTCCGAGCTGGTCACGATCTACGACGACCCGACGATCCCCGCGTCGCGCGGCTCCTACAACGTCGACGACGAGGGCACGCCTCCGAAGAAGACCCTGCTCATCGACAAGGGCGTCGTCCGGGGCCTGCTCCAGGACAAGCTCTCGTCGCGGCTGATGCACGACGCCGCGCTGACCGGCCACGGCCGGCGCCAGGACTACAGCCACTGGCCGATCCCGCGGATGGCCAACACCTACATCGCGGCCGGGCGGCGACGCGCCCGAGGACATCGTCCGGTCGGTGAAGAAGGGCTTCTACGTCGCCAGCCTCTCGGGCGGCCAGGTCGAGGACTCGGGCAAGTTCACGTTCTCTGTCAGCCTGGGCTACCTCATCGAGGACGGCAAGCTCACGGCCCCGGTCAAGCAGGCGACGCTCATCGGCACGAACATCGACATCCTGAAGAAGATCGACCGGGTCGGCGGCGACCTCGCCTTCGGGCTCCAGACCGGGACGTGCAGCAAGGACGGCCAGGACGTCCCCGTCAACGACGGCTGCCCGACGCTGCGGATCGAGAAGATGACGGTCGGAGGCCGGTCGTGAAAGCGCGGACGGCGGCCCCGATGATCTCGCTGCGCGATCTCGCCGAATCGCTCGTCACGTTCGCGCGCAAGTGCGGCGCCGACGAGGCCGAGGTGTCCGTCGTCGACGGCTACGAGTTCAATGTCGATGTCCGCAAGGGCCGCATCGAGACGCTCATCGAGGCCGGCTCGCGGTCGGCGGGCGTCCGGGTCATCAAGGACAAGAGAACCGCCTACGCCAGCTCGTCCGACCTCGACACGGCGACCCTCAAGCGGCTCGTCCGCAGGCGCCGTGCGCCGGGCCGAGCTCGGGAGCCCCGACGAGTTCGCGGCGCTCGCCCCGCTCTCGAAGGAGCGGGTCGACGCCGCGGCGCTCAAGCTCTACGACCCGGCCATCGCCGGGCTCGATTCCGCGACGAAGATCGCCCTGGCCCGGGAGACGGAGCGGGCCGCGCTGCGGGACAAGCGCATCACCAACTCCTACGGCGCGACCTTCGCCTCGAACGAGATCCGCTCGGTCCTGGCCCTGACGAACGGCTTCATCGGCGAATACGAGCAGACCTACTGCGGCCTCGGCGTCGGGCTCCAGGCCGGCGACACGGACAACCGGGTCGAAGACTCCTGGTCCTCGTCGAAGCGCCACTTCAAGGAGCTCGAGACCCCGGAAGAGATCGCCCGCAAGGCCGTCGAGCGGACCGTCCGCCAGCTCAAGCCCAGAAAGATCAGGACCCAGAACGTGCCCGTCATCTTCGAGCCCACCCAGACGGCCTGGCTGATGGGGTTCCTGTTCGGCTGCGTCACCGGGACGGCGGTCTATCAGAAATCGACCTTCCTCGCCGGCAAGCTCGGTCAGAGGATCGGCAACGAGCGGGTCACGGTCCTCGACGACGCGCTCATGCCGGGCGCGCTCGGCTCGCATCCCTTCGATTCCGACGGCCTGCCCTGCCGGAAGACCGTGGTCGTCGAGAAGGGCGTCCTCAAGAGCTATCTCTGCAACATCTACGCGGCCCGCAAGCTGGGGCTCGCCTCGACGGGGAGCGCCGACGGCGGCGGGGTCGGGCCGGGCAATTTCTATCTCGAGCCGGGCCCGGCGGCCGTGGCGCAGAAGGACATCATCGCCGGGACGAAGAAGGGGCTCCTCCTCATCCGGACGCTCGGCCACGGCCTGAATTCCGTGACCGGGGACATCTCGCGCGGCGCCTTCGGCCTGTGGATCGAGGACGGCGCGATCGCCTATCCCGTCTCCGAGATCACGATCTCGGGCAACCTCGGCCGCGTCCTGGGATCGATCGAGGCCGTCGGCACCGACCTCGAGTTCCACAGCGCGGTCACCGGCCCGACCGTCAAGGTCGCCGAGCTGACCGTCGGCGGCGAATAAATCGGGGACACAATACCGTGTCCCTTATTTCCCACCCCCCGAGCCCCCGGGGAATTCGGACGGGTAATTCGGAAATTGGTATTGTGTCCCCGATTTGATCAACTCGGAAATTGCGGCGCATGCGGGTGCCGGCCATGTTCCCCGGGTCCTGCCGGCGATTCGGCCTCGTTCGATGCTGAAGAAAGCCATGTGGACGACGTTCTCGTTGAAGGCCAGCGCCGACCCGACGATCCCGGGCCCCGGCGTAGCGGTAGGACCAGCCGAGGCCGACCGACTCGTACTTCTTCTCGTCGCTCGCGGCGGCCCGCTTCAGGAACTCCCGGGCTTCGTCCGCGGCGGGCTTGGCCAGCGCCTTGCCGGCGTCGCCCTTGCCCCGGCCTCTCTTGCGCCTCTCCGTGAGGAGCATCGCCTCCATGGCATAGCTCTTGATGAGCTTGGGGAAGAGCGTCGCGAACGCCGCCTCCCTCGAGACGAAGTCCATCCCGGCCGGCCTGGCCGTCGACGAACACGAGGATGCCCTTCTGGCCTGGCGGCGAGCTTGAAGCTCTTCAGGTAGCCCTCGAGGTCCCCCTCTTTGGCCTCGTAGACGTCGCGCATGGCCCCCGTCCTCGAGGGCACCGCCAGGTCGCAATGGAGCTCGGCCACCTTGTCCCAGATCTCGCCCTGGTCCGACCGGAACTGCCGGCTCGACCTCAGGCTCTCGCTGACCTTTCTGCACGTTGAGCATGCGCATCTCCCGGTGCATGACGTTCCCGGACTCCCTGAACTCCCTCTCCTGATAGCTCCAGCGGCCGTGTTCGACGCAGCTGACCGGGACCTTGGTCGAGGACTTCGGCGCGACCAGGATCGTCGTGTTGAGGATGCGGTTCTGCTTGGCGCCCCGCAGCTCCTCGCCGTCGAGGAGGAGGACCGGCACATCGCCCTTGTTGGCGACCATGAGCTCGGGCACGGAGCCGCCCTCGCTGACCTCGGTGACCGTAAAGACGCCCCGCTCGAGCGCCTCCCTGAGGGTGATGTACTCCGGGCCGCCGTTCTGCCCCCTGCAGGAGCTCGAAGACGGTCATATTCTCGAAGCTCTGCCCGGCGCCGAGCTCCATCCCGAGAAGATAATTTTCGACAGACTTGTCCATTCGTGTGTCCTTTCATTTTTGATTTTCCGAAAGAAACGCCCCGGCCTCAGGCGGCACCGCCACCGCGGGCGGCCGCCAGCTCCCCTCGCCGCTAGCTGTAACCGGGTTCGAAGCGTGCCCCATCATCGACCTCCCTCTTCCTTGGCGTTTATGATCAAAAGATGTCTCCGATCTCTTTCTCGAGCTCACCGGCCGTGACGCCGGCCATCTCCGCGGCCCTGGCCACGTCGAGGATGTCCGCGGCGACGGCGTAGTGAAGGAGCCGGCGGAACCGCGTCGCCTGTTCTTTGCCCGTGTACGCCACCGGCTCCGTGACCGTCCAGTCCTTGGCCTTGAGCGTTTCGCGGAACGACCGGAGCTGCCGGTCGCTCGATGAGTCCCAGCCCGTGGGCCCGGTACATGATGGCCTGAAGCGACACGCCGTAGGTCTCCTTGATCTCGCCCAGGTCGCCCGAGCGTCACCTTGCGCCGCGACGGCGTGAAGGCCTTCTCGAGCGCCGCCCGCGGCAGGAGGAAGGCCGCGCCGAACGCGTGGCAATCGCCCTCGGGGCTCTCGGCGGCCTCGAAATCGCACAGCACGTGGCCGAGCTCGTGGGCGGCCGTGAACCGGATCCGGTCGGCCGGACGCTCCATGCTCACGGCGACGAACGGCAGCGTCCCCGTACCGCCCCGACAGGCCCTCGAAGCCCTCGATGCCGCGCGCCTCGTAGACCTTGATGCCCTTGTCCTCGAGGAGGCCGAGCAGGTTGACGATCGGGCCGGAGCCGAGCTCCCAGCGGTCGCCGGACTTCGGCCGCCGCCGCTTCGACCTCATCGCGCGCTCCCGGGCGGGACGGCCGGCGATCGGGTTCTCGAACGCCGCGGGCATGCCCAGGACCGACTCGAGCTCCAGGTACTTCTGGAGATGATCGGCGATGCGGTACTTGAGGGCCGATTCGGTCTTGGCCGAGAGCCGCTCTCCCGTCCGGAACCGGATCTTGTCCAGCCCGGCGCCCGGATCCCAGTCCCGGACGAACCGGGCGCGGCGCGCGGCAAGCGGGGAAAAGCCCTCTTCCGTCGATGCGCACCGCGCATCGCTGAGATCTATCCGAGTCCGCCTCTTCGGCGCTTTTCCGAGCTGATGGTTCGATCTGATCCAAGACGACCGAGAGGCACTGCTTTTGTTCTGCTCCGACGCTTTTCCCGCGCAGGCGGTTCAAGATGCCCCGCCTCCTGAACATCGGGCGCTCCATGGCGTCGATAGCGAACAAGGCCGGGCTCTGCATCGAGCGCACCTCCTCGAGCTCCTTATCGCGAGTCCTTGAGCGGCGAGGCGCCCCACGTGGCGATCTTGAGGACCTCGACCAGCTTCTCGAGGACCTCGGGCGACGGCATCATCTGGCCCTGTTCGTACTTGCTGATGGCCTGCTTGGTGACCAGCCCGCCGAGCTTCCCGGCCAGGTCTTCCATGCTCAACCCGGCCATCTTCCGGGCGGCCCTGAGGCGCGCCCCGAACGGCGTCTCCGGAATGTTGCGGGCTGGCTGACGCGTCATTTGGTTTCCCCTGAGGGTTGACAATATAACAATAATTAAGTCGTTTGTCAACTCTCCAGATGGAAATATTTCATAATTCTCGTATCTCTATTATTTTCTTTTTTTTCCGGCGTTTCTAACGGGCCGCCGAGTGCCAAGAAAATGGGGAATTGGTATTGTGTCCCCGATTTAATAATAACCCGGCTCGCTGGCCGACGTGCCCGCTCTTGCCGCCGCCTCCGCCCCCGTCCTTCCCAGCGGTGCCCGGCCCGGCGTTCGGGAGCTGATCCTGCTCCGCTTTCGCGGTCTCGATGGCCTTCCTGATCTCGGCGTTCTCCGGGTCGAAAGCCAGCAGGTCGGTCCACAGCGCGATCGCTTTCTCGGAGTTGCCCTTCTTGAGCTCAGCGAGCCCGCTTGTTCGCCAATCCGAAGCTGCAGGCGCGAAGCGCCTCCGTCAGGTCCTTCCGGTCCGACGCGCCCCGCTCCGCCGGCGCCCAGAGCCCTCCGAACGAATCGAGGTTATTGAGCAGCAGCCCGATGATCTTCCCCGCCAGCGCGAAATCCCTGGCCGCCAAAGCCTTGGCGCCCACGGCCCGGATCTCGCCGACGCCCTTCGCGCACATCGTCTTCACCGTCATGTCGCCGGGATACTCCCTGGCCGCGTCCTGATAGACCGCGAGGGCCCCGTCGTGATGGCCGGCCCGAAGCTCCTGCCGGAATAGCCGCTGGTATGTCGCGACGCGGCAGTCCTTCAGGCCCGCCTCGAGGTCCGTCCTCATGAAGCTGAGCTTCGCCCGCGATCGCCGAGATCGCGTCCCAGTCATCGATAAGGGCCCGATAAGCGGCTTGAGCCGCGAGAGAGCTTCCCTGACGCCGGGCCCGGTCGCCGGCCCTCTTGACCGCTTCGACCTCCGCGACGTACCCCGCGACGATCTTCGCATTCTGGGGGTCCTTCTCGTAGAGGCTGCGGTGAAGCTCGATCGCCTTCCCGAGATCTCCCGCCGCGATCGACTTCGCGGACCCCGCCGAGATCTGTTCGAGCGCCGCTTTGTTCGCCGACGCGCACGCGACGAGGCCCAGCCCCGCCAACAGCAACGCCGCGCCCCGTGCCCTCCACCGTCTCTTCCCTGTTCCGTTCACGCTGCTATCCTTTGCCGGCCGCGACCGCCGCGGTCGGGCCCTGGTTCTCGTTGACAGACAAGGCCGTCAGGATAAGCCCCGCCTGGGAGCCCGTCATCCCTCGCCGCGATGAATTTTGAGGTGAGTATCCGGGCGGATCATTCACCCCTCGGGGTGAGGGAAATTCGGAAATTGGTATTGTGTCCCCGATTTTTGCTATAAAGACGCATGTCCCCTTTTGAGGAAAGGAGTCCCCCATGAAACGAAGCCAGCTCGCCCTCGCGGCATTCTGTGTTTGCGCGGCCGCCGCGGCGCTCGCCGCGGCCGTCATCCCGGCCGCTACCGCCGTCGCCGTTCCTGTCGCGGTCCCGGCCCCCGGCCAAGCCGGCATGCAGGCCGCCGACAACGTCCCCGCCTGGCTGCGCTACCCGGCCATCTCGCCCGACGGCGCGACGATCGTCTTCGCCTATAAGGGCGACCTCTACCGCGTCCCCGTCCGACGGCGGCGTCGCCGTCCCCCTGACCATGCACGAGGCCCACGACTACTATGCCCGTCTGGAGCCACGACGGCAGGTCCATCGCCTTCGCCAGCGACCGCTTCGGCAACTTCGACGTCTTCGTCATGCCCGCCGCCGGCGGCGAAGCCCGGCGCCTGACCTTCCACTCGGCCTCCGAGCTCCCCTTCTCCTTCACCCCCGACGACAAGGCCGTCCTCTTCGGCGCCGCCCGCCTCGACACCGCCGCGAACCGCCTCTTCCCCACGGGCTCCCAGCCCGAGCTCTACAAGGTCCCCGTCGCCGGCGGCCGCGCCGTCCAGGTCCTCGGCACTCCCGCCGAGGACGCCCGCCTCAGCCGCGACGGCCGCTTCCTCATCTACCACGACAAGAAGGGCGGCGAGAACGAGTGGCGCAAGCACCACACGTCGGCCATCGCCCGCGACATCTGGGTCTACGACACGCAGACCGGCGCAGCACCGCATGATCACCGAGCTTCGCCGGCGAGGACCGCTCGCCCCGTCTTCACGCCCGACGAGAAGGGCTTCTACTACCTGAGCGAGGAGAGCGGCTCGTTCAACGTCCACCGCATGAGCGACGGGCGGCGGCGCCTCGACCCAGATCACCAAGTTCAAGACCCACCCCGTCCGCTTCCTGTCCATGGCCGACGACGGCACCCTCTGCTTCGGCTACGACGGCGCGATCTACACCCAGCGCGACGGCGCGGCGCGCGCCCGCCCGCGTCCCGGTCCTGCTCGCCGCCGACGTCCGCGCCAACAACGAGATCGTCGTGCCCGTCTCGCGGCGGCGCCCGCGAGTTCGCCGTCTCGCCGAACGGCAAGGAGATCGCCGTCGTCGTCCGCGGCGGCATCTTCGCCGTCGAACGTCGACGGCGGCGTCACCAAGCGCGTCACCGTCGTCGTTCGGCGACGAGACCGGCCGTCTCCTTCTCCCCCGACGGGAACGCCCTCGTCTACGCCTCGGAGCGCGACGGCCGCTGGGGCATCTACGAGACCCGCCGCACCCGCGCCGAGGAGCCCTACTTCTACGCCTCGACCGTCCTCAAGGAGACGCCGCTCGTCGTCGAACGACCACCAGAACGCCGCGCCGGCCTATTCCCCCGACGGCAAGGAGCTCGCCTTCGTCGAGGACCGCGCCACCCTCAAGGTCCTCAACCTCGCCTCCAAGCAGACGCGGACCCTGCTCACCGACCGGGAGCTCGCCCCGTCGGCCGACGGCAGCCAGTACTTCCAGTGGAGCCCGGACGGCAAGTGGATCCTCTTCGACTACGCCGTCCCCGGCTTCGCTCCCGAGCGAGGTCGGCCTCGTCAAGGCCGACGGCTCGGGCAAGACCGTCAACCTGACCGAGAGCGGCTTCGAGCGACTGCCGGGCCAAGTGGATCCTCGGCGGCCAGGCCATGATCTGGTTCAGCAACCGCGACGGCATGAAGGCCGTGGCCCAGAGCGGCGGCGCCCAGAACGACGTCTACGCCCTGTTCTTCACCCGCGACGCCTGGGACCGCTTCCGCCTGACCAAGGAAGAGGCCGCCCTGCTCAAGGAGATCGAGGAGAAGAAGGCCAAGCCCGAGGCGCCCAAGGACAAGAAGGAGCCCGCCGAGAAGGAAAAGAAGGAGGAGATCAAGCCGCTCGTCATCGACTGGGGCGGCCTCGCCCTGCGCAAGGCCCGCCTGACCATCCACTCCTCCTCGCTCGGCGACGCCCTGGTCAACAAGGACGGCGACACGCTCTACTACCTGGCCCGCTTCGAGAAGGGCATGAACCTCTGGACGACCAACCTCAAGACGCGCGAGACCAAGATGCTGGTCGCCCTCAACGCCAACGGCGGCCAGCATGGCCTGGGACAAGGAGCAGAAGTCGATCTTCCTGCTGGCCGACGGCGCGCCTGTCGAAGATCGATCCCGTCGAGCGGCAAGCGCGACACGATCGGCATCAAGGGCGAGATGACCGTCGACCTGGCCGCCGAGCGCGCCTCCCAGTTCGAGCACGTCTGGCGCCGGACGCTCGAGACCTTCTACCGGCCGGCTACCACGGCGCCGACTGGAACGCCCTCAAGCCGGTCTACGAGAAGCACCTGCCCGGCATCGGCGACAGCTACGACTTCACCGAGCTCCTCAGCGAGATGCTCGGCGAGCTCAACGTCAGCCACAGCGGGGCGCGCTACGGCCGCCCCGTGGAGAACGCCGACGAGACGGCCTCGCTCGGCGCGTTCTACGATCTCGACTTACGCGGGCCCCGGCGTCAAGATCGCCGAGGTCATCGCCGGCGGACCGCTCGACAAGGCCGGCTTCGACGTCGGGCCGGGCACGGTCATCGAGGCCGTCGACGGCGAGACCGATCGCCGCCGACAAGGGCCTCGAGCGCTACCTCAACCGCAAGGCCGGGCAGAACGTCCTGCTGGCCGTGTCGAGTCCCGCCCCGGGCGGCGCGGCCGGAGCGGCGCCGGCCAAGCGCGAGATCACGGTCAAGCCCGTCTCGCCGCGCGACGAGAGCAGCCTGCTCTACCGGCGCTGGGTCCTGCGCAACCAGGCCGAGGTCGAGCGCCTGAGCGGCGGCCGCCTGGGCTACATCCACATCCCCGGCATGAGCGACAGCGCCTACCGCTCGGCCTTCGAAGAGGTCATGGGCAAGTTCGCCGACAAGGACGGCCTCGTCGTCGACACCCGCTTCAACGGCGGCGGCGATCTCGTCGCCGACCTGGACATGTTCCTGAGCGGCAAGAAGTTCTTCGACTACACGACCGACAAGCGGAGCAACGGCTACGAGCCGAACTTCCGCTGGACCAAGCCCTCGATCTCGATCGTCGGCGAGGCCCAGTACAGCGACGGCCACTGCTACGCCTTCGCCTACCAGTTCCTCAAGCTGGGCAAGCTCGTCGGCATGCCCGTTCCGGGCACGTGCTCGTTCGCCGGCTGGGAGATGCTCGGCGACACGGGCATCGTCTGGGGCGTCGTGCCTCTCGGGGTCAAGGCGCCCGGCGTCGGCTACCTCGACAACCACCAGACCGAGCCCGACATCAAGGTCGATGAACACGTATGAGAAGGTCGTCAAGGGCCGCGACGAGCAGCTCGAAGCCGCCGTCGCCGAGCTGCTCAAGGAGATCAAATGATCGAAAAGGGGGACATGTATCTTGGATACGTGTACCCTTTTTCCCTGAGCGAGAGACATGCGTTTTGATGACCGAGTTGAGCGATCTAAGGAGGACTAGCATGACATCCACCGCAGAAAGCCGGGGACATGCACCTTCGGACATGTCCCCAAGTTCGTCCTCAGATCCAACCCTTGGACGCGCGCTCCTGGCGTCCTCGTCCTTGCCGCGGCGGTCGCTTCGCTGCTCACCGCCGCTCCTCGTCCCTCCGCCGCTCGCTTCCGCCCAGACCGTCGATCAGAGGATGTTCGGCGAGATGCGCTGGCGGTCGATCGGTCCCTACCGCGCCGGGCGCACGCGGGCCGTCGCCGGCGTGCCTTCGCAGCCCAACGTCTTCTACATCGGCGTCTGCAACGGCGGCGTGTGGAAGACGACGGACTTCGGCCGGACCTGGCGCCCGGTCTTCGACGACCAGCCGACGGGCTCGATCGGGGCCATCGCCGTCTCGCCGTCGGACCCCAACGTCGTCTACGTCGCCTCGGGCGAAGGCCTGCAGCGGCCCGACCTCTCCGTCGGCGACGGCGATCTACAAATCGACCGACGCCGGCCGCACCTGGACCCACCTCGGCCTGCGCGACGGCCAGCAGATCCCGCAGATCATCGTCGACCCGCGCAACCCCGACCGCGTCTTCGCCGCGGTCCTCGGCCATCCCTACGGCCCGAACGAAGAGCGGGGCATCTACCGTTCGCTCGACGGCGGCAAGAGCTTCGAGCGCGTGCTCTACGTCGATGAGAACACCGGCGGCTCCGAGGTCGCCTTCGACCCCTCGGACCCCGCCATCGTCTATGCCGGCCTCTGGGAATCCCGCCAGGGACCGTGGGAGAACGCCGCCTGGAGCGGCGCGAACGGCGGCCTCTACAAGTCGACCGACGGCGGCGCGAGCTGGCGCAAGCTCGATTTCCCCGAGCCGGTCGTCCAGATCAACCTCGGCATCGCCCCGTCCGACCCGCGCCGCATCTACGCCGCCGTGGCCCTCGTCCGCGGCACGGCCCTCTACCGCTCCGACGACGCCGCCGCGACCTGGACCCGCCTCCCCGACACGCGCCCGGCCGGGCCGCATCGGCGGCGGGGACCTGCCCCGCGTCGCCGTCCACCCGGCCGATCCCGACACGCTCTTCGTCGCGGCGACCGTCTCCTATAAGTCGACCGACGGCGGCCGCACATTCCGGGCCTTCAAGGGGGCGCCCGGCGGCGACGATTACCAGAACCTCTGGATCAACCCCACGAACGCCGACATCATCCTCTACGCCAGCGACCAGGGCGCCGTCATCACCGTGAACGGCGGCGAGATCCTGGAGCTCGTGGTATAACCAGCCGACGGCCCAGCTCTACCATGTCGCGGCCGACAACGGCTTCCCCTATCGCGTCTACAGCGGCCAGCAGGAGAGCGGCTCGGCCGGCGTCCTGAGCCGCGGCAACGACGGCCGGATCACCTTCCGCGACTGGCAGCCGGTCGGCGTCGACGAGTACGGCTACGCCGCGCCCGACCCGCTCGACCCGGACATCGTCTACGGCGGCCGGGGCGTCACACGCTGGGACCGGCGCACCGGGCAGGTCCAGACGGTCGGCCCCCGCGTCGCCCGGACGGGCGCCGACTGGCGGACCGTGCGGACCCAGCCGGTCCTCTTCTCGCCGCTCGACCCGCGGACGCTCTTCTTCGCGGCCAACACGCTCTGGAAGACGCGCGACGGCGGGCAGATCGTGGACGCAGATCAGCCCCGACCTGACCCGCAAGACCTGGGACGTGCCGGCGAGCGTCGGCAAGTACAAGGACGAGCCCTCGGCCAAGCCCTCCCAGCGCGGCGTCATCTACACGGTCGCCCCGTCCTACGTCGACGCCGACGTCATCTGGGCCGGCACGGACGACGGCCTCATCCACGTCACGACCGACGGCGGCCTCCATTGGACCGACGTCACCCCTCCCCAGCTCAGCCCTGGGCCAAGGTGTCGATCATCGACGCCGGGCGCTTCGACGCCAAGACCGCCTACGCCGCGGTCAACACGATCCGCCTCGACGACATGCGGCCGCACATCTACCGGACGCACGACGGCGGCAGGACCTGGACCGAGATCGTCAACGGCCTGCCCGACGGCGGCGCCGACCAACGCGGTCCGCGAGGACCCGGGCCGCCGCGGGCTCCTTTTCGCCGCCACCGAGCGCGAGGTCTTCGTCTCCTTCGACGACGGCGGCCGCTGGCAGTCGCTCCGTCTGAACATGGCCCCGAGCTCGGTGCGCGACATCATCGTCAAGGACGACGACCTCGTCGCGGCCACGCACGGCCGCGGCTTCTGGATCCTCGACGACGTCACGCCGCTCCGCCAGCTCGACGCCGACGGCGACGGCGGCCGGGGCCGTTCTCTTCAAGCCGCAGACCGCGACGCGCGTCCGGTTCAACATGAACACGGACACGCCGCTTCCGCCCGACGAGCCCGGCGGCGAGAACCCGCCCGACGGGGCGATCATCGACTACGCTGCTCGGGGACGACGCGTCAGGACCGGTCACGCTCGAGATCGTCGACGGCGCGGGGCGGGCGGTCCGGCGCTATTCGAGCGACGATAAGACCGAGCTGCCGGGCCCCGAAAGCGCGCCCGTCCCGCTCTATTGGTACCGCAAGCCCATGACGCTCCAGCGGACCGCGGGCATGCACCGCTTCCTCTGGGACATGCGCTATCAGCCGCTCGAAGTGGCCGGCGGGCGCGGCCGGGGCGGCCTGCCCATCTCGGCGACGCCGTACAACACCGTAGCGGTGCCGAACTCGATCTGGGCCCCGCCCGGCCTCTACAAGGTCAGGCTCACGGTCGACGGCCGGACGTTCGAACAGCCGCTGACGGTCCGGATCGATCCGCGCGTCAAGACGCCGGCCGCGGGTCTGGCCAAGACGTCCGAGATGTCTCTCGCGCTTTACGACGGCATCCTCGAAGCGCAGCGGGCCCTGCAGGAATTGCGGGCTTTGCGGGGAGAGGTCAAGAAGAGGCAGGAAGCGGCCGTTCAAGCCAAGCGGCCGGCGGACGTCCTGGAGGCCTTCGCGGCGTTCGACAAGGAGGCCGCGGCCCTCGAAGGGGCAATGGGCGGGCCCGGCGGCGCCGGAGGGCCGGGAGGCCCGACGGGCGGACCCGGAGGCGCGGGCGCCGCGGGATCTCAGGACACCCTATCGGGGATCGGCAGCTCGCTCAACCAGCTCATGAGCACGCTCCAAGCGTCGGACACGGCCCCGACGACCCAGCTCGCGGCCGCGGTCGCCGAACGCCTCAAGGCCCTGCAGACGCTCCTCGGAAAATTCAAGGCGTCTGAAAAGCCGTGAGCTCAATAGGGAAAGCGGTTTTTAAATATGAGAAGTCCTGGACCCGTGGCCTCTTCTCGACGTCGCCAAACGCTCGGAGTGGCGGGCCTGGCTCCGCAAGAACTACAAGACGGCCAAGGCCGTCTGGCTCGTCTTTCACAAAAAGCACACGGGCCGGCCGCGCGTCGCCTACAACGACGCGGTCGAGGAGGCCATCGCCTTCGGCTGGATCGACAGCACCGCGAAGAAGATCGACGAAGACCGCTACGCCCAGCGGTTCACGCCGCGCAATCCCAAGAGCTCATTCTCCGAGTCGAATATCGCCCGGCTCCGGGCCATGGCGGCGAAGGGCAAGATCATGCCCGAGGTCCTGGACAGGGTCCGGCCGCTTCTCGTCGAGAAACCGGTCCGCGTCCCGCCCGACATCCTGGCCGCGCTCAAGGCCGACCCGGAGACGTGGAAGAACTTCCGGGCCTTCTCCGACTCCTACAAACGCATCCGCATCGGCTATCTCGAGGGATCGCGCGACCGTCCCGAGCAATTCGCCAAGCGCCTCAGGAACTTCCTGAAGATGACGAAGGCGAACCGCCTGATCGGCTTCGGCGGCATCCAGAAGCACTACTAGCGACCCGGCCATAAGGCGCGGCATCCGGGTGAGACTTCGGCCCTCTTCCGAGCGTCTCAATAACCGGGCGGCCGGATGCGCGGGTTGCATCACCCCACGGTTTCAGAGAGAATGCCCGAAGTGACAAAGAAGACTGCCGGAAAGGCCACGCCCGCGGCGGCCAAGATCGAGATCAACCCCGGGTTCCGGCGCGCCCTCGACGTCATGGAGGGGACGCCGCATCACGTCTTCATCACCGGCAAGGCCGGGACCGGGAAATCGACCCTGCTCGAGCTCTGGCGCGGCCAGACGCTCAAGCGCATCGCCGTCCTGGCCCCGACCGGCGTCGCCGCGCTCAACGTCCGCGGCCAGACGATCCACTCGTTCTTCGGGTTCAAGCCCGACGTGACGCCCGAGGCCGTCCGCAAGCTCGCCAAGGGCCGGGGCGCGGCCGCCGACCGCATCGCCCTCTACCGCAACCTCGACGCCATCGTCATCGACGAGGTGTCCATGGTCCGGGCCGACCTCATGGACTGCGTCGAGAAGTTCCTCCGCCTCAACGGCCCCCGCCCCAAGGAGTGGTTCGGCGGCCTGCAGATGGTCTTCATCGGCGATCTCTACCAGCTCCCGCCCGTCGTCACGGGCCAGGAGCGGGGCCTCTTCGCCCCTGACCCGCCGTCGCTGCGCCGCGGCTTCGGCCCGGCCGCACGCCCCTCCCCCGCCGCCCTCTCCGCCGCCCGCTACGAATCGCCCTACTTCTTCTCGGCCCGCATCTTCGCCGAGCCGGACTTCGCCATGGACTTCATCGAGCTCGAGAAGGTCTACCGCCAGAGCGACGCCGCGTTCATCGGGCTCCTCAACGCCATCCGCAACCGCTCGATCGACGACGAGCAGATCGCCCTCCTCAACAGCCGCCTCGATCCCGCCTTCAGCCCGCCCGACGGCGAGTTCTACATCACGCTCACGAGCACGAACGACCTGGCCGCCGCCCGCAACCGCGAGAAGCTCGCTTCCCTCCCCGGCCGGGCCCGCCGCTACGAAGGCCTCGTCGAGGGCGAGTTCGACCGCCGCTCGTTCCCGACCGAGGAGGCGCCTCGAGCTCAAGCGCGGCGCCCAGGTCATGCTCCTCACGAACGACCGCCAGGGGCCGCTTCGTCAACGGCACGATCGGCCGCGTGGCCAGGATCACCAAGGTCCCCGGCGAGGACGACGTCGTCACGGTCGAGCTCCCGGACGGCGACGAGGTCGACCTCTCGCCCAACACCTGGGAGCTCTTCCGCTTCCACTACGACGCCGAGGCCGACCGCATCGAATCGGAGTCGGTCGGCGTCGTTCACCCAGTACCCGCTGCGCCTGGCCTGGGCCGTGACCATCCACAAGAGCCAGGGCAAGACCTTCGACCGGGTCGTCGTCGACATCGGCCGCGGCGCCTTCGCCCACGGCCAGGTCTATGTCGCCCTCAGCCGCTGCACGTCGTTCGAGGGCCTCGTCCTGCGGACGCCCATCCGCAAGAGCCACATCTGGATGGACTGGCGCATCGTCCGCTTCCTGACCCGCTTCCAGTACAAGAAGGCCGAGGAGGCGCTGCCCGGCCGCCGAGAAGCGCGCCCTGCTCCTCGAGGCCATCCGCGACGGCCGCGAGCTCGAGATCGTCTACCTCAAGCCCGACGACACCAAGTCGCGCCGCCGCATCCGGCCCGAATCCGTCGAGATGATGGAGTACCACGGCAAGACGTTCGAAGGGGTCCGCGCCTTCTGCCACAAGCGCGGCGAGTGCCGCACCTTCCGCCTCGACCGCATCCTCGAGATCAATTCAACATAGGCCCGAGACCCAGGTCGATCCCTCCCATTCGGCGGGGGCATGACCTGGCGTTGAGATCAATAATGATGACGGGCCTGGAGGAAGTCTATCCGGGTGTCTCTCACGAGATAGACGACGCGATGCTCGAGTCCGAGCCGCCTGGACCAAAGGCCCGGGCCCAGGTACTTGAGCGGCTCGGGCTTCCCGATCCCCTTGAACGGGTCCTTCATCACATCACGGACGATGTCGAGCGCCCGGACGGCTGTCTTCCTGTCGGTTTTGATCCAATAACGGAGGTCCTCGAGAAAGTCCTCATCGAAAACGGCCTCACGACTCCTTGCCGCCACCGGCCACCTCGTCGCGGAGCTTTTCGACTTCGCCGGCGGTCATGCGGGTCCCGCCCTCGGCCTTGAGGGCCCTTTCGAGGGCCTCGAAGATCCTCCTGGCGTTTCGCGGCGAGCGGAGAAGGTGAGCCGTTTCGAGAAGACTCGAGGCGTCGGATTCAGACATCATGACAACGCCCTCGCCGCGGCGCCTCTTGATGACGACGGTCTCCTTGTTGATCGTCACTTCATCGAGAAGCTTGGCCAGGTTCTGCCTGGCCTTCGAATAGGTTGTTTGGATGGCCATGGGTTTCCTCTGTTTAAGTACAATATCATTGTACATATCCATGACCACCTCCGTCAATAGAATAGACGTCGGAGATGGGAAATACTCTCAGAGGTTAGGCCGTAACCATCCTCTCCTCCACGTGAGAATCCAACTCCCGGGAAAGCGTCTATCTAAGTGTTGACAAAGGATGGGCCCGGAGGTATTGTAAGAATGTAGTAATGTAAGGAGATGCCATGGAAATCATAGAAATCGCCAAAATGACCTCGAAAGGGCAGGTCACGGTCCCGGCTTCGATAAGGGGCGTTTTGAATCTGCAAAAGGGCTCTTCCGTCATATTCAAACTTACGGAGAAAGGCGTTTCCTTCATGCCGTGCGAGGTCAAAGCCCGGGAGACCTACACACAAGAAGAATGGGGCAAGATCGAGCGTCTGGTCGCTGAACGCGGAAGAACATACAAAACCTCCAGGGGAGCCAAGAAACACCTCAAATCCCTGTGAAATTTACATTCAGGCCATCATTCGATCGGTCCATCAAGTCCCTCCGACCTGGACAGGCGGGTGAACTCAAGACACTCTGCCTTCTCTTCTTGGATCTCTTGGAAACGCATTCCGCCGTCCCTTCTGGGATGGGACTAAAGCGCCTGCATGGGGATTATTGGGAGATCCGACAGGGCTTGCGCAACCGTATCCTCTTCCGTTGGAAAGATGATTTGATAGATTTTGTGCTGGCCGGGGATCACGATTCGATCAGAGATTTCCTTAAGAATACCTGAACAAATGGCTAACCGCCATTCTTTAAAGATATTTATCAGAATTGTGGCCTCGGGCTCTCCGCCACAATTCTGCAGGTCGCTCCTCAGAATCCGCTTTCCGCCGGTCCCCGATTTATTTGATCTTGACAACGGCCGAGACGCGCAGCGTCACCGGGCCGATCAGGCCCGACGCGACCGGGGCCTCGCCCTTCTTCCAGAGGCGCCAGCTCGTGAACGTGAACCGGCCGGTCGGGCTCGGCTTTCCGTCCAAGACCCACTGCGGCCACGACTTGAGCGTGCCGTTGGGGTTCCGGTCGCTGTCCTCGGGAAGCTCCTCGTCGCCGAGCATCCGGTTGATCCAGAGGTTGGTGACCCCGATCTCGAGCGTGTTGTCGCCCGTCTCTCAGCACGTCGGTGACGTCCACGCGATAGGGCGGCCTCCAAAGGACCCCGAGGTCCTTCCCATTGAGCTTTACGGCGGCCATGACCTCGACCTTTCCCAGATCGAGGCAGATCCGTCTCCCCTTCCCGAGGATCCCCAACGGCACGGCTGATCGTCTTCGTGTATGTCGCCGTCCCCGAGAAGTACTTGACGCCGGGTTCGGGGTGCTCGCTCCAGGAGATGAGCTTGTCGAGCTCGACGCTCTCCGGCGCGCCCCATTTCGGCGGGAACCTCACCTCCCATGGCCCCACGATCTCCAGCGGCGCCGGACACGTCCTTGGCCCCGGGTCTTCAAGACCCGACCCGAGGCCGTCTTCAGCTCGAACTGGCCCGGCCGTCTCGGATTCGACCGTCAGCCCGCCCTTTTCATCCGCCCGGACCTTCACCAAGGGCTCCTACCCCGGGAACAATGGGGAAGCTGATCGTGTCCGGGTCCTTCCCGATCATATTGTAGGTGATCCCGCCGACCGTGTACTCCCCATCGAGCGTCTTGACGACGCCGTAGGCCGGATCGTCGCCCGCCGCCAGCCGCGACACGACGAAAGCCGATTCGCCGCCGTCGAGGATCGCCTGGATCTTGGCCCGCACGTCGCGCGTCCGGGCCGCGTCGCCCGGCACGCCGTAGACGGCCTTCGTCGACGCGGACGACAGCTTCCGGCGCGGGCTCGGGGGCCGGGATCACTGGCTCGCCGTCAAGGCTCACGCTGACGACCGGGTCGACCGCCTCCGGCGCTCTTCCTGAACACGACGAACACCGACCCGCTCGGCTCGAACGGGATGGGGATGCGCGTCACGCCGCCCGCCTGCTCGTAGACCGCGACAGGCTCGATCTCGCCGGTCTCGGGACGCCAGAATTCCGGCTTTGATCCCGCCACCCGGAAAGTGCACGTCGCCTCTCTCGGCTGGGGGCTGTTGCTCGCGACAAAGTAGATCTCCGCGCCGTCCGTGCTTCGGTGGATCCAGCGGACGTAAGAAGGCGCGTCAAAATCCTTGCCGACACCCGCCCCCGCCAGGACCTCCTCGGCCGACTTGCCCGTGATGACCTTGCCCTGTCCCCAGAGCTCCTCGGCCAGGCGCTCGACCTCCGCGTCGCAATTCGGATAGTCGGTCAAGCCGGGCGCCTTCGTGGGCCGCGTCGGTCCGACGATCGTGGCCCCGGCCGCCGCCAGCTCCGCCACCTTCTTCAGCAGGGCCGGCGTCATGCGCGTCGTGTCGGGCAGCACCAGCACGCGATAGCTCATGCCGCCCTTCGAGGACGATCCGCCCGTCCTTGACGGACGTCCGTCGTCAGCAGGGCCTCGGCGCGTGCAGTCGTCATAGTCATAGCCCTTCCGCTCGTGCCACTTGTATTCCTGCGGCGAGGCCTCCGGCTGGAGGTAGCAGATGTCCGCGACGAACGTCCCCTGCCGCAGCATGTACTGGCAGCGCGCGAGATACTCGTGCCACGGCCCGGCCAGCTCCCACCAGGTGTTCGTCCGCTCGTAGTGCAGGCCCCACGGCCCCATGGTCATGCCCGGCCGGTGGTCGAGCCACGGCTGCATGGCGTAGCGGTGGAAGACGAAGCGGTTGATGCCCTCGCAGAAGGCCCGGTCGCCCAGCGCCTTGATCGACGCCGGGTGCTGCTGCCAGCGCTCCCGGTCGCCGGCCGTGAACGCCTCGGCGCCGAGGATCGGCTTGCCGTAGATGTGGGCCGACGAGGCCATCTGCTTCAGCGTCTCCCACGCGCCGCCGCCGATCCAGAACTCGCCCATCGGCTCGTCGGCCCGGCCGCCGTAGGTGATGTCGTCGCACGGGCCGCCGTAGGCCTCGATCGTGAAGCGCAGGCCGTTCTTGTGGGCCAGCTCGGCCATGTGCCCGGCGTAGTTCTCGACGACCAGCTCGGCGGCCGTCTGCCGCAGGTCCCAGAGGAACCGCTCGGAGATCTCGAGGCTGCCCACGACGCGGCCGGTCAGCACCGGCAGGAACGGGATGCAGGTCGTAGCCGCGCCGCTTCTGGAACTCCTCGCGCATCCGCGCCGTCCAGTTCTGGGCGCCGTTCTCCCAGCTGTCGATGTGCGTCGCGACCAGCGCCTTGCCGGCGGCGGGCCCGACGTCGGCGACGAGCTTGGCCATCATGCCCGCGAACTGGGCCTCGATGCCCTCCGGGCTCAGCTTGTCGCACTCGAGGCCGCGGCCGCTCGCGGCGCCGGGCGCGTTCTCGACGCCGGTGCGGCGTGTGGCCGAAGCGCAGGATGGTCCACTTGCCCGGCGGGCACGTCCCAGACGAGGCGCCCGTCGCGCCCATCTTGGCGGTGAGGTCGACGATCCGCTCCGGGGCGATCGTCATCCCGGCCGGAAGCGCCGTCTCGGCCGCGGGAGGCACGTCCCGCCGCTCGTAGAGCGCCTTGCCCTTGATGTCGGCGATGCGATAATCGCCGGGCGTCGGGAAGGCCAGCACGGCGATGTCGCGATAGTAATCCGCGCGACGGCCTCCGGCTGCGGCGAGCTTGCCGTCGAAACGCCGCGGGCCCGGCGACGCTCGGTCTCCGTCCAGACGACCTTCTGCATCGACTGCTCCGGGCGTGATCCACGGCCCGCCGCTGCCGTTCCAGCCGGCGTCGTTGTTCATGTTGATCTCGAGCCCGAGCCGCCCCGCCTCGGCGACCGCGAACTTGAAGAGCTCCCGCCACTCGTCGCCCATGAAGGCCGCCGGCCCGACGGGCGCGCCCTGGTCGACCTCCATGATCAGCACGCCGCCGATGCCGACGCGCTTCATGGCCTCGAGGTCGGCCGTGATCCCCTCGCGGGTGATGTTGCCGTTCAGCCAGAACCAGTAGACCCAGGGCCGGGCCGAGTCCGGCGGCTTGACGAACCCCGCCCTCAGAGGATCCTCCTTCTTCGGCGCGCAGGAAACGAAACAGAGCGCGACCATAACGAACGCGACGAGCGCGGCCAACAGCCGTTTGTTCATGGGTTCCCTCCTGGGGCGGTATGCCGGCAGTATAAAAGAAATCGGGGACACAATACCAATTCCCCATTTCGCGAGGGGGATATCATGAGATTCGATCTTACGAGAGGGGGACATGTGCGCTTTGTACGTGTCCCCGATTTGATATCCGCGAGATCCGATCCGGCGGCGTTGCCTAGCGGCGATAGATCTCGCCGCGGTGGCCGATCTTGACGATCTCGACCGTTCGGGCGGCATCGTCGACCGCATAAACCACCCGGTAGTCCCCTTGGCGGATGCGGAAACGCTCCTGTCCGGAGAGCTTCTCGCAGCCGTCGGGCCGCGGCTCGGCCGCGAGCTTCCGGATCCTCTCGACGATCCGGCGCAGGTCCTTCTTCGGGACCTTTTCGAGCTCGCCGGCCGCCGATCGCCTGATCAGGAGATTATAGCTTTCCATCGCGCTTGAGGCCCTTGACCACGTCCTCGAAATTGAGGACCGGCTCCCGGCTCGCTTCTCGAAGCCTCGAGATCGACGGCCCGAGATCCGCCTCCGCCTTCAGGGCCGCGACGCCCTGATCCAGGGCCTTGGCCAGCGTCTTCCTGGCGAAGCCGCGGAAGAGCCTCGCGACCAAGCCCTTCGAAAGATTCCTCGTGTGGACCTGTGTTCGCTGGCCTTTTTCCGCGAGCTCCCAAACTGTGAGTCGCCCGGATCCCGAGCAGCTTCCCGGTCCATGCGATCCTGCGAGGCGGGTCCACTTCTTCCAGCCGCGAGACGATCTTTGATCCGTTCCCCACCCAGACGAATGAGGTCCCCGCCGCGATCGGCCCGTCCACCCGGATCCTCGACACGCTCTTATTCCAGGTGGGCCAATTCTCGAGATCGCTCAGGATCCCCCAAACCATCTCGATCGGCGCCTCGATAAAAGCATCGGCGACGCCGATAGCGGGCGCTCTGTGATTAACCTCGATGTGGGCATTCGGCATCTTCCCCTCCTCCCCTTATCCGCGCTTCTTTCTCGACACGGCCCGGCGGCACAGCTCCCGCATTCCCAGCACATCGACCTTGTTGTATTCGAGCAGCTTGGTCCACTTGGCCTTCACACAACCCGTGAGCGCTTCATAAGACCCGCGCCTCGCGCACATGCCCCTCACGGCCCGGATCCTCTGCGCCGCCTGCCTCTCGCCGAGACAAGCCGCCCGCGGGTAGCCGATGAGCCGCAGATAGGCTTTCAGGCTCTTGGGGCGGCGCTTGAGCTCGGGATAGGCTTTGGCCGCCCATGCTCTTGACGACCCGGTTGGCGTCCGCGTAGACGGGCGCGAGATCCAGCCGATAATAGTCCCTGCAGATCCGCTTCTCGCACGACGAAAAGGCGACGATGCGGCGTTTCTCTCGTCACGGCCCGTTCGAGCAGATCCCTGACGAGCTCGTCCCCGGACCGGACCGGGATCTTTTTGGCGCCCGCGGCCAGCCGCAGGCCCTCGTCCAACGCCACCTGATAGAACTTGGCGCCGATCGCCACTCCGATCAGGGAGGGCGCCTGGCCCCAAAAGCCCTCGAAGTCGATATAGATCGCGCGCTTGACCATCTCGGAAGTCAGGGAGCATTCGAAGCGATTGGCCTCGGGGCTGGGCCTTCCCGGCCGTGTCTTTTCCATGCACTGGTCCTTTTGGGATCATCAATTATAGCTGAAAGAGACGGCGGTTACGTAACCGAATCGGCTCAGTGCCCGCCAAAGACAACGAAGCCGCGGTTGCGAAGCTTCTCGGCGAGCTCGACTTCCATGACCTTGGCGGCCCCGTAGGACATCGGGTTGAGATGCTCATAGAGCTTGGGCACGAGGCGTTCGCCGTATTTCTCGACGACGCTCGCGGCCTTGATCCCGTTCTTGTGATTCTCGAACCTCTGCTCCGGGGTCAGGCCCGTCATGCCGACATAATATCCGGCCTTGCCGTCACCGTTGGGGTTCCGGAGGTAGACGACGTAGACGTTATGGTGTCTGCGCTCCAGCAGCCTGGACGTCTTCTTTAACATCGATGATTAGGACTTTCTGGGCGACGGATTTCTTCCCGCAGATTTCTCAGTCTTTTTGATAAATCGGGGACACGTACCTACAGTCCATGTCCCCGACCCGTCAAGCCAGGCTGTATCTTGTGCAGAACCTTTCGACGACGCCCCAGAGATCGGCCGGGAGGATCCCCTTGACCTGCTCGATGATCACGGGCGGCAGCGGGCCGTAATAGGCCTCGGCGATGCCGCCCGTGATGCAGGCCAGGGTATCGGCGTCGCCCCCGAGGGAGACCGCGTTCCGGATGGCGTCCTCGTAGGATTCGGATTCGAGGAAGGCGACGATCGCCTCGGGGACGGTCCTCTGGCAGGACTCGTCGAAGCCGTAGCCGGGGCGGATCTCGTCGACGGTGCGGTCGAGGTCGTAGCCGAACCGGGTCGAGACCTCGTGCCGGATGAGGTCCTTGTCCCACTCCGTCCGGGCCAGGAACACGGCCAGCGCCGTCGCCTGCGCCCCCTTGATGCCCTCGGGGTGGTCGTGGGTGAACTCCGCCGAGCGCTGGGCCTCGCGGAGGACGTCCTCGACCGACTCGAAGGCGAACCCGACCGGGCTCACCCGCATGGCCGAGCCGTTGCCCCAGCTGTTGTAGGGCTTCGGGTCGGGCGAGTCGAGCCAGCCCCGGAAGAAGCCGCCGTATCCCGCGTCCGGGTAGCGCCGGCCGAGATCGAGGACGGCCCGGCGGTAATCCCCGTCTGTCAGGATGGCCTGGGCGATGGCCACGGTGAGGACGCTGTCATCGGTATACCGGCTCTCGGGGCCGAAGAGCGGGAACTCCTTCGATTTGATGTGCCCGAACTCGTAGACCGAGCCAATGATGTCGCCGGCGATGGCTCCGATCATGGTTCTCTCCCTTTGCGCTTTCGTCTGTCCTAAATTTAGTCGCTGCCCCGGGCGAAGTCAAGAAAGCGATCCCGATCATCCCCCCTCCCCCGTCACCGCGCGATATAACCCCCCCTTTATCACCCCCCGAGGCGATGGACGGCCCAGGCGCGCGGAAAAAGAATGTGTGTATCGGGCTAGGGAACATCTCGACGGAGGAAGAACATGGCCAACGCAAAAGGCGGGAACGGCAAGAACGGGAAGTGCGTCAATCACCGAAACCACGGCAAGAACGGCAAGGCCGTCTGCCCCTACTGCCGGGAGAAGGACGAGGTCATCCCGATCCTGTACGGCTTCCCCTCGGACAAGGCCTTCATGAAGGCCGAGCGCGGCGAGGTCTACCTCGGCGGCTATATCGCCGGCCCCACCGCCTACTACTGCAAGCGCGACGACCGGGAATTCTAGCCCGGTCCGCCCGACCCCCCCGGCGCGAAGGCGCGCTCAGTCGCCGGCCGACCGTCCGCATCTGTCGATCCGGACAGGGTCAAACCGATATGGATTTGACCCCTTCTTCAGGTTGACAAATCCCCCTATTGGACGATAATGCGTATTCATCATCGGCGGTGCGAGGTGTTGAGATGAGCGATAAGTACTATTTCACGAGCGAGAGCGTCACCGAGGGCCACCCCGACAAGATCTGCGACCAGATCAGCGACGCCATCCTCGACAACCTTCTCGAGCAGGACCCGGACGCCCATACGGCCATCGAGGTCCTGACGACGACCGGCACGGTCCACGTCGCCGGCGAGATCACGACCACGGGCTACGCCGACATCCAGAAGATCGTCCGGGACACGCTCAAGGAGATCGGATATACGAACCCCCGCTACGGCATCGACAACGAGGACGCGGGCGTCTGGGTCGCCGTCCACGGCCAGAGCGGGGACATCGCCCGGGGCGTCAAGAAGGCCGAGAAGCGCGAGCAGGGAGCCGGCGACCAGGGCATGATGTTCGGCTACGCCTGCAACGAGACGCCGGAGCTCATGCCCCTGCCGATCATGCTCGCCCACAGGCTGACCAAGAAGCTGGCCGACGTCCGGAAACACCTGGCCAGCCACGCCATGGGCCCGGACGGCAAGAGCCAGGTCACGGTGGAATACTGGGACGGGAAGCCGGTCCGGCTCGAGGCCGTGGTCATCGCCCAGCAGCACATCTCCGACGTCTCGGAGACGGAGCTGAGGAAGCTCATTCTGGAGCACGTCGTCAAGCCGGTGTGCGGCAAGTACCTGGACAAGAAGACCAAGGTCTTCATCAACGCCACGGGGCGGTTCGTCATCGGCGGGCCCGAGGGCGACACGGGCGTCACCGGGCGCAAGATCATCGTCGACACCTACGGCGGCATGGGCCGGCACGGCGGCGGCTGCTTCTCGGGCAAGGACCCGAGCAAGGTCGACCGCAGCGCCGCCTACGCCTGCCGGTACATCGCCAAGAACGTCGTCGCCGCCGGGCTGGCCGACCGCTGCGAGGTGCAGCTCTCGTACGCGATCGGCGTCGCCGAGCCGATGGCCGTGTTCGTCGAAACGTTCGGGACCGGCACGATCCCGTCCGTCGAGATCGCCAAGCTCATCCGCAAGCACTTCCCGCTCAAGCCGAGCGACATCATCGACCACCTGAAGCTCAAGAGGCCCATCTACGAGAAGACCGCCGCCTACGGGCACTTCGGCCGCACCGACCCGGACTTCACCTGGGAGAAGACGGACAAGGCGGCGGTCCTGAAAAAGGAAGCCAAGGGTCTGAAATCGCTCAGGCGCGGGACCTCCCTCACCTGCCCCGTTTCCTAATTCGGGGACACAATACCAATTTCCGATTTCTTTGGGACTCTTGGACTAACTCTTGGCCATCCCGGCCGACAAAAGCGAAAAAGTTCAGTTCTGATCCTTCGATCGCGGATCCAGCGGCCGATAGAGCTTCGCCCGAAGGCCGGGCTCGCGCATCAGGACGGCCTGCAGGAAGCGGAAGCTGTCGGCGAGGGTGCCCTCGTAGCCGCTGGGCTTGCCGTCCCAGGTCGTCCAGTCGATGCCCTCGAAGGTCGCGTCGCGGACGCCGTTCTGGAACTCGCCGCGGCGCTGGCGCTCGAGCATGGCCCCGAGGACCATATCGGCCCGGTCGGCGAGGTCCTTGTCGCCGAGGACGTAATGGGCCATCAGGAAATGGAGGACGTGGCCGGCCGTGATGCCGCCGTTCATGTAATAGCCGACGGTGTCCGTGCCGTCCTCGCGCTTGGGGATGCCGAGCGCGTCCGGCTGGAGGTAGTCGGAGCGCGGGACCGGGACGAGCATGGGCGGGACGCCGAGGTCGAAGCGCTTGAAGCCCGCCTGGGCGATCTTCTGCCAAAGGTTGAAGAGGATCGAGCGCGCGAGGTCGGGCTCGACCAGGCCGTACTCGATGGCCAGGCCGTTCAGCGTCGGCGAGGCGTGATCGTGGAGCGCGCCGTCGCGGTCCTTCCACCAGGCGAGCCAGCCGGTCTCGCGATTGAAGAGCGTCTTCGCGTAGACCGCCTTGAGACGGTCGGCGAGAAGCGTGTACTGCGCGACTCTATCGCCCCGCCCGAGCTTCAGCTCCAGGTCGGCGAGCGACCGCCAGGCCCGGTAGATGAGGGCATTGGTGTAGCCGTCCTTGTGGCCGCAGTTGAGCGCGTCCCACCAGGCGTCGGAGCGGTTGGGCTGCTGCAGGGCGTTGGGGGTGCCGGGCTGGGTGGCCTCGACGAAGCCGTCCTTGTCGACGTCGCGGCGGGCCAGGAAGTTGGCCACGCGCTCGAGGAGCTCGATGCGGCGGCGGAGCCAGTCGAGGTCGCCGGTCGCTTCGACGTAGTCCCAGGCGGAGATGAGCGGCGAAGCCTCGGCGTCGAGGAAATCGCCGTAGTCCCAGTAGCCGGTGATCTCGCCGGTCAGGGCGCCGGCGGCGTCGCGGCGCATGCGCTTGTCGAGCCAGTAATCGATCGTGCGGCGGACGAGGGGCATGACCGAGATGCCCGGGGAGATCTCGGGGGTGAAGAACGCCTGGTCGGCGTAGAACCAGATCGAGATGCTGGCCGGGTCGCTGATGACGTTGTTGCCGAGGATGCCCGGCGGCGCGCTGAAGGGCTTGTCCTGTTCGCCCCAGCGGGCGCAGGGCTGGAGGGCGTTGAGCCAGCCGCGGCGGGCGGCGAGCCAGAACGGGAGCGAGTCGTCGGGGAGGCCGGGTGGAGGCGGGAGGAGGAGCGGCGTGAGGGAGAGGGCGACGGGTTCGGCGGCGGAGAGGGCCGGGAACTCGAGCAGCAGGTCGACGATCTTCCCGGCGCGGCTGCCCTCGAGGCGGCCGGTGACGGGGCGCCCTTTCGTCTCCGCGAGGAGCATCGGGCCCCAGTCCGGCGCGTTGATGACCGCGGGCAGGCGGAACGTCCCGTCGTCAAGCCATTCGGCCGGCAGGACGGTGGTCGAGGTGACCTTGGGATCGAAGGGGAAGATGAGGCGAAGAAAGCCGGGCGGCGGTGGGCGCGGCGTCGATAGCGAAGAAGGTCAGATCGAGCCGGCCGAGCGTCCCTATGCGCCACTCGAAACGGGCGCCGCCGGCCTCGAGGTCGACGAAGGAGATGTTCGCGTCGCTTCCGTGTCTGCGGCCGGCGACCTTCGCGTCCGTCCAAGCGCTTTCGCCCCCGGCCTTGCCCGGTGCGCCGTTCGCCCGGAACTGCGCCCGGACCGCGCCGCCGGCCCGAAGCAGGTTCGTCGCGGCCTTCTCCCCTCCTTCGGTGTCCCAGCTGAGGAAGGAGAGGCCGGGCGAGCCTTCGCCGGATACGGCGTTGACGACGGGCGCCTTGGGGGCCAAGGGCTTCAGGGCGGTCGTCGAGGACGGAGGCGCCTTTTCTGAAGTCTTGGGAGAGCAGGCCGCGAAAGCGATGGCGGCCAACGCCAGGATCAGGAAGCGGGGGGCTCGCATTTTCATCGTCACCTTTCCGGCCCGTTATCGGATATCGGCGACGGGCCTCGAGCGAAATGACCGATCGGCTCGATACGCGTGCCGGATCGCGAACAAGGAAAATCGGAAAATGGTATTGTGTCCCCAATTTCGGCGGGACGCAAGGCCTCTATTTTTCCACGACCCGGCTTTTCCGCGGGACAACCGCTATAATGGGAGTGATCAAGGAGAGTCCTCAATGAAAACAAGACTGGCGCTGTTTCCCGCCCTCTTCTTCCTCGCGGTCTTGGCCGCCTACCCCCAGAGCAGCTTTTTGAAGACCGGTCAGACCGGGTTCGGGATCAGCGGCGCGTTCATCAGGAACAGCGACGCTTCGGGCTTTTCGGGCACGGCCGGCGCCGCGCTATCGGGGATCTTCGACCTGTCGCTCTCCGTCGGGCGCGCGTCGTACGATCCGGGAGCATTCGGCGAGGTCGTCGATCTCAAAGCGACATCGATCGCCACCGAGCTCAGGGCCTATTTCGTCAAACAGAACTCCTCCACGTCGCCCGTCACGGCGTCGATCTCGGTCGGTTACGCCAACGACAGGTTTTCCTCTCCGGATTTTGTCCTGACCAGCATTATCATGAGAGCTCAATCGCTGATACTGGGCGGGACCGTCAGCCGGGACGTTCCGGTCTTCGCCAAGGCCTACATCCAGCCGTTCTTCGGCCTCGGCTATACCAATACGACCTTGAAGCTCTCGGATCCGAGCGGATTGACGCTCAGCACGACGGACGGCGTGGTCGGATTGAATTTCGGCGTCCCGCTCGTCTACGGACTATCGGAAAAAGCGCTGGTCGTCTTTCAGCCGGGCCTGGGCCTGGGCCTGGCCAAAGGCAAGGACATCACCACGTTCTCGGTCAGCCTCGGCCTCATCATCGCGCTGACCAAACCCCGCGTTAGCTAAAAAAGACGGGTCAAACCTATACCTTTTTAATTCGGGGGCTGTTTCGCTTAATAGAGCCGCCCGAATTAAAAAGGTATAGGTTTGACCCCCTCTTATTCTTCTCTCTTATTTCGCGATCACCAGCCCGCGGTTCCGCAGCAGCCCGTCGATCTTGGGCTCGGCGCCGCGGAAGCGCACGTACTGGGCCATCGGGTCCTCGGTGCCGAACGGCTCGAGGAGGTTCTTGCGGAACGAATCGGCCGTGGCCCGGTCGAAGATGCCCTTCTCCTTGAAAGCCTCATAGGCGTCGCAGTCGAGGACCTCCGACCAGATGTACGCGTAATAGCCGGCCGAGTACCCGCCGCTGAAGATGTGGCTGAAGTAGGTCGAGCGGTAGCGCGGCACGATCTCGGGGATGAGGCCGATCTTGTCCATGGCCTCCTGCTCGAACATGCGAACGTCGACCGAGGCCGGGTCGGGGGCGGTGTGCCAGGCCATGTCGAGGATCGAGGCGGCCAGGTACTCCGCGGTGATGAAGCCCTGGTTGAAGAGGCTGCTCTTCTCGAGCTTCTCGACGAGCGCCGCGGGGATCGTCTCGCCGGTCTGGTAGTGCTTGGCGTAGATGGCCAGGAGCTCGGGCTCGAGGACCCAGTGCTCCATGATCTGCGACGGCAGCTCGACCGAATCGCGGGCCACGGTGCGGCTGCGGTAGCGGCCCTGCGAGAAGAGCGTGGCCAGGGAATGGCCGAACTCGTGGAAGAACGTCTCGACCTCGTTGATCGAGAGGAGCGCCGGCGCGTCGGCCGTGGGCGCGGTGAAATTGCAGGTGATCGTCGAGATGGGCGGGACGCGCACGCCGGCCTCGTAATAAGCGCGCCGGAAGCCGCCCGACCAGGCCCCGCTCCGCTTGCTCGGCCGCGGGTGGAAATCCATGTAGAGGACGCCGGTGTGCCGGCCGTCGGCCTCCTGGACCTCGAAGACCTGGACGTCGGGGTGGTAGCGCGGCAGGTCGGGCTTTTCGATGAACTTCAGGCCGTAGAGCTTGTCGCAGAGGGCGAAGATGCCGTCGCGGACGTTGTCGAGCTTGAAGTAGGGGCGCAGGGCGGAGTCGTCGAGGGCGTATTTTTCCTGGCGCAGGCGCTCCGTGTAGAGCCACCAGTCCCAAGAGGCGAGCTTGGCCTTGCCGGCGCGAGGGTCGCGGTCCATGAGAGCCTGGAGCTCGGCCGCCTCCTCCTTGGCCTTGACGTTGGTCGGCTCCCAGAGCTGGGCCAGGAACTCGTTGACCTTCTCGGGCGTCTTGGCCATGTTCTCCTCGAGGACGAACGCGGCGTGGCTCGGATAGCCGAGGAGCTTGGCCCGCTCGAGGCGGACGGCGGCGATCTTGCGGAGGCTCTCCTTGTTGTCGAACTCGTTGTCGTTGTCGCCCTTCATGAAATAGGCCCGATGGAGCTTCTCGCGAAGGGGGCGGCGCTCCGAATAGGTCAGGAACGGGGTCATGCTGGGGACCTGGATGGTGAAGAGCCACTTGCCGTCCGCGAGGCCGGCCTGCTTGGCGGAGGCGGCGGCCATGGCGACGACGGAGGGCGGGAGGCCGGCGAGGTCGGCCTTGTTGTCGATGACGAGCTGAAAAGCGTTCGTCTCGGCCAGGACGTTCTCGCCGAACTTGAGGCTGAGAAGCGAGAGCTCCTGGTTGAGCTCGCGGAAGCGGGCCTTCTGGGCCTCGTCGAGGAGGGCGCCGCCGCGGACGAAGTCCTTATAGGTGTTCTCGAGGAGGAAGAGCTCCTCGCGGCCGAGGGTGAGCGAAGCGCGCTTGTCGTAGACGGCCTTGACCCTCTCGAAGAGCTTCGGGTTGAGGCCGATGTTGTCGTTGTGGGCGGCCAGCAGGGGCGCCGTCTGGCGGGCCAGCGCCTGGAGGTCCTTGTTGGTGAGCGCGCCCTGGAGGGAGCCGAAGACGCCGTTGACCTCGGAGAGAAAGATCCCGGCGTGGTCGAGGGCGGCGATCGTGTTCTCGAAGGTCGGCTTGGCCCGGTTGGCGATGATGGCGTCGACCTCGGCCTGCTCGCGCCGGATGCCCTCTTGGATGGCGGGCAGGAAGTGCTCCGTCTTGATGCGGTCGAACGGCGGCACGTTGAAGGGCGTGCCGTAAGGCTTGAAGAAGGGGTTATCGGGGTTGGCCGCGACGGCAGCGTCGGCGGCGGCCAGGGCCTCCTTCGAGATCTCCGGCGCCTTCGTATCGTCGTTCTTGCAGGCGATCGCCGCGATGGCGATGAGCCCGATGAAGAGAATGATCATGGCTTTGCCTCTCATGGTCCGCTGCACCTCCTGGGGGATTTATCGGCTGGGCGTATTATAGGGTCTCTAAATCGGGGACACAATACCATTTTCCGATTTCGAATCTCTTAAAAAACGGACAAGAAAGGTGCTTCAAACCTACGCGATGCCACTTTACTCTCGCTTCAAATCGAGGAAAAGTGGCATCGCGTAGGTTTGACCCCCTCTTGTTTTATTTCATGGCGGGGGTCGTCGATCCGGCGACGGTGAGGCGCAGCTTGCCGTCGGCGCCGGGCTCGATGCGGACCGTCTTGGGCGGACGGATGCCGCCGTCCCAGGTGAAGAAGTCCTTCTCGCTCGAGGCCATGAGGCGCTGAAGGACCCTGAGACCTCGGACGGACCGGCCCAGGAGCCGGCCTTCCTTTTCCGAATCCCAGACGTAGGTCCAATCGACGTTGCCCTTTTCGCAGAAGAACCGGACCGCGGTCTCGTCCCTGTCCTGAGTCCTGGCCGAGCCGAGGACTTCGGCGCGGAGGATCTTGCCGTTGGCCTTGGCGATCATCTGTATCGCCTCCGTCCAATTGGCCTTCAGGCGCTCGATCTTGACCTCGCCGCCGTAAGCCTTATGGAGGATCGAGAAATCGCCCTTCATGTTCGCGGCGATCATCCGGGCCGCGAGCTTGTTGAGATTCGGCGATCCTCCCGGGCGGGGCGGCGCGGACGGAGTTGAGCCGCTCGAACGCCTCGTGGCCCTGCGCTTCGATGAAGAGGGCCGGCCCGTCCCGGGTGACGACATACTCGCCGGCATCCCCCGGCAAGCGGTATGTCCCGGGGAGCGAAGCGAGGCCGGACTCGTCGAGGTCGACGACCTCGGGTATCGCGGGGTACGGCTGCCCGGCAAGAAAGCGCATCCCGAGCTGCTCGAGGAGCGAGTTGGCCACCCGCGTCTCGGCGATGACGTTGGTCATGAGGAAGACGACGATCCCCGGGTCCGGAACGATGGCCAGGTCGGCGAAGTAGATGCCGTTGCCGCCGTTGTGGGTGACGATCTTCGTCCCGTCAGGCGCCTTGGCGATGGACCAACCATAGGCGTAAAAGGTATCGCCGCCCTCGCTGACATGGGGCGCCCAGAGCTTCTTCATCGACGCGGGCGTGAGGACGCGGCCGGTGAGCAGGGCCCGCGCCCAGCGGAGCATGTCATAAACGGTCGTGTGGATGCCGCCGTTGGCGCGGAGGGCCCAATGGGGACCGTCGGCGGCCGTGGGGCGCTCGAGGAACGTGCCCCAACGCCCTCCATCGGCTTCGTAGCCCTGGGCAAAGCGGCTCTCACCCCAGGCCGGCATGGTGTAACCGGTTTCGTACATGCCGTTCGGCAGGAAGAGCCGCTCGCGCAGGACGGTCTCGTAGCTCGTGCCTGAGAGCTTCTCGAGGATGGCGCCGAGGAGGCTGAAATTGGCGTTGGAATAGGTATATCCCTTCCCGGGAGCGAAGAGCAGGGGCCGGGCAAAGACCTGTTTCAGGTATTCGTCGAGCGGAACGGGATCGAAGTCGCCGATGTCGGGATCCTCGAGTCCGGACGAATGCGTCAGGAGCTGGTGAAGACTTATCGCCGCCTTGTCGGCGGGGACGCCGTCGAAATACTTGGTGATCGGGTCGTCGACGCTGAGCTTGCCGTCCTCTTCGAACTTGAGGATGGCCGCCCCGGTGAACTGCTTGGTGATCGAACCGATGTCCGAGACCGTGCCAGGCGTCCAGCGCACCCCGTGCTCCCGATCGGCCAGGCCGAACCCCTCGGCGAAAAGAGGCGTGTCGCCCTTGGCCACGAGGACGACCCCGGCGAAGCCCAGCTTCTCGAGGCGCTTGAGGTAGGTCCGCGTGTCGGCGACCGCCGCCGCGTCCGCGTCCGGGGCTTTTGTCGAGTTGACAGCCGGACGCGCGTTTTGCGGGGATGATGGGCCTGAGAACGCGATCGGTGCTGAATGGACAAGGCCCGCCGCGAGCCACAGAAACCCAAGAACCTGTCTTTTCATGATCCCTCCGGGGGCGTCCTAATTCGGAAAATGGTATTGTGTCCCCGATTTCAACCGGGCTATTTTTCCTGGCCCTTCAGCCCTGTCCCGATGTAGTCCCAATTGAGGAGCGCGTTCCAGAGGAAGCGGTGGTCGGAGCGGTTGAGGTCGCGGTGGATCGGGTTGAAGTTGAAGGCGATGACGCGCCCCTTGCCCGCGGGCAGGTCCATGATGGCCGGCCGCCCCTCGAGGTCGTCCTCGCCCTTGAGCGCGCCGCTGACGAGCATCTTGACTTCGGCCTTCTTGGCCTTTTCGGCGGCTTCCTTGGCTTCCTTCGACAGCGCGGCGTCGGGCGTCTCCTCCTCCCGGTCCTCCTTCCGGAGCTTCGTCCCCCATTGCATGACGACTTTCTTTCGCTCCGACCTGTCGATGTCGTAAACGGTCATCATCGACCGGAAGACCGACGTCACCTCGGTCATGCCGTAGGCCAGCGGGTGGTCGGTCCGCACGAATTTGGTCCTGAGCTCCGAGCCCGGCGTAAAGAAACTGCCGCCCCTGCGCCGGACGTCCCGGACGAGCCCGCCTTCGAGGGCGATGGCCGATCCGCCGCCGAGCGTCACGAGCACCCCCCCGGCGCCGAGGAACTCCTCGATCTTGGCCACGCCGAGCCAGCCGATGCCGCCGGTGATGTCGGCGGAGGCGTCGGGGACGCCCAAATTGGGCGTTTCTTTGGTCTTCTGGTAAGCCAGGGGCCCGAACTTCTTGTCGATGCCGTGGATCTGGCCCTGGAGGCCGAGATAGTTGTCGCCGAAGACGATGACGTCGTACTTCTCGCGCAGGCGCCCGGCCCGGACGTCCTCGTCGCGGATGTAGGCGTACGGCACCTTCTCCCGGTCGAGGACCAGCCGGATCCAGCCGACCGCCTGGGTGTCGGCCCAGGTGTGCCAGACGGCCAGGCGCGGCAGCTTCGATTCGTGGCGCGCGACGTCGGGCGCCGCCGGGGCGCTGTCGAAATCGAGCGCCAGCTCCTCCGAGGCCTTGCGCGAGCGCCGGCGCGAGCCCCTTCTGGTCGCTCACGATCCAGGACCCGGCCGGATAGTCCTTGTCGCCGGACTTGAACGCTTTCTCGGCGATCTCGACGCGGAATGCCGGAGAGGCGGGCGCGGAGCGCGAGCAGCCCCTCCTGGCCCGAGTCCTTGAGCAGGTAGACCGGCCCCGCGCCGCTCACCGTGCCCGTGACCGCGAAACCCTTCGCGAGCGGCGTGAGCGAAACGACCGAAGCGTCCATGACCTTGGCGTCGTCGATGCGCTTGGCTTCGAGCCCGTAATGCACCGGCAGCGACCACGACACGTCATCGTAGGGCTCGTAGGTGGCGTCGGGCGGGAAGGCTTGCGGCAGGAGCAGGTCGACGGCGTAATTGCGGTAGGGCTGGTCGAGCCGCACGACGTAGGTCCCGGCGGCGAACTCCCCTTCCGCGACCTTGAAGGGCGCGGCCGCCCTCGCCACCTCGATGCCCTGGGCCATCAGGATCTCGACCATGTCGGCGACGCGCCGCCGGTCGCCCTGGTCCGCGGGGATGGCGAACGCGTAGGGCTTGCCCTTGACGCCCTTCTGCCAGGAGTTGAAGCCCTTGCGGTAGAAGTCGCGGAGCATCTCCTTGGCGTTCTTGGCCGTGTAATCGAGGGCCGCGAGGCAGCCCGACTCCATGTAGTTCGTGTTGTTGCGCAGCGACCACAGGAACTTGCGCGGCGGCGGCATGGGCCGGTACCACTCCTGGCTCGTCACGGGCTTCCCGACATAGCGTTCCTCGTCCGGCCGCAGGACGCGCTCGACCGTCTCGGCCGTGCCGTTGCCGAAGGTCTCATAGCCGCGGCCGATGCTGTTGTGATTGACGCCGATCGAATCGAGGAAGACGTGCTGCCAGCCGTCGCTGAAGCCCCACGTCCAGACGCCGGGCATGCCGGCCGAGGTCAGGGCCCCGACCTCGGCCAGCGACATGGAGAACCACTCGCTGAGCAGGATCGGGTCGATGTTGGTGTTGAACGGGCCCGTGCCGTTCCAGGTCTGGAGGAGGGGAATGGATTCATGGAGGTCATGGACGGCGGTCGGGTGGTAATCGAAGAACATCCGGGCGACGGCCTTCGACGACTGGAGGGCCATCTGGTGCGAGTCGCGGTTGTTGTCGTGGAAGACGTAGCGGCCCCAGTACGGCGGCGAGTCGGGCGGCAGGCTCTCGAAATCGGTCTTGCCCTTGAGATAGCGATAGAACCAGTCGACCTCCTTGTCGCGGCCGTCGGGCTCGGAGACGGGGTTGATGAGGACGAGGACCTCGCCGCGGATCTTGCGGATCATGGGCTGGTCGGAGACGGCCAGGCGGTAGGCCAGCTCCATGACCATCTCGGCCGAGCCCAGCTCGGTCGAATGGAGCGCGGCGTTGAAGTAGTAGACGGGGCGGGACGAGGCGATGAGGGCCTCGGCGGCCTCGGGCGTCGTCTTGCGGGGGTCGGCGAGCGCCGCCACCCCTTCCTTGAGGCGGGCCAGGTCGCGGATGCCGTCCTCGTCGGCGATCACCGCGAGGATGATGTCCCGCCCCTCTTCGCTCCTGCCGATCGTCTCGACGCGGACCCGCGGCGAGGTCTCGGCCAGCTTGCGGAAGTAGCCGTAGACCTGGGTCGTGTTCGAGAGCTCGCCCGCGGCGCCGACGGCGTGGCCGAGGAACTCGGCCGGCGACGGCACGGTATCCGAATCGGGCAGGTAGGCCACCCAGGGGTTGCCGAAGCGCGGCTCGGTCGTGAACTTGGCGATGGCCTCGACCGATCCCGGCTCGACCTTGTCCGGGGCATAAGGATTTTTGGCCTGAGGCGCCGCGGCGAGGATGACCGCGGCGGAGATCGTCGCGGCGATCGCGAGCACGGTGAAGATCGAACCGATCCGGCGGGGTTTTCTCATGGGGTTCCTCCTGTCCATATCCGGCGGCCTAGGTTAACAAATTCGGGGACACAATACCATTTTCCGATTTCGGAATTCGGAAAATGGTATTGTGTCCCCGATTAAAATGACACAAAATGGCGCGAGGAGGCATCGATGCCCGCGTTACGAACCCCAGCCTGGAGAAACACGCGTGCGGCCACCGCGGACTTTCTTCACGGCCCTGTCCGCGCTCGGCTTGGCGGCCGGGCTCCTCGGGTCGTTCGCCTGCTCGCCGGCGCCCCGCACGACGACCGTCGAAACGCTCCTCGCGGAAATGACCGACTTCGAGAACCTGGCCGCGCGGCCGGTGCCCTTCTTCAAGCAGGCCCAGGCCTCGAGCTACGACCGCGAGAGCCACAAGGGCAAAGACAGCGAGTCATGGTTCGCCAACCGCGACGTCGGCCAGTACGTCCGCACGGAATCGAACGGCGGCCGGAAGGAACATGTCCTGGCCGATCTCACAGGGCCCGGCGCCGTCACCCGGTTCTGGTCGGCCAACCCGGACAGGGCGAATATCGTCCGGTTCTACTTCGACGGCGAGGCCTCGCCCCGACTGCAGCTCCCGCTCGAGGCGCTCTTCCGGGGCGCCGACGGGCTTTTCGGGCCGGACTTCTCCTATATCAGCGGAACGGGCGGCAACCTCTACTTCCCCCTCCCCTACGCCACGGCGCTCAAGATCACGGCCGAGGAAACGGACCGGCCGCTCCGGCTCTACTACGAGATAGGCCACCGGACTTACGAAGAGGGCGCCCGCGTCGAGACCTTCGACCCGAAGAGGGCCCCGGAGTGGGCCGACACGGCGGCGAGGACGGCGCGGCTGCTGGCCTCTCCCGCGGCGGCGGCAGCGGCGGCGGACATCGACGCCGAACAAGCGCCAATGGCTGAGCGCCCGCCTGACCGTCGCGCCGGGAGAGACGGCCTCTTTTCCCCGGATCGACGGCGAGAAAGCTGTTTTCGAATGGTCGGCCCGCGTCCTCGGCACGCATGAGAGCCGCGATTGGGAGGATCCCGCCCGCGCTCACAACGCCTATCGCTTCCTCGTCCTCGAGGTCCTCTTCGACGGCGAACCGTCGATCGCGGCGCCTCTCGGCGACTTCTTCGGCTCCGGGCCCGGCGTCAATCCCTACGAGAACCTGTTCTTCACCGTGGACGGGACCGGCCGCATGTCGAGCCGCCTCGTCATGCCCTTCGCGAAATCGATGGACCTGCGCCTGACGAACCGCGGCCGCGCGCCCTATACGGTCGAGATCCTCGTCGGCGTCGGCCCGCACGAGTTCACGGACCGAAGCTATCACCTCCGCGCCCAGTGGCGGACGTTGACGCGCGAGACTTGGCCGCCCTTCGACACCAACGTCCTCGAAACGACGGGCGAGGGCAAGGTCGTCGGCACGGTTTACGAGATCGCCAACGACGGGCTCATCTGGTGGGGCGAGGGCGACCAGAAGATCGCGATCGACGGGGAGAGCTTCCCGAGCACGTTCGGCACCGGGACGGAGGACGACTACGGCTACGCTTACGGCGACAACCGGCCGTTCGTCCGTCCGTATCATGCCCAGACGCGGGTCGACGGCCCGGGCGAGCGGCGGGCACATCAGCCTGAACCGCTGGTATGTCCTCGACGCCCTGCCGTACCGGAGCTCGGTCCGCTTCGATCAGGAGATCTGGCAATGGATGCCCTGCAAGCCGACCTGGAGCCAGGTCGTCTACTGGTACGCCAAGCCGGGGACGCCGGGACCCGCGGCCGTCGATCCCGGGACGCTCGCCCCGGTCGATCTGGGCGTCCGCGAGGACATGCTCGAGCCGCTCGAAGGCGAAGCGCTCCGGTTCGAGACGAAGGGAGGGGCCGCCGGGAAAGAGCGGCTGGCCAACTGCTCCGGGGCCGAGCATCTCGTCTGGCACGGCGCGCGGCCGGGAGGGCGCCTGGCCGTCCATTTCACGGTCCTCCGGGCGGGCCGTCACGCCGTCGAGCTCAACCTGTGCATGTCGCCGGACTACGGCCGCTACGAATTCTCGGTCAACGGGAAGCGCGCCGAGCTCGCTCCGGTCGACGGCTATTCGGACAAGCTCTGGTGGACGCGCCCGAATCTCGGCGTCTTCGATCTCGAGGAAGGCGACAACGTCCTCGAGGTCCGGGCCCTCGAGCCCAACCCCGCCGCCCGTCCCGGCGCCCGGTTCGGCCTGGACTACATCTTCCTCGTCCGGAAATAAATCCACTAGGAAATTGTTATAATACCGGCACGTCGACAGGAAGGAGCTCCCCTGATGAAACTCACGACCCGGACCCTGGCCCTCGCCGTCCTATTATCGCCCTGGCACTCCCGGCCGCCCTGCTCGAGGCCGCGCAGGCCGAGCCCGCAATGCCCGCCGCCGGCGCCGCCGCCGCCGAGCCCAAGCTCATCCTCACGCCCAAGCCCGGGCCCGAGCCGCGCATCAACGGGGCCCGCGTCTTCGGCGTCCGCCCCGGATCGCCCTTTCTCTTCACCATCGCGGCGACCGGCGAGCGGCCCATGACCTTCGGCGTCGAAGGGCTCCCCGAGGGCCTCATGCTCGACACGGCGACCGGACAGATCACCGGCGCCCTCGCCGCTCCCGGCACCTACGTCGTCACCTTCACCGCGGCCAACCGCCTCGGCACGGCGTCGCGCCCGTTCAGGATCGTCTGCGGCGACACCCTGGCCCTGACCCCGCACATGGGCTGGAACAGCTGGTACGTCTGGGAGAACCGCGTCACCGACGAGATCATGCGCGCCGCCGCCGACGCCATGGTCTCGAGCGGCATGATCGACCACGGCTACCAGTACGTCAACATCGACGACTGCTGGTCGGTCCGGCCCGGATCCGACGACCCGGGCCGCCGCGGCGAGCCCCGCGACGCCGACGGCAGGATCAACGCCAACAGCTATTTCCCCGACATGAAGGCCATGACCGACTACATCCACGCCAAAGGCCTCAAGGCCGGCATCTACACCTCGCCCGGCCCGACGACCTGCGCCGGCTTTACGGCCGCCTGGCAGCACGAGGAGCTCGACGTCAAGCGCTTCGTCGAGTGGGGCTTCGATTTCCTGAAGTACGACTGGTGCTCGTACGGCGGCCTCGCCGACGAGAAGATCCTCGACGATCTCCAGAAGCCGTATCGCCTCATCAGCGGCATCCTGGCCGCGCAGCCGCGCGACATCGTCCTCAACCTCTGCCAGTACGGCATGGGCAAGGTCTGGGAATGGGGCCGCTCGGTCGGCGGCCACAGCTGGCGCACCGCCGGCGACCTCGGCCACGACGTCGTCGGCAATCTCTTCCGCGACGGCTTCGACGTCTATTCGGCGAACGAGCTCCACCGCTACGGCGGCCCGGGCGGCTGGAACGATCCCGACTACCTCCTCATCGGCATCCTCAGCTCGGCCTTCGTCACCGACAAAGAGGGCGGCAACGAGGCCTCGCCCCTCTCGCCGAACGAACAGTACACGCACGTCTCGCTCTGGTCGCTCGTCGCGGCGCCGCTCATCTTCAGCGGCGACATCACCCGCCTCGACGACTTCACGCTCGGCCTGCTCACCAACGACGAGATCATCGAGGTCGACCAGGACCCGCTCGGCAAGCCCGGCCGGCGCGCCGCCAAGAACGGCGACGTCGAGGTCTGGGTCCGCGAGCTCGAGGACGGCTCGAAGGCCGTCGGGCTCTTCAACCGCGGCGCGGGCTTGGCCGAGGTCACGGCGGAGTGGTCCGACCTCGGGCTCTCCGGTCCGCAGAAGGTCCGCGATCTCTGGCGGCAGAAGGACCTCGGCGTCTCCGACGGCTCGTTCACGGCCTACGTCGCCCGCCACGGCGTCGTCATGATCCGCCTCTGGCCCGAGGCGAAATAGAGGCTACAAACCGGCGCCGATGGGATACCGGTCGCTCACCCGCACGGGGAGCTTCCCCGACGGCTTGAGCTCGCCTTTCAGCGCCTTGATGAACGAGTCGAAATAGACCGCCTGGTTCCCGAACCAGCCGCGCTCGCCGTAGCCGACGAGGAAGGCCGCGACGTCGGGGACCTTCCGGATGAGCTGGGGATTGCCGTAGGACATGGCCACGACGGCCTTGGGCTTGGCGGCGATCACTTTCTTGATGAACGCGAGGTCGCCGTCGCCTGAACGGCGCGGGGTCCCCCATCCTGTTCCGGGCCACGAAGAGCGACAGGACGACGAGGTCGGACTCCCCCACCGCCTTCCAGACCGCGTCGTAATACGCCGGCGTCGATATCCGGCCGCAGGGTGAAGCTTCGCGTCCCCGGGAAGGCGGCCCCCAGCTTCGCCGAAAGCGCGGCCGGCATGGGATCGCCGTCGTATTTCTGGACGTTGATGTTGACGATCTTCGGGGCGGCGCCCGCCGCGAGCGGCAGGACCCCGTCGTTCTTGAGCATGGTCAGCGACTTGTCGGCGACCTCCTGGACGAGGGCCTGGTGGGCGGCCGTCCCGACCGACTCTCCGACCTTCGCCTCGTCGACGAACCGGGACGCGTAGAGCCCGAGGCGGGCCTTGAGCGTCAGGATCTTGCGCGCGGCCTCGTCGACCCGGCTCTCCGGGATGCGCCCGGACCGGACCGCGGCGGCCAGCGCGGCGATCGCCTTGACCGGGTCCTTGGGCTTGAGGATGACGTCGTGCCCCGCCTCGAACGCCCTGACCGCGACCTCCTCGGCGCCGAACCGGCCGATGACGTTGTCGTACCAGAGATCGTCCGAGGTCACGACGCCCGTGAAGCCGAGCTTGCCCTTGAGCCAGCCCGTGACCAGCTTCTTCTCGACGCTCGCCGGGAGATCGGAGCCGTCGGTGACCGACGGCACGGCGATGTGCTCGGTCATGACGAAATCGACGCCGGCGTCGATGCCGAGCTTGAAGGCCCGGAACTCCTGGGCCTCGACGTCCGCGGCCGGCTTGTCGATCCAGGCCCAGCCGGGATTTGCCGGGCATGTTCCTGACGTCGCCGCGGCCGGGGAAGTGCTTGGCCGACGTCAGCATGCCGTTCTCGTGATAGCCGCGGACGTAGGCCCGGACCATGCGCCCGAGGAGGTCGAGGTCGCCGCCGAAGGAGCGGACGCTCTCGGCCGGATTGTCCGGGTCCCAGGCGATGTCGCAGACCGGCGTGTAGGTCAGGTGGACGCCCATGGCCCGTCCCTCGACGGCCGCGGCCGCGGCCGCCCGGTACATGAGGTCCTCGGACCCGGCCGCCGCGAAGGCCATGTTGGCCGGATATTCGCTCGCGCCCGTGACCTGCTGGCCGGGCCCGCCCTCGAAGTCCGCGGAGATGAGGAGCGGGATCGCGGCCGCCTTCTGCAGGCGGTTGAGGAGGCGGGCGACGTCGCGCGGCGTGCCGCCGTAGAAGACGAACATGCCCAGGCCGTGGTCGCGGACGAGCTCGATCCAGCGCGCCAGTCGCGGGTCATCGTCCGGGATGTAGCCGCCGACGACGTCCGCGGTGACGATCTGGGCGATCTTCTTCTCGAGCGTCAGCCCGGCCAGGGTGGTCGTGACCCAGGCGGCGCCTTCATCCGAGAGCGACATCGACAGCGTGGGCGCCGGGATGGCCGTGTCGCGTCCGCCGGAGGAGGCCGGCCAGAACATGCGGGCCGCGAAGAACGCCAGCGCGGCGATCACGACCGTGATGAGGACACAGAGCGGGTTCGAGCTTCAGCCTCTTTTCGTCGGACATGTCATCTGCTCCTTCGCCATGATCTCTGCCAAGAATGGGGACACGTACCTCAGGTACATGTCCCCGGACCGCGCTCCTACTTTTCTTTTTCGAAAATGATCTCCGCCAGGTCCATGCCCATTCCCTTGGCCCTGGGGTCGGACCCGACGAGGTGCAGATAGACGATGTTCTCGCCTTTCTTCATCTCGAAGGTCCCCAAGGTCAGCGGCCCGGCGACGGCGCGTTCCGGCGCGTACAGGTTCACCGCCTCCCCGGCCGGCCGGTCGCGCTCGAACACCCGCAGGATGCCCTGGTCGGGACCGGCGACGGCCTTGACCGAGAGCTTATAGCGCCCCGCTTCGGGCAGGTCGCAGATGAACGAAACGTGGTGGGGGCCGAAGACGTCATCGCCGCTCGTCTTCATCGAGAAGATCCGCACCCGGTCCTTGCCGACGGACGCCGACGTCTTGGCCCAGTCCGCGTTCTGGAGCGAAGTCGAGTGGATGGGGACGTTCCAGCCCGGGACGAAGACGATCCGGTCGAGGCCCGTCACCCGGCGGGCGGCCGCGGGAGGCATGGGCTCATCCTCGGGCGGCGGGTCCTGCGCGTAGAAAAAGACGACGCTCGCGTAATCGGTCGGGACCGCGTTCCCTTCCGGGCCGTGCTCGATCGTGTAGTCGATCGATCTCGCGTAGGCGTAGGAATCCGTCAGGAAGAACCGATAGCCGCCCGGTCCGCGCCTGCGGCTTCTTGTAGTCGAGGCAGCCGCTCAGCGGGAGCGACGTCCGCGTCTCCCAGCGGCCGGGCACGTCGTACCAGCCGCCGTTGAACGAGTCCTCGGACCCGGTGCCCGGGACGGCCAGCTCCCCGTCGATCACGGCGCGGTCGTCGCCCTCGAAGAAGCCCGTGTGCCCGGATTCGAGCCCTTGGGCCTGGAGGATGACGCCGACGACGTGGCCGCGGCCGGTCGTCCGCAGGTATGTATAGGGCCGTCCCGGCGCGCACGGGTTCTCGCGGCGCCAGCGGGCATAGAACCGCCCCTCGTCCGGCGCCTTGCCGATGGGCGCGGTGACGATCTCGGCCTCGATGTCGACGGGCGCCGTCCCCGCGGCTCTCTCCGAGACGAGCTCGATCTGCGCCGCCGCCGCGAAGGGCATGGGGAAGTAGAGATAATTCACGCCCGCGTCGGTCGTGCCGAACATGAGCGACCGCGCGGCCGGATCGCCGAAGCTGTAGCCGAAAAGGTCGCCGACGGGGCAGTCGACCGCCGGCGCCGCCTCACCGTCCCAGTAGGCCCGGATGAGAATGTCGCGCTCGCCGCCGGCGAAGGCCGCGGCCGGCCCGATCCTGAGACCGACGATCCGCCCCGGCCGGGAGGTCTTGTAGAGGACCGCGTTTCCGCCGGGCAGGAGGCTCGCCTTGACAACCTTCGTCGAGACGGACGTCCCGTCCGGGACGAGCGCGCCGCTGATGTCGGTCCCGGCCCGCCCCAGCATCTCGGCCGCCTTCCCGACCTCGGCCATGAAATCCGGCCCCGGCGGGTCGGTGTAGGTCTCGATCGCGGCGCCCGCCGGGAACACGGCGTAGTTGATGTCGTAGAACTGGAACGAGTCGGCCTTGATGACGATCTTGCAGGACTTCCGGTAGGTCAGCGGCACGTAAGACGTATAGCCGCCCACCCCCGAGCCGACGAGCGGCTCGACGAACGGCGGGCGCGTGCCGTCGAAGAGCTCGATCACCTTCAGGCTGAGCCGGGGCGCGGCTTCGCCGTCGAAATAGAACTCGACGATGTCCGTCGGTCGGCGTGGGCGTGTGGATGCGATAGATCGCGCCGGGGCCTTCGAGCTCGGCGACGACGAGGCCGCCCGGCTCCTTGCGGATGAACGAGTACTTGCCGCTGAAGCCGTCGTCGTTGCCGCCGCTCCTGTCGTAGCTCGAGACGAGGCCGATCTTGATCGACGGCTTGAGGCGCGGCAGGAGATCGAGGCGGGCCAGCTCCCCGACGCCGATGACGGCAGGGGCCGGCGCCGCCGCGGACGCGGACGGCTCCGGGGCCTCCCGCTTGGCGCAGGAAGCGAGAAAAGCGAGGGCGCCGAGCGCCAGCGCCAGGATCGCGAATTTCCTCATCGTCGGCCTCCTCGTCCGGGGGCGCGCCGCCGCCTCCGGATCGTCTTCCCTATGAATCATAACCTCGCCCCGCCCGTCAAGCCGGAATGGTTTTTGACAGAATCTTTACATCCTTTTGACAACTCCCGCCCGCCCGCCCGGATGATGGATCGCAAGGGACGGCCAATGAGGAATCTCGACAGGGGACTCGAATGAACGCCTGTCGACCACGATCGCTCCGGCCCTCGCTCTTGAGCCTGGTCCTCGGCGGCCGTGCAATCCTCGGCCGCCGCCCGGCCTCCGGCCCAGTCGCGCCCGGTCCGCCCCGCCCACCCCGCCCCGCCCCCGCGCCTCAGACCCCACCGCCATTATCGCGGCAAACCGCTCCTCGCCGCCGCCGAGGTCGCCGGCCTCAACATCGGCGTCTGGGCCTTCCTGCACTACGTCGGCAACGCGCATTCTATTCCTACATCAGCTGGGAGACGATCCGCGACAACTTCCGCGACGGCTGGGAGTGGGACCGCAGCCAGTATTTCGTCAATTTCTACCACCACCCCTATCACGGCTACCTCTACTACAGCGCCGGCCGGGCCAACGGCCTCGAGCTACTGGGGCTCGTCCCTCTGCCGCCCTCGGCGGCAGCCTGATGTGGGAGATGACGATGGAGAAGTACCGCCCCAGCATCAACGACCTGATCACGACGACCGCCGGCGGCATCGTCTACGGCGAGATCGGCTACCGGTTCTCCGCGCTCGTCCGCAAGAGGGGCGCCCGCGGCCTCGAACGCATCTGGCGCGAGACCGTCGGGGCCGTCCTCGATCCCGTCGGCGGGGTCAACCGGCTCCTCAACGGGCGCAAGGACAGCGACCCCGGCCTTCCCGGCAGCCCGACGCCGGCCGCATCCTCAACGGCGAGCTCATCGCTGACCGGCCCCGTCGTCACCCGCAGCGCGCGACGCTCACGGGCACCCGGGCCGCGCCCATCGCTCGGGTTCACCCTTGCGCTACGGCGATCCGGCCGGGACGGGCTGGTCCGGGCGTCCCTTCGACGTGTTCACGGTCGCGGGCCGGCTCCGCTGGGGGCCCGACCGGCCGCACCTGTCGCTGTTCATCCACGGCGCCCTCGCTCGGAAAGCCGATCGCCGGGCGCCGCGGCGCGTCCCATTTCCTCGGCCTCTACCAGCACTACGAATACTACGGCATCGACACGATGCGCGTCTGCGGCACGTCGTTCACCGGCCGGCTGGACCTCGCGCTTCGAGCTCGGCCGCGAGCGTCCGGCTGACGGCCGTCGGCCCGGCTGGGCTGGCTCGGGCTCGGCGGCTCCGACGACTTTCGCCGACCGTAGCCGGGCGCCGAGCGGCGCGTCAACTACAACCTCGCGACGGGCGTCACCGCGGCCGTCGACGTGAGCGTCGCCGTCAAGGGGCTACGAGTACTTCTCGCGCTGACCTGGCGCCACTATCAGCCTCTTCAATCTGCGACGTCGTCGGCAGCCGGGCCGGCCGCGAACCCTGGGACATCCTCCAGGGCCAGGTCGAGCGTCCCGGTCTGGAAGACGCTCGGCATCGGCGTCGCGGCCGAGTACTGCCGCCGGCGGTTACGACCTCGAGGGCGATCCCCGCGGGCAGCCGCCGCCTGCTCGAATCCCGGGTCTTCGCGACCTGGCAGTTCTGAAGCGGAGGACGATCATGAAAAGCACGATCCACCGGGCATTCATCGGGGCTCGCGGTCTCGGCGATCGCTGCTCGCGGCGGCGCTCGTCCTGACGGCCGTCGCGGTCCGGGGCGACGACACGGCGTCATCCCGCGCTTCGCGATCGAGATCGATTCCGGCCGATCATCCGTCAAGGAGACGGGATTCGGCAGCGGCTGGCGGTACGGCGGCGGCGTGTTCTTCAGGACGGGCCACAGGATGGGCGTCGAGATCATGCTCGAGAGGTTCGGCGTCCCGGTCGCCGCCGGGCGACCGATGAACCTCGCTTCCGCGGGCCGGATGACGATGACGACGCTTCTCGTCAACGAGCAGCTCTTACGTGCTCACCCATGGGCGGATCCTCCCCTACGCGCTCATGGGCATCGGCTTCTCGTTCATCGGCTACGCGCCCGACGACTGGCCCGCGGACATGCCCCGAAGGGATTTCGTCGACCGCATGGCCCTGCAGCTCGGCGCCGGGCTCGATCTTCCGGATCACCTCGCGGTCTGGCGGTCATGCGGCAAGGCCCGCTACAACCTCGTCAAGACCTGGATCGAGAACGCGGGCCTTGGATCGGAGTCCCATCCGCGACACCGATCCCCTCGCCCAGAACATGCTCCATCTCTACGGTGCTCGAGCTCGCCCTCGGCGTCAAGTTCGGCTTCTAACGCGGTTTATCGGACTTCAGAGACTTCGGCGGTACTCCCGGATCGCCAGCGGGCCGTAGTGGTCGAGGATGCGCATGGCGGCCTCGGCCGCGGCGCCGTTCCCCCAATCGTAGATCGTGAAGACGCCCATGCCCTCGCCCTCGGGGCTGGTGCGGCCGCCGTGGCCGTAGTTCTCCATCGTGAAGCCGTAGTCGGCCGGGCCGAACCACGGATAGACCTTCTCCCACATGGCCTTGACCGCGGGATTCTCCGGGCAGTACATCATGACGAAGCCGGCCTTGAGGGCGGCCATGCCGCGCTCGGAGTAGGCCGGCTCGCCCGTCTCGCTGGCAGTAGTCGAGGAAGAGCTCGGCGAAGAGCGTCTCGCGCGAGTCGTTCCACTCGCCGTCGGCGTTCATGACCCCGAACCCGCCGAGCGCCGGGACGTGGATGAAGGGCGGCTGCCAGACCTGCTGGGCCATGGACAGCTCGTCGAGCGTCCGGCGGCCCCAATCGAGGTAGCGGCCGCTCGCCCGTCGCCTTGAAGGCCGCGAGCAGGGCCTCGGCGGTCCAGAACATCGACAGCGTGTTCTGCTTGTGCATGGCGTTGCGCTCGATCTTCCGGTCGAGGTACTTGTCGCGGCCCCACGAACAGCACGACCAGTAGGTCTCGAAATCGAGCCAGTTGCCGTCCGGGACGATCTTCGCCAGGACGGCGTCGATGGCGCGGAGGGCCGCCGTCGCGGAACTTCGTCTCGCCGGTCATCGCGGCCAGCTTCAGGAGGAAGGTCGCGCTCAGGCTCGACTCCGGCGTCCGGTTCATCACCGGGCCGGGCGCGTGGGTCGCGGGATCGAGCCAGCCGGGGAAGAAGCCGTCGCGCGTCCTGAAGCGTGAGGAGGCGCTCGCCGTAGGCCCGGGCGTAGTCGACGAGGCGCGGGTCCTTCTCGAGCTCCTCGTGCCAGCGCAGCATGAGGAGCGCCGTCCAGCTCATGTCGAGGACGTGGAACCAGTCCGGCGTGATGCCGTGCTCGACGGGGCGTGCGGTCGGAGTTCGACCAGCGGGCCTCGTCCCAGCCGCGCGGCCGGCGCAGCTTCTGGCCGCCGATCTCGACGATGTCGTTCGCGGTGCCGATGACGGCCGGGAAGAGGCCGTCCGTCATCGGGCGCGGCGAGGGCCAGCTCCTTGGTCAGGCGGGCCTTGGCCAGGAACGCGTCGCCCTCGGCGCCTCCGAGGAAGCGGCCGTAGCGATAGAGCCCCGACGCGCTCCGAAGGGACGAGAACCAGGCCTGGTTCCAGATCGACAGGAACTCGCGCTGGTACCACGGGCCGGGATAGTTGGGCGACTGGGAGATGTTGACGATGAACTGCGGCGCGCCGACGCGCCGGCCGCCGAGATCGAACTCCTGCCAGACGAACTTGCCCCAGCCGTCGAAGGCCCAATCGTAGGTCCGGCGGACGTACGGCTCGAGGCGTCCCGGGATGGGCTCGCCCTTGGCGTAGAGCGGCCCGCCCCAGCGCCGCCAGAGGAACGCCGCACGCTCGCGCCAGGGGTTCCGGACGGCGCCGCGGTCGTTGTGGGCCGCCACGAAAAAGCCCAGCTCGATCTTCCCGGGCGCGAAGCGTCATGCCCGGGGACCTTCCTGAAGAGAACGTGCTCGGGGATCTCCGTCTTGGACAGGCCCAGCCACAGGCGCCGGTTGACGGCGTCGTAATCGAGGAACCAGGGGTTTTCGCGGCTCGATCCGACGATGTCGAGGTCGGGGACGACGGCGAGCGCCGAGCGGGCCGCGCGCGGCGATGATCGCCGGCGAACGGAAGACGTGCTGGGCGACGACGATAGCCTTCCTCGGGCGCGAGGTGGGGCGCCCACCAGAAGTCCGGCTCGAACTCGAGGTCGAAGCGGACCGCGAGCTCGTCCTGGGCGACGGCGCTCGGAACGTCCCAGGTCAGGCGGACGCGCCGCCAGCCGGCCTCATCGGCCTCGCCGACGTCGACCCGCGGCGCGCCGCTCCCGGCCAATTCGGGGACGGAGAAACGGGCGACGCGTTTGCCCTCGAACACGAGTCCATACTCCTGGCCCTTTCGAGTGACCCTGATCGGGCCGCCCGAGTCCCGCCGGCAGGCCCAAGCCGCCAAGCAGAACGTCAGCGCGACGGCGGCCGCGACGAGCAAAGCGGCTTTGCCGACCGGCCTCACCTGTCCGATTCTCAATACGCCCTCCTCGTCCGGGACAGGACCCGCCGTTCCGGATCGGCTCCCAGTATAAATGGCGATGGCGGCGGCGACGAGCAGAGCGGCTTTGCTGACCGACCTCTCATGTCCGATGCTCAATGCGCCCTCCTCGTCTGGAACGGGACCCGCCGTTCCGGATCGGATCCCAGTATATGGGACGGCCTGCCCCCAATCAAGGACAGACCGGCGGGCCGGAGGCATGAGGAAGATCGTTGACATTCCCGATCGGGCCTGAATATAATCGCCTCAACGACAAAGGGATGAGGGCCTTGGCCCGCCAGGAGGGACCCATGAGCTCGTGCCCGGGCTGCAATACCGAGAATCCAGCCGGGAGCAAGTTCTGCGCCGGCTGCGGCGCGGCGCTCCCGAAGACGCCGCTCAACGTCCGCTGCTCCATGTGCGGGGCCGAGAGCCCGGAGGGCAGCCGGTTCTGCAAGGGCTGCGGCAAGCCGGTCGGGCGCTCAACGCCCGCCTGGCGGCCCGGCCGCGGCCGGGCGCCAAGGCGTCGAGCCAGACGACGCAGAGGATCAAGATGCTCCTCAGCGCAGGAGTAGGCCTCTACGCTCTGGCCGTCTTCCTGATGTATTCCCAGATCTCTCAGATGCGAGGCGATGTTCGGGGCCTATGCCGGCGCCATGTCCAATTCCGGACTGCTCTGGTTCCTGATCGTCCTCGATGCCGCGCTGGCCTGCCTGCAATGTTTACGCCATTTCCCTTGTCGCCAAGGGCGACCTCAAGTACGCCAAGTGGCTTTTCGCCGCCATGGGGGTCCTCGGCGCGATCTTCCTGCTGAGGTCTCTCTCCGGCCCCGTCATCTACATCTTTCTCAATGCCGGGCTCCTGGCCGGGCGGCATCTGGGGCTGGATGCTCGTCTCGCGCGAAGCCAGAGGCCTTTCGGTCTGAACGGAGGAAACCATGATCAAGTGCCCGACCTGCGCGTTCGAAAACCCCGACGACGGCAAGTTCTGCACGGCCTGCGGCAAGACCCTCGCGGCCCCGCCGCCCGCGACGAACGGGCCCGAAGGGCCGGCGAGGTTCTGCACGGAGTGCGGCGCGAAGGTCCCGGCCGACTCGAAGTTCTGCACGGCCTGCGGCAAGGGTTTCGAAGGCGGGGCGGCCGCCGGATCAGGGGGACGCGTGCCTCCGGGCGATGTCCCCGCCCCGGTCCTCGCGGGAGGAGCCGGAGGCGCTCGCGTTCGCCGCGGACTATCTCGCCGCCCTCGACGCGCGGCTGGCCGCCAGCGGCTTCGAGAAGATCGACCCGCCGGCCGTGCTCGGCCTCGACCGCTTCCTGCGCCGGAAGAAGTTCGAGCTGGCCCAGGTCGGCATGGTCACGGCGGTCTGCGGCGTCAAGGTCCTGACCGAAGCGGCGACCGCGGCTTACGTCAAGGATTACAGCAAGGCGGTCTTCGAGTTCGCCGTCTCCAAGAAGGGCTTCTTCGCCCGGAACGCCTTGCAGCAGCTCCTCGTTTACCCCGTGCTCATCGCCCCCGCGGTCGAGGCCGGCGTCGCCGGAGTTCCTCGAGCTCCCACTGGCCGAAGCACTGGATGGCCTTCGAGTTCCCGGTCGTCGTTTCGCTCGGGGACGCGGGAGCTCCTCCTGCACAGGTCGACGCCCGTCTGGCAGCCGCTTTCCCACGTCGGGATTCAGGAAGCAGGCCGAGAGCCTGTTCGCCCTCTGAGCCGCCCGGCACCGGCCGCGGCCTCGCCGGCTAGACCGTGTCGTCGCCGCCCGACGAGCTGCCGCTGTCGTACCCGCCGCCGTCGGTGTCGACGGAGCCGCCCGCGTCGCCGCCCGAGCCGCCGCTCGTCGAGGCTCCCGCGTCGTAATCGGACCCCGAGGCGATGTCGTCGTCCGCGACGCCGACGCCGGCGGTCGTCGTCTCGTCGGCCGATGCCGCGTCGGCCGCCGCGTCGTCGTCCTCGCCCGGGCCCGGTCGACGAGATGGTCCGAGCCGGGCTCGACGATCTGGTCCGCGCCGACCGTGTCCGCCGACGAGCCCCGGCCGGTCGTATCCACGGTGTCGATCCGGCCGTCCGCGTCGAGGTCGGTGGCGACGTCCTCGGAATAGCCGTCCTTGTTGATGTCGCCGTAGTAGGTGCCGGTGCTCGTCTTCTCGATCCGGGCGTCGGAGTCGGCCAGCCCGTCGGCGTCCTCGTCGACCTTGGCCCAGAGGCTCGAGCCCTCGCCGCCGCTCCGGTCCTCGATCTCGACGATCCTGCGGCACGACCTCGGGCGGCTCGGTCGTCGCTCCGGCGGCCTCCGCTGCCGCGCTCCGGCCGCCGCCGCCGCGCCCTCGTCGACTTCGGTCACGCGCAGGTCCGTGGCCACGACCGCAGGCTCGTCCCCGCGCTCGGCCGCCGGGTAGGTCTCGGGGACCTCGTCTCCGAAGGTCCCGTACGTGTCCGCGATGTAGGGGTCCTCGAACGACGTGAACAGGGCCTCCTCCGGCGACTCGAGGTCGGCCAGCCCGAGCGAGCCGAGGATCTCGTCGAAGGCGTCGGGCTGCTCGTAGACGACCTCGAGCTCCCCCGTCGCGGGGTCGATCCGGCCGATCGAGTCGACCGTCCCGTCCTCGTCGTACTGGATGAAGGTGTCGTTGATCGCCGTCGCCGTTCGCTGTCGACGGCCCGGACGACGCCGTCCGACGGAGCCGTCGCCGTCGAGGTCGACGAGGTAGAGGTCGGGCCGGCCGTCGCCGTCGGCGTCGATGGCCCGCGAGCCGATGCGCCGCGGCGCCCTCCGCGGCCGGGTCGAGGTCGTTGAGCTTGGCCAGCGCCTGAAGGTCGAGCATCCCGGGATAGGCCATGGCCGCCCTCCTTGAGGTCCGTTATTTGATCTATGCCGTCGAGCCTGAGGCGGAACTTCCTGCCGCACGATCTGCACGGGAATGTCGAGCCAGGGCTTGTCCGGGAGCGCGACCAGGCGGAAGGCGAACGGCGCCCGGCAGGTCGGGCAGGTCCCTTCGAGCATCCGGGCCTTGGCGGGGCGGGGCCGCGGCCGGTCCGCGCTCCGGCGGTCGAGTCGGGCCTTCGCGGCCGGGGGCGGCGGCGCGAGCGGCGCTTTCTTCTGCGGCCTTGAGCTTCTTCAGGTAGCCCTTGTCGTCGAAAAGGCCGTCGAGCGCGGCGCCGCTCCCGCTCTCCACCTTCCGCCGCAGCGCCTCGTACTGCGGCGACGCGGCGAAGTTCCTCAGCTCGACCAGCCGCGCGCCGAGGTAGGGCGTCGACGAGGTCATCATCTGGCTGAGCTTGCTCATCGTCTGGTCCTGGGCCTCGGCCTGCCGGACCCAGTCGTCGATGTCCATCTCGTCGAGCTCGCGCCGCGACCTGAGGTGGAGGAGGAAGATGGCCCGCTTGGCCTTGTCGAAGCTGCCGACGGCGAGCAGCGCGGCCCGGTCGGCCGTGAAATCGGCCACCCGCATCCAGTTCGTGACGATCGACTCGACGCCCCCCTCGATGAGCTTGAGCGGGTTGGAGAGGATGCCCATGACGCCCTCGGCCATGAGGTTCTGGCGCTGCTGGCCGACGAGGAACATGCTGACGGTCGTCCAGAGGGCGTGCTGGCTGACGAGATGGCCGATCTCGTGGCCCAGGACGAAGAGGAGCTCCTCGTCGTTGAGGAAGCGCGGCAGGAAGGCGCCGACGTTGACGAAGGCGTCGTCGTCCGAGCCGTAGGTCGCCGACTGATAGCCCCGGTCGAGCTCGACGTAGAAGGAGGGCATCTCGCCGGGCGCCCAGCCGCCGGGCCGCCAGGAGGCCGGCCTCGAGGACGCGCGGGTACTGCTTGTCCGTGGCCAGGATGCTGTTGAAGGTCGATTCGTACCAGGGCTTGCCGACCTTCCGCGACAGGCTCTCGGCCGATTTGCGCAAGGACGACCGAGCCGCGGAGGAGCTGGTTCATCGTCTGCATCGACGGATGCTCGAATTCCCGCGGGTCGAGGGCGTAGCCCGCCGGAGCGCCTGGCACGGACTGGCCGGCCTGGCCCGTCGATCCGGCGGCCCGCCGACCGCCGAGCCGCACTGGCCGCAGAAGCGGGCGCCGGCGGGGACGGAAGAGCCGCAGTTGTTGCAGAACATTGTTTCCCCGGTCGACCGAGGAATTAGCACACGGGCGCGCCGAAAGTCAAGCCTGCCGAGGCTCGGCCGGCGCGGCGGTTGCGCGCCCGGAGGGATGCTGATATAACCGAATCAGAAGAACGGCGACCGGGACGGCGGACGACCATGAGAATCACGATGGCCCAGCTCAACCCCGTCGTGGGCGACCTCACGGGGAACGCGTCGAAGATCGCCTCGACCTACGAAGCCGCGGCGAAGGCCGGGTCCGACCTGATCGTCTTCTCCGAGCTCTTTCTCACCGGCTACCCGCCGTGGGACCTCCTCGAGCGGCCGTGGTTCGTCGAGAAGGCCGGCGCGGCCGTGCGGAGACTCGTCCGGCTGACGGAAGACCATCCGGACACGGGGCTTCTTTTCGGGGCGCCGCGGCCGGCCCTGACCGGCGAGGGAAAGCCCCTCTATAATTCGGCGGTCCTCGCCCACCGCGGCCGGATCCTCCTCGAGCAGCACAAGTCGCTCCTGCCGACCTACGACGTCTTCGACGAGACGCGCTACTTCGCGCCGGCGCCGGAGATCCTGACGGTCGCGTTCAAGGGCGAGGTCCTGGGCCTCACGATCTGCGAGGACGCCTGGACGGACGCCGAGCTGTGGCCGCAGGGGCGGCTCTACGGCGTCGACCCGGTCAGCGTGCTCGCCGGCCGGGGCGCGACGCTGTTCATCAACATCTCGGCCTCTCCCTTCCAGGCCGGCAAGGAGGAGATCCGCTTCGGCCTCATCCGGGGGCACGCCCGGAAGCACGGCCGGCCGTTCGTCTTCGTCAACCAGGTCGGGGCCAACGACGAGCTCGTCTTCGACGGCCGGAGCTTCGCCTTCGACGCGGCCGGCGAGCCGACGGCCGTCGGCGCCGCCTTCGCCGAGGACGTGACGACCGTGGAGACGAAGAGCTTCGGCTCGCCGGGCCTGTTCGCGCCTCTCGGAGACGATCGGATCCGTCCATGAGGCGCTCGTCCTGGGCCTTCGGGATTACATGCGCAAATGCGGCTTCACGAAGGCGGTCATCGGGCTTTCGGGCGGGATCGATTCGGCGGTGACCTGCTGCCTGGCCGCCGCGGCCGTCGGTCCGGAGAACGTGCTGGCGGTCACGATGCCGATGCCGTTCTCGTCGGCCGGGAGCGTCGACGACTCGATCGCGCTGGCCGGGCGCCTCGGCATCCGCTGCGTCAAGGTCCCGATCGGACCGATCTACGACAAGTACGTCGAGGCCTTGGCGCCCCACTTGGCCGGGCGCGCGGCCGACACGACCGAGGAGAACATCCAGGCCCGCGTCCGCGGCAACATCCTGATGGCCTTCTCGAACAAGTTCGGCTATCTCCTGATCTCGACCGGCAACAAGAGCGAGATCGCCGTCGGGTACTGCACGCTCTACGGGGACATGAGCGGCGGCCTGGCCATCCTGTCCGACGTGCCCAAGACCATGGTCTACGAGCTCGCGGCCCACATCAACCGCGGGGGCGAGGTCATCCCGCGGGCCATCATCGACAAGCCGCCGAGCGCCGAGCTCAAGCCGGGTCAGCTCGATTCCGACACGCTGCCGCCGTACCCGGTCCTCGACGAGATCCTGCGCGCCTACGTCGAGGAGCTGCGCTCGGTCGAGGAGATCATCGGCCTGGGCTTCGCGGCCGAGGTCGTGAGAAAGGTCGCGGCCATGGTCGACCGGAACGAGTACAAGCGGGCCCAGGCGGCGCCGGGCATCAAGGTGACGACCAAGGCCTTCGGCGTCGGGCGGCGCATGCCGATCGCGGCGAAGATCACTCTCGGCTGAAGCCGCCGTCGGATCTTGGGCCGGGACCGTTGCGTTAGCCCCGATGGGGCGGATATACTGCCGGTCGTAACGATGTCCGCGAGATCGGAGGCCCGCATGATCCCCAGATGCCGCATGTCTAGATCCTAGCCACGCTTGTCGCATTGTGCGCGCTGACCCTGCTCGGCGGGGCGTGCGCCCCGGCAAAGGACGCCGCGGCCGGCGCCCCGATGGCCGTCGCGTCCCCCGACGGGAACCTGAGCATCTCGGTCGCGCTCGCGGCCAAGGCCGCAGCCTTATATGGCGGGCGAACGGCTCTACTACCGCGTGGCCTACAAGGGCGTCCCCGTCCTGGCCGATTCGCCGCTCGGGCTCGATCTCGTCGGGGGCCGGCGCGCTCGACCGCGACTTCGAGGTCGTCGGGACGGAGAAGCGGACGAACGATTCGACCTGGGAGAACGCCTTCGGGGCGAAAAGGACGGTCCCGGACAAGTACAACGAGCTCGTCGTCTCGCTCGCGCGAGAAGAACGCGCCGCACAGGAAGATGGATATCGTGCTGCGGGCCTACGACGAGGGCGTCGCCTTCCGCTACGTCCTGCCGAAGCAGGAGGCGATCGGCGAGTTCGCCGTCGCCCAGGAAATGACGGGCTTCTATTTCGCCCGGGACGCCTCGGCCTTCGCCCTGAACCTCGGGCGCTACGACACGAGCAACGAAGGGGAATACGCCCGGACGGCCCTCGGGGACATCAAGCCGGCCTCGCTCGTCAACCTGCCGATCCTCGTCGAAATGCCGGACGCGGGGCTTTACGCCGCGCTCCTCGAGGCCGATCTCACCGACTACGCCGGGCTCTATGTGGGCGGGGTCGCGGGGGTCCCGAATGCCCTGACGGCCAAGCTGTCCGTCGCGCCGCGCCGGCCGTTCGACAAGCCCGTCATCGGCGCGACGCCGAAATCGACGCCCTGGCGCGTCATCATGGTCGGGCCGGACCCGGGGCGGTTCATCGAGACGAACTACCTCATCCTGAACCTGAGCGCGCCGTGCGCCGATCGCCGACACGTCGTGGATCAAGCCGGGCAAAGCGGCCTGGGACTGGTGGTCCGGCAGCTACGCGACGGGCGTCTCGTTCAAGCCGGGCATGAACACGGCCACGATGAAGCACTACATCGATTTCGCCGCCCGCCACAAGTTCGAATACATGCTCGTCGACGCGGGCTGGGCGCCCATGTCGGAGGACGGGCGGATCGAGGACATCCTGAAATACCAGCCCGAGGTCGATGTGCCCGGCGATCATCGCCTACGGCAAGTCGAAGGGCGTCGAGACCCTGCTCTGGGTCGAGTGGCAGGCGCTCGGCCGCCACATGGACGAGGCCATGGCCCTCTACGAGAAGTGGGGCGCCGCGGGCATCAAGGTCGACTACATGAACCGCGACGACCAGGACATGGTCAACTATTACGAGAAGGTCGTGAAGAAGGCCGCCGAGCACCGGCTGACCGTCGATTTCCACGGCGCGTACAAGCCGACCGGGCTGCGGCGGACCTACCCGAACCTCCTGACGCGCGAGGGCGTCATGGGCCTCGAGTACAGCAAGTGGAGCGACCGCATTACGCCGGAATACGATGTCACGATCCCCTTCACGCGCATGCTGGCCGGGCCGATGGACTACACGCCCGGGGCGATGAGGAACGCCGCCAGGGGGCAATTCGAGGCGCGGGACATCGCCCCGATGTCGCAGGGGACGCGGGCCCATCAGCTGGCCATGTACGTCGTCTATGAGAGCCCGCTGGTCATGGTCTCTGATTACCCGGAGGCCTACGAGGGCCAACCCGGGCTCGAGTTCATCGAGAAGGTGCCGACCGTCTGGGACGATACGAAGGTCCTGGCCGGCAAGCCGGCTGAGTCCATCGCCATCGCCCGGCGCAACGGCGACGGCTGGTGGATCGGGGCGATGACCAACTGGGACGGCCGCGACCTCGACCTGCCGCTCGATTTCCTCGGCGCCGGCGAGTACGAGGCCACCGTGTTCGCCGACGGGGCCGACGCCGCGACGGTCGCGACGAGCCTCGAGATCGCGAAGAAGACGGTCAAGGCCGGCGACCGGCTGGCGCTCAAGCTCGCCCCGGGCGGCGGCGCCGCCGTCATGCTCATGCCGGTAAGGTAGCTCTCTGGAGGACAACATGGCCAGACAACGCCTGTTCGGAGCGGCCGCGGCGATCATCGCCGTCGCCGGAACGGTCCTGCTCGCCTGCGCGCCGCCGCTCGGCGCCGACGGCGCCAAGCAGGAGGGCTGCACCGTCATCGGGGCCGGCCGCCTGGCGACGGCCGACGGCTCGGTCATCACCTCGCACACCGACTGCTGCAGCGAATGCCGCATTCAGGTCATCCCCGGCCGGACCTATCCCCAAGGGCGCCATGGCCCCGGTCCACTGGGGCATGGTCTACTTCGGCGCCGAGGACGACCGCCAGGCCCTGCCCCTCGGCGAATTCGGGAAGGTCATCGGCGAGATCCCCCAGGTCGAGCGCACCTTCACGTACTTCCACACCGGCTATTCCCAGATGAACGAGAAGCAGCTGGCGATCGGCGAGAGCACCTGCTCCCAGCGGGCCGAGCTCGACGTCGCCTACGTCGAGGGCCTGACGCGCCAGATCATGACCATCGAGCAGGCCCAGGTCTTCGCCCTGGAGCGGTGCGCGACGGCCCGCGAGGCCGTCAAGCTCATCGGCGGCCTGGTCGAAAAATACGGCTTCCTCCCCTCCTGCGGCGGATCGGAGGCTCTTTGCGTCGCCGACCCGCGCGAGCTCTGGACGATGGAGATCTGCAGCGTCGGGCCGGATTGGACCCCCGGGAGCGGCAAGCCGGGCGCCATCTGGGCGGCCCGCCGCGTCCCCGACGACCACGTCGTCGTCATCGCCAACTACTTCCGGATCCGCGAGATCGATCCGAAAAGCCCCGACGTCATGGTCTCGCCGAACTACATGAAGGAAGCCGTCGACCGCGGCTGGCACGATCCGAAGAGCGGCCGGCCTTTCATCTGGCAGGAGGCCTACGCGCCGCCCATCCGCGAGGGCAACCTCAGCCGCATGTGGCTCATCACGAGCTCCCTCGCGCCGTCGCTCAAGGCCTGGCCGCGGCGCGGGCTCAACGACGCCGCGGGGCCGGGGACGCTCTACGCCCAGGCGTTCGAAGGCGCCGCCTTTTACCCCTATTCGTTCAAGCCGGAAAAGAAGATCACGGTCCAGGATGTCATCGCCTTCCAGCGGTCCACGTTCGAGAACACGATCTACGACATGACCTGGGACCCGGCCTGGATGGTCCCGGCCGGCGGCGGCCGGCTCGAGAAAAGCCCCATGGCCACGCCCTATATCTCCGGGGACATGGAGAGGGTCCTGCGCATCCGCCATCACCGGACGATCGCCACCGAGGGCTACGGCATGGTCGCCCAGCTCCGGTCGTGGCTCCCCGACGCGGTCGGCGGCATCTACTGGTTCTACGTCGACAATCCCTTCGTCAGCCCCTACGTCCCGGTCTATGCCGGGGTGACCGGCGTCTCGCCTCTCTACAAGAGCTACGATTTCCGGGAATTCAGCGAGGACTCGGCCCGCTGGTCGGTCGATTTCGTCGAGAAGCTGATGCTCCTCCGCTGGCAATCCGCGGTGAAGGACCTGAGGGCGGCCCGCGACCCGGTCGAGAACGGCTTCTTCGCGGAGCAGGCGTCGATCGACGCCAAGGCCGCGGAGATGATCAAGTCCGACCCGGCCGGCGCGGCGAAGTACCTCACGGAGCTGACCGTCTCACGGATGGAAAAGCTCGTCGACCTCTACCGCAAGCTCCGCAAGACGCTCCTGACGAAATACACCGGCGACGGCGTCTAGCGGCCCATCGCCTTGACTTTTTTGTAGCCGGCGGGGATGTCGTAGCTGCCGGCCGGAGCGGGCTTCTCCCCGGCTTCGATGAGCTCGGTCGTCGACGCCATCTCGGAGCCCATCATCTTGGTCGTCGCCGTCTGGTACACGACGACGCCCTTGACCTTCCTCATCTCCTGGACGATCTTCTCGAACCCGGGCTGGCTGGCCATCATGGCGTTGGCGGCCGTAAAGGCCCTCGTGTAATCGATATCGATGTCCCGCGTGGCCCAGGCCTCGGCCTTGGTCTCGATGCCCATGGCCATGGTCATTTCGATGAGGTACTTGCGGCAGTGATAGTCGCCGATCGTCTTGGTTTCGTCGGTCTCCGTCACTTTGGCCGACATGCTGCCCATGACGCCCTTCATCATGTTCTTCATGAAGCCGGGCATCTTCTTCTTGGCCTCGGCCGTCTCGGGATCGTCCCCGGCTTCGGCGGCGGCGGCATCGTCGAACATCTTGTCGAAGTCGAGCGGCATCTCGGAGTACTGCATCTTGTTGTGGTCGATCATGATGATGAGCTTCTGGTCGGAGAGGAGGATCGAGGAAGTCTTAGCGATCTCCATGTCCGTCCGGACCGCGTTCTGGCCGAGCCAGAAGGTCATGATCTCGTCCTTCTCGGGCTGGCTCTGGCCCATGACCTGGTAGGCGCCCGTGTGCGTCTTCTGCTTCATGAAGACGTCGGCCCGGGCCTGGGCCAGTCCGAACACGAAGCCGACGAGGGCGATGAGAATGATGGACTTGAGTGCGCGCGATCTTTTCATGATTCCCCTCCCGAAATGATATGGCCCCGGCGCGTCGCGCCCCCGGCGCCTTTTCCATTAATAACGGCCCCGGCGCGGAAAGTCAAGCCGGCCGCGGGTTTCAGAACCTGTTGAGGTGGGCGACCGACCCCAGAGGACGCTTGGGGACGTGCAGGCGTCCCGCCTCGTCCTTCCAGTAGCGGATGGAATCGCGCGCGACCTCCGACACCGGGTCCTCCGCCGGATAGCCCAGGGCCAGGACCGAGTCGATGCGATAGCGCTCGGGGACGCCGAGGATCGTCCTCAGCTTGTCCCGGTCGATCGACAGGAGCCAGCAGCTCCCGACGCCCTCGGCGAGCGCCGCCAGGATCATGTTCTCCATGGCCGCTCCCACGTCGTACTCGAACATCTTCTCCCTGATCTCGGAGTTGGCCAGGGTCACGACGTAGGCCTTCGGCTCCTCGCCGGGACAGGGGTCCCCCGCCGGAGCGATGTAGGCCGCCCACTTGAGGCAGGGGAAGATCTCGGCCCTCGGGCCCGCCGCGTCGACCGCGATGAACTCGAGCGGCTGCAGGTTGGCCGCCGACGGCGCGAGGCGCGCCACCTCGACGAGCCGTTCGAGGAGCTCCCGCGACACGGGGTCGGGCTTGAACCGGCGTATGGTCCGCCGTCCGGCGATCGTCTCGTACATGTTCTTGTCGCCTTCACACATCACATCTCTCCTTTCTTTAAGAAGGGGTCAAACCTACACCTCTTTAATTTTTTGGCTGTTATCTGGGGGACATGTACCGGAGGTACGTGTCCCCGAGATGACAAAACTAAAAGGTGTAGGTTTGACCCCCCTTTTTTCTATCATTTACGGCCTATGGCCCGGCGGCCTTCCGTCGCCGGGGCTTTGATCATGAAAACCGTGGTCGACACGAGCAGGAAGAGCCCGGCGACGCGGTACATCCAGCGGTACCCGGCCACGTCGGAGACCCAGCCGAAGAGGGGCGACCCCAGGCCCATGCCGACGTCGAAGAGCGAGCTGTAAAGACTGATGGCCATCCCCTTGTTCTCGCGGCCCAGGAAATCGATGATGTAGGTGCTGAGGGCCGGGAAGATCAGCCCCTGCCCCAGCCCGCCGACGAACCCGGTGACGAGAAGCAAGGGAAAACTGCGCACCTGCGCGATCACGAACAGGTTGAGGGCGATGATGATCGCCGCCGGGAGGATGACCGTCTTCCGCCCGAGCCGGTCGGAGAGGTCGCCCAGGCGGAAGCGGGTCAGGATGGCCGCGATCGAGAAGACGAGGAAGAACGGCCCGACCCGGCTGATCCCGACCGAGTTCCCGAAGACGGCGATGAAGTAGATCATCGCCCCGCGGATGGCGCCGTGGAAGATCGGCACGGAAGCGACGATGGCCGCGAGCGCCCACGGCACGAGCTTGAGGGCGCTCATCCCGCCCGCCCGGCCGTCGCCGCAGTCCGGCTTGGGGAACTCGCGCGTGAGCAGGAGGCAGACGACCGAGGCCGCGAGGAACAGGAGGCTGACGTTGTAGAGCCGGCCCGGGCCGCCGCCCCTGAGGAGCTCCTCCGCGAGCAGAGGGCCGAGGGCGTTGGCCACGAGCCCTGCGACCCCGATGACGCCCATGGACTTGGCCAGCCGGTCGACCGGCGCCAGGTCGGAGCACATGGCGATCGTCGCCGTCATGCTGATGCCCCAGCCGAGCCCGGCCAGCGCCCGCAGCAGGAACGGCAGCCAGCCCGCGTCGTCGACGAAGTGGAAGAGCGGCAGCGAGACGATGAGGATGAACAGCCCCAGGAGCGCGATGCGGCGGCCGCCGCGGACGTCGATCATCCGGCCGAAGAACGGCCGGATGGCGATGGCCACGACGCTGTGGACCCCCATGATCAGGCCGATCCGGCCCTGGCTCGAGCCGAAGCCTTCGAGGACGACGGGGAACAAGAAGAAGAGGGAGACCGACATGAACAGGAAAAAATATCCGGCCAGGCCCAGCAGGAAATCCCGGTTCCAGAACGACGGACCCCGTGTCTCGGTCATCGGTCCGCTAGTATAGCAGAATAAAGCTGGCTGTTTCATTCTTGCGAATGACAAGCTTTATAGGGGATTATGAAGGAGGGGTGCTCGTTGCCTTGCACAGCCAGCCAAGCAAAGCGTTGAGGATATTGTACCACAAACTCCAGGGAATGCAAGCCCCGGCGGACGACCGGACGTCAGCGCCGGCCGGCCTCGAGCGACGCCATGAGGACGCGGGCCCGCGTCTCGATCTCCTCCCAATCGCCGGCCTCGACGGACTTGGCGTCGACGAGCGCCGTGCCGATGCCGACCGCGCAGGCCCCGGCCGCGAGGAAGAGGCGCGCGTTCTCGAGCGTGACGCCGCCGGTCGGCATGAGCCGGACGAACGGCAGCGGCCCGCGCAGATCGCGGAAGAACTGCGGCCCGAGCGACGTCGCCGGAAAGACCTTGACGATGTCCGCCCCGGCCCGCCAGGCCGCGACGATCTCGGTCGGGGTGAAGGCCCCCGGCGCGACGAGGACGCCCGCCTCGCGGCAGGCCTGGATCGTATCGCGGTCGGTGACGGGCGAGACGACGAAATCCGCCCCGGCGGCGATGACCTCGGTCGCCGTCCCCGCGTCGAGGACCGTCCCGGCCCCGATGAGCGTGCCCGGCCGGCTTCGTCCGGGCCAGCTCGCGGATGATGTCCGCCGCTCCGGGCACGGTCATGGTGATCTCGATCGCGGTCACGCCGCCTCTCCGGAGCGCGGCGGCCGCCTCGCCCAGCCGGGCCGCGTCCTTCATGCGGATGACGGCGATGACCCTGGCGGCGAGAAGGAGCTCGAGCGTCTTGTCCTTGGCCACGTCACCCTCCCCTTTCCGGCGATCTCCCGGCCCGGCTAGCGCCGGACCCGGCCCGAGCGGTCTCCCCGCGCGAGCGCCGTGATGTCCTTTTCCGTCGAGAGGTTGAAGTCCCCGGGGATCGAGTGCTTGAGCGCGGCCGCGGCGACGGCGAAATCGAGCGCCTCCCCGTCTTTTTCGAAGCTCGCCAGGCCGTGGATGAGCCCGGCGGCGAAGGCGTCGCCCGTGCCGATGCGGTCGACGATCGAGCGGATCTCGTAGGTCGGGCCGGCGAGGAACTCCTTCGCGGTCCTCATCACGGCCGACCAGCGGTTCCAGTCGGCGCTCAGGCTCTCGCGCAGGGTGACGGCCACGCGGGCGGCGTTCGGGAAGGCGGCCAGGACCGCCGCCGTCAGCGCTTCGTAGGCCTTGACGTCGAGCTTCCCGGCCGTGACGTCCGCCGCGGCGCCGATGCCGAGCGCCTTCTGGCAGTCCTCCTCGTTCCCGACGATGAGGTCCGCCTGGGCCGCGAGCTCGCGCATGACCTCGGGCGCGGGACGGCCGTACTTCCAGAGCTTGGCCCGGTAGTTGAGGTCGAGCGACACGGTCATTCCCTTCGCCCGGGCCGCCTTGACGGCCTCGAGCGTGAGGGCCGCGGCCGAGGCGCTGAGGGCCGGGGTGATGCCGGTCACGTGGAGACGGTCCATCCCGTCCAGGGCGCGCGGCCAATCGATGTCCCCGGGCTTGGCTTCGGCGACGCCCGAGCCCTCGCGGTCGTAGAGGACCTGGGAGGGCCGCTCGTTGGCCCCGGTCTCGGCGAAGTAGAGGCCCAACCGGCGCCCGCCCCTCACGACGGCGCCGACGTCGACGCCGTAGCGGCGGAGCTCGCGCAGGGCCGCTTCGCCCACCGGGTTGGCCGGCACGACCGAGATCCAGCGCGACCGGTGCCCGAGGATGGCCAGGGACACGGCCACGTTGGCCTCGCCCCCGCCGAACACCGCCTCGAGGCGCGGCGACTGAAAGAGCAGCTCTTTTCCCGGCGGCGACAGCCGCAGCATGATCTCGCCGAACGTCGCGACATTGGCCATCCCGCACTCTCCTTTGGCCTTACCATATCAAAAAAATGGGGACGCTTCTATTTTCGAAATTCATGCATGATTCAAAAATAGAAGCGTCCCCATTTTCCCACGTTGACTTGGGCGGGCAACGGAGTAGAATACCGCCGAACGTCCGGAGTCAACCCATGGAAAAAGCGCAAGAACGCCCTCACGATCCTGCTCGGCTGCGCCATCTGCGGCCTGGCCTACGCCCTGTTCCTCATCCCCCACCACTTCGTCCCCGGTGGCGTCTCGGGCATCGCCATCATTTTGAACTACTTCGCCGGCCTTCCGGTCGGCGCGCTCATCATGGTCCTCAACGTGCCCATCTTCCTGCTCGGCCTGAAGACCATGGGCAAGAAGTACGTCCTCAACAGCCTGGCCGGAATGGTCGTGTCCTCGGTGTTCATCGACCTCTTCCACACGGTCCTCAAGCTCCCCTCGGCCACCGACAACCCCGTGCTGGCCTCGATCTACGGCGGCGTCATGCTCGGCGTCGGGCTCGGCATCGTCTTCCGGGGCCGGGCCTCGACCGGAGGCTCCGACATCATCGGCATGGTCCTCAGCAAATACACGGGGATGTCCCTCGGCTTCGGCATCATGGTCACCGACTTCCTGGTCATCTCGGCCTCCGGCTTCGCCCTCCGCAGCCTCGAGGCGCCTCTCTACGGCTACATCGTCCTCTTCCTCTCGACCAAGGTCATCGACATGATGCTCGAGGGCTGGAGCTACTCGAAGCTCGTCATCATCACCTCGACGCGGACCGAGGAGATCGCCGACTACATCCTCCATCGCCTCGACCGCAGCGGCACGGCCCTGCGCTCGCGGTCGCTCTACCTCAACCGCGAGGGCGAGATCATCCTGACCGTCATCCACCGCAAGCAGCTCGCCGACCTGCGGGCCAACATCCGGAAGATCGATCCCGAGGCCTTCGTCATCATCAACGACACCTACGACGTCCTGGGCAAGGGCTTCAAATCGCACCTGATCACCTGAGGTCCATTTGCCCCCCATTTGGAGTAAAATAACGCCGGATCCCCCGCCGGAAAGGAGACCCCGCCGATGCGCCAGGTAACGCCTGCCCGAAGACGGCCCGCCGCCGCCGCGACGCTCGCCGCGGCCGCCGTCTGCGCCGCCATATTCGCCCTCGCCGCCGGGGAGGCCGCCGCCCAGACCCAGGGCCCCGAGGTCCTCGGCTTCACCCGGCACTTCGCCGTCGAGATCACCAATCCCTCGCCCCTGGCGCTCGAGAACCACGCCGTCGTCATCGACGTCGCCGACATTCGGGCCTCCGTGGCCCCCGATTTCAACTCCTACATGTACGCGTTCTTCGACAACGCCGGGGGCGAATACGCCCTCGTCGTCTCGCAGGCCGACGACCTCGACAAGGACCGCTATCACGACGAGATCGTCATCGTCCGCACCCTGCCGCCGTCCTCGACGACGCGGCTCCTCTGTTATTACGCGCCCAACCGCAGCTACCAGCTCATGCCGGCGCAGAAGGCCTTCGCCCGCGGCGCGTGGGGAGCCGGCGGCGCCGGAGCCGGCTGGGAATCCAACCTGGCCGCCTTCAAGACCGTCAGCGGCCGGATCGGGCTCTACGGCAAGCTCCGGCCGGGCCTCATCCTGAAGAGGATTCCCCGCCGCCGAGACAAAGGCCAAGGATTGGGGGATGGACGTCCTCGCGACCGGCGAATCGGCCGGCCTCGGCGGGCTGTCCGTGTGGAACGGCGCGGAGCGCCTCCCTCTCTTCGGCCCCTCCGCTCCGCAGGCCAAGCTGACCGTCATCTCGCCGGGCCCGGTCCGGGGCCTCGTCAAGGCCGAATACCCGGCCGTCATGACCGCCGGCGGCGAAGTCACCCTGACCGTCTACTTCTCGGCCTTCGCCGACAACGCCTACTCCCGGCAGGACGTCGTCATCGCCTCCAAGGCCGGCGCTCCGGTCGTCTTCGGGCCGGGGATCCAGAAGCTGGCCGGCGAGACGGTGGCGCTCGACAAGGCCAAGGGCCGGCTCGCCGTCTGGGGCAAGGGAGCGGACAAGGCCGGCGCGATCGGCCTGGCCGCGATCTTCCCGCCCGCCGCCTTAGCCGGTGTCGATGACGCGGGCCCCGATCATGCCCTCAAGCTCAGCGGCCGCCCCGGCCTCAAGCTCACCTACTGGGTCGCCGGGGCCTGGGAGCGCGGCGTCACCGCGCCCGGCGTCCCGGAGGCCGCGAACTGGGCCCGCCGCGTCGAGGACCTGGCCGCGCGGCTTCTCGTACCGGTGAAAGTCGAGTTCAAGGCTCAATGACGCGAGGCAGGAAGGCCGTCGAGGCCCCGTACGACCCTGGCTTCCAGCCCATCTTCCCGGCCTGGGCCGCCTATCTCGACCGGGCCCGCGCCTCGCGGCGCGACGCCCCTCCGGGTGGCCATCGAGCGCGAGGACGGCCTCGTCTCGGTGTTCGACGCCGTCGCCCCGGCCAAGGACGACGACCCCGGATCGACCTACCGCATCGTCGAGCGCGCCGTCAAGTTCCTGCTCTGGTCTCGCGGCGGCTGGCGCATCCACTTCCAGGGACCGGCCGCGATCGGCCGGCGCCTCAAGGCCGCCTACTCCGAGACCGGCGAGCGGGCCTTCGACGCCCGGACGATGGGCGGCGTCTACGAGCGCCCGTTCGAGGTCGCCCTCCACAGCCCCGCGACCTTTCCCGAGGCCCGCGAGGCCACGCATTTCCCCGGCGGCTACCTCGACGGCTTCCGCATCGGCTTCGACCTCGGCGCGAGCGACTACAAGGTGGCCGCCGTCATCGACGGCCAGCCCGTCTGGAGCGAGGAGGTCCCTTGGGCCCCGGGCGAGCAGGCCGACCCCGAGTATCACTACGCGCACATCCAGGCCGGCCTGAAGAGAGCCGCCTCCCACCTGCCGCGCGTCGACGCCATCGGCGGCTCGTCGGCCGGCGTCATCATCCGCCGGCAGGTCCGGATCGCCTCGCTCTTCCGGTCCGTGCCGGCCGACGTCTTCGAATCCAAGGTCAAGGGCCTCTTCGACCGTCTGGCCGCCGAATGGAACGTGCCGTTCGAGGTCATCAACGACGGCGAGGTCACCGCGCTCGCCGGGAAGCTGTCCCTCTGCGACACCGGCGTGCTCGGCGTCGCCATGGGTTCGAGCGAGGCGGCCGGCTTTCTCGACAACGAAGGCCACATCCCCGGCTGGCTCGACGAGCTCGCCTTCGCCCCGGTCGACCTCAACCCCGCGGCCGTGAAGGACGAGTGGTCCCGCGACAGCGGCGTCGGGGCCAATTACTTCTCGCAGCAGGCCGTCGACAGGCTGGCCCAGGCGGCCGGGCTGTCCTTCCCGGCCGGCATGAAGCTCCCGGAGCGGCTCAAAGAGGTCCAGACGCTCGTCGACCGCGGCAACATCCCGGCCGCCCGCGTCTTCGAGTCGATCGGCATCTACTCTCGGCTGCACCGTCCCCTGGTATGAGGTCTTCTACGGCTTCAAGAACCTTCTCGTCCTCGGACGGGTCGTGTCGGGCACGGGGGGGAAGATCATCATGGACAAGGCCGCCGAGGTCCTGGCCGCCGAGTTCCCCGCGACCGCGGCCCGGGTCCGCCTCCATCTCCTCGACGAGAGGAGCCGGCGCGTGGGCCAGGCGGTCGCCGCGGCCAGCCTGCCCGAGATCAGAGGAGATCATCCATGAAATTTGTCAAGCCCGACGCCTCCGTCTTCATCCCCGACGGGACGGACGCCGAGTGCGCGTTCCGCCGCGTCACCCACCTCGGCATCGGCGCCCACCAGGACGACCTCGAGATCATGGCCTTCCACGGCATCCAGAAGTGCTTCTCCAGCCCGGAGCTCTGGTTCGGCGGGGTGACGTGCACGAACGGCGCCGGCTCGCCCCGGTCGGGCGAATACGCCTCGTTCAGCGACGCGGACATGGCCACGCTCCGGCGCCGCGAGCAGGAGAAAGCGGCCATCCTCGGCAACTACGGCGCCCTCGTCCAGCTCAACTACACGAGCGCCGAGGTCAAGGACGCCGGCACGGGCCGCCTGAGGGCCGACCTGGTCAAGGTCCTCAAAGCCTTCCGGCCCGAGGTCGTCTACACCCACAACCCCGCGGACAAGCACGACACGCACCTGGCCGTGGCCTTCACGGCCATCGCCGCCATGCGCGAGCTCGAGCCCGACGAGCGGCCGGCGACGGTCTACGGCTGCGAGGTCTGGCGCGGCCTCGACTGGATGAACGACGACGACAAGGTCCCGCTCGACGTCGGCCGCCGCGAGAACCTGTCCATGGGCCTCATCGGCGTCTACGATTCCCAGGTCGAAGGCGGCAAGCGCTACGACCTGGCCACCGCGGGCCGCCGCCGGGCCAACGCCGTCTATTTCCAATCGCACGCGACCGACGAGACCGAGCAGCTCTGGTTCGCCATGGACCTGACGCCTCTCGTCCGCGACGACAAGCTCGACGTCGGGCGATTCGTCCTCGGCCACGTCGACAAGTTCCGGGCGTCGGTCGACGAGAAGATCAAGAAGTACTGGATCAAGACGCGCTGAGCGCGCCCGAAGGAGAGCCCCATGGAGATCATCATCCTGCCCGACCCCCAGCAGGCCAGCGAGCTCGCGGCCCGCATCGTCGCCCGCACCGTCCGCGAGAAGCCCCACGCCGTGCTCGGCCTGCCCACCGGCAACACCCCGCTCCAGCTCTACCGGAACCTCGTCCGCATGCACCGGGAAGAGGGGCTCGACTTCAGCGGCGTCACGGGCTTCAACCTCGACGAGTACGTCGGCGTCCCGCCGGCCCACCCGTCCTCGTTCCACAGCTACATGTGGGCCCAGCTCTTCAGCCACATCAACATGCCCAAGGAGCGGATCAACATCCCCGACGGCATGACCCCGGATATCCCCGCGGCCTGCCGCAAGTACGAACAAGCCATCCGCTCGGCCGGCGGCATCGACATCCAGATCCTGGGCATCGGCATGAACGGCCACATCGGCTTCAACGAGCCGTCGTCGTCGCTCTCGTCGCGGACGCGCATCAAGACCCTGACCGAGGAGACGCGCCGCGGCGCCGCCGACGCGTTCGGGGGCGAGGAGAACGTGCCGACCCACGTCCTGACGATGGGCCTGGGCACGATCATGGACAGCAAGATGTGCCTGCTCCTGGCCTTCGGCAAGAAAAAGGCCCGGTCCGTCGCGCTCGCGGCCGAAGGGCCGGTCACGGCCATGGTCCCCGGCTCGATCCTCCAGATGCACCCGCGGGCCATCCTCGTCATCGACCAGGACGCCGCCTCGGACCTGAAGATGGCCGATTACTACGTGTGGGTCAACGAGCACAAGCCGGACTGGCAGAAGTACTGAGGCTAAAAGATCTTCTTCCACTTCTCCGTTTTGAGGTCCAGCCGCCAGACGGCCTCTTTTGAATAATCCGATACGAGGACCGCATTGCCCACCGGACAAGCCGTGAAATGCCCGCCGACGGCCGGAGGGAATGGGACCTCTTTCGCCGGAGTCAGGTCGGGGCCGAGGAAGCGCAGCGATCGGTCTTGGCCCCCGGCAACGACAAGCTTTGTCCCGTCGCCGGTCCAGGCCAATACAGAGGGATACCGATCCTGAGACCCCTCGAGACGGATGTCAGGGCCCGTGACGAACCGGTGTTCCTTCCCCGCGTAAACGGCAGGCGCCCACAGGTCTCCCTCCCGATGGATAAGGAATCCGACCCTGTCCCCATCCCCGCTCCAGGCGGAATGTTGGATCGCGGACCAGAGGTATTCCTTCCAGGGCCTCTCGATGGTCGTGATGGGTGTCGTAGTCCCCGTCGCCAGGTCCAAGAGCGACACATCTATCGGACCTGCCTCGTCCTTTTCGCTGATCAGGATGGCCGTGTTCGCGGCCGGGTTGGGGACGAGCGAGACGGACCCGGGAGACTCGAAAATCCTGGTTTGGGCCCCGGACGCCAGATCGTACCGCCATACGCTGTGAGGTGGCATGGTGATCCAGGGCGGGGTCGACCGGGGGCGCCCCCACATCAGAAGGCTTTCCGGTGTAGGGAGCCAGGCAACGATCGCGAGCGGCGTGCGCACCTTTCCATCGCCGACCAAGCCCGGAACGAAGGGCGCCAGCTTCTTCAATCCTGTCCCATCGGTCCCGATCGACGCGAGAGACCACACATGATGGGTCGGCACCGATGTTTCGAAGCTCTCCTCATATAAAAGCACGGCCGTCTTCCCGTCAGGGGAGACCTTAGGGAACATGAACCCGGATAGGATGTGTTGATCCTCCTGACTGCCTCCCGCGAGAAGCCTTTGGCCCGAGCCGTCCGTGTTCTGGACATAAAGCGCGAATTTCTCGTCTTTCGGCCTAAAGACGGTGTAGAGGACCTTGCCGCCCCCCATGGCGTATATTCCATCGAAGGGATTCTGGTGGACCAACCGGTTGACCATTGTCGCCGGCGATGTCATAACGATAAAGCCCCTTGGTCGTGGAGAAGAAGGCACCGCCTTCGATGACCTCTATCCTGCTACTGAGCTCCTCCGCGGGCCCCGGCCGTAGGGCCGGCCACGCGGCCGAGAAGGCCCAGGCCGCGGCTAAAAAGAGAAACCCCCACATGGCCAAGGCCTTCGCTTTTTTCCTCGGCTGCGAAAAATCCGCCTTGAGGAGGGTCAGCCGCGACGCGGCCAGGAAGGCCAGGCTCGAAAGGACAAGGCCCAGATTGAAGACGCCGAGCACGAGAAACCGTCCCGTCCGGGTCTCCATTTCCCCGCCCGCGGCCAGGAAGGGCGAGAAAGAGCAGAGCGCCTTCCAGGACCAAGCCAAGAAAAAGCGTCCCGAATACGAGGCTGAGCTGCTTATCCGTGAGGATGGAGAGAGAGAAGGCGATCGAAAAAAAGAAGAGGGAGCTGAGCAGGATCAAGGGCAGAAACTCGAGCCCTGACCCGAGCATCTCCGGAAGCTTGAAGCCCGAAACGACTTCTCCGAGCCCCGGCACGACCGCCATGAGGCCGATGAAGGCCAGCCAGAACCCGGCCAGGATCGACAGGAGGGCAACGAGCTTGGCCGACCAGATCGTCCCCTTCCGGACCGGCCGGGAGAGAAGATAGGTCCAGGCCCCGTCGCGGAACTCGGACTCGAACGCCCCGGCGCCAAGCATAGCGCCGAAGACAGGAAAGAAAAAGATCAAAAATGTCGCCGGTATGAGCTCGCGGAGATCCTTGTCGCCGCCGGAGACGAGAAAAGCGGTCAGCATCAAGCCCATGATCGCCAGGCCGAAGGCGACCAGGACGGCCTTGTCCTTCCATTCCTTGATGAGCAGGGTTTTGAACATCGTGGCTCTCCCGCGTCTACCGCGCGTCCTGGACGAAACTCGCGAAAATATCCTCGAGGCTGAGGGCCTCGACTTCGAGCCGGGCCGCGCTCAGGGCCAGGAGCGATCCGTTCACCGCTTCGTTCCAAGGATAGATGACCAGCTCCCAGTCCTGCCCGATCCGCCTCCGGCCGATGACGTTGCCGACTTCGAGGCTCTCCGGCGGCTGGCCTGTGAAGCCGATGACGGCGCGCTTCGCCTGGGACTTGACCTTGTCATAGGGCTCGTCGAGGACGATCCGGCCGCCGCGAAGGATGAAGAGATGGTCGACGATCCGCTCGAGCTCGTGGACGAGATGGGTCGCGAAGAGGACGGCCGTCCCGCCGCGGGCCAGCTCCCCGATGATGTCACGGAGGAATTCCCGCCGGGTCGGGACATCGAGGCCCGACGTCGGATCGTCGAGGATGAGGAGCTCGGGCTCGGCGGCCAGGGCCGCGACGACGGCCAGCTTCAGCTTCTGGCCCCGGGACAGCGTCCGGACCTTGGCGGAGGGATCGAGCCCGAACCGCCCGACGTCGGCCTCGGCTTTCTTCGGGTCCCACTTCGGGAAGAACCGGCCGTTGAACGCGAGGAGGGCCGCGACGGACATGCCGCCGTAAAAGAAAGAGTCCTCGGGCACATAGCCGATCGCCCGCTTGTAGTCCGCGTCGCCGTACGTCACCGGCCGCCCTTTGAAGGAAATGACGCCGGCGTCGCGAGGGATGACGCCCATGATCGTCCGGATGAGCGTCGTCTTCCCCTCGCCGTTCCGGCCCAGGAGCCCGTAGACCCGGCCCGGCTCGACCGTGAAGCCGACGTCCCGGATGACGGCCCGCCGCCGAACCCCTTGGAGAGCCGTTCGACCTTGAGCAGCTCACTCATTCCCGCCTCCCGTGCGCCCGGCGCCCTTGAAGCGGCGCAGGCTGTCGTCGACGAGCCTCCGGATCTCCGCGGGCCCCAACCCGAACGTCCCGGCCTCCCGGACGGTCTCGTCCATCCTCCGGCCCAGGTGGCCTCGGCCGCCTCTCCGGTCCAGGCCCCGTTCGCGCCGGGCGGACAGGAAGGAGCCGCGGCCTTTCTGCGTGTAGATCAGGCCTTCCTGTTCGAGCTCGCGATAAGCCCGGGCCACGGTGTTGGGATTGACCAGGACCTCCGCGGCGAGCTCACGGATCGACGGCAGCGGGTCGTTCGGCTTGACCGCGCCGAGCGCGGCCAGCCGCCGGATCTCCGTCTTGACCTGTTCGTAGAGGGGCACGAACGCGCCCGTGTCGACTTTGATCAGCACCGTCGCCTCCGTATTACTGTACTAATAATATAATACAGTTAATTGATTTGTCAACCTTTTTTTGGAGAGGGACTCCTCTTCCCTTTTCGCGCCGTCCTGTGTAAACTGGGGACAGAACGCGACGGGGCTCCCGAAGACCGCCGATATGCGAAGGAAGGAGAGAACCTCATGACGCAACCCATCAAGCACGTCCTCTGGGCCACGGACTTCTCCGACGAGTCGAAGGAAGCCCTGGCCTACGCCGATCTCTTCGCCAAGACCTTCAAGGCCAAGCTGACCGCCCTCCACGTCGTCCCCGATTTCGCGCCGGTCCTCTACGAGGCCTGGCCCGAAGTGCAGGCGGAGCTCGCCGGGCAGATCGAGGCCAGCAAGGTCTCGGCCAAGGTCAAGCTCGACCGCATGTGCGAGACCCAGGGCATCTGCCCGACCAAGGTCGTCATCGCCGAGGGCTCGGCCGCCAAGATCATCGTCAAGACGGCCAAGAAGGAAGGCGCCGACCTCATCGTCGTCGGCCGGAAAGGCGTTTCCGGGCAGGAACAGAACCTCATCGGCAGCGTCACCCACCAGATCCTGCGGAGCTCCTGCGTCCCCGTGCTGGTGACCAAGGGGACCGACGCCAAAGTCCAGCCGATCAAGAAGATCCTCGTCCCGACCGATTTCTACGGCCGCCGAGGACATCGAGCGCGACCAGGCCTGGCGGCTGGGCAAGGCCCTGGGCGCGGGCCTGACGTTCCTCTACGTCCTGGAGCTCTTCGGCCACGACTTCCGGCTGACCGACCAGATGTTCGACTCCGTCCTCAAGAAGCTCCAGGCCCGCAAGAAACGGGAGCACAAGGCCGTCGAGATCGGCGAGGACGTCGTCAAGGCCGTGCACGCCTGGGAGGGCATCATCGATTACGCCGGCACGAAGCACTTCGACCTCATCGTCATGTCGACGACCGTGAAGCGGCTGGCCCGCTTCTTCCTCGGCAGCACGACCGAGAAGGTCATCGCCCACAGCCGCGTGCCCGTCTTCGCCCTCCCGCGGATGAAGTGATCATCGGAAGGGACCTGGTTTTCGCGGATGCGAAGACCCGGTCCCTTCTTTTTGGATCCTGGACGGGATGAAAAAAGAATACCGGCCGATGGCCCTGGGGTTCTGGGGCGTCGGCCTGCCGCTCGCGCTGTTCGGGATCCTGTTCTGCGACACGGCGGCCGAGCGGGTGACGGTCCTCCTGCTCGCGGCCGTGTTCCTCCTCGTCGGCGCGCTCATCTTCCGGGCCAGGCGATAACCCATGAAGCTCGCGGCGGTCGACTGGCTGTTCATCGGCTGGTACCTCGCCCTGTCGATCGCGATCGGGCTCTACTATTCGAAGCGGGCCGGGAAGAGCATCTCCGAGTACTTCCTGAGCGGCCGGAGCCTGCCCTGGTGGCTGCTCGGGACGTCCATGGTGGCCACGTCGTTCTCGTCCGACACGCCCCTCGCCGTCACGGGCATCGTCGTCAAGGACGGCGTCGCGGGCAACTGGCTGTGGTGGAACTTCATGCTCGGCGGGGCGCTGACGGTCCTGTTCTTCGCCCACCTGTGGCGTCGGGCCGAGGTCGTGACCGAGGTCGAGTTCATCGACATCCGCTATTCCGGGCGGCCGGCCCGGTTCCTGCGCGGCTTCAAGGCCCTCTACCTCGGCATCCCGGTCTCGTGCATCACCTTCGGCTGGGTGACCCTGGCCATGGTCAAGATCATCCGAGACGGTCTTCGGCACGAGCGGCATCACGGCCCTGGCCATCTGCCTCGGGCTGACCGTCTTCTACACGACGCTCAGCGGATTGTGGGGCGTCGTGGCCACCGACATGCTCCTCTTCGGGGTGGCCATGGCCGGGTCGATCATCCTGTCGGTCGTCTCCGTCGAGAAGGCCGGGGGCATCGGCGCGCTCGTCGACGCGGTCAGGGCGATCGGGCGCGGCGAACGGCAAGGATTACCTGTCGGTCTTCCCGCCGCTCGGCCAGGCCCTGCCGCTGGCCTTCTTCGTGGCGCTTTTCGTCCAGTGGTGGGCGGTCTATTATCCCGGCGCCGAGCCGGGCGGAGGCGGCTGGAGCGCCCAGAGGATCCTGGCGGCCAAGGACCCGCGGCACGCGGTCAAGGGGACGCTGTGGTTCACCGTCGCCAATTACGTGGTCCGGCCCTGGCCCTGGATCCTGACGGCCCTCGCGGCGATCGTCGTCTTCCCGGGACTGACGGGGGCGGCGCCGGGCGAGATGGAGGCGGCCTACCCGCGGATGATCGGCTTCGTGCCGAAGGGGATCGCGGGCATCATCATCGCCTCGCTCTTCGCCGCCTTCATGTCGACGATCGAGTCGATCGTCAACCTGTCGGGGTCGTTCCTGCTCAACGATTTCTACCGGCCGTTCGTGAAGAAGGACGCGAGCGAGAAGCACTACGTCATGGTCTCGCGGATCATGGTCCTCGTCATCGCGCTCCTCGGGGCCGGCTTCTCCTATGTCCTGGGCAGCGTCAAGATGGGCTGGCAGCTGGTCATGGAGCTCTCGGCCGGGATCGGGCTGGTGCTGCTGCTGCGCTGGTACTGGTGGCGCATCAACGCCTGGTCGGAGATCGCGGCCCTGAGCGCGTCGGCGGGGACGGCGATCTATCTCAAGGTCGTGCCGGACAACGCGCTCGTGCGAGGGCTGGGGCGGGCGCTCGAGAGGGCGGGATTCGCCGTCGATCCGTGGGGCGTCGAGCATCCTGCTGATCGTGGCCGTGACGACCGTCGCCTGGATCACGGCGACCTTCGTGACCAAGCCCGACGACGAGGCCAAGCTCCTCGCCTTCTACCGGAAGGTCCGGCCGGGCGGCGTCTGGGGTCCGATCGCGAAGCTCAACGGGAAGAGATACAAGCTGCGGGCGGCGCCGTTCGCCGGCTGGGCGCTGGCCGTCGTCATGATCGTCTGCCTGCTCTTCGGGGTGGGCCGGATCATCTTCCTGGATTGGGCGCGGGGCGCGGCCTATCTCGCGGCGGGCGGCGTCGCGGCCTTCGGGCTGTCGAAGATCATCGCCAGGATCGACTGGGAGGGACAATGAAAAAAATGGGGACGTTTCTGTTTTTCGCCGGCGTCGCGGTGGCCGTTGCGGGCTTGGGGCTGATGCCCGGGTGCGGGAAAGCGCCCTCGGGCGCGGGCGAGGGCGGCGGCGGCTCGATCGCCCGGCCGAGCGCCGGCGCCCCGTCCGACGCGGCGGGCCCCGAGTTCGGCTACCCGGTCGCGGGCGAGCCGTGGTATTTCGTCAAGTGCGCCCTGGCGGCAGCCGGACGCTGCCGGCCGGCCTCGAGAAGCGCCGCCTGGAGCGTCGACCGGGTCGAGGTCGACGGCGCGCGGGTCACGGGACTTCCTCGTCTATCAGGGCGGCCGCGAGATCGACAGGCACGCGCGTCAAGGCGGCGGGCGGGAAGCTCGCCTTCGAGGTCAAGGCCCGGCACGTCTGGCGGCCCGGGGCCGAGACGAGGATGAAGGTCCAGCTCGTCGAACCGAGAGTCGGGCGATATCCAGGTCCTCGAGGCGTCGGGGACGCGCCCCGGCCGGAAAGGGCTATTGGGACCCGGCCTGGAAGAGCTACATGTCGCTCGTCGTGTCGGAGGAGCACGGCTTCGCCCGGACGGGCTATCCCGTCCACGCCACGATCGGGATCCTGGCGAGCTACCTGCGATCGCCGGACGAGGTGCGGGTGGTCAGGGCGGAGAGGGACGGAAAGGACGTCGTTTACAAGGAGATCCCCAGCCAGGTGTACGACGTCGTCACCTGGAACGACCCGAAGATCCTGGCCGTCGAGGAGAAAGACGCGGCGACGGGCGAGCGGGTCGTCCGCTACCACCCGACGACGTCGTTCAGCGTCGCTTTCCTGGCCGACGTCGAGGCCGGGGCGAAGGCCACCTACATCGTCTTCTATGACAACCCGGCGGCGCCGAAGCCGGCCTATGTAACCGACCTGGCGGTGACGAAGGGCAAGGGACTCGGCCGGACGGTCGAGAACGCGTTCTATAAGATCGTGCTCCACGAGACGAGCGGCGTCATCTACGAGATCGTCGAGAAGTCGACGGGGATCAAGCTCGAGCACAAGCTCGAGACGAACGGCGCCATCCACTGGAACCCGGACGTCTACGCGCCGCCCCACGCCTGGTACCACAGCTCCGACTGGACGGACCCGGAGGCGACGGAGGTCGCCGGGCCGGTCTTCTACTCGCTCAATCTCAAGGGGAAGCTGCCGCAGCCCGAGGGCGTCGACATCGGCATCCGGTATCATTTCTACGCGGGGTCGCCGGTCGGTGACGGTCGAGTCGGTCACGACGGTCGGCAAGGACACGTTCGTCATGGCCCTGCGCGACGCCGAGGTCGTGTTCAACAAGGCCGTCTTCACCAAGGCGGCGTTCAAGGAGGGCGGGCGGACGGAGATCCTGGATTTCGCGACGTCCAAGATGCATCCGGACCACGCGGCCGTGCTCCGGCCGGACACGCCGTGGGTCAGCTTCTTCGACGAGGCCAAGGGCATCGGCTTCGCGGCCCTGTACCTGGACCAGGCCACGCCGAACCTCAACGGCGGGCTGGCCTCGCTCGAGGAGCCGTTCCTCTACATCCAGAACGGGCCGTGGTACTACGTGTCGAGGGGGTACGTCTATTCGTTCGCCACGAACAACCAGACCCGGATGCTGCCGGTCAAGGCCGGGAGCGTCTATTACGACCGCAGCGCCTGGATCACGTTCCCCTATCCGAAGACGGAGGGGATCGGCGCCTACCTCGACCGGCGCTTCGACGCGCTGAAGTACCCCCTGGCCGTGAGGGAAGACATCGAAACCTACAAGGAGAGCCCCGAAGGCTGGGTCGTGCCCATCCTGACCGAGCCCTTCGAGGAGGGCGTCAAGGGCGCGACCGGCGGCAAGGCCGCCGGAAGTAAGACGGGGTCAAACCTATACGTTTTTAATTCCGCCGTCAAAGCCGACCCTGAAAATTAAAAACGTATAGGTTTGACCCGCTTCATCGGTTGACAAAACCTGGCCAAACGTCTCTAATTGACAGCGAGGTTTTTAGCATGAGGAAACTCCTGTCCGGCATGTCTCAGATCCTCGCCGCGGTCTTCGTTTTCACCGCCGCGGCGATGATCTCCGCTCCCGCCGGCGTCGCCCAGGACGTCGAGCAGGTCGTCGAGGCCAAGGGCCTCATCTCGCGCGACGCCGTGAAGCCCGGCGAAACCTTCAAGGCCGCCCTCATCCTCAAGGTCCAGGCCGGCTACCACATCAACGACAACGCCCCCATCGACGAGTTCATGATCCCGACCGCCCTCGTCTTCGACGAGGACCCGGACTTCGAGATCGTCGAGATCCTCTATCCTCGGGGCCGGCGGGCCCGCTTCTCCTATTCGGAAGCCGAGCTCGTCGTCTACGAAGGCGAGGTCGTCCTGGGCGCGCTCGTCAAGGCCAAGGTCGGCTGCGCGTCCGGGCCGCACCCACTCAAGGGCGCCCTGAGCTACCAGGCCTGCAACGACGAATCGTGCCTGCCCCCGAAGGAGCTGACCTTCGAGATCGCCGTGCCCGTCGCGGCCGCGGGGGGCGCCGCCGACCTCCATCCGGAGATCTTCGGCAAGCTCCGGTTCAAGTCCCTCCAGAAATAGCAGGCCCGGGTCAGGTCCCCATGAACGATCCGACGAAAGCGAACGCCTACCGGAAGATCCCCTCCCTCGACGCGCTTCTCGCCGAGGCCGCGGCCGGCCCGCTCATCGATCGCTTCGGACGCGAGGCCGTCGTCGCCTCGGCCCGGGAGACTCTCGACGAGCTCCGGACGGCGATCGCCGGCGCGTCCTCCGGACCCGGCGGGAGGCGGCCTCCTCCCCGTTCCCGCCCGATATCTCGGCGCCGGCCATCATCGAGCGGCTCCGTCGCCGCCTCGAACGCAAATTCGCCCCCTCGCTCGCCCCGGCCGTCAACGCCACCGGCGTCATCATGCACTCCGGCCTCGGCCGGGCCGTCCTCTCCGTCCGCCGCCGGCGACGCCCTGGCCGCCGTCGCCTCCGGCTACTCGACCCTCGCCCTCGACCTCGAAGCGGGCAAGCGCGTTTCCCGCGACCGCCACGTCGAGGCGCTCCTCCGCGAGCTCACCGGCGCCGAGGCCGCGACCGTCGCCAACAACAACGCCGCCGCGACCGTCCTCATCCTCAACACGCTCGCCCGCGGCAAGGAGGTCATCGTCTCCCGCGGCCAGCTCGTCGAGATCGGCGGCTCCTTCCGCATGCCCGACGTCATGGCCACGAGCGGCGCCGTCCTGCGCGAGGTCGGCACGACGAACAAGACCCACCTCCGCGACTACGAGGCCGCCGTCACCGAACGACCGGGCGCCATCCTGCGCGTCCACCACAGCAACTACCGCATCGTCGGCTTCGCCGAAGAGCCGTCGATCGAGGAGCTGGCCGCCCTCGGCCGCGCCCGCGGCGTCCCCGTCATCGACGACCTCGGCAGCGGCGCCCTCGTCGATCTCGCCCGCTTCGGCCTGGCCGACCGAGCCCCTCGTCCAGGCGAGCGTCCGCGGCCGGCGCCGATGTCGTCTGCTTCAGCGGCGACAAGCTCATCGGCGGCCCGCAGTGCGGCATCATCGTCGGCAAGGCCGCGGCCGTGATCCGGAAGAAGAAAGACCCGCTCGCCCGGGCCTTCCGCTGCGGCAAGCTGACGCTCGCCGCCCTCGAGGCGACGCTCAAGCTCTTCCTGGACCCCGACGAGCTGCCCGCGACCGCCATCCCCTCTACCGGATGCTCGCCCTCACGCCCGACGACCTCGAGCGGCGCGCCCGGCCGCCTCGAGCGCGCGCTGCGGAAGCGGCTGCCTCGAGTCGAGCCGCGGCCGTACGGTTCGACGGCGAGCCGCAGGTCGAAGCGGCGGTCCCGGTCGGAGCGGTCCCCGCGAGTTCTGGCCGTCCGGCTGCGCCCTCCGCATCGATGCCGATGGCGGGCGCTCCGCCTGGCGCTCCGAGCCGTCTTCGCCCGCATCCACAAGGACGCGTCTCTTCGATCTCCGGACGATCCAGCCCGAGGAAGACCGGTCGCGAAGCGCGCTTCCGCAGTCCTGGTCATGATCGACTTCGAGAAGCGCAAGCGGATCATGGGCCGGTCGATCGAGCTCGGCCACTGCATCTGCAACCCCAAGGACCCCTGCCCCTGCGACCTCTTCAAGCAGAAGAACGTCTGCCTCTGCGCCGGCGAGCGCGCTCGAGGACGCCCCCGAGGACGTCGCCCTGACCCCCCTCGTCGAGAACGCCGGCTGCGCCTCCAAGATCGGCCAGGAGGACCTCAAGCGGGCCCTCGCCGGCCTGCCCCGCGTCGTCGACCCGCGCGTCCTCGTCTCCGCCGAGACCTGCGACGACGCCGGCGTCTACCGGCTCACGCCCCGCACGGCCCTCGTCCAGATCGGTCGACGTCTTCACGCCCGTCGTCGACGACCCCTACGCCTTCGGCGAGATCGCCGCGGCCAACTCCGTCAGCGACATCTACGCCATGGGCGGCAAGCCGCTCACGGCCCTCTCGATCATCGCCTTCCCCATCGAGACGCTCTCGCCCGCGGATCATGAACCGCATGCTCCAGGGCGGCGTCGACAAGCTCCGCGAGGCCGGCGTCGCCCTCCTCGGCGGCCACAGCATCAAGGACCACGAGATCAAGTTCGGCTTCGCCGTGACCGGCGTCGTCGATCCCCGCCGGATGACCGTCAACAGCAAGGCCCGGCCCGGCGACCTCCTCATCCTGACCAAGCCCATCGGCACGGGCATCCTCAGCTTCGCCCGCCAGATCGGCCGGGCGCCCGCCGACGGCCTGGCCGCCGCCGAGCGCTCCATGGGCGCGCTCAACCGGGCCGCCGCCGAGGTCATGACCGCGGCCGGCGTCACGCACGGCGACCGACGTCACCGGCTTCGGCCTGGCCGGCCACCTCGGCGAGATCGGCCGCCCAGAGCGGCGTCGACGGTCGAGATCGACGGCGCCGCCATCCCCGTCTTCCCCGGCGTCCTCGACCTCATCCGCGACGGGCGTCGATCTCCGGCGCCGTCGAGCGCAACCGCGAGTACGCCGCCGCCTTCGTCAAGCGCGACAAGGCCGCCGGCGAGGACCTCGAGACGCTCCTCTACGACCCCCAGACCTCGGGCGGGCCTGCTCATCGCCGTCCGCAAGTCCAAGGCCCCGCGCCCTCCTCGCCGCCCTCCGCGAGCAGGGCGTCCCCGCGGCCGCGGTCATCGGCCGCGTCCTCGCGCAAGGGCCCGGCCCGCATCCGCCTCCGCGCCTCCGCCCCCGCTTCGCGCCCATGCCCGACCTCGACCACGTCATCGTCGGCACGGCCGGCCACATCGACCACGGCAAGAGCGCCCTCGTCAGGGCCCTGACCGGCATCGACCCCGACACCCTGCCCGAGGAAAAAGAGCGGGGCATGACGATCGAGCTCGGCTTCGTCTTCCTCGACGACCCGGACTACGAGAAGCAGATCGTCTTCATCGACGTCCCCGGCCACGAGAAGTTCGTCAAGACCATGGTCGCCGGCGCCTCGCAACATCGACGCCGCCCTGTTCGTCATCGCCGCCGACGAGGGCATCGCCGTCCAGACCCGCGAGCACTTCGACATCCTCCGGCTCCTCGGCGTCAAGCGCGGCATCATCGCCCTGACGAAGTGCGACCTCGTCGACGAGGCCCGCCTGGCCGAGCTCACGGCCGAGGTCCGCGCACTTCGTCCGCGGCTCGTTCCTCGACGACGCGCCCGTCATCCCCGTCTCGGCGCTGACCGGGGCCGGCGTCCCGGCGCTCAAAGCGGCGCTCCAGGAGATCGGCCGCCGCGTCGGGCCCGCGCCCCGACAGCGGCGTCTTCCGCATGCCCATCGACCGCGTCTTCATCATCCACGGCTTCGGCACGGTCGTCGCCGGGACCATCCTGTCCGGGCGCGGTCGCGCGCGGGCGACCGGATCGAGATCTACCCCGAGGGCCTCAAGACCCGCGTCCGCGGCGTCCAGGTCCACGAGTCGAAAGCGGAGCGGTCCGGCGATCGGCCGGCGGACCGCGCTCAACCTCCAGGACGTCGCCAAGGACGACCTCCGCCGCGGCCAGGTCGCGGCCGCCGACGGGATCGCTCGCCCCGACGGCCCGCCTCGACGTCCGCCTCGACGTCCTGCCGGGCGCCCCCCGCGAGATCAAGCACCGCGACCGCGTCCGCCTCCACATCGGCACGGACGAGGTCATGGCCCGCCTGTCCGTCATCGGCGCGCCGACGATCGCGCCCGGCGCCACGGCGGCCGTCCAGCTCATCCTCGAGCGCCCGGCCGTCGCCCTCCCCGGCGACCGGTTCGTCATCCGCTCCTTCTCCCCCATCGTGACGATCGGCGGCGGCCGCGTGCTCGACGCCGCGCCCGAAAAGCACAAGCGCTTCAGCGGCGGCGTCCTCGAAGGCCTGGGCAAGCTCGGGGGCACGTCCCGCGACGCCGTCGAGCAGATGTTCGCCAAGGCCGGCGGCGCGCCCCAGGCCGTCCTCGACATCACCCGCAAGCTCGGCCGCGGCGAGCCCGAGGTCGCCGAGGCCGTCACGGCCCTCCTCGCCGACGGCAGCCTCGTCGCCCTCCCCGGCGAGAAGCCGGAGCGCTATCTCCACCGATCGGCCTTTGCGCGCCTCTCCGACGGGCTCGTGGCCGCGGTCCGGGCGTATTTCGAGAGGAACCCGTTCCGCGCGGCCATGCCCTACTCGGACCTCCGGGCGGAATTCCTCAAGACGAGCGACGCGCCGACCCTCAAGCTCGTCCTCGACGCGCTCATCGCGGACGGCCTTCTCGTCCGGAAGGACGCCGAGATCGGGCTCGCCGGCCGCGAGGCGAAAACCGACCCGGTCGAGGCCGCGCTCCGCGCCCGGGTCGAAGGCGCCTTCCGCGCCGCCCGCTTCTCGGCCCCGCTCGAAGACGACGTGAGGACGAAGCTCGGCCTCAACCCTTCCGTTTTCAACCCCGTCCTTTCCGGACTCCTCCGCTCCGGCGAGCTCGTCCGGCTGGCCCCCAAGGTCATCTATCACCGCGAGACGATCGAAGCGGCGCGCGCCGCCGTCGCCGGCCTCATCGAGCGCCACGGCAGCGTCACCATCGCCGAGCTTCGCGACCGGCTCGACCTGTCCCGCAAGTACGCCCAGGCCATCCTGGAGTACTTCGACAAGACCGGTTTCACCCTGCGCGTCGAGGACCGTCACGTCCCGGCCAAGCGCCCCGCCGCCTAGCCCTTCTCCTATTCCCCTCCGATAGGAAGCCGTCCTGCGCCGTGGGATTTTGCCCACGCTCCGGGCGGTCCGTGCGCCGTCCCTCCGCCTGTTTTCAGGCAGGGGAAGAGAATTCTCGGAAAAACCGGCATTTGGCAAGATTCTTGCGTAACTTAGGGGCGGATGAGGTCCAGCTAATCGCCTCCTGGAGGAGCGGCCATGGTCATGCACAAGGACGAAGCGCTGGAAACCTTCGGCGCGTCTCTGGATATCGAGCGGGAGTTCGACGCTCCCCGTGAGCGTGTCTGGGAGGCTTGGACCGTGCCGGACCTGGTCATGCGCTGGTGGGGTCCCAAGGGGTATCCGATCCCCGTGGCCAGGATATCGCTCCGCGTCGGCGGGCAATTCCTCTATTGCATGAGATCGCCCGAGGGCAAGGACATTTGGGGCACGGGATTCTACCGCGAGATCACGCCTTTCGAGCGGATCGTCATGACCGACTCCTTCGCCGACGAGAAGGGCAACATCGTGCCGGCGACCCAATACGGCATGAGCCCCGATTTCCCGCGCGAGCTGCTCGCTGACCGTGACCTTCGAGGAGATCGGCGGCAAGACCAAGATGACATTGAAGCACGCCGGCTTCGCGCCCGGTCCGGATCAGGAGGGCGCCCGGCAAGGATGGAACCAGTCCTTCGACAAGCTGGAGCAGGTCCTGGCGGACCTGAGGGACAAACCTTAGTATCCGCTGGGCAAGACAGCATGGTCGAAAGATAACCGAGTCCGCGTCCCCCGGGGAAACGAACGGGTCCTGGTCGTCGACGATGACCGTGTTCAGGCCGAGAGCCTCTCCGCCGTGTTGGAGCGGCTGGGCTACGTCTCGACCTTCGCGACCGACGGCCCAAGGCCCTCGAGCTCATTCGCGACGATCCCCAGGCCTTCGATATCGTCGTCACCGATCAGAACATGCCGCACATGACCGGGACGGCCCTCGCGGAGGAAGCGATGAGGATCCGGAAGGACCTCCCCGTCCTCTTATGCTCGGGATGCATCGACGAGTCCGGCGAGGCAAAGGCCGCCCGTCTGGGGATCCGCCAGCTCGTGGCGAAGCCCTACACCCTCCGCGAGATCGCCGCGGCCATCCGCTGCGTCCTCGACGGACGGGCCTCATAGCCGGCGGGGCCAGGTTCACTTCTTGGCCCGGACGATCCTCTCCGCCTTCTCGAGCCACTCGGCGGCAACGGGGTCGCCGGGCTTGAGGGCCAGCGCTTTTTTCAGCGGCTCGAGCGCGCCCTGACCGTCGCCCCGCTCGACGAGCCGCTTCCCCAAGGCCAGAAGGCATGGCGCGGAATCCGGGTACTCGGCCACCGCGCGGCGCAGGATCTCGACCGCGTTGTCCGCGTCCTTTTGGGCGAAGAGGAAGTCGGCCATCGCCAGGAGCGTGTCGTCCGTGCGGACCGCGGCAGTGATCGGGGAATTGCGGTGCTTGTAATAGTGGGAAGCCGCCGCGCGCATCCCGCCCCATTTGTACTTGTCCTTGAGCTGGTCGATAAGGGAGGCCGGAGCCTCATAGGCCAGGGCGGCCTCGAGGGCCGGGTCCCTGCCGGCCGCGTAATCCGCCCAGGCGAGGGGGGTCGCGATGTCCGGGGCCACCCAGGGCCGGCGCTCGTCGACCTCCGCGTCGCGCCAGTAGACCGAAGACAGACGGACGGTCAGTCCGCTGTGAGGCAAGGGATATCGCCGGGAGTCGCCGTACTGGCTCGGGACATTGCCCGTGGGCTCGCCGACGAAGATCGTCTCCGACCAGCGCTCGAGGGCGGAGACGAGGCTGACCGCGGCCGAGAACGTGTTGCGGCCGATGATCGTGTACAGGCGGCCGTAGCGATTGAGGTTCTCGGCGCCGAGCAGGGCCAGGACCAGTCCGCGCCCGAGATAATTGTTGCCGCCGCCGTTCAGCCGGAGGTCGAGGACGATCCTGTCCGCGCCGGCGGCCTGGGCCGCGGCGACCATCCGGGCCGAGAAAGCCGCCAGCGTTTCGGTCTCTCCGTCCTGGACGGAATTGACCTGCGCGTAGAGGGCTTTCCGGTCGGGCAGGACCTCGAACCAGAAGGTCTTGTCCGTATTCCTGAGAAAGAGAGGCTTGGGCGTCCCCGATACGTCACTCCAAACGACCCAGGCCGGATCGGGAGAGGCGGGCAGCGGCTCGAGGACGACGGTCGTCGTCCGCCCGTCCTTCTCCAGGGTCAGGGGCGTCCGTTCGACGGCCTCAGTGACGCCGCAGGCCTGGAGGATCTCGGGGACCCCGAGAAACTGAGGGCCGACGAGCTTGAGCCACATCTCGGAATCGTAGTGGACCGCGGGCCGGACCGCCTCCAGCGCGGCCTCGGCCGTCATCGTGCCGATCCGGACGATCCGGGCGCCGACGAGGTCGCGATGCTCGGGGGTCGCGGCCTGGACGTAGAGGCCGTCGCTGAAGAGATAGAGCCTGAAGGGCAGGATGTGGAAGGCCATGCCGGTCTTGGGAGCGGCCGTCGGGCGTGTGGCTCTGCGTGTCCGCGGCCGGGCCGACCGGCAGGGTCAGGCGGCTGTGGCCGTCCCGCAGCATGGCCACCAGCTTGATCATGCCGACGACGACCTCGTGGTCGGCCAGGGCGGGAACGCGGTCGCGAAGCGCGGCGACGGCTTTGTCGAAATCGGCCCGGGACGAGGGTATCGAAGGGATGGCGGTGCTTTTCGGCGACCGTCTTGGCGAGAAAATCGATGTCTTCCCGCCACTGCTGGTCGGTCAGGCCGCTGGCGCGGGACGGCGCGGTCTGGGCGGGCCAGGCCGTCAAGGCCTCGAGTTGGAGGAGGATCAACGCCGCGCCAATGAGGAAAAACCGGGTCGCGAGCTTGTTGGAGGTCATTTTCCGTCCTTTCCGTGCGGGAGGCAGATTTCGACTTCGGCCTCTAATTAGGACGCAATGGACGGCCTAAAGGTTCCTGTCCCCCTGCCCCGTAAGGCCGGCCAATTCGGAAAATGGTATTGTGTCCCCGATTTTAATGAAATTTTAATGTTCGGATTCTTGACAATCCACCGAAGTGGGACTAACTTGAACTTGGATTGTCCGGGGCTTTTATTCGGGAAAGAAAAAGGAGGTCTTGCCATGGCATCTCATCTCTCCAAGGTCAAGGGAATCACTCTGTTGGCCTTTCTTCTCACGGGTCTGATCGCCTGCAACGTCGGCGGCGACAACACGGGGCGACTTTCGCTGAGCCTCACCGACAAGCCGACGCACGACTACAAGGAGGTCTGGGTCACCGTTCGGGACATCTACGTCCATATGGAAGGCGATCCCGAGGATTCCTGGACGAAGATCCTCGACGTGAACCGGACGGTCGATCTCTTGACCCTGGCCAACGGCGTCCGGCTCGAGCTGGGGATGGTCGACCTCGCCCCGGGCCACTACACGCAAATGCGGCTCATGATCGGCACCGTCAATAGCGTGGATCCTCTCCAGTTCGCGAACTACGTGGTCGACGAGGCGGAGAACATCCATGAGATGAAGACCCCGAGCGGCGTCCAGTCCGGCGTCAAGCTCGTCCAGGGGTTTGACATCAACGAGAACTCCACGACCGAGCTGATCTTCGATTTCGACGTCGCCGCGTCGGTCGTGGCCACGGGCCATAGTGGAAAGTACATCCTCAGGCCGACGATCCACCAGATCGACGACAGCCAGACCCGGACGATCATCAAGGGGTTCGTCAAGACCGCGGAGGGCGCGGGGATCCCAGGCGCCGAAGTCAGCCTCCAGATCTACAAGCCCCGGGCCGACGGCCAGGATTTCGCGGAAGAGATCACCCGGTACGGGACGACCGTGGCCGACAGCACCGGCGCCTATATGTTCTGGTTCCTCAATATCCCGGATCCGCTCGAGCTCAACGCCGTGGCGACCCAATGGAACTCGACCAATCCGTATTATGCGCCCGATTGGGACCAGATCGCCGGCGCGGTGAACGGCAATGTCTATCCGGTGGATTTCACGCTCCCCGTCCCCGCGGAGACCGGCTCATTGGACCTCAAGGCCGTCGTCATGGACGGGGACTTGGACAAGGTCCCGGTCGACACGCTTTTCGTGTCCCTCTCCATCCGGCAGCTCTCGGACCTGCCCGGGACGCCCATGGTCGAGGTCAAAAGGCAGGACATCGTCGGTTATGACGACGAATGGCTGCCCGCCGATATCACAGCCGTCAAGGTCGATCTGCCGGTCGGGGCCTATGCGGTCGTCGCGTCGTTCGAGGGCCGGGTCTCGCTCGAGCAGACCATCACGATCACCAAGGCCGGCCCGAACGCCCTGAACTTCTCGTTTCCGGTTCCCACGCCGCTGACGGCGGCGCGCCGCTCGAACTGAACCGTTCGGACGGCTCAGAACGGCCCCGATGGCGGGGCTTCGTGGGCCTGGCTCTCCGCCCATCGGGCTGGAGTCGCTCGGGTGTCCGGCGCGCTTCAATCGTGACGCAGGGCCTCGATCGGGTCCAGCCGTGAGGCCTTGAGCGCCGGGTAGATCCCGGAGGCCAGGCCGATGACCGTGCAGACGAAGAACGACAGCAGCACGGCGGTGATCGTCCAGCCGACCGGCCAGCCGGTGAACGCCGAGATGAGCATGGACAGCGCGAAGCCGAAGAGGATCCCGGCCGTCCCGCCGATGGCCGAGATGGTGACCGTCTCGGCGATGAACTGGCTCCGGATGTCGATCTGCCTCGCGCCCACGGCCCGCCTCAGCCCGATCTCCCGCGTCCGCTCGAGCACCGTGGCCAGCATGATGTTCATGATCCCGATGCCGCCCACGAGGAGCGAGATCCCGGCGATGCAGGCCATGACGATGGTGAAGATGTTCTGGGTCTTGCGGTGCTGCTCGAGAAGGGCCTCGGGCACGATCATCTCGTAATCGTCGATCTCCTTGTGGCGGCGCTTCATCAGGTGGGCCAGGGTCCCCGCGGCCGAGGCGCTCGAGATCTCGGGCCTCAGCTGGACCCGGAATTCGTCGAGGTCGGATTCGTAGTTCCCGAACCGGAAGACCTTCAGGGCCGTTTGGAGCGGGACATAGATGTTGTTCTGCTCGCCCTTGAGGGCGATGCCCTGGAATTCCTCCTTGAGGAGGTTCTTGTCCAGCAGCACGCCGACGACCGTCATCCAGACGTGGTTGATCTTGACCTGCCGGCCGAGGGGCGACTCCCCCGGGAACAGGACCTGGGCGACGCGCGACCCGATCACGCACACGTGGGCGTAGACGAGGTCGTCGAAAGGCAGCAGGAACCGGCCCGCGCTGACGCTCAGATTGGCCATGTCGAGGTGCGTCGGCGTCACCCCCGAGACCTCGGCGTCGCTCTCCCGGTCCCGGCTGACGACGGCGAAGACCTTGACCTGCTTGCTGGCGCTGTAGGTGCTGAGAAAGGGCAGCGTCTCCCGGGCCGCGTTCAGGTCCTGCATCGTCAGTCCCGGGCAGCTCTCGCGGATCTCCTTGAGCTTGCTCTCCTCGAAGGTCTTGGCCTTGACGATGATGTTGCGCAGGCCCATCGTGTCGATGAGCTGCAGGGCTTCCCGTTCCGCGCCGCGCCCGATGCTCAGCATGGCGATCACGGCCCCGACCCCGAAGATCATTCCCAACAGCGTGAGCAGCGTCCGGAGCTTGTGATGGAGGAGGGACTCCATCGATTCGGCGAACTCGAAGGTCATCTTCATGACGGCTTCCCCGCCTTGGCCGCGGTCCCCGGCTGGCCCAGGAGGATCTGCGCGCCCTCTTCCAATCCCTTGGTGACGACCGTCTGGGTCAGGCTCCGGGCGCCCATCTCGACCGGCCTCTTCAGGACCCGCCCGCCTTTCCTGACGAAGACGAAGGCCGCGTCCCCCTCGAACGCGAAGGCCTGGTTCGGGACGGCGACGACGTCGTCCAGCTTCTCCACGAAAATGGAGGCCCGGACCTGGACGCCCGGCTTCATCAGCTGGGGATCGGTGACGTCGAGCGCGACGCGCGCTTCGAAATATTTCAGCGGGCTGTCTTCGCTCAAAGGCTTGGCGATCGTGTCGATCCCGGCCACCTTGCCGGTGAAGGTCCGCCCCGGCTCGTAATCGAGGCCGACCGTGACCGGCAGGCCCTCCTTGAGGCCCGCGGCCTCCGACTCCAGGACGAAGACCTTGGCTTCCATGACGCTGAGGTCGGGCAGGGAGCCCAGCTTCATCCCGCTGTAGGCGTTCATCCCGACGCGGTACTTCTCGCCGTTCCACATCTTGCCGATGATCAGCATGCCGTCGTGCGGGGCCCGGATCTCGAGGTTGTTCAGCTGGTCCTGGAACTGCTTGATCTTCACCTCGTGGGCGCGGGCCTTCGATTGGAGGAGCTGGAGCTCCGCGGCGATGCGTTTCTCGAGCTGCGTCCTCTCCTGCTGGAAGTAGCGCTCGCGGATGGTCTGATAGTTGAGATCGATGGCGTCTTCGATGATCTTATTGCGGGAATAGATGGTCTCGTCCCGGGCGGCGTAGACGTCGGCCAGCTCTCTCTGGATGCCCGTCACCGATATCTGGCCCGTCAGGTCGTTCTTTTCCTTCTCGAGCTGCTTCTCCTTTTGGGCGATCTCGAGGTTGAGCTTGGCCATCTCGGCTTCTTCGGAGCGCAGCATGTCCGGCAGCTGCGTGCTGGCCAGCCGGATGACGACGTCGCCGCTCTTGACCGCCGTATAATCGGGGGCCATCCAGGCGATGGACTGCAGGGCGAAGCGGCTCTCGGGCGAGACGACGATCGGCGTGGACTTGGCCGCCTGCAGCTCGCCGAAGGCCGGGATGACGATCTCGAAAGTCCCTCGACGGACATTCATGCCGGCCGAGGCCCCGCCGCCCGGCCCGCCGCAGCCGGCGGCGAGGAGGGCGATCATGAGAAGCGCGGCCGCCAGGGCCTTCGCTCTCATCGTCCGGCTCCCGCGGCCCCCGAGAGGATGACGATCGAATCCCCCTTCGCCAGGCCGCTCGTGATCTCCACCATGCCGTCGGACCGGGCCCCGAGGGTGACCGGCGTCAGATCCCGGGATAAAGCGCCCTTTTTCCAAACGGCCGCGCCCTTCTCGCGGTAGACGATCGCGGCCTCCGGCACCTGCAGCACGTCGCTTTTGGAGGAGATGACGATATTGACGCCGGCCGCCATGCCGGGCCGCATCAGCTCGGGATCCGATTCGGAGAGATCGATGACGGCGTCGAAGACGATCGCCGGCTGGCTGTCCGACTTGACGCGGAAGACGCGGCCCAGGGACGTGATCTCGCCCTTGTACACGCGGTCCGGGTTGGAGTCGAGCCGGACCTCGGCCGGCTGCCCGACTTTGACCCGGCCCGCCTGGACCTCGAGGATCACGGCCTTCATCTGCATCCGCCCGAGGTCGGGCAGCTCGAGGATCGTGTCGCCCATCCACACGGTGTCGCCGACGGCCTTTTTCTTGCCGTTCCAATTGGGCGTGTAAACGACGAGCCCGGCCGTGGGCGCCAGGACGTTCATGGTCTGGATGTCGCGCTGCAGCCGGTCCACCTGGGCCTGGAGCAGCCGGGCCTTCGATTCCTGGACCTGGATGCGGCTGGCCATCCCCGAGTTCTGGTTGGCCAGGCGGTTTTCCGCGAGCCTCTCCTGCAGATCGGCCAGCTCGAGCTCCATCTGCCTCTTCTGGAGCTCCATCGGCGCGATGATCCCCTCGGGGTAGTCGGCTTTGCGCACGGCCTTCTGCTTGTTGACCTTCTCCTGTTCGAATTGCAGGGCCAGGTTCTCCCGGGTCTGCCGTTCGGTGAGCTGCATCCTCTCGAGCTCTTTGAGGGCCGTATCCAGGTCCGATTGCTTGACCTGGAGCCGCTGCATGATCTCCCGGGCGTCGAAAGAGAGGATCATGTCGCCTTCTTTGACGGCCTTGCCCTCCGGGGCCATGAAGGAGATCGTGTACTGCCACACCCGCTCGACCGACGGGCACCCGACACTGTGGGAGGCCGCCGATTGGAGCTGGCCCGTGGCGTGGACCGTGATGTTCATGGGGGCCTTGACGACTTTTGCCACCGCGCCCTTGCCCGACCGCGAACACCCGGTGAGCGCGAGGGCGAACACCAGGGCCGCGGCGGCGGCGCGCGAAAAGAGCCTAGGTTTTTTCACCGGCCTTCTTCTCTCCGACTCTTCTTCGGGAAGCGCGCCGACCGGGAGGAGCGTCATTCCCGCCTTGAGGGAGGGATTGGCCCCCGGGTCGGCGGCCACCGCGAACTCGTCGTAATCCAGGGCCGTGAGCTCGACGGCTTCGCCGCCGGCGGGCCTGACCCAGAAAGAGCGCCCGTCGAACAGCGTCATCCCCAGCGGGATGAGGAGGACGTCCTTGTATTCCGGCCCGCGGACCTCGCATCGGACGCTCATCCCGGGCTTCATGATGTCCGGCTCGAGCTTTTCCATTTCGATGTCGACCCGGAAATAGTTGGACCGGCCCCAGCGCCGGACGGGATCGGCGCTCTGGGAGATCTCCCGGATCGCGCCGGCATACCGGTTCTCCGGGTAGGCGTCGAGATAGAGGTCGACGCTCTGCCCGGTCTTGATGCGCTGGATGTGGGTCTCGCTGATCCAGGCCTGGACCAGGAGCGACGTCATGTCGGGGATCGTGGCCACGACAGAGGTGGCGAAGACCGTGTCGCCCACCTGGACCTTTTGGCCGCTCCATTCGTCGACATCGTAGATCACCGCGCCTTCGGTCCTGGCGATGAGGGTCAGGTCGTCGAGGCTGTCATTCAGCCTCCGCAGCTTGGTTTCGAGCTCCGCGGCCTCGATGGCGAGCGTCTTGATCTGGCTTTCCAGGTCGGCCATCTTGACGCTCTTGTTCGTCCGGGCGCTGGCCAGGGCGTGATCGCTGATCTTCTTTTCGAGCTGCTTGCGGTCGTACTCGTACCGGGACTCGAGCCCCTCGGGGATGGACGCGTCGAGGGCCTTTTGCCGGTTGTCGTTCTCGGCCTTCTTCACTTCCACGTCCAGCTCGAAGGTCTGGTTCTCGTACTCGGCCTTCTTCCGGGACCTCTCCTCCCACTTGGCTTTCAGCGAATCCTGGGCGCCCTCGATCGACGTGGCCAATCCGGAGGTGTCGAACCGGACCACGGGGTCGCCCGGCTTGACGGTCTCGCCTTCTTTCACCATCCATTTGATCTGGACCCGGTACGTCTCGGTGATCGGGACCTTGAGCTCCTCCGACCGGAGGGCCGTCAAGCTCCCCGTAAGGACGACGGTCGGCCGGAAGGTCCCTTGGGCGACCTTCGCGTCGGACGCCTCGGGGACCGCGTCGACGTCGCTCCGGCCCGGGAGGACGGCGAGCGAGATCGCGAGGGCCAGGACGGGGACGGCCGCGAGGACGTAGGCCCGCCGGAAGCGCCAAACCTTCCGTTTCAGCTCAGTGTGCTTGGCCATCTTGGATGATCTTCCCGTCCTTCAGCGTGATGGTCCGGCCCGCGTAGGCGGCGATATCGTTCTCGTGAGTCACCATGACGATCGTCTGGCCGCGCCCGTGGAGCTCCCGCATCAAGGCCATGATCTCGTGGGCGGTCTTGGAATCCAGGTTGCCGGTCGGCTCGTCGGCCAGGATGATGTCCGGGTCGTTGACGAGGGCGCGGGCGATGGCCACCCGCTGGCACTCCCCTCCCGAGAGCTGGGCCGGGCGGTGGTCCATGCGTCCGGAGAGGCCGGCCAGCTCCAGCATCCGGGCGGCCTTTTCCATGCCCGCGGCCGGGCGGACCTTGGAATACTTCAAGGGCAGGAAGGTGTTCCGAAGGGCCGTGTAGCGCGGCAGCAGGTTGAAATTCTGGAACACGAATCCCAGGTGCTTGTTGCGCGTGAAGGAGAGCTCGTCGTCGTCGAGGCGGCTGACCTCCTTGCCGTCGAGGAGATACGAGCCTTCGGTCGGCTTGTCCAGGCACCCCAGGATGTTCATCAGGGTCGATTTGCCCGACCCGGACGGCCCCATGATGGCCACGAACTCGTTGGGGCGGATATGAAGGTCGATCCCGTCGAGGGCGCGAACCGTCGTCTCCCCCATCAGGTAGTACTTCTTGAGGCCGGTCAGCTTGAGCATGGCTCGATCAGCGGCGTCGCTGCCCGGCTCGGCCCCCCCGAGGGCATCTTTTGATCATGGCCTAACTCCCCAAGGCCAGAATAGATGACCTGCTAAAGCTTGATTCTTGATCCCAACGTTCTTATCGCCCGTTGCTGCATAAAATATGCCAAAATCAATATGGCTCCCGTACCCATATCGCGCGGCCGGTGGGCGCCGCGGCCCGTAAAGTCCGCAAAAAACTTTACACTATCGATAACCGCCGGAACGCGGATTATGTTGCGGACGGAAAGATCGAGATCTCGAACCCCTTACGCGAGAAATCCCCTCTGCAACGTTCGTCTTCATATATAGGTTCGAGTTCAGAGATTGTCAAGGGCCCGCGGACCCCGTCAAGGGCGGTCAGTTCGTTTTCGGGCTCGCGAACTCGGCCAGCTTCCGGAGTCTCATGCTAGGATCGTTCTCGACGTCCTGCCGCAGCCAGCCGAGATGCCCGGCCCCGTAGATCACCAGCACGCGTTCGTTCGGGGATCCGATGATAGCGGCGATATTGTTGAAGATGCGGATATTCCGCTGATACCAGCTGGCCAGAAGGTCCGGGCCGGCATAGTCGCCCGGCTCTCCGAAGTGGGCCTCGCGGTAGTAGAATCCGACGTCCTGGGCGACCTTCTTGTCGTCGTTCATGAAGAGGAGCGTCTCGAGAATGGTGTGGGACTTGAGGTAGGCGTCCTGTTCTTTGACCATCTTGCCGATCTCGGACATGAGCCGGTCCATGATCTGCGACTGCCCTTTGGCCTTGGCGAAGTTGATCACCCGCTGCCATGGGGAAATCGCCGTCGATATCGACGGGATAGATGGCCTCCATGCCGAGCTCCTTGGCCAGCCGGAAACCGACCTGCTCGATCTCGTTGGCCGTCAGCGTGTACTTGCCGGCCAGGTAATCGGCGTACTGCTTGGGGCGACGGTCTTCATAAACCGTGGACTCGATGGCGATCTTGGTCGGCTTGAATCTCTTCAGGACCTCGAGCAGCTCGGCGATCTCGGCCTGCCGCTTGGGCGCGAGCACGTCGTCCGCCTCCATGTTGAAGACATCGCGGCCCGGAGTTAGCCATATGGTAGGTGCCGAGGACCAAGATCTCGGCGCGCTGCGGCGGGGCGGCCAGCGCCAGGGCGGTGACGAATAAAAGGATGGCGGCCACGAAGAGCTTATTCATCGCGGCAGACCTCCAGGTTGGATATCATTCCTAGAGACGATCCAGCCCGGCGAATAGTTGCCTCGGCCCCAGGCCGAGGAGGATGGTCAATCCTTGACGGTCGCCGGCGGCCGGAAGTATAGTCTCCCCATGCCAATATCGGAAAGAAAATCGCCGATAAGAGCCGTCCGCCGGATTTCGGCCAACGGGCTCGTCTTTCTGCTCCTCCTCTTCACCGCCCAGTTGAATTCCCTTCGGGCCGGGGACAGGTCGCGCCCCGGACCGGAGACGAAGCTGAGGATCGTCGATCTCGCGGGAACGCCCTACCAGATGGGCAAGATCCACGGCCAGACGCTCAAGGCGGAGATCCTGGAGCTGGTCAAGCGCTGGAAGGAAGACCTGGAAAGGACCTATCGAGTCGAAGCCGAGGTCTTTATCCGTGAATTCCTGAAGAAGACGGACTTCAAGCCGGCCATCGACCGTTGGACGCCGGGCCTCCTCGACGAAGTCCGCGGCATCGCCGACGGGGCCGGGGTCGATTTCGACACGATGTACGCTTATCAGCTCATCGACGAGCTCTGGACCGTCGGGCCGGACCTGAGCTTCTCCAAATGCACCTCGATCGCGGCCGGAAAGAGGAATGGGCACCCCGCCTCTGTCTCCCAAACCCTGGACATCCCCGACTTCTATCACGGCTTTCAGACCGTCCTTCGCATCCGGGACAGCCGGGATGATCTCGAGACCCTCGTCTTCACGATCCCGGGGGTCGTCGCCGCCAACGGGTTGAACAGCCGTTCGGTCGGGGTGTGCGTCAACGCCGTGACCCAGCTCGCCTATTCGACCAAGGGGCTCCCCGTGGCCTTCGTCATCAGGGGCCTCCTGCGCCAGAGCTCTTATGAGCGGGCGGTGAAATTCCTCGAGGACATCCAGCCCGCGGCGCCGCAGACCTATGTCATCGGAGGGCCGGCTGAGGTCGCCGTCTTCGAGCGCTCGGCCGGCAAGATGTCCAAGTTCGTCCCGTTCGAGGGCGCCGAGTTCAGCTACCACACGAACCATCCGATGGTCAACGACGATTACAATCCGAAATTCCCGCAATTGCTGAAGCGCAATAACCTGACGCTCGAGAGCTATCAGGCCCGCTGCCCGCGTTTCAAGTTCCTTGGCCGGCGGCTCAAGGACAACTCCGCCGTCCTGGACCTCGACGCGCTCCAGGGGCTCTTCCGGGACCGCGCCTCCGGGATCAATAACGCGGAAACCTACGGCTGCACCATCATGGTCCTGGGCGAGAAGCCGGAGCTTCACATCTCGCCGGGGCGGCCGGACGAGGCGCCGTTCCAGGTCCTGGGCTTTGCGCCTCGAGCCGGGCGATAAGCGTCACCGACTCCGTATCCCGGACCGATCATTCTCCGACGATCTCGTACTTGATGAGGGAGATGATGTCGTCTTCGTCCGCCTCGAGAAGATAAAGAAAGTTCCCCCAAACCGCCATCGGGGCGTAATACTGCGGGTTGTTCTTGCGGATCTTGAAGAGGGGCAGGTAGAAGTTGTCGACATACTGACCCTCCCGGCTGAATACGTCGACCAGGATCCCCTTCTTCGGGTCGACGGTCGACGTCACGGCCCACAGCCTATCGTTGCGCCAGAGGAGCCGGCAGAGGTCGTTGTGATATTTGGGGATGAGCTCGGCCGGATAGCCGGCCGGCGTCTTGACTTCGTACTTCACCCGATCGTAATCCCGTCGGAAGCTTCGCACGACCACCCCGGTCTCGAGGTCGATGAGCTTGATGAGATAGTCCGGCGAATGGAAGAGGAAGACCGAGCGTTCGCCCGCCGCCACCGGCATGGCCCGGGATATCGTGCTGCTCGAAGCGGCCCTCGGTCCGAAATGGAAGCCCGCCGTCATCGGCATCAGGAAAGGCGTGGGAACGGCCTCCCCGTTTTCAGGGAGGATGACGAGACGGCTAGGGGTTTCGAAGATCCCGTTGATCCTGGGCCTCGACTTATCGGTGTCGATCTCGCTCCTGAGGAAAAAACACCGGCCCCCGAACACGCCGAGGAGGGAGCCGAGGAATCCCTGAACGATCTTCTTATCCTCGATGAGGCGGCCGTCGAGGTCGAGCCGGATGAACTTATGGTTGTTGGACGACCAGAGGATGATGTCCTTTTCCCGGACGACGACGTCGGTCAGGTTGTCGTCGAGCTCGCCCGGCCCCTGCCCTCTCTTGAGCATGTTCTTGACGAACCGGCCCTGGGCGTCGAACTTGAGCAGCTGCCTGTATTCCTGGACATAGACCGATCCGTCGTGCCCCGTCAAGACGTTGAAGGGCTGGACGAAGAGGAACTGACCCTTATCGTCCGTGATCCGGACGACCTCCTTGAGCGCGAGCACACGGCCCGCGTTGAGGCTCGCGGGTTTCGCCGGATTATCGATGACCTGTTGGGCGGTCCCGATAACCGCCAAGGAAGAAATAAAAGCAGCCAGCGCCCGCCGTTCTGAAGAATCCACCGGGAAGACCGGTCATGCATTGGTTCCCTCATTGTGGGGTGCGAGCCGCTATCTAACGTTAGCAAATCCGGCCCGGTCGTACAATCCCACTCCCCACTCTCGCCGCCGCCACACTTTCTTGACGCCGATCACCCTGCCCGTCGTTTCTTAAAGCAACATCCCTGTCTGTCCCCCGAGCCCCCCCGACGATTTCGCCTTGCGGGCGAGCCAGAAGGTCCGTCTAGGTGTTGACGGAGGCCTGGGCCCGAATGAGGTCGTGTAAAGTGATGATGCCCTGGATCGCGCCGGTCTCCGGGCTGACGACCACGAGGACATTGATCGGAGACTGGATGAACTTGTCCCCGACCTCCCGGACTGTCTGTTCTGGAAAGCATGTGACCACGTTGCGGATCTCCGGCACGTCCTTCGCTACCAGGGATTCGAGGATCTGCTGGCGGGTCAGGATCCCTCTGAGCCGGCCGTCGATCTCTACGGGAAAGCTATTGTAGGGGTACCTGTCGATGGCAGCGTGCAGAGCTCCCGGGGCGAGGTCCCGGATGACCACAGGGTGGGGATTCGCGATGGCGGCCACGGGAAGGTTCTGCCAGCTCTGAAGATCGAGGGGCGGGCGGATCTTATGGAGCTCGTGGCCGTCCTGGACAAGGGCCGCGTCATAAAAATTGAGCCGGCCGGCGAAACGCGAGATCGCCCGGCTGATGATCATCCCGATCATAAGCGCCGGCACCAGGGCGAACTGATGGGTCATTTCAAAGACGATCAAAAGCGAGGTCAAGGGCGCCCCGACGACCGTCCCGAGGCAGGCGCTCATTCCGACAGCGGACAGGACGATATGGTCGGCAGGCGTCAAGGGCATCCAAGTTCCCGCCAGGCCGCCTATGAAAAAGCCGCTCATCCCCCCGACAAAGAGCATGGGCGCGAAAATACCTCCGCAGCCGCCGAAACCGTAGCTCGCGATCGTGGCCAGCAGCTTGGCGCAGACCATGATGCCGGCGATCTTCCATTCGAAATTATTGTTCAAGGCCCGGCTCAGGTCCTGGTAGCCCAGCCCGAAGACCCCGATCTTTCCGACCGTCAGGAACACGCTGACGCCCAAGATCCAGGTGACGAGACCGCCCAGGCCGGGGCGGAGCCAGGCCGGGACGGAGCCGATCTTTCTCACCCTCCCCCTCAGGAACAGGGTCCCTCTTTGGAAAGCGACCCCGGCGAACGAAGCAACGGCGGCCACAACGGGGACGACGGCATAATGAAGCCAGCTGACGTTCTCAATGGACGGAAGGGAGAAAGCCGGCTGGCGGCCGAGGACGGCGTAGACGACGAAGGCGCCCAGGACCGAAGCGAGAACGACGCGCCCCAGGTAGCGGCTGTTCAGGTCGTTGACGATCTCCTCAATGGCGAAGGTGATGGCGGCCATGGGCGTGTTGAAGGCCGCGGCCAGTCCGGCCGACGCCCCCATCAATGTGGCGGCCCGCCTTTCCCGCCGCGGTGTGCCGAGGACGCCCGCGACGTTGGAGGCGACCCCGCTGCCGATGAAGACCGAGGGCCCCTCGCGGCCGAGGCTGGCGCCCCCGCCGATGCTGAGCATGCCGGCGAAGAACTTGACCAGGGTCGACCGGAACGGCAGGAAGCCGAGCTCTTTCCAATAAGCCGACTTGACCTGGGGGATGCCGCTCCCGGCCGCGTCGGGGCTGAGCCTGTTCAGCAGGAATCCGACGATGACCGATGTGCCGATGATCAGGATGAAACTGGCCACAGCGAAGGACAATTTCGATCGCTCGGCGAATTGAACGTACGTCAAGGAAAACAACAGATTGGTCATGAACAGGAACAAGACCGCAGACAGGCCGGCCGCCAGGCTGAGGACGATGGTCTGGGTCACCTGCCGGACATTGTCGGGGAGCTTCTGCAGCCGGCGCAAAACGATATTGTCGCGCCAGACGGCTTTGATATCGGGTCTTGAGCGAGCGGACATCCTTACTCCCGGACGATCATTTTAACCCATCCGGGCCACGATGGAAACACGCAGCCTGTCTCGCGCGAGCTGAATCCTAAGAATGAAGGTGGAAAGAAGATCTTGGACCAGCTGTAAATTCCGAGCGCAAGTAGGGGTGATCTTTCCGGGCCCCGCCCCTGGGCAGCGATCGAGAAGAGCCACGGCTGAATTGACACCCGTGCCCGGACGGACTACCATCTTTTGACCCACGGGGAGGGTGAAGGATCCGGTGATCCTTCCGGACTTCAAATCCGGTATGGGGCTATAGACGTCCCGGGTGGGTTCGACTCCCACACCTTCCCGCCACTCCCTTATGCCTGATTTCTCAACACCGTTCTGACAAGGAGCATGGGCTTTCAGAAGATTCGGCCCGAGTTCGCGGCCTACCGCAGGGCCAGGGTTCAGTCCCTATGGACCCGAAGCCACTTGACGTTCTGGAAGTCGTCAGCATCAATGAGAATCGTATCGACTCGGGGAGGCCCGCTGGCTTTCTTCAGAATTACGGTGATATCGGTCGGCCTGAAATCGTAGATCGCTCCGGCGCCGCTGTCGACGGCAGTGAAGAGTCCGCCGAAGGCCGCTGCGCTGAGGATCCAGACCATCATAGCTCCCTCGCCATCATGGGCCAACGAATAGGCGGCGGCTGGCACACAGGCCGGTATCAGCCCGACGAGGAGGTTCGCAAAAAAGTGCGTTCCCGACGGCCTTCTTATTGGCCGGATCTCAACAGGGTTGTAGCCCAGGGATTCTATCCGAATGACCGGGCGCCTCAACGTCCTGTCCAGCTTCATCATGAGCGGGGTCAGGCCTTTCTCGACGCCGTTGATGGTAACCGCGGCTCCCAGGGGAGAAGAAGTCACGAAGACGATCTGGTGCCTGCTCCGCGTCAAAGTCGCGCAGCCGGGAGAAAGCAGTATGCTCGCTAGGGTCAGGATGAAAAGAAAACAATTTGTGCTTTTATCGTTCATGGCCGGTCTCTTATGGAGCCCTGTGGGCACATGTCAACGCGCTTAGTCCCTTCGGACGCGGATCCACTTGACGTTCCGAAGGTCGTCGGCGTCGAGGACAACCGTATCGACCCGCGGCGGCCCATCGGCCTTCGTCAGCCTCACGGTGAGGTTCTCCGGCGTCAAAGTGTAGCCGTTGCTGCTGCCGATGTCTATCAACACAAAGAGCCCGCCGAGGACCGCGGCGCTCTTGAGATAGATCGAGAGAACGGCCTTCTCGTCGGAGGGATCGATTCTGGCATGAGATGATCCCGATAAGAGCAGGACCGGAACCAATCCCGGCGCCAATCCCATAAGGATGTTTCCGAGGATCGTTCCTCCCCAGATCTTCCGCCTTAGCCGTATCTCGGCAGGGTTATATCCGGGGGATTCTATCCGGATGACCTGGTCCTTCTTGTACCGGGGCAGCCTGATCATGAGCGGGGTCGCGCCCTGCGATATCCCGTTGAGGATCACCGTGGCCCTTGCGGGAGAGGAAGTCACCGGGATGGGTTGCTCGACGCTTCGGGCCAGCGTGGCGCAGGCTTGCGACAGGAGAAGGCTCATGACGATCGGGATCGCGAATCCCGCTGCGCCGTTTCTCCACAGGCCTGGCCCGTTCTGACTCATGAGATCACCCTGATCTCCTTCTATGGGAAAGATACCCATGGTCCGGCGGAGAGTTGTCAAGAATTTGTCAATTTCCGGCCCAGTGCCTGACCGAAAAAGCGGAGGGTCTTATGGATTCTTATACGGTGATGACGACTTTCCCGCGGGCGCGCCCGTCTTCAAGATACCGAAGGGCCGCGGCCGTTTCGCCTAACGGGTAGCGTCGGTCGATGATCGACCGGACTTTGCCGGCGTTCATGAGCTCCATGAGGAAGCGCAGATCCTCCTGGTTGATCTTGGCGCCCATGACTCCCATGTTCTTGACGAACATGGACATGACCATCAGCTGCGAACATCCGGGCGATAGAGCCGCCGGCCAGAACATAGATTCCGCCGGGGCTCAAGATGCGCTTGTACTTCAAGACCGAACGAAAGGCCGCGACATCGAAGATCAGATCATATCGCTCCGCCCTCCGGGTGACATCGTCATGAGTGTAATCGACGACATGATCCGCGCCGATCGAGCGCACCAGGTCCATCTTCGACGTGCGGCAAACCCCGGTGACTTCGGTCCCGAAGGATTTGGCGATCTGCACGGCGAAAGTCCCCACGCCGCCCGAGGCCCCGTTGATCAGGACCTTCTGCCCCGCCCGGATCTGTCCCTTATCGCGAAGGCCCTGCAAAGCCGTGAGTCCGGCCATCGGCACGGCCGCGGCTTCCTCGAACGTGAGGGAGGCGGGTTTCGGCACAAAGCGCTTTTCGTCGACGCAGACAAACTCGGCGAATCCCCCGTAGCCGCCGTCGCCGAGGACTTCGTCTCCGGGCCGGAACTGCGTGACGGCGCGGCCGACCGCTTCGACCAGGCCGGCGATATCGGCCCCCAGGATCCGGTGCTTTGGCTTGAAAAGGCCAACGCCCATGAGCCTGATGAAGAACGGGTCGGCCCTCAAATGGCGCCAGTCATAGGCGTTCAGGGCGGCCGCACGGACCCTGATCAATAATTCGTTGTCTTTGGGAACGGGTTTGTCCACCTCTTTGAGCCGAAGGACATCGGGCGGCCCGTATTTTGTGTAGACGATGGCTTTCATGAGGTCAGCGCTCGAAGCTTCATGGTTTTCCTCCCCCGACCACTATAGCACGTCTCGAGAAGGCGCAATAAGTCATACAATCGCCTTGACATTCAGTCCAAACAGAGAATATTCTCGGGCACAGGAGGGCGTGTCAAGGGGAATATGGGAACGCGCCTGTTGGTTTCCGCGTCCGTCAGGACCTTCTTTCTTGCCCTGATCCTCTCCTTCCCGGCCGCATGGCCATCGTCCGTCCCCATCGTCCGCCCCTTGTCCGCCGGCCGGCGGCGCGGTCAAACCGCCGTCCTGGCTCGCCGACGAGGCCGCCCGTCCCATTCCGTCGCTCCCGGCCGAGACCGAAGCCGTCGTCCTGCTCAACGAGCAGTCGACCGTCATCAGTCCCAAGGGCGTCCTGACCACGACCGTCCGGCGGGCGACCCGCGTCCTCCGGTCCGGCGGCGATCGAGGATCGCCCAGCGCCTGATCCGGCCGAGACCTACGACACCAAGGTCAAGGCGATGACCGGATGGGTGATCAACCCGTCCGGCTCGCCGCGCCAGGTGACCATGAAGACAGGTCATCTCGTCCTCGCTCGCCCCGGACACCCTCTACATGGACGCCAAGATCATGCTGCTCGTCGTCCCGGAAGTCGACGTCGGCAGCGTGGTCGGCTTCGAATGGGTGCACGAGCGGACCCCGCCCGCCGCTCGAGGACAGCTTCGACTTCCAAGGAGAGCTCCCGGTCCTTCGGGCGACCTACGCGCTGTCCCTGCCGACGCGCTGGGAGCCGGACTTCAGCTGGGTCAATTGGACGCCGGTCGAACCGAAGCAAGAGCCGATCTCCCCGCTGCTGCCCCGGAAGCTCTCCATCGAGATCGCCGACATCCCGGCCATCGAGGACGAACCCTATCGGCCCGGCGACCGCGCCCTGGCCGGCCGCCTGCTCGTCCGGCTCAAGTCGGCCGACCCGGGCGTGCGCGTCCTTCTCCGGCTGGGCCGACATGGGGGCCTGGTACGCCGGCGCTGAGCGGGCCGCGGCGCGTCCCCGACGAGACCGTATCGCAAGAAGGCCCGCGAGCTCACCGCGGCCTCGCCCGACACCCTCTCGAAGATCAGGGCCCTGGCCGAATTCGCCCAGAAGGAGATCCGCTACGTCTCCATCCAGATCGGCATCGGCGGGTTCCAGCCCCACCCGGCGCCGAGCGTCCTCGCCAACCGCTACGGCGACTGCAAGGACAAGGCGACGCTCCTCGCGGCCCTTCTCGAGGCGGTCGGGATCGATTCCCATTTCATCGTCATCCACACCGACCGGGGCGGCGTGAACCTCCAGTCGCCGGTCTCGCTCGGCAGCTTCAACCACGTCATCCTGGCCATCCGCCTGCCCGACGACGTTCCGGACGCCGGGCTCGACAGCCTGGTCCGCCATCCGGGCCTGGGCCGGCTTCTCGTCTTCGACCCGACCATGCCGACGACGCCCGCTCGGGCGCCTGCCCTACTACCTCCAGGACAACACGGGCCTGCTCGTGGCCGGCGGGAGCGGCGAGCTCCTGCTCCTCCCCCGTCCCGGCCCCGAGGGCAACGTCCTCGACCGCCGGGGCACACTCGTCCTGACGGGCGACGGCGCGCTGGCCGGCGAGATCACCGAGACGCGGCGCGGCGCCGAGGCCGATTCCCTGCGCTATCAGATCCAGTCGGCGACGGAGGCGGAGCGGCGCAAGTATCTCGAGACGTTCCTGTCCCGCTCCTTCGCGTCCTTCTCGCTCCAGAGCCTACGAGTTCAAGAACCTCGACGACGCCCGCGGCGACCTCGTCGTCAGCTACCGCTTCATCGCCTCCGGCCTACGCCAAGCGCGCCGGCGGCTATCTCGTCGTCCGCCCCCGGGTCGTCGGCAACAAGGCCATCGACCTCGCCTCGAAGGACAAGAAACCGCGGCGCTACCCCATCGACCTGGAAACGACTTCGTTCTCCCGGGACGAGTTCACGATCGAGCTGCCGGAGGGCTGGACCGCCGAAAGCCTGCCGAAGCCGGTCGCCCTCGACGCCGGATTCGCCTCCTATTCGAGCCGGACGGAGGCGGCCGGGCGAACGCTCGTCTACCGGCGCGAGTACCGGCTGATCGAGCCGCTCCTGCCGGCGTCGCGCCATGAAGAGGCCCTCAAGTTCTTCCTCGCCGTGGGCGCCGAGGAGCAGCAGAGCCTGCTCCTGAAAACCGCCGAGACCAGGAGGCCCTGATGTCCAAGACCCGCTCCCTACCGGCACCGGCCGCGGCCCTCTTTCTCGCGACCGTCCTCGTTTTCCTCTGCGGGCGGCCCGCCTTCGCCCAGAAGCCCTGGCCTCCGATCAGCCCGGAGGAGTTGGCCATGAAGGACTGCCCGCAGCAGCCCGGCGCGCCGGCGATCATCCTCTACCGGGAGGAGATCACCGACGGCGAGACCTTCGCGACGTCCGTCTTCAGGCGCCTGAAGATCCTCACCGACGCCGGCCGGGAGTACTCGAACATCGAGATCCCCTTCGTCACCGGCTCCACCAAGATCACGGGCCTCCAGGCCCGGGTCGTGCCGCCCGAAGGCCCGGCGCGCGAGTTCGGCGGCCAGATCTTCGACAAGACGGCCTTCCGCTACCGCAAGATGCGGGTGGCCGCCAAGACCTTCGCCCTGCCCGACGTCGCCGTCGGCTCGATCATCGACTACCGCTATAAGGTCGAGATCGATCGCGAGGGCAGCGGATCGACCGAGGGCCTCGACGACATCGTCACCGGCCTCGGCGGCTCCGGCGGACGGCCGGAGGAAGGCGGCTATCCCGAGAGGACCGAGCTGCGGGCCCTGCCCTTCGAGAGCTGGGATGTCCAGGACGACCTGTTCACCAAGAAGGCCAAGTTCGCGACCGACGTCCAACTCCGGGCTTGGCTGAGCTACCTGTTCGGCAGGCGGGCTGCCGGATGGCCTGGGTCTCCATCGGCAAGATGTCGGCGAGGCCCACGTTCGAAAAGGGCCGGATCGAGCTGGAGCTCGTCGACATCCCGGCCTTCGAAGAGGAGGAGTATTCCGTCCCGGAGGAGACGATGCGGACGTCGGTCGACCTCTTCTATCATCAACGACAAGGTCGAAGAGCAACGAAGAGTTCTGGAAGCTGGAGAGCAAGGAGTGGCAAAAGGGCGTCGAAGCCTTCCTCGGCAAGCCCGGCCGGCTCGACGCCGCCGCCCGGGAGATCGTCGGCGACGCGACCGACCCGATCGAGCAGCTCAAACGGATCTACGCCAAGGTCCAGGGACTCCGCAACCTCAGCTACGAGAAGGGACTGACCCGCCGGCAGAGGAAGGAGCAGAAGATCAAGGACAACGCGCAAGGTCTCCGACGTCCTCGAGCGGGGCTTCGGCGTGCGGAGCGACATCACCCGGACGTTCGTCGCCCTGGCCCGGGCCGCCGGCTTCAAGGCCGGAGTCGTCCGGGTCACCGCCCGCGACAACAAGATCTTCCGCAACAACTACCTCTCCTTCTATGGCCAGCTCGATTCGGAGGTGGCCACGGTCAAGGTCGGCGACAGGGTCCTGGCCTTCGACCCGGCGACGCCGTTCTGCCCCTTCGGCCTCGTCCACTGGAGCCGGACCAATTCGGCCGCCCTCCGTTTCTCGGACGACCCGCCCGCCTTCTTCTCGCTCCCGGTCTTCCCGCCCGACATGGCCCTGACGCAGCGCGAGATCGCCCTGACGCTCGACCTGCAGGGCAACCTCGCCGGGACGGTCACGACGACCTATACCGGCCAGGAGGCCCTCGTCCGGCGGCTCGACCACATCCACGACGACGACGCGGCCCGCCGGGAAGCGCTCGAGAAGGAGCTCGGCGACCTCCTCCCCATGGGCGCGATCGGCCAAGCTGACCAAGGTCGAGAACATCGACAACAACGACCCCGTCCCTGATCGCTCCTATGAGGTCTCCATCCCGGGGATCGGGACCGCCGCCGGCGAAAAGATGCTCCTGCCGATCTCCCCGCTGGCCGGCACGGGACAGTATCCGTTCCGTCACGACGAGCGCAAATACCCCGTCTATATCCCCTACCCGTTCCGCCAGTTCGACGACATCATCATCACCCTGCCCGAGGGGCTGATCCGCCGAGGTCCGGCCGGTGCCCCGCAAGAACGAGACCGAGTTCTCCGATTTTCGATCGTCTGCGGCTTGGAGGCGCCCAACCGGCTTCACATCCAGCGCGACCTCATCATCAAGAAGAGCTTGTTTCCCGGTCGAGCAGTACAAGGCCGTCAAGTCGCTTCTACGACACGGTCCGGACGATCGACGAGGAGCAGATCGTCCTCACGACGGTCCAGAAGTAGCCCGTTTGACATCGCCCCGCCTTTCTGGCGCATGATAGTCAGAGAACCACTGGAGAATCACCATCATGAGATTTCTGTCCCCAAGAACACTGGCCGTTATCGCCTTCGCCGCGCTCCTGGCCGCGGGGGTCTCCCCTCTCGGCGCCACTGACATCTTCCGGGCCCAGATGTTGACGGGGAAGGCCCCGGTCGAGCCGCCCCTGATCAAGATCCAGATCGAGGTCTCGAGCTGGACCACCCCCGAGGAGGTCATCGAGCTCCAGCGGACCATGAACGAGGCGGGCGTCGACGCCTTCATGGCCGCGTACAGCCGCGCCAATAAGGGCGTCGTCCGCTTCATGTACGCCCGCGGCTTCAACCTGACCATCCACGCCGCCTTCACCGTGCCCACGGAAAAGGGCAAGAAGATCCTGCTCTTCTTCAACCGCCAGCAGTGGGATTCGAACTACCAGAGATCGATGTCCCGCCACCTGTTCATGGCCATGGAGCTCAAGCTCAACGCGAAGAACAAGGGCGAAGGCCGATTCTACGAGGACGCCCAGATCCGGCTGGACCCGCAGGATGGATTGATCTCCGTCGAGACCTACGAGGGCAGCCCGAAGATATTCCCGCAGGTGCAGGAAGTCATCAAGAAGGTCAAGGAAGAAGAGAAGAAGTAGCGTAGAGATCGCCGCCCTTCCCGTCGTAGATCACGAAAGCGGGCAGGTCCTTGACCACGATGCGGCGGACCGCCTCCATCCCCAGATCGGCGAAATCGATCGTCTCGCTCGAGACGATATGCTCCTTGGCGATGAGCGCCGCCGCCCCGCCGATCGTCCCCAGGAAAACCCCGCCCCAGGCCTTGAGCGCCTCGGTCGCCGGCGCGGTCCGGTTGCCTTTGCCGAGCGTCACGAGCGAGGCCCCGGCCTTCATGAGATCGGCCATGTAGCCGTCCATGCGCTGGGCCGTCGTCGGGCCGAAGCTGCCCGAGGCCATGCCGCGCGGCGTCTTGGCCGGGCCGGCGTAATAGACGGGATGGCGCTTGAGGTAGTCGGGCACGTCCCCGGTCTCCCGCAGGATCTTGGCCAGCCGGGCGTGGGCGATGTCCCGGGCCACGACGAGCGGACCGGACAGCCTGACGAGCGTGCCGACGGGCAGCGTCCGCAGTTTCGGCCAGAACGTCGGCGATGGGCCGCCCGAGATCGACGGCCACGGACCCGGCGGGCCCGGCCGTCCGCGCCCCCTCGAGGAACCGGGACGGCCGGCGCTCGACCTCTTCCAGGAAAACGCCTTCGGCCGTGATCTTGCCCCTCAGGCCCCGGTCGGCGTTGCACGAGACGCCGATCCCGATCGGGCACGAGCCGGCGTGGCGCGGCAGGCGGACGAAGCGGGCTTCGTGGGCCAGCCACACCCCGCCGAACTGGGCCCCGAGGCCCGTCTCCCGGGCCAGGCGCATCGTCCGCTCTTCCCAACCCGGGTCGCGGAAGGCCCCGCCGCGCTTCGAGCCTCGCTTGGGCAGGCCGTCGAGGAAGCCGGCCGAGGCGAGCTTGACCGTCTTGAGGGTCATCTCGGGCGATAGCCCGCCGACGACGACGGCGACGCGATAGGGCGGGCAGGCGGCGACGCCGAGCGCCCGGATCTTCTCCGCGAGGAAGGCCTCGAGGGCGCCGTCCTCGAGCCGGGCCTTCGATTCCTGGAACAGCGCGATCTTGTTGGACGAGCCGGCGCCCTTGGCCGTGAAGAAGAAGCGGTACTCGGCGCCCGGGGCGGCCTGGATGTCGATCTGGGCAGGTAGGTTGTTTCCCGTGTTGACCTCGTCCATGACCGTGAGCGGGGCCATGATCGAATAGCGCAGGTTACGTTTCTTGTAAACCTCGGACGCGGCCGCGGCCATGACCTCTTCGTCCCGGCCTTCGGTGACGACGCGGTGGCCGCGCAAGGCGTAGACCTGGATGGAGCCCGTGTCCTGGCAGAGCGGCAGGACGCCCTCGGCCGCGATGACGGCGTTCCGCAGGACGGCCCCCGCTACGAACCGGTCGTTGGCCGACGCCCCGGGGTCGTCGATGATGCCTCGCATGGCCGCGAGGAAGTCCGGCCGAAGGTAGAAGGCGAGGTCGGTGAACGCCTCTCCCGTCAGGGCCTTGAGGGCGCCGTCTGAGACCCGCAGGGCCGGCCGGCCGCCGCACACGGTCCTGCCGACGCCCCGGACCGCGATGCGCCGGTAGCGGGCCTTGTCCGGCCCCGGATCGATGAGGCTCATTCGGAGATCCCTTCGAACATCAGGCCGGCTTCTTGACGCGCAAGTCCGGGGAGACTTCCTTCTTGCCGAGGAACTCGTAGCTGATCGCCCCGAACTTGCACGACGAGACGCAGCGTCAGGCAGCGGACGCAGTCGGGCGAGTTGGCCTGCTCGTAGATCTTGATCTCGACGGGGCAGTCCTTGTGGCACTTGTCGCAGAGGGTGCATTTCTCGTCGTCGACGGCCATGCGGAAGAGGCTCCCCTTGTTGAACAGGCCCCAGAAGGCGCCGAGCGGGCAGACCGTCCGGCAGAAGGGCCGCTGGCTGACGACGAACCAGCCCAGGAAGACGGCGAGCAGCCCGAGCTTCCAGTAGTACATGAACCCGATAAGGGGGCGGAGGTCCGTCTTGATGAGCATGAGCGGGATGCCGGCCTCGAGCGTCCCGGCCGGACAGATCCACTTGCAGAACCAGGTCTCTCCGTAGCCGAACTCGTCGACGATGAGGAGCGGCAGGGCGACGACCATGGTCACGAGGACGACGTAGCGGAAATAGGTCATGAAGTGAGGGATGCGCAGCTTGGGCGTCCGGATCTTGTAGACGAGCTCCTGGAAGAAGCCGAACGGGCAGATCCAGCCGCAGGGCATGCGGCCGACGGCGCTGCCCACGGCGGCCATGAAGCCGGCGACGTAGAGGCCGAACTTCTTCTCGGCGATGGACAGGTTGAAGCGCAGGCCGCCGAAAAAGGTCTGCATGGCCCCGATGGGACAGGCGCCCATGGCCGAGGGACAGGAATAGCAGTTGAGGGCGGGCACGCAGATGCCCTTGATCCCGCCCTGGAAGATCTCGCCCTTGAACCACGAAGGGATCCAGGCGTTGATCCCGAGGGCGAAGGCGGCCTGGTACCAGGGCCTTTTATCGCGGGGCTTGCGGGGGAGCTTCCGGGCCATCTGCGCGCTCAGCCGATCCCGATGCAGTCGAGGCAGACGGTGATGGCTTTTTCGAGGACGGTCCTGTATTCGCCGAGGAGAAGCCCGGCGGCCATGAGAACGAGGGAAACCGTGAGCAGGACCCAGGGCAGCCGGCGCTTCACCGCCCGGCTCCCCCGAGGACAGCCTTGACCGCGGCGTCGAGCTCGGCCACGAACGCTTCCTTGAAGCCGACGTGGGCGTGGGTGATGGTCCCCGTCGAGTCGATCAGATAAACGACGGGGATCTCCTGGACGCCGTACCTCTTCTTCATGTCCTTGGCCGTCGCGGCGATGCCGGCCGCCGCGGCGCACGTCGGCGCGTCGGCCAGCATGGGATAGGTGATCTTGAGCTTCGCGTAGAAGGGCTTGACGACCTTGCCGCCGGCGTCGTCGAGCGCGATGCCGATGACGTGGAGGCCGCCTTCCGACTGCCCTTCGGCGGGCTTGTAGGTCTCGTTGAGCTGCTGCATGTGGGGCATGGCCTTGCGGCAGGGCACGCACCAGGTCGCCCAGAAGTCGATGAGGACGCCGGCGGGGTGGGTCTTGACGGCCTTCGTTTCGCCGCCGACGGTCTCGGTGACGGTCAGGGTCAGCTTCCCCTCCTCGACGGAGACGGTATAGTCCTTGCCGTCGACGTTCTTCAGGGAGAACGGGACGATCTTCTCGCCCGGCTTCATGACGGCGAACGACGGGACGAAGAGCGCGAGGAGCAAGGCGAAGGCGCCGGCGGTCTTGGCGATGGCTTTCATGGCATCCAGTTTAGCGGTCCCGGCGGGTTATTTCAAGACGGGAAATGTCAGAACCGATAGGCCAGGCCCAGGCCGGCGGACAGGCCGCCGATCTTGGCTTCGAGGGGGTCGTCGGCATCGACGCGAAGGGTGCAAGCCCGAAACCCGGCGAAGACGTCGAGCCAGAGGGAGCCGCCGAGCCGGGCCATGATCCCCGCCTGGGTCAGAAAGCCCAGACCGTTCTCGCTGACCGCCCCGAGCGGATTCTCTTCATGGAAAAGGAAGTAGGCGGCCGCGGCGCCGACGTATGGCCGGATGCCCGTCTTGCCGAACTCGGCCCTCAGGCCCGCGTAAAGAGGGGTGATGCGGACCTTGGTCTCCTCTTCCGAGACCGAAAGAAGACCCGTCTTGCCGAAGACGTCCGCCCCGGCCCAGATCTGGAAGGGACCGGCGATCGGGATGGAGATCTCGCCGCCGAAGGCCGGGCCCCCGCCATAGACGTCGCGGAAGACCTGGGCGGACGGCATGAAATAGCCGGCCTTGAGCGTCAACGTGAAGCCCGCGCCGAAGGCCGCCCCGGCGGATACGGCGAAAACGAGGGCGAACAAGGCGGCGGCGAGGCTTTTCTTCATGACCGCTCCATTCTAGTCTTTTTCGCCGGCGGCGGCCAGGGCGACGGATCCTCAGCGGACGACGAGCGTGACCGGGGTCTCGGCCGACAGGCCGCCCGAGGTCGCGTGGACGATCACGCCGTAGGTCCCCGCCGGGGTGCCGAGGTCCTGGGGGTCGTTCGTCCCCCCCGCCCCGCAGCCGGCCATCCCGACGACGAGGAGGACCAAGGCGGCCGTGGCCAACCGGCGGCGGGCGGCGGAGCCGCGCAGGGCGACGTCGCGGGAGAGGATCCAAACGAGGGCGGCCGCGGCGAGAAAGAGAAGCCCCAGCGCCGGCGGAACGGGCCCCGCCGGCCTGATCGCGGCCGCGGCGCCGGAGCTCTGGCGGGCCCGGGTGGCGAGGGTCAGAGTGGTCGAAGCGGCGGCGTCGCCGGGGGTTACGGTCGACGGCGAGAAGGTCGCGGTGCACCCTCGCGGCAGGCCCGTGGCGCTGAAGGACACCGCGGAAGTGAACGCGCCGTACCGGGGCGTCACCTCGACGGCGCAGGTCGCCGATTGCCCGGCGGAGGCGGACAGCTCCGTCGGGGCCGCGCTCATGGTGATATCGGACACGACGAAGGTCAGCCCCGCGGAGACGCCGCCGGACGGGGCGGGATTGTCGACGGTCACCTCGAATTCCCCTCCGGCCGCGAGGTCCTGGGCCGAGAGCGCGACCTGGATCTCCGTTTCGCCGACATAGGTCGTCGTCTTGCCGAGGCCGTTCACTCGACCGAGCGAGCTCGGAACGAAGCCCGTCCCGCGCAGGGTCAGGGCCTGCCCCGTCCCTCCCGCGCTCGCCGAGGCCGGCGAGACCGTGGTCAACGACGGCACGGGGTTATTGACGGTGAACGTCATGACGTTGCTGTTCCAGCCCCCGGTGTCCCGGACGGAGACCGGGACCGTCCTGCCCGAGGCGAGGTCGGCGGCGGCGATCTGGGCGTCAAGCCGCGTGCTCGAGACGAAGGTCGTCGGGCGGTCGCTGCCGTCCCATGTCCGCCACGACCCCGCTCACGAAATCGCTCCCGGTCAGGGCCAGGGTGAACGCCGGGTCGCCGGCCGTCGCGCTCGACGGGGAGAGGTTGGAGAGGACATGGGTATAGACCTCGGGGCCCCTCATCTCGCCGGCGAGAGGCGCCAGGGCCGATTCGCCGTGGCCGTCCTCGAAATAAAAATAAAAGCTGTGGCTGCCGAGGGAGAGCGTCATGGCATAGCTGTACAAGCCGTTCGCGGGCAGCTGGCCGGAAACGAGGCTCATCGCGTGGGGGGTCCCGTCGATGACGACGTTCTTCACCGACGGCACGTTGCCGTCCTGGTCCGTGTACCGGACCGTGAACGTATACGTGATGCCCGGCCTGCCGGTCGCGGGGTTGACCTGAGGCTGAGGAGAGCGTCGGCGGATCATTGGCCGCCGGACCGGCATAGGCATAGTCGACGTAGGCATAGGCCTGCTGGCCGTCGATCGTCTGGGGCACGAGCGAAGAGGCCGCCTCGGCGTCCGGGTCGGTCGTCAGGTCGACGATCTTGAAAGCGCTCAAGGTCGCCGGATCTCCGGCGATGCCGTCGTTGATGCCGAGGTAATAGCGCTGCAGCCCGGCCCCGGCGGCCAGGAGGTCCGTAAAATCCAGGACGAAGGTCGCGGGAACGGCCGTCGTCGAACCGTCGAAAGCATAGGAGCCGCCCGCGCTCACGAGGGCCGCCGGCGACCACGTCTCCGCGGGGACGTGGCGGCCGTGTTCGAGCGGCCGAGGGAGAGCCGCATCTGGCCCCTCTTGGCGTGGTTGACGGTGAACTCGCCGATCATCAGCGGCGCGTAGCCGTTGCGGGCCGTCAGGACGTAGACCTGGTCGCCCTGGAAGGCCGCGACGCGTCCGCCCGACGGGGCGCCGGGGACCGCCGAGGGGTTCCGGAGGGCGTCGTAGGCCAGCCACGTGAATCCCCCCTGATGCCACCCGGTGCCCCAGGAATTGGCGATCCGGAAGGCGCCCTTCTCGCCCGCGTCGACGATCCCGTCCGTATTGATGTCCGTCCAGACGGCGTCGTTGAAGCCGACGATGGTCATCGCGTGCCCGCCGTTGCTGCCGTTGAGCCAATAGCCGACGGCCTGCCCCACGGCGGCGTCGTCGTCGGACGGTCGAGGGATCGTCCTGAGGCGTTCATGAAGACCCAGGAGCTGATATAGGTGCCGTAGACGACGACATAGCCGTCGATCAGGAGCTCCTTGATGAGCTCGAGCCCCGTCGCCGTGCTGGCGTTATTGACGTACTGGATGACTTTGGTCCGGACGCCGAGGGCGTTCCTCCAGACCGCGGGGTCGAGGCTCCAGGCGCGGAAGTTCGTATCGTACGGGAACTCCTGCCCAAGTGGCGGACCCGTTCCGCTCGAGCACGTTGTAGGTTCTGATAGAAGCTCGAGCCGCTGTCGCTCCCGCCGTTGACCATGTTGTAGGTCCATTTCGGCGAGTACTTGTTGGTGTTGTCGCGGTGTCCCGGATATCCAGGTTGCGCTGGAAGGCCGTCATGTAGGACAGCTGATAATAGGTGACAGCGAAGCTGACGCACGCGCCGAGGCTCCCCTGGCTCCGGATCGGGGGGAAGAACCTCAGCAGGCTGTTGTCGACGCTGACCGGCAGGTCGGCGGCCAGGTCCTCGTTGGCGGCGGCGGCCAGGACGGAGGCGCCGTGCCCGGGAAGGACGCTCCGGACCTCGGCGCCGACCGGCTCGACGGACAAGGGATCGAGGGCCGGCTTGCCCTTGCGGGCCCGGACCTCGTTGACGCGCTCGAATCCGAGGCGGTTGATGCCGACCCGGGTGATCCGCGGCCAGCTCGAGGCGATCTGCTCGATCTCGCGGGCGTCGAGAGGGATGAGGCCTGTCGCGTGGGGGTCGCCGGTCGGGTTGTCTTGCGCCGAGGGAGCGCCCAGGGCGAAAAGGCCGATCGATCCGAAAAGGGCGATCTTGCTGATTATCTTAAGCATCTATTGCCTATTCTCATATTTAGTCTATTAAGACGGACGCTTATTGAATTGTCAAGAAAACGGGGTCCCCCCTCGAAATTCCCCGTTTGACACCCCCGCGGGCGCTCCCATAGAATCGGGGTGAGCGAGGTCGAAAATGCCCCAATACGCCGTCGGCATCGATTCCGGGACCCAGGGGACCAAGGCGCTGGTCGTTGACGCCGATTCCGGGCGCGTCCTCGGCCGCGGCCAGGCCCCCCACGCCATGATCGAGGGCCTCGGGCCGGGCGCGAGCGAGCAGGACCCGGCGGTCTGGGTCGGCGCCGCGGAGAAAGCCCTGGCCGCGGCCCTGAAGGCGGCCCGCGTCGACCCGGGGAAGGTCGTCGCGCTGGGCGTCTCGGGCCAGCAGCACGGCTTCGTCCCGCTCGACGCGAAGGGCCGGGTCATCCGGCCGGCCAAGCTCTGGAACGACACCTCGACCATCGAGGAGACGAAGGCCATCGTGGCCGCGCTCGGCGGGACGGGCGAGGTCATCGCCCGCCTTGGCATCAGCTTGGCCGTGGGCTTCACGGCGTCGAAGATCCTCTGGCTGAAAGAGCATGAGCCGAAGAGCTTCGCCCGGCTGGCGACCGTCCTCCTCCCCCACAACTACCTGAACCATTGGCTGACGGGCCGGGCCCACATGGAATACGGCGACGCGTCCGGCACCGGGCTCATGGACATCCGCCGGCTCCGTTGGGACGAGGGGGCGGCGGCCGCGATCGACCCGGACCTGGCCGCCAAGCTCCCGCCGCTCAGCCACCCGCGCGAGCCCGTCGGGCTCATGAAAAAGCCCGTGGCGGCCCGCTTCGGCTTCGGCCGCGTCCTCGTCGCGAGCGGGCGGCGGGGACAACATGATGGGCGCGATCGGGACCGGGAACGTCGCGCCGGGCGTCTGCACGCTCAGCTTGGGAACGTCGGGCACGGTCTATTCCCACTTCGACCGGCCTTTCGTCGACCCCGCCGGCGAGATCGCGGCCTTCTGCGACAGCACGGGCGGCTGGCTGCCGCTGCTGTGCACCATGAACGTCACCAACACGACCGAGATCGCCAAGTCGCTCTTCAAGCTCGATAACGCCAGGCTCGACCGGCTGGCGCGGCGGGCCGGGCCGGGCGCGGGCGGGCTCATGTTCCTGCCGTTCGTCGACGGCGAGCGGGTGCCCGCCCTCCCCTTCTCGAGCGCCGTTCTCTTCGGCCTCGACCGGCGATCGTTCGACGCCGCGCACATCGTCAGGGCGATCATGGAAGGCGCGGTCCTCAACCTGGGCTACGGTTTCGCGCGCATGCGGGAGCTCGGCCTGAAGCCGGGCGAGATCCGGGCGACCGGGGGCGGCGCGAAGAGCCGGCTCTGGCTCCAGATCGTCGCCGACATCTTCGGCGCGCCGGTCGTGACGCTCCGAGAGGCCGAGGCGGCCGCCTACGGGGCGGCGCTTCAATCGGTCTGGAACTGGCGGTTGGCCGAGGGCGAACAGGCGGACATCGCCGCCATCGCCGCGAGATGGGTGGCCAAGGACAAGCTGGCCGCGGAGCCCGACCCGAAGAACGTCGTCGCTTTACGCGGACCTCCAAGGGCGATTCAACGACCTCTGGAGAGGGCTCGTGCGGGATTTCGAGGCCCGCCGCTCGGCCCTGGCCGGCTAGCCCTATCCAAGAAAAGAGGGCTGTCCGACTCTAGGTTCTGCCCAACTCTCGGGCGGCCTCGTACATGGCCAGGACGTTCTCGACCGGCGTGATCGCCTGGATGTTGTGGCAGGGGGCGAGGATGTAGCCGCCGCCGGCGCCGAGGATGCGCAGGTTGTCCTCGACCTCGCGCCGGACGTCGTCGACCGTCCCGAACGGCAGCGTGTACTGGTTGTCCATGCCGCCGTGGAGGACGACGTGGGGGCCGAATTCCGTCTTGAGCCGCTCGCGCTCCATGCCCGGGCAGCGCCACTGGAGCGGGTTCAGGAGATCGATGCCGAGGCCGATCATGTCGGGGACGATGCGCCAGCAGCTGCCGTCGTTGTGGTGGAAGGCGTGGGCGCCGGCCTGGTGGGCGAGATCGATCATCCGCTTCATGCCGGGCAGGAGGAACTCGCGGATGTGGCGGACCGAGATCATCAGGTCGGTCTGGCCGCCCATGTCCTCGGCGACGTAGGAGATGTCCACGCGGCCCGGGATGGCCTCGTAGATCCGGACGCGCGTTCTCGTAGGCCAGGTCGAAGAGCTTGCCCAGGCAGTAATGGACGATCTCGGGGTTCTCGACGAGGTCGACGAAGGCCTGCTCCATGCCGCGGAGCTCCTTGTAGATGAGGAAGGGCTCCGAGCCGCCGCCGCGGATGGGATGGGTCTCGTTGCCGGCGGGCCTGGGCCGGGATGTCCGTGAAGTCCCACCAGTCGGCCGTGGGCCAGACGTAATTCTTCTCGATCTCGGCGACGGACTTGAAGCCGGCCAGCGGAAAGTGGATGCACTCGCGGTAGGAGCCGGTCCCGTAATCGACGCTCCGGAAGCGGCGGCCGAACTCGTCCTGCATGCGGGGCCGGCGCGGGCCCGCGTAGCGGGGCTCGAGATGGACCTCGTAGTCGACGCCGAGCGTGTCGAGCATCCGGCGGCGGGTGCCGGCAGCCGAGGCGCTTCATCAGCTTGCGGTCGAACTCGGGCGTCGCCCAGTAGTCGGTCGGGACGCGGTCGGGCTTCTGGCGGGCGAAGAGGGCCAGCCAGCGCTCCCGCGAGGTCATGGCGTCCGGTTTCGCGCTCATCTCAGTGCTTGTGCAGGTCCTTGTGCATGATCTGGCGGATCTCGTGGAGCCGGTCGTGGGCCGGCAGGTCGGCCAGCCTCTTGTTCATGAACTCGTCGTCCTCGGCCTGGAGCGTTCGGGCGATGTAATCGATGACGCTCGGCGGGAAGACGCCGTCGCGCTCGTAGAGGTCCCGCTTCTCGAGAAGGACCCGGCTCGATTCGACGCAGCTCGCGGGCAGGACGGGCAGGCGCTTGAGCAGCTCCTTGTCGGCGAAGATGTTGCCCTTGACGTAGAGGCTGTCGGCCAGCTCGAGGGGCGCCGAGTCCTTGAAGAGGGATTTGTCGCTCCCGAAGGCCCAATTGGCGGCCATGGCGATGCCGGCCAGGGTCAGGTGGATGATGGCGCTGCCGTCGGGGCTGCGGATCTCGACGGTCTGGCGGCCGCCGCTCTCGTCGACGAAATCGTCCGTTTCCGCGGGATTGACGCGCCGGGCCAGTCCGGAGGCGCCGGCCCAGCCGAGCGGGACGCGGATGAGGGCGCTGCGGTTGAGGTCGCTCCAGCAGATCCGGGTCGGGGCCTCCTGGTTGGGGACGAGCCGCAGGTAGGCCGAGGAGACGGTGTTGCCGAAGGCGGTCAGGGATTCGGCGTAGTCGCAGAGGCCGCCGATGAGCTTGCGGGCCTCGACGGAGAGCTTGCCGTCCGCGCCGCGCATGATGTTCCGCCCGTTCTTGGCCAGCTCGAGGTGGAAGTGCAGGCCGCTGCCGGCGACCCCTTCCTCGAGCTTGGGCGTGAACGTGGCCACGGCGCCGTGACGGAAGGCCGTGTTGCGGATGATCCAGCGGCCCAGGACGAGGTTGTCGGCCGTCTCCTCGATGGGCCGGGGCAGGAATTCGATCTCGAGCTGCTCGGCCAGGCGCCCCTCGATCTCCGGAAGATCGCTCTTGACGGATTCGATGACGCCGTTCTCGCTGTGGGCGTACTTGACGGCCCCGGTCACGCGGGAGATGTTGGCGACCATCTCGTGAAGGATCGGCCCGCTCTTGGCGAACGGCGCCGAGCCGTGGTAGCCGCGGTGGTTCTCGACCGGATAGGACCTGTCGGCGGGCGTCGTGACCAGGAAGAACTCGAGCTCGCCCATGGCCTTGAGCTCGAGGCCCGTCGTGGTCGCGGAAGAGGCCGGCGGCCCGGGCCAGGATGCCGTCCCAGGTGAAGGGAGCGGGCGTGCCGTCCTGGGTCAGGTAGCGGCAGACGAAATCGAGGCTGCCCTCGTCGAACGGGTTGAAGAAGGCCGAACGGTAGACGGGGACGATGTAGAGGTCCGAAAGCGCCATGTCGACCATGCCCTTGAAGAGCGACGAGCCGTCGACGCGCTCCCCTTCGGCCAGGAGGGATTCCAGGCGGGCGCGGTCCGTCACGGGAACGGTGAGCTCTTTGAGCTTCCCGTCGATGGCCAGGTAATGGAAGGTGACGCGCTCGATCTGTTTCGCCTCGATGACCCGGATGAGATCCGCCCGGGTGAAATCCGCGGCCGGCTTGTCGAGGATGAGGGACAGAGGGTTGCCCAAGGCGTATCGGGGAGTCTTCATCGCCATGACGTCGGTCTCCTTGTCGGATGATACTCTAATATAGCAGATAGGCCTTGCGGAGGGAGGCGAAGGCGTCCAGGCCGGGCTGGATGTTGCCCAGGATCGCCGCCGCGTCGGACCCCGCTTCGAGGGCCTTGCGGACCGAGGCCGTGCCCATGACCTTGTCGAAGTAATCGGCGTGGAAGGCGAACTTGTCCGGGTACATGTCGCGCACGGTCTTGACGATGTGGAGGACCGCGGCGACGGACCGGAAGGCCGCCCGGTCGGTCACGTGGACCTGGCAGCCGCCGCAGAGCTCGCCCTGGAACTTGGAGAACCAGGGCGTGAACCAGGCCTCGCGGAAACGGACCCCCGGCAGGGCCAGGGCGTTCAGCCGCGCCGCCAGCTCGTTGCCGTCGATCCACGGCGCCCCGAACTGCTCGAACGGCCGCGTCGTCCCCCGGCCCTCGGACATGTTCGTTCCCTCGATCGCCACCAGCCCCGGGTAGACGGTCGCCGTGTCGAGGGTCGGCATGTTCGGCGACGGGATGACCCAGGGCAGGCCGGTCTCGTCGAACCACATGGCCCGCTTCCAGCCTTCCATGGGGATGACCGTCAGCTTGGCCGTGTGGGCCAGGAACTTGTCGTTGAACAGCCTGGCCAGCTCGCCGACCGTCATGCCGAACCTCAGGGGGATCGGGAACAGCCCGACGAAGGAGCTGAACTCGGGGTACTCGAGGATGGCCCCCTCCATGTCGACGCCGTTGACGGGCGCCGGCCTGTCGAGGACGATGAAATCGATGCCGGCTTCGGCCGCGGCCTGCATGGCGTAGGCCATCGTCGCGATGTACGTGTAGACGCGCGTCCCGACGTCCTGGATGTCGAAGACGAGGACGTCGATCCCCTTGACCATGGCCGCCTCCGGCACCTTGCCGGTCTCCTTCGTGTCGAACGAGCGCATGTACTCGTCGATGTTCTTGATCATGCCCGGGTCGGGCTTGAAGGACTGCCCGTAGAGGCTGAACACGGGGAGCTTGAACTTCTCGTCGTAGGTAGAACGGCACGTATTCGCCGGCCTGGGCGTTGCCGCGGACGCCGTGCTCGGGGCCGTAGAGGGCGACGAGATCGATCCCCGGATTCGGCCCGGAAGAGGTCGATCGTCGACCGCAGCGCCGCGTCCGTGCCCGTCGGGTTGGTGATGAGCCCGACCCGCTTGCCCTTGACCAGGTCGAGGTGCTTTTCGAGGAAGACCTCGACCCCGGGCTTGACCTTGACCACGGCCGCCGGCCGCGGCGCGGCCGGCCGCTCGGGCCCGCCGCATCCCGTGAGAGCGAGGCCCAGCGCCAGGGCCAGCCCGAGGACGGGCAGGACCTTCCGCGCCCGCCTCCCCGTCACGATGGCCGCGAAGCTCGTTCGTCCGTTCATGGTCTCGCTCCTTCCGCTCGGGAGTCGCCGGCCCGCTCAGGATAACAGGACGGGCGCCGGCGAGTCAAACCGGAGCGCCCTTGATTCGCCCCGGGGAAACGGCTATAAAGGAGGGAGATGCCGATGACCAGCCGCAGAGAGGTTCGCCGGAGGCGCCGGCCGTTCTTCCTCCTCCTTCTGGCCCTCGCCGTCTTGCCCCGGCTCACCCCCGCCGCCGACATCCCCTTCGAATGGACGGGCGTCGACCGGGTCGTGGCCGTCGCCGACCTCCACGGCGACTACGACCGCTTCGTCTTCATCCTCGCCCACCCGCAGGTCGGCCTCATCGACGACGACCTCCACTGGACGGGCGGCAAGACCCATCTCGTCCAGCTCGGCGACGTCGTGGACCGGGGCCCCCGGGCCAAGGAGATCCTCGAGCTCCTCATGCGCCTCGAGAAGGAAGCGGCCGCCGCCGGCGGCATGGTCCACATGCTCCTCGGCAACCACGAGGAGATGAACATCACCGGCATCGCCCTCGACTATCCGGACTACGTCACCGTGGAGCAGTTCGTCTCGTTCCTGCCCGAGGATTTCCGCCGCGAGAGGCAGGCCGAGTACCTCAAGACGCTCTCCGACGAGGACAGGAAGCGGGCCGAGATCGAAGGCCTCGACGTCCACGCCGACGATCGCCTGGCCGAATTCTGGCGGAAGATCATGGCCGCCAAGGACCCGGACGCCATGCGCGCCTATGTCCTGGGCTTCAACGAGGCCTGCGGGGATTGGCTCATCAAGAAGAACACGGTCATCAAGATCAACGACGTCATCTATGCCCACGGCGGCGTCAGCGAGGCCTTCTCCAAGTGGCCGATCCGCGAGATCAACCAGGTCATGCGCTCCGAGCTCGAGTTCTTCCAGGGGCGCATGCGCAATCCCCGGCAATACGGCAAGCCGTTCCACCCCCGGCTCGTCTACAACCCGGACAGCCCGCTCTGGTTCCGGGGCCTGGCCACCAAGAACGAGGCCGCGGCCCAGGCCGAGATCGACCGGACCCTGGCCAACCTCGGGGCCCGGGCCATCGTCGTCGGGCACAATTACTTCCGCTTTTCCGAGCGGCGCGAGCCCGACCGTCGACCGCAGGAGCGTCTCCCGCTTCCAGGACAAGATCTGGATCATGGACACCGGCATTTCCTCCGGGAGCTACGGCGGCGTCCCCTCGGCCCTCATCTACGACCACGGCGAATTCCGGGTCTGGGGCGAGACCGAGGAGGTGGCCGCGCGCAGCGGCATCCGCCGCCCGCCGCCGAAGCCCCTGATGACCCGGGAGATGGAGACGTTCCTGCGGACGGCGGCCGTCACCGGGCGCGGCCCCGGGCCCGGCGGCCGGACCGACGCCTGGCGGCTCACGCTCTGGAATCGCAGGGGACCGTTCTCGAGGCCCTGTTCAGGTACATCGACCGGCGGCGGCCCGATCCGCTCGCCGACAGCTTCCGGTACGATCTGGCCGCCTACGCGCTGAACAAGTACCTCGGCCTCTCCTACGTCCCGCCGATCGTCGAGCGGACCGTCGAGGATGTTCCGGGGGCCCTGCAGGCCTTCATCTCCGACGCCCGGTCCCTGGCCGATTTCCGGGACAAGAAGGCCGTCCCGCCTGACCCCGAGGCCTTCGAACGCGCCTTGGCCGACCTCGTCGTGTTCCAGGCCCTCGTCTATGACGACTGCCGGAACGACAAGGACACGCTGGTCAGCGAGGACGGCCGGATCTACCACGTCGACTTCTCCGAGGCCTTCGCCCCGAAGACGGGGGACGCCCCCGGCTGCGAGATCCGGCGATGCTCCCGGCTCCTCTACCGGCGGCTCCTCGGCTGGGAGGACCGGACCGTCTCCGCCTACCTCGGCCGCTATCTCGGACCGGAGGAGATCGGGGCGCTCAATACGCGGCGCACCTTCATCGTCAGGCGTCTCCGGATGATGATCAAGAGCCTCGGCGAAGCGAACGTCCTCTTTTGATCGTGCGGAAAGGGGAAGCGATGGCCGAACCGCGCTACAATCCCGGCTACAGGTTCCTCCGCCTGTTCGCCGACATCCGCCACGGCGAAGCGCCCAAGGCCCTCCTCCTGGCCCTGAACGTCTTTCTCCTGCTCCTCGCCTACTACATCCTGAAACCCCTGCGCGAATCGCTCCTGCTCGTCGACAAGGACTCCCCCGTCGTCAAGAGCGTCCTCGGCGGGGCGCAGGCCGTCCTGTTCGTCTTCGTCATCAAGGCCTTCAGCCGCCTGGCCTCCCGCGTCCCCCGCCACGTCCTCATCACCTGGACGACCACCGTTCTTCATCTCCAACCTCGTCATCTTCTACGTCCTGCACGCCGGCGGCATGGCCGTCAAGCCGATGGGGATCCTGTTCTACATCTGGGTCGGCATCTTCAACTACTTCGTCATCGCCCAGTTCTGGGGCTTCGCCAACGACCTCTATTCCGACGAGGCCGGCAAGCGGACCTTCCCGCTCGTCGCGCTGGGCGCGACCCTGGGCGGCCTCATCGCGACCCTGCCGTTCATGCGCAGGCTGAGGGACATCCTGGGCGGGAGCTGGGAGTTCAAGCTCATGCTCATCGCCGGGATCGTGCTCTTCCTCTGCATCGTCCTGGCCCGGACGATCCACGGCCGCGACGTCCGGAGGTCCCGCGCGGAGCGGGGCGAGGGCCCGGCCGGGGCCGGCCGAAAAGCCCCTCGTCCAGGAACAGCCCCTCAAGGCCGGCGGCGGCTTCAGGCTGGTCTTCAAGAGCCGCTATCTCCTGCTCATCGCGGTCATGATCGGCCTCTACAATTTCGTCAACGCGACCGGGGAGTTCATCATCACCGCCGTGACGGTCAATCGATCGATCGAGACGACCGAGGCGAAGGCGGCCGCGGTCCCGGCCCAAGCGGCGGCGAGCCTGCCGGGGAAGCGCCCCCGCCGCGCCGCCGGTCCTGCCGGGCCAGACCGAGAGCAAGGCCATCCACAACGCCTTCATGAACTACCAGTTCCTGACGAACCTCATCGCGCTCATCATCCAGCTCTTGTTCGTCTCCAGGATCTTCAAGTGGATCGGGGTCGGAGGCGCCCTCCTCTTCCTGCCGATCCTGGCCCTCGGCGGCTACGCCCTGATCTCCTTCGGGGCCACGCTCGTCCTCGTCCGCTGGGTCAAGTCCCTGGAGAACGGCACGGACTACTCCCTGCAGAACACGACCAAGGCGGCCCTGTTCCTGGTCACCAAGAGGGAGGAGAAGTACAAGGCCAAGGCGGCCATCGACACCTTCTTCGTCCGCGGCGGCGATACCCTCTCGGCCCTGGCCGTCCTGGCCGGGACCCAGCTCCTGGGGCTGCGGATCGAGCGCTACGCGCTCCTCAACGTCGCCGTGATCGCGGTCCTGCTCGTCATCTGCCTCAAGATCATCCCGGCCTACGGGAAGCGCAAGGCCGCGTGCGACGCGGCCGTCGCTCAGGAGGCCGCCGGGCGGCCTTGAAATCGTCCCGACGTGAGACTATCATCGGAACGGTCCGTTCATCGTCGGGGGAGGATGTCATGAAACGCGTCGCCGTCCTCTTCGTCCTGGCCCTGGCCGCGGCGGCCGGTCCGCCCGGCTCGTGGGCCCAGTTCCGGCCCGATGAGATCGCCCTGAGGCCGGCCCGGGAGGAGTTCCTCCGCACGGCCGAGATCGTCCGCTTCGAGGAGATCGGCGAAGGCGTGACGAAACCGCTCAAGCTCTATCTCCGCAAGGACGGGGTCGAGCTCGCGGCCGCCTGGAAGAACCCCCGCGGCCTGCAAGGCGGCCACCTCGAGGGCTGGCAATACGAGATCGCCGCCTACGGCATGGACAAGCTCCTCGGGACGAACATGGTCCCCCCGGCCGTCGAGCGCGAGTTCCAGGGCAAGCCGGGCGCCCTGGTCCTCTGGGCCGAGAGCAAGTACAGCCTGCTCAAGGTCATCGAGCAGGGCATCCCCATCCCCGACGAGGCCAAGGACCGGACCGACAAGATGAAATGGCTGACCCGGGCCTGGGACAGCCTCATCGCCAACGAGGACCGGACCCAGCAGAACATCCTTTATACCGAGGACTGGCGGACGATCGTCTTCGACCACTCGCGGTCCTTCCGGTGCGGGCGGCGAGTACTCGGAGCGTCTCATGTTCGGCCGCGACGGCCTCAAGACGTCGGCCCTGGGCGAGCCGTTCCTCTTTCGCCGCCTGCCCCGCTGGTTCGTCGACAGGATCAAGACCCTGACCTTCGAGAACATCCGCGAGGCCGTCGGGAAGACGCTCACCGACAGGGAGATCAAGGCCGTCCTCGCCCGCCGGGACATCCTCCTCCGGGAGATCGCCCGGATGGTCGAGGAACAGGGCGAAGAGGCGGTGCTGTATTGAGAGGGAACAAGCGCTTCCTATCGACCGGCCTGGCCGTCCTCCTGCCTCTCGGCGCGATCCTGCTGGCCTGCGTCGACGCCGGGGCCCCCGCGGACAAGGCCTCGCCCGGCCCGCCCGCGGCGGTCTCCCCCGCCCCGCTCCAGTTCCTTCCCGACGAGCTGGCCCAGCGCGAGCAAGTGGGAGGAATTCCTCGAGAAGGCGGCCGTGATCGAGTCGGAAGCAAGCAGCTGAGCGGGGCCGAGGCCGTGACCTCGCCCTGGGTCCTGACGCTCAAGCTCGGCGGCGTCACACATCGGGGCCTCTGGAAGAACCCCGAGGGCCGCATGGGCGGCTACTGGGAAGGCTGGCACTACGAGATCGCCGCCTACCGTCTCGACAAGTACCTCGGGCTCGGCATGGTCCCCCCCACGGTCGAGCGCCGTTTTCGCGGCGACCGCGGCTCCTGCCAATACTGGATCGACGACTGCCATGTCGCTCAGGGACAGGGACGAGAAGCGGATCAAGATGCCCCCGATCAAGGTCCTCGGCTGGAACCGGGCCACCTATCTGCAGCGGCTCTTCGACAACCTCATCGCCAACGAGGACCGCCACTCGAACCAGATCCTGATCACGCGCGACTGGCGGATGATCCTCATCGACCATTCCCGGTCGTTCCGGACGTCGGGCAAGTTCACCAAGGGACTCCTCTATTCGGCCAAGAGCCCGGCGGGGCCGATGCTCATGAGCGAGCTGCCCCGGGCGGTCGTCGACAAGGTCAAGTCCCTCGATTTCGCCGCGATCAAGTCGGTCGTCGGGAGCTATCTCACCGACGAGGAGATCCGCGCCGTCCTCATCCGGCGGGACCTCATCCTGGCGGAGATCGACCGGCTGGTCAGGGCCAACGGGGAAGACAAGGTCTTCTACTGATCAGAGGGACTTGCGGACGGTCAGGATGTTCTGTCCGCCCGTCCGCCGGTAGGACAGGCCGTCCATCAGCGTCTTGAAAAAGTAGACGCCCAGCCCGCCGGGGACGCCGCGCCGGAGCTTGACCATGAGGTCGGGGTTCTTCTTCCGGACGGGATTGAAGGGGATGCCCTTGTCCCGGACCTCGATGAACAGCGAACCGCCGTCCCGCCAGATGCGCACGGTCATCTCGCCCTTGCGTCCGCGGGGATAGGCATAGCGGGCGATGTTGACGCAGATCTCGTGAAGGGCCAGCTCGATCTTGAGCCGGTCCTGCTCATCGAAGGGCAGGTCGGCGATGGCCTCCCTGAGGAAGCCGCGGACGCGGTCGATGGCCTTGAGGTCGGCGGAAACGCGGAGCTCCGCGGCGTCCTCGCCGGTCCCGGTGCGCCTCACGTCCGCGTTCTTCACGGGTTCCGCTTGACGACGACGAGCGTCATGTCGTCGCCCGCTTCGGCGCAGCCGCTGAAGGCGAGGACGTCCTCGAAGATCTTGTCCCGGACCTCCGCGGCCGGCAGGCCGGCCGAGCTCCCTGAGCCTTCTCCGCCAGGCGCTCGACCCCGTACTCGTCGTGCTCGCCCTTCCGGCTCTCGACGATCCCGTCGGTGTAAAGGCAGAGGATGTCGCCGGCGCCGAGGGCGACGGTCTGCTCGGCGAAGGCCTGGGCCGGGAACATCCCCAGGCAGGGCCCGGTGCTCTCGAGGAGACGGGCCGGCCCCTTGCGCCCCAGGAGGAGCGGCGGGTTGTGGCCGGCGTTGATGAAGGAGACCTCGTCCCTGCGCCCGGTCGAGGATGGCCAGGAAGAACGAGATGAAGAGGTGGCTGTCCGAGCTCGCGTAGACGAAATCGTTGAGCTTGGCGGCCAGCTCGCCGAGATCGACGGTCCCGGGGAATTTCTCGTGGAGGGCCCCGCGCAGCGAGGCCATGAGCAGGGAGGCGCTGACGCCGACGCCCGAGACGTCGGCGATGACGACGGCCAGGCGGTCCTTGTCGATGGCGATGTAATCGTAATAGTCGCCGCCGACGCGGCGGCAGGCCCGGGCGCTGCCGCTGATCTCGTAGGGCGCGAAGTCCGGCTCGTCCCGGGGCAGGAAGTTCTTCTGGATCTGGACGGCCAGGGCGATCTCCCGCTCGTACTGGAGGGCCTTGATGGACTCGTCGATGAGGCGGGCGTTCTCGATCTTCACGGCGGCCAGGTTGGCGAGAAGCGTCAGGAGGCGCAGGTCGTCCTCCGTGAACTGCTCGATGAGCGAGGCCCGGTCGCAGTAGATCAGGCCGATGATGTCCTGGTTGTTCCAGAGCGGCACGCACATGGCCGAGTGGATCTGGGCCTGGACGACGCTCATCTGGGCCCGCAGGCCCTCGTCGGCCTGGATGTCGGAGATGAGGATGGCCGAGTTGCGCTCCAGGGCCGTCTTGACGATCGTCTGGCTGACGAAGATGCTCTGGGTCCGCAGGGCGCCGTTCTGGACCCGGACGACCTTGGGCTCGAGGGCCTGGGTCTCCTCGTTCTTGAGCATGAGGACGCCCCGGTCCATGGGCAGGTGCTGGATGAGGACGTCCATGATGTGGTCGAGGAGCTTGTCGAGGGGCATGTGATAGATGAGGGCCTGGCTGACCTCGCCCACGACCGGCGATGATCTTCTGGTCCTGCTGGAAGCGCTCGAGGTCGAGCCCGCCGCCCGGGGTCTTCACGAGGCGCGCTGGCCGGCCGCGGCTTCTTGAGGAGGTCCTTGACCTGGATGATCGTGTTCGAGCTGTGGGTGAAGGTCGTGCCCTCGACGGTCTCGACGGAGGGCTGGAAGTCCTTGTCGAAGTAGAAGCGGGTCGAGCCGATGAGGATCTCGTCGCCGCGGGCGAGATCGATCTCGCCGCTGACGCGGCGGCCGTTGACGAAGGTCCCGTTCTTGCTGCCCTGGTCGACCAGGGCGTAGCCCCGCTCGGTCGGGACGACGACGGCGTGGCAGCCCGAGCTGAACTGGTCGGAGAGGACGATGTCGTTCGCGGCCGACCGGCCGATCGTCACGCGGCGCGGGCCCAGGGGGAAGGTCGAGGGCTCTCCGGTCTTCGGGTAGATGTACAGGTTGGCCATGGCTCGCCCTTCCTCTTCATTCTAAATGACGCGGCCCGTCATTTCAACCTCAGCGCCTTTTTCAGGCGCAGGCACCGTTCGTCGGCCGGCAGGTCCTCGATGAGCGGGAAAAGGAGCTCCTTGACCTCCCGGTCGAGGAGGTTGTCGAGGTGCTCGAGGGAATAGTCGACGGACTTGGCGGTCCCCTGGAGGATGTTCTGGTAGTCGTTGACGATCTCCTCGCGCGGATAGAGGAGCGTCAGGAGGTCGAAGACGCGCCGGATCGCGGATCGTCCAGCTGCGCCTTGGCCGCGTCCGGGGAGCCGGGCGGGTCCGTGACGAGGTCGCAGGCCCTGACGGATCAGGATGGAGGAGCTCCGGCCGGACGTCCTTCTCCGGAAGCGGACCTCGGGCCGGGCGGCGCGGAGCTTGTAGAGGGCGTCGACGAGCGGCTGCTCCATGTCGTCGCGGCGGCGGGCCAGCTCGGCGACGAGGATGTCGGCGGCCTTCTGGGTGCCGATCCGGGCCAGAACGTCCGGGATGGCCCGGCGGACCTCCAGGGGCTCGTCGGCCGAGCGGAGGACCGGGGCGATGAAGCCCGAGGACATCGGGCCCGTAGGCGGCCAGCGCCGTCTGGGCCTCGGCGACCGTCCGGGGATTGGCCAGCTGCCTCACGATGAGCGGCAGGTGCTCGCGGCGCCGGTGGACGGAGGCGCTGTTCAGGGCGTAGAGGACGACGTCGGGCGAGGGGTCCTGGAGGAGGCGGGCTCAGGGCCTCGATCGTCGAGGGGCTCGGCGCCATCCGGCAGATGCTGTTGGCCGCCTCGATCCGGTCGACCTCGGACGGGCGAGGCCGACGATCCCGCCGAGGCGGTCGTCCATGATCTTCTGGTAGGAGGGCAGCAGGAAGATGAGGTCGATCTCCTTCTGGAACTCCGTGTCGGTGATGGCCTCGTCGAGGCCGGGGAAGAAGGCCTCGCCGCCGACGTCGAACAGGGCGTCCATGGCCCGGGCCTTGATCTCGTCCCGCTTGATGCCCAGGAGCTCCTTGAGCTCGGGGGTCAGGTTGTTCGACCGGACGAGGTTGAAGAGGTTCATGTAGTAGAGCGTCGTGCTGCGCTCGCGGCTCTGGATGGCCTCGAAGACCTCGCGGACGAGCTTCTCGTCGATGTGCTTGTCGACGACGTCCTGGCCGGGGACCCAGAGCCGGCCGAGGTCCTTCTTCAGGACCGCCGGGTACTCCCGGTAGACGAGCCGGGTCAGGACAAGCCAGAGGGCCAGGAAGACGAGGACGGCGAGGCCGATCTCGCGGACGACGGCCAGCGGCTGGTCGGTGCGGTAGGCGAACTGCCGGGTGGAGTAGAGGAGAAGGAAGAGCGCGGCGCCGAGGCCCGTGGCGAACTTGCTGACGAACATGTCGATGAAGAGCTTGGCCCGGTATTTGACGTCCGCGGACACGGGGATATACAGCAGCTCGCGGACGGACTGGCTGAGCGTGTTGTCGAAGGTCTTGTCGCCGCCGCGGACGAAACAGGCCCAGGCGAGCATCGCCCCGGCGGGGATCAGGAAGACCGCCGCCGATCCCAGCAGCAGCAGGGCCGGCGCGACGAGGATGGCCCAGCGGATGCCGTAGGTCCTGAGGACGCGGCCGGTCGTGAGGAGGTGGAAGACCGTCGAAACGACCAGGATGATCAGGAAGAACCCGGCGATGGCCGCCGTCCTCTGCTGATCGTTGGTGACGATGCTCTTGACGACCGTCTTGAACTGGTAGTTGATGAGGGAGCCGGCGACCATGGCCGAGGCCAGCATCGCCGCCAGCAGGCGGAGGTAGCGGTCCCGCCGGACGGTCCGGAAGCTCTCGAGATACCCGACTTTGGAGCCCCGCGCGATGCGCTCGTCGCCGACCGCGGCGTCGATCTTGCGCTGCTCGGCGTAGACGACGTTGATGACGACGAGGGCCAGGACGAGCAGGACGGGGCAGACGAGAAGAAGGTCCTCGGCGTGGATGACGCGCGCGAAGGTGACCAGCGCGGCGGCGCCGGAGCCGGCGATGCCGCCGAAAAGGCCCCCGGCGACGAAGAGCCCGACCAGCCGCTTGGCCTGGTGCGGGTCGAAGATGTCGTTGACGGAGATCCAGAACTGGGTCACGGACAGGGCGATGAAGATGTCGGCCCAGAAGCAGAAGACGATGACGACGACGTTCCAGGAGTTCAGGATGATGACCTGGGCCCAGAGGAAGAAGAAGATGCCGGACGCGTCGGCCACGGGCGTCATGACCAGGCTCTTCTGGTGGACGTCGAAGACGAACCAGAAGGCGAGGAGGCTGGCGATGAAGAACAGGAGCGAGGCCGTCAGGTAGGTCCGCCGGGGCAGGCGGTCGAGGAGCCGGGCGTTGAGGGCGACGACGAAGCCGATGAGCAGGGCCGTGGCCAGCTCGGCGAAAGGCCACCAGGTCGGGGCGGTGCCGATCAGGAAGCTCTCCTTGACCGGCTTGATGATGTAGAAGGTGAAAGTGATCAGGAAGAAGTACGCGGACAGGGACAGGGCGGCGCGGGCCTCGCGGCCGCGGACGTCCCCGAAGCCTCTCAGGATCCTTTCGAGCCGCCCGTCGGGCACTCCCCTCCCCCCTCAGGCCCCCGGAAGGTCAGGCCTTCCTGAAGCTCTCCAAGGCCCGGTCGCAATCCTCGTGGATCTCGAGGACCTTGGTCAGCATGGTGATCTGGAAGATGAGGAGGAGCTTGTGGGAGATCTGGCAGAGCTTGAGCCGGCCGCCGAGGTTCTGGGTCGAGATGTAGCTGGCCAGGATCTGGCCCACGCCGAAGCTGTCGATGAACTCCACGCCGCCGAGGTTGAGCAGGACGTTCCTCCGGCCCCGGTCGAGCTGGGCTTCGACCAGGCTGTGGAGGGTCTCCTGGGCCGTGTCGGTGCGGCGGATCTCGCCCTCGACGTCGAAGACGACGATGTTATCGATCTCGCGGGTCTTGATGATCATGGGTGTCCGTCTTTTCTATGGTATTATCAGAAGGCCTCCGCAAAGTCAAACAGAAGGAGTCGGCCATGCCACTCGTCGAGATCCACATGCTCGAAGGCCGGACGGACGAACAGAAGAAGGCCCTGCTCACCGCGGTCACCGCGGCCGTGCACGATTCGATCGGGGCCCCGCTCGAATCGATCCGCGTCTGGGTCCAGGAGTTCACGCCCCGGGAATACATGATCGGCGGCGTTCTCGCCGCCGAGCGGAAGAAATAGGCCTAGGCCCGCGTCCGGGCGAAACGCTTGCGGATGAGATAGACCGGGATGCCCATCAGGACGATGAGCAGGCCGGGGAATGTGTACTTCGTCTTGAAGACGAGCAGGTCGACGGCGATGGCCGCCGCGACCAGGACATAGAGGGCGGGCACGACGGGATAGCCCCAGGCCTTGTACGGCCTCTCCCAGTCGGGGTGCTTCTTCCTGAGGATGAAGATCCCGGAGACGATCAGGACGAAGAAGATCAGCACGGCGAAGACGACGTAGTCCAGAAGGTCGCTGTAGGTGCCGGAGAGGCAGAGCAGGCAGGCCCAGACGCATTGGACGACGAGGGCCGTGCCCGGGACCGACTTCCGGTTCAGGGTGCCCGTGGACTTGAAGAACAGGCCGTCCCTGGCCATGGCGTAGTAGACGCGGGCGCCCGAGAGGATGAGGCCGTTGTTGCAGCCGAACGTGGAGATCATGATCAGCACGGCCATGATGAGGGCCGCCGGGCCGCCGAAGATCATCTCGGCGGCCGCGGTGCCGACGCGGTCGGACTGGGCGAACTGGATGCCCCGGCCCATGACGTCGGCCGCGTCCGGGCTGCCGAGGACCGGCAGGGTGACGACGTAGGCGACGTTGGCCAGGAAGTAGAGCAGGATGACGATCCCCGCCCCGAGGACGAGGCTCAGGGGGATGTTCTTGCGGGGGTTCTTGACCTCGCCGGCGATGTAGGTCACGGTGTACCATTCGTCCGAGGCGAAGAGCGACCCGACCATGGCCGCGCCGATGGCCGCCAGGAGCATGAGGCCCGTCAGCGGCTCGACCGAGACGATCTGGCCGGCCGCCATATGGGTCCAGGAGGCCTTCCAGAGGCCGGCCAGATTGGCCTTGATGGCCGCGGCGTTGGCCCCGACGACGAAGCCGAGCAGGATGAGGCCGCCGAGCGCGACCGTCTTGGTCACCGTGAAGATCCCCTGGATGGTCTTGCCGGTGCGCAGGCCGCGCATGTTGAGCCAGGTCAGGACGATGATGCTGACGATGGCCAGGAGCTGGGCGGCCGAGACCTTCAGGCCCAGGGCGTTCGCCAGGACGTGCTTCTCGCTGAACCAGGGGACGAGCAGGCCCGTGAACTTGGCGAAGGCGACGCCCACCGCGGCGATGGTCCCGGTCTGGATGACGAGAAAGGTCGTCCAACCGTAGAGGAAGCCGATGAGCGGGCCGTAGGCCTCGCGCAGGTAGACGTAGAGGCCGCCGGCGTGGGGCATCATCCCGGCCAGCTCGCCGTAGCTCAAGGCGCCGATGATCGTGACGATGCCGGTGATGAGCCAGACGAGGAGCAGGAGGCCGGGCGAGCCGACCGTGCGGGCGATGTCGGCGCTGACGATGAAGATGCCCGAGCCGATCATGGCGCCCATGACGATCATCATGGCGTCGAAGAGGGACATCTCGCGCTTGAAGTGCGTGGGCCCCGGCCTCGACGGCGGCGGCGGCGGGGGGAGCGGCGGGGACGTTCATGGCCTTCTCCTGAGCTTGCTCTTGCGGATGCCGTAGGTGAAGTAGATGACCAGCCCGATCGCCATCCAGACGATGAGGCGGATCCAGGTGTCCTTGGACAGGAAGGTCATCAGGTAGACGCAGGAAAAGATGCCGAGAAGCGGGACGAACGGGACGAGGGGCGTCCGGAACGGCCGCGGGATGTCGGGCCGGGTGTAGCGGAGGACGAGGACGCCGCCGCAGACGATGGCGAAGGCGAAGAGCGTCCCGATGCTGACGAGCTCGCCGACGATGCCCATGGGCAGGAGCGCGGCGGCGACGCCGACGAGAATGCCGGTGATCATCGTGGTGACGTGGGGCGTGCCGTACTTGGGGTGGATCTTGGCCGCGGCCGGCGGCAGGAGCCCGTCCTTGGCCATGGTGTAGAAGATCCGCGGCTGGCCCATGAGCTGGACCATCATGACCGACATGAGCCCGACGATGGCGGCGATCTTGATGAGGGGCGAGAGCCAGAAGAGCCGCATGGCGTCGATGGCCACGGCCACGGGGGCGGTGACGTTGAGCTCGTTGTAGGGGACGACGCCCGTGAGGACGAGGGAGAAGACGATGTAGATGGCCGTGCAGGCGAAGAGCGATCCGAGGATGCCGATGGGCATGTCCCGCTTGGGGTTCTTGGCCTCCTGGGCGGCGGTCGAGACGGCGTCGAAGCCGAGGTAGGCGAAGAACATCACCCCGGCCCCGCGGAGGATCCCGCTCCAGCCGAAGAAGCCGGATTGCCCCTGGTTGGCGGGGATGAAGGGATGCCACAGCTCCGGTTTGATGAAGAAGATGCCCGCGCCGACAAAGACGAGGATGATGCTGATCTTCAGGAAGACGATGACGGAGTTGACCGAGGCCGACTCGCGGATGCCCCGGACGAGGACGATGGTGATGAGGGCGATGATCAGGAGGGCCGGGAGGTTGATGAACGAGCCCGTCCGCGTCCACGCGCCGGACTTGGGATCGAAGGCGTAGGGCGCGTCGGCCAGGGCGGCCGGGAAATTGATCCCGACGCCCTTGAGGAAGCTGACGACGTAGCCGGACCAGCCGATGGCCACGGTCGTCGCGCCGACCGAGTATTCCAGGATGAGGTCCCAGCCGATGATCCAGGCGAAGATCTCGCCGAGGGTCGAATAGGCGTAGGTGTAGGCGCTGCCGGCGATGGGGATGAGCGAGGCGAACTCGGCGTAGCAGAGCCCGGCGAAGGCGCACGTGACCCCGGCGAGGACGATGGACAGCGTGACGGCGGGCCCGGCGTACTGGGCGGCGACGTGGCCGGTCATGACGAAGATGCCGGCCCCGACGATGGCCCCGACGCCGAGGAAGATGAGGTGCCAGGGGCCGAGGACGCGCTTGAGACCGGAGGACTCCGACGAGGCCTCCTGCGTCAGCTGCTCGAGGCTCTTCGTGGCGAACAGGACGCTCTTCATGAGGGCGATTTATAACATAGGGATAAGACGGGGTCAAACCTATACCTTTTTAATTTTCGAGCAGCCCCCGGTACGGCTAGCCTCGAAAATTAAAAAGGTATAGGTTTGACCCCATCTTCTTTAGCTGTTGCTGGGCGCTCGCTTCCCGCCGCCGAGCCAGCTATAGAGAACGGGCAGCACCAAGAGCGTCAGGATCGTGGACGTGACCAGGCCGCCGACGACGACGACGGCCAGCGGCCGCTGGATCTCCGACCCCGGCCCCTGGGCGAAGAGAAGCGGCGCCAGGCTGAAGATCGTGATCGTGGCCGTCATCAGGACCGGGCGCAGGCGGTTGAGGCAGCCCTGGACGATGGCCTCGCCGAGCGGCTTCCCCTCCTCCTGGAGCTGGGTGATGTACGACAGGAGGACGATGCCGTTGAGGACGGCGATGCCGAAGAGGGCGATGAAGCCGACCGAGGCCGGGACGGAGAGATAGAGCCCCGAGAAGTAGAGAGCCAGGACCCCGCCGATCAGGGCGAAGGGCAGGTCGAGGATGACGAGGAGCGAGACCCTGAGCGAGCCGAAGGTCACGAAGAGGAGCAGCAGGATCAGGCCGATCGTGGCCGGCAGGATGATCGCCAGCCGCTGCATGGCGCGCTGTTGGTTTTCGAATTGCCCGCCCCAGTCGAGGAAATAGCCCGGCGGCAGCGTGACGGCGCGTCCGATCTCCCGGCGGGCCTCGGCGACGAAGCCGCCCAGGTCGCGGCCGCTGATGTTGCACTCGACCCCGATCCGGCGCTGGCCGGCCTCGCGGCTGATCTGGCTGGGCCCCTCGAGCATGGCGATGTCCGCCACCTGGCTCAGGGGGACGCGCGCCCCGCCCGGCGTCCGGACGAGGATGGCCCCGATCGACTCGATGGAATTGCGCCGCTCCTCCGGGTAGCGGACCTGGAGGTCGAAGTACTTGTCCCCCTCGTAGATCTGGGTCACGGTCTTGCCGCCGACCGCCGCCTCCACGACGGACTGGACGTCCTCGACGTTGAGGCCGAGGCGGGCGATGCGCGCCCGGTCGGGCCGGACCGTGATGTAGGGCTGCCCCGCGATCCTCTCGAGGTTGATGTCCGTCGCGCCCCGGACCCGGCCGAGGGCGGCCGCGATCTCGTCGGCCTTGGCCTTGAGGACGTCCAGGTCCTCGCCGAAGAGCTTGATGATGAGCTGGGCCCGCGTGCCGGCGACGAGCTCGTCGATGCGGCAGGCGATCGGCTGGCTGAACGAGATGTTCATCCCCGGGAAGTCCTCGACCGCCTCGCGCATGAGGTCGATGAGCTCCTCGCGGCTCCGGGCCGAAGTCCATTCCTTCCTCGGCTTGAACACGCCGACATAGCCCGTCTTCTCGACGCCCCGGGCTTCCAGGGCGATGCCGGTCTGTCCCGTCTTGCCGATGATCGTCACGACCTCGGGGAATTCCATGAGGCGGGCCTGGACCTTGCGGCTCATGGCCAGGGACTCGTCGAGGGAGATGCCGGGCAGGAACTGGATGTCGGTGTCCAGGCCGCCCTCGTCCATGATGGGCATGAACTCCGTTCCCAGCCGGGGGATCACGGCGACCGTCCCGGCCAGCAGCACGACGGCGACCGCGACGACGACGCCCTTGCGCTTCAGGCCCCACCGCAGGACCGGCAGATAGGCCTTCTTGGCCCCCTCGACGATGAAGCTCTTCCGCTCCGGCTGAGGCTTGAGGACCATATAGCAGAAGGCCGGGATGGCCACGAGCGAAAGCATGAGCGAGGCGAACAGGGCGATGACGTGGGTGAAGGCCAGGGGCAGGAACATCTTGCCCTCGATCCCCTGGAGCGCGAAGATCGGGATGAAGGTCAGGGCGATGATGAGCTCGCCGAAGATGGACGGCTTGCGGACCTCGAGGATGGCCTTGAGGACCGTCGATAGCTTGTGGCGTCCCGACCCCCTTCTCCGAGAGGTGCCGCTGGACGTTCTCCACCTGGATGATGGTCGCGTCGATGATCATGCCGATGGAGATGGCCAGGCCGCCGAGCGACATGAGGTTGGCCGAGAGCCCGAAGATCTTCATCGTGACGAACGTGAACAGGACCGAGAGCGGCAGGGCCAGGACGACGATGAACGCGCCGCGGAAGCTGCGCAGGAAGGCGTAGAGGACGAGGATGACCAGCAGCGACCCGATGAGCAGGGCCTCGGTCACGGTGTGGACGGCCCGATTGATGATGTCCGAGCGCTTGTAGATAGGGCTCGATGCGGAGCCCGAGCGGCAGGACGCCCGAGCCGTTGATCTCGCCGACCCGGTGCTCGATGGCCCGGACGACCGCCCGCCCGTTGGCGCCGCGGAGCATCATGACCACGGCGCCGACGACCTCGCCCGTCCCGTCCTTGACCGCGCCGCCCTGACGGACGGCCTGGCCGGACTCGACCCCGGCCACGTCCCTCAGGAGCACGGGCACGCCCGCCTCCGTCTTCAGGGCCACGGCGCCGATGTCCGCGACGCTCTGGAGCAGTCCGATCCCCCGGACCAGGAACTGCCGCTCGTCGCGCTCCAGGATGTTGCCGCCGACGTTGAGGTTGTTCCGGCGGAGCGCCTCGCCGATCTCCCCGAGGGTGAGGTCATAGGCGAGAAGCTTCTCCGGATCCACGGTGACATGGTACTGCTTGATGTAGCCGCCGAAGGAGTTGATCTCGTTGACGCCGGGCACGGACTTGAGCAGAGGGGCCAGGATCCAGTCCTGGACCGTCCGGACCTGGGTCAAGTATTCTTTCGAGCTCATCCCGGCCGGCATGTCCCCGAGGAGGGTGTACTGATAGATCTCGCCCATGGCCGTGGAAACGGGCCCCATGGCGATCTCCGTGCCCGCGGGGACGCGCTCCCTGGCCTCGATCAGCCGCTCGAGGACGAGCTGGCGGGCGAAATAGATGTCGACGCCGTCCTCGAAGACGATCGTGACGACCGACAGCCCGGACTTCGAGATCGACCGGACCTGGTCGAGCCGGGGCAGGCCCCGCATCACGATCTCGATGGGATAGGTGACGAACCGCTCGACTTCCGGAGGCGACATGCCCGGGGCGGTGGACAGGACCTCGACCTGGATGTTGGTCACGTCCGGGAAGGCGTCGATCGAGATATTCAGAACGGACCAGGCGCCAAGGGCGACGAGGAAGAGAACGCCGATGACGACGAAGGCCCTCTTGCGGAGCGACCCCTCGACGAGGCGTTCAATCATGCCCATGTTCGTCCTCCAGCCCGCCCTTGCGCAGCTCGGATTTCAGGAGGAAGCCTCCCGACGTGACGACGATCTCCCCCGCCGCGAGGCCGCTGAGGATCTCGACGTACCCGGCGAACGGCTCGCCGGCCTCGACCTCGCGCCGGGTGAAGGTCCTGTCCCCCGTCTTGACGAAAACGATGGGATGTCCCTCGTCGTCCTGGACCGCGGCTTCGGGCACCGCGATGGCGGTCCTTTCGCCCGCGGCCGCGACCGACGCGTCGACGTACATCCCCGCCTTGAGCTTGCCCGACGGATTGGGGACCTCGACCCGGCCCTCGATCGTCCGGGTCGCCGGTTCGATGACGTCGCCGACGAGGGTGAGCCGGCCGCGGAACTCCTCGCCGGGATAGGCCTGGGTCTTCAGCACGACGTCCGTCCCCGCTTTCACCGCGGCCAGGTCCTTCTCCTGGATGTGGAGGCAGGCCCAGAGCGTCGACGGGTCGGCCAGCCGGAAGAGGCTCGTTCCGAGCTCGACGGCGTCGCCGGCGACGACCCCGCTTTCGAGGACGGTGCCGGAAAGCGGCGCCCGCACGGCGAGCAGCGGCTTGGGCACGGCCTGGGCGTCGAGGGCCTCGATCTCGGAGGCCGGGACGCCCAGAAGCACGAGGCGTTCCCGGGCCCCGGCCAGGAAGGCCCGGGCCGGTCCTTCCTCGCCCGCCTTGCCGGCCAGGCGCCGGGCCCTGGCCGCGGCCTGGATGTATTCGGCCTGAACGGTCAGGTAATCCGGGCTGTAGATCTCGGCCAGGAGCTGGCCTTCGCGGACGCGGTCGCCCTCGACGGCGAGGACGCGCTCGAGACGGCCCGGGGTCCGGGCCGTGAGATGGACGACGCGGCGCGCGTTCCATTCGAGCTCGCCCGCGGCTTTGGTCCGCCGCGCGACGGACCGCGCGGCCACGACTTCCGTCTTGATGTCCGCCGCCGCGACGGCCTTGTCCGTCAGCGTCACGGACGCCGGGGCTTCGGCTTCATGCGCGACGATCTCGGCCGCGTGTTCGGCCTCGGGGTTGTTCTTGGCGCGGCAGCCCGCGAAGAGGATGAGGGCCGGCAGGGCGGCCCAGAGAAGATATCGGGACAACGTCTTCATGCGATTCTCCATCAGTCCATGGATTCGCCGGCGACTTCGAGGTCGGCCAGGGCGAGGTTGTAGATGAGCAGGGCGCGCAGATGCTCGACCTGGGCCAGGACGTAGGTCCGGTGGAGGTCGAGGAGGCTGAACGCTTCGGCCTTGCCGTAACGGAAGTACTCGAGCTGGATGCCGAGCTCGTCCTCGAGCTCCTGGAGCAGGCCTTTCTCGTAGACGAGGACCTGTTCCTCGGCCGATTTGGCGGCGACGAAGGCGCTTTCGATCGCCGTCCTGACCCGGCGGTCGAGGGCCTCGGCGCCGAGCCGGACGGCCTCGGCGTCGGCGGCGGCCTCCATGCGCAGGCCCCGGGCCCGGCCGGGCCTGAGGAAGGGCATGGTCAGACCGAACGAAACGCCCCAGGCGTTGGGACGGACGCTCGGGAGGAGGAAGCCGGCCAGGAAATCGGGGCGCCGGCTGAGACCGGCCAGCTTCACGACGGAAGCGGCCTGCTCCATGCCCAGGGTCGAGAGCCGGAACGACGGCAGCGTCGTCCGGGCCCGCTCGAGAAGCGAGGCCGCGTCGACCGCCAAGGGAACGAACGGCAGCGGGCTCAGCAGCGCGACGGGCGCGCCGGGGTCGCGGCCGAGGAGCCGGTCGAGCTCGAGCTCGGCCGTGCGCTTTTCCTTGCCCTGCTCGAGGATCTGGTTCCTCAGCCGGGCTTTTTCGGCGCGGGCCCTCAGCACGTCGGCGTAGGCGGCCGCGCCGGTCCGGTACTTCGATTGCAGGTCCTCGAGGAGGGCGTCGAGCCGGCCGATCGAGCGCTCGAGGGCCTCGGCGGCGCCGCCGGCGAAGGCGGCGGTCCAGTAGGCCTTCTTGACCCGGGCCGCGAGGAGCAGCCGGACCCGGTCGAGCTCGGCCGCGGCCATGTCCTCCCCGGTGCGGCCGATCTCGGTCCGCAGGGCCCGCTTGCCGGGATACTCGAAGGCCTGTTCGATGCCGAGATGGATCTCGGTCTGGTCGCCCTGCTTCTTGAGGCCGGGGATGGGCACGCCCTCGACGCTGGCCTGGACTTGGGGCTCGGGGCGGGACCTCAGCTGGAGCGTCCGGCCCCGGGCGGCGTCGATCCGCGTCATGGCCGCCAGGACCTCGGGGTTCCGGGCCAGGGCGATGTCGACGGCTTGATCGACGGTGAGGCCGCTTTCTTGGGCCGAAAGGGCCGGGATCATGATGATGATCGCCGCGGCGACGGCGAATACGAACGGTCTTTTGACCGGCATGGCAATCCTCCTTGTCAGGGCGTCGGGGGGAAACCGGGACGAGCCTAGACGAGGGAAGATCTGGGGGGAGGCGTGATGTCCGCGACCGCCATCATGATGATGGGATCCGCGGCCGGGGGAGGAAGAAAGGCCAGAAGCGCGCCGGCGGGCTGGAAATCGTCGGTCTCGGGGCCGGCGAGAGAAGTCCAGAAGCAAAGGCAGACCGAAGCGCCGCCGTGGTGGGGATGGGGGTGGACCAATCCGCCGCCCCGGGAGGGGCAGTGGACGGGGCAATGGTCCTCTTCGAAATAGAAATGGAACATGCAGACGGTGAAAAGTACGATGAAAGCGAGGACCGCGCCCTTTTTCATGCTTGAAGTATTATCCCACGGCCTCCCGGCCGCGTCAACAGGGGCGGCCGCCGAGAAAAGGCGCCTTGGGCGCTCGAACTGAGGATGATCCGGCAGGGTGAAAAATCCAAATATTGGGATAAATCCAAAAAAATGCAGGATCGGCGTTCTCAGAATGACATGTAAATCATTGATAATTAAGAGATAAGGCTACACTGAGGCTTGGCACAAAACTCGCTGGATCCAAAGGGGGATTCAGCCGATCATGCTTCAGGAGGAGACGCCATGAGATCCAAGTGCCTGGCTCTGGTCGCGATCGCCGCCCTTATGGCGGGATGCCAGGGGCCGACCGTCCCTTCGTTGGAGAACCTGCTGGCGGCGCCGCTTCAGGATCTCAATCGGCTCAAGGATCATGACCTTGGAGCCGTCCGTCTATATGAACCTCATGCCGGGGACCCCCGAGGAAGATACGGGCCTCATCGCCGGTTGTCTGATAACCGCGGAAGACGGCCAGCCATATCCGCTTGGCCTCGATGCCGACAAGGTCTGGGTGATCGCCGGCGACGAAGTCTGGGAAGGAGATTTTACCGAAGAGGCCGGTCCCCCCTGCCTAACCCGCCTGCACCAGCTGCAAAAGGTAGCCCGCGGCGGGCCTCAGTGGCAGGTGGGGACCGAGATCGAGGTCGTCGTCCGCCTGATCACCGCGAGCGGAACCCGGCGGCTGCTTCGCGCTACGGGCGTCCAGGTCGGCGCGGCCTACTGAGCGGCCGCCGAGCGGCCCTCCTCCCCCTATTCCGTTCCATATTCAACTCCATTCTTCGGCCGGTTCGCCGCCCGGTCGCGGGCCGAACCGCCCTCCTCCTGCCAGTCATATCCACCCTATGTGCTATCATGGAAGTCGCGCGACTAAACATCTGGAAGGACGATGCGACCATGAGGCGACGGAACTTCGTCAAGCTGGCCGTGGCGGGGGCGGTCGCCCTGCCTTTTACGGGCTGCCAGACGACGGACACGCCCATCGACCCCACGGACACCCGGAATCCCATCTTCCGGGTCTCCGGGATCCCCGACAACGCCTTCACGACGGGGAACCGGCACGCCGGGATCGATACCCTCATCGATCTCATGGGCGGCAAGGGGCTCAAGTTCTACCGCACCTCCATCTCCGGCGCCGAGAACGGGTCGAACGGCCTCATCGCCGCCGGAGACGTCGTTCTGATCAAGGTCAACGCCCAGTGGAAGTACCGCGGCTGCACGAACACCGACCTCGTCCGGGGCCTCGTCCAGCGCGTCCTCGAGCACCCCGACGGTTTCCACGGCGAGGTCGTCATCGTCGAGAACGGCCAGGGCCGGGGCAGCCTGGCCTGCGATACGTCGAGCGCCTACGGGAACAGCGAGGTCCACGCCAACGCCCAGGACGAAAGCCATTCGTTCCTCTGGCTCGTCAACAGCCTGTTCCGGGATTCCCGGGTATCGGCGTTCCTTCTCGACCCCATCCGGGGGACGTTCATCGGGGCCGGCGACCACGCCACGAACGGCTACCGGAGCTTCGAGAACGTCTCGTACCCCTGCTTCACCACGGCCGGGGGCCGCCGCGTCGAGCTCCGGGAAGGGATCTGGAGCGGAACGGCCCACGACGCCGGCCTCAAGCTCATCAACGTCCCCGTCCTCAAGCACCACGATACGGGCGGCTCGGAGATCACCGGGGCCCTCAAGCACATGTACGGCCTGGTCTCGATGTCGGACGGCCAATCGAATTTCCGCCACTACGGCGGGCTCGGCGAGACCTGCGGCAAGATGATGGTCTCGGTCCACACCCCGGTCCTCAACATCATGGACGCCGTCTGGGTCTCTCACGAGGCGCTCGGCGGCTATCCGGCCTCGGCCACGCGCCGCGTCAACGCCATCGCGGCCAGCCAGGACCCCGTCGCCCTCGATTACTGGGCCGCGAAGAACATCCTCTATCCCATCGACAGCAACGAGAGGCACCATCCCGATTTCGCCGGGATCGACGCCTGGCTGACCGCGGCCCGCGACATGATCGCCGCCCGCGGCGGCTTCAACTTGGAGAGCCGGGGCATCCTCGTCCGGACGCCGACGAAGTCGGAATCGGCGATGGTCGTCCACGCGGCCACCGCCGGCGCCTGAGCCGCGCTTTCTTCCCCCGCCGACTTTTGTTAGAATCGAGAGGCCTCGGGGGCTGAGGGAGGCGCGATGAGGAGGCCGGATCATGAAAGCCCTGGTCACGGGGGCCAGCGGGTTCATCGGACGGCGGTTGGCGTCGACCCTCGCCCATCGCGGCCACGACGTCGTTTGTCTCGTCCGCCGGACGAGCGACACGCGGCCCTTGGAGGGCCAGCCCGTCCGGCTCGTCGTCGGGGACCTCGGCGATCCCTCTTCCCTCCCTGCCGCCGTCGCGGACCGGGATCACGTCTTCCATCTGGCCGGCATCGTCCAGGCGGCCCATGAAGCGGCCTTCGAGGCCGCCAACGTCGAAGGGACGCGGCATCTCGTGGAGGCCTGCCTCGGGGCCGCTCCGAAGATCGAGCGCTTCGTCCTCGTCTCCAGCATCGCCGCCGCCGGGCCGAGCGGACCGGACAAGCCGGGGACCGAGACCGACGCCCCCCGCCCCGTTTCGGCCTACGGCCGCAGCAAGCTGGCCGCCGAGCGCGTCGTCCTGGGGGCCTCGGACCGCCTGCCCGTGACGATCGTCAGACCGCCTAACGTCCTCGGCCCGGGCTCGAAGGAGCTGCGAGCGGGCCATTGGCCTCCTCAAAAAAAGGATCGTGCCCGACGTTGGCGACGAGCGGCCGCGCACGAGTCTCGTCGACGTCGACGACCTCGTCGAGGCCCTCATCCTCGCCGCCGCGGACGTCCGGAGCATCGGCCAGACCTATTACGTCACGGACGGCCGGTCCTACTCCTGGCCGGAGATCTCGGCGGCGCTGGCCGAGGAGCTCGGGGTCGGCCGGATCCAGCGTCTCGCGTCCCCTTCGGCGCCCAGGTCCTGGCCGCGCGGCTGGCCGAAGCGTCGTCCCGGCTGAGCGGGCGCCCGCCCGCCCTGACCCGCGATATCGTCCGGGCCGGGCGGGACGGTTTCTGGATCTACGACGGGTCGAAGATCGGCCGCGAGCTGGGATTCCGTCCCCGGTCGACGATGCGCGATTCGGTGCGGCGGGCCGTCCGGGCCTTCGAGGACAGGAACGGCCGCGGCCGGGCAGCGCGAGGGAGCGGGGGCCTGATGAAGACGCGGCGGCTGGTCGTGGCCGGACTCGAGATCGGGCTGACCGATATCGTCACCCTCGGCGGGCTCGTGCTCTTCACCGTGCTGGCCGCCGTTTTTCACGGCCGCGTCGCCGAGCCTCTCAAGGTCATCGGCATCAGCCTTCTCTTCCTCGCGCTCTATCTCGCCTCGCTGGCCGCCCTGGCCCGTATCCGCCGGCCCTGGCTTCGCTTCGTCTTGCGGACCGCCGCCGTGCAGCTGACCTTCCTTCAGGTCTACAAGGCCGCCAACCAGCTCCAGCTCGTCTTCCTGCCCTGGCAGGACGACCGCGTGCTCGCCTTGGAACAGGCGGTGCTCGGCTTCCAGCCGGTCGTCGCCATACAGAAGTTCTACTCGGTCCCGCTGTCGGAATGGATGTTCTTCGTCTATGTCTTCTACATCGTCATCTACCCCGCTCTCGGCGCGATCATCTATTTCAAGCGCGGCGAGGCGGCCAACGAGGACTACCTCTTCCAGCTGGGCCTGGTCAACCTCGCCTGCGGCCTGGGCTTCATCCTCTTTCCCGTGGCCAGCCCGATGCATTGGGAAAAGGTGCGAGCGCTCCTGACGGAGCCCCTGACGGGCGGGGTCTTCGGCGTCATCGCCGAGTGGATCCGGGCCCACATCCACCAGCCGGGCGGCGCCGTCCCGAGCCCGCACTGCGCCGTGGCCACGGTCATGTGGTTCATGTCCTTGAAGTACACGAAGCGCGGTTTCCTCTGGCTCGCGCCCATCATCCTCTCGCTCTACGCGTCGACCGTCTACGGCCGCTTCCACTATCTCTCCGACATGATCATCGGCATCGCCGCGGGCATCCTGGTCATCCTCGTCGGCGCCGTCGATCCGACGGGCGTGGGAGGGGCCGGCCGGACGCGGTCCCGGTCCCCGGAGACGCCGAAATGAGCCGGGTCCTCGTCACGGGCGCCAACGGCTTCATCGGCTCCAACCTCTGCCGCTGGTTCCGCGGCCGCGGCTGGGAGGTCGACGCCCTGGTCCGGGAATCCTCGGATCTCCACTTCCTCGAGGGGCTCGACGTCAGGCTCATCAAGGGCGACCTCCGCTTCTCCGAGCGGATCGACCTGCCGGCCGGGACGACCCACATCGTCCACTCGGCCTCCATCGTCTCGGACATGGCGGGAGACGAGGAGTGCAGCCGGAACATCTTCGACATGACCCAGAGCTTCGTGCGCCGGATCCGCGCGTCCGGGGCGCCCCTGCGGCGCTTCGTCTATGTCTCGACGGCGCTGACCCTCGGCTTCGACGGGCGGGACATCTCGGAGGAGCGGCCCGGCCGCACCGCGGCCTTCATGCCTTACGTGCGGCACAAGATCCGGACGGAGAGCGAGCTCCGCGATCAGCACGCGACCCGCGGCTTCCCGGTCGTCATCCTCCGTCCCGGCGATGTGTTCGGGCCGAACGACCGGGTCACGAGCGCCAAGCTCATGCGGAGCTGCGAGCAGGGCAAGCCGCTCGTCGCCGGCCGCGGCCGCTGGCGCTTCGGATACTGCTACGTCGGGAACCTGTGCCGGGCCGCGGAGCTGGCCCTCGTCACGCCGGGGATCGAAGGCCGGGCCTACACCGTGACGAACCGCGTCCTGCCCACCTGGGGGGACTTCTTTCACGCCCTGCAGGACGGGCTGGGAAAGAGGCAGAGGATGTACGTTCCGGTGTCCGTCGCCAGGGCCCTGGCGGCCCTCTCGGGCGCGGCGGAGGCCGTTCTCCCCCGTTTCGAAAGCAAGATCAACTATTACCGGGTCCGGCGCATCACGTCGGAGACGACCTACGACATCTCCAAGACGATCGCCGAATTGGGCTACGAGCCCGACGACGATGCCGCGAGGCAGTTCGCCGAGATCGTGGCCTGGTACAAGGAAGAGAGGGCGAATGGCCGCCTGGCTTAAGGTGGCGGAGGGCCCCGGCGGCCCCGCGATGGCCTTGGTCTATCTCGAGATCGCCCTGGCCCTGACGCTCCTTGTCACGGTCCTCCATTTCCGCAGCCTCCGGAAGACGCGGGACGAGCTCAAGGCCGTGCGCATGTATTTCGCGGCCTTTTTCGCGCTGCTTCTCGCCCTCCCCTGCCTTCTCGTGGTCCTGACGTCCGTGCGTCCCTTGGGGACGCTGGCGTCGTTCGGCTGGACCCTGGGCCGGGCCGGTCTGGGCGCGGCGCTGACGCTCGCCGGGCTGCCGCTGGCGGTCCTGGCGGGATCCATCGGCTCCCGCGATCCGGCCATGGACAAGATGTACCCGTTCGCCAAGGCCGCCTGCGCCGACGCCCGGACCTTCGTGGGGTACGAGCTGTCCTATCTGGTCTTTTATTATCTCCCGTGGGAAGCCGTCTTCAGGGGGGCGCTCTTCCTGCCCCTCGTCCCGGCGATCGGGCTCGTCCCGGCCCTGGCCGTGCAAACGGCCGTCTCGACGCTGCTCCATGTCGGGCATCCCGACGCGGAGGTCTTCGCGGCGGCCGGCGCCGGGCTGGCCTTCGGCCTGGTCGCTTATTTCACCGGGTCCTTCGTCTACACGCTCGTCCTCCACGCGGCCACCGGGATCGCCACGGACACCTTCCTCTATTTACGCCGGAGGCCGGGCCGGCCGTGAGGGTCCTCGTCACGGGGGCGACCGGGTTCGCCGGCGCGGTCCTCATGCCCGAGCTTGTCCGGCGCTACGGCGCCGCCGCGGTCGATGCATTCGTCCTGCCCGGCGACAGGATCCCGGAAACGTGGCGCGACGCGGGGGTGCGGACGTTCGAGGGGGACATCGCCGACGCGTCCGCGGTGATGGCGGCCGTGGCCGGACACGATCACGTCGTCCACATGGCCGGCCTCATCTCCTATTGGAAGGGGGACGCGGAGAAGCTCAAGGCCGTCAACGAAGACGGCGTCCGTGCGGTCGTCGAGGCCTCGCTCGCCGCCGGCGTCGAACGCCTGGTCCACATCTCGAGCGTCGGCGCGATCGGATTCCGCGAGGACGGCGCGCCGGGCGGCGAATCGACGCCGTTCAACTGGCCGCCCGACATCCTCTACATGGCCTCCAAGCGGCGGGGCCAGGACATCGTCGAGCGGGCCGTACGGGAGCGCGGCTTGAGGGCGGTCATACTCAACCCGGCCTCGATCATGGGACCGGGCGACCACGATCCGGCCACGCCGCACAATGAGCTCTACCGGAGGATCTGCGGCCGGACGCAGCTGGGCTCGTTCGCCGGCGGGCTTGGCCATCGTCGACGTCCGCGACCTGGCCGCCATCGTCGGAAAGGCGCTCGAAGGGCGCGGGCGCGACGGCGAATGCTATCTCGTCGTCGGGGCCAACCTGACTTACCCGGACGTCGTCCGGCGCATCAGCCGGGCCTGCGGCCGCAAGGCCTATCCCTTCCGGGTCCCGGCTCCCCTGCTGGCGGCGGCGGGCCGGCTCATGGAGCGGGCCGCGCGCAAGAGCGGGCGGCGGCCCCTCTTGACCGCGGCCTACGGCCGGTTGAGCGGCTGGACGGCCTTCTACGACAACGCCAAAAGCCGGCGCGAATTCGGCCACGTCTACATCGATGCGGACAAGACGATCGCCGACGGCTGGGCCTATTACCGGACGCGGACGGGCAGCAGGATGCGGGACGGCTGGGCCTTCGAGCGGTAGACGCGCTGGGTCGCCGGCCGGTAATCCGCGGCCTTGGCCTGGAAGATGTTCCCGACGAAGGTCTGGGGATTCCGGTCGATGAGCGGGAACCACGTGCTCTGCACCTGGACCATGATCTTGTGGCCCTTGAGGAAGCGATGGTCGGCGGCGTGGAGGTCGATCGTGAATTCCGTCGCCTGGCCGGGCACGAGCGGCTCGGGCCGCTCGAAGCTCCGGTGGAAGCGGCCGCGGAAGACTTCGTTGGCGATCATCAGCTGATAGCCGCCCATGGTCGGCTCGGCCGGGTAGTCCTCGGGGTAGACGTCGATGAGCTTGACCACCCAGTCGCTGTCGGTGCCGGTCGTCGAGGCGAACAGGCGGGCGGTGATCTCGCCCGTCACGGTGATGTCCGTCTTCAGCGGCTCGGTCTCCCAGCTGAGGACGTCGGGCCTCAGGTGGGCGAAGCGCTGGTCGCCGACGAGCCACGTCCGCCAGCCGGAGCCCCGCGAGTCGTAGGTCGGCTCGACGGGCCGCGGCCGGTACGGCACCGGGCGCGCCGGATCGGAGACGTAGCTGTCGAACGCCCCGGCGTCCCCGGCGGGAGGCGGATCGAAGGACAGGCAGCCGTCCTCGCGGAAATAGAGACCCCTCTCCTCGGTCAGGCCGCGGGGCGGCCAGGCGTCGTAGGTCTGCCAGGCGTTCGTCCCGGTCTCGAACGTGATCGCCTCGGGGACCTGCCAGCCGTCCTTGTCCTTCAGATAGTGGGCGAAGAAGGGGGCCTGGATCTTCTCCCGGTAATACGCGGACGTGTTGCTCCCGAACTTGATCCGGCCGAGCGCCGTTCCGTCCGCGCGCATCCAGCCGCCGTGGTTCCAGGGGCCGGCGACGAAGAAGCTCATCTTCTGGGCGTCGTTGGGCTCGAGCGTTCGATAGATCTTCTGGGGGCCGTAGAAGTCCTCCTGGTCCCACCAGCCGGCGACGTTGAGCGTCGGCACCGTCACCCTGGTCAGATAGGACGCCATGGCCTGCTTCTGCCAGAAGGCGTCGTAATTCGGATGGGCGACGAAATCGTTCCAGGTCGGGATCTTCCCCATGAGGATCCGCTCGTTGACCGTCGCCGAGCGGGCCGAGGCGGAGGTACCACTCGTACGTGTCGTAGCGGTCGAAGCGGAAGGCGAAGCTCTCCTTGGTCGTCTCCATCATGGCCGCGTACTCGAATCCGTAGCTCAGCCGGAACGCGCCGTTGTGATGGAAATCGTCGCCCAGGTACATGTCCGCCGGCGAGGCCTGCGGCGAGACGGCCCTCAGGGCCGGATGCGGGTCGAGCATGGCCATGGCCGTGAGCCAGCCGTCGTAGGAGATGCCCATCATGCCGACGCGGCCGTTGTGGCCGGGGACGTTGGCCACGAGCCAGGCGATCGTATCGTAAGCGTCCGTGCTCTCGTCGATCGCCCGGGGATCGCGCTTGTCGCGCGGCGGCCGCTGCATGACGAACGTGCCTTCGGACTTGAATCGCCCGCGGATGTCCTGGAAGACGAAGATGTAGCCCTCGGCGACGAGCTCGCGGTAGGTCTCGGCGGCCAGCGGCCGGGGCGTTTCCGGGGCCTGATAGGGAGTCCGCATGAACAGGAACGGCAGCGGGGCCGAGGCGGCCTTGGGCGTGAAGACGACCGTGTGGAGCTTCACGCCGTCCCGCATCGGGACCATCGCCTCGGTGACCGTGAACTCCGGGGCCGCGGCCGGCTGCTGGCCCGTGATCATGACGACCGCGAACGACGCCAGCAGCGCGGCCGCCGCGACGACCAAGTGAAGGAGACGGGGCTTCGGACGGAACGGGTTCATGGCGGGCTCCTTTCCCCCGATGATACCGGCGACGCCGCCCCCCGTCAACCGCCCAAGATGGGGTCAAACACTGGACCTTTTTAATTTTCGCCAGAAGCCAACGCATTTCCGCCGGAAAATTAAAAGCGTCTCGATTTGCCCCTGGGGTTCGTTGACAGGGGTTCCGGGTTGCGAATAGAATCGAAGCGCCCGGAGCGCGCGCGATGAAGATCGTCCTGTCCGAAACGCTGAGCTACTGCTTCGGCGTCCGCAAGACGCTCGAGCTGACGGACCGGCTCCTGGCCGACCGCCCCGACCGGACCTACTACATGCTCGGCGAGATCGTCCACAACGAGCACGTCATCGAGGCCCTGCGGGCCAAGGGCCTGCGCATCGTCCAGACCCTCGACGAGGTCCCCCCGGGCGGGGTCGTCATCCTCCAGAGCCACGGCTCGACCCGGAAGCGCTACGCCGAGCTCGCCGCGCGCGGCCTCGAGTTCGTCGACGCCACCTGTCCCATGGTCAGGATCATCCACGACCGCATCCGCGAGGTCGAGGCCCAGGGCCGCGTCCCCGTCGTCATCGGGCAGGTCGGGCACGAGGAGGTCCGGGGCATCGTCGGCCAGGTCGCCCGCGCCCTCGTCGTCAAGTCCCCCGACGAAGTGACGCCCGAGCTCTTCGCCGGCGTCCTCCGCGCCGGCGTCGTGGCCCAGTCGACCTTCATCGAAGAGGAGGCCCGGCGCATCGTCGAGCGCATCCGCGCCCTCGTCCCCGACGTCGTCTTCCACGACACGATCTGCCAGCCGACCAAGACCCGCCAGCGCGAGGTCGAAAGGCACACCCGGAAGGCCGACTGCGTCATCGTCATCGGGTCGCGGCACAGCGCCAACACCCGCCATCTCTTCAACATCGCCCGGGCCATCAACCCCCAAACCCATCTCATCGACAGGCCCGAGAGCGTCGAGGACATCGCCATCCCGGCCGACTCGACGGTCTTCGTCGCCTCGGGGGCGTCGACGCCCATGGAGCTCATCGCCGAGGTCGTCCGGCGCCTCGAATCCCGCGGCGCCTCCGCGGCCGCGAAGGACGGGGCCGCATGACGTTCGAATCCTACTTCGACAGGGCGACCAAGCGGCTCCGCGACGATCTCGGCGGCTTCCTCGCCGCCAAGCGCGGCGACGTGGCCCGCCTCCGGCCGTGGGGCCCCGACGTCCTGAGGCGGCTCGAGGCCTTCACCCGGAAAGGCAAGATGCTCCGGGGCGGCCTCGTCGCGCTCGGCTGCGACATGGCCGGCGCCCGGGCCGGCGCCGCCGCCGTCAGGGCCGGGACCGCCTGCGAGCTCATCCAGTCGGGCCTGCTCATCCACGACGACATCATGGACCGGGACCCGAGACGGCGCGGCGGGCCGTCCGTCCACGAGCAGTACGCCCGCCTCGCCCCCGCCGACGCCGGCGGCGCCGAGGCGGACCACTTCGGGGAGAGCCTGGCCATCTGCGCCGGCGAGATCGCCATCTTCCTCGCCTTCGAGGCCATGGCCGGACTCCCCGGCCCGCCCGAAGCGGACGGCCCCCGTCCAGAAGCTTTTCGCCTCGGAATTCGGGCTCGTCGGGCTCGGCCAGATGCTCGACATCGAGGCCGGGGCGTCCCGGGAGCCCTGCCCCGAGCGGAAGATCCTCGACATCTACCGCTACAAGACCGCCCGTTACTCGTTCTATCTCCCGCTCGCCGCGGGCTGGATCCTCGGCGGCGGCCGGAAGACGGTCCTGCCGGCTCTCGAGCGGCTGGGCCTCGACCTCGGCCTCGTGTTCCAGATCAAGGACGACGAGATCGGCCTGTTCGGGAGCCCGGGGACGACGGGCAAGCCGGTCGGGTCCGACATCCGCCAGGGGAAGAAGACCCTTTACGCGGCCGGCCTCCTCGACCGCGCGGCCGGCGCCGACAAGGACCGCTTCGCGGCCGTATTCGCCAACCCGGGCGCCACGGCCGCCGACATCCGCTTCGTCCGCGACCTGGCCGCCGCGCCTCGGCGTCCGGGACGACGTCCGGCGGGTCATGGCCCGCTTCGCCCGCCGGGCCGGCGCCGGGATCCGGGCCCTGCCGGTCCGGGAAGAGCCACCGCGGGATCCTGCGGGGCCTTCTCGAGTACAGCCTCGACCGGAGAAGCTGAAAGCCCGGGCGCCCGGCCAGGGGTGAGATATCACCTCGCGAATCACCCTTAGGGGTGATTGACCCTTCCGGCTCCAGGCGCGAGGATAGCCCCGTAACGAGCCGATTACCCCATTGGGAGGACGTGGACGATGGACAATCGCAAAGACAAGCGGTTCCTCGAACGGAACACCGTTTTCATCAAGACGACTTCAGAGGGCGGCGAGGCCTATTTCGGCCACGGCATCAACGCCCACACCCACGATCTCTCCCTCTCCGGGGCGAGGATCTGCACGCCGCACTATTTCCCGGTCGGCAGCGTCGTTCGCATCGTCATCGACCTCGAGCGGACCCACCAGTCCATCAAGGTGGACGGCGAGGTCAAGTGGACCAAGAAGAGCGAGGAAGACGACGACCTCTTCGAGAGCGGCGTCGAGTTCCTGCACAGCATCTCCCAGACGCTCCTCTCCCTGATCAAGCACCTCTACGCGGAAAAGAACGGCGGCGGCATCCCCGCCTCCGTCTCGCACTGATCAGGCCCAGGCCTTCTCCAGGGCCTCCCGGTCCGCGTGGCATCGCGGCCCGACGGAATCCGTTCCCGCGCAGGACGGTTTTGGCCTATAATCAGGGACCGTCGAGACCATGAGCGATCTTTCGTCCTTCCTGTCGGCCGGAAGCCGGGCCCCTCGGCGCCCGCGTCGACGAGCTCGTCCGGGACCACGCCCGCCTGTGGCGCGCGCGCATCGGACGAGCCCTCGCCGCCGAAGAAGCGCTACGGCCGCGCCGAGAAGCGGGCCGTCGAACGGGAGCTTTCGGAGATCGTCGCCGGCCTTTCGTCGGAGCAGACGCGGACCGCGTTCCTCGACGGCTCGCTCGACGCCTCGCGCCTCGAGGTCCTCGGCCGCCGGTCTCCGGCCCGCTTTCAAGCGCCTCCTGCGGCTCGTCGGCCTGCCCCTCGAGGCCGTCTACGACGCCCGCTTCATCGATTCGACGCGCCGGTTCATCCAGGCGGCCCGGGATTTCGATCCCGGACCTCAGCCTGGACTCGGCCTACCAGGCGATGCGCAACGTCTGGATCATGAACTCGCTCCAGTTCGACCTGGGCCTCCCGGTCGAGCACACCGACGCGATCTTCGCCTACAGCATGGTCTATCCCTATCTCGACAACATGCTCGACGACGCCCGGGAGGCCGAGGCCGGGAAGCTCGCCTTCGTCACCCGGCTCCGGAGCTGGCTCGAGGGCGGCGCCGACCCCGCGGCGTCCCCCGGGGAGGAGAAGCTCGCTCTCGCTCGTCCGCCTCATCGAGCGCCGCTTCCCGCGACCGGAGTTCCCCGGCGTGTACCGGTCCCTGCTCACGATCTACAACGCCCAGGTCAAGAGTCTCCTCCAGCAGAGGCCGGAGGCGGCCCCGTCGCCCGAGGACATCCTGGCGATCAGCCTCGAAAAGGGCGGGACCTCGGTCCTGGCCGACGGCTATCTCGTCGCCGGCTCGCTCGAGCCCGCCGACGAGGAGTTCTGCTTCGGCTTCGGGACCTTCCTCCAGCTGGCCGACGACCTCCAGGATATCGCCGAGGATTCCCGCTGCGGCCACCGGACCCTTTTCTCGGACGGGGCCGGCAAGGCGCCTCTCGACGCGACGGCGCTCCGGCTCGAATCCTATCTCGCCGCGGTCCTGGAAAGGGCCCGCCGGAGCGACGCGCCGGGCCGGGCCGCGCTGTGCGACGTGATCGGGCCCGGCCTCGCGCTGATGTTCCGCGAGTCGGTGGGCAAACAGCCGGAGTATTTTCGCCGGGGCTTCTTCAGGGCCGCGAGAGGGCCTTCCCGGTGCGTTTTTCCTACCTCCGCAAGCTGCGGCGGCGGCTCAAAGACAGGATACCGGCCGGCGGCGACCGGCTGGCCGACCTCGACCCGGGGTTGGTCGCGCTCATGGCCCTGTCGTCGCGGGCCTTCTCCCTCGACTGACCCCGGCCGGGCGCGGCGCGCCGGCTACTTGGCGATGGACACGATCGTGGCCGGGTCCCGCTTGGCCTTCCAGGCGACGGGCGCGGCCTTGGCGTTGTCCGCCGGCTTGACCGTCCCGGTGATCGCGTCGCCCGAGACCTTCCCTTCATAGAGGTAAGAGCGCATCTTCCCGTCGTTCTCGGCCTCGAGGCGGAACTTGATCGGCATCGCCCGACGAGGCTGGCCTCGCTGATCGAGAGGGGCCAATCCCCTTCCCGCCCCGTCGCGGTCACGGCCTGGAACTCCTGGCTCGCTTCGATCGTGTAGTGGATCTTGTTCGCGCCGGCCGCGAGGTCCCATTCCCAGCGCCCGGTCACGTTGGCCGGGACGATCCAGAAGTGGACGTCCCGCTCGTCGTCGAAGGACGTCGTGACGACGGACGTCTTGTCGGGGCGCCAGTCGCCCATCTCGAAGCTGTGGGAGACGAGACGCGTCCCCGGCCTGAGGTCGGTCAGGAGCTTGGGGCGGAGCCGCAGGTTGACCGAGGTCAGGAGATACATGGTGACGACCGTGGCGTCCTTGAAATCGGCCTCGAAGAGGTCCTGCTGGATGAACTTGACCTTGCCGGCCAGTCCGGCCGCGCGGGCGTTCTCGTTGCTCTCGCCGATCCGGACCGGGTCGATGTCGATGCCGATGGCCTTGACCCCGTACCTCTTGGCGGCGGCGATGACGATGCGGCCGTCGCCGCAGCCGAGGTCATAGAGGACGTCCCCGGACTTGACCTCGGCCAGGCGGAGCATCTCGTCGACGACCTCGGGAGGCGTCGGGACGAAGGGAACGTCGTAGCCCTGGTAGGCCTGCCAGTTCAGGTCCTGGGTGGGCGCCGTCGGGGTTACGAAAATCAGGCCGGCAAGAACAAAAAGGCCGAGCAACGAGAGCTTTTTTCATCGCGTCCCTCCTCGCGATACGGGGATTCCCGGGCCGCTCGCCCGAGGATGACGCCATGATAGTCCCCGGTCCGGGGGCTGTCAAACCCCGGGCTCAGGCCAGGACCTGGCCGTCGAAGAGGCGGATCGTCCGCTCGGACCGGGCGGCGATGTGGTCGTTGTGGGTGACCATGACGATCGTCCGCCCCCCGCTCCAGAGATCGGTCAGGATGGCCATGATCTCCTCGCCGCTCTTGGAGTCGAGGTTGCCGGTCGGCTCGTCGGCGAGAAGGATGGGCGGGTCGTTGGCCAGGGCCCGGGCCAGGGCGATGCGCTGCTGCTGGCCGCCCGAGAGCTCCGTGGGCCGGTGGTCGCGCCAGTCGAAGAGCCCGACGGCGTTCAGGAGCTCGGTGACCCTCTCGCGCCGCTTCTTGCCGTTCTTGCCGTCGAAGAGCATCGGCAGCTCGATGTTCTCCCAGGCCGTGGCGTAGGGCAGGAGGTTGAAGTTCTGGAAGACGAAGCCGATCTTGCGGTTGCGCACGGCGGCCAGCTCGTCGAACGTCAGCCCGCCCACCTCGTCGCCGTCGAGGAGGTAGTCCCCCGCGGTCGGCGTGTCCAGGCAGCCGACGATGTTCATCAGCGTCGACTTGCCCGACCCCGAAGGGCCCATGACGGAGACGAACTCCCCCTTGCCGATCTTGAGCGAGATGCCGCGGAGCGCTTCCAGGGACTGGCTGCCCGTCCGGTAGACCTTGGTGATGCCTTCGAGCTCGATCATGGCTGACCCTCTATTCATAGCGCAGCGATTCGATCGGATTGGCCCGCGAGGCCCGCAGCGCCGGGAAGATGCCCGACAGGAAGCACAGGACGCCGAGGACGACGATATAGGCGACGAAGATCCGCATCGAGAATTCCGGCCGCAGGAGATAGGCCTCGATGCCGAACGAATCGTAGTTGATCGGGGCCAGGCGGACGAGGTGGACGATGTTGAAGGCGGTGATGAAGCCCCAGAACGTCCCCTTGGCGAAGACGAACACCGTCTCCAGGAAGAACTGGCCGATGATCGTCCGGCGCCGCGCCCCGATGGCCAGCTTGATGCCGATCTCTTTGGTCCGCTCCTTGGCCGCGGCGTACATCAGGTTGGTGACGCCGACGGCGCCGATGAGGAGCGTCAGGGCGCCGATGATGCCGAGGAAGAGCTCGATGCCCTTGAAGATGGCCATGCCCTCCTTGGCGTCCTCGATCGTGTTCCAGAAGCTCGTGGCGTAGCGGTCCGCCGGGGTCGAAGCGGTACTTGCGGCCGAGGAGCGTCTTGACCCGGTCCTCGATCAGCTTGGACTGCGAGGCCTCGCGCGGCTGGATGTGGATCTGGTTGATGCGGCGGCGGTTGTCGATCTGCTGGTAGGCGTGGAAGGGCAGATAGACCTGCTCGGCGTCCGGCCCGTTGTACATCGAGTCCTGGATCTTCTTCTGCAGGACCCCGACCACGGTGAAGGGGATGCGGTTGATGACGATCGTCCGTCCCACGACGTCGGCGCTGCCGAACAGGTCCGTGGCGACCTTCCAGCCGATGAAGGCGACCTTCCGTCCTTCGGCGACGTCGTCGGCGTTGAGGAAGCGGCCGCCGAGCTGCGGCACCTGCGTGCGCATGAGGCCGAACTCGGCGGTCGTGCCGTGGATGTTCCGGTTGAGCTCCTTGCCGCCGGCCGAGAGCGGCAGGTAGCTGTACGATTCGGGGGCGATGTAGAGGATCTCGGGGATCCTCTCCCTGAGATAGTCGACGTCCTCCGGATAGAGCGAGATCTGGCGCCCCTTCGGCAGGCCCTCGAAGGCGACCGACGTCTGGCCGCCGTAGACCATGATCAGCGTCTCGCCGAGGCCGCTGAAAGCGACCTGGAACTGCGTGCTCATGCCCTGGCCGAAGGCCATCAGGAGGAGGATCGAGAGCGTCCCCCAGAAGAGGGCGAAGGTGATGAGCGCCGCCCTCTTGTGGCGCTTCCGGTACTCGCTCCAGAAGAAGCGGGGCAGGGTGAGGTTCATCGCGCCGCTCCCCTATTTCCTCAGGGCCTCGATGGGATCGGTCGAAGCCGCCGTCCGGGCCGGGATCATCCCGGCGACGACGCCGATGGCGAGCAGGATGAGCACCGTGGAGACGACGACGAGCGGGTTGAGGACGGGCACGCCGACGAAGTCGGTGAAGCCGCCTTCGGGGAAGGCCTTGGCGGCCTGGAGCACGGCCGCCGAGAGGCCGAAGCCGACGAGGCCGCCGAGGAGCATGATGACGAGCGACTCGCTGAAGAACTGCCACAGGATCGTCCGGCGGCGGGCCCCGACGGCCAGCTTGACGCCGATCTCGCGGGTCCGCTCGTCGACGACGACCCTCATGATCGAGGCCACGCCGACGCCGCCGACGAGCAGGGTGAACGAGCCGATGACGCCGAGGAAGATGGTGAAGGCCAGGAAGAAGGTCGTGAACTGCTTCTCGAACTCCAGGGTGTCCCAGACGCCGAGCGCGTCCGGATCGGCCGGGGAAAAGCCGATGAGCTTGGACAGGTGGCCCTTGATGTCCTCCATGACGGCCTTGCTCCGGCCGGTGTCGAGCGGCCGGAAGATGATGTTGGAGACGTACTTGGTGCCGTAGAGCGAGGCGTAGGTCGTCCAGGGGATGAACGCGCAGCGCTCGTCGCGCTGGCCGTTGTAGTTGGAGGACTGGAGCTTGGTCCGCATGACGCCGACGACGGTGAACGGGACGCTGTCGATGAAGACGGACTCGCCCACGGGCTCGTCGGCCCCGAAGAGGTCGGTGGCCAGGACGTCGCCGATGAAGCAGACGCGCTTGCGGGCGGCCATGTCCTCGGGGTCGATGAACCGCCCCTTCGCGGCGATGGTGTTGCGCATCAGCTCGAACTGGGGGTTGACGCCGCGGACGGTGTTGCGGAACTCGTTCCGGCCGTGGCGGATGAGCCGGCCGCCGACGAACTCGGGGCTGATGACCTCGATGCCCGGGACCTTGTCCGGGATCTCCTCGACCATCTCGGGGGTGACCCGCACGGCCTTGCCCTTGAGGAAACCCTGCCAGGGCAGGGTCGTCCGCGACGGGAAGACGAGGACGATGCCCTGGCCCATGCCGTGGAAGCGCTTGATCTGGGCCTTGGAGACGGAGCTCCCGAAGGCCAGGAGCAGGACGACGGAGAACGTGCCCCAGACGACGCCGGAGAGCGTCAGGGCGGTCCGCAGGGGCTGGCGGATGAGGTCCCGGAAGAGGTTGCGAAAGAAAATGCCGATCATTTGATCTCGCGGGGCGGCCTCTCCACGACCTTGTCTCCCTCCTTGAGGCCTTCGAGGACCTCGATGTTGAGGCCGTCGGACAGTCCGGTCTTGACCTCGACCTTCTTCGTGGCCTCGCCGTCGGGGACCTCGACGAGCTTCTTCCCCTCCTCGAAGAGGACGAGGCGCTCGGGGATGAGGACGACCTGCTTCCTCTCGCGGATGAGGATGCTGGCCGTCGCCGAGAAGCCGGCCCGGAGGGTCGTCCCTTCGGCGGGTTCGATGAGGATCCAGATGTCGAAGAGGGTGGCGTTCCCTTCTTTCTTGGCCTTGGGGAAGATGCGGTCGACGTGTCCGGGGATCTTGGCGTCGGGCAGGGCGCCGATCTGGATCTCGGCGGCCATCCCGTCATGGATCTTCCCGACGTCGATCTCGTCGACGGTGCCCTTGAAGAGGAGACTGGCCATGTCGGCCAGGGAGCACATCTCGGTCCCCGGCTGGAAGTTCGTCAGGGGGACGACGGGGTCGCCCTGAAAAACGCTCTGCGACAGGACGATGCCGGCGATCGGCGAATTGATCAGCGAGTTGATGTCGCGGTTGGCCATGCGGATGCGGCCCTTCTCGAGCAGCTCGAGGCGCTCCGCGGAGGTCTTGTACCTCAGCTCGGCCTCCCGGTAGGCGCCCTCGGTGGCCTCCATTTCGGACTTGGAGACGAGGTTCGACTTGTAGAGCTCGAGCTGGCGCGTCCAGTCGCCCTTGAGCTTGCCCATGGTCACTTCGGCCAGCTCCATGTTGCGCCGGGTCTCGACGTACTCGAGGGGGGTCGGGTTGGGCGAGATCTTGAAGAGAGGGACCCCCACCTTGACGGCGTCGCCGACCTTGAACAGGACCTCGGCGACGATGCCGGGGATGATCGACTTGACCTTGATCTCCTTCTCCGGCTCGATCGTGCCCACGGCCAGGGCCTTCTCCTGGATGTCGCCCCGGGCGGCGGCGACGAGCTTGGTCTCGACTTTCTTCTGTGCCGCAGGCGAACAGGAAATAGAAGAAGGTCAGGAGCAGGAGCAGGGAAAAGGCCCGGAAGATCCATTTTTTCATGGTTCACCTCAGACTTCGACTCACAACCTGATAGACGGAGACCGCGGGGAAAAAGTTCGGGACGCCGGCGACAAATCGCCGTCAATCCCTAATTGTCAGATAATAATAATATTAGACTGGCGCCTCAGGGCTAGCGGACCGCCTGCGTCAGGACGACCTCGACCCGCCGGTTGCGGGCCCGGTTGGACTCGGTGTCGTTCGGGGCGACCGGGTTCTCCGGGCCGAAGCCCTGGTATTTCATGCGGGCGTTCGAGATCCCCTGGGTCATCAGGAACTCGTAGACGGCCCGGGCCCTGTCCATGGACAGCCGCATGTTGAGGTCGGCCGAGCCGGTCGAATCCGTGTAGCCCTCGACGCTCAGGTTCATGTTGGGGAAGACCATGAGGATGCCGGCCAGCTTGGCGACCGAGAGCTGGGAGGCCGGCTTGAGCGTGGCCTTGCCGACGTCGAAGAGGATCCCGGACAGGCTGACGATGACGCCGCGCGCGCTCTCGGTCGTCTCGGCGACCGAGGACAGGGCGCCCTTCAGCATGCCGGCCAGCTCGTCGCGCTCCTTCTTGATGGCTTCGCGGTCGGCGGCCACCTGGTCGCGCTCGGTCTTGAAGGCGTCTCGCTCGGCTTTGAAAGCGTCACGCTCGGCCGTGAGCGTCGCCGTCTGCTTGGCCAGGTTGGCCGATTCGCTGGCCAGGGCCTCGCGCTGGATCTGGACCTCGCGGAGCTCCCGGGCGATCCGGGCCGCGTCGCCCTCGGCCGTGACCGCGCGCTCTTCGAGGGCGGCCTTTTCGGCCAGGCGCTGGGCCTCGGCTTCGGCCGCGGCCTTGGCCTCGTTGACCTTGATGGTGTCCTTGATGGCCTGGGAGGCCAGCTGGGCGGCGACCCGGGCCTGATCGGCCATGACCTTCTTGTTCCCGGTCGAGGCCATGGCCTTGCCGAAGGCGATCTGGGCCCCGTCCATCGCCTTCTGGTTCACGGCCGCGGCGTTGAGCTCGACGGCGATCTCGATGGCCTTCCTGGCCTGCTTGACGGCCGCGGGGGTCGGGTCGTTGTATTGGATGCCGGAGATCGTCTCGAGGGCCGGCTTGTAGGCCGTGGTGAAATCGGTGAAGTTGAAAGGCGTGTTGGCGATGCCTATGCCCCCGACCTGGCCGGAGGTGAAAATGACGAGCGCCGTCGGACGCGTGACCGTGGCGAAGGGCTCCGCCGTCACCATCAGGGCGAAGGTCTTCTTGCCCGTGTACCCCTGAACGGAGCCGGACGCGCTTTTCTTGTCGGCCACGATCTCGCCCAGGTTCTCGACGGTCCCGTCGGGAGTGACGGCCCACAGGACGTAGGCCGTGATGTCGCCGGCGAAGAGGACGGCCGGCTCCATCTTCTTGTAGCTGGCCAGGATCGAGGCCTGGCCGTTGTCGTACCCGATCGTGGCCGTCATGGACGCCTGGGAGGGGGCCCGGGAGGTCTTCACGAAGTTGATCTCGAAGGTCTTGCCGGGCTGGAGCGTCAGGGCCGTCAGCCGGACCTCGGCCGCCGTGGCGGCTGAGGAAACCAAGAGAACGGCGAGAACGAATAGGGCGAGCTGGCGTTTGGACATGGGACCTCCTTTGGGAACAGGCATCATCTCTTTAGTCGGCATTGCGGGCCGCCCGTTCGACTCGAGAGGCTCTCGAAGCCCCTTTTCCCCTGTCGGACGGGCTGAGGGAAGGATAACACCGGGAGGAGGCGGGGTCAACCGGCACAAGAGGGGGCGGGCCCGTTTTGCGGCGTCGAGATTGAAAATCCGGCCGCTTAGGCCTATATTTCAAGCAAGAGATTTCGCCTTAACGGGAGGGGATCATGGACATCGCGCTGAGCAACCCGGAAAAGGAACTCTTGGTGAGCCTGCTGGATAAGGAGCTCGAGGAGGTCCGGTCGGAATTCCACCACACCGACGCCTACGAATTCAGGGAGACCTTGCGATGCCGCGAGGAGCTCCTCCGCGGTCTCTTGGCCAAGCTGGCGGCATGATCCCGCGGGCCGGCATTCGCTTGTGTTGTGTTATTATCGTTTCGGTGAAGTATGAATAAGGAGGAATGCTCATGCCCGCGAGATCATCTAAGCTGATAACCAGTTTCCTGGCCGCGATCTTCTTGATCTCCCTATCCGCGGTCGCCGCGGCCCAGGAGAAGAAATATGAGGCCCTCCTGGGGACGTGGGATGTCAAGACCGAGGACGGCGCCCGCGAATTCGTTTTCGAATTCTCGATGAAGGACGGCAAGCTGGCCGGCAAATACAGCGGCGCTTCGGGGACCTCCGAGATGGCCAACCTCACGTTCGAGGACAACACGGTCAAGTTCTCCGTGACCGTGGGCAACGGCATGGTCATCGATTATTCGGCCATCGTGGCCGAGGATCAGCTCTCCGGGACGCTGTCCCTGCAATACGGGGAAATGGCGATCACGGGCAAGAGAAGGAAATAGCCTCTATCCCCGATGGGGAGTTGACCTTTCCCTGAGGTCCTCTTATAGTGAGGGCCGTAACATCGCTGGCGAGCTGAATTCATCCGGGAGAGATCGCAGGCCGCTCGAGTCGCAGGGAGGAACATGGGCATTTATATTTTCGGCCTTCTCATACTGGCCGGGGTCGTGGTGGGGTGGCTCTATGTCAAAGGCAAGAAGATCCGGTTGAACGAGGCCCATAGCGGCGTATCGGGAGGCCCTGGAACAGCTCAAACAGCGCCCGACGGATCCCGATCGCAGACAGCAGGCCCTGCGGCTGGGCCGCGCCTATGCCGATATTACGCGAGAGTCGAAGAACGCGACCGTTTACGACGAGATGGCCATAAAGAACGATATCGACGCCGTTTGTGCCGGGGCCGCCGAGGTCGCCGCGGCCCGCGCCGGCGGGCCCGCCAGCGCGGCGGCGGAGATCAGGAAATTGACGGAGCTCTTGGAGGAAGGGATCCTGACGCCGGAAGAATGGCAGAGCGCCAAGCGTCAGATCGTCGGCTTGAGACAAGACCAGGTCGACGAAACCGTGAAGCTCCTGCGCGCGCTCCATCAGCTTGTTTCCACGGGCGGACTGACCGAATCGGAATATAATATGAAGAAGTGGGACATCCTCTCCCAGAAGCTCATCAGCCCCGACAGACCGCCGGTCGTGCCCCCGAAGAAGTAAGCCCCAGAAGCTCCGCCGCGGGATCCCGAGCCTATAGTTCCGGTGGCACGAATCTTGCTTTAATTAATTTGGGTGGACGAGGGCCCCTTTCCGGGCGAGTCAGAATTGGCTCGCCCCCCCGTTCCCCAACTTCTCTCGAGAAGGTCCAGCATGAACGCCGCGGTTTTCGTGGTAATCATCCTCTCCCTCGTGGCCATCTTCGGCGAAACTCTTCTGCTGGGGTGGTTCGACCGGCAGGACACGAGACATTAGAGGGTGACAGATCGCTCCACGGGATGGTTAAAGGAAGGCCCGCTGACCGGGCTTAAGTGATCGGTTATTAGAATGCCGGTGGAGGGAATCGAACCCACACTCCACTTGCGACGAACGGGATTTTGAGTCCCGCGCGTCTGCCAGTTCCGCCACACCGGCACAGCCCGATAACTATAGGGGAAAAGGGTAAACGAAGCAACTTTCTCCGCGGTGCGGGCGTACATATGGACGACTGCCCCTTGAGGTTCCCATGAACAAGACTCTCGTCGTTCTCTTTCTCGCGTTCGCCATCCTCTCCCCCGGTTGTCAGAAGCCGGCCGCCCCGGCCAAGCCCGGCGCGGCGGAACCCGTCGCGGCCTTCCCTGAGCCGGTGAGCTACGACCTCACGATCGACACCGACTATGAAGCCGGGACGATCGCCGGGGATTGCGTTTTGGTCGTGAAGAACGCCACGGACGCCCCCATCCCGACCGTTCCCCTCAACCTCTACCGTCTCATGGAGGTCGCCTCCGTCTCCGACGCGTCGGGAAAAGCCCTGCCCTTCGATCAAAGCGTCCGCATCTTCAAGGACTGGAAAGAGTTCCAGGTCAATCATATTCGCGTCAAACTGACGCCCCCTCTCGCCCCCGGGAAGGAGACGACGCTCCGGATCAAGTACGGCGGCCCTCTACTCGGCTATGCGGAAGCGATGCGGTACGTCAAGGACCACGTCGGACGGGACCTGACCCTGATCCGTTCGGACAGCCTGGCCTTCCCTCAGATCGGCGTCCCTTCCTGGGAGACCAACCGGGCCGCCGGCTTGAAGAACTTCGCCTATCGCGTGTCCTTGACGGTCCCCTCCCCGCTCGTCGTGGCCAACGCGGGGGACCTCGTCTCGAAGGAGGAGAAAGACGGCCGGACGACCTACGTCTACAAGAGCCGGGTCCCGTCCTGGCGCATCGATCTCGCGGCGGCCGCTTACGAGGTCGTCGAGGGCGAAGGCGGCCGGTTCAGGATCTTCGCCTTCCCCGAGGACGTCGAGGGGGCCCGGGACCTCCTGGGCAGCCTGACGGCCACCCTGGCGCTCTACACCCGCTGGTTCGGCGCGCTTCAGGCCTTCCGCGGGCTGACCGTGATCGAGATCCCGGCCGGCTACGGCTCGCAGGCCGACGTCGCCGCCGTCATCCAGGAGGCCGGCGCGTTCAAGGACCCGGCCGGCCGCTACACGTTCTACCACGAGCTGTCGCACCTCTGGAACGTGACGGCGAACGACCCGATCCCGCCGCGCTTCGAGAGCGAGGGCCTGGCCATGTTCCTCCAGCACCTCGTCCAGGAAAAGCTCGAGGGCAAAGCCGGCGCCGTCGATGAGGCCGTGTCCAAGATGCTCGTCCGCCTGGCCAAGGATTTCGGCGAGCATCCGGACTGGAAGACGACGCCCATGATCGATTACGGCGTCAAGGACCTCACGGACCTGTCGTACCGGATGGGCCAGCTCCTCTTCTATATCCTGTACAAGGTTCAGGGAGAAGAGGCCTTTCTGGAAACGAACGGCAGCTTCTTCCGGGACTATCGGGAGAAAGGCGCGACGGCCCGCCAGTTCGTCGAGCACGTCAAGAAGCGGGCGGGCGCCGTCGCCGACCGGATCTTCGACGACTGGGTGTTCACCCCCAAGGCCGCGGAGGTCGTCGCCGCGGGGATCTCGCGGGAAGAGCTCGTCAGCCGGTATCGTTAAAAAAACCGGGGACACGTACCGGAGGTACATGTCCCCGATCCCCCCGATCCCCCGGCCAGTCCGTTGCGTCTCCCCAATCGGTTTGATATAGTCTCGGCATGCCGACACCCGAACGGATCGAGAAGGTCGAGCGCGTCCTGTCCCATCGCCAGGCCGACCTGCGCGTCGTCCTCGAGGGCGTGACCATCGCCCACAACGCCAGCGCGGTCATCCGGACGTGCGACGCGGCCGGCGTCCTCTATCTCGACCTCATCGCCCCCAACCCGGAGCTCCTCCGCTTCAACGAGGCCATCTCGACCCGGGCCGACAAGTGGCTCGAGATCGCCGTCCATCCCGCGCCCGCGGCGTGCCTCGGGCCCCTGAAGAAGGCGGGCTATCGAGATCGTCGCCACCCACCTGGGGCGGGACGCGGTCCCCTACACGGACGTCGATCTCGCCAAGCCGGTCGCCCTCGTCTTCGGCAGCGAGGCCGACGGCATTTCCGACGATTGCCTGGCCTTCGCCGACAAGGTCGTCCGCATCCCGATGCTGGGCATGGTCCAGAGCCTCAACCTGTCGGTCTCGGTCGCCGTCATGCTCTACGAAGCGCTGAGGCAGAGGGCCGCGAAGGGCTACGCGGACAAGTCCCGGCTGCCGGCCGCGGAGTACGAACGGCTGCGCCAGGCAGTGGCTGAATATCGCGGAATAAAAAAATGGGGACACGCGCCTGAGGCGCATGTCCCCCGGACAATGAGACCGGAGCAGGTCTCTCAGATCCTTCTCTGGCCGCCCTTCGTCGTCAAGCCTCTCAGAAGCCGGCCCTTCAACAGCGATTCGTCGCCGCTCCAGTTCCGGATCTCGTTCTGCAGGGCGTCCGTGTAGCCCTGCCAGGATTCGAGGAAGGTCTGGAGCCCGTCCTGGATCCGGGCGGCCCGCCGCTTTCGTCTTCGGCGACCTCGACCTCGAAGGTCATGGGCTTCTTGTCCCGCAGCACTTCGAGCTTGATCTTGGTCCCCTTCTCCTTGGTCTGGACGTGATCGATGAGCTCGTTCACGGTCCCGACGCGCCGGCCGTCGACGCTGACGATGATGTCGCCGACCTGGAGCTTGGCCTTGGCCGCCGGTCCGCCCTCGGTCAGCTTGGACACGATCAGGGCCGTCCCTTCCTTGACCCCGAAGTGGGCCGCCAATTCCGGATTGAGCTCGCCGCAATAGAGGCCGATGTATTTCCTCGTCTCGAAGGTCCACGCGGGAGCCCTCGGGGTGAGCGTCATGTCCGGCGAGATCCGCTTCGGGGCGCTCTTGGGCGCGCCCGGCTGCGAGGGCGCCGGGACCTGGACATCGCCGGCCGGAAGAGCCCCGGAAAGCGGAGGTCCATTTCCTTCATGGCCTCGTCCTCGGCCAGCTCGCCGAGCTTGACCTTGACGTCCATGGGCTCGCCGTCCCGCTCGATCTTGAGCGACGACTTCCTGGCCCGGCTTCTTCTTCCGGATCTCGGCGGCCAGCACGTCGGGGCCGGCGATGTCCCGGTCCCCGATCTTGAGGACGATGTCGCCCTCCCGGAGCTTGGCCAGCTCGGCCGGGCTGTCCGGGTCGACCTTGCCGATGACCGTCCGGCCGTCCTCGTCCTCGCCGATGCCGACGCCCATCCAGCCGCGCTCGACCCGGCCCTTGTCCTTGATCTGGGCGACGACGTCACGGACGACGTCGATCGGGACGGCCAGGGCCATGCCCGACGAGGGCGCTTCGGCCCGGCTGCTCATCACGTAGCCGGAGCCGGCCTGCTCCCTGTCGCGGAACTGGAAGACGACGGGCCTCTCCTCCATGTAGATGCCGCGGAGCAATCCGACCATGCGCCCGCTCGGCGTCGACGACCGGGCCGCCGCTCGAGCCGGGGGTGACCCAGACGTTGAGACGGATCTTGTCCTCGGCGACGGAGCTGACGATGCCCTGGGTCACGGCCGCGGTCCGCTCGGGCGAGACGCCCACGACGCAGATCCACGAGCCGGGCGCCAGGTCGGAGGCCTTCCCGGGGCTCAGCGCGGGCAGGCCGGCGTCCTTGGCCTTGAGCAGGGCCAGCTGGGTCTCGGTGTCGAAGCCCAGGAACTCGGCGTCCATCGTCTTCCCTTCCGAGGTCGTGATGGAGATCTTCTCCTCGCGCGGCGAGATGAGGGCCGTCGTGACGACGTAGCCGCCCCTTCTCGACGACGACGCCCGTGGCCACGCGGCGCGTGCCGTTCTGGACCTCGACGCGGACGACCGAGGGATAGACCTTCTTGGCGACGTCGGTGATGTCGGGATCGGTCCCGGCGGCTTTCGCCGCGGCCGTCTCGGTCCCGAACGACGGGGCCAGCACGGCGAGAGTGACCATGATGACAAGGGCCGGCTTGATCATCTTATTCATGCCTTCATACCCTCCTAATAAATGATTTCCGAAGACGGGATCTCGGAAACCTGCTCCAGTATGTAAATCGTCTTGGGGCGGGGCTGGGCGTTCCGGAATTCGGACGCGTAGTCCATCGTTTCGTAGACGGGAACGAAACGGCCCCGGTCGGCCGACGGCACCCCTGTCCCCTTTCCGGGGGTCGCCGTCAGAGCCGCCCTTTCGGCGTATGTCAGGACGGTCTCCTTCTCGAAGAGCGACGGGTTGAAGAAAAGGAAACCGGCGATCACGAGGGCCGCCGAGCCGGCGAAGGCGTAGCGATAGGCCGCATGGCGGCGGGCCCGGGCCCGCTCCTTCCGGGCGGCCGGGAGCCGGCTCAGCACCCTTTCTTCGAAGCCCGCGGGGGCCTTGACCCTGGTCATTGCGTCGAGCAGCTCATGCTCTTCCATGTTCCCTCATTTCTTTGTCCGCCGAGAAGCCTTCGCCGTCCCGGGCCTTCTCGAGCTTGCGCCGGAGCTGTTCCCGGCCCCGGCTGATCCGGGCCTTGACCGTGCCGACCGGACGCTTGATGATCTTGGCGATCTCCTCCTGGGAGAAGCCCTCCATGTCCTTGAGGACGACCGGGACGCGGTAGCGGGGATGGAGCGCGTCGAGGGCTTCGCGGAGGTTCCGGACGAGGCCCGGGTCGGCCGGGTCCTCGTAATAGGTCCCGCTCGAATAGCTGTTGGGGATGTCCTCGAGGGAGACCGTGGACATCTTCCGCGAGCGGCGGCACTCGGTCTTGGCCAGGTTGGAGGCGATGGTGTAGATCCAGGAGGACAGCGGGGCGATGGGCCTGTACTTGTTGGCCTTGAAAAAGACCCGGATGAACGTCTCCTGGGCGATCTCCACCGACTTCTGATAGTCGCCCGTGAACTGGTAAAGATAATTCACGATCTTGTCCTTATAAAGAGCCATGATCTGGCCGAACGCCCACTCGTCTCCCTGCTGGACGCGCCGGATCAGCTCTTGTTCGTCCATTCTCTGTTATCCTGAAACCTCGATTTCCCCGAGAAAGTTGCGATTTGACCCTATTATTATAGGCTGATTTGGCGGAAAATGGGCCGGGAATGGAACTCGGCTCCATCCGAATCCGTCAACCAAGGTGAATTGAGTGGAATTGGACGCGATCATCAGGGACTGCCTGGGAGGCAGCCAGAGCGCCTGGAAAACCCTTGTGGACGCGTACGCCAGGAGGATCTTTAGCATGGCCTATCAGTTCTGCGGCAGCCGGGAAGAAGCCGAGGACCGGACCCAGGAGGTCTTCCTCAAGCTCCACGGCGCCCTGCCGAAATACGATTTCGGCAAGAACTTCACGGCCTGGCTCCTGACCCTGGCCAAGAACCACCTCATCGACGAGTACCGGCGGACCAAATGGGAGAAAACGCAGCGCGACGATTTCGACGAGCGCGTCCTGTCCCAGACCGCCGGCGGCGGCCCCGAGGACAGCCTCGTCGACAAGGAGACCAAGGCCCTCATTTGGGAAGGGCTCAATCGCCTGACGTCGGAGATGCGGATGGTCATCATCCTGAGGGACCTGCAGGGCAAGACCTACGAGGAGATCGCCGAGATCCTCCATCTGCCCCTGGGAACGGTCAAGTCGCGCGTCAACCGGGCCCGGATCCAGCTGGCCAAGGTCCTGAGGGAGCATCGGGGAGAACTGTCATGACTTGCGAACGCATCGAAGAGCTTCTGTCCGCCTATCTCGAAGGCGAGCTGGCGCCCGGCCTGAGGGCCGAGGTGGAGGCCCATCTCGGGTCCTGCCCGGAGTGCGCGGAGCTCGCCGCCATCATGAAGAAGGCGCTCGAGGCCGCGGCCGGGTTCCCCGAATTCGAGCCTTCGGCGGCCCTGCTCGGCAGGCTCTACGGCATCCCGGAAGCGAAGCGCGAGAAGAAGCGCCTCTTCGGGCAGGCCTTCGATTGGCTGGCCCGCCCGGCGCTCCAGCCCGTCTACGCCGCGCTCACGGCCCTGCTCATGGTCGTGTCCTTCGTCGCCTTCCATCCGGAAGGCCGGGGCATCCGGAAGCAGATCAACCTGCGGCTCCACCAGGGCATCGGCTCCGTCGAGAAGCTCTACGCCGACGCCGGTTCGGTCAAGGGCGACATCAAGGCCTTCTCGGCCAACGTCGTCAAGTCGTTCAACACCTTGGGCCTTCTCAAGGGTGACGAAAAAGATAACAAGACCACCAACGGAGGAAACTGAAATGGAAGAAAAAGTCGTCGTTCCTCAGAGGCCGCTGAAATCGCCGGGCCTGGCCGGCTTCCTGTCGGCCATCTTCCCGTTCGGGGCCGGGGCCCTCTACAACGGCCAGTACACCAAGGCCCTGTTCCACTTGCTCCTGTTCAGCGGGCTCGTCCACACCCAGCGCTACGGGAGCGGGCAGCCGTTCATGGCCTTCTTCCTGGCCGCGTTCTACTTCTACCAGATCTTCGACAACGTCCAATCGGCCCGGGCCATCAACGCGGCCGGCGCCGGCGAGAAGCCCGAGGGCATCGGCCAGGAGCTGCCGGCGGTCATCCAGTCGGGCTCGATCTTCTGGGGCGGGTTCCTCATCGTGCTCGGCGTCATCCTCATCCTGATCAATTTCGAGGTCATCCGCACGGCCGCCCTGCGCGACTTCTGGCCGCTCGCGGTCATCGCCGTGGGGTTCAAGCTCGTGCTCGACTCGGTGGCCAAATCCAAGGAAAAGAAGTAACGGAGGTCCGTCATGGCAAATCAAAAAAAGGGCAACTCTCTCGTCTGGGGCATCGTCCTCATCGTCATCGGGGCCATCATCCTCCTCGAACAGCTCGACATCGACGTCTTCGACCACGTCTGGCGCTTCTGGCCGGTCATCCTGATCATCTGGGGCGCCAACAAGCTGTGGCTCGGGCTCAAGGAGAAGAACGAGCGCGCCGAAACGCCGGGGCCGGACAAAGGCCATGAAGTTTAAGGAGCTCGTCCTCGTCATCGTCCTGGTCCTCGCCGGCCTGGTGCTCTTCCAGTTCAAGACGGGGCGGTGGAACTTCGACGAGTTCGATTGGAACTGGGACGAGGATCTCGGGTTCGTCGGCCGGGAGATCACGGCCGAGGAGACGCGGACGATCGAGGGCCCGCTCCCGGCCGCGATCGAGATCCAGAACGGCCACGGCTGGGTCGAGGTGCGCGGCGGAGACCAGGACTTCGCCCAGCTGACGTTCAAGAAGGTCGTCTGGCGCAGGAATGAAGAGGAGGCGAAGGACATCGCCGCCCAGATCAAGTACAGCCTGACGACGGCGGCGGACAAGCTGACGCTGGCCACGAACAGGGACGAGTTCCGCAGGAAGAACTTCGAAACGGGCTTCGTCCTGACCGTTCCCCGGTCCATGATCGTCCACGTCGTCAACGCCTACGGCGCCGTCCGGGTCGAGGCGGTCAAGGAGGCCACGGTCCGCAACCGCAACGGCGAGATCTACGCCTCGAACGTGGACGGTCCCTGCGTGCTGGAATCGAGCTACGAGGACATCGAGGTCAACGAGATCAAGGGGACCTGCCGGATCCTGAACAGGAACGGCGACGTCCGGGCCGCTTCGGTCACGGGCGACCTGTGGGTCGATACGAGCTACGCCCGCATCCGGGTCCAGGACGCCGGGGGCAAGGCCGATCTTCGCGGCTCGAACACCGACGTCGAGGCCCTCCGCGTCGCCGGGGAGGTCACGGTCGACACGTCCTACGAAAAGGTGCTTCTCACCGACGTCGGCCCGGCCAAGGTCACCGGCCACAATATGGCGGTGACGGCCGAGAACGTCCGGGGCGACCTCGACGTCCAAACGAGCTATGACGCCGTGCGGGCCACGCACGTCGAGGGCCGGCTTATCGTCGAGGCCAGCAATTCCCCCGTCTCGGCGACGGATATCGCCGGCCCGTCGATATCGGTCAAGACGTCCTACGAGAACGTCTCGCTGGCCGGTTTTTCGGCCGAGACGAGCGTCGTCTGCCACAACGGCAACATCACCCTCGAGCCCCGGGATCTCAAGCAGGCCATGGACGTCCGCAACGAGTACGGGACGATCACGCTCATCTGGCCCGCGGGAGAACGGGCCCGCCTCGAGGCCCGGTCGAAGGGCGGCGAGGTGCACTGGGGCCTGACCGACAAGCCCGACCTCGACGAGACCAACGGGGTCTCGCTCATCAAGGCCTTCTCCCAGGCCGCCGCGGCCCCGCTCATCTACCTGTCCACCGCCTACGACAACATCCGCATCGAAGAGGGCGGCCGCCGCTTCTAGATAGACATTCCGCGCCATTCGCGCCGCCGGTCCCAACTGGGGCCGGCTTTTTGGTTCTTCTCCCGGTCCGGGAATCCCGCTCGGCGGTGATGAATGTTCCCCTGAAAACTCCCCGTTGTGGAGGGGAGACTCCGCCGCTCGCGGCGGGGGGAACCGCACAACTGGTTCCAGGGGGGGCCGGGGGTAGAAGGGGGACTTCCGAGCAGCCGAAGAGAGACGGCGGATCGGAGATGACCGATATTAGCCGTGCTTGTTCTTGCAGGCGTGGATGCGCGGCGCGATGACCCCGTTGACCTTGATGTTGAAGAAGGAGATCAGGTTGGTCACGTCCTTCTTGTACTTCGTGACGTAGCGCACGAAGTCGGAGCGCTCCTTGTAGCGGAGCAGGGTCTCGAACTCGGCGACCGTTTCGTGGAGCTCGATGACGTAGTGATTGATCGTCCGGTACTGGGCGTTGATGTCGATGAGGTCGTGGCCGGAGAGCTTGGCGAAATCGAGGTGCGGGGGCAGGCTCTGGAGGATGAGCAGGCTCTCGTTGTGGAGCTCGTTGACGGAGTCGCCGATCTCCTGCAGGTAGGACCCGAGCTCCTGGGCCTTCTTCGGCTTGGCCCCGGCGCGCTCGGTCAGGCGCTCGAACTGGGCCTTGAGCGAGACGACGGCGTCCTTGAGGCCGAAATACTTGCGGACGGGGCTGAAGAGGTCCGGGAAATCCCGGCCGATGTAGATCTTGTCCTCGTAGCGGCTCAGGAGCTCCTTGGGCTCGTGGGTGTAGAACTGGATCTCGAAGCGCCGGCCCTCCGAGTCCCGCTCGCGGAGGCGGGCCAGGACGAGCCCGTTGTTCTGCTCGATGAAGTAGCTGCTGATGTCGACGAGCACGGAGTACTCGGCCAGGTTCTGGACGATGGCTTCCTTGAGGTAGTCGAGGAGGGCCTCGTTGCGGGTGATGAAATCGGTGATGCCTTCGTCGGGCGCCGGGTTGAGGACGGAATAGCTCGGCGAGAGGAGGTAGAGGGCCGGGCCGCGTCCGAGCTCGAGGTGAAGGTTCTTGAGGACGCTCTGATAGAGATCGTCGAGAAGGACGGACTTGAGGGGCGGAAGTCCGGCCGGATCCAGCTTGGAGAGCTCTTCCACTTCGTTCATGGCATCGTCCTCTCTTCCGCGCCGAGTGTAGCACCCGGCCTGAAGGAAAGTCAACGGGCGGGGGCGGCGCGGGTCCGGAACGTCCACGCGTCCGAGGCGTACCGGGAGGCCTCGATGGCCCGGACGGCGTCGCGGTCGGCGGGGCCGAGGGCGAAGCGCTCGAAGGCGACGCCGAAGAGGTCGGCGAACCCCTGGACGAGGGGGCCGACGGCGGCGTCGAAATCGACGGGCCGGCCGAGGGCCTCGGAGAGCGAGGTCATGCCCAGGCCCTCCGGCGACTCGCCCGGGCGGGAGACGGCGGCCAGGAGGGCCTCGTCCTTCTCGAGGGGGATGGAGCCGTGCTGGAGGAAGAGCGGTCCGGTCCGCTTCTGGGCGCTGCCGACGATCTTCCGGCCGTCGATCTCGATCTCGTCGCGGGCGGGGAAAGCGAAGCAGGGCATGGTCCCCTTGATGTAGGCCGGCGGGGACGCTTCGGCCAGCCGCGCCGAGACGCCGAGGCGCTCGAGGCCCTTGAGAAGGGCCTGCGAGATGAGCCGATAGGAATCGCGGAGCGTCTCGGTGAAGATGGAGACGTCCGCCGAGGCCAGGGAATAGGTCACTTCCCTGTCGTGGAGGACGAGCTTGCCGCCGGTCATGCGCCGGACGATGTCGATGCCGTGGGACCGGCAGAACTCGACGTCGACGACCCGGGAGGCCTCCTGGGAATAGCCCAGCGAGGCGGTCGGCCTCTCCCAGCGATAGAAGCGGAGGAAGGTCCGGGGCGAGTCCCCGGCGAGGCGGAAGAGGTGCTCGTCGACGGCCATGTTCCAGGAGCCGGGAAGAGGCTCGGGTTCGACGACGAGCTGCCAGTTCTTCATGGGATTGAAAAAAATGGAGCGGGCAATGGGACTCGAACCCACAACACCCGGCTTGGGAAGCCGGTACTCTACCATTGAGCTATGCCCGCTCACAGGCTTAGGATTCTAACACATCCGGCGACAAGTCAACGTGGGCGGCCGGAAGCCAAAGTCGAAACGTCCCCATTTTACGGGCGAACCGACAAAAGTGTGAAGTGTAGATTTGACCCCATCCGGGGCGCGTTGACAGGGCGGGCACCCGCCCCTATAATCTCTGAGGAACGCCCGTACAGGGAGAAAAAGCCCATGCCCGACGAATCCGCGAACCGGAACCCGTCCTACAGCCCCGACAAGCCGCTGGCCCCCGGCGTCACACGGCTGGGCTCGACCACCGTCCTGACCGGGGATATCGAAGCCAACGAGGACCTGCTCGTCGAAGGGCGCGTCCACGGGAAGATCACCGTTCCGTCCGGGACCCTGACCATCGCCAAGGGCGGCAAGGTCGAGGGCGAGATCCGCGTCCGCGCCCTCGTCCTCAACGGCGAGCTCAAGGGCACGGTCCGGGCCGGCGAAAAGACCGTCATCTCGGAGACGGCCGAGATGAACGGCGACGTGATCACGCCCAAGATCACCATCGCCAACGGGGCCCGCTTCTCCGGCGGCATCCGCATGAAAGAAGAAGGGGTCAAACCTATACGTTTTTAATTCGGCCCGCTCGCCCCCGGACAGCATAAAACTAAAAACGTATAGTTTGACCCCGTCTTGAGATCGTGATCAAAACCAGGCCCGTTCGTATTGACCTCGGACTTCGTCCCCAAGGGCGACCAGGTCCAGGCCATCGACCGGCTCGCCGAAGGGCTCCGGTCCGGCGCCCGCCACCAGGTCCTCAAGGGCGTCACCGGCTCCGGCAAGACCTTCACCATGGCCAACCTCATCGCCCAGGTCAACCGGCCGGTCCTGGTCATCTCGCACAACAAGACCCTGGCCGCCCAGCTCTACCAGGAATTCCGCCGCTTCTTCCCCCGCAACGCCGTCGAGTACTTCGTCAGCTATTACGACTACTACCAGCCCGAGGCGTTCATCCCCTCCTCCAACACCTACATCGCCAAGGAAGCGACCATCAACGACGAGATCGACCGCCTCCGCCTGTGCGCGACGAACTCGCTCTTCGCCCGCCGCGACGTCATCATCGTCGCCTCGGTCTCGTGCATCTACGGCATCGGCGCCCCGGAGAACTATTATTCGATGAGCTTTTCGCTCAGCGCCGGCGAGACCCTGGGCCGCAAGGGCCTCCTCGAGAAGCTCGTCTCCGTCCAGTACGAGCGCGAAGGCGGGGAATTCAAGCGCGGGACCTTCCGCGTCCGCGGCGACATCGTCGAGGTCTTCCCGAGCTACGAGGACTCGGCCTATCGCGTCGAGCTCGAGGACGGCCGGATCAAGGCCATCTCGGCCGTCGACCCGCTCCTCGGCAATGTCCGCGAGACCCTCGACACGGTCATGATCCATCCCCGGACCTTCTTCTCGACCCCCGCCGAGACCCTCCGCGCGGCCGTCGCCGGCATCGAGGCCGAGCTCAAGGAGCAGGTCGCCCATTTCCAGGCCCGGGGCATGGCCGTCGAGGCCGAGCGCATCGAGGAGCGCACCCTCTACGACCTCGAGATGCTGCGCGAGTTCGGCTACTGCCCGGGCATCGAGAACTACTCGCGCCACCTGACCGGCCGCGCCGCCGGCGAGCCGCCCTTCACCCTGCTCGACTATTTCCCGGACGACTTCCTGACCATCATCGACGAGTCCCACGTCACGGTGCCCCAGATCGGGGGCATGTACGCCGGCGACCGCTCGCGCAAGCTGACCCTGGTCGAGCACGGCTTCCGCCTGCCCTCCGCGCTCGACAACCGGCCGCTCAACTTCGACGAGTTCGCGGCCCGCGTCGGCCAGACGCTCTACGTCTCGGCGACGCCGAGCCTCTTCGAGATCAAGCAGTCGCCCGGCCGGGTCGTCGAGCAGGTCATCCGGCCGACCGGCCTGACCGACCCGGAGCTCGAGATCCGGCCCATCCGCGGCCAGGTCGACGACCTCATGGCCGAGATCCGGGCCCGGGCCGCCCGCAACGAGCGCGTCCTCGTCACGACGCTGACCAAGAAGATGGCCGAGGACCTGGCCCGGCACTACCACGAGCTCGGCCTGCGCGTCCGCTACCTCCACTCCGAGATCGAGACGCTCGACCGGGTCAACGTCCTGCGCGACCTGCGCAAGGGCCAGTTCGACGCCCTCATCGGCATCAACCTCCTCCGCGAGGGCCTGGACCTGCCCGAGGTCTCGCTCGTGGCCATCCTCGACGCCGACAAGGAGGGCTTCCTGCGCTCCGTCGACCGCCCTCATCCAGACCTTCGGCCGGGCCGCCCGCAACGTCGCCGGGAAGGCCATCCTCTACGCGGACACGATCACCGACTCCATGAAGATCGCCATCGCGGAAACGACGCGCCGCCGCAAGATCCAGGAGGAGTACAACGCCGCCCACGGCATCACGCCGCAGTCGATCGTCAAGGGCATCGACGAGGTCCTGACCTCGATCTACGAGCGCGACTACCTCGATTACACCCGCATCTCCGAGGACAAGGACATCTACCTCTCCCCGCTCAAGCGCAAGAAGCGCATGGACGAGCTGGCCAAGCTCATGAAGGAGGCCTCCGCCGCCCTCGAGTTCGAGAAGGCGGCCGCCTACCGCGACGAGCTGACCAAGCTCAAGAAGCGCGAGCTCGAGCTCGCTCTCTGACGGCCCCCAAGTCCTTGAAAATCCAGCTGGAAAGGCGGAAAATAGCGTCGCATGGCGGATTTCGACGAGCTGAAGAAGAAGGCGGCCGGCGCTGCCCGGACAAGCCCGGCATCTACTTCTTCAAGAACGCGGCCGGCGAGGTCGTCTACATCGGCAAGGCCCGCTCCCTTCGGGACCGCGTCCGCTCCTACTTCCTGCCCAATCCGGACTTCAAGGTCCGCAACATCCTGCGCGAGACGGCGGACATCGATTACATCCTGACCGGCTCGGAGAAGGAAGCCGCCTTCCTGGAGAACAACTACGTCCAGCAGCACCAGCCCCGCTTCAACCTCCGCCTCAAGGACGACAAGAGCTTCCCCTACCTCAAGATGACGACCGGCGAGGCCTGGCCCGGCATCTACTTCAGCCGGAAGGTCGAGCCGGACGGCTCCCGCTATTTCGGCCCCTTCAGCCCGGCCCGGCGGGCCCGCTCGTCCATCCACCTCGTCAACAAGCACTTCCTCGTCCGCGGCTGCGAGGACGCCGTCTTCCGCGGCCGCAAGCGCCCCTGCCTCGAGTACGAGCTCAAGCTCTGCGCGGCGCCCTGCGTCGGCGCGATCTCCGAGGCCGATTACCGCGAGAACGTCGAGAACGCCTGTCTCTTCCTCGAGGGCCGCATGCCCGAGCTGGCCCGCACCCTCAAAGCGCGAATGGAGCGGGCGGCCGCGGACGAGAAGTTCGAGGAGGCGGCCCGCTGCCGCGACCTCCTGCGCACGATCGAGGATTACCGGGACCGGCCCGGGACGATCTCGACAGCCCTCGAGGACCAGGACGTCGTCGGCCTGGCCCGCGGGGACGCCGGCGCGGCCGTCTACGTCTTCTTCATGCGCAAGGGCAAGATCCGGAGCTCGGCCGCGCGCCTCGTCGACGCGCCGGCGGGCGTCCCGGACGCCGAGGTCCTGGGCGGATTCCTGGCCGGCTTCTACGGCGACCGCGAGCTGCCGCCGCGCCTGCTCCTGCCCGCGCGACCGGCGCGATCGACCGGCCTCCAGGCGCTCCTCGGCTGGGCCAAGGTCCGCGTCATCGTCCCCCGCGGCGGGAAGAACCGCAAGCTCGTCGAAATGGCCGGGCGCAACGCCGAGGCCTTCCTCCGCAAGCAGGCCGGCGAGGCCAAGCCCCTCGAGGAGCTGAAGACGGCCCTCGCGCTCCCGGCCCTGCCCCGCACGATCGAGGGCTTCGACATCTCCAACACCGGCGGCGAGGAATCGGTCGGCTCGCTCGTCGTCTTCCGCGACGGCCGGCCGGACAAGGACGCCTACCGCAAGTTCCTCATCCGCACCGTCGAGGGCTCGAACGACGTGGCCAGCCTCGGCGAAGTCATCACCCGGAGATACCGCAAGGTCCTCGAAGAAGGGACGCCCCTCCCCGACCTGGTCATGGTCGACGGCGGCAAGCCCCAGCTCGGCGCGGCGGAGAAAGCGCTGGCCGGCCTGGGCCTCGCTCGCGTGCCCCTCGTGGCCATCGCCAAAAAGGAAGAGATCCTGTTCACGCCGGTCGGCGCGCGACGGCATCCGTCTCGACAGGACATCCGGCGCGCTCAAGCTCGTCCAGGCCGTCCGCGACGAGACGCACCGTTTCGCCATCACCTTCCACCGCGGCCGCCGCGAGAAGAAGAGCTTCGAGTCCCTCCTCGACGGCATCCCGGGCGTCGGCCCGAAGAAGAAATCCTCGCTCCTTGCCCGCTACGGCAGCCTCGAGGCCATACGGAACGCCCCGCGCGCCGAGCTCGACGCGCTCGTCGGCGCCGCCGCGGCGGCCAAAGTCCTGGACCGCCTCGAAAAGGAAATTCCGGAATAGGCGGGACCGTCCGCACTTCTCAGAGGACGAGGCGGACGAGCGCAGCTCAGGGCTATGGCCACCCCGATGCTGAGCCCGACCGAAACGAAGGCCCACTTCCTGCCGATCTCCTTCCACAGGATGGCGCAGGTCGACAGGCAGGGGATGAAGAAGCTGATGAAGACGGTGAAGACGACGATCTGCTCGCGGCTGATGACCGTCATCAGGCTGCCGTAATCGACGCCGAGCGCCTGGAGCATCATGATGAGCGACAGCTCCTTGCGCAGGAAGCCGAAGACCAGGGTCACGCCGAGCTCGTGGGGCAGGCCGAGCCCCTTGACGACGAGCGGGGCCAGGAGGTCGTTGATCCAGCCGTCGGCCCGGAAGTAGGTCAGCAGGCTCAGCACGAGGCTGCCGCCGATGAGGAGCGGCCAGGCGAACTTGACGAAGGAGTAGACCTGGAGCCAGGTCTTGCGGACGATGGAGCTCGAGGCGGGGCGCCTTGAGCGAGGGGATCTCCAGGATCAGTCCCGGCGACGGCTCCTTGATGAACCGGCTGAGGACCCAGCCGATGACGGCGATGATGAGGATGTTGGCGGCATAGAAGCCCATGGCCCAGAGCGGGCCCAGGTAGAAGGCGACGAGGGCCAGGACGATCGTCGTCCGGGCCGAGCATGGGATAAAGGGAATGAGGAGCGAGGTCAGGATGCGGTCGCGGCGCGACTCGAGGATCCGGGTGGAGACGATGGCCGGGACGTTGCAGCCGAAGCCGAGGATGAACGGCGAGACCGACTTGCCGTGGAGCCCGATGCGGTGCATGAAGGCGTCGAGGAGGAAGCCCGCCCGGGCCAGGTAGCCGAAATCCTCGAGCGCCGACATGAGGAACAGGAGGGGCAGGAAATACGGCAGGACGATGGCCACCCCGCCGCCGACCCCCTGGATGAGCCCCTCGGCGAGATGGAAGAGGAGCCCGTCCCCGAGGCGCGCCCCCAGCGCGTCCCTCAGCTTGTTGAAAGGCCCGAGCAGGAGCGATTCGAGCGGATTGCCGACCTCGAAGATGATGACAAAAAAGGCCATGAAGACCGCGGCCAGGATGACATAGCCGAACACGGGGTGCATGAGGACGGCGTCGACCTTCTTGTCCCACGTCATCCTCTTGCCGTGCAGGACGCGGCTCGACTCTTCGGAGAGCTTCATGGCCTGGTGATGGCGCTCCGCCGAGATGACCTCGTACGCGGGCGCGCCGCGGTCCTTTTCGATGGCCCTCCGGGCGCGGTCGACGGTCTCTTTGAGCCCGGGCTCCACGTCGCCGAGAAAATCGCCGCAGGCGTGGCCGGCGGTCTCGATGAGCTTGACGGCCGTGAAGCGGGGATTGGAGACGATCGGGAACCCCGGCGGCAGGAGGCGCTCGACCTCGGCGACCTCGGTCTCGACGTCGTCCGAGAAGCGGATCGGCTTGAAGGACTGGCCTTTGTCCAGGACGTCGAACGCCCTGTCAAGAAGCTCGCGGACGCCGCGGCCGTGGGCGGCGATGGTCGGGACGACGGGGACGCCGAGGAGCCGCTCCGCCTTGACCGCGTCGAGCTCGATGCCCCTGCGCTCGGCGACGTCGATCATGTTGAGGGCGATAACCATGGGATAGCCGAGCTCGACGAGCTCGAGCGTGAGCTCGAGGCCGCGGCTCAGCGTCGAGGCGTCGACGACGTTGACGACGAGGTCGGGTTTCTCCGAGAACAGGTGCGTCAGGACGACCTGCTCGGCCGGGTCGGTCGTGCAGAGCGAGTAGGTCCCGGGCAGGTCGACGACGTCGACGAGACGCCCCTCGATGGAGACCCGGCTGTGGGTGTGCTTGATGGATGTGCCGGGGAAGTTCGAGGTCTCGGCCTTGGGGCCGGCGATGGAGTTGAAGAGCGTGCTCTTGCCGCTGTTCGGCTGTCCGATGAAGATGACGGTGGGGACCTCAGGACGGCTCATGGACGGCTTCGACGCGGACCTTTTGGGCGACGCCGCGGCCCAGGGCGACGGTCGTGTCCGACCGGCAGCTGCGGACGAGGAGCGGCCCCCTGAGAATGGCCTGGCCGTCGAGCTCGACGATGTCGCCCGTGTGGAATCCCAGGGCCATCAGACGGCGCCGGACGTTCTCCCCCCCGGCGAGGTCGACGATGCGCAGGGGTCGTCCGTGAGGGGCGTTGGTCAGGTTCATGGCATCACCGGCAGACCAGTTTACCCCATCCCGCCGATGGAAGCAAAATGCGGGCCGTGAACGGCCCGGCTCAGTAGAGAACCTTGATCTCGCCGAGATCGGCGATGCGCTTGTCGAGCCAGGCGATGATCAGGTCCCGCCGGGACAGGGTCGCCGCGATCTCCTCGTCGGTCAGGTATTCCCCCACGGCGGTCCGGACCGACTCGGCGGTCAGGGCCTTGAGGGCCTCGTAGAAGGGCCGCGGCAGCGTCTCCATGATGAACTTCGGGCTCTCCTTGTTCTTCTCGTCGTAGATCAGGTCCGTGCAGGCCCTCTTGGTCGTCGCGAAGGACCGGGAATGGTCGATGAGGACCAGGCGCCAGTCGTCCATGACGAGGTAGTTCCTCTGATGACGGTCGACGTTGTAGGTCAGATTATCGAAGGCTCTCTGGAGGCAGAGCTCCCGGGCGAAGTGCATCGCCTTGATGCCCGGCGGGAGGATCTTCTTTTTGAGGATCGTCTCCATGTTGTTCCAGGAATCGAACCAGAGCTGGCACGATCCCTGATCGCCCTTGAACTCGCGTTCGACCGTGGCCGGGACCATGTGGAGCCCCAGGGCGCGGCTCAGCCGGTAGGCGGCGATCTCGCCCTTCCAGGTCTCCTTGAAACCGCGGATCCTCTCCCCGAAGACGTCCTTCCAAACGGCCTTGTGCCGGACGCCGTCCTTCTCGAGCGTCAGGACCCAGGGGTTGGTCACGGCCAGGGCCCCCGTGAGCTGCTCCTGGTCGACGACCTTGGCCGTCTTGAGGAAATCCTCCCATTTGTCGTATTCGGCCTGCTCGGAGGCGGTGAGCTGGGCCCATAGCCCGCTCCCGGTCCCCAGGGCGACCAGGAACAGCACCGCAAACACGGCTTTTTTCATGGACACCCCCTGCCGGTCTTGTATTCCAACGGCCTTGAGTGTAGGACGGCGGGCCTCGCATGTCAACCGGACATCTTCCCGGCACAAGACTCGAAAGTTGTTAAGGCTATTGTTATTATCGGATATATCAATTAGAATACAAAAGGCCTTCGGGCCAATGCCGAAGAGGCGAGGTAAGCCCATGTTCGTATGGATCGTCCATCGCGTGACGGGGTTGCTGCTGATAGGCCTGCTGGCGGTCAAGTTCGTGACGGGGTTCTTTCTCATGACCAAGGCGGAGAAGCCCGATTGGGCGCTCCTGCTCCACACGAATCCCCTGACCGACACGTTCCTGATCATCGCCGGCGTCTACCACGCCGTTCTACGGCCTGAGGACGGTCGTCCTCGACCTGGGCGTACGAAAAGAGAAGCTCTCTCTTCTGGATCTTCAGCGGCCTGGCCACGCTCGTCGCCGCGGCCCTGCTCGTCATCTACTTACACCCGGAATTACTAGCATGATCCGTCACGACCTTCTCATCGTCGGCGGAGGGCTGGCCGGGCTCTCGGCCGCCTTGGGCGTCGATCCCGACTCAAGGTCGCGGTCATCTCCAAGGTCCATCCCCTCCGGTCCCATTCGGTCGCCGCCCAGGGCGGGATCAACGCCGCGCTGGCCAACCATCCCGACGGGGCCAGGACGACACCTGGGAGAAGCACGCCTTCGACACGATCAAGGGCAGCGACTACCTGGCCGACCAGGACGCGGCCGAGCTCCTCTGCCGCCGAGGCGATCCCGACCATGTACGAGCTCGACCATTGGGGAACGCCCTTCAGCCGCTTCGCCGGCGGAACGATCGCCCAGCGGCCGTTCGGCGGGGCCGGCTTCCCCGCACCTGCTATGCCGCCGACCGGACCGGGCAGGTCCTTCTTCACACGCTCTACGAGCAGGCGGTCCGGCGCAACGATCGTGTTCTACGACGAGTGGCTGGTGACGGACTCGTCGTCCGCGACGGGAAGATCTGCCCGGCCTCGTCGCCTACGACCTGGCCGGAGGCGAGATCCATTCCGCTCCGGGCCCGGGCGGTCATCTTCGCCACGGGCGGCTACGGCCGCGTCTACCAGCGGTCGACCAACGCCTACATCAACCTCGGGAGCGGGATCGGCATGGCCTACAGGGCCGGCGTCCCCCTCAAGGACATGGAGTTCGTCCAGTTCCATCCGACGTCGCTCTTCGGCAAGAACATCCTGATCACCGAGGCCGCGCGCGGCGAGGGCGGCTATCTGGTCAACGCCAGGGGCGGCGGTTCATGGAGGACTACGCGCCCAAGGCCATGGAGCTCGCGCCCGCGCGACATCGTGGCCCGGTCCATCCAGACGGAGATCGACAAGGGCAACGGGTTCGACGAACCAGTATCGTCCACCTCGACCTCCGGCACCTCGGGCGGGAGAAGATCCTCAAGCGGCTGCCGGGGATCCGGGAGATCTGCATCCACTTCGCCGGGCTCGATCCCGATCGACCGAGCCGATCCCCATCCAGCCCGCCCAGCACTACTCCATGGGCGGCATCGACGTCGACGACGGCCTGCGCGTCCCCGGTCGACGGGCTTCTTCGCCGCCGGGGAGTGCGCCTGCGTCAGCGTCCACGGCGCCAACCGCCTCGGCGGCAACTCCCTTCTCGACATCGATCGTCTTCGGCCGGATCGCCGGCCGGGAATCGGCCTCGGCCTACCTCCGGGGCGGCGCCCAAGAGTCGGGCGGCGACCGGGAGATCGCGGAGACGGCCCGGAGCCCTCATGGCCAGGATGCGCGCCGTCCACGAGCGCCAGGCCGGCGAGAACGTCTTCCAGCTCCTCAACCAGCTCAAGCGGCTGATGAGCGATACGGTCGGCATCTTCCGCGACGCGGCGACCGCTCGACGTGGCCTCGACGAGCTCGCCGTGCTCCGCGAGGCATACACGTCGCGTCTTCATCTACGGCGCCTGCGGCCGGTACTGCCAGGAGATGGTCATCCTGATCGAGTTCGAGCATATGCTGGAGATCGCCGAGGTCATCGTCCTCGGGGCCCTGAGCGGACGGAGACGCGCGGCTCGCACTTCCGGACCGATTTCCCCAAGCGGGACGACGCGGCCTTGGCTCAAGCACACGATCATGACCTGGACGGACAAGGGGCCGAAGATCATCCTACCGTCCGATCAGGATCGACAGTACAAGATCGAAGCGCGGATAGTACCGCAGGAGAACGAACATGCCTAGAACTTTCAAGATCCTCCGCTTCGACCCGCTCAAGGCCGACGCCGCGCCCTATTTCCAGGAATACCGGCACGAGCCCCGTCAGCAGGACTCGATTCTCGACGCGCTTAAGGATATCCGCGACAGCAGGACCCTTCCCTGTCCTTCCGCTACAGCTGCCGGGAAGCGGTCTGTGGCTCGTGCGGCATGGTCATCAACGGCCGGATCGACCTTGGCCTGCCGTACCCAGGTCGCGGGATCTCCGTCCGAGGAAATCGTCATCGAGCCGCTGCCGAACCTCGAGATCCAGAAGGACCTCATCGTCGATCTCACGCCGTTCTGGAAGGCCTATCGCCAGGTCGAGCCCTTCCTCCAGGCCCCCGGTCCCGTCCCTGAAAAGGGCCATCGCGTCGCCGAGGAGGACATGGAGAAGGTCTTCCAATACATCACCTGCATCCTCTGCGCCTGCTGCTACAGCGCTTGCCCGGTCGCCACGCGGGACGGCCGCTATGTCGGGCCGGCCGCCCTGGCCAAGCTGTACCGTTTCGCCATCGACCCTCGCGATGAGCGGCCGTTCTCCGCGCTCGAGAGAATGGACGGCCCCGAGGGCGTCTGGGGGTGCGATACGGTCTTCCGCTGCAACGACGCCTGCCCCAAGGACGTCCGCCCCGCCGACGGCATCGAAGGACTGCGGAGGAAGCTCATCGCCGGCAAAACCAAGCGTCTTTTCAGGCGGAAGCCATGAAGCTGCCCTACTCGATCTTTCCGCGGCGCGTCTTCCTGAACGGCCTCATCGGGGGCGGTCTGGCCGCCCTGGGCGCGGCCTTCGTCGGACCCGTTGCTCAAGTTCGTCATGCCCCCCGACGCGGGAGCCCGACCAGGTCTCGCTGCCGCTCGCCGATTTCGCGGATATGGCCGCCGGGACCGTCCAGAACTTCGCCTGGGGCAACAAGCCGGGCTTTCTCAAAAGGACGGGAGCCGGGGATTTCGTCGCCTTCGTCGGCGTCTGCACCCACCTCGACTGCAACGTCACGTCTCGCTTCCCGGAGCAGAAACGCTTCTTCTGCGCCTGCCACGACGGCTGGTACGACGAGGACGGCATGAACATCGCCGGGCCGCCTCCCGAACCCGCTGCGCCGCCTGGCTGTCGGCCGTCGAGGGCGGGACCTCTTGATCGTCAAGCCGGAGGCGGCCTGATCGCCAGAACGCCGTCCGCACCTGGATCGAAGACCGGCTGGCCTCGAAGCCGTACCGGACTACCTGGACAAGAAGGAAGTCCCCCGGCACCGGCATCCGTTCCTCTACTACACGGGGAGCTCGATCCTTCTCTTCCTGGGCATTCAGATCGTCACGGGTGTGCTCCTGGCCTTTTATTACCAGCCGACGCTGGCCGGGGCCAACGCCAGCGTCGCCCGGATCGCGACCGAGATCCCGCTCGGCTGGCTCGTCCGCTCCGTTCCACAGCTGGTCGGCGACGTTGATGATCGCCATGGTCCTCGTTCACCTTCTGGGGATCTCGTTCACCAAGGCCTACCGCAAGCCGCGCGAGGCGACCTGGCTCACCGGCATCCTGCTCCTCGGCGTCTCTCTCGCCTTCGGGTTCACCGGGTATCTCCTTCCCTGGGACGAGCTTTCTCTGGCGGCGACCAAGGTCGGCACCGACTTGCCCCGGGCCGTGCCCATCGTCGGGACCTGGCTCACCCGGCTCATGCGGGCGGGGGATGACGTCACGGGCGACACGCTTTCGCGTTTCTTCATCGCTCCACGTCTCCGTCCTGCCCCTGGCCATCCTGGCCCTGCTCGGCGCGCATCTCTTCCTCGTCCAGCGCCACGGGATGAGCGTCCCTCTGGCCGAGGAAAAGAAGGGCGTCAAGGGCCCTGTCCTCCCCTTCTGGCCGAATTTCGCCTACCGGGAAGCGGGCGTGTGGCTCATCCTCCTCGGAACGCTCCTGACGATGGCCGTCGTCTTCGCTCCCGGCCTCGGATCGCAGGCGGATCTGATGGCCCCGGCCCCGGAGGGGATCAAGCCCGAGTGGTATTTCCTCTTCATGTTCCAGACCTTGAAGCTCTTCCCGGCCAGGGTCCTGGGGCTCGAAGGCGAGCTGGTCGCCGTTCTAGTCATGGCGGTCGGCATAGGGCTCTTCGCCCTCCTTCCGTTCATCGACACCCGTCCGGCCGAGCGCAAAGGCCGGATCATCACCGCCCTGGTCTCGGCGGGGCTCGCCTACGCCTTGGGCATGTCGATCTGGAGCTTGCTGTGAACGGGCGTCGCCGGATGGCCTCGGTCCTGACGGCCGCCCTGCTCCTGTCGATCCTTCTGGCCGGGGCCTTCGAAGCCCGGGCCCAGGAAGCGGCCAAGACCCAAGCCGGGACGACGTCGGTCGCGGCTCCCAAGGGCGATTCTGCCCCGCCGCCCCGCCCGCCGAAGGAGAGGATGGCGGTCGCGGTGCTTCTCGCCTGGGTTTGGGCGTCCATCGCGGTCCTGATCGGGATCCTGCGACTGAGGGTTCGGGAGGCGGACCGCGTCTTCCAGCTGGGCCTGCGCGAGACGGGCCATAAGGGCTTCGGGGGCTCGGGGGGATGATGGCCAAGCCCGGCAAGACGATCGACACGCATATCGTTTGGACCCCCGATTACTGCAAGCACTGTTCGACGTGCATCACGATCTGCCCGGTCAAGAACCTCGAATTCCGCGACGACGAGATGGCCTCTCTCGGCAAATGCACCCAATGCTTGCTCTGCACGAAATACTGTCCCGATTTCGCCATCGAGGTCGAGCCGAAAAAAAAATGAGAACCCTGGTCATGGGCAACGAAGCGGTGGCCTGCGGGGCCCTGAAGGCGGGCATGACCTTCTTCGCCGCCTATCCGATCACCCCGGCCTCGGAGATCATGCACGAGCTGGCCGAGCACGAGCCGGAGATCGCCTTTGTCCACGCCGAGGACGAGATCGCCTCCATCCACATGGCCATCGGGGCCAGCCTGGCCGGGCGCAAAGCGATGACCAGCACGTCGGGACCGGGGATGTCGCTGAAGCAGGAAGGCCTCGGGCTGGCCCACATGATGGAGGTCCCGCTCGTCGTCGTCGACGTCCAGCGGGTCGGGCCGAGCACGGGCATGCCGACCCTCCCGGCGCAGGGCGACATCCTCCAGGCCGCCCACGGCAGCCACGGCGACTACGTCCCCCTCGTCCTCTATCCGTCGTCGGTCGAAGAATGCTACCGAACGACCATCGCAGCCTTCAACGCCGCCGAGGATTCCCGGAGCCCGGTCATCCTCCTCCTCGACGGGTACTTGGGCCATCTCCAGGAGACCGTCGACCTCGACGCCATCTCCGTGGAGGTCCGGCCCCGGACCCTGGCCCCGCTCGGAGAGGGACGGCGGCATTTCACCGGGCTCCTGGCCAAGGACGGCGTTCCCAAGACCAAGGACACGGCCTATTACCGCGAATGGTACGCGCGCCTCAAGGCCAAGATGCTCGAGACGGCCTCGCGTTACCGGCTCTACGAATATCATAGGAATCCGGCCTCCCGGCTGCTCGTCGTCGCCTACGGCATCACGCACCGGGTTATCACGCCGCTCCGCGGCACCTATTCCCTGTTCAAGCCGGTCCGGATGTTCCCCGTGCTCGAGGCCGAGCTCCGGGCCGCCGCGGACGAGCACGACAGGATCGTCGTCGTAGAGATGAACGACGGCCAATACCGCGGCGAGGTCCAGAAAGCCCTGAAACGGGATGTCCTGGGGATCAGCCTTCTCGGCGGCACGGTCAGCTTCAACGAGATCCGGGAGCGCCTCCGTGAACTATAAGGACTATATCAAATGGGAGAGGATGCCCACGAACTGGTGCCCCGGCTGCGCCATCGGGACGGTCTTCAAGCAGACCGCCTTCGCCCTGGCCGATATGGACCTCGCCGCCTCGGACATGACCGTCGTCTCGGGCATCGGCTGCAGCGGCCGGGCGGCCGGCTATTTCAACGTCGACAGCGTTCACGTGACGCACGGCCGGGCGCTCCCTGTGGCCGAGGGGATCAAGAGGGCCAATCCGAAGCTCAAGGTCATCGTCTTCAGCGGGGACGGCGACCTCGTCGGGATCGGCGGCAACCACCTCATCCATGCCGCCCGGCGCGACGTCGACATGGCCGTCATCTGCATCAACAACGCGACCTACGGGATGACGGGCGGCCAGATGGCGCCGACGACGCCCACCGGGGCGAAGACGCTGACCTCGCCCCACGGCAGCTCCTACGCGCCGATCAACATCCAGGGCCTCGTCACGAGCAACCGCCGACACTGGTTCGCCCGCGCGTCCGCATTCCATGTCGCCCATCTCCAGCGGACCATCCGGGAGGCGGTGGAGTGGCCGGGGTTCGCCTTCGTCGAGGTCATGGCGTTCTGCGTCGAGAACTTCGGCCGGCGGCTCGGTTTCAAGTCGGGCCACGAGATGCTCGTCAATCTCAAACAGGGGTTCAAGCCCCGGACCGGTCCTGAAGGGCCGCTCGGACCGCTCGAATTGGGAGTCGTCAAACATGACGATCAGGCAAGCTAGCCTCGGCGACTGCCTCACCATCAACGACCTCATGGGCCGGCTCATCGACGAGATCTACGCCCGTGAGTCCCCCGAGGTCCGCCGGGCGCTCAAGGCGAACTTCACTTCGAAGGCCCTCGAGGAGCTCTGCGGCGAGGAGCACGCCCTCCTCTATGTCGTCGAGGACGGCGGCCGGATCGTGGCCTTCCTCTTCGGCTGGTACTTCCGCTACGTCTTCACGATCTACTGGATGTACAGCCTCGGGGAATACCGGGGCAAGGGCGTCATCCGGGACCTGCTCGCCCACGCCGAAGCGGATGTCCGGGCCAAGGGCTGCTGGAGGCTCGAGATGTTCGCCTACGCCGAGAACAACCGCTTTCTCGACTTCTGCGCCAAGCTGGGCTTCTCCAAGGGCGTGCTCATCGAGAAGAGCATGTTCGGCTTCCGCGTCCAGAACATCTACAAGGACCTCGAGGACGCGGACTCGGAGAAGCGGGAAACGCGGATCAAGATCGTCGGCGAGGCCGGTCAGGGCGTCAAGCTCCTCTCCTACACACTGGCCCAGATCCTCACCCAGCTCGGCCGCGAGGTCTCCCTCAGCCTGGCCTACGACGCCGCGGTCCGGGGAGGGACGATCAGCGCCGATCTCATCTACTCCACCCGGCCGATCGAGAACCCGGTCATCGACGAGGCCGACGTCCTGATCAAGTTCACCCGGACCCGGGACTGGTTCCCGGCCAAGACGCTGGTCATCGACGAGAGCATGTGCCGCGAGGAATCCGTCTCCTGCCGTCTCCAGAGCAACAAGGGCACGATGTTCGGGTTTGAGGACGTCGCCGTGTCCCTGTTCGGCAGCAAGATCTACATCAACATGATCGCCCTCGGGCGCATCCTCCGCCACATCGGCATCAACATCCTCCTCCTCAATATCCAGGACATCCTCCCCGCGCGGGGCATCGAGAAGAACCTCGAGGCCATCAAGTACGGATTCAGCTACCGGGACGATGTCTAGCGCCGTCTCGGGGGCAAATTGACTTTGGGGACCGATTTTGATAATAAATGGTAAATGTATAAGTGGATTTCCCGCAAGCTGTTCGGCACCGAGAACGACCGCACCCTCAAGAGGATAACGCCTCTCGTCCCCGTCATCAACGACCTCGAATCCCGCGTCGAGGCCCTGACCGACGACCAGCTCCGGGCCAAGACGGCCGAATTCAAGGAAAAGCTCGCCCAGGGCGCCTCGCTCGACGACATCCTGCCCGAGGCCTTCGCCGTCGTCCGGGAGGCCTCCCGGCGGACGACGAAGATGCGCCACTTCGACGTCCAGCTCATCGGCGGCGTCGTCCTCCACCAGGGCAAGATCGCCGAGATGAAGACGGGCGAGGGAAAAACGCTCGTCGCCACCCTGCCGGCCTACCTCAACGCCCTCCCCGGCCAGGGCGTCCACATCGTCACGGTCAACGACTACCTGGCCAAGCGCGACACCGAGTGGATGGGCGCCATCTACCGCTTCCTGGGCCTCACCGTCGGCACGATCCAGCACGACCTGGGCGACGCCGACCGCTACACGGCCTACCGCGCCGACATCACCTACGGCACGAACAACGAGTTCGGCTTCGACTACCTCCGCGACAACATGAAGTTCCGCCTGGCCGACCTGGTCCAGCGCGAGTTCAACTACGCCATCGTCGACGAGGTCGACAGCATCCTCATCGACGAGGCCCGGACGCCGCTCATCATCTCCGGCCCGACCGACGAGTCGACCGAGCTCTACACCCAGGTCGACACGCTCGTCCGCCGCTTCCAGAAGGACAAGCACTTCACGGTCGACGAGAAGACCCGGACCGTCTCCATCCAGGAGGCCGGGCGTGGCCGAGGCCGAGCGCGTCCTCGGCGTCGCGAACCTCTACGACCTGGCCAACATGGACTTCGTCCACGCCATCAACCAGGCCCTCAAGGCCCATCACCTCTTCAAGCGCGACGTCGACTACATGGTCAAGGACGGCAAGGTCGTCATCGTCGACGAGTTCACCGGCCGGCTCATGCCGGGCCGCCGCTACAGCGACGGGCTCCACCAGGCCCTCGAGGCCAAGGAGCGGGTCAAGGTCGAGGAGGAGAACCAGACCCTGGCCTCGATCACCTTCCAGAACTACTTCCGCATGTACAAGAAGCTGGCCGGCATGACCGGCACGGCCGCGACCGAGGCCGACGGAGTTCCGCCACATCTACGGCCTCGACGTCGTCGAGATCCCGACCAACAAGACCCTCATCCGGCTCGAGAACCCCGACGTCATCTACCGGACGGGCGAGGAGAAATGGAACGCCGTCGCCGAGGAGATCATCGACCTCAACGCCAAGGGGCGGCCCGTCCTCGTCGGCACGATCTCGATCGAGAAATCCGAGCACCTCAGCACGCTCCTCCGCCGCAAGAACGTCAAGCACGTCGTCCTCAACGCCAAGTACCACGAGCAGGAGGCCTCGATCATCGCCCAGGCCGGCCGCATCGGGGCCGTGACCATCGCCACCAACATGGCCGGCCGCGGCGTCGACATCCTGCTCGGCGGCAACCCCGAGTACCTGGCCCGGGAGCAGCTCAAGAAGAGCGGCGTCGACCCGGCCAAGGCCACGCCGGAACAGTACGAGAAGGCCCTGGCGGACGTCACGGCCGGTCATCCAGGAGGAGCACGAGGCCGTCGTCGCCCTCGGCGGGCCTCCACGTCCTCGGCACCGAGCGCCACGAGGCCCGGCGCATCGACAACCAGCTCCGCGGCCGCGCCGGCCGCCAGGGCGACCCCGGCTCGTCGCGCTTCTACCTCTCGCCTCGAGGACGACCTGATGCGCATCTTCGGCAGCGAGCGCATCTCCGGGCTCATGGCCCGGATCGGCATGGGCGACGGCGTGCCGATCGAGCACGGCATGATCACCCGGGCCATCGAGCGGGCCCAGAAGCAGGTCGAGGGCCAGAACTTCACCATCCGCAAGCACCTCCTCGAGTACGACGACGTCATGAACAAGCAGAGGGAGACGATCTACAGCCAGCGGCGCAAGATCCTCAAGGGCGAGGACCAGCGCGAATACTTCCTCGGCCTCATCGACAACCTCGTCGACTGGATGCTCGACACGCACGCCAACAAGGACGCCTCGCCCGAGGACTGGGACCGCGACGGCCTTGCACCAGGCCGTCCTGGCCCAGTTCGGGCTGGACATCGAGACGCTCGGCATCGACTGGGACACGGTCGTCCACGACGAGCTCCGGGAGCGCCCTCGCCAAGGGCCTCATCGCGGTCTACGAGGACAAGGAGCGGCAGCTCGGCCCGTTCATGCGCGAGTTCGAGCGGATGATCCTCCTCCAGGTCATCGACTCGCAGTGGAAGGACCACCTCCTCGAGATGGACCATCTCAAGGAGGGCATCGGCCTGCGCGGCTACGGCCAGAAGGACCCGCTCATCGAGTACAAGAAAGAGGGCTTCGAGATGTTCCAGGCCATGCTCGACCGGATCGAGGAGGACGCCGTGCGCTACCTCTTCCTCATCCAGCCGGTCGTCGACCAGCCCGCGCCGGTCCGGCGCCAGACCGCCGGTCTACTACCAGCAGCCCGGCGGGGCCGTCGGGCCAGCGCTCCAAGCAGGCCCGGGCCATGATCCCGGGCAAGCGCCACAAGCACTGATCCGGGGAGCCAAGGAGGAGCCATGCTCGACGACAAGATCAGGGAAGCCCTCACCTTCGACGACGTCCTCATCCTGCCCGCCAAGTCGGACGTCGCGCCGGCCCAGGCCTCGGTCGCGACCCGCCTGAGCCGCAACATCTCGCTCAACATCCCCGTCGTCAGCGCGGCCATGGACACCGTGACCGATGTCGCGGATGGCCATCGCCCTGGCCCAGCAGGGCGGCATCGGCATCATCCACCGCAACATGTCGATCGAGAGCCAGGCCGAGGAGGTCGACAAGGTCAAGCGCCACGAGAGCGGCATGATCGTCGAGCCCATCACCCTGCGGCCCCAGGACAAGATCGCGCGGGCCATCGAGGTCATGAAGGAGCACCACATCTCCGGCCTGCCGATCACGGACGAGTCGAACAAGCTCGTCGGCATCCTGACCAACCGCGACATCCGCTTCGAGAGCCGGCTCGACCTGCCGATCGAGACAGATCATGACCCGCAAGCTCGTCACCGTCCCCGTCGGGACCTCGCTCGAGGACGCCGAGAAGCTCTTCCACGAGCACAAGATCGAGAAGCTCCTGGTCGTCGACGAGGGCTACCACCTCAAGGGCCTGATCACCTACAAGGACATCCTCAAGCGGATCCAGTATCCCGACGCGGCCAAGGACAGCCTGGGCCGCCTGCGGGTCGGGGCGGCGGTCGGCGTCGGCGCGGACTTCCTCGACCGGGCCCGGGCCCTGGTCGCGGCCAAGTGCGACGTCATCGTCGTCGACAACGCCCACGGCCACTCCCAGCGCGTCCTCGACACCGTCCGGACGCTCAAGAAGGAGTTCCCCGGCCAGGAGCTCGTCGCCGGCAACATCGGCACGGCCGAGGCGGCCGAGGAGCTCATCGACCTCGGCGTCGACGCGGTCAAGGTCGGGGTCGGGCCGGGCTCCATCTGCACGACCCGGATCATCACCGGCGCCGGCATCCCCCAGATCACGGCCATCGCCGACGTCTACGAGGTCACGCAGAAGGCCGGGCATCCCGCTCATCGCCGACGGCGGGATCAAGTATCTCCGGCGACGTGACCAAGGCCATCGCGGCCGGCGCGGACTCGATCATGCTCGGCAACCTCCTGGCCGGGCACCGACGAAGCGCCCGGCGAAGTCGTCATGTACCAGGGCCGGGCCTACAAGATCTACCGGGGCATGGGCTCGATCGCCGTCATGAAGGAAGGCAAGAGCAGCGACCGCTACCAGCAGGACCTGCAGTCCGAGCGCGAGCAAGCTCGTGCCCGAAGGGATCGAGGGCCGCGTGCCCTACAAGGGCAGCACCACGGTCATCGTCCAGATGCTCGTCGGCGGGCTCAAGGCCGGCATGGGCTACGCCGGCTGCCGGACGATCGAGGAGCTCAAGACCAGGGCCCGCTTCATCAAGATCACCCCGGCCTCGCTCAAGGAGAGCCACGTCCACGACGTGGTCATCACCCAGGAGGCCCCGAACTACCATCTCGACTGATAGGGGGGACGATGTCAGACTATTGGATCAAGACGATCCTGGCGACGCTCCTGCTCGCGGCGGGCCTGACGGCTTTTCTGAGCATGATGGCCCGCTTCGGCCGGCCCGGCGACGAAGTCCGGGCGGAACGGCTGCGCAAGACGCCACAAGAAGGCCGGCTACGTCTTCATCGCGCTCATCGCGCCGCTGGCCGTCTTCGGGGTCGATTTCCTGGCCGAGATGGGCGACGGCCTGACGACGCGGGGGACTTTCCACTTCGTCCTGGCCATGAGCCTGGTCGCGGTCCTGCTGCTCAAGTTCCTGGTCGTCAAGACCTACCGCCAGCAGATGAAGTTCGCGTCCGCCCTGGGCATGACCCTCTTCGCCCTGACGCTGGTCATCTTCCTGATCACGGCCGGCTTTTTCCTCGTGCAGACCGCCGCCGCGAAATAGCGGGGACTAGCCCCGGCTGGGCCGGTCCAGCGATCCGTCACCTCTTGCGGGGCAGCTTGGCGCCCGTCTCCTCGAGCCAGGCGTCGAGCTTGAGGCCGAGAGGGCCGACGATATCGGGCCGCAGCGCGGCCATGTCGTTCGTCTCGCTCTCGTCGACGGTGATGTTGTAGAGCTCGTGCCGGCCGTCCTCGTAGAAGCGGATGAGCTTCCAGTCGCCGGAGCGGATGGCGCTCCAGGGCTTGACCCGGTCTCCTCCCCAATAATGCGGATAGTGCCAGAACAGGTCGCGCTCCGGCAGGAACGCGGCCTTTCCCTTGACGACCCAGGAGAGATCGAGGCCGTCGATGGTCCTTCCCCTGGGAAGGCCGAGGCCGGCCAGGCTGAGGATGGTCGGAAAGAAATCGATGCTCGAAACGTCGAACCGAAGTCCTGGCGCCGGCGGGAATGATGCCCGGCCAGCTGACCGTCAGGGCCTCACGAAGGCCCGCCTTCGTAGGGGTACCCCTTCCCCATCCGGAGCGGCGAGTTGTCCGTGACCGTGTCGAGGCCGCCGTTGTCGGAGAAGAAGAAGACGCAGGTCCGCTCGGCGAGCCCGAGCTCGTCGAGGACGGCGATGACGCGTCCCACGGAGTCGTCGACGCTCTTGATCATGGCCGCGTAGACGGGGTCCTTTTGGCCGTCGACGGCGGGCTTGTCCTTGAACCGGGCGATGTCGGCCTCCTTGGCCTGAAGCGGAACGTGGACGGCGTAGTGGCACAGATTCAATAGGAACGGCCTGTCCTTGTTGGCCCGGATGAAGGCGCAGGCGTCATCGGTCAGGCGGTCGGTCAGGTACTCCCCTTCGCCGCGCGGCGGGAGCGATGGAATGGGGACGCCCTCGTTGAGATAAGGGTCGAAATAGCTTTCGGTGTGCCCGATGTCGGCGCCGCCCGCGTTGGAGTCGAAGCCCTGGCCGGCGGGCAGGAATTCGTCGGGACCGAGATGCCACTTGCCGACATATCCGGTAGCATAGCCGGCTCTCTTGAGCACTTCGGCCGTGGTGACCTCCCCGAGCTCCATGAACAGGGAGTTTCTCGGCGTCATCAGCTTGAAGGCGGGATCGTCGTCGTAGCCGGAAGGGTTCTTCCGGTCCGGCCCGATGATGCCGCCGTCCCGGCGGGCCCGGATCCAGTCGGTGATGCCGATCCTGGCCGGATGGCGGCCGGTCAGGATGGAGGCTCGGGTCGGAGAGCAGACCGCCGCGGCGGCGTACGGCCGGGTGAAGACCAGGCCTCCGGCGGCCAGCCGGTCGATGTTCGGCGTTTCGTAGAACCGGCTGCCCATGAATCCGACGTCGCGCCAGCCGAGGTCGTCGACGAGGATGAAGACGAAATTGGGCCCGCGAGGGGCCGGGGAGCGGCGGCAGCGAGCCGCACCGAAAACGAGCGCCGCGGCCGGACCGCCCGCTCCGGCGGCGGCCATCAGGAATTCACGACGTCTCATCGGTTTTCTCCTTTCTCACCGGACCTCGGCGACGCGGTTCCCTTCGCCCATGAGCACGATGGTCGGCGTAAAGCGCTCGATCTCGCCTTCGTCCAGGTAACCGTAGGCGGCGACGATGATGATGTCTCCCGCCGAGACCTTGTGCCCGGCGGCGCCGTACACCTCGACGCGGCCGGAGCCCTTTTCGCCGCGAATGGCGTAGGTCGAAAAGCGCTTGCCGTTAGTGACGTTCCAGACCTCGATCCTCTCGTAGGGACACAGCCCGGCGGCCGTCATGATGTCCTCGTCGAGAGACAGGCTGCCCTCGTAGGCGATGTCGACGCGGGTGACGGCGGCCCGGTGGATCTTCGTGCGCAGGAAGGCTCTCAGCATGGGTTCTCCTCAGACGGTCAGCCGGATGTTGTCGATGAGGCGGGTCGAGCCCAGGAAGACGGCCATGGCGACGAGGACCTCGCCGCGGATCTCGGCGACGGGCTCGAGCGTCTCCGGGTCGACGGCCTCGACGTAGTCGATCCGGGCCAGCGGCTCGGCCTCGAGGATCGAGCGGATCCCGGCGACGAGCCGGCCCGCGTCCCTCTCCCCCGCCCCGACCGCCTTCTCCGCCCAGCGCAGGCCGGTCGAAAGGACGCGCGCGGCCTTGCGCCGCTCGGGATCGAGATAGGCGTTGCGGGAGCTGAGGGCCAGCCCGTCGGGCTCACGGACGATGGGGCAGGTCACGACCTCGACATCGAGGTTGAGATCGGCGGCCATCCGCTTGATGATGAGGACCTGCTGGGCGTCCTTGGCCCCGAAGAAGGCGAAGTCGGGGCCGACGATGTCGAACAGCTTGAGGACGACCGTGGCCACGCCCCGGAAATGCCCGGGCCGGGACTTGCCGCAGAGCCTGTCCTGAAGGCCCTCGACCTCGACGTAGGTCCTGTAGCCCGGAGGATAGATCTCGCCGGCGTCGGGGTAGAACAGGGCGTCGACCCCGGCTTCCTTCAGGTAGGCCGAGTCCTTTTCGAGGTCCCGGGGGTATTTCTTGAAGTCCTCGTTCGGACCGAACTGGGTCGGGTTGACGAAGATGCTGACGACCGTGACGCCGGCCCGCGCCTTGGACTCCCGGACGAGGCTGAGGTGGCCCTCGTGGAGGTAGCCCATGGTCGGGACGAACCCGATGCGCTTCCCCTCCCGCCTCCATTCGCGGGCCAGGGCCTTCATGACGGAGACGGTCTTGATGACCATCATGACTTCGCTCTCCCCTTCGGCGCGGGGCGCTTCTCCGGGCGCGAGCTCGGCGGCCACCTCGGGCTTGAGGTGGTAAGACGTCGCGTCGTCAGGGAAGCTTCCGGCCCGCACGTCGGCCGCGTAGGCCGCGACGGCCCCGCTGATGACGCCGTGGACGTCGGCGTATTTGCGGACGAACTTGGGCATGTATCCGGTCGAGAAGCCCAGCATGTCGTGGAGGACAAGGACCTGTCCGTCGCAGGCGGGCCCCGCCCCGATGCCGATCGTGGGGACGCCCACGGCGCGGGTGACCGCCGCGGCGACCTCCACGGGCATGGATTCGAGGACGATGGCGAAGGCGCCGGCCTTCTCGAGGCGGACCGCGTCGTCGATGATGCGGCGCGCCCCGGCGGCGGCCGTCCCTCGGACTTGGAAGCGGCCGAGGCGGCAGATCGATTGGGGCGTGAGCCCGACATGGCCCATGACCGGGATCTCGGCCTCGACCATGGCCTCGACGAGCTTCAGCCGCTTCGCCGAAGCCCCCTCGATCTTGACCGCCGAGGCGCCCGCCTCCTTGAGGAAGCGGGAGGCGTTGCGGATCGTCTCGTCGGCGCCGAGATGGAACGAGAAATACGGCATGTCGCCGACGACGAGGGCCCGCTTGACCGCGCGGGTCACGGCCCGGGTGTGGTGGATCATCTCGTCCATGGTCACGGGCACGGTGTTCTCGTAGCCCAGGACGACCATGCCGAGCGAGTCCCCGACCAGGATGAGGTCGACCCCGGCCTCGTCGAGGATCTTCGCGGTCGGATGGTCGTAGGCCGTCAGGCAGACGATCTTGGGACCGCCCGTCTTCCGGGCCTGGAGAGAGGGGATGGTGATCTTGCCGGTCGGCGTGTTGGCCATTGTCCGTCCTTTCTCCCCACCCCGGCTGACCCCGGGGTTGAGGTAAAGCCCTATTCGTCCCCGGCGCGTCCGGTCCCAGCCCCGCGCATCGCGGGGTCCGGGCCGCTATCCGCCGGCTATCCCTTCTTCGCGCCCTTGCCCCCGTAGCTCTGGGGGACATAGTAAAGGGAGGCCTTCTTCATGTCGCGGAGCTGGTCGAGGAGGTCGAGCACGTCCTCCTCCCGGCTGAAATCGATGTCGTCGGCCTTGACCACGAGCAGGGGCGCGCCCTGGTAGTTGAAGAAAAAGTAGTCGTAGGCCTCGACGATGTCCTCGAGGTACTTCTCGGAGATGTTCTTTTCGATCGAATCCCCTTCCTTGGCGATCCTCCGCGTCAGGGACGAGAGCGAGATCTGGAGGTAGATGACCAGGTCGGGCTTGGGCACGCGCTCGGAGAGGATGCCGAAGATCTTCTCGTAGACCAGGAGCTCGTCGTCGGAGAGCGTCTGATAGGCGTAGATCTTGTCCTTTTCGAACAGGTAATCGCAGATGATCCGGTCGATGAACAGGTCCCTCTGGAGGAGGCGGACCTGCTGGTTGTAGCGGTTGGCCAGGAAGACGAGCTGGGTCAGGAAGGCCGAGCCCTCCCTCTCGTTGTAGAAGTCCTTCAGGTAGGGGTTGCCGACGCTGTCGAGAACGACCTTGCCGCCGATCCTTTGGGCCAGGACATTGGCCAGCTGGGTCTTTTTCGACCGGAAAACGCCCTCGACAGCGATGTGTTTGAAGGGGATCTCGAGAGCGCTCTTCATGCCCATCTTTAAAAACTGTCTAGGTTATAACCGAACTCTGACTGTAAGTCAACGGCCGCGGGCGCCGCGGCCGGCGGGCCCTGCCCCGGTCAGGATTGGGCTTTGGGCGGGCCCAGGGGGATGACGATCCAGGCGATGATGTAGAAGAAGAACATGGGGAAGAGCGCGGTCACGAACGCCAGGCCCACGGTCAGCAGGCGGACGATCGAAACATCGACGTCGAAATACTCCGCCAAGCCGCCGCAAACGCCGGCGAGCATCTTTTGGCTGGCTGAACGATAAAGCCTTTTGGCCATTTCAGTTCTCCTCTCCGGCGGAGGCTTCCCGCCTCCGTCACTTATTATACGATAATCGCGGCCTTTTCGCCCAAAACGGGGTGTTTCCCCCTTGACTCCAGGGACCCCTCCGTTTAGGATGAGGGGGTATTTATCGGCCTCTGAAAGGACGTCCTCATGAACGGTTGGACCGGCCAATTCCTGCGGGTCAACCTGACCGCGAAAACCTTTAAGAAAGAGTCGTTTAGCGAGGATTTCGCCCGCAAATGGATCGGCGGGCGCGGCTTCGCCGTCAAGATCCTGTACGACGAGCTCGCCCCCGGGATCGATCCCCTCGGCCCGGACAACAAGTTCATCGTCGCCCTGGGCCCCATCGCCGGCATTCCGGCCCCCAACACCGGGAAAGCGGTCGTCGCCGGCAAGTCCCCCAGCACCGGCGGCTACGGCGACGGCAACCTGGGGACCCGGGTCGCCGAACAGCTCCGCAAGGCCGGCTACGACGCCCTGATCGTCGAGGGCCGGGCCGCCGGGCCGACCATGCTCGTACATCGAGGACGACAAGGTCGAGTTCCTGCCCGGCCGACGAGGTCTGGGGCAAGGGGACCTACGAGACGAACGACTGGATCTACGCCAAGTACGGCAAGGGCGTCGGCGTCCTCAACATCGGCCAGGCGCGGCGAGAACATGGTCCGCTACGCCGTCGTCCGCAGCCTGGAGGGGCGGGCCGGCGGCCGGACGGGCATGGGCGCGGTCATGGGCTCCAAGCTCCTCAAGGCCATCGTCGTCAAGGGCACGCAAGCCCATCCCCCAGGCCGATCCGGCCGGCATGAAGAAGGTCGGCTCGGGCGACCTCCGGAAGGTCAACCAGATCGACAAGAAGACCGGCTGGTCCATCCAGAGCACCAACGGCGTCCTGGCCTGGTGCAACGAGGTCGCCGCCCTGCCGGTCCGCAACTTCCGCAAGACCCACCACCCCGACGCCTGGAAGGTGGACGGCGAGCGCCTGAACAACGCCCGGATCGCGACCTACGGCTGTCCGAACTGCACCATGCGCTGCGGCATCACCATCCACGACGACGAGGGCCGCGAGTCCGAGCTCGACTACGAGAACGTCGGCCTCCTCGGCCCCAACCTCGAGATCTTCGACCTGGCCCAGCTCGGCTCCCTGAACTACCTCTGCGACGATTACGGCATCGACACGATGTCGGGCGGCTGCGTCCTCAGCTTCTACGCCGACGCCATCGACCACGGCGCGGTGACGGGCGACTTCGGGTTCGACGACGCCGAGCGGCTCAAGAAGCTCCTGGGCCTGATCGCCCGGCGCGAGGGCGAGATCGGGCAACCTCCTGGCCGAGGGCTCCCTGCGGTGGCCGCGCGCAAGTTCGGCCACGGCTCCGATGCCTACGCCATGCAGGTCAAGGGCCTCGAGGTCGCGGCCTACAACTGCAAGTTCATCCCGGGCATGGCCCTGGCCTTCGGGGTCAGCCCGATCGGGCGCCCACCACAAGGAATCCTGGGTCATCACCTTCGAGCTCAAGCAGACCGTCGCGCGAATCCTACGGCCCCGAAAAGGCCCAGAAGGTCATCGAGCTCCAGCGGATCCGGGGCGGCCTGTTCGAGTACATCGTCGCCTGCCGCTTCCCCTGGATCGAGAACGGCTGGAGCCTCGAGAACTACCCCAAGTACTTCAACGCTCGTCACGCGGCCTCGACTGGACCCTGGACGACTTCTGGACGATCGCCGACCGGATCTACGCCATGATCAAGCTCTTCTGGCTCCGGGAATACCCGCAGACCGACCGCGAAGGTCGACTATCCTCCGGCCGTCTGGTTCGATCCGGCCAACGCCGACACCGAAGGGCCCATCGCCGGGAAGATCCTCGAGTACGACAAGTACGACGGGCTCCTCCAGCACTATTACGACATCCGCGGCTACGACAAGCGCGGCATCCCGACCAAGGCGACGCTCGAAAGGCTGGGCTCCGCCGAAGAGGGCCGGGCCGCGGAAAGATACGGGAAGCTCGACATGAAGATCACGGTCAAGCTGATCGGGCCGTTCGTCCAGCTCTTCGGCTTCAGCGAAAAGGAGCTGGACGTGCCGGAGGGAACGACGGCCGACGACCTCATCGGCCTCGTCAGCGTCGACAAGTCGCGGCCCGAAGATCGTCACCCGGAACGGCCGGGCCGTCGTGCCCGGCGAAGCCCTGGCCGAGGGCGACCGGATCGTCATCTCGCCGATCTACTCCGGGGGATAACAGGAGGCCGGTCAATGACCGAAGCATCTCTCCGCGCTCTCGACGGGCTCCGGGATCTGACGATGCTCAAGTGGTACGTGATCCCGCTCCTGGCCATCGTCTTCTACATCTACGCCAGGGAGATGAAGGAGGCCCGGCGCACCGGCAACTGGGACGCCGTCCTCGCCGGCCTGACCCTTTTCGGGATGGATTTCTTCAACGAGACCTGGAACGGCTGGGTGCTCGTCCTGACCGGGCGGTCGGCCTTCTGGACGACGCCCGGCGACACGGCCCTGCGGACCATGGTCGGCTGGAACATCGAGATCATGTTCATGTTCGCCATCGCCGGGCATCATCTTCTACCACACGCTCTCGGACGAACCCGAAGGAGAAGATCCTGGGGGTGCACAACCGCTGGTTCTGGGCGATCGGCTACTCCGTCTTCTGCGTCTTCGTCGAGGTCCTGCTGAACATCGGCGGCCTGCCTCGTCTGGGAATACCCCTTCTGGAACCGCTCCTTCGGCGGCATCTGGCTGATCTTCGTCTTCGGCTACTTCCACTTCTACGCGGCCGTCATCCTCGTGCTCGGCCTGAAGAAGCGGTCGAAGCAGAGTCCTGGCCGTCGCCCTGATCTACGCCGTCCCCATCCTGATGAACATCGTCGCCAGGGCCTTCCTGGGCTGGAGTTATTGAGGCGGGCCGCTCCTCAGCGGTAAAGGCAGAGGTAGGCCGCGTCGGCCGCGACCTTGAGCTGGAATTTCTTCCCGGCCCCGAGAGGCGGCCGCTCCTCAGCGGTAGAGGCAGAGATAGGCCGCGTCGGCCGCGACCTTCAGCTGGAACTTCTTCCCCGCTCCGACCGTGAAGCTCGCGCCGGCCTGGTAGTCCTTCCAGGCGTCGCTTCCCGGCAGCTTGACCGTGAGGGCGCCGCTGACCACGGTCATGACCTCGACCGTGGACGTGCCGAACTCGTACTCGCCCGGGGCCATGACGCCGACCGTCGCCGGCCCGTCCGCCGTCTGGAACGCGAGCGATTTCACTTTCCCGTCGAAATACTCATTGACCTTGAACATGATCGACCTCTCATTTTGACCAAGAGCTCGACGACCAGGTTGGCCTGCATGGCCGCGACCAGGGCGACGCGCGGGGCCATGGGGCTCACCCCCTTCGGGCACTGGCTCGACTCGTCGCCGCAGATGTAGAGATTGCCCAGGCGCCGGGAATGGATCTTGTGGTTGCAGCCGTATCCGGCCAGTCCCGAAGCGGCCACGATCGGGCGGCCGGGGAATTTCGCCAGGCTGGCCTCGATCAGCATCTCCTTGGCCTCGGCCTTGTCGAAGGCCTCGACGAGGACATCGACCCGGCCGAAGACCTTGGCCGCGTTCCCCTTGTTGATGCGGACGTCGTGGATCTCATAGAGCGAATAGGGATTGATGGCCAGGAGGTTCTCCCGCAGGGCCTCGACCTTGCGCTCGCCGACCTGGTCGACGAAGTACTGCTGGCGGTTGAGATTGGACGGCTCGATCCGGTCGAAATCGGCGATGACCAGCCGGCCGACGCCGGCCCGGGCCAGGGCGACGGCCACGTTCGATCCCAGGCCGCCGGCCCCGGCGATGCCGACCGAGCTCTGGCGCAGCACGGCCAGGACCGCCGGATCGCGGTGGGCGAAGTACTCCCTGGCGAAGGCGATCGTCCCGGGCTTCGGCAGGGGCTTCATGGCTTCCCTCCCCCTTTGGGCAGGTCGCCCGTCCGGTCGATGACGAGGGTGATCCTTTTCGGCTCGGGGTCGATGCCGCTCAGGGAGGTGACCATCCCGAGGACGGTCCTCTCGATGAACGTCCGGACGAACGGGTTCATGTTGACCTCCCGGCCGTCCACTTCGAGCGTGATGTCCGCCATCTTCGCCTCCTCCAGGGACAGGATGAGATCCGCGATCCCGGAAACGTCGTCGGGTCCGAAGACCGGCGCCGCGGCGCCCCCGGGGACCGGCAGGTCCGCGACGACGGCGACAAGCTCCTCGGGGCGGCTCACGGGCGTCCCGGGGACGCCGCCCATCAGGACCTCGATCTTGGGGGTCCCCCGCACGTCCTTCCCGCCCTCGACGAGAACGACGTCGGCGTCGGGGAAAAGCCGGGCCGCGAGACTCGCGGCGTCGGGGACGGCCGTCGCCTTGCCGATCGCCGCCCAGCCCTCCGGCGAGACCATGGCCACGCCGTCGGCCCCGGCCGCGCTGAAGGCGGCCGTGTCCTTCCCTTCGGTGTCGAGCGAGAAGTCATGCGAACAGCGCTTGAGGGCCGAGACCCGCAGGCCCCGCCCCGTGAGCTCCCGGATGAGCCGGACGACCAGCCGCGTCTTGCCGCTCCCCGAGAAGCCGACGACCGCGACGATCTTCATCGCGTTCTAAATAGCATACGGCCCGGGGCAAGTCAAAACCGCTATTTCCACTCGACTCTTCATGTTCTCGGGGCCGCGCGCCGTGACCTCGGGGCGGAGGTCGAGCGCCAGCAGGGCCGGCTTGTTGCCGATGTCCATGGCCACGCGGTAGACGAGCTCGGACACCTTTTCCATCTTGGCGTAGTCGACCTTGGCCTCGATGTCCCCTTCCGTATGATAGTCCTCCGTCGTCCCGCAGAAGAACCACACGGCCGGGATGCCGTAGCGGATGTAGGGATACTGGTCGCTCCGGAAGAAGAAGCGGTCCGGGTGGCCGGGGGCCTCGTACGTGTAGTCGAGGGCCAGGCCGGGCCCGGGCTTCGCGTTCATGGCCCGGATGCTGGCGTCGAGCTCCGAGCTGAGCTTGTTCGAGCCGATGAGATAGATCTGGTCCGTGGTCGTTCCTCGAGATCATGTCCAGGTTGAGGTTGGCGCTGATCTTCTCCGACGGGCACGGGGCAGTGCTGGACGAAATGGTACGAGCCGATGAGCCCTTTCTCCTCGGCCGTGTTCCAGACGAAGATGACCGATCGCTTGGGCCGCGACAGCGTCAGGGCCTCGGCGATCTCGAACATCCCGACGGCGCCGGAGATGTTGTCGTCCGAGCCGGGGAAGATCCGGCCTTCGCGGACGGGATTGTGATCGTGGTGCGAGCTGATGGTGAGGTACTCCTGCTTTGAGCGCCGGGTCCGCGCCTTCGAGAACGGCCACGACGTTGAAGGACCTGTCCGGCCGGGTCGCGGCGCCGATCATCGAGCTCGAGCTGGCGGCCCGGCAGCTTCCTCGCGGCCACGGGCTTTCCCGAGCGGAGGGTCTCGGACATCGCGGCCAGCTCTTCCGGCGGCCAGCCCAGGATCGCGGCGGCCGCGGCGTGGCGCACCTCGACCTGGAGGAAGGGCCCGCCGGGCCGCTGCGGGGCGGTCCCCGGGAGGGCGCCGGTCCCCGAGCCGGTGACGACGTCGGGGAACTTGAGCCTCTCGGGAAGGTCGAACGACAGGCCCTTTTCGGCCAGCCGCGCTTCCCGTTCGGCCGTGATGATCGTGACGACCGCCGCGGCGCCCCGTTCGCGCAAGGCGCCCGCCCGGCCGGCGAGAAGCCTGCGGTTCTCGGCCGGCTTGAGCGGATGGCCGTCGGGCAGCGTCGCGTCCAGGATGACGGCGACCTGGCCCTTGAGATCGACGCCGGCGGTGTCGTCCCAGCCGAGCTCCGGCGCGCTGAGCCCGTAGCCCAGGAAGACGATCTCGCCCGAGGCCTTCCCCGGCTCGAACGACCGGCCGGCGGTCGCGTCTTCGGGGAAGCGGAAGGTCTGCTCGCGCCCGGCCGTGACCAGGCGAAGCCCGGACTCGCCCGGGACAAGGGTCGTGACCTCGACCGGGACTTCCTGATAATAGGATCCGCCCGGCAGGAGCGGCTTGAGACCGATCCGCTCGGCGACGAGAGCGATGTAACGCGAGGCGATATCCTGTTCGACCGAAGGCGTGTTCCGCCCCCGGAACTCCGGCGAGCTGAGGAACTTCTGATGGAAGGCCATGTCCGCGGGGCGGATCGAATCCAGGGCCCGCGACGTGACGTCGCCTGAGCATGAGGCCAGGATGAACGGCGAGGCAGGCCATGATCATGGCGGTCGAGATCCGGCGGCTTTTCACGGGCGCCTCCTTGTTCAGGGAAATGCTCCTCACTTGGTAACTGAATCGGCCACCGTTGTCAAACCGGAACTCCGCCCTCCTCGAGCCGGGGGGCGAGGGGATTGCTTTCCGATCCCGGATGCGATATAATCCGCCTCTTTAGCGCCACATGAGAGGTATCGCATGAGCATCTGGAAGACGAAAACCCCGGCCCAGATCGCCGACGCCGCCGAACACACCCAGCTCAAGAAGAATCTGACGGCCTTCGACCTGGCCGCCCTGGGCATCGGGTCCGTCGTCGGGACGGGCATCTTCGTGGCCACCGGGCAGGGCGCCCAGCTGGCCGGCCCCGGCATCCTGCTGTCGTTCATCATCGCCGCCGTCACCTGCGGCTTCTGCGCCCTGACCTACTCGGAGCTGGCCTGCATGTTCCCGGTCGCGGGCAGCACCTACTCCTACTCCTATGTCGCCTTCGGCGAGGTCATCGCCTGGATCATCGGCTGGGACCTCATGCTCGAATACCTCGTCGCCGCGCAGCGCCGTGGCCTCGGGCTGGTCGACGACCTTCATCGGCCTCATCCAGAGCGCCGGGGTCAAGCTGCCCAAGGCCTTCCTGACGCCGCCCATCACGACGGTCGACGGCCGCATCGTCCTGTCCGGCGGCATCATCGACGTCCCGGCCATCGTCATCACGCTGCTCATCACCTGGGTCCTCTACATCGGCATCCGCGAGAGCGCCAAGATCAACAACATCATCGTCCTCGTCAAGATCGCCGTCATCCTCCTCTTCGTCGTCCTCGGCGTCCGGCACATCAGCCTGGCCAACCTCCAGCCCATGATGCCCTTCGGCTGGAAGGGCGTCATGGCCGGGGCGGCCATCATCTTCTTCGCCTACATCGGCTTCGACGCCGTCTCCACCGCGGCCGAGGAGACCAAGAACCCTAAGAGGGACGTCCCGCTCGGGCTGATGCTCTGCCTGGGCGTCGTCATCGTCCTCTACGTCTCGGTCGCCTTCGTCCTGACGGGCATCGTCCCCTACAAGCTGATCGACGTCGGCAACGCCCTGCCCGCGGCCTTGGGCCGGATCGGCATCCAGTGGGGCGGGGCGCTCGTCGCGACCGGGGCCATCATCGGCATGATCTCGACCCTGCTGGTCACGCTCTACGGCCAGATCCGCATCTTCATGGTCATGGCCCGCGACGGCCTCCTGCCTCCGGTCTTCGCCAAGGTCCATCCCGTGCACAGGACGCCCCACCTCTGCACCTGGATCACGGGCATCGCCACGGCCGTCATCGCCGGTCTCTTCCCGCTGCCGATGATCATCGACCTCTGCAACATCGGCACCCTGTTCGCCTTCGTCCTCGTGTCCATCGGCGTCATCCTGCTGAGGAAGACGCAGCCCCAGGTCGAGCGGAAGTTCAAGACGCCGGGCATGCCGTTCACGCCGCTGATCACGGTCGGCTTCTGCTTCTACCTGATGTACAGCCTGCCCAAGGTGACCTGGATCCGTTTCGGGGTCTGGCTGCTGGCCGGCCTGGCCATCTACTTCATGTACGGCTTCCGGCACAGCAAGCTGCAGAAGACCGCGTGATCCCCGGCCCGGGCCATTGACAGGGGCCGGGGCCTCTGTTAATCTACGCCTTCTCTCCGAGTCGGAGGAGCTAACGCCTTATCCGGCCACGCCCTCCGACCGATAGGGACAAGCGGGAAACGGCTTGTCCTTCCATTTCGAAAAGGAGAACACCGTGAGACTCGTCCTGCGTCCCTCTCCCAAGCTCGCCGTCATCCCGGTCGCCCTGTTCCTGGCTTCCTTCGCGCTCGGCCCGCTCGCGCTCCCGGCCCAGCAATCTCAAGAAGAGAAGGCGAAAGCCCAGAAGGAAAAGCCGGCCAAGATCACCGAGGAGATCCTGGTCATCGGAAAGTCCCCCAAGGACGTTCCCTTGGCCACCGTCTCGACCGTCGTCTCGACCGACATCGACAAGCTCAAGCCCCGCGACATCTCCGACGTCCTCAAGTTCATCCCCGGCTCCATGGTCACCTTCGGGGACAAGGACACCTACACCCTGAAGCTGCGCGGCATCGGCGCCAACCGCATCGCGCTGCTCGTCGACGGCGTCCCCGTCTACGAGCCCTACTTCAGCACCTTCGACCTCAAGACCGTCTCGGCCGGCGGCATCGACACGATCCAGGTGACCAAGGGCCCCTCGTCCGTCCTCTACGGGCCGAACACCCTGGGCGGCCTGGTCAACGTCATCACCAAGCGCCCGGCGGCCGAGCCCAGCCTGTCCCTCACCGGGAGCTACGGCGACAAGGACACGAAGGGCCTGGGCGCCGACGGCTCCTACGCCTGGAAGCGGTTCGCCCTCGCGGCCGGGGCCCTGTACCAGGGCTCGGACGGCTTCTTCTATCCCGAGCCGGACGGCGGCCAGCTCGAGCGCGCCAACAGCGACTTCAAGCGCCTCAACCTCAACGCCAAGCTCTACTACACGCCCTCGAGCTCGACCGAGATCATGGTCAACGGCGGCCTCTATCAGTCCGAGTACGGCATGCCGCCGGCCCTGTTCACGCAGCGGGCGCGCTACTGGCGCTTCCCCAAGTGGGACCGGTCGAGCCTCAACATGGGCGGGTTCACGTCGCTCGGCGGGGACGCCGTCCTGCGCTTCCGCGCTTTCACCGTCAACTATTACAACACGCTCGACTGGTTCATCGACCCGGCCATGACCGACCTCGATACGTCGAGCACCTACGACAATACGTCCTACGGCGGATTCGCGCTGGCCGAGGTGCCCATGGGCGACATGAACACGGTCAAGGCCAGCCTGCTCTACCAGAAGGACATCGCCCGCATCCAGGACGACACCGGTCTCCCCTGGGACAGGTTCGATCAGGGCACCGTGTCGGCCGGGGTCGAAGACCACTTCAGCTTGACGGACCAGTGGAAGATCATCGGCGGCCTGAGCCTCGACTATATCGACAAGTTCGCGGGCGGCGAGAACAACACCTCGGTCAATCCCCTGATCGGGGTCAAGTTCACCCCGAATGAGGACCTCGACTTCCACGTCTCCTACGCCCGCAAGTCCCGCTTTCCCTCCATGCGCTCGCTCTACTCCCTGAGCTCGGGCAATCCCGACCTCCTCGCCGAGTCGGGGACGGCGTTCGAGCTCGCGGCGACCTGGAACGGCCCCGTCTATCGTCACCGGGTCCGTGTTCTTCAACCGGTTCAAGAATTTCATCGATTCCGTCAGCTCTGCCCGACGGGACCCGCCGGTACTTCAACGTCGGCCAGGCCCACATCAACGGCTTCGAGGTCCAGGTCCAGAAGGCGATGCGGTGGCTGGAGGTGACGGCCAATTACACCTACCTCGACCACCGCAACGACACGGACGACCGGCCGCTCGACGCCCAGCCCAAGCACAACCTCAACTTCGACGCCTCGGTCCTGCCCGCGCCGGGGTCTCCGGGTCGGGGTCTACGGGCTGCTGGGCTCGACGTCCTGGTGGTGGAACACCCGGACGAACCCGGCCACGCTGCTGACCATCCCGTCGTTCTTCAGCCTGGACGCCATCGTCAGCTACGCCTTCAGCGACCGGATACGAGATCTTCGCCCGGCTGGGGAACATCTTCGACGACTATTTCTACACCGAGCCCGGCTTCCCCTGGCGGGGCCGCTACTTCGAGCTCGGCGTCAAGGTCGATGTGCTGAAATAGTTAAGATGGGGTCAAACCTATACCTTTTTAATTTCTTCTGGGGTTCCCGCCCGGGATTCCCATGGGGACTGCCGAAATTAAAAAGGTATAGGTTTGACCCCTAGAGACCTAGATCGGCGTCGATGCCCTGCATCGCCGCGATGGCGATCGACAGGAACTCGTCGAGCTCGAGGCCGAGGTTGCGCGCACTCCTCGATCTCCTCGCGGCGGGCGCCCCTGGCGAAGCTCTTCTCCTTGTAGCGGCGCTTGAGGAACTCGAGGTCGATGGACTTGATCTTCTTCGTCGGGTGCATCAGGGTCGCCGAGATGATCAGGCCGGTCAGCGGGTCGACGGAATAGATGGCCCAGTCCATGGGGGATTCGCAAGGCACCTTGCCGGCGTGGGCCTGGACGGCGTGGACGACCGGTTCAGGGATGCCCTTCTCCCGCAGGATCTTGACCGTCTCCGTCGTATGGAGCTCGGGGCTCTTGTCCGTCACCTCGTAGTCGAGGTCGTGGAGGATGCCGGCCAGGGCCCAGGGCTCGGGGTCGTGGCCGAGGCGGACGGCCAGGGCCCGCATGCAGGCTTCGACCGACAGGCAGTGCTTGATCAGGTTCTTGTTCGGTCAGATGGCTCTTGAGCAGAGCGAGGGCTTCGTCGCGGGTCATCGTCGGTCATCCTTTCAGTTGTAGGCTTCCATGACCGCCCGGTCTTCCTTCATCAGGTCGCCGGCGATCTCGGCCATCTTCATGTCGTTCCAGTAGGGCAGCTTCTGATGGGCTTCGAAATATTTCAGCGGGATGGGGTGCGTGCCGACGACGACGGGGATGCCGTACTTCGACTCGATGAACTGCTTGAACTGCTTGATATACGGGCACGGCGGGTAGCCGACGACGAACCCGGTGGCCAGGTGGATGACCTCGGCCCCGTTCTTCTTCATCTCCTCGGGGACGTACTCGATGTTGCCGCCGGGGCAGCCGCCGCAGTTCGAGAACCCGACGATCTCGAGGGGCTCGTCCTTGGGATATCGGGAGAAGGCGCCGGCGCGTTCCCGCACGGACCTGAAGCACTTGCCGCCGCCGCAGGACTGGTAGCGGCTGCAGATGATGATGCCGATCTTCTTCATGGCGTCCTCCGTTGATCCCGCCTAGGATATCCCATCGGCGGGCGTCTTGTCCACGATGGGCGAAGATACCGGGAGACGGCGGCCGGCCCGGGTCATGAGCAGGCGGGATCTCAGCGGGATCTGAGAAAGACGATCTTCTGACGTCCCGACGCTTCGTCCTCCACGAAGAGGACGACGTAGGGGGAGGACCAGACAGCGCCCGCGACGAGGGGCCCGGAGGCCTCGTATTGACCGGCTCGCTTCCCCGTCCGCAGGTCGAGCGCCATGACAGCGGGCGACGCTGAAGAGACGAGGGCCAGAGGGCCCGCCGCGGCGGGCTCGAAGACGACCCGGGACGGGATGGCCTCCCAGGAGAGGATCGACCCGCCCTGGCGCGAGAGAAGATAGACGACGCTGTTCGATGCGGCCACGGCGACCGTGTTGCCCGCTGATGAGGGCCGGATGGAGAGGGGCGCCCCTGGAGCCGGCGCCGCCATCTCACCTTCCCGGTCGCCGCGTCCAGGCAATAGAACGTCTGCCTCCGAATCGCCGAAATAAACGCGGCCCGTCGCAGACGGCCGGGTCGGCCGAGATCGCTCCGTCGGCGGCGAATTCCCAGAGCGAGCTGCCCGTGCCGTCGAAGCCACGAAGGCCGTCCGGCCCATCGACGCCGAGAGCGGCCAGCCATCGCGGTCGCCAGACGGGCACGGGCCACGCGTGACCTCGGCCTCGGACCCGCGGGCTCGGTCTCCCGACGCTCGCGAGAGAGATGACCCACGGCCGTCCCGACGGACCCTCGCTCGATAAGTAGAGGTTGCCGTCATCGGGCCGAGTCGTATGTACTGGCGTTTGCTTTCCTCCGATAGTACGAGCGTATCTCCGTCGTCACGCAAGAGAACGGTGTCGCCGACGATCACCGGCGACGTTGAGAGGTGGTCGGCTTGAATCGCCAGAATACGGTCCGGGCCGAGCGACGACGGCCGTGAGATAGCCTTCTCTTGTGGCGACATAGACGATCCCGTCCCGCACCCGCGGCTGGCCGACGACGTGGCCTTCGATCTCGAGCGTCCCGGCCTCGACGAGCGGGAAACGCAGCGGGAAGGGATCGATGAGCGGCTTACGGGCCTGAGCGGCGCAAGCGGCCAGCGTAAGGCCTATTACGGCGATTGACGCAAGGCGCGTTGGATGCGAACATGATGCCGGCGGTATTATATACCAAGAATGGGGACACGTTCCCGAGGTACATGTCCCCCATTTGCGGACGAGATCGGCCCATGGCGCTCTATGGCGCGGAGGGGCTGAAACTGGTATCATTCCGGCCTGAGAGCCGGGCATGGTCAACTACATCCTGCTGTACAAGATCCGCCGCATCGTCAAGAAGATCCTCAAGGACAAGATCGCCGACGACGAGATCGCCACGACCCCGAAATCCTGCATCGGCTGCCTGGCCGACGACATCAGCTGGGAAGTGTACTACCTGCTCAAAGAGAAAGAAGACAAGGACGCGCCGCCTCCCCCCGCCGGGGGCTGAGGCCGGCTAGCTCTTTCTTGTCCTCGCTCCCCTCCCGCGTCTTGCCCTCTCTGATACGGTCCTTCAGGGCGTCCCACCAGGCGATGCGCTTGCGCATCTCCTTCTCGAAGCCGAGCTCCCCCGGCTCGTAGTATTTCCGGCCCTTGAGGCGCTCGGGCATGGTCTCCATGTCCGTCGTCTCCACGGCGCTGTCGTGGGCATACTGGTAGGACTTCCCGTAGCCGATCTCCTTCATGAGCGAGGTCACGGCGTTGCGGATCTGGAGAGGCACGGGCTCGTGGGGGCTCCGCTCGATCTCATGCTGGACGGCGCCGTACGCGGTGTAGACGCGGTTGCTCTTCGGCGCCGCGGCGAGATAGACGACCGCCTCGGCCAGGGCCAGCTCCCCCTCGGGCGAGCCGAGGAAATCGTAGGCCTCCTTCGCGTGCAGGGTCAGGGCCAGGGCCTGCGGGTCGGCCAGGCCGATGTCCTCGGAGGCGAAGCGGATCATGCGCCGGGCGACGTAGAGCGGGTCCTCGCCCGAGGCCAGCATCCGGGCCAGCCAGTAGAGCGAGGCGTCGACATCGCTGTTGCGCAGGCTCTTGTGGAGGGCCGAGATGAGATTGAAGTGCTCCTCCCCCGACTTGTCGTAGAGGAGGGTCCGCTGCTGGAGCGCCTCCTTGACGTTCTCGACGGAGATCGTCTTGGCCCGGGCCAGGCCGGCCGCGATCTCGAGCGTGTTCAGGGCCCGGCGGGCGTCGCCGTTGGCATAGTCGATGAGCATGTCCCGGGCGCCGGGGTCGATGGCCAGCCCGGACGCCCCGAGGCCGCGCTCCGGGTCCTCGAGGGCGTCCCGGAGGATGTGGCCGAGCGCCTCGCCGTCGAGCTCCTTCAAGACAAGGACGCGGGTCCGGGACAGGAGCGGGGCGATGACCTCGAAGGAGGGGTTCTCCGTCGTCGAGCCGAAGAGGATGATGTCGCCCTTCTCGACGTACGGCAGGAAGGCCGCCTGCTGGGCCTTGTTGAAGCGGTGGATCTCGTCGATGAACAGGATCATGGGCTTGCCGAAGAGCCGCCGCTGCTGTTCGGCCCGGGCCATGAACTCCTTGACCTCCTTGATCCCCGACAGGACCGCGCTGAAGAACTCGAAGGGCAGGTCGAAGTGGCGGGCCAGCATCATGCCCAGGGTCGTCTTGCCGGACCCCGGCGGTCCCCAGAAGATGATGGAGACGAGCTGGTTCGACCCGATGAGCTCGGACAGCAGCTTGCCCTGGCCCAGGATGTGGTCCTGGCCGTAGACGCGGTCGAAGGTCTGCGGCCTCATCCGCTCGGCGAGCGGCGTGTGCGGGCCTTTCGGCCGGTCCTTCTTCTTCGCGTCCGAGGGCGTCATGGCCTCCGGATTATATCACAACCCGGCCCGGCCGGGCCCGGCCGGCGCCTTGACCAAAGCCCCAGAAAATGCTAAATTTGGCCTCAAAGCGCCGTGACTAAATCGAACGCTCTTTAAGGACGAGAAATCGAAGGCGAAGCTCGTCTACAAGCTCGACGAGGTTTGCCGCCTGACCGGCGTGGACGCGGCCGCCCTGACGACGTGGGAGCAGGAATTCCCCTTCCTCAGCGCCGGGACGACCGGCAGCGGCGAGAAGTTCTTCCGCCAGCAGGACGTGGCCATCATCGCCCGGATCAAGGAGCTCATGGCCGCGAAGACGCTGACGATGGCCGGGATCAAGCGGCGGATCGAGGACGAATTCGGCCTGTCCCGGTCCGTTCCCGTCCATCCCGAGAGGCTCCGCAAGGCGCTCAACAACGTCCGCGACGAGCTCCAGGACATCGTCTCCGCGCTCGACGTCGGGCCGAAAAAAAAGGCCTGAAAATCTCCCCGTTTCTGGTATAATGATGGGCCGGTCCGGGACGTGGCGCAGCCTGGTAGCGCACATGCTTGGGGTGCATGGGGTCGGCGGTTCAAATCCGCCCGTCCCGACCATTTTCATCTCATCCGGGAGTCGTCCTGATGAAGATCGCCGTCTGCGGGATCGCCTGCGAAGCGTGCCCGCGCATGGTCAAGGGCATCTGCCCGAGCGGCGACGCCGGCTGCCGGCCCAGAGAGAACCCCTTTTGCGCGATCGCCACGTGCGCGTTCCACAAGGGCGTGGCGCGGTGCTTCGAATGCGCCGAGTTCCCATGCGAGACGACGAAGAAGGGGCCCATCGCCTACGGGTACTGCCAGTACATTTCCGGGAGATCCTGATCCGCGGGAGAGTCGCATGTCGGCCATGAAGAAAGAAAAAGGCGCGGAAGATCTGAAGGGCCGGGCCATCGCCCTGGCCGGGCTCGTCGGCTACCAGGACGGCGCCATCGTCAGCCGCGAGGTCGTCAGCCAGCCGGCGGGCACGGTGACCGCCTTCGCGTTCGACGAAGGCGAGCAGCTCAGCGAACACACGGCCCCCTTCGACGCCCTGGTCATCGACCTCGACGGCGAAGCCGACATCTCGATCGGCGGCAAGGCCAACCGGGTCCGGCCCGGCGAGATGATCATCATGCCGGCCGCGGTGCCGCACGCCCTGAAGGCGGTGACGCGGTTCAAGATGCTCCTGGTCATGATCAAGAAACCGGCGTGAAGACGTCCCGCGCGGCCGGCCCCCGCTCCCGGCGCCCCATCATCCTGCTGACCAACGACGACGGCTTCTACTGCGACACGATCCAGGTCCTGTTCCGGAAGCTGGGGACGCTCGGCCGGACCTACATCGTCGCCCCGGACCGGGAGAAGAGCGCCTGCTCCCTGGCCGTGACGCTGCGGCGGCCCCTCCGCGTCCAGCCCATCAAGCCGCGCGTCTGGGCCGTCGAGGGCACGCCGGTCGATTGCATCTACTTCGCCCTCCAGAAGTTCCTGCCGCGCCGCCCCGACCTCATCGTCTCCGGCATGAACCCCGGTCCGAACCTCGGCCAGCAGGACATCAACTATTCCGGCACGGTCGCCGGCGCCATCCAGGGGACCTTCCACGGCATCCCGTCCATGGCGGTTTCCCTCCTTCCCGACGACAAGGGGGGCTTCGACCTGAACTCCGCCGCCGGGATCGTCGAGGCGATCGCGGCCGATATCCTCTCCGGCGGCTTGCCGCCCGGGACGGCCCTCAACGTCAACATCCCCCCCGCCCCCATCAAGGGCGTCAAGATCACGCGCCTGGGCTGGAAATTCTACGACCCCGAGATCATCGAAAAGACCGATCCCCGCAACTCCCGCTATTACTGGATCGGGACGGGAACGCCGCGGCGGGTGGGCGACGCGGGCACCGACGTCATGGCCGCCCATGCCGGCTACATCACCCTGACGCCCCTCCACACCGACATGACCGCCCACCACGCCCTGCGCGCGGGAAGACTGCGCCGGATCGCCAAAGCCGCCGCTCCCCTGGATCGGCGCCACGCAACTAAACTCACCTGATTATTCCGGGACGTTGCCGGCATCCGCCCCCCGAGCGAAGGGCCGGGCGAATTCAGCGAGTTGAGTCGCGCGGCCCCGGATCCGGGCAGCTCGGAGGGGCGGGGGGCTTGGCCTTGCGGTGCCGCACGTATTCGACCACGATGGGCACCGTCGAGATGGCGATGATGGCCAGGACGGCGACGGAATAATTCTCCCTGACGAAGGGGATGGCGCCGAAAAAGTAGCCCGCCCCGGTGAGGAGCAGCACCCAGCCGACGCCGCCGACGACATTGAAGGCCAGGAACCGGCCGTACGACATCCGCCCGACGCCGGCCACGAAGGGCGCGAACGAGCGGATGATGGGCACGAAGCGGGCGATGATGATCGTCTTGCCGCCGTGCTTCTCGTAGAAGGCGTGGGTCCGGTCGAGGTATTCCTTCTTGAAGAACCGGGCCTCGTCCTTGCAGAAGACCTTGGGCCCGATGCGGTGCCCGATCCAGTAGTTGACCGTGTCGCCGAGGACCGCCGCCGCGGACAGGCCCAGGATGAGCCAGCCGATCTTGAGGGCCTTCAGGGCGGCGAAAGTCCCCGCCGCGAAGAGCAGGGAGTCGCCGGGGAGGAAGGGCAAGACCACGAAGCCCGTCTCGATGAAGACGACCGCGAAGAGGATCGCGTAGGTCCAGATCCCGTACTGCTGGATGACGGCGCTGAGGTACCTGTCGAGGTGCAGGGCGATGTCGAGGATCCGATTGAGGAGATCCATGAGCCCCCTACTATACCCGCCCCGGGCGGCGGAATCAATTATGATAAGATAGCCCCGTGACGAGCATCGCCCGGAAGCAGGAGCTGGTCGGGAAGGCCCTCGAGCGCCTCTCCCCTCTCGAGGCCTGCTGCACGCTCTGCCCGCGGAACTGCCGGGTGGACCGGACGGCGGGGGCCGACGGCGTCTGCCGGACGGGCCGGCTGGCCTCGGTCTCCCACGCCCTCCTCCACTTCGGCGAAGAGCCGGTCATCAGCGGCGCGTCCGGGTCGGGAACGATCTTCTTCTCGGGCTGCAACCTCAAGTGCCTGTTCTGCCAGAACTACCAGCTGAGCTGGCTCCTCGAGGGCGCGCCCGTCACGGACGCGGAGCTCGCGGCCATGATGCTGGGCCTCCAGGCCAAGGGCGCCCACAACATCAACCTCGTCTCGCCCAGCCACGTCGTCCTGCCGGTCCTGAGGGCCCTGGGCCTCGCGCTGGCCGAAGGCCTCGACGTCCCCCTGGTCTGGAACTCCAACGGCTACGACAGCGTCGAGGTCATCCAGGCCCTGGAAGGCATCGTCGACGTCTATCTGCCCGACCTCAAGTACCACTCCCGAGTCCTCTCCAAAAGATACTCCGCGGCGCCCGATTACTTCGCCAAGGCCTCCGAGGCGGTCCGGGAGATGGCCCTGCAGCAGCCGGCCCTCGACCTCGCCGCCGGCGGCACGGCCCGCCGGGGGCTCGTCGTCCGGCACCTGGTCCTGCCGGGCGCCGTCGACGACACCCTCGTCCTTCTGAAATGGATCCGGGAGAACCTCTCGCCTTTTATCGGCCTGAGCCTGATGAGCCAGTATCACCCGTGCTTCCGGGCCCCGGAGGAGATCCAACGGGGCGTTTCCCCGGAAGAATACCGGCGGGCGGCCGACGAGGCCCTGGCCCTGGGACTCGATCACCTGTTCCTGCAGCCGGAGCCGTTCCGGACGGACGAGCACCTCGTCCCGGATTTCAGGAAAGAAAAGCCCTTCCGCTGGAAATGACCGTCCGCCGGGTCAGCGGGCGGCGGTCGTCGTATACGTCTTCGTCTGCGGCAGCCGCGACGCGGGGATGCCGAGGGCGGCGGCCAGCTCCCTGATCTTGTCGTGGACGGCCTGAACGCCCTTCGGACCCATCCTGAGAAGCTGCTTCTGGGCCGGGCTCAAGGCCTCGAGCGTCTCGTCGGTCATCTCGTAGCTCAGGACTTTCTGTTCCAGCCGGACGGGTCCGACGACGACCGGCGTCTCGAGGAGCTCCGTCATGGCCCGGACGAGCGTGTCGTCGAAATCGACGCCCGGGTAGCCAAGCTCATTGTAGGCTTCCTGCACCAGGGGATCGACGGCGCGGTAGAGCCGGGCGGCGGCGGCCGCGTCGAGCGACAAGGCCACGCCGACGACCGTGTCATACCGGGCGTACGAGGCCGGGTCGATGAGGGTCCCGCCCGGGGTCCGGGCCACGCGGAATTCGCCCGGCGGGCTGAAGAAATCGATGTGGCTTTTCGGGCTCATCCCGTTGGCCACGTTGTCGACGGAGACGACGAACTTCCGGATGAGGTCCTTCGTCAGGAGCCACTTGGCGAACTCCGGGTTCTTCGACAGGGCCAGCGCGAACTCCCGGACGGCGGCGTCGCTCGCGGCGAGCGGGACGGCGGGGAACGCCAGGGGCTCGACCCCCGGCTCGGCCGGAACGCTCTCGCCCTCGGCCGGGACGGCGGTTTCGGCCGCGCGGCGGCGGCCGCCGGCGGCTTCAGGTTTCTTCATGAAAAAGAAGTAGTACAGGCCCGCGATCACGGCCAGAACGGCCAGGATGGCCACGGCCAGGCCCCAGACCTTTTTGGCGGGCTCTTCGGTCGGTTCTTCCTCGAGGTGGTGGAGGTCGTCGTCCATGTGCATCCTCACTTTCCCTTCGCCGCCGCGGCGGCCGGGGGTCTGTCCGCGATCCGGATGATGTCGATCCGGCCGTCGGAGGCCTTCAGGATCACGGCCGGGCCTCCCTGGCCGATCCATCCCTTGACGGTCGTGGCGGGCAGCTTCCTGCCCAGGTCGAAGTCGCTGTTGACCTCGCCGCGGGGCGCGTCGGCTTCGATGATGGCCCCGACGCCCGATTCCAGCCGGAGGGCGATATTCCCCCGGCGGGAGGTTATCGTGATCTCGTCGCCGTCGCGGAGGTCGAGGACCTCGACATCGGCGTCGCCCGTGCCCACGGTGGCGCGGACGCGGCCGGAATAATTGGAAACAGAGAGGTCGCCCTGATCGACCGAGACCTCGAGCCGCCCGAAAACGTCCGAAACGGCCAGGTTGCCCTCGGAGACGCGGATCCCCGTCAGGACGACGGAGTTGGGGACGTGGAGCTCGAAGCTCACGGCCGGGGGCCTGCCCGGGCCCTCGAACGTGGGGTGTCCGGACGAGGAGGCCGTCGCGCGTCTCCCTGACCTCGACCTCGGGGGTGCGGGCCGAGCCGCCGGCGTTCCGGGCCGAGCGCGGCCGCGTCCGTTCGGAGGCCGCGGACCTGGCCACGATCTCGACGGATCCCCGGTCCCAGCCGATGATCTCGACGTCGCCGAGATCGTTCTCCAACGACAAGGTCCCGCCCGGCGAGAACTCGACCGTATCCCGGAATTCCGGACCGACCGGCTGGTCCTCGGCGGGCTGCTCTTCGGCCGGCTCCTCCCCCTTGTCGGGGATCGTCCGCCAGCCCGGCTCGCCCTCCGGGCTTTCCATGAGGATGCAGGATGTCAGCAGCGCCGCCGCCGTGATCGCCAGGAGCGGCCACCTGAAGGCTTTTCTCATCGTTCGTCCCTCCCGTCGAAAAGAGCGGACCTATTATACCAAATCCTAACCGAACCGGCCGGTGATGTAGTCCTCGGTCCGGGAGTCGCGGGGGGCGGTGAAGATCGTCCGGGTGTCGCCGATCTCGACGAGCTCGCCGAGCAGGAAGTACCCGGTGACGTCGGAGACCCGGGCCGCCTGCTGCATGTTGTGGGTGACGATGACGATCGTGTAGCGCTTCTTGAGCTCGGCCATGAGGTCCTCGATGTTGGCCGTCGCCGCGAGGTCGAGGGCCGAGCAGGGCTCGTCCATGAGCAGGATCTCGGGCTCGACGGCGACGAGCCGGGCGATGCACAGCCGCTGCTGCTGCTCGCCCGAGAGCCGGAGGGCGTTCTCGTCGAGGCGGTCCTTGAGCTCGTCCCAGAGATGGACGGCCTCGAGGCTGCGGACGAGCCGGGCCTCGAGGGCCTTGGGGTCCCGGAGGCCGTGGACGCGCAGCCCGTAGACGACGTTGTCGAAGACGCTCAGGGGGAAGGGATTGGGCCGCTGGAAGACCATGCCGACCTTCTTGCGGAGGTCCAGGAGGTCGGTGCCGGGGGCGTAGATGTCCTGGCCGTCGATGAGGACCTTCCCCGTCACCCGGACGCCGTCGATGAGGTCGGTCATCCGGTTGAGCGAGCGGAGGAAGGTCGTCTTGCCGCAGCCCGAGGGGCCGATGAGGGCGGTGATGCGGTTCTTCTCGATGTCCAGGCTGATCCGCCTGCAGGGCCTGGAACTTGCCGTAGTAGAAGTCGAGGTCGCGGACTTCGATGATGGCCATGGCCGCTTACCCGAACCTGCCCCGGAGGTAGTCGTCGGTCCGCGCGTCGTCGGGCGCGGTGAAGATCTTGGCCGTCGGGCCGATCTCGACGAGCTCGCCCTTGAGGAAGAAGGCCGTCCGGTCGGCGACGCGGGCCGCCTGCTTGGTGTTGTTGGTGACGAGGACGATCGTGTAGTCCTTCTTGAGCCGGCGCAGGGTCTCCTCGATCTTCATCGTCGAGATGGGGTCGAGCCCCGAGGTCGGCTCGTCGAGGAGGATGAACTCCGGCTTGACGGCCAGGATGCGGGCCAGGCAGAGGCGCTGCTGCTGGCCGCCGGAGAGCTTCAGGCCGCTCGTCTCGCAGGCGGTCCTTGACCTCGTCCCAGAGGCCCCCCTTCTCCAGGCTGTCCCGGACGAGGGCGTCCAGCCGGTCGCGGCCGCGGATGCCGGCCAGGCGGGCGCCGAAGGCGACGTTCTCGTAGATCGAGCGCGGCAGGGGGACGGGCGTCGCGAAGACCATGCCCAGCTGGCGGCGCAGCGCGACGACGTCGACGTCGGGGTCGTAGATGTCGCGCCCGTCGATGCGGATCGTGCCCTCGTGGCGCGAGCCGCGGACGAGGTCGTTGAGGCGGTTGAGGGCGCAGAGGAAGGTCGACTTGCCGCTGCGCGCCGGGCCGATGATGCCCAGGATCTCGTTCCGCATCGACGTCGAGGTCGAGCGCGCGGAGCTTGCGGACCTCGCCGAAGTACTGGCTGAAGCCCCGGACCTCGATGGCGGCGTCGTTCGTCATGAGTACTTCTTGATGAACCGGTTCATCAGACAATAGGTCAGCAGGTTGATGCCCAGGATGGCGATGATGAGGATGGCCGCCGTGCCGTAGGCGTTGGGCATGGAGATGCCTTCCCGGGCCAGGATGTAGAAGTGGACGGACATCGTCCGGGTGGACGAGAAGAGCGAGGTCGGCATGCGCAGGGCGCTGCCGGCGGTGAAGATCGTCGCGGCCGTCTCGCCGATGCTGCGGCCGACGCTGAGGACGACGCCGGTGACGATGCCGGGCAGGGCCGAGGGCAGGACGACGCGGGTCACGGTCTGCCACTTGGTGCTGCCCAGGGAGAAGCTGACCTCGCGGTAGGCCGGGGGGACGCGCTTGATGGCCTCCTCGGAGGTCCGGATGATGGTCGGCAGGATCATGAAGGCCAGGGTCAGGCCGCCGCTGAGGATCGACCAGCCGAACTTGAGCTTGGTGACGAAGAAGATGAAGCCGAACAGGCCGAAGATGATCGAGGGGATGCCGGCCAGGCAGTCGGCGCCGAAGCGGATGATCCGGGTCACCGGGCCTCCCCAGGTGTACTCGGTGAGGTAGATGGCCGTCCCCACGCCGAGCGGCGCGGCGATGAGCGATGGCCAGGGCGGTCAGGGCGACCGTGCCGACGACGGTCGGGAAGATGCCGCCCGCCTTGCCCATGTCCGCCGGGATTGGCGGTCAGGAACTCGAGGCTCAGGACGGGCAGGCCGCGGCGCAGGATGAAGGCGATGATGAAGAGCAGCACGCCGACCGTGATCAGGGTCAGGGTCCACAGAACGACCCGGGCGGACTGCTCCTCGATGCGGGGGCCCAGGCGCTTCACGGCTGCTTCCTCCGCCTGGCCGAGGTCGCGTTGGCGATGGTGTTGAGGACCATGATGATGACGAACAGCACGACGCCCGTGGCGAAGAGGGCCTCGCGGTGCTCGCCCGTGGCGTAGCCCATCTCCAGGGCGATGTTGGAGGTCAGCGTCCGGACCGGGGCCAGCAGCGAGCGGGGCATCTCGGCGGCGTTGCCGGCGACCATGATGACGGCCATGGTCTCGCCGACGGCCCGGCCCATGCCCAGGATGATGCTGGCGATGATCCCGGAGCGGGCGGCCGGGAAGAGGACCATCTTGACCGTCTGCCAGCGGGTCGCGCCGAGGGCGATCGAGCCCTCGCGGTAGGACGGCGGCACGGCCTGGAGCGAGTCGACGGAGATGGAGATGATCGTCGGCAGGATCATGACGCCGAGGATGATCGAGGCGGCCAGCACCGACAGGCCGGGGCCGCCGAAGGTGCTGCGGATGAAGGGCACGAGGATGATGACGCCCGATGAAGCCGTAGACGACCGAGGGGATGCCCGGCCAGCAGCTCGATGATCGGCTTGATGATGCCGCGGACCCGCTTGGAGGAGAACTCCGTCAGGACGACGGCGCAGGAGAGGCCGAGCGGGACCCCGATGACCAGGGCGCCGGCCGTGACGGCGAGCGAGCCGACGATCATCGGCCACAGGCCGAAGAGCTTCTCGGAGGGATACCAGCTCGACCCGGCCAGGAAGCTCTTGAGGCCGTAGCGGAACATGATCGGCATGCCCTGGCCGACGATGAAGACGGTGATGACGACGAGGACGGAGACCGCCGAGAAGGCGACGACGAGGAGGGCCAGGCGCACGAGCCGGTCGTTGCGCTCGAGCTTGTTCCCTTTTCCCGTCTTGGCCGGCTTGCCCATGGCGTCGCGTCCTGCCCGTCACCGGATCGGGAGGAGGCCCTCCTCTTTGACCAGGGCCTGGCCTTCGTCGGAGAGGATGAAGTCGATGAACTTCTTGGCCAAGCCGGTCGGCTCGCCGCGGCTGACGAAGAGGAAGGGCCGGACGAGCTTGTAGCTCCCGTTGCCGATGTTCTCGTCGGTCGCCGCGGCCCCGTCGAGGGCGAGCGCGCGGACCTGGGCGTTGACCAGGCCGAGAGAGATGAAGCCGATCGCCGCGGGGTCGTGGGCCACGATCTCCCGGACGGTGCCGTTCGAGTCCTCGGTGATGGCCCCGCGGAAGATCCGGGTCTTGCCCATGACCAGCTCCTGGAAGGCCCCCCGGGTGCCCGAACCCTCCTCGCGGGTGACGACGGTGATGGGCTTGTCCTCGCCGCCGAGGTTCCCCCACCGGGTGATGTCCCCCGAGAAGATCTGCTTCACCTCGGCGATCTTGAGACCGCGGACGGGATTCGCGGGGTGGACGATGATGGCCAGGCCGTCGCGGGCGACGACGATCTCATAGAGGTCCTTCTCGTCGCCCTTGAGCTCGCGCGAGGACATGCCGATCCCGCAGGCGCCGCTCTTGCAGGCCTGGATGCCGGCGCTCGAGCCGCCGCCCTGGACGTCGACGCCGAGGTCGGGGTGGCGGGCCATGAAGACCTCGGCCCATTTGTCGGCGAAGGGCTGGATGCTCGTCGAGCCGGCCAGGGTCAGGTCGTTCCCGGAGCCGCGGCCGCGGCAGCCGGGGGAAAGGGCGACGCCGAGGGTGAGGAGGCAGAGGGCGAACCTTCGGCGCTTCATGTCGGTTTTGGATAGACCATCAAGGGCAGATTATATCTTAAAGAGAAGAAGGGGTCAAACCTACACTTCTCGTCACGCATCGGGGCTGCCGTCGTCGTCGAACTCGCGCATCCGGGCGTCGAAGGCGGCCTTCCGGGCGTCATATTCGGCGGTGATCTTCTCCAGCTCCTCGAGGAGCCCGTCGATCGTCTTCTTCGTCTGGTGCATGGCCTTCGAGACCTCGACGACCTTGGCCCCCTGCCGGTCCTGGGAGGCCTTGACCAGCCGGCCGTTGAGATCGCGGAGGGCGGCGTCGTCCGCGTCGACGCACTTCTCGATCTCCGCGATCCGGGCCTCGAGCGGCCGCAGGGCGCGCGAGCGCTCGGCGATGACCTCGGAGCGCAGCCGGCGGAGCTCCTTGGGCGTCCATTTCGGCTTTTCCGCCCCGGCCGCGGCCGGCGGGGGCGGCGCCGCGGAGATCGATCCCTGCATGACCTCGTCGCGCCAGCCGATCTTGTCCAGGAACCTCTGGTAGCCGCCCTCGTAAACGACGATGTCGTCGTTGTCGAAGACGATCAGCCGGTCGGCCAGGGCGTGGAGGAACATCTCGTTGTGGGTGACCATGACGACCGCGCCGTCGAAGGCGTCGATGGCCTCGAGCAGGGCGTCGTTCGACTCGATGTCGAGGTGGTTGGTCGGCTCGTCGAGGAGCAGGAGGTTGAGGGGCGTCGCGATGAGCCGGCCGAGCAGGACGCGGCTCTTCTCCCCGCCCGAGAGGACCCGGATCTGCTTGAGGGCGTCGTCGCCTTCGAACATCATGCCGCCGGCGATGAACCGGGCCCGCTTCGGGTCGCCCTCCGGGTCGGCCGAGGCGATCTCGTCGAGGACCGTGTTGGACTCGGTCAGGGTCGAGATGTGCGTCTGCTCGAAGTAGCCGGCGGCGATCGACTGCGGCGAGTCGATCACCCCCGACTGGGGCTCGAGATCCCCGGCGAGGAGGCGCAGCAGGGTCGTCTTGCCTCGCCCGTTCCGGCCGATGACGAAGACCCGGTCCTTGGCCCCGATCGAGACCGTGAGCCGGCGGATGAGCGGCCGGTCCGGCGTGTAGGCGAAGGACAGGTCGCGGACGTCGAGGGCGTACTTGTGGAAGCCGGGCTTTTCGGCGAAGACGAACTCCAGGTCCTTGATGGCCACGAGCTTGTCCCGCTTCTCCATCTTCTCGAGCGACTTGACCCGGGACTGGACGAGGCCGCCGAGGCGGGCCTTGGCCCGGAACCGGGTGATGAAGAGGTCCATCTCCTTCCGCTTCCGCTCGTCGTTGATCCGCGTCTTCTCGTAGATCTCCTCCTCGGCCGCGATCTGCTCGTAGTACTTGCCGGTGTTGCCCTCGATCTTCCGGACCTTCTGGCGGTGGATGCCGAGGACGTGGGTGACGACGTTGTCCATGAAGCTGCGGTCGTGGGTGATGAGGAGGAGCTCGTTCGGCCAGGCCGCGAGGAACCGCTCCAGCCAGCGGATCGAGGTGATGTCGAGGTAGTTGCTGGGCTCGTCGAGGAGGAGCATCTGGTAGTCGCCGACCAGGACCTTGGCCAGGTTGAGGCGGACCTGGTAGCCGCCGGAGAGCTCGGACGGGCGCTTCTCGAGGTCGGCCGCCTCGAAGCCCAGCCCGGCCAGGACCTTCTCGACCCGCCAGATCTCGTTCTGGGCGTCGTGCGGCAGGGCCTTGGCCCCCTCGGCCAGCACGGTCGGCTCCGTGAACCGGACCCGCTGCTCGACGTAGCCGATGCGGTACTTCCGCGGCTTGGTGATCGTCCCGTCGTCGGGCTCCTCCTCGCCGATGATCATCCGGAAGAGCGTCGTCTTGCCGTGGCCGTTGCGGCCGACGACCCCGACGCGCTCCTTGCGGTTGACCTTGAAGCTGATGGAGTCGAAGAGCCCCTGTTTCCCGTAGCTCTTCGAAAGGTTGTCGACGACGATCATAGAGAAAGTCCCTGCCTTGTTGAAAGCGACTATTATAGCAGACCCGGGACGCTGGCTACTTCGCGACGGCTCCGCTCACGGCCTTGGTCTTGTGGGCCCCCTTGGTCACGTGGACGCGAAAGCCGTCCTCGCCGGGGAGCCAGACCTCGGAAAGGACGTAGACGGTGATGTACTCCGTGTAGGACGGCGCGAAGTCCCCGACCTCGTCGAAGACGAGCCGCGGCTCGGCGACGGGCGGGACCGGCTGGGCGATCCTCTCGATGACCGCGACCGGCGTCTCCTTGCCGCGTCGACACCTGCCGGAGCACGAGTCCGCCGTCGGCCGTCTTGGTCACGGCATAATCCCCCGCGGCCGAGCTTCTTGCCGCCCGCCTGAAGCGGGAAGGGCACCTTGAACTCCGCCTGGGCGAACGCCGACAGCGACGCCCGCGACGAGGAAGAGGGCCAGGGCCGCGACGGACGCCATCGCCTGTCGTTTCATCTCGCGCCTCCTTCTACAGACCGTCACATCGGCCGGATAGGCCGGGACCGGATCGGGCGAGTCGGGAACGCCGCTCTTGACGGCCTCCTCCATGGCCTCGATGAACGTGTCGATCTCCTCGAGCGTCGTGTAGACGTTCGGCGAGATGCGGAGGGCCTGGTAGTCGAAGACCGAGTTCGGCGGCGCCCCGCCGACGAGCGGGACGCAGATGATCCGGTAGTTGTTCCTCAGGAAGGTGGCCAGCGCCCGGACGTCGATGCCCTCGATATTGACGGCCATGACGCCCCAGGCCTGGGGCGGCTCGCTCGTTTCCGTCAGGACCTTGATCGCGCGGGTGGACCTTGAGGGCGTTGACCCAGCGCATATTGAGGTAGCGCAGCCGGGCCGCCTTCCGCTCGGCCCCGATGGCCTGGTGGAAGGCCAGCGACTCGCCGAGGGCCGCCCGGATGGCCCAGGGATGGGTCCCGATCGACTCGAACTTGCGGATGTCGTTGTCCTGCTGCTCCGGCGCGGCCTGGAGCGGCCAGAACCGCGGGATCATCTCCTTGCGGACGTAGAGGCAGCCGTTGCCGAGCGGGGCCAGGAGCCACTTGTGCAGGCTGACGCCGTAGGCGTCGCACTCGAGGTCCCGGAGCTTGAACGGGAACTGCCCCAGGGCGTGGGCGCCGTCGACGATGGTGACGATGCCCTTCGACCGGGCCAGGCGCGACAGCCGCTTGACCGGGAAGAGCTGGGCCGTCAGGTTCGTGATGTGGGTGAAGTGGAAGACCTTGGTCCGCGGCGTGATGGCCTTCTCGAACATGTTGTAGAGGAAGTCCTGCGTCGCGGGCACCGGGAACTGCAGGCGCGTGACCTTGATGCCCTCGCGCCGCATGCGCTGGTCCCAGGTCGTCAGCATGCGGGGATAGTCCTGCTCGGTCGTGATGACCTCGTCCCCCGGCTTGAGGTCGATGCCGTTCTGGGCGATCTGCAGGGCCTCGCTGGCGCCGCGCGTCAGGGCCATCTCCTCGCGGTCGCAGCCGAACTCGTTGGCCATCCGCCGGCGCAGCGTCTCGCTGTTCCCGGCCACCATGCCCTGGTAGTGGACGGGCAGCATGTTGATCATCTCCATGTAGCGGAAGACCGAATCCAGCGACACCCGGGGCATGGGGCAGGTGAAGCCGTTGTTGAGGTTGATGAGCTCGCGGTCGAGCTTGAAGGCCAGCTGGATCTCGCGCCAGTAGAATTCGTCCTTGGCGACGTCCTCGGCCGTCTTCCCGGCGACCGACTGGGAGGCCTCGTCGATGCGGGACAGGCCCTTCGGGTCGAAGGCCACGGCCGCGGCCCCGAACGCGCCGACCGATTTCATGAACGATCTCCGGCTCCAGGATCCGCTTTTCTTCATATCCGACCTCCTCGGGTGTGTGACATCGGCTTGCGACGGCGCGCCAGGATTGTAATGCACCCGGCGCGGGGGGTCAAGGCCGTCTCGTCCCGGGGCGTCACGGACGCCCGGTCAGAACCGCGGCCTCGCCGGCCTGTCGCCGTAGACGATGAGGTCGTCGAGCCCGATGGACTCCCCGGGCCGGGGATTGAGAAGCCGGAGCCCGAGCGTGTGACGCCCCGCGGCCAGCCGGAAATCCCAGGCGACCTCGAGCCTGCGGACGAGCTCGTCGACGGGCATGGTGATGACGGCCGGGGCCCTGTCGTCGAGGCGCAGCTCGACCTCATAGACGTAGGGATCCGACCGGTCGCCGGACATCTTGGACGGCCCTCCGGTCAGGACGAACCCCGTGCCCTCGAATTCGATCGCGGCCGAGGTCTCGAGCTTCAGGCCCAGCCGCTTGCGCTCGACGGGATGGCAGCCCGGAAAGCCCGTCTCGAGCCGCACGGCCCGTATCGCCTCGACCGGCAGGCGGACGGCCTCCCCCGCGACCGAGCCGCCGTTCGCGCGGACCATTTCCAGGGCCTGGGCGAGGCCCGTCTCGTAGACCTTGGCGAGCGACATGGACGTGTAGGGAAAGGGCCGGTCCTCGATGGCCTTGACCGGGTCCCGCCAGACGGCCGGGATCGCCCCGTAGCCCAGCATCGTCCCCAGGATCCCGCCGGCGCTGGCCGGGTTGCAGTCGGAGTCCTGGCCGCACCGGGTCGCGATCTCGAGCGTCCGGCCGAAATCGCCGTCGCCCGTAGAGCAGGCCGATGACGACGTAGGCCCCGTTGACCCGGGCGTCGATGTTCCCCGGCTGGAAGACGAAATCGGGGCAGCCGACGTCCTCGGCCCAGCGGCGCTCGACCGCGAACCAGGCCTTCTTCCAGTCGTCCGGGTCGGCCCGGTAGCTGGCGACGACGTCCGCGATGCAGCGGGCGAAGCCCGACTGCGGCGGCAGGACCTTCAGGGCCCCGACGACGACGGATTCGACGTCCGCGCTGACGAAGGCCAGGCTGTACATGGCCGCGATGTAGACCCCGCCGTACCAGCCGTCGCCGTAGTTCATGATGTGCCCGACCCGGTCGCAGATCGCCGCTCCGGCGTTGACCATGCCCGGGCTCATGAGGCCGGCGAAATCGGCCTCGATCTGGAAATCGATGTCGTCGGCGTGGGGCGAGTTCGTCCAGTGGCCCGAGTCCGGCGGCAGGAGGCCGTTGAGGACGTTGTAGCGCGCGGCCTGATTGGCGTGCCAGAGCGGATAGCCGGCGTGGGCGAAGGCCTGGGCGTGCTGGACCGCCGGGGCGTCGATCCCCTCGCGGGCCATGACCTCGACGAAGGTCAGGTCCATGTAGACGTCGTCGTAGAGGCCGGGCGAGCTCTCGAACCTGCGGGCGACGAGCGTATCGTCCCAATGAATGGTCTGGTAGTCCTGGATCATCGCGCCGGGGTAGCGGAATTCCGTCGGCCCGCCGAACGTGCAGCCGATGACCTGGCCGGCCCAGCCGCCCTTGATCTTGTCCAGGAGCTCGGTCCGGGTGAGCTCGGTCTTCGGCCCGGCCGCGGCCCCCCCGCCCTTCGCGGCGGGACGGCACGAGGCGCCCAGGACGAACAGCGTCAAGGCCGCGAGAGCGAGGGGCCGGCGCTTCATTTTCCGGCCAGCCCCATCTCCTGGATGATGTGCCGTCGCGCCAGAGAACTTGTCGGTCACCCAGAGGATATAGCGGACGTCGACGCTGATCGAGCGCTGCAGCTCGGGCAGGATGTAATAATCGCCGATGACGCTCTCATAGGTCATGTCGAAGATGATGCCGATCTGCTCGCCCTTGGCGTTGAACGTCGGCGAGCCGGAGTTGCCGCCCGTGACGTTGGTCGTGTTCAGGAAGCAGGCCGGGACGTCTTTGAGCCGGGCGTCGGCGTAGGGCCCGAAGTCCCTGGCGTTCCAGAGGTCCTTGATCTTGGCCGGGACCTTGAAGGGAAAGACGCCGGTGTCCTTTTCGATGACGCCCTTGACGGTCGTCTGGGGCAGGTAGAGGACGGCGTCGCGCGGCTGGTAGCCGAGGACCGGGCCGTAGGTGAAGCGGATCGTGCCGTTGGCGTCGGGCGGATAGGTCCCTTTCCTCATCTCCAGGATGGCCGCTTCATAGGTCATCTTGAGGTCGGCCCCTTCGCGGCCCATGCCCTTGCTCTCCTCGCGGACGACCTTGAGCTCCTGCTCCATGCCGGCGGCGAGCTTGAGGAAGGGATCGTCGACCGCGAGCGAGCGCGGCCGGCTTGAGGGCCAGGAGCTCGAGCCTTTTCGCCGGATCGCCCAGCGCCGTCTTGGCGTACATGGCGTCGATCCGGGCCGCGACGTCGGCCTCGGAGCCGGCGGCCAAGCCCTGGAGCGAAGCGGGCCACGCGGCCACGTCCGGATGGGAGGCCTTGAGCCGCCTGAGCGTCCATTTCATGAGCTCGCGGTCGGTGGCGAAGACGTAGCCGCGCTCGGCCAGCTGGATGCCCTGCTTGAAGCGGGGCAGGTTCCGTTCCTGGAAGGCCTGTTCGCGGTCCTTGTCGGGCTTCTGCAGCTCGCCGACCGCGCGGACGATGTTGTAGGCCTGGGACATGACGGTCGAGCCGCCGAGGACGCCGTTGAGGAGCTCGGTCCTGGCGCCGAAGGCCTTCTGCCTGGCCAGGAAGGCCTCGAGGGCGGCCGGGGCCGCGCCGTACTTCCTGGTCCGGGCCGGGTCGGCGGCGATCCAGTCGACGAGCTCCTTCTCCTGGGCGGCCTTCTTCGTGACGAGGTCGTATTTGACGAAGCCCTCGAGCTTGCCCTGCATGTTCTTCAGGCCGTTGTACAGGCCCTTGACCTGCCCGGCGTAGCGGATCTCGACCTCTTTGTCGCTCTTGCCCGCGGCTTCATAGAAGCCGATGAGGTCCTGGATGTCCTTGATCCTCTTGGCCATGTTCTCCTGGTCGGACTTGAGCTCGGGCAGGGCGTAGTTGCGATAGGTCCGCCCGGGGTAGCCCATGACGAACGTGAAATCGCCCTCTTTGAAGCCGTCGAGCGAGACCTTCAGCCAGACCTTGGGCGTGTAGGGGACGTTCGACGGGCTGTAATCGGCGGCCGTGCCGTCGGGGGCGACATAGGCCCGGAGGAAGGAGAAGTCGCAAGTGTGGCGCGGCCACATCCAGTTGTCGGTCTCGCCGCCGAAATTGCCCAGGTCCTGGGGCGGCGCGTAGACGAGCCGGACGTCGCGGATCTGCTTGAACGTGTAGAGGTAATAGGCGTTGCCGCTGTACATCGAGGCCAGCGTGCAGCGCAGGTCCTTGCCCGCTTTCTCGCCGGCCGCGACGAGGTCCTTCGAGGCCTTGTCGAAGGCGTCGTAGCGCTGGCGCGGCGTCATCTTGGGCTTGAAGTAGGCGTTGACCTTGGCCGTCACGTCCTCGTAGCCGAGCAGGACGCCGGCCTGGTAGCCCTGGGCCGGGATCTCCTCGCCCCGCGTCCGGGCCAGGAAGCCGTCGGTGATGTAGTCCTTCTCTTTGCTCGAGGCCCTCTGGATGGCGCCGTAAGCGACGTGGTGGTTGGTCAGGACGAGGCCCTCGGCGCTGACGAACTCGCCCGTCCCGCCGCCGAGGTTGACGACGGCGCTCATCAGGCCGGTGCCGTCCATTCTTGTAAAGATCGCCGGGGTCCATCTGCAGCCCCAGGGCCTTGAGGTTGAGGTCCTTCATCTGGTGGGGCATCCACATGCCCTCGTCGGCCCCGGCGATGAGCGCCAGCCCGAGCACGACGGCCAGGATGACGAAGCGGAACTTATTGCGCATTGGTGAGCCTCCAAGAAGAGTTCAAAAAACCATTCTTATGGAGAATCCCGGGAAAGTCAACCGGGGCGGAGGCCGGCCCGGGCCCCCATTCAAAACGGACCGGCGTTCTGATATCATAGCGTCTCTTTAAATCCATCGAAGGATCAGAGCATGATCGACAAGAAGTGGCATTCCCTGGATGTCGCCGAGGCCCTGAAGGCCCTCGGGACGGACCCCCACAGGGGCTTGAGCGACGAAGAGGCCGCCCGCCGGCTGGCTGACAACGGCCCCAACGAGCTCAAGAAAGAGGACAGGGTCTCTCCGTGGACGATCTTCTTCGGCCAATTCAAGAACATCCTGATCATCATCCTGATCATCGCCACCATTCTCTCCGCCGCCGTGGGCGAGATCTTCGACGCCGGGCTTATCTTCGTCATCGTCGTGTTCTGCGCCCTGCTCGGCTTCCTCCAGGAATACCGGGCCGAAAAGGCCCTGGAAGCCCTGAAGAAGATGCTCTCTCCGACCGTCCGGCTCATCCGGCACGGCAAAGAGCAGGATGTCCCCTCCAAGGACGTCGTGCCCGGGGACATCCTTCTGCTCGAGGCCGGCTTCAAGATCCCGGCCGACGGCCGGCTCATCGAGAACGCCTCCCTCAAGTGCGACGAGGCCTCTCTCACCGGGGAGTCCATGCCGGTCGCCAAGGACATCAAACCGCTGGCCGAGGCGGTCCGGGTGGAGGACCGGATCAACATGATCTTCACCGGGACCGTCGTCACCTACGGGCGGGGCAAGGCGGTCGTGACCGCGACGGGGCAGAGCACCGAGTTCGGCAAGATCGCGGAGGAAGTGTCCGCGGTGGAGGTCGAAAAGACGCCGCTCGAGAAAAGGACAGATGAGATCGGCAAGTGGCTGGGCATCATCTCCCTGTCGATCTGCCTGCTCATCACCGTCATCAGCATCATCCGGCAGTCTCTCGTCGGGACGGTCGACCTGCCGTTCATCGTCAAGATGATCATGTTCGCCGTCTCCCTCGCCGTGGCCGCAGTCCCCGAGGCCCTGGCGGCCATCGTCACGGGGGCCCTGGCCATCGGCATGCATCAGATGGCCAAGAACAATGCCCTGATCCGGAAGATGCCCGCGGTCGAGACCCTGGGCTGCACGACGGTCATCTGTTCGGACAAGACCGGGACCCTGACCAAGGGAGAGATGACGGTCCGGAGGATCCACTACGGCGGCCGGCCGGTCGAGGTCACGGGCGTCGGCTACGCGCCGGAGGGCGCGTTCAAGGACCTCAAGCCCGAGGAATGCGCGCCCGGGTCCGGCCTGGAGCTCCTGCTCCAGGCGGGCGTTTTTTGCAACGATTCGGCGCTCGAGGAAAAAGAGGGCCGCTGGGCCATCAAGGGCGACCCGACCGAAGGGGCCCTGGTCGTCGCCGCGGCCAAGTTCGGCATCAATCCGACCGAGCTGCGTCTGGAGAACCCCCGGATCGAGGAGATCCCGTTCAGCTCGGAGAGAAAGCGGATGACCACGCTCCACCGGATGAGCGACGGGCGGATCCTGGCCATCCTCAAAGGCGCGCCCGAGCGGATCCTGGCCGCCTCCGAGCGGATCCGGGACGGCCGGGAGAGCCGGGAGCTCACGGCCGAAGACCGGCAGCGGATCATCGAGGCGAACGCGCACATGGCCAGCGACGCGCTCCGCGTCCTCGGCTTCGCCTACCGGGAGGTCAACGAGGGCACGGACGTCCGCGAAGAGACGATCGAACGGCATATGACCTTCCTCGGGCTCGTCGGCATGATCGACCCGCCGCGGGACGAGGTCAAAGCGGCCATCCAGACCTGCCGCGACGTCAAGATCAAGCCGGTCATGATCACGGGCGACCACAAGCTGACCGCCGTCGCCGTGGCCAAGGAGATCGGCATCTACCGCGACGGCGACCTCGCCCTCAGCGGCGAGGAATTGGACGCCATGAGCGACGAGGACCTCGCGGCGGTCGTCGAACGCACCACGGTCTACGCCCGCGTCTCGCCGACCGACAAGATCAAGATCGTCAAGGCCTGGAAGAAGAGGGGCGACGTCGTGGCCATGACCGGCGACGGCGTCAACGACGCGCCGGCCCTCAAGCAGGCCGACATCGGCGTGGCCATGGGCATCACCGGCACGGACGTGGCCAAGGAAGCCGCCGACATGGTCCTCAACGACGACAACTTCGCCACCATCGTCAAGGCCATCGAGCGCGGCCGCTGGATCTACGACAACATCAAGAAGTACCTGACCTACCTGCTCCGCTGCAACATCACCGAAGTCATCGTCATCGGCGGGGCCGTGCTCGTCCTCGGGCCGAACTACCTGCCCTTGCTCCCGGCGGCCATCCTCTACATCAACCTCGTCACCGACGGGCTGCCGGCCCTGGCCCTGGGCGTCGCCCCGCCCGACCCGGACATCATGGCCCGGCCGCCGCGCGATCCGAAGGAAAAGGTCTTCACCAAGGACGTCGTCGCCTTCCTGGCCACGGCCGTCCTGATGTGGAGCCCCGTCTTCCTCTTCATCTTCTTCCACGATCTGCGGGACATCGTCCACGCCCGGACCGAGCTCTTCTACCTCTTCCTCTTCGTCGAGCTGGTCATCGCCCTGAACTCGCGGTCGCTCCGCTACGGCTTCTTCAAGCTCCGGCCCCACAAGTGGCTGGTCATCGCCGTCCTGTCCCAGGTCGTCCTCACCGTCGGCCTGCTCATGATCCCCTCGATCCGGCGGGGCTTCGGCGTCCTCTGGCCGACCGGGAAGGACGCCCTGCTCGCCCTCGCGTTCGGGGCTTTCGTCTTCCTGTCCATGGAAGGCATCAAGGCCTTCCTGAGGCGGCGGGCGTAGCTACTTTTTCTTCTTGGCCGTCCAGGGGAAGGACCCGAAATCGCCGGCCTGGACTTCGCCGGACATCGTCTGGCCGTCGGCCTCGACCTTGCCCTTGTAGGTGAGAGCGAAGTCGCCCTGAGGCGTGCTGATCGTCACGGTCCATTCGACGTCCAGGCCCTTGACCGTCCCCTCGCCCGTCATCTCCATGCCCTCGAAGCCGGCGGCGGTGTATTTGATCTTCTCGCCTTCCTGGACGAAGGTCGCCTCCGACGTCATATCGCCCTGGGGTGTCCCCTGGGTCGTCATGTCCCAGACGCCGGCGATGGCGGCGGGTTTCACCGGGGCGTCCTGGGCCAAGAGCGTCCCGACGACCAGAAGGACCGCGAGCAGCAGATAGCGCATGCGCATGTGTTTCTCCTTTCTTCGATCCGGAAGTTCACCCCTTCTTACCATCAGGCCCCCCGCTTCGTCAACCTCGGCGCGCGGCCGCTTCACTTCCAGGCCGGAAGTGTGTATAATAGGCCGCTCACGTCGGGGAGTAGCGCAGCCTGGCTAGCGCACAGCGTTCGGGACGCTGGGGTCGTGGGTTCAAATCCCACCTCCCCGATCTTCTCTTTTTATTCTCGGCCCATGATCATCAAATCACTCCAGAGCGCGGCGGAGTTCAAAGCGGGGGACGGATCGTCGCTCAGGGAGCTCCTCCACCCCGCGAAGGAGCCGCTGCGGATCGGCTACAGCCTGGCCCGCGCCGAGGTCGGGCCCGGCGCTAGGACCCTCCCCCACCGTCTGAAGAGCGCCGAGGTCTATTACATCATCGAGGGAACGGGGCTGATGCACGTCGGGCCCGAACAGGCGGAGGTCGGCCCGGGCCAGGCCGTCTACATTCCTCCGGGCGAGGTCCAGTTCATCGAGAACACCGGGGCCGGAGGGCTCGTCTTTCTCTGCATCGTTGATCCGGCCTGGCGGGCCTCCGACGAGGACGTCCTGTAGGGCCTGCCGAGAGACGCCCATGAGCCCTGATCCCATCAATCTGCCGGGCCTCGAACCCCGGCCGGACTTTATCAGCCGCCTGCTGGGCCTGAGAAAGCACTTGAGCTGGAAGCAGGCCTTCACGTCCCTCCGGCATCCGAACTACCGGCTCTGGTTCTGGAGCCAGATCGTCTCCCTCTTCGGAGTGTGGATGGAATCGACGGCCCTCGGGTTCCTCGTCTTCGAGCTGACCAAATCGCCGGCCTATCTCGGGCTGGTCGGGTTCATGACGGGCGTCCCGACCTGGGTCTTCATGCTCTACGCGGGCGTCATCGCCGACCGCGTGCCCCGGCGGACCCTGCTCATGATCACCCAGACGGTCATGATGATGCTGGCCTTCGCCGTCGCCGCCTTGACCTTCCTTCATTGGATCCAGCCCTGGCACATCCTGGTCATGGCCTTCCTTCTCGGGACGGCCAACGCGTTCGAGGCCCCGGCCCGCCAGTCCTTCGTCCTGGAGATGGTCGACCATCGAGGACATGACCAACGCCATCGCCCTCAACTCGGCCATGTTCAACGCGGCCATGGCCGTCGGGCCGATGGCCGGAGGCCTGACCTACGCCTTCTTCGGTCCGGCCTGGTGCTTCGCCATCAACGGCCTGTCCTTCATCGCCGTCATCATCGCGCTCCGGCGGATGAAGCTCGCGCCGTTCGCGCCCAAGCCCCGACGGACCTCGGCCCTGGCCGACCTCAAAGAGGGCCTGCATTACGTCGCGGCCCATCCGCTGATCCGGACGATCATCGGGCTCATCGCGGTCGTCAGCATTTTCGGCATCTCGTTCATCACCCTCCTTCCCGGCCTGGGCCGTCAACGTCCTCCACGGGGACGCCAGGACGAACGGCTACCTTCAGTCGGCCCGCGGCCTCGGGGCGCTCACCGCGGCCCTGCTCATCGCCTCGCTCGGCCGCTTCCGCTTCCGGGGCAAGCTCCTGACCCTGGGGACGTTCGGCCTTCCCGTCACGGCCGCCCTCTTCGCCCTGGCCCGCTGGACGCCGCTCTCGCTGCTCTTCATCTTCGGCTCCGGGCTGTCCCTCATCCTCATGTTCAACCTGTGCAACGCCCTGGTCCAGACGCACTCCCCCGAGGCGCTTCGGGGCCGGGTCATGAGCGTGTACACGCTGACCTTCTTCGGGCTCATGCCGCTCGGGGCGCTCGGCCATGGGCTTGGCGGCCGAGCGCATCGGCCAGCCGGCGGCCATCCTCGCGGCCGCGGGGGTGATGCTCGGCGCGGCGACGGCCCTGGCCGTCCTCATGCCGCATCTGCGCCGGCAGACGTGATGAGCCCCGGGCCGGCCCGGCCCGTCAGGCGATCTCGACGAGCCCGTATTTCCGGGAACCCAATCCGATCTTCTCGCCGTGGGCGAGCTGTCCGGACCAATCGAGGTCGTAGCCGGCCCGCAGCGGGTCGCGCCCGCCGCCCCGCGCGACGAGGAGGTCGGCCGTGGCCTGGTCGATGGCCACCGGATCGAGCGAAGCCAGGATGCCGATGTCGGGAACGATGGGCTTCTGGTTCTTGGCCATGCAGTCGCAGTCCTTGGTGACCTGGGTGAGGAAGCTGACGAAGACGGCCTTGCCCTTGAAGTGCGCGACGACGCGGAGGGCGTACTCGGCCATCTTCTCCTGGAGGCGCAGGGAATCCGTCGTCCCACTTCATCTTGATGGCGCCGTGCTTGCAGACGACCAGGCACTCGCCGCAGCCGATGCAGCGGGCCGGGTCGATGACGACGTGGCCCTCGGCCTGGACGATGGCGGCCTCGGGGCAGAAGGTCATGCAGAGGCTGCAGTTGCGGCACTGCTTGGCGTTGACCCGGGGATGGGTGACGGAGTGCTGGTCGAGCTTGCCGGCCCGCGAGGCGCAGCCCATGCCCGATGTTCTTGATGGCCGCGCCGAGGCCGGTCTGGACGTGCCCGGTGACGTGGGTCAGGCAGACGAAGGCGTCGGCGTCGAGGATGGCGCTGGCGATCTTCGACGACGCGGTCCGGGACTGGGCGCTGCGCGGCTCCTGCTTGTCGCGGCCGATGAGGCCGTCGGCGATGATGACCGGGAGGCCGGTCGTCTCCGGGCGTGAAGCCGTGGGACCAGGCCAGGCGGAGGTGGTCGATCGAGTTCGAGCGGTTGCCGACATAGAGCGTATTGGAATCGGTCAGGAAGGCGTGCTTGGTCCGCGTCCGGATCTCCCAGATGAGCCCGGCGAGCCACTCGGGCTTGATGAAGCCCGTGTTGCCGGCCTCGCCGAAATGGATCTTCAGGGCGGCGAAATCGCCCTCGGCGATCCTGTCGTTGAAGCCCGTGGCCAGATAGACCCTCTTGGCCTTGCCGGCGAGGGCGTCGGCGGGCTCACGGCCGTCGGCGGGGATGAAATAGACTTTGCTCTTCATGCGCGCCGGTCCTTCCGTCAGGCCGTGAGGATGTCGTCGACGGCCGCGCGTCCCGTGCCCGGCTCGACGGTCCGGCCCAGTCCGGCGAGGGTCTTCTCGACGGCCTCGATCGGCGAACCGGACCTGGGCCGAGGTCAGGTTGCCCATGTGGCCCATGCGGAAGACCCGGCCGGCCGTGGGGCCCAGGCCGCCGGCGACGACGACGCCGTTCGCGGAGAGGCCGGCCCGGAAGGCCTTGTCCTCGACCCCGTCCGGGTAGCGCACGACGGACAGCGTCGAGGCCTCGAAGCGCGGGTCGGTGAAGAAGGAGAAGCCGAGGGCGGCCAGGCCGGCCCGGATGGCGCCGGCGAAGAGGTCGTGGCGCTCGAACCGCTCTTCGATCCCTTCCTCGACGATGATGCGCGTCGCTTCGGCGAAGGCCCGGATCTCGTTGACGCAAGGCGTCGAGAAATATTTCGAGGGATCGTGCATGATCGGCAGCCAGCGGAGGATGTCGGAGTAATAGGCCGGGACGGCGGCCAGGGCGCGCCGCTTGTCCATGGCCCGCTCGGAAAAGACGAGGATGGCCAGGCCCGGCGGCGTGCCCAGGCACTTCTGGGCCGCGGTCAGGACGACGTCGAGGCCCCAGGCGTCCATGCGCTCGGCGATGCCGCCCGTGGCGCAGACGCCGTCGACGATGAAGATCGAGCCCGTCTTCTCCAGGACCCGGCTGTACTCCTCGACCGGGGCGCAGGCGCCGGTCGCGGTGTCGACGTGGGTGCAGACGACGACGTTGTAGTTCGTGGTCTTCAGCCGCTCGCTCGAGCTCGCGCGGCGTGACGGCCCGGCCCCACTCGCACTCGAGGACGTCGTGGCCGATGCCGAAGGCCTGGCAGATCTGGGCCATGCGGTCGCCGAAATAGCCCTGGGACAGGACGAGCACGCGGTCGTTCGGGCCGGCCGTGTTGAGGAGGGCCATCTCCATCGACAGCGTCCCGGCGCCGGCCACGATGAAGGGCTCCCCTTCCGCCGAGAAGACGATCCTCTTGAGGTTCTCGCAGGACTCCTTGAGGTCGCGGCCCATGTCCGGCCCGACGTGGGAGACGGTCGGCAGGGCCAGCGCGTCGAGGATGCGCGGCACGACGGGGCTCGGGCCGGGGATCAGGAGCAGCTTCTCTTGCGGCATCAGGAATCCTCCATGAGAAATCCCGTCCATTGTGACCAATCCCCGGCAGGAAATCAAGGCGAGTCGGCCCGGTCTATCGCCGCACGGATTCGGCTGCGGAGGGCCGCTCTCGCGGGATCGGCTCTGGGCGACGTTCAAAGCTGCGGTGATCCGTCGCGCCTTCTCGGTCCGGAAAGAGCTGTTCGGAGGACTCGCGCATCGCGCCTCAGTGCTCGTGACACGATTCTGCAGGTCATCCGCTTGATCGCTGCCCTCCTCCGGCACGCGTCCCGGCTAAACTCTTCCAAATCGGGCTCGACGTTTCTCTTCGCCGGTTCTTTGCGGCCTTAGCGTTAGGCCGCCTTCTCTGCGTCGAAAATGACGAAAGGGATGGCTCACCTGGGGTACGTGTCCCCATCCTGAGAGTGGAGCACGTTCCTATCTTCGATTATTCCACGATCCGGTAATTGACGCCTCCGAAGACGACGATCAGGTTGCTGCCGGCCGAGAGAGTATTTGGCGAGCGCCGGCTTCTCGGAGATGAGGCGGTAGAACTCGTCGGAGTTGAACTTGACCTCGGTCGTCGGGTCGCCGTCCCGGTATTCGCTGTCGGTCCAGACGCCGTCCTTGAGGTAGAACGTCTTGTCGTCCTTATAAAGGATGCGTTCGGAGACGACCTGGGCGGCCCGGTCCTCGAGCTTGAAGACCTGGGTGGCCTTGGCCGCCCTGACCGCGCCGACACCCATCACCTGGCCGGAGGCGATGGCCTCCTGCGGCCGCCGGCGCCGCCGCGTCGAGGGTCATCCGCTCCTTTTCCGTGACGAGATAAGAGGTGTAGGGCGTGACGATGCCGTACTTGAGGCCGAGGCGGCGGATCTCGTCCTCGAGCTCCTTGGTCCGGCCCTGGAGGCGGATCTCCTCGAGGAGGTAGCCGATGCGGCGCGTCGCCCACAGGCGGGGCAGGAAGCTGAACCGGTCGCTCCCGGTCAGGGGGCGGCTTTCGAGGACGAAGCGCTTCCCTTCCCGGCCCGCTTTGCCGGTCATGACGACGCTCACGGGGCCGTCGCCCCGGTACCTGCCGACGAGGACGAGCTGGGAGCCCTTGAAGAGGTCGGGCAGGACGCGCGGGTAGACCTGGCTCGTGTCGATGCCCTTGAACTCGACGGCCAGATCGGACAGGAGCGGCGAGGAGATCTTCTCGTAGAAGCCCGACAGGGCCACTTCGAGGTCCTCCGTCTCCCCGATGTAGACCGAGGCGCCGCGATGGTCCGAGGAGAGCCGGTCGAGGAGCTCGGTGTTGACGTCGTCGCCGACGCCGAAGACGAAGATGCGGGAGCGCCGCTCGTTCCCTTTCTGGATGTTCCGCAGGATGTCCGCCGTCTCCGTCGTGCCGACGGTCGGCAGGCCGTCCGTCAGGAAGAGGACGTAGCCCGGCCGCTCGCCGTCCCTCATGCGGGACAGGGCGGCGAGGAGGGCGTCGTTGATGTTCGTGCCGCCGGAATCCTCGATGCCGTCGACGAACTTGAGGGCCCGGGCGACGGCGTCGCCCGACGCCGGGACGAGGCCTTCCGAAAAAGGCGTGACGCCGTCGTCGAAATCGATGAGGGTGAAGGCGTCGCGCTTGTCGAGATGGTTGAGGATGAAGCGGGCGGCCTCCTTGGCCTGGGCGATCTTGGCCCCGCTCATGCTGCCCGAGCTGTCGAGGACGAGGACGACGTTCTTGGCCACGATCCTCTCACCCGGCGCGGCGAAGCGCGGCGAGGCCAGGAGCATGAAATAGCCCCCCTCCGGGCCCTCCCAGTTCATGAAGGACAGGCCGATGTCGTCCTTGGAGAGCGAATAGTAGAGGAGGAAATCCTTATCCGGCCGGACGTCCTTCTCTTCGTAGCCGGCCCGGGCCACTCCCTCGCCTTCCTTCCTCACCGAGACCTTGTGGCTCGGCGAATAGACGTTGACGATGGGGACCTGGCTTTCGATGCGGACCGAGATGCTGACGTCCTGCAGGGGGTCGCGGGAGAACTTCTCCGTGTTCAGGGGATAGAGATACTTGACCAGGCCGTTCTCGGCCTTGAGGACCTCGGTGTAGGAGATCTGGACGCGCTTCTCGCCGCGGGCCGGGATGGGATAGACCCGGGCCCGGAAGAGATTGCGGCCCATGTACTCGAGCAGGCCCGGGTCGCGCATGCGCCGGACGATGTCCTCGTAGATCCGCCGGGCCTCGCGGCTGTCGAGGATCTCGCCCTTGACCCGCTCGTTGCCGATGTACATGGCGAAATCGGAGACGGAGGCGCCCTCGGGGACGGGGAAGATGTAGGTCCCCTCGATGTCCCTCCCGGAGTGGTTGATGAAGACCTGGTCGACCGAGGTCTTGGCCACCTGGCCGACGATCTCCACCTTGACATGATGGTACTTGACGCTGAGGGGCGGCATCGGCTCACCCGGCCGGCGGTCGGGGATGATGAATCCGTCGGCCCGCAGGGCCGGGGCCGCGGCCGACAAGGCCGCGAGCGCGGCGAGAACGGCGAAGCTCCTGATCAGGCGTCCTTGGCTCATGGGTTCCTCCTCGAAGGTCTGGCTTGCTTCCTCTATCCTCTAATACAACCGGCCCGGCGGATTTGTTCCATCGGAGAAGGGCCGGAGCCGCCGCGGACCCGGTTTCCCCTGGGCCGCGGCTTCTCAGAGGAGGGGTTCGAGCCGCTCCAGCAGGTCGTCGACGTCGGGGCAGACCTCGACGGGGAAGCCGGCGAACCGGTCCGGGTCGTCGGACAGGAGGAAGATGGAGCCGATCCCGGCGTCGAGCGCGGCCAGGACGTCGAAATGGGTGTCCCCGATGACGCCGCAGGAGCCGGGCTCGAGATCGAGCTTCCTCAGGGCTTCGAGGAACGGCGCGCCCGGACGGCTTCCACAGGCCGCTCTCGCGGGTGATGACGCAGTCGAAGGCCAGCCCGAACTTGCCGAGCAGGAATTCCGTGTTCTTGCGGGAATTGTTCGTCACGAGCGCGGCGGCGACGCCGCGGGACCGGAGCAGCCCCAGGAGCTCCGCGACGCCCTCGCGCAGGACCGAGGCCTCGGTCTGCTCGGCCTCGTGCCGCTCCGAGGATGGACCACTTGGCCGACCGCTCCGGCTCCTCGAGCGAAGCGAGGTAGCCCAGGATGGACGTCGCCCCCGTCCCGAGCTCCTCCCGGATCCGGGCCCAATCGTAGTCGTTCTCGACGACCGTGCCGTCGAGGTCGAAGATGACGCCCCTGATCTTCATGCCCGGCTCACTTCTCCTTGACCCGGCCGACCTCGAACAGCGGCTCGCCCTCGTTGCAGGGCGGCGTGCCGATGACGTAGAGGAGGATGCCGGTGAAGGGCGCCCGGACGTCCTCCTTCCAGGCGCCGAGATAGTCGGTGACCGTCCCGACGATCTGGCCCGCCTTGACGTAATAGCCCATTTCGACGCGGGGCGCGAAGAGCCCGCTCCACTTCGAATAGACGACCTCGTACTTGTCGATCCAGACCGGATCGGCGGCGGGCTCCGGGGCGCCGTCGATCATGCCGAGATGGCGCATGACGCTCAGAGCGCCCCGCGGACGTTGCGGCCCACCGACTCCTCGTCGGTGCGGCCGAGAAAGCCGGCCTCGGTCGTGATGGCCGGCTTGCCGCGGAGGATGGCCGTGTTGCCGAGGTACTTGGAGTTCTTGAGATCGTTGCCCCGGGTGTCGTCGATGATGATGTGCGGCAGGCCGAAGGCCAGGGCCAGGCCGCGGGTCTTCGCGTCGAAGGCCTTGTCGCCGCTGATCATCCAGTAGGTGTAGGGGATGAGCGCTTCGTTGCCGTCGCCGCAATGCATGTCGATGAGGACGTCGGCCCGCCCGACGACCTCGTCGTTGAGCACGGCGGCGATCCTCTGGCTCATCGTGCCCCGGCGGTCGCCCGGGAAGACGCGGTTGAGGTTCTTGCCGTCGTCGGGACCGTAATAGATCGTCCGCTTCTTGAAGCTCGGCAGGTTGGCGATGTGGACCATGAGGACCGTGCCGCGAAGGGCCGCGGGGTCGATCATCGTCCTCAGCCGGTAGAGCGCGAGGATGGGCGGATACTCGTAGGCGTGGACCCCCGCGACGAGGGCCAGCACCTGGCCCGGCTTGGCGCCGTTGATGACGGTGTAGGGGATCTCGGTCGCGCCGCCGTCCCGGCCCGTGGGAACGGCGAGAAAGCCGGAAGCGGCCGTCCCGGGCTTGACCCGGGTCCTGCCGATGACGAAATCGTCGCCGGCCCAGGCCGCGCGGCCGAGGCAGACAACCGAGAGCAAGCCGATCGAGCCCGCCAGGTTCTTCCGTCTTGACATGCCAGACCTCCTGCGCCGGAGTATCGCCGCTATTCTAATGGAACCGCGCCGGGTTTTCTATGCTTCCGGCACTCGGGGAATTGGTATTGTGTCCCCGATCTGATCCTGGGGATCGCTCGAGAAGGCCGCGAAAAGGGGCAGAGGGGAGTCATTGGAGTGAGCATAAAGCGGCGATTTAGCCGTCACGGGAAGGAGACGCGGAGTCTTTAACCCGGCTCCTGACCGGGAGGGCGTCTTAAATCGCCGCAGCGAACGGAAATGACCCCCGAGGCCCCTCAGCGGCCTTGCGCCGAGATTAACCCGCAAGGGCGTTGACGGGGGTTTACGGGATTTGATATACTCCGGGCAAGAACACATAAACCCTCAGGGAGGTCCGACTATGGGCAAGTTCATCGCTGTGATCGGCGGCCTCGTGGCCATGGCCGGCGGCCTGGCGCTGGTGATCCTCTCGGCCTCGTTCCGGTCCGCCTTCTTCGACATCGTCCTGGGATTCATCCCCCCGATCCTGTTCTTCGGCGGGTTCATCGGCCTGATCGCCGGCATCAGCAGCATCAAGGACGCCAAGAGGACCAAGAAGCTCGAGCAGGAAACCGAGCCCAAGAAGGCCGCGTAAGCCCCCGGTCCCGGCCCGCCTCCCGCAGGCGCACGGAGGCCTCTTCCTTGCCTGCCCGAAAAGGGCTGTGCTAAGATGGAGACGCCAACGTGGTCACTTTTCATCTGTTCGCTCTGACGCTCCTCCTGTCCTTCCCCCCTCCCATCGCCGCGCGCATCGAAACGGCCTTCCTCCAGAACTCGCCGGCCGTTCTCCGCGAGCTCCTGACGACCGAGGGCACGATCCCCGTCTCGCTCCCGGATCCCCTGTCGCTCGCCGACCAGCTTTCCCCCGACCAGGCCGCCCTCGTCTTCGGCCGGATCTTTTCGATCTTCAAGACGACCGAGTTCACGACCGACCCCCGGATGTCCTCGCTGCCGGGCGCGTCGGGCGGGATCCTGAAGGCCCGCTGGTCGTTCCGTAACGAGCGGACGGGGGACCAATACCCGCTCCGCGTCTATTTCTTCGTCGTCCCGACACGCCTGGAGCGCCCTTCCCGAGACGGGGCCCCGACCTTGGCCTTCAGGATCGTCGAGATCCGGGCGGAGAGGCTCTGATGTCCCGGCCTCGATTCTGGAGCCGCGGCACGCTCCTCTATCGCGAGCGGGGCGGCGCTCGTCCTGGCCCTGCTCGTGGCCGCCCTGACCTTCACGCTTCCGGGATTCCTGTCGCGCGACTATGACGCGAAAAGCCTGGCCTCCCTGCGCGGCGAGGCCGCCCGGACGCGGCAGGCGTTCGCGGTCCTGCTGGCCTCGCTCGAGGCCCGCAAAGCCCGGTTCGCCGGCGCGGCCCTGCCCGCCGAGGCGGCGGATTTCTTCCCGCTGTTCCGCGGCGCCGGACTCGACCCCGAGAACGCGGGGCATCGCCCTCAGCAACGGCGACGGCTTCGTCGAGGCCTGGTACGGGAACGTCCTGAGTCCCGCCGACCAGTTCGACCGGGAAGAGGTCGAGAAGCGGAAACGGGAGGGCGGGACCTTTCTCGTCAGGAGAAAGGCCTCGGTCTACCTGGCCGCGTTCCAGCCCCTCGGCGACAGCGGGCGCATGCTGGTGCATTTCTCCCGGCTGGCCTTCCTGCCCCAGGTCCAGTCCTCGTTCATCCGCGAGTTCCACGCCCTGCGCCCGGCCCTGCGGTCCGAATTCGACATCGACTACTGGGATTTCCGGGCGGATGTCGAGGGCTTCGAGAAGTTCTTCGCCCGGCACGAGGACGAGTTCATCGGCCAGCCCCGTCAGAAGAACGAGATCCAGACGCTCTTCTTTCCCCTCCGGAACGAGGCCGGGCGCATCATGGCGACCGTCACCCTGGCCTCGCCGTCCCTGACCTCGCGGCTCACGGCGACGCGGGAGGGCTTGAGCCTCGTCCTGATCCTGGCCCTCATTATCGCCGGCTCCGCCGCCCTCGCCTACTTCTGGTCGTCGCCCGGGTTCCTCGGCGGCCGCGACGCCCTCTCCGGGGTCGCGGGCGCGGCCCTGCTCATCGGGCTGCGGCTCCTCGCTCTCCCGCTGGGCCATCTCGAGAGGGTCCAATCGCTCCGCCTGTTCAGGCCGGACGTGGCCGGCTTCGCTTCCTGGAAGGGCCTGACCCAGTCCCCGGCCGACATCTTCCTGACCGCCCTGACGGTCCTGGGGCTCGCGGTGGGCTTGGCCGTCCTGTTCGCCAGGCCGCGAAGGGGATCCGCCAGCCCGCCCGTCCGTGCCGGGGACGATCATCGCCCACATCGCCGCCGCGGCTTTCTCCGCCGGCGCCGTCGTCGCCGCTTATGAGGCCGTCCGGCGGGTCGTCGACAACTCCAACCTGGCGCTTCTCCGCTGGGACTTCGACCTCTCGAGGCTGGCCCTTCAGCTCGGCCTGTTCGTTTTCCTGGTCGCCGTGCTCGTCCTCCTGGCCGTCGTCTTCCGGGTCTCCTTCCGGCGCCCCGGACCGAGGATCCCGGCCGGGCTGATCGTCGGCCTCGCGGCCGTCGCGGGGACCTGGGCCGCCGTCGTGGGGCCCGCGGCTCTTGCTCGCCGTTGTCGGCGCGGCGCTCGTGGCCTGGCTTTTCGCCGTCACCGTCCGCCCCGCCCTTTCGCGGCGGCGCGAGCTCTGGGTCGCCGGCCTCATCCTGTCCGCCCTGTGGCTGGCCCGCTCCGTCGACGGTCTGAGCGTCGCCCGGACCCACCGCCTCATCGAGACGACCGTCGCGCCACACCATCCTGACCCAGGAGACCTGGGGGAACTTCCTCATCGAGGAATCGCTGCCCGGTCTCGACCGGAGCGAGCGGCAGATCATCGCCTTCTTCAAGGACCCCCAGGACGACGAGATTTCGCCCAAGCGCTCTGGCAGAAGACCCCCGTCGCGAAATCCAACTGGTATTCGAGCCTCGAGGTCCGCGACGCCGAAGGCAACTCGCTGAGCCGGTTCTCGCTCAACGTCCCCAAGGTCCTGGGCGGCACGCCCGATCTCCCGCCCTCCGAGGACTGGGCCGTCGTCCGCTATCCCCTCTCGTTCATCGGCAAGGAAAAGGACTTCCTCGTGGGCTACAGGGATTACGCCGAGGACGGCGTTCGCCTGGGCCGCATCGTCCTCTACGTCTCCCTCGACCCGGAGATGCTGCCGTTCCTCTATTCGGCCAACCCCTACTTCGAGGTCCTCCGGACCGACTCCCTGCCGTCGCTGGGTCAGATCGATTTCGGCTGCGAGATCTTCGACCTCGACGGCCGTTCGCTCTTCAATCCGCGCAAGCTGACCTCCGGGCTCGCCGCGGAGGCGATCGAGCGCCTGAACGCGTCCTCCGAGCCCTTTTGGTCGGCGTTCCGGGAGCGCGGGACGGTCTATGACGCCTACCTCTTCGAATGGGGCGACCGCGGCTACAGCCTCTTCACGCCGCGGAAGAACCTCCGGACCCAGGCCGTCGACTTCCTGCGGTTCTTCTTCCTCGGCCTGGCCGCGGTCGTCATCGTCATCGTCGCCGTCACCCTCGCCTCGGGCCAGGCGTCGCTCCGCAAGCCCCTGTGGTCGTTCTCGAACCGCGTCTACGCCGTCCTTCCTGGCCGTGGCCCTCGTGCCCATGCTCCTCTTCACCGTCTTCACGCGGGACCTCTTCGACAGCCTCTTCACGGAGCGTTTCGTCGAGGACTCCGCCGTCCACGCGAGCTACGCCCAGGGCCTGATGGAGGCCTTCCTCATCATCCAGGGCGTCGAGCTGTCGCCCTACCTGGCCCCCACGGAGGACCTGGCCCTCTGGATCAGCTCGACCCTGTCGAACGACGTCATCCTCTACGCGGACGGCGTGCTCGTCGCCTCGAGCCGGCGCGAGTTCTTCGACAGCGGCCTCCTGCCGGAGATCCTCGACGGGGAGGCCTATCAGGCCCTCGTCTACGAGCGCCGGCCGTTCTTCATCCAGCGGACGCGGCTCGGCGGCTACTCGTTCCAGACGCTGACCGTCCCCTACGCGTCCAAGGGCACCGAGCTCTTCATCTCCCTGCCCTTCCCCTTCGAGAAGGAGCAGCTGAACAAGGCCACCCAGGAGATCGTCGAGTTCCTCGTCCTCCTCTCGGCCTTCTTCCTCGTCCTGGTCGTCCTCTTTTCCCGCGGCATCAAGAGCCTGTTCATCGTCCCCGTGCGCAAGCTCCTGGCCGGGACGCGGGAGGTCGGGCTGGGCAATCTCGAGGTCAGCATCGAGCACCGGTCCAGCGACGAGATGATGACCCTCATCGACGGCTTCAACACCATGATCCGGAACCTCAAGGCCCACGAGCAGGAGCTGGCCGAGATGAGCAAGAAGGTGGCCTGGACCGAGATGGCCCGCAAGGTCGCCCACGAGATCAAGAACCCGCTGACGCCCATCCAGCTGTCGGCCGAGCACGTCCTCAAGGTCTACGAGGACAAGCGCGGCGACCTCGACAAGACCCTCAAGGAATCGATGTCCTACATCATCGGCGAGGTCGAGAACCTGCGCCGCATCGCCCAGGAGTTCATGGAGATCGCCCGGGACACGACGGTCCGCAAGGAGCCGGTCGATCTGCGGGGCCTCCTCGAGGAGGTCCTGCGGCCCTACCGCCGCCTGCTGTCCGAGCGCATCCGCTTCACCGTCGTGGCCGAGGGGACGGATTTCCGGGCCCGCGGCGACGAGGCCAAGCTCAAGACGGCCTTTCGCAACGTCATCGCCAACGCCATCGAGGCCATCGGCCAGCAGGGCGAGGTGGCGGTGACGATCGGCCGCCGGGGAGCGGCGTACGCGATCGCCGTGCGGGACACCGGCCCGGGCATGAGCACGGAAACGGCCGGGCGGATCTTCGAGCTCTATTTCTCGACCAAGGACGCCGGCACCGGGCTCGGCCTGCCGATCACGAAGAAGATCGTCGAGGAGCACGGCGGATCGATCCGCGTCGCGAGCGAGCCGGGGCGCGGCACGACGGTCACGATCGAGCTCCCGGCCGGCGAATGACGGGTGGCGTTTTGGCCCGGATTCTGGCAGAATAACGGAAGCGCCCGAGCTCGAAAGGATGCCCGCGATGGCCAAGACGCTCGTCACCTACTTCAGCCGGACGGGGAACACCGCGCTCGTGGCCGAGGCGATCTTCGGCGCCCTGCCGGGTGACAAGACGCTCAAGCCGATGGCCGAGGCCGGCGACCTGGCGCCTTATCAGCTCATCTTCGCGGGCTTTCCCGTCCAGACCCACAGCGTCCCCTATCCGGTCGAGGTCTTCCTCAAGTCGATCCCCGAAGGGAAGAAGGTCGCCCTCTTCTCGACCCATGGCTCGGTCACCGGCAGCCGGCTCTCGCGGGAGGCCCTGGAATACGCCTCGGTCCTCGTGGTCAAGGCCCAGATCGTCGGGACGTTCTCCTGCCGGGGGAAGGTGTCGCTGAAGGCCCTCGAGGTCCTGATGCAGTCGCCCGAGCACGAGGCCTGGGCCGACATGGCCGCCTCGGCGGCGACCCATCCCGACGCGAGCGACCTCGAAGACGCCCGCGCCTTCGCCCGCTGGATCATGACCCTGGGGGCCCAGGGCCACTACCGCGGCCTCTAGCCTGACCTATTCATAAAAACGCCCCGTCTTGGGTCTTCGTGTCTTACGGAGAAAACCGGCGTTTTTATGAATAGTTCAGGCTAGCGCTCCGCCGCCCGCGTCCTCGAGAACCCCGACACCCCGACGAACCCGAGCGGCTCTTCCTTCTCGATCTCGTCGAACAGCAGGTTCAGCCCCAGCGTGTCGCTCGAGATGTGGCCGGCCAGGACGATGTTGAGGTGGGCCGTCTTGGCGTTCTCGAGGGCCTCCTCGCTGATGTGCATGCTGACGATCGTGCTCACGCCCGAGGCGGCGTACGCTTCGTAGATCGTCTTGGCGCCTTCCGTGCCGCCGGTCATCTCGACGGAGATCTTGCCGCAGTGGCCCTTGTCGGAGCCGCTGACGATCTTGGGCCCGGCCATGCGGCGGACGGCCGCCCGGTACTCGGGGACGTTCTTCAACAGGTCGACGAGGTCCTTCAGGCGCGCCGGCTTCTCCTTCGCGAAGAGCTTCTCGAGGTAGGTGTTGACGCAGTTGTCGGCCGGCGTGTGCACGCACATCATCGGCAGGCCGAGCAGGCGGGCCGCGTCCACGGCCCGGTCGTGGTTGGCGGGAAGGACGCGCCGCTCGACCTCGCAGATCCTCTTGTCCAGGAGCTGTTCGGCGACGGAGATATTGACGCCGGAGGCGGCCAGCATGTCCGCCTGGACGCGCATGACGTCGGGGAGCTGGGCCAGGGCGACGCCCTGGGGATGGTGGGCGACCACCACGTCGATCCCGGCGGCGCGGTCCCGGTTGAGGGTGTGGGCCAGGACGACCTCGGCCGCGTCCACGTCGATCCCGACGATGAGCGTCTTCACCTCGGCGGCCGGATCGCCCGCGAGCAGGCGCGTGTCGGCGTAGGGATTGAACAGGCGGTCGGCCTCCCAGGCGTCGCGCTCCCCGGCCTCGAGCTTCTCGGAGCGCGTTCTCTCGTCGGCGAGGATCCGCCGCACGGCCTCGGTCCCCCGCGGGTCGTTGGCGATGCCGATCGAGACGGCCTTTCGGTAGAGCGTGTCAAGCTTCATCGGGGTGTCCTTTCTTGGTCAGATGGAGGATCGTCGGCCGGGAGGTTCGCTTCGACCCAGGATTCGCCGAGGAGGGACAGGGCCACGGTCCGGACATCCGCGGCGAGCGACCGGGCTTGGGCCTCGAGCAGGGCCGATTCGCGGCCGGCCCGGTCCCTCTCCCCCTTCTCCAGGAGGCGGCACAGCCGGCAGGCCGCGAAATGAACGAGCCCGGCCCCGGAGACGAGGCCGGCCAGGCTCTCCTGGATCTCCCGGCAACCCATGAGGCTGCTCGAAAAAGAGCCCCGCTCCCGGGCGGCCCGCGCCCCGGCCTCGACGACGTGGGCGGCGGTCCCGGCCAGCCGGGCCAGGCGGCAGGCGCGGGATTCGAGCGGGTCGGGCGACGGGGCGGCGGAAGCGGCGGGCCAGGCGCGGAGGTCGCGTCCGAGCCGCGGGTCGTGCCGGGCGGCCTCTTCGAAGATCGAGACCCGCCCGCTCAACCCGAGTCCGGAGGGAACGGCCAGCGCCGCGGACGGCGGACCCGGCCCGCCGTCGCGGAAATACTCGCGGGCTTTCCCGCGAAAGCTCGTCTCGGCGGCCGTCCAGAAGGCGTCCAATATTCCTGAAGGTATCAAAACGGGTGAGATTTGACAATCTCCCATCCGCCGTCAATAATGGACGCGCCTCGCGATAGCATCGAGATCGGACATTGGAGAGACGGACATGCCCACGCGCGTAGTGATCGCCGGCACGGGAAAGTGCCTGCCCGGTCAGGATGTTCCCGGCCGGATCGTGACCAACGACGAGGTCGTCGACCTCCTGATCGCCCACAAGGCCGTCAAGCCCGGCACGGACAGGCCGTGGCTCGCCGGGGAGCTCACCTCGCAGAAGATCATCGACCTCGTCGGGATCCGGGAGCGCCAATGGACGACGAACGACATCAACACGTCCGACCTGGCCCTCGTCGCCGCCGAGAACGCCCTGGCCGATGCCGGCATCGGCTGGGAGGACATCGGGATCCTGGCCGTCGGCAGCTCGACGCCCGAAGCCAATTTCCCGTCGACCGCCTGCTTCGTCCTCAATAAAGCCATCCGCAAGAAGGTCGAGGCCGGCGCGTGGGATGAGAAGGACGCCAAGGCGGCCCTGCGCATTCCGGCCTTCGACGTCCTGGCCGCCTGCACGAGCGCCCTCTACGCGATCGACCTTGTCCGCAAGCACCTCCTTTCGGGCCAGTCCGAATGCCCGTACGGTCTGGCGGTCGGCGCCGAGGTGTTCAGCCGGATGCTCGACTGGTCCGACACCAATTCGGACCTGTGGGGGGACGCCGCCGGCGCCGTGGTCCTGAAACGGACCGACGGGCCGTCCGGCATCGTCGTTTCCGAGATGGGCACCGACCCCTCGAAAGCGGAAACGACCTACAGCGCCGGCAAGGACACCCGCCATCACGAGGCCCCGGTCACGACGAACGCCTTGATGAAGGGGCATGAGGTCCAGAAGTTCGTCCTCAAGATCATCCCCGAGATGATCCTGAGGACCATCGAGCGGGCCAACCGGGTCGCCGACAGGTCGCGGGATTACCGGCTCGAGGACGTCGACCTGTTCGTTTGCCACCAGGCCAACGCGCGGATCTTCGAGCACCCGTCGAAAAAGCTCGGCATCCCGCTCGAGAAGTTCTACGTCAACGTCGACCGCCGGGGGAACAGCTCCTCCGCGTCGGTCCTTCTCGCCCTCCGCGAGGCCGTCGAGGAAGGCCGGGTCAAGCCGGGCGATCTGGTCATGCTGCTGAGCTTCGGCGGCGGACTGACCTGGGGCTCGATGCTGGTCGAGTGGTAGCCGGGTTGTTGCGCCTCATCCTGTTCGCCTTCATCGCCTACGTCGCGTTCCTGTTCGTCCGCATCTATCGCGGCTTGAAAAAGATCCGCGCCGGCGCCGAGGCCCGGCCGCCCCGTTCGGTCCAGGGCGAGATGGTCAAGGACGAGATCTGCGGCACCTACATCCCCCGCGAGGAAGCCCTGACGGAATTCCGCGACGGGGTCGAGCGCTATTTCTGCTCCGAGGAGTGCCGCCGCAAGCTCAAGGCCGGCTGAGCGCCGGGGAGCGCGGCTACTCGGACGGAAAAGTCACCCGGAAATCCCGGAATTCCCCCGTCGGCGGCTCGCGCAAGACATCGAAAGTCTCGACGCGGGCCAGGCTCGGGCCCTCGCGGAGCCGGTCGAGAAAGGTTTCGACCGACTTGGCCGAGCCCTCGGCGAGGACTTCGACGCGGCCGTCGGAGAGGTTCCTGACCCAGCCGGTGATGCCGAGGCGGCCGGCGTGCTTTTCGGCATAGAACCGGTAAGCCACGCCCTGGACCCGGCCGCCGGCCAGGACGCGGACCCGGACGATCTCTTTGCCCATCTCTCCCCTGCTAATACCCCAGAGCCCGGAAAAAAGTCAACAGCCTCCGGCCGTCCGTTCGTGGTAGAATCCGGGTGTGAAGAGCCTGATCTCGATCGCGGGCTGGGACCCCTCGGCCGCCGCCGGCGTCCTTCTCGATATCCGGGTCTTCGAGCGGCTCGGCCGGCGCGGCTTCGGCGTCCTCACGGCCGTGACCGCGCAGAGCCCGGAGCGCGTGGACCGCGTCTTTCCGGTGACCGCCAGGGCCGTGGCGGGCCAGTTCGAAAGTCTGGCCGAAGGGACGGACGTCGGGGGGATCAAGGTCGGCATGCTGGCCACCTCGGGGAACCTCACCGCCGTGGCCAGGATCCTCGGCAGGCACGCCGGCCTGCCGCGGGTCGTCGATCCCGTTCTCCGGTCGAGCTCGGGTCGGCTGCTTCTCGAAAAGAGAGCCTGGCCCCGCGTCCTCGAGGCCCTCGGCGGGAAAGCGGACCTCATCACGCCCAACATCGGCGAGGCCGCCGCTCTCACGGGACGTCCGGTCCGCACCGTCTCCGAGATGAAGGCGGCCGCGGAAAAGATCCACCTCCGCAGCGGCATTCCCTGCCTTCTCAAGGGCGGCCATCTCGAGGGCCCGATCACGGACATCCTCTTCGACGGGCGCGCCTTCGCGTCCTTCTCCCATCCGAAACAGCCCCGGAACGTCCGCGGCACGGGCTGCTTCCTGTCATCGGCCATCCTGTGCTATCTGGCCGAGGGACGGCCGCTCAAGGAAGCGTGCGGGCTGGGCATCTTCAGGACGGGACAGGCCATCCGTTCGTCCGTGCCCGCGGGCAAGGACGTCTGGGTCTTCGATTTCAATCGAGAACGAGGCCGGGTGCCGCTGCCTCCCCGGACGTGACCGCCACGGACCTCGCGGCCCGGTCGAGGATCCCCTTCGGGAGGGCGATCCCCTGTTTCGCGGCGGCCTCCGGATTGACGTAGAGCATGACCCGGTCCATGGTCTGGATCGGGATCCCGGCCGGGCTCTCGCCGTTCTTGACGCGGACGGCCAGCCGGCCCGTCTTGATCCCCATCTCGTAAAAGTCGAAGCCCATCGCGGCGCACGCCCCGAACTCGACGGACCGGAGGAAGCTCGAGAACAGCGGCGTGGCGTTCTCCTCGGCCGCCCGGCCGATGATGTCGAACGAGCTGTTGAGGGTGTTGTCGGACATCGGGAACAGCACGTCGATCTTCTCGTTGAGAAGGCGCTGCAGCGACCGGGGGATCTCGGTCGGACCGGTCACCGGGACGGCGACGATCTCGAAACCGAGCTCGGACGCGGCCGCCCGGGCCTGGTCGAGATAGTACTCCGAGTTGATCTCGGAGGACGTCCAGAGGGAGCCGAGGCGCCGGGCCCCGGGCAGGGCCTCCCGGATGAGGGCCATCGTCTCGCGGATGGGTCCCGTGGAGACGACCCCGGTGACGTTCGCGAGATGGTTCACGGCCGACTTCCCCGCTCCGACGAGATACGGGACCGCCACGGCGCCGAAGACGATGGGGACGCGCCGCGTGCTCAGGATGGCCGCCTGGAGGGCCTGCGTCGACAGGGGGATGATCATGTCCGCCCGGCCCGAGGCGAGCTCGCGGGCGATCCGCTGGACCTCGGCGATATCGTTGTTGGCGATGTGGATGGTGACGACGATCTCCCGGCCGTCGCGGAGCCCGGCCTCGGCGAAGGCCTTGAGGATGCCGCGCCGGACCTGGTCCGCCGTCGGCGAATCCACCGACTGCAGGATGCCGACGACATAGGCCCCGGGAGGGCCGGCGGGAGCGGGAGGCGGCTGGCGGTCGCGGCAGGCCGCGAGCGCGAGAGAGAGCGCCAGGGCGCCGAGGACGATCGCCGTCTTTTTTCATGGCCGGCCGGGTCCATCTTAGAACAAGTCCCGGTCCGCGGGCAAGGCCCGGGCTTCCCGGCCTCAAGGAAGGAAGCCGGTGATCCGGCAGAAGCTTTCGGGGGAGACGTTGGCGCCGCTGACGACGGCGACGACCGTCCGGCCGGCCCGGCCGGCGGGCGCACTGGAGCATGGCCGCGAAGGGCAGGGCCCCGGCGCCTTCGATCGTCCGGCCGTGGCCCTGGCAAGCGAGGGCCATGCCGCGGGCGATCATGGCCTCGGGGACGATCTCGATCGCGTCGACGAATTCGCGGCAGAGCGGGAAGGTGATGGAACCGGGCTCGATCGCGCCGGCGACCGCGTCGGCGATCGTCTCCCGTTCGTCGATCTCGACGAGACGGCCCGCGGCGAGCGACGCGGCCATGAAAGCCGAGGTCTCGGGCTCGACGCCGACGACCCTGAGGCCCGGCCGGACGGCCTTGAGATAGGCCGCGATCCCGGCGATGAGACCGCCGCCCCCGACCGGCACGAGGACCTCGTCGAAGGGCCCCAGGTCCGCGTCGAGCTCGAGCCCGACCGTGCCGGCCCCGTAGACGATGTCCCAGTCGTTGTAGGGCGAGACGAAGACGCGTCCCGTGCGGCCGGCGAATTCGCGGGCGATGGCCTCGGCCTTGTCGCAGCTCGCCCCCCGGACCTCGACGTCGACGCCCAGGGCCTCGATCCTCTGCTTCTTGACCTCGGCGACGGTCTCGGGGAGAAAGAGCTTGAGCCCGACGCCTTCGAGCTTCGCGGCGTGGCTGATGGCCAGGCCGTGGTTCCCCGTCGAGGCCGAGACGACCCCTCTGGCCCTGTCCTCGCGGCGAGAGCGAGCGCAGCTTGTTGAGCGCGCCCCGCAGCTTGAACGACCCGGTCGTCTGATCGCATTCCCACTTCACATAGACCTTCGCCCCGGTCTCCCGGCTCAGCGGCTCGGAGTATTCGACCGGCGTCCTCCGGATGTCCCCCTTGATCCGCTCGTACGCCTCCTTGATCTTCGCCGTATGATCGACGGGTGTCTCGCTCATCCTCGTCCTCCGGCGGATAGATAGCACAGTCGTTAGCTGGTCAAGAAGGACGAATCGAGCTTATCGTACCGGGGCGAGGCCGAGGAAGAAGGGGTTGCAAAAGCCCCTCCGCGGCCGGCAGACGTTAAGAACGGGGACAGTAAGTCCCGCCAGTCCCGGCGCGAGCATCAATTGTTAATATTCGAGGCCGAAGGTACAATAGGGGGCGCATGGCCAAGTACTACGTCGGCACCGCGGGCTGGAGCTACGAGGACTGGGAGGGCATCGTCTATCCGGTCCGCAAAGGCGCGCGGCTTCCATCGCCCTGAGCTTCCTCGCCGGCTTCATCAACATCGTCGAGGTCAACAGCACCTTCTACCGGCCGGCGCCCCCGGCCATGGTCCGCTCCTGGCTGAAGAGGATCGAGGATCGCCCCGGATTTCATGCTGGCGCTCAAGCTCTATCAGGCCTTCACGCACGCCGGGGAGGGATTCACCAACAAGGACGTCGAGGAAGTCCGCCTGGCGGCCGACCTCGTCCATCTCCAGGGGCGCCTGGCCGCCCTCCTCGTCCAGTTCCCCTGGTCCTTCCGGAACACGTCCGAGAACACCGCGTACCTCGAACGCCTTCTCCAGCTCTTCGCCGGGCTGCCCCTGGCCGTCGAAGTCCGTCACGCGAGCTGGGACACGCCCGCCTTCTACGACCTTCTCGGCGAGAACAAGGCCGCCTTCTGCAACATCGACCAGCCGCTCTTCGACGGCTCGATCAAGCCGTCCGCCGTCAGCACGACCCCCGACTTCGCCTATGTCCGCCTCCACGGCCGGAACTCCGAGAACTGGTTCCGCGCGGACGCCGGACGCGACGACCGCTACGACTACCTCTACGCCAAGGACGAGCTCGACGGACTGGATCACGCGGATCAAGGACCTGGGCACGAAGAGCGGCAAGGTCTACGTCATCACCAACAACCATTACCGGGGGCAGGCCATGGCCAACGCCCTCCAGATCCGGAACATGATCACGGGCGAAAAGGTCGACGTCCCCGATCTGCTCCTCGAAAAGTATCCCGTCCTGAGGGAGATCGTCCGGGCCATCCAGGCCGGTCAGATGGACCTCTTCGACAAGGGCGGCGGGAGCCGGAAGGACGACCAGGGAGACACGACATGAACTGGTGGGAAACGGATTTCATCTCGGTCCGCGAGAACCGGCTCCAGATCGCCGGCCGCGACGCGGCCGCCCTGGCCGAGCGCTACGGGACGCCGCTCTACATCTACGGGAAGGACCGCATCCTCGAGCGTTACGCGCGCCTCGACGACGCCTTCGCCCGCCACTCGACCCTCCCGGCCCGCATCTGCTACGCCATGAAGGCCAACCCCCATCGGGGGATCCTGCGGCTCCTCCGCGGCCGGGGCGCCTGGATCGACGCCGTCTCCCCGTGCGAGGTCGAGACGGCCCTCAAGGCCGGCTTCCCGGCCGAGCGGATCCTCTTCACCGGGACGAGCGTCAGCCGGGCCGACCTCCGCTCCGTGTTCGCCGTCGACGGGCTGACGGTCAACATCGACGCCGCGGAGCAGCTCGACCTCATGAGCGAGGTCAAGCGGGAGTTCCCCTCCAAGGACATCCGGGTCTCGGTCCGCTGGAACCCCGGCATCGGCCGCGGCTTCAACGCCCGCGTCATCACGGCCGGAAAGCGGTCGTCCGACGGGACGCCCATCAAGTTCGGGGTCGAAGCGAAGAAGGTCATCGAGGTCTTCACCCGGGCCAAGAAGCTGGGCTTCCGTCCGGTCGGACTCCACCAGCACCTCGGCTCCGGCTGGGTCCGCGAGGACTTCGGCATGGTCCAGGCCGCGGTCGACCGCATGGTCCGCAAGGCCAAGGAGGTCGAGAAGGCCGGGTTCCCGCTCGAATTCCTGGATTTCGGCGGCGGCTTCGGGCCGCGCTACCTCAAGAGCCGGGGCGTCTTCCCGGTCGAGGATTATATCGCCTATCTGTCCGGCGCCGTCGCCAAGGCCGGCCTCTCGGTCAAGTTCCTGGCCATCGAGCCGGGAAAGTACATGGTCGGCGACGCGGGGGTGCTCCTCCTCGGCGTCGAGTACGTCAAGGAGAGCTACGGCAACATCTTCGCCTGCGTCGACGGCGGCACGTTCAACACCGTGCCCCGGCCGGCCATCTACCTTTCGGCCCATCACGAGATCGTCAACGCCTGCCGCGTCGACGGTCAGGGCAAGGCCCGGATCACGGTCGCCGGGAATCTCTGCGAGACGGGCGACGTGTTCGGCCGCGAGCGGTCCATGCCCCTGCCCGAAAGCGGCGACATCCTGGCCGTCCTCTGCGCCGGGGCCTATTGCCGGAGCATGGCCTCGAATTTCAACCTGCGCGAGATCCCCCGCGAAGTCCTTATCTGACCAGGGCCGCCAAGGCGGAGGCGGCGTCGGGCCGTCCTCACTTCTTCAGGAAGGCGATGAGCTCGTCGAGGTCGGGCAGCTGCGGGATCTCGTACTCCTTGATGAGGGCGACGCGGCCGGCCTCGTCGACGATCATGTTGGCCCGGCTGGAAAAGCCGTCCTCCTTGCGGAACAGCCCCATGGCGTGGGCCACCGCGCCGTGCGGCCAGAAATCGCAGAGGAGCCGCGTCTCCTTGATCCCCAGCGTCTTGGCCCAAGCGTGCTTGCTGGGGAACGTGTCGACGCTGATGCCGACCGCGATCGTCTTGAGGGCGTCGAGCTCGGGCTTGCGGCTCTCGAGCGCCTTCATCTGCTCGCCGCAGACAGGCGTCCAAGCCAGCGGGTGGAACGACAGCAGGACGCGCCGGCCGGAGAAATCGGACAGCTTGAAGTCGCGGTTGTGATGGTCCTTGAGCGTGAAATCGGGCGCGATGTCCCCTTCCCAGACAGTCCTCGTGTTGCCCATCTTGGTCCTCCCCCGAAAAAATTCCGGGCTCATTATGGCACAGACGGTCCCCGGTGACAAGGCGAACGTGGGGCGGCCGAGGGCCTCGCGCGGGCCCGGTGTCTCCTGTATAATGCCTCCGACAAAGGAGACGATCATGAGCGCGAAACGCCCGTTCGCGGCGGGCCTGGTCCTTCTGGCCGCCGCCGTCCTCTGCGCCGGACAGGACCTGCCGGACCAGGAAGCGCCCAAGCCGCCCGAGCCCCTGTTCGTCCGGCTGTCCGTCTATCCGACGGCCAGCCTGTCGCGCTACGACTACAACAACGACCTCGATCTCTTCGAGGTCCGGGTCTACGTCGAGCTCCGTCGCGGCTCGCAGGAAGGGGCCGCGGTGGCCGACGCCGTCGTCACGTCGCTCTCGGAAAAGCTCGAGTTCCACGACGACCATTTCGAGAAGAGGATCCTCATCGGGAAGGACGCCCGGCCCGCCGAGGTCGACATCGAGATCGCGGTCAAGGGCCGGCCGGTCATCAGCGAGAAGTTCCCCCTGCCGGACTGGCTGGTCCTGACCGAGCCGCGGCCGGCGATCGTCGCGGCCGGGAAGGACCTCGTCGTCCGCTGGCGTTTCGACAGCTTCGAAGCCCCCGTCGACGTCCTGGGCTACGATTTCCGGACGGGGAAGGAATTCCTGCGCCGGACGAACGTGGCCGGAACGTCGACCGTCATTCCGGCCGCCGACCTCCCGGCGTCGACGATCGTCCGGCTCTATGTCATCCAATCCTGGCTCTACAAGCGATATCTCGACGGAAAGGATTACGCCCGGGGCTCGGAGGTCAACATCATCCCCTGGTCCCAGGTCTTCTTCCGGACGAAGGGCCCGGCCCAAGGGATGACGCCGTGAAGGGCCCGGCAGCCCGGGCCGCCCTCCTCCTGCTCGCCGGCTGGAGCCTCCTCGCGCCCCGCCCGGCGGCGGCGCAGAACGGCGGGGGCCAGGTCGTCCCCCAGGACGAGCTCCGCAGCGTCGCCCCGAACGTCTTCCTCGATTGCGACCGCCGGACGTGCGACTTCGAGTATATCAAGACGGAGATCCTCTTCGTCAATTACGTCCTCGACCGTCAGAGCGCCGACATCCACATCATCGTCACCCGCCAGCAGACGGGCAGCGGCGGCAACGAGTACACGCTCGCGTTCATCGGCCTGAAACGGCACCAGGGCAAGGACGCGACGCTCCGGTACTACTCGAACCCGACCGACACCGAGGACGAGTACCGCCGCGGCTTCATCAACGTCCTCAAGCAGGGGCTCATCCCCTACGTCTACGATACGCCCCTGGCCAAGTTCATCTCCATCAGCTACGCCCGGAAGGAGGATTTCCGGCCGACCTCGGCCTCCGATCCCTGGCACTATTGGGTCTTCGGGATCTCCGCCCGGGGGAACGGCGAATTCGAGGACCAATCCGAAGGGTACAGCTACCAGATCAACGCCTCGGCCAACCGGACGACGGAGGCCATGAAGTTCCGGCTTTACGCGGGCCTCAACTTCAGCCACGGCCGCTACGAGATCCCCGACGAAGAGCCGATCGTCAGCGAGACCAAGCGCAAGAACCTCTCGAACTCGGTCTTCAAGAGCATCGACGGCCACTGGTCCTGGGGAGGAGGCTGGAGCCTCTACTCCTCGACCTACGACAACGCCCGGCTCTACGCCTCGGTCGGGCCGAGCGTCGAGTACAATATCTTTCCCTACTCCGTCGCGACGCGGCGGGAGCTGCGCGTCCAGTACCGGGTGGCCTTCACCCTGCGGGATTACTACGAGGTCACCGTCTTCGGCAAGGAGAAGGAGGACCTGTTCAGCCAGGCCCTCCAGGTCGTCCTGGAGCTCAAAGAGCCCTGGGGCTCCATCGGCGCCTCGCTCCAGGGCTCGACCTTCGTTCCGGAGGTGAAGTACAACAACCTGCGGGCCGACTTCGGCGTCTATATCAATCTGCTCCGGGGCCTGTCGTTCAACGTCGGCGGCCAGTTCAGCCGCATCCGCGACCAGCTGTCCCTTCCCGGCCGGGATTACACGCCCGAGGAGATCCTCCTCGAGCTCAAGCGCCTGGCCACGGGCTACTACCTGCGCTTCGAGATCGGGCTCAACTTCCGCTTCGGCTCGATCTACAGCAACGTCGTCAACCCGCGATTCGGGAACGTCTGATTCAGCCGAACAGGGCGTAGAGCCCGGCCATCGCCAGGAACAGGACCAGGGACACGAGCCGGTAGTCCAGCACGCCCGGTCCCCAGGCCCCCTTGAGCGCGTCGACGGGGCGCGCCCAGACGAGCTTCTCGCTTTCCGCCGTGTGGACGTGCGGGCGGAGGAGGGAGACGACCACCATGATGATCGAGCAAACGATGAACAGATAGAAGGTCGCCATCATCGACGGGACCGCCCAGCCCGTCGACGCTTTGAACCAGTCGAGGAAGAAGACGACGAGGCCGAGGGCCGAGCCGGCCATGAGCGTCGCTTGGGCGGCGGCCGCCGAGGCCTTCTTCCACAGCACCCCCCAGATGAAGACCGCGGTGATCGGCGGCGCGATGTAGCAGATGACGGCCGTGATGCCCTGGAACAGGCTTTGGAAATGGCTGACCATCGGCGACCAGAGGATGGCCACGGCCATCGCGGCGAAGGTGACGGCCCGGCCGACGAGGGTCAGACGCTTCTCCGTGGCCTGGGGGCGCCAGCGCTTGTAGATGTCGAGAGTGAACAGGGTGGCGATGGAGTTGAGGGCGCCCGAGACCGTGCTCATGAGGGCCGCGAGGAGGGCCGCGGCGACGAGACCCTTGAGACCCACGGGGAGAAGGGTGTTGATGAGGAGCGAATAGACGTCGGCCGAGCTCTCGGGCGCCGGGAGCGCGCCCTGCCTCACGAGGCCGTAGGCGATGAGCCCGGGCAGGACGAACAGGAAAACGGGCAGGATCTTGATGAACCCGGCGAACAGCGGCCCCAGCCGGGCGTGCCGCTCGTCCTTGGCCCCCAGGACGCGCTGGACGATGGTCTGGTCGGCGCACCAGTACCAGAGGCCGATGACCGGGTAGCCCAGCAGGACGGCGTACCAGGGCAGGCTCGGCGTTTCGGCGGCGGTGCGAAGAACGGTCAGCTTGACGGGCTCGACCGCGGCGACGAGCCCCTCCCAGCCGCCGATCCGGGCCAGCCCGAACACGAGGACGCAGGCCGAGCCGAGGATGAGGACGACGGTCTGGACCGACTCCGTGACGACGACGGCGAGGAGCCCCCCGACGATCGTGTAGAGCCCCGTGAGGAGGGCGGTGACGATGATGCTGGTGTTGATGTCGATGCCGAAGAGCCCCCGCAGCACGACCGCCCCGGTGTAGAGGGAGAAGCCGATGTGGATGAAGACGGCCGAGACGATGGACAGGACGGCCAGCCAGTCGCGGCTGGCCCGCGAATAGCGCTTCTCCAGGAAGTCCGGCAGCGTGGCCACCCGCGCCCGGATGTAGAACGGGGCGAAGAAGAGGGCCAGGACGATGAGCAGGAACGCGGCCATCCACTCGAAGTTGCCGTAGGCCAACCCGTTGACGTAGCCTTCCTGGGCCAGGCTGACGAGATGGATGGTCGAGATGTTGGTCGAGAACAGGGCCAGGCCGATGACCGGCCAGCGGAGCGAGCTCCCGGCCAGGAAATACTGGGCGCTCGAGGCCTGCTTCGTCCGGCGCCGCCGCCAGGCCCAAAGCCCGAGGCCGACGATGCCGACGAGGTAGACGGCGATGACGGCCAGGTCCGGGCCGGACATCGAGAGACGGGAGGCGCCGTTCATCGGTGGGCCTCAGTCGGTGTGGAAGACTTCTTCCATCCGGCTCCAGAACTCCTTCTCGCCGCGGGTCGGGATGGGCGACTGACAGGGGTCGGTCTCCTTCCACCATCGCTGGGTCTCGGGATCGGCGGCCATCCTGGCCATGTCGGCGGCGAGATCGTCGCCGGTGTACTCGAAATAGGAGAACAGCAGGTACTGGCCCTTCTCGACCTCGCGGAGGTAGATCGAGTAGTTGCGGATGTGGCACTCCTTGATCTTGGCCAGGACTCCCGGCCAGGCCGCGGCGTGGAGCTTCTTGTAATAGTCGATCTTGTCCGGCTTGATCCCGATGACCATGCCGTAGCGCTCGACATGCTCCGGGGATCTCGCGGCGACCTCGCGGATGAGGACGAACGAGGCCGCGGCGCAGAGGGCGAAGGCGGCGATCCGGAGAAGGGTCCTCGCGCTCATGGCCGGGCCTATTTCGCCTCGCCGGCGGCCGGCTTGGCCATGGTGATCTTGACGGCCACGGGCGCTTCGAGTCCCCAGGTCAGCCGCTGGATGTCGGTCGTCTCGGCCTGGTCCGGGGCCGGCTTGGCTTTGATCAGGCGAATGGTCTGCTTCCGGGTCACCGTGATCTTCAGGCCGTCCGGTGTTTGCTCCCAGGGCAGGTCCCCTTCCTGGCCGAGGAGGGTCACCTTGGCTCCGGGCCCGGCCGTGACGGACTTGAGGAGGAGGGTCCGGGAATTCCGCTCGTCCAGGCGGGCCAAGGCGAAGACCGTCCCCTCGGCCCGCTTCTGGGTGAGCCAGACGTCGCCTTCGTTCGTGACGCTCCAGGGCCGGACGCCGCGGACCGCTTCGCCGTAGAGCATCATCCAGAGTCCGAGGTCGCGGAGGACGTCCTCGTCGGCGGGGGCGATCCGCCCGTCGGGGCGGGGCCCGATGTTGAGAAGCATGTTGCCGCCGCGGGCCCGGATATGGATAAGGTTCTCGATGATCTCGGACGACGGCCGGACGACCGCGCCGGGGAGATACGACCACTGATAGCTCGTGGTCAGGCAGCTCTCCCAGGCCCGGTCGTCGGCCTTCCCGGGGATCTCCTGCTCCGGGGTCGGGATCTCGCCGCGGCTGATGAAGACGTCCTGGCGGACGCGCCAGGCGTGCTTCTTGAGCGGCTCGCACTTGCCGTCGAACCAGAGCATGAAGACGTCGCCGTAGCGGGTCAGGAGCTCCTCGATGTGGCCGCGCTCGTAATCGAGGAAGCCGAGCTTCTTCGGACCGAACGGGGCCGGGCTGTCGAAGCCGGGCTCGTAGATGTGGCCCGTGCGCTCGCCCGTCTCCCACTGGTAGCGGAAATCGCCGGGCGAATAATAGAAGCCGACGAGCAGGCCCTCCTTGCGGAAGGCGTCGGCGATCTGGCCGGCGATGTCCCGGCCGTAGGGCGTCCGGGTGATCTTGAAGTCGCTGAGGGCCGTGTCGAACATGCAGAAGCCGTCGTGGTGCTTGGCCGTGAAGACGACGTATTCCATGCCGGCGAGCTTGGCCAGGCGGGCCCATTCGGCCGGGGTCGAACGCGGTCGGGTTGAAGGTCCCGGCCAAGGCGTAATACTTCCTGATGAACTCGTCCGAGGCGTTGTAGAGCGGCCAGGAGATCTCCGTTCCGACCTGGGAGTTCGGGCCCCAGTGGATGAAGAGGCCGAGGCCGGCGTCGCGGAAGATCTCCGTTTTGGCCGGGTCGTTGGACAGGCGCACGGCGTCTTCGGCGAGAAGCGGGACCGGCGGCTTCTCCGCGGCGGCCGGCGGGGCGGGGGCCTTGCCGGAACATCCGGCCGTGACGAGGACGGCGGCGGCGTCAGCAGCGCGGCCAGGACGGACCTTCGGACACGAGGGGATATCGCGAGCGTCATGGGGGCCTCCTTCGTCCCTCCCTTTTAATGGAACGGGATGAAAAATCAAATTGCCGGGCAGAAAGACTGCTCCAAGTATAATCCGGTCGTGACCTCCAAAGAACGCATGCTCCGCGCCCTGGCCCGGGAGAAGCCCGACCGCCTGCCGGCGACCGTCCACCAGTGGCAGAAGTACCATCTCGACACCTATCCTCGGCGGCGTCGACCGACCTCGAGGCGTTCCGAGCTGTTCGGCCTGGACGCCTCGATCCAGTACTTCCAGGACATGGGCCAGTTCTGGCTCACGGACGCCGACTTCACCAAGTTCTCGACCCCCGAGTGGCGCGACGAGGCGGAGGTCCTCAGCGCCGACCCCGACCACCGGGTCTGCCCGTCACACCATCACGACGCCGGGCGGGGCCCTCACCTACAAGACCGAGGGCAACCGGATGACGACCTGGGTCACGGAATACCTGATCAAGCACGACGACGACATCCGGCTCATCGAGAAGTACATGCCCGTGCCGCGGCTCGATCCCGGCCCGGTCGGCCGGGCCTACGACGCCGTCGGCGACGACGGCATCCTGCGCGGCTTCGTCTGGGGCGACCAGGCCGGCTGCTGGCAGCACGCCGCCTGCCTCATCGACATCCAGGCGCTCATCCTGCGCACCTTCGACGATCCCGACTGGGTCCACGAGCTCCTCCGCATCCTGCTCGAGAAGAAGCTGCGCTTCATCGAGTCGATGAAGGGGGCCCGCTTCGACCTCATCGAGACGGGCGGCGGCGCGGCCTCGTCGACGCTCATCTCCCCCGCCCTCCACGCGGAATTCTGCCTGCCCTACGACCGGAAGATGCACGACGCCCTCCACGCGCTGGGCTTCAAGATCGTCTACCACACCTGCGGCGGGACGCAGGGCATCGAGGAGCACATCGTCGCCAACGGCTGCGACGCCTCGGAGACCCTGGCCCCGACCTCGATCGGCGGCAATCAGGAGCCGTGGGAGTTCAAGGCCAAGATCGCCGGGCGCCTGGCCCTCATCGGCGGGCTCGACCAGTTCAACGTGCTGACCGAGGGCTCGGCGCGAGACGATCCGGGCCAAGGTCCGCGAGCTTTTCGAGAAGGTCGGCGGCGACGGCGGCTACATCCTGTCCTGCTGCGACCATTTCTTCGAAACGCCGCCGGAGAACCTCCGCGTCTACGCCGAGGCCGCCCGCGCCTGCGTCTACTAGGCCGTCAGTATTTCCCGAATTCCGTGACCGTCTCGTAAAGGGCGAAGACGTTCTCGACCTTCGTCTCCGGCAGCAGGTAATCGTGGCTCGGCGAGGCGATGTAGCCGCCGCCCGGCATCATGACGGCGAGCGTCTCCCGCGTCTTGGCCCGCACCAGCTCCGGCGTGCCCTCGATGAGCCAGTGGTGCGTGTCGATCGCAGCCGTTGAAGACGACGCGGCCGCCGAACGCGGCCTTGAGCTTGGCCGGGGCCATGTCCCGGGCGTCGGGCTGGAGGGCCTGGAGCCCGTCGATCCCGGCCTCGATCATGGCCGGGATGAGCGGGAAGAAGCCGCCGCAGCAGTGGAGCATGACCTTGAGGCCGAAGTCGTGGCCCAGCGCGGCCAGGCGGGCGAGGTGGGGCTGGAAGAAGCGGCGGAACAGGGCCTCCCCGACGATCGGGCCCGTTCTGGGTCCCGAAGTCGTTGCCGATGAAGAAGATATCGATGGCGTCGGCCGCGGCCTCGAAGATGCGCAGGCTGGTGTGGAAATAGTAGTCGACGAGGTGGCGGAGGAGGTCGTCGACGACGGCCGGGTTCTCGACCAGCATGACCATGAAGGTCTCCATGCCCAGGAGATCGATGGCGTCGTGATAGAACGGCGACCAGTCGCCGCCGAGGATGGCGAACCGGCCGCCCCAGGACAGGGCCTCGTCGCGGATGCGGGAGACGTCCATCCAGGCGGGATCGGGCCAGGGATAGCGTTCGATATCGGCGACGGTCCGGGCATCGGCCAGGGGATGCTCGACCGGCTGGCCGTAGCCGTAGCCGGTCCGCTCCACGCCGAAAGGCGTGCGGGCGGTGGCCTCGGGGTGGACGAAGGCGCGGTCGGGGCTGCATGCGGGCGGACCGGCGTACTTGGCGTAGACGCGGCGGAAATCGTCCCCGACGAAGAGCGCGAGCGCCTCATCGGTCTTCAGGCCCGCTCGAGCCTTGGCCAACGCCTTCCACTCGGGCGAGGCGCCGAGCCAGGCGGGCACCCGGTCGGGGATCTCGCCGGCGAAGACGGCGAGGACGCGCTCGCGGGAGGTCATGCCCGGATTTTACCACAACTTCCGCCCGAGGTCAGGCGGCCGGCTGGCCCGGGCCTTATTCGGCCTCATCGTCGAACAGAAAGACCGCCTCGATGGCCAGGCCGAAGAACTTTGCGATGTCGTGGGCCAGCCGCAAGCGAGGGATTGTACTTTCCCTTTTCCAGGAATACGATGGTCTCGCGCCTCACCCCGACGCGTCTGGGCCAGCTCGAGCTGGGAGATGTCGGCCTTGGCCCTCAGTTCCTTGATGCGGTTAGTCATGCTTTCATCCCGAAAAGCTTCACGCCCAGCCAGCAGAGGAGAAAGACGACGGCCATGCCCGCGATGCCGGTCCCGACTAGGCTGTGCGGCTCGGAGCGTCGTTTTGTCGCTGATGTACATGATGAAGAGCCACAGATAGATCGAAATGTAGTAGGCCAGCGAAGACGCCCTGGTCATGATCCTTCTTGGACAGCTCGTCTTCGGCCGGCTCATGCCGCTGGAGGCTCCGCAGCCGCGCGATGCCGATGGTAGACCGCGAAGCCGACGATGACCAGCACGACGCCGGCCATGACGATCTCCTGGGTATTTCCGGCGATGTGCCCTTTAGAGGCCCATATGGCCAAGGCTGCCAACACCAGAGCGCTGATGACGAAACTGACGATCGTTCTTTTCATGGTTCCTCCAAGGCTCGATATGTTAATTATATCTAACATTGTGATATAATATCTAACACATTGTTAGAAAATAGTCAACATATTTCATAAATTATTTTTTATTTATTTATTATTAATAAGATACGACACAATATGTCGAGGCGATCCCCTCAGGATTCCCGCCCGCGCAAGCTGATCGCCCGGGCGAACTGGGAGGCCCCGGGCTCCCTATTCGGGCTTGAGAAAATCGCCGTCGACGATGAGCAGCGTCGCCCCGCGCTCGGTGCGGGAGCGGTGCGAGCTGGCCCCGTCGGAGACGACATAGGTCATCCCCTTGGTCATGACCGTTCGTTCCCCGTTCTCCTGTTCGTTGATGAACTCCCCTTCGAGGCAATGCACGATGTGGCCTTTCTGGCACCAATGGTCGGCCACGTAACCCGCGGAGTACTCGACGATGCGGATCCTCAGCCCTCCATACTGCTGGATCCGCCAGAACGACGTCCCCGTCTCCCCCTTGTGTTCCGTCCACGGCACCAAACCCCAATCGATCGCGTGGTAGGGGATAGCTCTGGGTCTTCATCTTTCTTCCTTTCAGGCCCGGTCCGTCGTCCTTGATCATCCGGGAGCCTTGGCCCCATGATACGACTTTCGGGTGTGCCTGGCATCCAAAATCGTTGCCCCCGCGTCCTCATTTTGGGCTAGAATAGCGTTTTGCGCATGTCCCCCGAAAAGGAGCCCGCCATGAAAAGAGCCCTCACCCTCGCTTCAGCGTCCTCCTGTCCTGCTCGTCCTCGCCCAAGCCGGCGCCGCGGCCGGCCGGAACGGCTACTACCGCTTCCCGGCCATCCACGGCGACACGATCGTCTTCACGTCCGAGGGCGACCTCTGGACGGTCGACGTCAGGGGCGGGACGGCCCGGCGCCTGACCTCGCATACGGGCGTGGAGAACTTCCGGCCATCTCGCCCGACGGCCGGACCCTGGCCTTCTCCGCCCAGTACGAGGGCCCGACCGAGGTCTACACGATGCCGCTCGCGGGCGGCCTGCCCGAGCGCCGCACCTTCGCCGGGCAGCCGGCGGGCGTCGCCGGCTGGACGCCGGACGGCAAGATCCTCTACGCCACCCGGAAATATTCGACCTTGCCCAACGCCCAGCTCGTCGTCCTCGACCCGGCCACGAACGCGGAGACCCTGCTGCCGCTCAGCCAGGCCGCCGACGGATCGTTCGACGCCGCGGGCCGGACGCTCTATTTCACGCGTCTCCCCTTCCAGGGCAGCTACACCAAGCGCTACAAGGGCGGCACGGCCCAGAACCTGTGGGCCTACGCGCTCGGGGCCGACGAGGCCGCGCCCCTGACCGCGGACTACGCCGGCACGAGCAAGAACCCGATGGTCTGGCAGGGCCGGATCTACTTCCTGAGCGACCGCGACGGCTCCATGAACATCTGGTCCATGGACCTCAAGGGCGGCGGGCTCAAGCAGCACACGTTCCACAAGGGTTTCGACGCCAGCTCCCCGAGCCTCGACGCGGGGCGCATCGCCTACCAGCTCGTGGCCGACCTCCGCGTCTTCGACATCGCCTCGGGTCAGGACGCCGCGCTCGCCATCACCCTGCCCTCGGACTTCGACCAGATGCGCGAGAGATGGGTGACGAAACCCCTCGACTATCTGACCTCGGGGCACGTCTCGCCGAACGGCGACCGCGTCGTCCTCGTCTCCCGCGGCCACGTCTTCGTCGCCCCCGTCGGCGACGGCCGCTGGGTCCAGGTCAGCCGCAAGGACGGCGTCCGGGCCCGGGCGGCGCGCTTCATCGGCGACGGCAAGAGCCTCATGGTCCTCACCGACGAGACCGGCGAGTGGGAATTCCACCGCTTCGCGGCCGACGGCCTGGGCGCCGGCCGAGCAGATGACGACCGGGGCCAAGGTCATCCGCTTCGACGGCATCCCGTCTCCCGACGGCAAGTGGCTCGCCTTCGCCGACAAGGACTATCAGCTCTGGCTGTTCGACGTCGCCAAGAAGGCCCTGAGCCAAGATCGCCGTCTCGGACGTCGGCATGTTCGACGACCTGGCCTGGTCCCCCGACAGCCGCTGGCTCGCCTACGTCCAGGGGGCCGGCAACCTGTTCAGCCGGATCATGCTCCTCGAGGCCGAAACGGGCAAGGCGGCGGAGCTGACCAACGACCGCGTCGATTCCTACAACCCGGCCTGGAGCCCGGACGGGAAGTGGCTCTACTTCCTCTCGGACCGCTATTTCCGGAGCGCCGTCGGCAGCCCCTGGGGGCCGCGCCAGCCCGAGCCCTATTTCGACAAGACGACCAAGATCTACGCCATCGGCCTGACCGCGCAAGGAGACGTTCCCCTTCTCCCCGGCGACCGAGCTCCAGGCCGAAAAGAAGGAGAGCGGCGACGAGAAGCAGGCCGAAGCCAAGCCCGGAGCCGCGGCCGGAAAGCCGGCCAAGGAAACGGCCAAGCGCGGCGCCCAAGGTCGTGATCGACCTCGCCGGGCATCCAGGAGCGCGTCTTCGAAGTGCCGCTCCCGGCCGGGCGTCTTCTCCGACCTTGCCGTCGGCGAGAAGACGCTTTTCTTCGTCGACCGTGAATCGCGGGCCGCGGGCCAGGCCCAAGCTCCAAGCCGTCGAGATCAAGAACCGCAACGTCCAGGCCAAGACCCTGATGGAAGACGTGAGCGGGTTCGAGCTGACGGCCGACGGCAAGAAGCTCCTCGTCCGCAAGGGCGGCGACATCTACGTCATCGACGCCGGGACGTCCCAGCCGACGGCGCAGACCCTGGCCGAGCGGCGCGTCGACCTTTCCAAGTGGACCTTCTCCGTCGATCCGCGCGAGGAGTGGCGGCAGATGTTCGTCGACGCCTGGCGCATGGAGCGGGACTACTTCTACGACCGCAACCTCCACAACGTCGATTACGAGGGCCTGCTCGAGCGGCACCGGCCCTTCGTCGAGCGCGTCAGCGACCGGGCCGAGCTCAACGACCTCCTGGCCCACCTCGTCGGCGAGCTCTCGGCCCTGCACACGTTCGTCCGCGGCGGCGACCTGAGGCCGCCGGCGGACGATGTCTCCCCCGGCTCGCTCGGGGCTCGCCTCGTCCGCGACGAGGCCAAGGGCGGCTACCGGATCGAGCACATCTTCCGGTCGGACCCCGAGTATCCCGAGAACGTCTCGCCGCTCGGCAAGCCGCATGTCGGCGATCCGCGAGGGCGAGGTCATCACCGGGATCAACGGCGTCCCGACCCTCGGCGTCCCCGATCCCGTCGCTCCTCCTGCGGAACACGGCCGGGCAGCAGGTCCTGCTCGAGATCAAGCCGGCGGCGGGCGGCGCGGTCCGCAAGGAGATCGTCGTGCCCATGACGCCGGGCGCGGAGTCCGACCTCCGCTATTCGGAATGGGAATACACGCGCCGTCTCGAGGTCGAGAAGGCCGGGAAAGGCGACATCGGCTACGTCCACCTGCGGGCCATGGGCGGGAACAACTACACGGAGTGGGTCAAGAACTTCTACCCGGTCTTCGACCGCAAGGGCCTCATCGTCGACGTCCGCCACAACAGCGGCGGCAACATCGACTCCTGGATCCTCGAGAAGCTCATGCGCAAGGCCTGGTTCTACTGGCAGGACCGGGTCGGGAAGCCGACCTGGAACATGCAGTACGCCTTCCGCGGCCACATGGTCGTCCTCTGCGACGAGCGCACCGCCTCCGACGGCGAGGCCTTCGCCGAGGGCTTCCGGCGCCTGGGCCTGGGCAAGGTCATCGGGACCCGGACCTGGGGCGGCGAGATCTGGCTCAGCTCGTCGAACGTCCTCGTCGACCGCGGCCTCGCCTCGGCGGCGGAGACGGGGGTCTACGGACCCGAGGGGGTGTGGCTCATCGAAGGGCACGGCGTCGATCCGGACATCGTCGTCGACAACCTGCCCCACGCCACCTTCAACGGGAAGGACGCCCAGCTCGAGGCCGCCCTCAAGCACCTCCAGGAGCTCATCGCCAAGGACCCGGTCGACGTGCCCAAGCCCCCGCCCTATCCCGACAAGAAGAAATAAATCGGGGACACAATACCAATTTCCGAATTTCCGTGGGGCCCTATTTGTAGACGCCCTGCCGCGGGCCGAAAGAGAACAAGATCACTTTGTCGCCGTCGCATTTATAGATCAGACGACGCGCCTGACCTCGGACGGAGAAGCGAAGCGAGCGCAGATCCTGGAATTCTCCTTTGAGCCTTTTGCCGGACTCCGGATCCTCGACGGCATGAAGGACCGCCTCCCGCAGCGCGGCGCGTTCATCTTTATCTTTCAGCTTCTTCCGAAGCTTCTGGAACTTGGATGTTTCGAAAAGGAGCATCAGAGGGCCCGGGGATCGAGCTCGGTCGTGCGCCCCGCCTCGAACTCCGCTTTGGCCTCGAGGATGTCCTTTATCTCCTGCACGGTCAGGTCCGGGTTCTCGACGGCAAGAAGCCCGATCCGGGCGGCATAGCGTAGGGCCCCGGAAAAATCGCGGGCCTCTTTCCGGGCGAAAAGGTCGATATCCTTGGCCAGCTTTTCGTCCATGACAATTGTTTTTCTTACCATATCATACTCTAACATATATTATATTCTCCTAGCATACAGGTTGTCAAGCCCACGGATAGGCAAGAAGCGCGGATACGATAGAGACGCAGGCATGCTCCTCCTCTGGAAGCCGTTCGGCTGACGATCGCGGTGCCCCCGCGTTGGAACCGGGACAAGAAGAAGCCCGAGCCTGAACCCGGCCAAGTGACCGTCACCGCCCTGGTCAACGGCTGGTGCCCGGGCATGAACATGGCCTTCGAGCGGGCGAAACGCGCCGCCGCGGAATTCGGCGACAAGGTCGCGTTCCGGGCGTCGATACCTTCGACCGCGGGGTCTTCAAGGAATGGGGCGAACCCGACGCCATCTTTGTCGACGGCAAGGGGATCCGCATGGGCCCGCCTCCCTCATATGAAAAGATCAGGAAGGCGATCGCCAAACGGGTCAAGAAGCTCGGCTAGAGCTTAGCGTCGCCGCCCCCGGGCCCATTCCGTCAGGATCTTGACGGCTTCGTCGCCGCCGACGTCTCCGATGGCCTCTACGGCCTCCCTGCGCACGTCCGTATCCGGATGGGTCTTGACCAGGTTGACGAGGTACGCCAGCCCGCCGCGCCCGGGCAGATCGGCGAGGGCATGGATCGCCTCCTCCTGGATCTCCGCGTCCTTGTCGCCGGTGGCGATCTTCTCGAGGGCCTTGACCGCGGCGGCATCGGCTTTATCCGCCAGTCCCCGCACGGCTTCTTTGCGGATATCGCGATCGGCGCCGTTGAGGGCCAGCGCGGTCAGCGCTTCGGAGGCCGCCGGAAGATCCATCTCGACGAGACCGCCGACGGCTTGCTCGCGGACCTCCTCGGACGGGTCGGTCTTGATCGTCTTGAGCAGGAGGGCCAGGGCCTTGGGATCGTTCTGCTCTCCCAGACACGAGGCGGCTTCGGCGCGGATCTCTTCGCTCTCCTTGCCCGCCAGGATCCGCTCGACGAACGGCACGACGGCGGCGGCATCCTGGTTCATGCCGATGGCCCACAGCAGTGAGCGCTTGTCGTCCTCTTTGGCGGCCTGGCCATAAAGCGGGATCAGGTAGTCCAGGCTCTCGGCGGCCGTCGCCGGTCCCAGCCAAACGAAGGGCCGTTCCTCGAGATCGAAGGGGAGATCCAGATTGCTGATCCGGATATCGGCCGGGAACTTCTCGTCGCCCGCGGTCATTCGAAGCAGGATGCCGATGTCCTTCATCACCGGGCGCTCCGGCTCGTCTTCTCTCCTGCCGGCGGCGAACGAGCGAACGAGCCCGGGCATCGAGGCCGCGGTGCCGCGCGCCGCCTGGTCGTTGTCGATCTTCTTCTCGAGGGCGGTCTTCCTGCTGCCGCTGATGAGGTCCTCGAGGGTCAGATGCATTTCCGGACCGCCCCACGGATACCAGCCCATCGACGAATGCTCGCCCATGAGCCGGCGGATCCCGAAGCCGATCCAGAATCCTTTCTCCCAGCGGTTGGCCTTCGCTTCGCCGCGCGCCCAAGCGGCTCTCTCCGCGATCGGGCCGGCGGGACGGGGGTGGATGAGCGCCTGGACGGCCCCCGGGGCCGAAGCCTGCCCGGACATGGCGGCCGCGGCGGCCGGAGCCGCGATATCCGCCGCCCCGGCTTGGCGCGCCGGCGGCCCGCTTACGAGGAGGCACAAGCCGGCCAGCGCCAGAACGATCGTTCCGTACGCCTTCTTATCGTCCATCGGCGTCCCGATCGTCGGCCGCGCCGCCGGCCGCGTCCTTCTTTCCCTTGAGCAGCTCGATCAAAGCCTGGCGCGCCTTGGGCGTCTTGATGTCGCCGAGGGCCGAAACCGCGGCCGTCCTCACCTCGACGTCGGCGTCGGTCTTGGCCACGTCGATCAGAATGGGCACCGCCTCGTCGCTCTCGGAGCCTCCGAGCGCGTCGACCATCTTCTCCCGCCAATCCCGATTCTTCTCCTCTTTTAAGAGCTTGCCCACCGCCCGGATCGCGGCCGGATCGCGCCGGTCGGCCATCGCGTCGAGCGCCGCCTCTTTGGCTTCGTCGAACTTGGCCCGCCGGAAGACGTCTCCGAGGACCGCGGCCTTGTCGAGGCCCTCGATCTCCGCCAGGGCGTCGGCGGCTTCGCCGGGCGAGTTCCTCGGTCGCCCCGGCCACGGCCACCGCGGCCAGCGCGGCTTCGGCCTCGGCCCCGCCGATCTGGGCGATCGCCTGGAGGACCTCCTCCTGGACCTCGGCGTCCTTGGCCGCCGCGAGGATATCCTTCAGCTGGGCCAGGCTCTCGGGCGTGCGGTTCTCGGCGATCATCATCGTCGCCGTGCTGCGGATCTCCGGGTCGGCATCCTTGAGGGCGAGCTCGCGCAGGAACGAACCGGTCAGGCCGGCGGCCGGCTCCTCCTTGTTCGCCAGGGAATGAAGGGCCCGGCGCCTGATCTCCCCGTTCTTGGCCTCTTTGAGGACCTGCATGAGGGCCTCGTCGCGGCCCGGCTGGTTCATATCGCCCAAGCCTTCGACGGCCAGGCGCGCGAGCTCGGCGTTCGCGCCCGCCAGGGAGATCTGCTTGAAGAAGCCGACCAGGCTCGGATCTTCGAAATCGGTCAGGGCCTTGAGGGCCGTCCGTCTTTGGGACAGCTCCGCGGCGTTCTGGGCGGCGTCCTTGAGGACCGGGATGGCGTCGGCTTGGCCCGTCTCGCCGAGGGCCGCCAGGGCCCGGCGCCGGAGCTCGGGAGAGCCGTCGGTCCGGGAGATCTCGATGAGCTTCTGGAGGGCCTTGGGATTCTCGAACTCGCCCAGGACGTGGATGATCCGGGAACGGAGCTTCCCTTCCTGGCTCTGGCCGTAGATATCGAGAAGGCTCTGGAGGGCGTTCTCGTCGCCGACATCGCGCAAGGCCTCGAGGGCGGCGATGGCGACGTCCTCGTCGCTCGTCTTGTCCATGGCCTTGACGATGGCCATGTATTCGGGCTTGCCGCGGTCGGCCAGCTCCTCGGCGACCTCGATCATCCTCCGCCGGGCGTCGTCGGCCCATTCGCTCGAGGGGAACGCGGCGATGAAGTCCTGGTAGCACTTGAAGACGGTGGCCCGCGGGTGGTCGTTCTCCTCGAGGGCATAGCATTTCCAGAAACGGGCGTCGTCGGTCCAGGGGCTCTTGGGATAGGCGGTGAGGAATTCGTCGAGGGCCTTGGCCGCCGCTTCCCAGTCCTCTTCCATGATCAGGCTGTAGACGGCCTGGAACTTCTTGGCGTCATCCGTCTGGGGATCGGCCGCGGCCAAGGGGGACGATGCGGCCAGGTTCAGCGCCAGGAAGACGGCCAATCCGGCCGTCAGGACGACCCCGGTCACGATGCGTTGGATGGTTCTTTTCATGCTCTCTCTCCTTGAGTTCAGGTTGTCGTTCAAGCCCGCGGCTGCCCGGCCGGGGACTTCGCCAACGGGCGCGGGCCCTCGCTCAGGTTGATCTTAAAAAGGATGTCCCGGCTCTCGACCCCGGCCCGGATGATCTCGATGTCCGCATCGTCCGAGTCCGAGGCGAGATTGGCGATCTGGAGAAGGATCATCTCCAGATCGGATATCAATCGCTCCAGGCGGCGGTCCGAGCTCCGGAGCCCCTTCTTCAGGACCGCGGCTTCCTGCAGCAGCTCCTCCGACGTCTTCTTCTGGAGCGGCAGGTTGAGCCTGAAGGGGTCCTCCTCTCGGGGTTCCGAGTTGACGACCGCGAGGAGGAGCACCCGGGAGCGCTTGAGATAGCGGGAAGCGCGAACGGCGAAGGCCGGCTCGACGGAGGCGGTCTCGAGCCCCGGCTGCGCCGCCCGCGCCGTCTCGGACGATGCCGTTCGGGCCATCGGAATGAGCTCCTCCCGGGGACGGAGGAGCGTCCGCCCGAGGAAGATCCCGAGCGAGACGAGGAGGACCGCCGCCGCCGCGCTATAGGCCCACGCCGGGATCCGGAGCGCGCGGCGGACCCGGGGGGCTTCCGCCTCACGCGCCATCCGGGCCTCGAGCTTGTCCCAATATCCCTCCCAGTACTGCGCCGGGCGGTCGGGGGCGGGCCTGGCTTCCATCTTCCGGACGGCCGCGGCCATCCTATCGTAGAGGCCGGCGCATCCTTCGCAGTCGGCGAGATGGCGCTCCATCTCGCCGCGGCTTGCGGCGTCCAGCTCGCCGTAGATGGCCTCCGGGATCCTCATTCGCCAATAGCGGCATCTTTTCATGGCCGTTCTCCGTCGTCCGGGCAAGGCTCGGCGTCGCCGAGCGCCTTCTGGAGCTTCTGGATCGAGCGGAAGAGATAGCTCTTCACAGAGCCCAGCGTGATGCCCAAGGTCTGGGCGATCTCCCTGACCTTGAGGTCGTGATAATGGCGGAGGACGAAGACCGCCCGCTCCCGCTCCGAAAAAGTGGTCAGGGCTTCGTCGATCCGGCCGCGCAGGCTGGCCGATTCGGCCGCCTTTTCGGGCCCCGGGGCCGAGTCCGGGGGCTCATCGAAGAGCCGTTCGGACGCCAGCGAGGGCAGCGCTTCCTTGGGAAAAAAGGGCTTCTTTCGGAGGTGGTCGATGGCGGAGTTGTGGGCGATCTGGTAGATCCACGTGCTCAGCCCATAGCCCGGCTTGAGCGTTCCGATGGCCTTGTGGATCTTCATGAACGTGATCTGGGAGATATCTTCCGCGTCGGCGTGATTTCGTGTCATCTCAAAAGCCAGCCCGTAAACCTTTCTTTTGAAGGCCTCGACGAGCTCACGGAATGCGGACGGGTCGCCGGAAATAAGGCGGTCCGCCAGGCGGGCCTCGTCCTCGTGACTCATCTAGGCTCCGCAGTAAGAACGCGCGGCCGGCGGGAAAGGATGGCAGGCCGCCTCTCGACGTCGTGATAGGCCGGCCGGCGGGTCATGATCCCTATTATGCTCCGGCCCAGTCCCGGCACAAAACCCGGTCGTATTGACGGTCCGAGCAGGGAAACATAGAATGGGCCCGAATGCGCCAGGGCGCAGGATACGCGATCACCCGCCGGAGGTTCCCATGCGTGAGCCGAATAAGATCCCGGTCGCGGGCTTCCTCATCGCCGCCGCGTTCGGCCTGATCGCCCTTTTCCCCATTCCCGCATTCCCGGAAGCCTCGGGATACGGCTATCTCGTCGAGACCGGCGCGAAGTGCGCCGTCTGGTGGGCCGAAGGCGCGTATAAGGTCATGAGGGACGACCCGGTGCCCGCGGCGGAGCGGGCGGTCGTCCGGATCGCCGCGGCCCGCAACGAGTACGAGCCGTTCCTGCTCGTCCTCCGTCCGACGACGCGGCTGGACCGCGTCCGCGTCGCAGCGGGTCCGCTCGTGGCCGGCCAGGGCGCGACGATCGGCCCCGACGCTTATTCCGTTTGCCACGTCGAATACGTCAACGTGACGACGCCGACGGACGCTTCCGGGAAGGCCGGCTGGTGGCCCGATCCCCTGCCTCCCTATGACGGTCCGTTCACGGCGTCCGCGGGCGAGAACCTCCCGCTCTGGATCACGGTCCGGGTCCCGAAAGACGCCGCGCCCGGCGTTTATAAGGGCGAAGTCGCCCTCTCCGCCGATGGCTGGGCCTGCCGCGTCCCGGTCGAGCTTCAGGTCAGGAGCTTCACGCTGCCCGACCGGTCCTCGGTGCGTTCCTCGTTCGGGCTGCCCACGGGCGACATCAAGGCCTACCACAATCTCGAGACCCGCGAGGAGCTCGAGCGGGTCGTCGATCTCTACTATCGGAACATGCGCGACCACCGCGTCGCGCCCACCTCCCCTTTCGAGCTTTATCCGATGAAGGTCGAAGCCGGCGGCGTCTTCTGGAAGGGCGGGGAGTTCGTCACCGACGGCGTCCACGGCGGAAGCCGGGCGCTACAAGATCACGGACGACACCGTGGACGAGAACGTCGCCGCCGCCTACTGACGCGCCGGTCCCTCTCGGCGATCATTCGCCCATCAAGATGACCTTCTGGGCCCGGACGGCCGAAGCCGGCCAGAAATACACCGTCGCCTGCGAGTTCTTCACTCCGGAGAGAACGTGGATCGCGGGCGCGAACCTGCTCAAGATCTTCGAAGGCGGGACGGACTGGAAGCAGGAGTCCATCGAATTCCCGCGCCTGCCCGACGACGCGGCGAGCCTCAAGCTGAGCCTCTTCCCCGCCTTCCGCGACAATGCCGGAACGACGAAAGGGACGGCCTGGTTCGACGACATCGTTCTCACCGCGGCCCCCAAGGGGCCCGAGGCGCGGATCGACAGCCTCCTGCCGGGCGGCGACTTCGAGATGCCGCTCGAAGGGATGAAGGTCACCGTGGACTTCTCCGAATTCGACCGGGGCGCGCGCCGCGTCCTCGACGAGCTCGGCTTCAACGCCTATAACCTCCCTCTCGAGGGCCTCGGGACCGGGTCCTTCTACAGCCGCAAGGAAGGGACGTTCTGCGGCTTCCGCCAGGGCACGCCCGAGTACGACCGGCTCATCAGCCAGTATCTCAAGCAGGTCGAGGACCATCTGGCCGCCAACGGCTGGCTCGGCCGCGAATACATCTACTGGTTCGACGAGCCCGACCCCAAGGACTACCCCTTCGTCCGCGAGGGCATGCTCAACATCCGCAAGAACGCGCCGCGGCTGACCCGGTTCATCACCGAGCATCGCCCGGGCCCGGAGATCATGGACGTCTCCGAGATCGGCTGCACCATCTTCGACCGGGTCGACCCCACGGCCGTGGCCGAGCTCGCCCCGAAAGGCCGCGAGTTCTGGTCCTACCTCTGCACGGGCCCCAAGGCGCCCTGGGTGACGCTGTTCATCGACCACCCGGCCGTCAACATGAGGATGTGGCTGTGGATGACCTACAAGTGGGGGCTCGAGGGCGTCCTCGTCTGGCGGGCCGACTACTGGAACAGCCCGACCCTCTTCCCGCCGGGCGTCCTCCAGAACCCCTGGGAAGACCCGATGTCCTACACGGTCGGCTACGGCGTTCCCTTCGGCCAGGTCAGCCACTGGGGGAACGGCGACGGCCGCTTCCTCTATCCCCCCAACCGCGACCCCGGCAAAGACAAGACGAAATACCTCTGCGGCCCTATCGATTCGGTCCGCTGGGAGATCCTCCGCGAGGGCATCGAGGACTACGAATATTTCCTGCTGCTCGAGAAGGCCGTCGCGGCGGCCAAGGGCAAGGCCAAGCTCAAGGCCGCCGTCGCCGAGGCCGCGCAAGCTCCTCGAGTTCCCGCCGGACCTGTTCACGACCGGGAAGGAATACACGAAGGACCCGCTCGACTTGCTCCGCCACCGGGCGAAGGTGGCCGAGGCCATAGAGAAGCTAACGGCGCGCTGATCTCATCTAGTCCACGACCTCGAGCACGCCGGTCATCCCGTGGTCCTTGTGGCTCTTCGAAGAGAGAGGCGCGCGCTTGGTGCACCAGAAGGGGTATTTGCCGACCTTGGTGGGCGTGAAAGAGATGCTCGTGGGCGTCTTGTGCAGTGAGACGGAGAAATCGATCCCGGCTTCAGGGGCCTTGAGGAAGATGCTGTGCGGGACGATCCCTCCCACCTTCTTGACGACGAACACGACCGGGACGTTGACCTTGACCACGATGGTGTCCGGATCGAAGTAGTATTTCCCGCCCGTGATCTCCACCCGCTGGACCCCGTCCGGGCCGATGGCCGCGACGAAGCGGTTCCCCTTGCTCTCTTGCCCGTATCCCGCGGAGCCCAGGAGCAGGATCAGAACAGCCGCCAATGCCTGCAAGATTCTCATATTGTCCTCCACTTCGAGCGCCTGACCCTCGCCATGGCGCCAGGGAGTCTTAATAGCCAAGATTCATGCCAAGCCGGGGGACGAGCCATTGTCCCTGTCTCGGGGAAGAATCGGGGCTTCCCGAAGGGGCGGGGCTGCCATGTGGAGCCATAGGCATCCCGTAAATTGGGAATTCGTTCCGTCAGGCGGGATTGCGGTTGACGAGTTTTCGGCCGCGGCCGGTGCGATCAGGGACTTCAGGATCCGGCCCGAGGCGGCGGACTCCCCGCCAGGGGGTGGTAATGGACGTGAACGCGTTGCAGCAGGTCGATATCCCGATGAAGGGCGCGCTCCAAGCGGCTGGAAATGGCGTCCCCTTCGGCCACGGTCATGGCCCCGTCCACGGCGACTGGTCAGGTTGATGACGATATACGGGTCCGAAGCGATGCGCCTGCATTTCCTCGACTGCGAGGACTCCGGACGTTCCGGCGATCGAAGCCTCGACCTTTTTCCTGAGCTCCGCCGTGGGGACGGTATCCATCAGGTCCCCTGAAGATTCGCGCAGGATCCCGAGCCCCGTCCGGAGGATCACCAGGGCCACCAAGGCTCCGGCCAGAGGGTCGAACCACGGGTAGCCGTGGCGGGCCAGGAAGATGCCGATGCCGGCGGCCGCGGCGGAGAAGATATCGTTGCGGTGGTCGGCGGCGATGGCGAGGACCACGGGGTTGCCCGTCTGCCGGCCGATGCGCCTGGTCCATCCGGCTCAGGTAGATCTTCAAACCCACGGTGAACAAGGCCGCGTAAATGGGCTCCGGGCGCTGGCCCCGGCGATGGCAGTCCCCGCGGAGATCAGGTCATAGACCCGGTTGACCGCGTCCCAGAAGATCGCCACGGCCGTCGTCAGGACGAAAGCGCCGATGATCAGGGCCGCGATGCTCTCGAGCTGCCGATGTCCGTAAGGATGCGCGTCGTCGGCCGGCTTGCGGGCCATCCGGATGAAGATCTTGACGATGATGCCGTAGGCGACGTCCGAGGTGGAGTTGATCCCGTCCGCGAGCAGCGCGGGGCTGTGTCCCAGGATGCCGATGGCCGTCTTGAGCGCCGCCAGCCCGGCGTTGGCCAGCAGGGCCAGGTTGACGGCCCTCAGGTTCCGCTTATCGGAGCGCTCCGACGCCCTGTCCATTCCGCCTCCCGTCAGTCCTTGGCCGGCTTCAGGAACCTGGCGTACCAGGCCAGGTAGCGCTCGTACCTGTCGCGGACGTAGCTCGGCGTCCTGATGCCGTGGAACTCGCCCGGATAGACGACGAGCTGGGTCTCGACGCCCAGGCTCTTCAGCGCCTGATACATCTGCTCGCCGCCGATGATCGGAACGTTGAAGTCCTTCTCGCCGCCCATGAAGAGCGTCGGCGTCTTGATGCGGTCGGCCTTGAAGAACGGATAGGAGATCCGGATCCATCTGTCCGTGGCCTTCCAGGGCACGCCGATCTCCTCTTCGTACTGCCGGATATATTGGTCGCTCCCGTACATCGAGAGCTGCAGGGCGCTGCCCGCGCCGCTGATCGCCGCCTTGAAGCGGGTGTCCGTCGCGATCGTATAGTCCGTCAGGATCCCGCCGTAGCTCCAGCCGCCGATGCCGAGCCGCGCGGGGTCGGCGATCTTCAGGGCCACGGCCTGGTCGACGGCGCCGAGGAGGTCGATGACCTCCTTATGCCCCCAATCCGCGAAGATGGCCTTCTGGAACGCGCTGCCGCGGCCCGAGCCGCCGCGGTAGTTGACGGCCAGGACGACGTATCCGTTGGCGGCGAACAGCTCGCGCTCGAAGTCGAAGCTCCATTCGTCCTGGCCGTTGGGACCGCCGTGGATGCGAAGGAGCGTCGGATAAAGCGTCCCCGGCGAATAGGACGCCGGCTTGACGATGAGGCCGTTGACGACGGTGCCGTCCTTGCTCTTCGAGGTGAAGTCCTCCGTGACGCCGAGCTCGAGGCCGGCCAGGAGGGCGTCGTTCTGACGGGTCAGCCGCCTCAGGCGGCCGTCCTCGAGCGCGCTCACTTCGCCGACCTCGGTGGCCGTGCCCGCGAGAAGGGTGATCGCGCCGTCAGGGCCGAGAGAGACGTCCGAGACCGTGCGGCGGCCGTCGTCCGTCAGCTTTTCGACGGGTCCGCCGGCGGCGGGCATCCGGCCGACATACACGATCCGGTCGTCTTCGACGAGGAATGTCAGGGCTTTCCCGTCGGCCGACCAGCAGATCGGGCCCACGACGGACCGGTCGAGCTTGTCCGTGAGGATCCTGGCCGGGCCGCCGGCCGCCGCCACGACCGCCAGCTTCTCGAGGTTGTAGCCCGAGAAACGCGGCTCGTCGCCCCGCAGGAACGCGATCCATTGGCCGTCGGGGCTCCAGGACGGACGTCCGCCGTCCGGGCCCGCGAAATCCGTCAGCTGGACGGGGGCCGCGCCGGGCTTGGCTTCGACGACGAAGAGATCGGGGTCGGGATCGCGGTCGATCGCCGGGCCGCGCTCGCTGAGAAAGGCGATGCGGCCGCCGTCGGGCGACCAGACCGGCGAGGAATCGTTGGACGGCCCCGCGGTCAGCGGCTCGGCCTTGCGGGAGGCCACGTCGAAGAGCCAGAGGTGATCGTAGAGTCTCTTGAGATAGCCCGACCGGTCCTGCTTGAAGAGATAGCGGTCGATGACGATGGGCGGCGCGGTCTTGCGCTTCCAGCCTTCCATCTTCTCCGGCTCGTCGGCCGGGTCCTTGTCGCTCGAGACGATCACGAGGCGACGGCCGTCCGGGGACCAGGCGTAGTCGCCGACCCCGCCCTTGATCTCGGTGAGCCGCTGGGCTTCGCCGCCCCTCCGGTCGAGCAGCCAGACCTGGGCGCCGAGCTTCTTCTCCTCCTCGGTGCCGCGGGAGGCGAGAAAAGCCAGAAAGCGGCCGTCAGGCGACCAGCGGGGGGTCGATTCGCCGTCGGGGCTCGAGGTCAGCCGGATCTCCTCGCCGCCGTCCCAGCCGACCATCCAGAGATCGGTGTCCCGCTTGTCTTTTTCGAGATCCGTCGTCCCGACGGTATAGGCGACCCACTTGCCGTCGGGAGAGCGCTGGGGGTCGCCGACGCTCTTGATCTTGAACAGATCGTCGAGCGCGATCGGGCGCTTGGCCGTCTGGCCGGAAGCGAAGGGAACGAGCGCCGCGGCCGTGAGGGCGCAGGCCATGAGGACGAAACCGTATCGGAGGGAAGCCTTGATCTTGAGGGATGACATGAAACGACTTATACCGCCCGGTCCCTGGGCTGTCAAGGCGGAGAGGATTGGGTCGCGCCCGAAGATGGGATACAATACGCCCTATGAGCTACGAGCATAAAACGGAACCGCTCTTGCCCGTCCGCCGGTTCGTCGCCCGCCTGATGGCCCACATTTCGCGTCGGCCTGCTGGTGATCGCGGGCTCGCTCGGTCTGGGTATCCTGGGCTATCACCACTTCGAGCATCTGGCCTTGGCTCGACTCCCTGCTCAACGCGTCGATGATCCTGGGAGGCATGGGGCCGGTAGATCCTGTCCGGACGGCTGGCGGGAAGGCGTTCGCTTCAGGCTATGCGCTGTTCTCGGGCGTGATCTTCCTGGTCGTCGTCGGGATCATGATCGCCCCGGCGGTCCATCGCGTGCTCCACCGCCTCCATCTCGAACGGACGGCGGCAGCGGAGAAGCGGGGCCCGGCTAAAGACTCAGGGTCGTGAACGACAGCCCGTCGTGCTGGGGCGGGGCTTCGTCGTCGCCGAGGCCGTCCTCGACGAAGATCTGGATGATATCGCGCAGGTTGTCGAGCGCCAGCTCGTAGGTCGCGCCGCGGGCCCGGCAGTCCGGGAAATCCGGGCAATGGGCCACCCACCCCTCGCTGTCACGGATCACATAGGCTGAGAACCGGTAACCGCTCATGTCGGCCTCCGTTGTGCTCGTTCCGGGAGCTCGCTCGGCGCGTTCGGTTTCATTCAGTTTTAATGATTGCCAGATTTGTGCCAATTTTTGCTCCCCAAAATGGAGACACGTACAAAGGTGCATGTCCCTATCAGGTCTCCGAAGAGGGTAGTACCTAGTATGTCCGCCGATTCTCCCCATCAGAATGACCTCAGGAAGGCGCACTTGGTGATCTTGGGGACGCCTTCCCCGTCCACCCGGACCTCGCCGCGAAGGAAACAGACGGGCGGCGTCCCGTAGGTGAGGCAGCGCGTCTCGCCGACGCCCTTCGAGAAGGCCTGTCTCGTCCTCGAAGATGTAAAAATACTTTGCACCGTTCCCATTCCCGTTCCCGCCGTATCCCCCGGACCACCGGTCGCCCGGATCCGGCTCTTCGTCGTCGCCCCCGCCGCCGGCCCCCGGCCGTACCCGCCGTACCCGCCGTGGCCGTTGCCCCCGAGCTGCGTGTTGTACGTCACCCTCTGCCGGGCGTCGACGACCCGGACGACGAGCTCGACCATGGTCCCGGCGCAGTCCTTGAGGTCCTTCACCCGGAGCTCCGGCCGCTTCCCCTCGTAGAGATCGAGGTCGTCCCCTTCCGGCAGGAAGCCGAGGGACTCGAAGAGCATGCGCCGCTTCTCGTCCGAGGCGATGTCGGCCACCTCCTCCATGTTCTCGAGCCCCTGGAAATAGCGCAGGACCTGGCGCGTCCGCCGCGGCTCGAGGACGTCGAAGACGCCGGCCTTGATGAGGGCCAGGAGCTCGGCCTTGCCGGGCTTCATCCGGGCCAGGAAGTCCTCGACCGAGACGATAGGCGCCGCCCGCCGTCCGCTCGTCGAGAAGGCGGTCGATCGTCTTCGCGCCCAGGCCCTTGATCGAGGTCAGGCCGACGCGGATCGCGTCCTTCTCGACCTCGAACCCGGCGGCGCTGCGGTTGGCGTCCGGCCCCAGGATGCGGATGCCGTTCCGCTTCGCTTCGGCGACGTACTCCGGAAGCTCGTAGTAGCCGCCGCCGGCGTTGAGCACGGCCGCGAAATACGCCACCGGCTGATGGACCTTGAGGTAGACGGCCTGGTAGGCCATGTGGGCGTAGGAGGCGCTGTGGGCCTTGTTGAAGGAGTAGGAGGAGAACTTCTCCATGGTCTTCCACAGCCGGTCGACCTCCGGCGCCCCGTAGCCGCGCTCGCCGGCCTCGCGGGAGAACTTCGCCCGGAGCGCCGCGTCGCCGCCCCGCCCCTTCTTCAGGCTCCGCCGCAGGAGGTCGCCCTCCTCCGGGGGCATGCCGGCCACCCGCTCGGCGATCTGCATGACCTGCTCCTCGTAGAGGAGGATGCCGCCGGTCTCGGGCAGGATGCGGGCGAGAAAGGCGTCGTCGCCCGGGATGCGTCCCCGGGTCTCGCCGGCCCTGATGGCCGGCCCCGGCCGCTGCGCCGCCGCAGGAGCGCCTCCTTCATGCCGCTCTCGGTCGGCCCGGGCCGGACCAGGGCCAGGGCCTGGGTGATCTCGTGGATGTCCGTCGGCCTCATCCGCCGCAGGAGGTTCATCATGGCCGGGCTCTCGACCTGGAAGCAGCCGACCGTCCGGGCGGCCCGCAGCGTCGCGTACGTGGCCGCGTCCCCCGGCGGGAGCGTCCGCAGCTTGAGCTTCTCTTTCGTCTCCGAGATGGCCGCCAGGCCCCGCACCGAGAGGAGGTCGAGCTTGATCAGCCGCAGGTCCTCGACCGCGTCCTTGTCGAAGTGGGTCATGCGCAGGCCCTTGGCCGAGGTCTCGAGGGGCAGGTACCGCTCGACCGGCCCGGGCGTCAGGATGACGCCGCCGACGTGGAGCGAGATCTCGTGGTAGACGTCCTGGAGCTCGGAGGCGAGCTTCCAGACGTCGAGCCGGCCCGGGGCCGGGGCGGCCAGGCGCAGGCTCGACGGCTCCGCGAAATACGGCACGCGCTTCGAGAGGCTCCGCGCCTCCTCGGGCGGCGCGCCGAACGCGCGGAGCGTCTCGTAGAGGGCCGAGCGGCCGCCGAAATCCTTCAAGCAGCAGACGTAGGCCGCGCCGGTCCTGCCCGCGCCGTAGCGCTCGAGGACGTACTTCAGGACCTCGTCGCGGCGCCGGGAGTCGAAATCGATGTCGATGTCGGGCGGGTCGGGCCGGCCGCGGTTGAGGAAGCGCTCGAAATAGAGATCGAACTCCATGGGGCTGACGTGGGAGATGCCGAGGAGCCAGGCCAGGAAGGACGAGGCCCCCGACCCCCGCAGGTTGTGGAGGATGCCGCGGCCGCGGGCGAACTCGACGATGTCGTGGACGGCGAGGAAGTAGGGGCCGAAGCCCGACTGCTCGACCGCGGTGAGCTCGCGGCGGGCCCGCTGGCGCTCCTTCCAGGTCAGGCTCGCCGCCGCCGTCAGCCGCTCCGTGACGACCTCGCGGAGGGTCCGGGGGAAGAGGTCGGCCGGAAGGTTGGGGATGACGTTCTCGAAGACGAACTCGCACTTTTCGGCGACCTCGGCCGTCCGGGCCAGGGCGTCCTTCGCGGCGTCGCCGAAGCGGCGCAGGGCCAGGGCCTCCTGGTCCGGCCCGAAGAGCTTCATCCTGCCCAGGAGCCGGTCGCGCTCCGGCGGGTAAGGGACCTTCCGCTCGATGGCGTGAAGGAGGACGAGGCGCTCCGGGCTCCTCAGGTACTTGATGGGGTTGGCCCAGACGACGGGCAGACCGGCGAATTTCGGGGACATGTTCCCTTGGTACATGTCCCCGTCTTCAATATGCGGCCGGAAGTTCGCGAAATCCGCCCCGAGGTAGAGATCGCCCGGCGCGACCTTCTCGCGCAGGTCGGCCAGCATCGCGGCTTCGCTCGCCCAGCGACGGGACCCGCCCGTCCCGCCCCGTCCCCGTTCGTCCTCTCGCCCTCCCCGCCTCCCGGCCGGGAACGTAGATCACGATGAGCCCGGAGGCGTCGCGGACCTCCCGGCGGTTGAAGATCTCCATGAGGTTCGAGTAGCCCTCGCGCGTCTTGACCAGGAAGACGAAGCGCCGGCCGCCGCACTCGAGCTCGCAGCCGAAGATGGGCTTGAACCCGCCCGCCGGCGCGACGCGCTTCCACTTGCCCCAGCCGTAGATGTTGCCCGCGTCCGTCAGGGCCGCGGCCGGGAGCCTCTTTCCCGCGGCCCAGCCCGCCGCCTCTTCGAGCGTGACGCTCCCCTTCCCCCGGCTGTACACCGAATGAAGGCGGAGCGGCACGAACATGGCGGTCGTCTCTCTCCCCTCATTTCGTCAGGGACGCCGTCTTGAGGACGTAGCCCCGCCGCGGGTCGGAGGCGTAGACGCCATCGAGCATCCTCTCCCGGGCCGTCAGCACGGCGCCGAAGCCGTACTTGTCGCGGACCTCGTCGATGGCCCCGCCGAGGCGCTCCGGCCGCTCCGAGTAGGGCTCGAAGAGGGCCAGGGGCCGGACGCGCACGAGCTCCGAGGCTTTCACGCCGACCAGGCGCAGGGCCAGCCGCGAGCCGGCGACGAGCTCGAGGAAGAGCTCCTCGGCGATCTTGTAGATCTTGCCCATCTCCTGGAGGGGCGACAGGACGAGGCGGCGCTTGATCTCGGTCTTGAAGTCGGCGGTGCGGGCCTTGACCTCGATGACGTGGGCGTAGAGCCGGTCCTCGCGCAGGGCCAGGGTCAGCCGGTCGCAGAGGTAGGCCAGGTGGGCCAGGAGCAGGCGCTTGTCCCAGAGGTCCTCGAGGAAGGTCGTCTCGCGCGAGACGGACTTGGGCAGCGTCCGCGTGACCAGCGGCCGGCTGTCGATGCCGCGCGACTGGAGATAGATGTCGTCGCCGCCCGCGCCGAAGAGCGTGTGCAGGGTCCCCCGCGGCAGGTCCCACAGCTGGCCGATCTTGTGGATGTTCATCAGGCGCAGGACGACCTGGGCCTTGGGCCCGATGCCGGGCAGGGACTCGATGCCGAGGTCGCGGAGGTAGGTCGCCTCCTCGCCCTCGCGGATCTCGAAGAAGCCGGCCGGCTTGGCCCGGCCCGTGGCCAGCTTGGCCAGGATCTTGTTCGGCGCCGCCCCGACCGAGACCGTGACCCCGATCTCGCGCTCGACCTGCCGCTTGAGCTCGCGGGCCGCCGCCGGGAACGAGGGATAGATGTGGCCGCAGCGGGTGAGGTCCAGATAGGCCTCGTCGAGCGAGGCCTCCTCGACGTCCGGGGTCGCGGTGTGGAGGACGCGGAAGAAGCGCTCGGAGAAGGCCTGGTAGACCTGGAAGTTGCCGCGGACGAAGGTGCCCTGGGGGCAGAGCTTGTAACACTCGCGGAGAGGCATGCCCGAGTGGACGCCGAACTTGCGGGCCTCGTAGGAGCAGGTCGAGGCCACGCCGCGCTCGTGCGGCAGGCCGCCGACGATGACCGGCTTGCCCGCGAGCGAGGGATCGAGCAGGACCTCGACGGCGGCGAAGAAGGCGTCGATGTCGACGTGGACGATGTAGCGGCGGCCGTTTTTCGACAAAGACACCTGTCCTCCTTTCTCTATGCGGTCGATTCCTTTTTCTCCCCTTCCGCGAAGGGGACGCGATATCGGGGGCTCGGCCCCGTTCAGTACTTGCGCATGATGCCGATGACCCGCCCCAGGATCTTGGCCGACGGGGCCTCGATCGGCTGGAAGGCCGGGTTCTCCGGGACGAGAAAGACATGGCCGTTGTCGCGGCGCAGGCGCTTGAGCGTGACCGAGCCGTCGTCGAGCATGGCCACGACCATCTCGCCCGAGTTGGCCAGGTTGGTCCGCTCGAGCAGGACGTGGTCGCCGTCGTCGATGTAGGCGTCGATCATGCTCTTGCCGTCGACCCGGATGCAGAAGACGTTGCCCCGGCGGCGGCCGACCATCCAGCCCGGGACGTCCATGGCCTCGCCCGGTCGCGTCGAACGACTCGCGCGGCCCGCCGGCCGGGACGAGGCCGGCCACCGGCACCCGGACCTGGCTCTCGAGGAGGGCCGGGAGGCCGGCCACCCGGATCTCGCCGTCGGCGCGGCTGATGTAACCCTTGCGCTCCAGGCTCTGGAGGTGCTTGAGGACGGCCGAGGGGCTGGGGATCTTCAGCGCCGAGCCCAGCTGGCGGATGGTCGGGCGCGTAGCCGTGCCCGAGGATGAAGTCCTCGACGGCCTTGAGGACCTTGGCCTGCCGCAGGGTCAGTTCCCGTCTCAATATGTTTACCATTTTGTTCTGATAATCCTCGACGGCCTTGAGGACCTTGGCCTGCCGCAGGGTCAGTTCCCGTCTCAATGTGTTTACCATTTTGTTCACCCTTTATAAAATAAGCCTGCTCGAGGCGTTTGTCAAGGATTATCCTTCCGCCGGGCTAAGATAAGGGTCGCGGACCTCCTCCTCGACGGTCATCATGTCTTCGCGTCTGGGACCGCGGCCTCGGGCCAGGAAATCGTCCCGGTCCTTCGAACCGAGAGACCGCTCATAGAACTGCGTGCCGATCTGGCGGTCGAGCTGGCGGACCGACCAGCCGCCGGCGATCGACTCCGACTCGTAAAACGCGCGGGCCTGGAGATCGGGAACGGACATCAGATGGACATAATGGGACCAGGAAAGAGGGAACGCGCCCGCTCTGTATACGAATTCGACGACTCGCCGGCCGATCTCCCAATAGGTTACGGTAAGGAACGCTGTTGATCGCCCTCGCCGACGCCTATTCGGTGGATCTACTTGGTTAGACACCCGGCGGACGAGATCGCCGCTATCAGAATGAGCAAGCCCGCCAGGACATCGCCCTCAATCTTCGAGCGCAATCTTCAGCCTCCGCAGCGGGCTCCAGAACTTGATCTTCGCGGGATCGAAACGGTCCGGCCTCCAGCGGCCCAGCCAGTCCAGCGTCCCCTCCGAGTTGTCCCGGTTCTTCAGGGCCCTGATGCAGCCGTAATCAGGGACACGCCCGCGCGCATCAAGGTGACCGTGCTCGGCAAGATCAAAGGGTAACACCAGGGCCGGGCTCTCTATTCGGCCCAACGAGAATGACCTGCTCTTCGTCCGCGGCGCGGACGCGATCGAAGAAAGCTTTGACTGTGCCATACGATAGCGCCGGAAAATCGGTCCTCTTGAGCGTGATCTCGCGTTGAACATGGAGCGTCGTCCCGTTCTCCACGGCGCAGGATAGGGAATGGTCGAACCAGTCCCCGGTCTCGCTCCGAGGCGCCGGGACCGCTTCGACCTTCATCCCCTCCGGCAGGCTGATGAGGATGTCGTCGGACTCCCGGGTGGGATAGGGAAAGCGCAAGGGATGTTTGCGCTGGGCGTGCCGCAACGCATCCCGCTTGACGCCGAGGAGCGGCGAAACCGGGAAGAGCGCCCGGTCGCCGGCGCTCGTGATCAACGGCGGCATGGTGACGTCAAAGACGGCCACGACCTCGGCCGCGGCGTTCCTGAGGTTCTCCACGTTCTGGAGAGCGACCTTCGTTCCCGCCGGGAGGATCCCGCCCAACTCCGCCTCCAGGTCCGTTTTGACCGTGTCGGCCGCGTCGGTGAGATGGTCGAGCCGCCGCCTCAGCGCCTCCTGCCCCCCGAAGCGGACCTTGACCGTTCCGGCCAGGTTGCCTTTGGCGTCCATCCGCAGGGCGGTCTCGCGCCGGATGAAGGCCTGCTCGGGCGTGCCGGCCGGCGTTTTCGCCGGCGGCTTCTGGACCGATGGCGGATCCCCGGCCGGGTCGAGCAGGCTCGTCGCCGTGCATTTCCAGGGGACAAGGCCCGGCGGGCAATAGGGCGTGGCCGGATCATAGAAACGGTCCGTGCCGCCGACCTGGACCACGGCCAGCTCCGTATCGAACTGGGCGTAGAGGCCGAAGTTGTTCAGCTCGAAAAGCTTGTCATCCCGGGCGGCCACCCGCACGACCCGGGCCGGAAGGCCGGCCGCGGCGGCCAGGGCGGCGAAGGTCCGGGTGATGTCGCTGCGCACGCCGTAACCGTTCTTGAGGACGTCGGCGACACTGCGGTTGTTCTTGATCCCGAGCTCCTTGCGCTTCCGGCGCGGCTTCGTCCGGTCGTAGCTCAGGTTCTTGATCTTCTGGGCCCGCTCATAAAGGGCGCGGATCTTCGCCTCCGGGTCGGCGAGGCCGGCGACGATCTTCCGGGCCTCGACCGCGGCCGTCCCGGCTTTCTGCATGAACTTGTTCAGGCCCTTGGCCCAGTTCCGGCTCTCCTCCCGCCAGTACGCGTCGGGCGAGCCCACCGTCCCCGCGACGTAGAACAGGCGGACCTCCTGGCGCTGCGAGCTCTCGGGGGGCATGATCTCCTCCGGCTCGAAGGCCGGGATGTTCGTGAGCTGGAGCTCGACGAGGTCCCGGTCCCCGGAGGGTTCTGCTCCCGGGAGCCAGCGGGTCACCCAGCTGAAGATCATCACTCTTTGGGACCACTCGGCCAACGCCGTGCCGAGATACTGCGAGGGTTCGTAGCCGAATTTGGCCCGGCGGGTGAAGAGGTCCGCCTGGACGTCCCAGGTCGCCACGGGATAGAAGAGGATACCCTCTTCGGTATCGATGCCGCCTTCCTCGGGCTTGTCGTACTGGCCGAACATCTCCTCCATGGCCTCCTGGTCCTTGCCGGATAATTTCTCGTTATCCGGGACGAGCTTATAGCGATAATCGATGATGCTGCCCACATCGACGTCGGGGAGGGCGATGGTCTTGACCGTGGCCCTGAAGCCTCCCGTGCGCAGGACCGTCTTTTCGAAGACCTGGCCGGTGAACGGCGCCGATGCGCCGTCGGGGCGCACGACGCGCGCCTGCAGGTCCGCGACCTTGTACCAGCCCCTGTAGGCCGGGATCTCGATATTCGCCCGCTCCCGGCCCGCCGGCTTCAGGATCTTCAGGCGGTAGAAGCAGGTGACCGACCACGTCCTGTGGCTCGTCGTCTCCTCGCGGTAGAGGAGGACGGCGGGGGCCCCGGGCTGCTGGGGACAGTCCGCATAGGCCTTCTCCTCGTCCGTGACCGGCGGCCAATCTTGGGCGGCGGCCCGCACCCCCGGAGCGAGAAGAACGCAAAGAGCGATGGCGGCCCTGATCATTGAGAATGGCATGTTCCCCAACCCTCCCGGGTGTCAGATTATCCGCTGCTCCTCGGTCCTGTCAAGGCGAATGACGGATGGCTCGCATCGGGGGGGGCCCGGGACGACCGGGCTGCGCGCCCTAATCGCCTTGACACAAAAGTCCCTTTTCGATAAGTTCAATTCGCCCCAGAGCAAGTTCTTATCCATCAATAGAAGGGGGACGATTATGCGCAGAAATAAGCCGTTTTGCGTTTCCTTGGCTCTCTGGCTAGGCCTGGTCGGGTGCCTTGCATCCGTATCGGGTGCCCAAAAACCGCTGAAAACCATTGACGATCCCCAGGGTGGAAAGATCATGTACGGAGTGGTGGACGGGGCGACAAGCTCGGCGGCGGCCATGAGCACCGTGCTGCGTATCGTGCACAACAACTGCGGGGAAAAGCCGCAGGTTGGCAGCGTGTTCAGGGTGCGCGGCACGAATTCCGATGCGGTCTTCTTCACGGTGGTCAACCACCCGCAAGGAAACAAGCGGGTTGCGGGCCTGCTCATCGCCTCTCCGTCGGGCTCCAACAAGATGGAAGCGGCCCTCGTGAGCGACGATACGGCGCGTTTTGGCTCGACCGTAAACTCCATGCTGAAAAGGCTATTCAGCGAGTGGCACCCCGGTAGCGGAAGGCCGGCTTCCGGCCCCGCGACGGGAATCCGGCCGGACCCGCCGAAGCCGCTGCGCCGGGTCATGACCCAAGACGGTTCGGCCAGCCTGGCTATCCCCAACGGCTGGAAATTTCAAGGCGGCGGGGGGACCGTAATGGTCGTCGACCCCAATTACAACGTAATAATCAGCATCAACTTGGTCCGGGGGGCGACCAACCCTTCTTATAACCAGCCATACGGTATGGCCACCGGCATGGGCGCCAAAATGGTCTACCCGTCCAACGCGGATCCGGTCAAGGGGTTTCCGGGTCTCATCAAAGAGTTCTATCGTGTGAACAACCAACTCATCGACTTTCGGATCGACCACGCCGAGCAGGTGGCCGGTCCCCCCGGCCAACGCTGCGTCCATGCCGTCGGGCACGGGGTGCTTTTCTCTGTAGGCCAGGCGCATCCTAACATACAGGAGAAAGACTACTTCGAGATGGAGATGCTGGCGTGTTGCACGGCCCCTGATCGGATGGGCAACTACATGTTTACGCTTTCCCTAAGCCAGATCGCCCCTAAGTTCGCTGACAAGGAGCGCGCCACCGTGGGCGCTATCTTGTCCAGTTTCGAGGTCAACCAAGCGGTGGTCGCGCGGCAAGCCAATGCCATCGCTGCGCCCGCCATCGCCGCCATTCACAAAATCGGCGCGGATGCCACGGCGCGGATGAAGGCCATCGAACGAGCCAACGACGCCCAACACGCCGACTATTATGCCCGGCAGGACGCCAATGCCAGAAGCATTCAAGGCTTCAGCAACTACCTTCTCGATCAAACCGTCATCCAGGATAACAATGTGCACGGCAATGGCACGATCGGCCATGGCACCGTCTGGAACTCGACCGCTGATGCGTTGGTGAAAGCTTTTCCCAATCGCTATGAAATCGTCAATAATCCTAATTTCTGGAAGGGCTGGGATTACTGAAGGTCCCGCGTATTTCTGAGCAGGTTATTCGCGTCGCTGCCCCGCTTTGACCACCGCGACGGTCCCCGCGGAACTGCGAAGCCTTGACACATGGTTGCTGCAGGGCTTAAATTCATCGCATCATGCGCCGGAGAAGCTTCCTAAACTGAAAAGAGCAAACCAGGGAGACCCTCAAGAGAAGTGCTCGCCGCAGCGAAAAATTAATTTCCCGTCAGGAAAAGGAGACGCCTCATGAATCGAAAGACAAAGGCCGCGGTTCGGTCGATCTTCGTGCTCCTGGTCCTGGCCGGCCTCAGCCCGGCCTTCGGCCAGGTGCGGGGGTATGAGCTCTACAAAAAGCTCCAGGCCGAACGGAGCAAGCTGGTGACGTTCGAAGGCGTCCGCGAAGTCCGCTGGACGCCCGACGGCGGAGCCTATATCGTCGGCAAGGACAAGACGTTCAAGAAGGTCGACCCCGTCACCGGGGAAGAGACGCCGCTGTTCGACGACGCCGGGATCATCGCCGCCTACAACACGGTGACGGGCGAGAGCGCGACCGCCCTTCCCTTCAGCCGGTTCGAGTTCGTCGAGGGCGGAGCAAAGATCCGGTTCGCCAGCAGCAACCGTATCTTTTTTTATGACCCGGCCACCAAGGAGATGCGGGCCTTCAAGGTCCGCCCGCCCCAGCGCGGCGTCCGCTTCGCCCAATACCAGGAGGAATTCTCCCCGGACTACCGCTACACCGCTTACGTCGATGACTACGACCTCTATCTTCGTGACCTGAAGAGCGACACCGTGACCGCCTTGACGACCGGGGGCGGCCCGGACCTGCGGAACGGGTATCCCGACTGGGTGTATGCCGAGGAGTTCTCCCAGTTCTATTGTTTCTGGTGGTCGCCCGATTCGAAGAAGATCGCATACATGCAGTTCGACGAGAGTCCCGTCCGCAAGTTCCCCGTTCTCCACGACGAAACCATGGATTTCCAACTGGAGATGCAGAGCTTCCCCAGGGTGGGGGAGAACAACCCGATCATCCGCTTCTTCATCGTCGACGTCGAGACCAAGAAGCGGGTCCAGGTCGATACCGGCATCGAGACCAACGTCTATCTTTATAACGGGTTGTGGTCCCACGACGGGCGGGCTTTCACGCTGAAGCGGACGAACCGGCTGCAGAACAAGGTGGAGATCCTTTCCGCCGACCCCGAGACCGGCCGCACGACGGTCCTTTTTCAGGAAGAGAACCCGAGCTACCTCACCGAAGGCATCGGGTTCATGCAAGAGGGCAATGAGATCTTCTTTCTGCCCGATAACCGACACTTCCTCCGGTCTTCGGACAGGAGCGGCTGGCGGGAGATCTATCTTTATGACCTGAGCGGCAAGCTCATTCGCCAGGTCACGAAGCACAAGCTTCCGGTCGGCGGCATCCTGGCCGCGGACGCGGCGAACGAATGGGTCTATTTCACCGGCTACGAAAATCGCGGTCTCGAGACCCATCTCTACCGGGTCAAGCTCGACGGGTCGAAATTCGCCCGGCTGACCAAGGAGCCCGGCACTCACCGCGTCAGCCTTTCGGCGGGCGGGACGTATTTCGCCGATACCTTCAGCTCTTTCGACAGCCCCTCCTCCTTCCGCCTCTACAAGGGGGACGGAACGTTCCTCCGCGAGATGGGGAAGACCGTGCTCAAGCCGGAATACCAGGCCCTGAATCTCACCCTCCCCGAGCACTTCGTCTTCAAGTCCGGCGACGGGAAGCATGACCTCGACGGGATCCTGTTCAAGCCGGCCGATTTCGACGCCTCGAAGAAATACCCGGTCCTCTATTCGGTCTACATGGGGCCCGGCACCAAGGCGATCAGCGATCAATACTACGGCGACCCCGGCCAGCAGGCCCTGGCCCAGCTCGGCTTTCTCGTCGTCAACATCGACAACCGCGGGCTGCTCCGCCGCGGGAAAGAGTTCGAGAACGCGGGCTACGGGAAGCTCGGCCAGGTCGACGTCGAAGACCTGGTGGCCTCGCTCGACTATCTCGCTCAACGTCCCTATGTGGATGGCGGGCGCGTCGGGATCACCGGGACCTCCTACGGCGGCTACATGTCCATCATGGCCCTCCTCAAGGCGCCGGACCGCTTTCAGGTGGCCGTGGCCGGATCGCCGGGCGTGGACTGGCGCAACTACGACACCGTCTATACCGAGCGCTATATGGGGCTCCCCCAGTACAATCCCGACGGCTACGAGAAGGCCAGCCCCCTCAACTACGTCAAGAACCTCAAGGGAAAGCTCCTGATCCAGCACGGCGCCGTGGACGACAACGTCCACCCCACCCAGGTGATGCAGCTCGTGGACGCCCTGCTCAAGGCCGGAAAGCAATTCGACTGGTTCATCTATCCCGGTCAGGCCCACGGGGTCGGCGTCCGCCAGGCCCGGGACAAGCAGATGGACTGGTTCATGACCTATCTTGCGCCCGAGACCAAAGACGCCTATTTTGCGGACAAGAAGACGCCGCCGGCCCCGGCCAAAGAACGCTGAGCGGCTGGAGAGAGACGTCGACGTCCTTGACAGAATGAGCGCGTGTGGAATAGTGTTCGTTCGATGAAGAAATTCCTGAAGAAAGCCCGTTGGATCCTGATCCCGGCCGCCCTGGCCGCGATCGTCATCCTCTGGGTCGTCAAATTCGAATCCCAAAAACCCGAGATCCGTCCGGCCGGCGACAGCCCGTTCCTCGGCCGCGAGCTCACGTTCCGGGCCAGCGACCGGAAAAGCGGTCTGGCCGAAGTCCGGGTGGAAGCCGTCCAGGCCGGCCGGACCATCGAGGTCTTTTCCGAAAGATTCCCCGCGGCGCTGCCGACTTACGTCAAAACGCTTTCCCTGCGCCCGCTTCCCGCCGGACTGGCCGACGGCGAGATCCTCCTTCGGATCTCGGCCGAGGACCGCTCCTGGAACGGCGGGAACACCGCCGTCCTGGAAAGAAAGATGATCCTCGACACCCGCCCGCCCCGGATGAACATCGTCGGCGGGCCTCACTATATCAACACGGGAGGCGCGGGCGTCGTCTCCTGCACCGTGGACGAGGAAACACCCGGTCGTCGGGATCCAGGTCGGGGAGCGCTTTTTCCCCGGATTTCCGACCGGGGAAAACCGGTTCCTGGTCTTTTTCGCGCTTTCTCCGGACGCGCCCCGCGACGTTCCTTTCTCCGGCGTGGCCGAGGATCGGTCCGGCAACCGGACGACTATCGTTTTCCGGCCGGTGATCAAGACCGTCGCCTTCAAGCAGGACACCCTGAGCCTGTCCGACAAGTTCCTCGGAGACGTCGTCTCCTATTTCAAGAACATCGACCCGGGGCTCCAGGGAACGGACCTGGAGGTCTTCCTGACGGTCAACCGGACGCAGCGGGAGATGGACTATGAGCGGCTGGCGATCCTCTGCCAAAAAACGGAATCCCGGATGCTCTGGTCCGGGGCGTTTCTCCGGCTCCCGAACTCAAAGCCCATGGCCTCGTTCGGGGACCGGCGGACCTATACGTACGACCGCAAGGTCGTCGACCAGCAGGTCCATCTCGGCGTGGACCTGGCCTCCACGGCCCAGTGTCTCATCCCCGCGGCCAACGCCGGCCGGGTGGTGTTCGCCGGCCCGCTGGGTATCCACGGCCTGACGGTCGTCCTGGATCATGGCCTGGGATTGTTCAGCATGTATTGCCATCTGAGCCAGATCGATGTCGCGTTGTCCCAGGACGTGACGCGGGGCGAGACCCTCGGGCTTTCGGGATCCACGGGCCTGGCCGGCGGCGATCATCTCCATTTCGCCATGCTCATCCACGGGGCGTTCGTCAATCCCGTGGAATGGTGGGATGCCCACTGGATCCGCGACAACGTCGAGCTCAAGACGCGATGAAGAGCCCTCGCGCTCGAGGCTAAGAGGCCCTGAAGAAGACCCCATTCGGCGCGCGAAGCCGCGCTGAGTCCTTCAGAGCGCGCCTGCGGCCTTTGCGATGGCCGCCAGCATCGGAGCGAGCCCGGCGAAATCGCCGGCGCCGCGCCCCCGGTCGGGCAAGTTGAACAGCCCAACCAGGACGGCACTGCCGCCGATAGAACGGCCGACCACCCGCTCGAGACACCCGTTGACAACCAGTGTCGGGCCGGCCGTCCAGCCCTCGGGCACATTTATCGGAGGAGCATCGTAGCGTTTTTCGGTTGTGATGCCGTCGAAAACTTCCTGGCAGGTCATGTTGGGTACCCGCACCAGCTCGATCGTCACTTCGATCACGGCGGGCGCCATGAGATCGAGCCAGTCCACGGCATCATCCTCTTTAGGTGAGCGCACGAGCCAGATGCAGCCGTCTTCGGGCAGGGCGAGCGCCAGGCCGCTTTTCGCAAGCTTGACCGTGCGCACAGGCTCGACGTCTCCCCGGTTGCGGACCTCGGGTCGTTGTCGCGGTTTGACGGCCGCCCATGCGTCCCGCTGCCAGGCGAGAGCGACGCGCTCGATCACGGTTGTTTTCGCCAGCGCGGCGATGATGTTCTCGTGCGCGGATTCCTGCGGCAAGTCGATGAAGAAACGGTGGATAAGGAGGTCCTTCCTCCCCTCGCGGTGGGCGCACATGGCGACCGCCGGCACCTTGCCGATATCGGTCCCGAGATCGAACGTGCCGCCGCGCAGGCACCAGTGGAGGCCGTAGAAATCACGCTCTTCGGTCCAGGCGCCGGTCAACGCGGTCGCGCCCACGGTGGCCTTGCAGTCACCCGCGTCAAAGTAGCCGACCTGCACCCAGGTTCCGGCGACGAGTTCATCCTTGATCTTTTCGTCAATGACATCGCGGCCGTCGAAGGTCGTCCCGTTGTCGGACAGCGCGTAACTGGAGGACAAGCCCCAGGTAAAATCGGCGCGGGGATCGACCGGGAGATCCAAGGCGAGGCCGGAAATGGGCAGGACCACGGCTCCGGACTTGACGGCGATCGGATCACCGCTCATGGCAACGCCCGTGAACGATACGGCAGCCAGAGCTAAAGCGAACGCGACACGTGCCGTGATGGCGACATGGCGACCTCCTGTTCATAGAACGGCCATTCTGAGGATTATCGTCCCGAATGTCAATGATACGGAGATCCTCTACAGGACGGCCGCCGGACTAACAATTATTTTCGTCATTAAAATCAGTGGGTTACGAGTCCATACCGCCAGCCGGATCGGGCGACGCGGCCAAGGCTGTGGTATAATGGCCGTGTTCTTAGCAAAGGGTAACCTCAGCTATTTAACACCTGAATGACTAAAGGAAGGGGCCAGAGGCCCTGATCGGTCGAATTCTCCTCTCCTTTACGGCGTTCAAAAATCTTTATGTACCGGGAAGGCTCGAAGGAGTCTTTCCATCGTCGAAAGGAGACGAGAATGAACATCTACGTGGGTAACCTACCCAACTCCGTCAACGAGAACGACCTGAGAGAAGTCTTTCAGGCGTTCGGCGAAGTGTCGACGGCCGCCGTCATCAAGGACAAGTTCAGCGGCGAATCCCGCGGTTTCGGCTTCGTCGAGATGCCGAACAAGGACGAGGCCGAAAAGGCCATTTCCATGCTGAACGGCAAGGACCTGAAGGGCCGCACGGCCAAGGTCAACGAAGCCAAGCCCCGCACGGACTCGAGGTCCGGCGGCGGTTTCGGCGGCAACCGTCGGTACTAAGACTCCCGGAAGACCGGGGGTCCCAAACACGGCACCCCGAGGGGAGCGGCCGACCAGGCCGCTCCCCTTTTTTTGTCCGTTGGCATGGTTCTTGCTAAATCCTCCATGGGAGCCGGGGCTCCCCGGAGGAGGCGCATGAAGCTCGGATCTTCAGACGCGCATCGCCCTCAATAACGGCGTCCAGATGCCGCTCTTCGGGCTTGGGCACTTGGGCGGCCACGGGGAAGGCGGGACAGCGGGCCGTGCTCTGGGCCCTCGAGGCCGGGTACCGCCTCGTCGATACCGCCGCGGCCTACGGGAACGAGAGCGAGGTCGGGGAAGCGTTCCGAGCGAGCGGACTCCCCCGCGGCGAGGTCTTCATCACGACCAAGGTCTGGCCCGCGGAATTCGGGTACGAAGCGACCCTCCGGGCCTTCGAAGCCAGCCGCCTGAGCCTGGGCCTCGAGCAGGTCGACCTCTACCTCCTCCACTGGCCCGGCGACGATCGGCGCCGGCGCGCCGAGTCCTGGCGGGCGCTCGAGACCCTGCTCGGCGACGGACGCTGCCGGGCCGTCGGCGTCAGCAATTACGCGGTCGCGGAACTCGAGGAGATCCTCGAGCGGCGGCCAACGGCCGCGTCGTCCCGGCCGTCAACCAGGTCCCGTTCAGCCCCTTCGATCAGCAGAGGGACGTCCACGCTTTCTGCGAGCGGCACGGGATCCGTCTCGAAGGCTACAGCCCGCTGACGCGCGGAAGGAAGCTGGGCCGACGGACGATCCGCTCGCTGGCCGAGGCCCGCGGCCGGACCCCTGCCCAGATCCTGATCCGTTGGGCCCTCCAAAAGGACGTCGTGACCATCCCCAAGTCCGTCCACAAGGAGCGGATCATCGAGAACGCCGGCCGTCTTTCGACTTCGCTTGTCCGCCGAGGACATGGCCGCGCTCGACGCCCTCGACGGCCGCGGCTGAATCGGAAGGCCGGCGCTCAGTACTGCCGGTCCATGGCGCCGCCGGCGGGATAGCTCGTCCCCATCAGGAGGATCGTCGAGGGATCCTGGAGGTACATCGTCACCGTCCAGCTCGCGGTGGGGGTGGTGATGGTCGCGGTTCCGCGACCCGTCGCATTCATGGTATAGCTGCCGGTGACGGCCACGTTCTGGGACAGGACTCCCGCGGCGTTGACATCGACATGGCCGCTCAGGCCGCCCGTCCCGTCGAGCTCGATCTGGCCGGCGACGTCGGTGCTCGCGCGAAGTCAGAGTCCCCCTGAGAGTGAACGCGTAATGGCCTTTTACCGAGGCCGCGCTATACGGCTTGCGTCCCGCCCTGAGGCCCGAAAAGAGAGATGCCGGTGCCCCAGGTATCGAGCCCGACCGTATAGGCCCTGTTGGCCGCAAGCATATAAAAGGCCGTGGTGTTCGTGAGGCCGCCGGCCACGATGGTCGCCATCCCCCGCCCGTTGGAAGCGACAGAATATGTCCCCGCGACGGTCAGGGCCTGACCGACCGTCCCGCCGACATTGGTGTCGACCCAGCCTCCCGTGAAATGACCGGCGCCGTCGGCGGTCATGATCCCCGCCGAGAAGGCCGGCGCCGGCGGAACGAAAGGATCGGGTGTCGGGGAGGCGATCGCCCCGTAACCGTGCGAAACGGTCGTCATGTCGCCCGCGAGCGCCGAGGCCGAGAACGGGCCGGCGGCCGGCCGGGCGATCGTCCCGATGACGCCGATCTGTTCCCCGGTAAAGCCTGACCACAGCCAGCCGACCATCAACGCCGAGTCGGCCGAAAGCATGTAGTAGCCGAACGACTGCGCGCCGAGGACCCCGCCCAGGTTGATCATCCCCGAGCCGTAGGTGGCGTTGAAACCTAGAACGCCGAAAAAGGCCGGCCCGCTGTCGCCGCTCGCGATCCATTGACCGTTCCGGTTGATATCGACGATCCCGTCATGGATCGGATCCAGCGTGTCCCCGCTGACTATGAACTTCCCGGCCGCGGCGATCGGCTGACCGCGCTTCGGGTCGCTGCTCACATAGTGGTCCATGCCGTCGTAGGCGAAAACAAAGGTCCCTAAGAGCCCAGGGGCCACGAAGGCCGAGGCCTCCTGCCGCTGGAGGTCCCCGATGCCGGCCTGACCGTCCGCGAAGCCGATCAGGCGCGCGGAAGCGTCCGACAGCAGGATCAGGCGCAGCCGGATGATGTCCGCGCCGACAGAGAGGTCGAGGGCCGCTCTCCCGTCGGCGGCCACCTGAAAAGCCCCGGTGAAGGGGACGGCCGTGGCGACCCCCGAGCCCTGGCTCATGTCCAGCCTTCCGTCCGCTATCGCCCCGGCCCCGTCGGCGGTCAGGCGGCCCGCGATGAAGATCATGTCGTCCGGATCGGCGCCGCGGAAGACGAACGCGTAGGGGCCGTGGAGGCTGGCGTCGGAAAAGGTGACCGTCGCGACGGCCGTGGCGTGGACGCCAGTGTCGGCCTTGGAGGTGGCGACGACGGTCACGTCACCGCTCAAGGGCGGCGCGAGCGGGGCCGTATAGGTCCCGTCGGCCGAGATGGAGCCGAGGGGCGCCGTGTTCCCGGCGGCCCCTTCGAGCGACCAGGTGACCTCCGCCGTGGTCGTGAACGCCTGGGTGCCCCCCGCCGGCACGGTCGCCGTCGCGGGCATGATCGTGAACGGCGGCGGAGGCGTGATCGTCACCGTTGCCGTGTCGGACTTGGTGGCGTCCGCGGCGGCCACGGCCTTGACGGTGACCTGGGACGGAGTGGGCACGGCCGCCGGAGCGGTGTAGAGGCCCGTCGGCCGCGATCGTCCCGACCGCGGCGTTGCCGCCGGCGATGTCGTTCACCCGCCACGCGCAGGAGGTGTTCGTCGCGTTGGAGACGCTGTAGTGGAACTGGAACGTGTGGCCGACCTCCACGCTGGCCGCGGTCTCGATGATGTTGATCACCACAGGCTGAACCGGCGGGTCATCGTCATCGGGAGGTCCGCTCGGCGCGCAAGCCGGGAGCGCCAGCAGGGAAAGGACGAGACATGCCACGGCGGGCTTTTTCATGGGCAGACTCCTTCTTCAGGAGAAAGGGAGACCCGGCCCCCTCCCGGACAACATGGCGCGATGATATCGCCGCGTCCGGCGGGGTGTCAAGCTCAATCAGGGCGGGGCTCGATCCTGATGGGATCGTTGAGGTCGACCTCCGCGACGCCGGTCTCGCCGTTCCAGACGAGATGGTACTTCGCGTTGGTCAGGTTGATGTTGAAATAGGCGGCCAGACCCTTGAAGCTGATCAAACCGGCCCGGCGGTATCCGCCCGCGAGCGAGATCTTGACCGTCTCGGGGTAGCCGAGGTGCTTCCGCTCCGGCTTGATAGCCAGGACATTGGTGACGGGATTGAAGGCCAGCCGGACGGCCTGGAACTCCATGTTCTCGCCCATGAGCAGCTGGGTCGCCCCGTTGTTGAAGATGGCATACCCGCGCTCCGACAGGGACATCACCGGCTTGCGGATATGCAGCGCGTGCCCGTCGCCCGGGGATTTCCTGACGACCAGGAAGCCCTTGCCGAACGGAAGCCCCGACCCGTCTTGGACCATGCGCTCAGCTCCTTTGGCTGAAGTCCTTATCCGCGAACGCGAGGTTCTAGGCCAGCGGCATCAGCACCATGGCGACGGATTGTCCCGGATCAGAAACCAACCTTCCCCGCACGGGGGTAGGATATGCCGGTCCCAGGCGGGTGTCAAGGACTCAAAAGAGCGGGCGCCGGAGGGGGCGGGTCAGTTGTCGCGGCGGATCTCGACGCGGTCGAGGCCGTTCTCGTTGAATTCCTTCTCGTACTTCTCGATGAGCGGGCGCTCCCGCTCCATGCCCTTCTCGGTGTAGATCTCCTCGAGGGCGGCCTCGCCGAACTTGCGGACGTAGTCGCGGTCGGCCATGCGGTAGATGAGCTGGTCCCAGAAGGAGTTGTCGTTGTAGAACTCGACCGTCTCGGCCATCTTCTCCTCGAGCTCGCCGGAGGGGATGGCCTTCTTGGATCTCCTCGTCGAAATCGACATAGTCCCCGAGCCCGTGCTTTTGGGCGGCGTCGAGGACGAGGCTCTCGACCTCGTCGTATTCCTCGATGACGTCGTCGGTCCGCCAGTCGTTGGCCATGCGGTTGCCCAGGTAGACGAGCTTGGCCAGGGACGCCAGCTGTTCTTTCGTGACTTGGATGTTCATCGCGGCCTCTCTCGGGGAAAATATACCATTTCCGGGGGTTTTCGCCAAACCGGGAAGGCTCCCCCGCCCCGTTGACAGGGCCGCCGACGGCGACTATAGTTCGGGGACGCCCATCCTTCCGAGGAGGTCCGACCCATGAAAAGAACGTGCCTCGTCCTGGCGGCCGCGCTCGCCGTGGTCGCTGCCGCGCCGACGGCCCGGCCGCAGGCGGCCAATCCGGCCGCGGCGCCGCTTTCCGTCCGCTATGAAGAGCTCACCTCGCCGGACTTCGCCCGGGCCGTGGCCCGGTCCGGAGGCACGTGCATCGTGCCGCTGGGCATCCTGGAAAAGCACGGGGCGCACCTGCCGCTCGGGACCGACCTCATCGACTGCCGCGAGGTCTCGCTGCGCGCCGCGGCGTCCGAATACGCCATCGTCTTCCCGCCGTATTTCGTCGGCCAGATCTTCGAGGCCAAGCACCAGCCGGGAACGATCGCCTACGGCAGCCGGATGATGCTCGACGTCCTCCAGCAGACCTGCGACGAGCTGGCCCGCAACGGCCTCAAGAGGATCATCCTGGTCAACGGCCACGGCGGCAACGACGCCTTCCTCCGCTACTTCTGCCAGTCGCAGCTCGAGACGCGCCGCGACTACGTCGTCTATCTCTTCGATCCGGCCTACGACGAGGCGACCGAGGCCCGGCTCGACAAGATGCGCAAAACGAAGGTCGACGGGCACGCCGGCGAGGAGGAGACGTCCGTCATGCTCGCCCACCGCCCGGACCTCGTCCAGCCGGCCCGGGCCGGCGACGAAAGCGGGGCCGACCAGAAGCGCCTGGCCGGATTGAAGAACGCCTACACGGGGATCTGGTGGTACGCCGCCCAGCCCAACCACTACCGCGGCGACGGGAGCGCCGGCAACGCGGCCTTCGGCCAGGCGCTGCTCGAGGCGGAGACAGGGGCCCTGGTCGAGATGATCCGCTCGGTCAAGAAGGACACCGTCACGCCCGAGATCCAGAAGAAGTTCTTCGACGACGCGGCCAAGCCGCTCGAGACCAAGCCCTTCGTCAAGAAGTGATCGAGAGGCTCTTCGATCCGGCCTCCCGGCCGGGGAAGCTCATCCGGGGCGAATAGCGAATGCTATAATGGACATTCAGGGGAGGCTCACATGACATCGAACGCCAGCCGGACCGTTCTCATCGCCATCATCGCTCTCAGCCTGGCGCTGATCGCCTGCGCCGATACCCGGTCGAAGGGAGAAAGCCCGGCCGGCGCGCCGGACCCCGCTTTCCGGCCGGGACGGACGCGGCGGTCTCGGCGCCCGGAGAACGCCCGGCGGCCGGGACCGCCGGCGTCCGCGATCGCCGGACCAGGCGGCCCCTCCGGCCCAGGCCGCCGGCACCGCCCGGCTGACCGAGGACGAGCGGAACACCATCGAGATCGTCCAGAAGACCAAGAACTCCGTCGTCTACATCACGAACCTGCAATATGCCCGGGATTTCTTCTTCACCTCCGACGAGCTCGTGCCGCGGGGCACGCGGGTCGGGCTTCGTCTGGGACGATCAGGGCCACATCGTCACCAACTTTCACGTCATCGACGAGGGCGTCAAGTACATGGTCAGCCTGCCCGATCAGAGGCAGGTCGAGGCCTCGCTCGTCGGCCGCGACCCGACGAAGGATATCGCCGTCCTCAAGCTCGCCGAGCGGGTCTCCGGCCTGGCCCCGGTCACGATCGGGACGTCGCGGGACCTCCAGGTCGGCCAGAAGGTCATCGCCGTCGGCAATCCCTTCGGCTTCGACCACACGGTCACCAAGGGCATCGTCAGCGCGCTGGGCCGCGCGCATGCTCGGCGCGGGCGGGCTCACGATCCGGGACATGATCCAGACCGACGCCTCGATCAATCCCGGGCAATTCGGGCGGGCCGCTCCTCGATTCGGCCGGCGAGCTCATCGGCATGAACACGGTCATCGTCAGTCCGTCGGGCGCCTCGAGCGGCGTCGGCTTCGCCGTGCCGGTCGACACCGTGAATAAGATCGTCCCCCAGCTCATCAAGTTCGGCAAGGTCACCCGGCCGGACATCGGCGGCGTCCAATTCGTCCGGGACGAGGTCGCCCGCAGGGCCGGGATCGAGGGGGCCGTCATTCTCGAGGTCTCACGGTCGAGCCGGGCCTATGACCAGGGGCATGCGCGGCGTCTACCGGGACAATTACGGGCGGCTGCTCATCCGGGACGTCATCACGGGGATCGACGCGATGAAGATCAAGTCCTGGGACGACCTTTTCACGGCCCTCGACGGCTACAAGATCGGCGACACGGTGACGCTCACGGTCGTGCGGGAGGACAAGACGCGGCGGGTCACGCTTCAGCTCACCGGCAGCGACTGATCTTTCCCCTATCTTATTTCTTGAGGGGAGCGATGCCGGCCATGTCGCCGATGACGTTGACCAGGTCCTTGTCCGACGGGACGATGATCTTGGCGTTCGCCTGAAGGGACGTCTCGAGGGCCTGGAGGCGGCGCAGGATCTGGGCGTTGCCGACGAAGTACTTCTCGGCGGCCTCGTTGACCAGGCGGATGGCCTCGGCCTCGCCCTGGGCCGTCGAGGATCTTGGCCTGGCGGACGCCCTCGGCCTTCTTGATCTCGGCCCGGCGCTCGCCGTCGGCGACCGTTTCCCGGGCCGTGGCGAAGTCGATGGCGGCGATCTTCTCGTTCTCCGCCTTGACGACCTTGTTCATCGTCTCCTGGACGTCCTTGGGCGGGTCGATCTCCTTGAGCTCGGTCCGGACGATGTCGATGCCCCAGCGGGCCGTCTCCGTGGACAGCGTCTTCAGGAGCTCCTCGTTGATCTTGCCGCGCTCGCTGTTGGCCGATTTGAGGGTCAGGGTGCCGATGATGTTGCGCAGCGTCGTCCGGGCCAGGTTGACGATCTGCCACTGGAAATTATTGACGTTGTACTGGGAGGCCTTGACGTTGGCCTCGTCCTCCTTGACCCGGAAATAGACCTGGGCGTCGACCCGGGCGTTGAGGTTGTCGTTGGTGATGATCTCCTGCGGCGCCGCGTCGACCATCATCTCGGTGATGTTGATCTGGCGCATCGTTTCGATGACCGGCATGATCCAGCTGAAGCCGGGCCTGGCGAAGCGGTTGTACCGGCCCAGCCGCTCGATGAGGCCGCGGTGCGTCGGCCGGACGATGCGGATGCCGGACAGGAAGATGACGAGAAGGACAGCCGCGATCCAAAAATAAAGGGCCATGTGTTGCCTCCCCTCGGCGATAGTGACTATAGTTTTCTCGTCTCGAATGTAATACGCCGACCAGCCTACGAGTCAGGTTTGACCCCATCCTACATCTTCCAGGTGCCGGAGACGATGACGTTGGAGCCGGTGACCGCGGCCGCGGCGTCCGAGGCGCAGAAGGCCACGGCCTCGGCGACGTCCTCGAACGTCCCGAGCCGCGATTCCGCGAGCTCGCGGACCTGCGGCATGACGCCCCCCCGGATGAGCCCGGGCGAGACCATGTTGACCGTGATGCCGTTCCCGGCCTCGGCGGCGGCCGCCGTCCGGGTCAGCGTGAGAAGGCCCGTCTTGGCCACGGCGTAGGGGGCGATCGTCGGGAAGGCGCCGAGATGCTCGGCCCGGCTGTAGCCCAGGTTGACGATCCTCCCCCACTTCCGCTTGCGCATGCCGGGGAGCGCCGCCTTCATGCAGAAGTAGGACCCGAGGAGGTTGCCCCGCAGGACGCGCTCCCAGTCGGCGACCTCGAGCTGGTCCCACGCCTTGACCAGGAACGGCCCGACGTTGTTGACGAGGACGTCGACGCGGGCGAACCGTTCCTCGACCTTCTTGACCAGGCCGGCGGCCTGGGCCTTCTTGGTCAGGTCGGCCCGGAAGACGGCCGAGAGCTTGCCTTTCTCGCGGATCGCGGCGGCCAGCTCCTGGGCCTCCTCGCGCCGGCTGAAGTAGTGGACGGCGACGCCGGAGACGTCCTCGGCGAGCCGGAGGGCGATGGCCCGGCCGATGCCGCGGCTGGCCCCGGTGACGAGGGCGATCCGCAGGCTCATGGCGTCACGCCAGGGTCCCGACGGCCCGCTCGACGGCCTCGACGATCTCGCCGGACTCGACGACCGCCTTGAGCCTGTTGATGTCGTCATAGAGCGGCCTGTCCTCGTCGAGGTGGGCGACGTGCTTGCGGATGACGTCGTAGGCCGCCTGCGTCCCCTTGCCCGGGCAGTGCGGCTTGCGGAAATCGACGGCCTGGGCCCCGGCCATGAGCTCGATGGCCAGGACGGCCTGGGCGTTGTCGATGATCTGGCGCGTCTTGAGGGCCGTGGTCATGCCCATGCTGACGAAGTCCTCCTGGTCGGCCGCGGCCGGGATGGACCCGGTGGCCGCCGGGTGCGACAGGACGCGGTTCTCGCAGATGAGGGCCCCGGCCGTGTACTGCGTCAGCATCAGGCCCGAGAACATGCCCGCGCCCTTGGTCAGGAAGGCCGGCAGGCCGGCGCTGAGGTGCGGGTTCATGAGCCGGTTGTGGCGGCGCTCGGAGAGGACGGCGATCGTCGTCACGGCCGTGCCCAGCATCTCGAGCGGGAAGGCCATGGGCACGCCCTGGAAGTTGGCGCCGGTCAGGACGAGGTCCTCGTCGGGGAAGAAGACGGGATTGTCGGCCGCCCCGTTGAGCTCGATCTCGAACATGTAACGGGCCCACCGGAGGGCGTCGCGGGCGGCCCCGACGACCTGGGGCGTGCTGCGGAGGCTGTAGGCGTCCTGGACCTTCTTGCCGGGCTGCTCCAGGAGCGCGCTGCCCTCGGTGATGCGGCGGACGTTGGCCGCCGATTCGAGGGCCCCGGGATAGCCGCGGGTCTTGTGGATGCGCTCGTCGTAGGCCTTCATGTTGGCGTTGAGGACCTCGAGGGTCATGGCCGCGGCGATCTCGGAGATCTTCAGCCAGCGGTGGACGTCGTGGGCGATGAGGGCCGACATGCCGGCGATGACGTTCGAGCCGTTGATCATGGCCAGGCCGTCGCGGGCGTGGAGGACGATCGGCGTGATGCCGGCCCGCTTGAGGGCCTCGGCCCCGGGCAGGCGCTCGCCCTTGTAGAAGGCCTCGCCCTCGCCCATCGGGACGAGGGCCATCTGGGCCATCGGCGACAGGTCGCCGCAGGCGCCGACCGAGCCCTTCTCGCACATGACGGGCGTGACGCCCTTGTTGAGGAGCTCGGCCAGGGTCTCCGTGACGACCGGGCGGAGCCCCGAGTGGCCGTGGCAGTGGCAGTTGATGCGGCTGAGGATGGCCGCCCGGACGATGTCCTCGGGCATGGGCTTGCCGTAGCCCGCGGCGTGGCTGTAGATGAGATAGCGCTGGTACTTCTCGATCTGGTCCTGGGTCAGGACGACGTTGGCCAGCTCGCCGATGCCCGTGTTGACGCCGTACATGATCTCTTTCTTCTGGAGCTTGTCTTCGAGCAGGGCCCGGCACTTCTCGATGCGCTTCTTCGCGGCCGGGTCGATGGCGACGGACAGGCGGTCGCGGGCCACCTGGACGACCTTCTCGACGGTCAGACCGGTGCCGTTCAGGATAATGGACATGGGGGAGCCTCCTCGGGGTGATGGTCAGGATCGCGATTCATGTCGGGCCCTCACACTTTATCCGAAGTCAAAGACGGGGTCAAACCCAGGTTTGACCCCTTCCGGTTGCCTGCCCCGGGGCCGGCTGTGCTATAAATACCCTCCTGTTTTTGCCATTCCGGAGCGGAGACGACCCTGATGACGAAAGAGACGAAGCGAGTCCTGATGACGGGCGCGGCCGGACAGATCGGGTCCGAGCTGGCCCGGGCCCTGCGCAAGAAGTACGGCGACGCGAACGTCGTCGTCACCGACATCTTCCGGCCCGCCGGGGACCTGGCCGAGGCCGGGCCCTTCGAGCTCCTCGACGTCACGGACGCCAAGGCCCTCGACGCGATCCTCTCGAAGCACGGCATCGACACGGTCTATCACCTGGCCGCCCTTCTCTCGGCCACCGGCGAGAAGAACCCCCAGAAGGCCTGGCACGTCAACATGGGCGGGCTCTACAACATCCTCGAGGCCGCCCGCGCCCGCAGCCTCGTCCGGGTCTTCTCGCCGAGCTCGATCGCCGTATTCGGGCCGACCACGCCCCGCGAGATGACGCCCCAGGACACGGTCCTCGGCCCGACGACGATGTACGGCGTCACCAAGGTCGCCGGCGAGCTCCTCTGCGATTACTACGTCCTGAAGTACGGCCTCGACGTCCGCGGCTGCCGCTACCCCGGGATCATCAGCCACCTGACCCTGCCCGGCGGCGGCACGACCGATTACGCCGTGGCCATCTTCTACGACGCCGTCAAGCACGGCCGCTACACCTGCTTCCTCCGCGAAGACACCCGCCTGCCCATGATGTACATGCCCGATTGCCTCAAGTGCACGCTCGACCTCATGGACGCGGACTTCGCCCGGCTCAAGCACCATTCGGGCTTCAACGTAACCGCCATGAGCTTCAGCGCCGGCGAGCTCGCGGCCGAGATCCGCAAGCACATGCCTTCCTTCGAGATCCGCTACGAGCCGGATTTCCGGCAGGCCATCGCCGACTCCTGGCCCGCTTCGATCGACGACAGCGCCGCCCGCGCCGAGTGGGATTGGAAGCCGGACTACGACCTGGCCGCGATGACCGCGGACATGCTGCGCCGCGCTCGAGGAAGCAGGCGCGACGACAGGCACTCTGGGCGCCTGAAGGGCGAAGATGGGCAGTGGGCCCGAGGAGACGCCATGGGCGATGAAAAGCGACAAGGCTCCCGATCGTCCGCCATCACGGACGTGACCTTTGACCATAAGGGAATGCATTACCAGGGACGGATCAACGATGTCTCCCAAGGGGGGTTCTACATAGACACCATTAATCCTCTGCCCGAGGATTCGTCCGTCAGCTTCCAGTTCAGGCTTCCGGGCGATGAATCGGGAGGCCCCATCTCGGGCGAAGGACGAGTCGTTTGGAATATCCACATGCAGGGCATGGGGGTCTGTTTCACCCGGCTGTCGGATGAGGACTTCGCCCGGCTGAAGGCTTATGGCCGGAGCCAATTCTTGCCGGGCCTGGTCCCTGTCCAGATAGACCTTGGGTTTTGCGGCTTCGTTCTGACGGATGGCCGGCCGGAAGGTCTCGACCTCCTGGCCCACGACCCGCGTGCGTCCCGGCTGAGGAGCGTTCTGAACAGCGTATCTGGGGACATCCCGCCCGGTGAAACGACGGACCTGATCAGGCGTTATTCCTTCGTTGATGATCCTGTTGTTTTGGATGTAGATGTTGTTGTGGATGGTTGTATAGTTGATGATCGTCCTGTTGCGCTCGTAGGGCAGGATATAGCGATTGAGATTCCGGTCCTGGAAGTGCGAACCTTGGATGAAGATCCAGAAGCTGAAGGGAATATCGAACGCCTGAGAATTGAAATTTATTCCCGCGCTGAATTGGATGCCGGGCGGAAGAGGCGCCCAGCCCATATATTGATTGTTCGATCTCCAGGTTACCCAGGCCGGGCCCCATTCCGTTCCCGGGACCCAATACCAGCCGATGTTCTCATCAATGCCCCAGCATGGGCCCGAGGAGACGCCATGGACGATGAAAAGCGACAAGGCTCCCGATCGTCCGCCATCACGGACGTGACCTTTGACCATAAGGGAATGCATTACCAGGGACGGATCAACGATGTCTCCCAAGGGGGGTTCTACATAGACACCATTAATCCTCTGCCCGAGGGTTCGTCCGTCAGCTTCCAGTTCAGGCTTCCGGGCGATGAATCGGGAGGCCCCATCTCGGGCGAGGGACGAGTCGTTTGGAATATCCACATGCAGGGCATGGGGGTCTGTTTCACCCGGCTGTCGGATGAGGACTTCGCCCGGCTGAAGGCTTATCTGTCGCGCAAATAATCCGCCAGTGAGCCGCGAGGACGACCGACATACTCGCCGCGCTCGAGAAGCGGCCTCCAACCCCCCGCTGTCAATAGGCGTGACGAATTCCTTGTTCCTGGCGACCGCCGAGAACATCCGGGTTAGCTGCGGCCCGGACCATCACTTGCGCCCGATGACCTCTGCGGCCGCCGCGCATTGCCGCAGATAGACCTCCTCAAGCGCCACGTAGCCTCCGATCACCGAGCGCACGACCGCCATGAACCGCGGGCGGCGTTCGGGATCCTGGGAGGTCGGGTCCAGGACAAGGCGCATGAGGTTCTCGTCGATGCCGTCCATCTTCTTCTGCACTTCGTAGGCGCGGGAAATCGCGAGGATGACCTCGTATTCTGTCCGGCCGAGCGTCCGGGTCAGCGTCGCAGTATCCCAGGCGGTCCGGAACAGGATGGGGGAATTGAGCCGCAGGCCTCCCGTGACCTCCCCCTGGCCTTCCCCAGGCTCCTGCGGCTCGGGCTTGAGCTTCGGCGTGTCGGATTTCCCGAATGCCTCCAGGCCCGCGACGAGCGCCCTGTGATCGGGGAGCGCCGCCTCGACGGCCGAGCGGTTCTGCTCGAGCTCGGCACGGATATTCCTCAGCGCCTCGTTGGCCACACGGCGTTCGCGCCGGGCCTCCCGGCCGGATTCCAGGCTGAACGCGAGGAGGATGCCGAAGACGATCATCCCGGTCTCGACGAGCGTCCGGACGATGGTCGGCTTGTGGGCCTCGAGGGATTTGTGTATGACGTGCATCCTCTCACTCCAGCGCGGATCGAAATCCCATTTCGATGCCCGCGTCCCCGATCTCGGGCATGGAATCGACGCGTCCTGTCGAGAAAAAGGATACCCTTGCCTTCCGCGGGAGTCAAGCGTCGATTCCCGACGGGCTTCTGTTTGGATGGGGCGATCCCAAATACTATAATGGTATCCGCGAACCGGGAGAGATGTGACTCGGAAGGAGGGACCGTCATGAAGATCAAGGTGATCAGCGTTTACGTCGACGACCAGGACAAGGCGCTGCGCTTCTACACCGGCGTCCTGGGCTTCGTGAAGAAGGCGGACGTGACCCAGGGGCCGTTCCGATGGCTGACCGTCGCCTCGCCGGAGGAGCCCGACGGCGCGGAGCTCGAGCTCGCTCTCAACGACGATCCGGCCGCCCAGGCCTACCAGCGGGCGATGTTCGAGCAGGGCCGGCCCGCCGCCATGTTCTATGTCGACGACGTTGAGCGCGAGTACGAGCGCATGAAAGCGCTCGGCGCCGACTTCACCATGCCGCCGACCAAGGTGACCGGCTCGACCATCGCCGTGTTGAAGGACACCTGCGGCAACCTGATCCAGATCGCCGCGCTCGACCGCCTGGAAGCGGTGATCGGCTGAGAGGCCATGATTGGACCTCGCATGGCCGGCGGACAGAGCGCGAGATTCGAGCCAGGCCGTGAGTTTCGTGTGGAAAAAAGACGAGCGATTGATTAGGATGGTCATATCGCCTTGAAAGGAGCGCCAAAATGATGCCGAGAGCTTTCGGGGGAATGATCGCTCTGGTCGTCCTGTCGGCCGCCCTGGCGGCCCCCCTCCCAGGCAAAGACGGGACCGTCCTGAGCGGCTGGGCCGCGTCGCCTCCGAAGATCGACGGCAAGGCCGACGACTGGGCCGGCGCGGAGTTCGCCCTTTGGGGCAAGGGGGACGTCAGCTACGCGTTCCGCAACGACGCGGACAAGCTCTACGTCCTTCTGGTCTTCAGGAACCCGAAGTTCCTCAGCTCGATCGCGGAAACGGGCATCCGCCTCCATTTCGGCGCGGCCGGGAAGAAGGACAAGGACTATGCGCTCCAATTCATCAGGAGGCAGGTCCCGGTCGAGGAGGCCATCGCCTTCATCGAGCGGGAGAAACCCCTTTCCGAGGAGGAGAAGGCCCAGCTCCGGGCCAAGCCCGCGTACAACATCTACGATTGCCAGGTCCGCAACAAAAAAGCCAAGTCCCAGCCGGGCGACGCCGCGGCGAACGCGCTCCCGCCCGCGCATTTCCGGTTCGCCCCCGACCAAAAGACGTTCGTCTACGAGTTCGCGATCTCGCTTGTCCGCGACAGCGAGCTCGCCGCGGGCGTCGGCGCCGCGCCGGGCGAGCCCGTCATGGTCGGGTTCGAATGGGGAGGACCCACGAAGGAGCAGCTGAAGAGGGCGGCCAGGACATCCGGCGAGGCCAGCATCGCCAACGAGGAGACCGCGCGCGGCCGGATCGAGGGGATGGCCAGCGCCAAGGTCGGCGCCGTGCCCCCGACGCACTCGTTCTGGTCGTCCGTCCAGCTCGCGGCGCCGGCTCGCTAAGGCCTGAGCGCCCCGGCCTCCCCTATCGGCCTTGGGCCAGCCGATCGGCCAGGAAATTCGGCAGGGCGAAGGCCGCCCGGTAAACGTCCCGGTTGAAATAGCGCAGGCCGTCCGGTACGTAGAGCGTCCTGACCTTGCCCGGGTCGATCTTGTCCGAGAGGAAATTGTAGCACCACGTCCCGACCGGGTAGGTCGGCACGGGCCCGAGGTAGAGCGGCGAGTGGCGGAAGATCTTCTTCAGGAAGACGCTCTTCCGGGCGTGCGAATCCAGGTGGAGCATCAGCGAGCCGGCCTGGGCGGCGATGATGCCGCCGGGATTGAGCTTCGATCTGAGCTTCCGGTAGAACGATTCCTGGTGGAGGACGGTCGACGGGCCCACCGGGTCCGAGGAATCGACGAGGATGACGTCGAAGGTCTCCCGGACCTTGTCGATGAACACGTTGCCGTCGGCGACGACGAGCTCGGCCCGCGGGTCCCGGAAGGTCGATCTCAGCCAGGGGAAATGGTCCCGGCAGGCCTCGATGACCTGTCCGTCGATCTCGACGAGCCAGGCCTTCTTGACCGGGTGCTTGAGGACCTCGCGAAGCGCCCCGCCGTCCCCGCCGCCGATGATGAGGACCTTGGCCGGCCGCGCGTGCGAGGCCATGGCCGGGTGGACGAGCATCTCGTGGTAGTAGAACTCGTCGCGCTCGGTCGTCTGGACGAGCCCGTCGAGGAGAAGGACGCGGCCGTAGTCCTTGTTGCGGATGATCTCGATCCTCTGGAACTTCGATTTCTTCTCGTAAAGGACGTCCTTCACGGTGAAGAATATGCCTGAGTCCGGCGTCTGATATTCGCGGGCCTCGGTTTTCTTAGCGTTCAGCCCTTTTGTCGTCTTCATGTCCTGACTCCCTTCTCTTTCGTTCCCTTTCCGATCTATTACGCGGCCTCTCAGAACAGCCTGCTCATAATAGCATATCTCCGCATCTACCGCGGGCGCCGGATTCAATAAGCGGGGAAGTCTCCGCGAGGCGGCGAGAGGTGTTGCTCCGATGCCCCCGTGAGGGAAGGGGGGCCGGCAGGGAGCGGAGTTTTTCGGAGCGACCATCAGCGCCGCTCCGGAGTGACTCGGAGGGGCGGGGCTGGGAGAGACTCAGGAAAGAGCTCTTTTCGGATATTTCGCAGAAGTCCGGCTTCGTGTATCCTCCGCCGTCCTTCTGCCGGGTCGCTGCCCAGAGTCCGCTTCCCGCCGCGTTAGTAGATCTTATCGATCTTGACGCCGGTGTAGTACTTCTTCAGGATGTCCTGGTACTTGCCGCCGGCCACGGCCATGCCGTAGGCGCCGACCTGGCACAGCCCGACGCCGTGTCCCCAGCCCCGTCCCGAGAACGTGAACTGGTCGACGCGCCCGTCCTCGTCATAGGTCCGGTCGACGACGAACAGCGTGTCGCGGAGCCCCAGCGCCGCCCGGATCTGGAAGCCGCGGACGGTCGCGTTCCCGGCGGCCCCGGTCAGCGCGAGGTCGGTCACCCGGCCCGAATCGCCGCGCGCCTTGACCTCGATGTCGACGAGGGGACCGATCGCGTAGGACTGGGCGATGAGCTTCTCGAGGTCCTGCCGCGACTTCCGGACCTGCCAGCGGTTGAACCGCGACGACCTGTCGAGGACGTTGGAGTTCGGCGGATAGAACACCTCGAGGTAGGCGACCTGGCCTTCCCGCTCGAGCCAGCGGATGTTCTCCCCGCCGAGCAGCATCAGCTTGGTGGCGAAGGTCGTCTCGCCTTCGATCGTCCGCAGCAGCCGGACGTGGTTGGACAGGGCCAGCGTCTTGCGGTCGAAATCCTGGCCGACCTCGATCGTGCCCTTGCCGGCCGAGCGGAACGTCCCCGTCTCGAAGATATCCTTGTGGTCCTTGACGATGCGGGCCAGGGCCATGGCCAGCTCGGCCCGGCCGACCGCCCGCAGCGGATCTCCGGTCCGCACCGAGGCGGGAAAGAGCCCCGACTGGAAACAGTAGGCCAGGGGGCCGCGGTCCTTGCCCTGGACCTGGGGCAGGTCATGGAGGATGAAATCCACTTCGCCGGGCAGGAGCAGCTCCTGGATCCTGTCGTTCCAGCCGAAGGCCTCGACGAGGAGCCGGGCCAGGCTGACGAAATTGACGGCCGCGGAATCCGGGATGAAGCCCGGGTCCTTGATCCCGACGAACCGGCGCGTGTCCCTGACCCAGTCGACGGCCTCATCGAACGAGGCCTCCTGGCGGAAGTCGAGAGGCGCGGCGCCCATGGGGACGATCCCCAGGCCGACGAGGAGGGCCACGTCGAGGCTGGCGTTGCGGCCGTCGACCATGATCGGCGTGACGGGCGTCTTGGCCTCGATCGGCCACTCCTGCTGCTTTTCCGAGGCGCACTCGACGCCCTTGAGATAGGGAACGGGCCGGCCCGAGAAGACCTTTTCGGCGTCCTCGGTCTTGCCGCCGCACGTGCTCGTGTAGAGGGCGTTGATCAGCTCGCCCCGGTAGCGCACGACCTCGCCCTTGGTCTCTTCGACGGCCCGCGTGCTCAGGGGATGCTCGGAGGACATGCCCACGTAAAGCTGGGACTGGGGCGTATTGACGAGGTCGTAGCCGAACTTGTCGATACTGTCCCATGTTCTTGAGAGCATAGGTGCGGGCGGCCACGGCCTGGGCCTTGAGGGCCTCGATGGCGTTGAACTGGCCGGGCGAAAGCTCGCCGGGGACGACGCTCTTCAGGTAATCCTCGAGGTTGACGTAGTTGACGATGACGATGCCCCGCGGGGTCCCCTTCATCACCAGGAAGCCCCGGTAGCCCTTGCCGTTGAGGGTCAGGAAGCTCTGGGGATTGGCCGGGATGAAGTAGAGCTCCGAATCGCGCTCGAGGGACTTGAGGACGTTCGCCGACGAGCATCCAGATCGGCCGGGACGGCTCCTCGAGGATCTCCTCGCGGTCGATCCACACGTCTTTGAGGCCCGCCGCGTTGAGCTCGGCGACCTTGGCCAGGGCGTCGCCGCGGGTCAGGAAGTCGCCGAGCTTGATCTCGAGGACGCCGGGCGACGTCGCCGTCGTGATCGGCGGCCACGAAGATGTTGCCGCCGAACCGCGCCCGGAAGGTCGCGGCGAGCTGGTCCGCTTCCTCGCGCTCCTTGGCGTGGCCGAGCAGGATGACATACTTCTCGGTGAGCTTCTCGCCGGCGCCCTTGATCTCGGCCTCGTCGGCGTCGTCGTTGATGATCCGGTAGCCCGTGTTGACCTCGTAGATCTTCATGCCCGAGGAGGAGCGGATGCGGATGTCCTTGAGGTTGGTGCCCAGGCCGACCCGGATGACCGGCTTGGGGATCATGAAGCCGTGAAAGAACGCCCCCTCGGTCCCGAATTCGACAGGGATCCCCCCGAAGAAAAAGAAGCCGACGAACAGAATAAAGAGGTACTTAAATCTATTGGACATCGTATGGAACCCGCTGACAGCTTGAACGAATCCATGCTAGCGGATGAAAAAGGGTTTGTCAAGCGGAGAATCAAGCCCTGCTACAGGTCCGCGCAAACCCCACTACATGTGGTAGTTAGGAGCCCTAGTTTCGCTCGAACCTGGCTAACCATTCGACCGTGCCGCCGGACTCAGGCCGCCACCCGGCCTTGACCACGGACCCGTCCCTCACGATCGCCGCGGCGGCCCCGCCGGGGGCCTCGAAACGCGTCATCCGGTACCCTTCGGGCTCGGTCAGGAAGATCTCGTAGGGGTCGCCGGCGACGACGCGGCTCGTCCCGGAGAGCTTCCCGCCGGACCAGCGGACGTCGACGAGATCGACGCCCCCGCTCGTGACGTGCCGGCTCGTGGCCAGGACCTGGGGGTGGGGCTTCTTCTCCCGGATGGCCAGGGCCTGGGACCGGAAGAGAGGGTCGAGCGGCCCCGGCGCGAACGATCCGGAGAAGCCGCCGAGAAGGCGCTTCGTCCAGAACTCGAAAACGAGATATTCCTTGGCGGCGTCAAGGCCGAGGTCGGCGAACCGGATCTCGGCGGACGGACTCCCCCGTCCGGCCGAGGACCGCCCAGCTCTCGAAAGGCCGGACGATCTCGAGGAGGAAGAGGTCGCAGGCCGGCTGGAGCGACGCGTCGAAGACGCGCGGCCCCGAACCGCTGACCTCGGCGTCGACGCGGCCGAGCTCGCCGGAGCGCGACGGGTCGACGTCGAAGATCTGTCCCGGCACCGTCCATAACACGGGCGCGGCGCGGCGGGCGGGCTCGATGACGTCGGTCCGGTAGACCTCCGGCTTGTCGGTCAGGAGGAGGATGGACCCGGTGAGCGAGGTCACGAGGGTCGACCTGTACCGGTCCTCGTCGAGCTCGATGTGGTCGGGGTCATTGCGCCAGACGACGTTGTTCCAGGAGTTGAACTGGGCCAGGCCGGCGTAGGAAAAGCCGTCCGTGCCGATGCGGCAGCCGTCGATGAGGCCGATGAGCTCGGGCCGGATGCCCCAGCAGCCGAGGATGAAACGGTCGCGGCCGATCTCCTCGCGGATGGCCTCGACATAGCCGCGGTAGGCCCCGACGAGGTCCTTCTTCGTCCTCCGGAAATATCCGGCCTGGGCGTTATAGCCCTCGTAGCGGAGATGCCGAAGGGCGTCGACCTTGAAGTATTCCCAGCCCATGCCGCGGAGGCCGCGATAGACCGGCCGGACGACGGCGTCGACGGCCTCGGGCTTCGAGGCGTCGAGGCTGAACTCGATCCAGTTCCCGCGGGCGGGCTGGCCCTTCTCGTCGGCCACGAACCAGTCTTTGTGCTCCGCCGCGAAGTCGGCCTGTTTGAACGCGACGTTGGTCCAGATGCCCGGCTTGAGGCCCTTGCTCTTGATATAGGCGGGCAGGAAGGCGAGGCCGCGCGGGAACTTGGCGTTGGCCGTGAGCCAGAGGTCGGGCCGCCCCTCCCCGCTCTGATAGCCGTCGTCGATCTGGAGGTGGTCAAAGCCGAAGGGCAGGAGCGTCTCGGCAAGCGTATCGGCCGTCTCGACGATGTCCTTCTCGGTGACGTCGTCGTAGAACGCGAACCAGGAGATCCAGCCGGCCACGGGATCGGGCCAGATCCTGTAGGTCCACGGCTCGAAGAACCCGAGGCCGCGGTGGACCTGATAGAAGCGCGGCCGGAAGCGCAGCACGATCTCCGCGCCCTCGGCGCTGAAGGCGTAGCGCCGCTCGTCGCCCTTTCCGGAGGACGGCATGACGGCGGCCCGCGGTCCCGCGTCGACCGAGAGGACCCAGTCGCGGCCGCGGTCGTAGACGGCGCGGTTGAGGAGGCTCCGGCTCATCCCCGAGACGTGGCGGACCATGACGAGGCCCCTGTCCCGGCGGTCGGCCTCGCACGGGAAGGATTCGGGGCCCGCGGCGACCGTGCCCTCGACGCGGACCCGGCCGCCCTTGTCCCGCGGCGTCAGGAGCACGGTCTGGCTGATCGCGTTCCCGGTCCGGTGGACGTTGACCTTGGCCTCGAACCCCGCCCCGCCCGCGCTGATCTTGCCCTCGAAGATGTCCCGGCCGTCGTAGCGGACGCGGACATCGTCCTTCCCGACCTTGACCTTGGCCGCCTCGTTCTTCGGCGCGCTCGCGACGGCCCGCCCTTGCCGCACGAGGATACGGCGATCGCCATGGCCATGATCGCGATCGCGTTCATCATCTCACGTTTCTTCATCGCTGGCTCCTCATGTCCGGCTCCGGTCCCGCTTATTCTATCCCCGGATTCCGGGTTATCGCAATCCTCATGTCCGACCCCGGACTGACATGTCCGGGGACGGCCGCCGAAAGAAGGGGCTGAGCGGTATCGTCAGAGTGAGCATAAAGCGGTGATTCGAGCCTTCACGGGAGGGAGATGCGGACTCCTCCCATCAGCTCCCGACCGGCGAAGGCGTGAAGAATCACCGCAGCGAACGGAGATGATCCCCGAGGGCCCTGCGGCGGCCGGACAGGCGCATCGGGAAAACAACTGCGGGGAGTGTGATAGAATTCCGGGGAATCTGATCACGGAGACCTGATCATGAAAAAGATGCTCCTGGCCGCGCTCGCGGTCCTCGCTCTGCCTTCAGGCGCTACCGGCCGAAGTCGACAGCCTGTCGAAGCTCTTCCTCCCGGGCAAGGCCGTCCTCGACCTCGACGGCGACGGCTTCCCCGAGAAGCCGGCGCTGACGATCGTCGTCCCCGACAGGCCGACCGCCGGCGAGCTGGCCCTGGCCGCCGATATCGCCGCCCGGGCCAACTTCGAAAGCCTGGCCGTCGACTTCGGCCTGGTCCGGCGCGAATCCGACCTCTCCGGAGCGTCCTCATCGTCCCTGCCCATCCTGATCGGCCGCAACCTCGCCTGGGTCCGCGAGGCCCTCAAAGAGCGGGGCCTCGATGCCGCCGCGCTCGCCCCGAACCAGGGGCGCGTCTTCCTCTTCTCCCGGAACGGCCGGACGGGGATCGCCTGCGTCGCCGGCTCGGACGAGGCCCTCCTCAAGACCGGGCGCGCCTTCTTCCTTCGCTGGCCGTATTTCTGGGAGATCTGGGGGCGCGAGACCGGGGCGACCTACGAAAGCCTCGAAAAAGACCTCGACGCGTTCCTGGCCGCGGCCGGCCTCAAGCTCCAGAAAACGATCGTCCGCGAGGCGCTCTACGAGTTCCCGGCCGCGCCGCCGGTCGCCGACGGCCTGAAGGCCTTGTCCTTCGAGCAGGGCCAGATCGCGAACCTGTCCGTCGAGATCCATTTCGCCGCGGACGGCGATCGCCTGAAGGCCCGCGAGGCCCTCCTCCTTCTCGCGGCGGACCAGCGCGCGGGGAAGAGGACCGCGGTCCTTTCCTACCCGGCCTGCGCCGCTCTGACCTTCGAGCTCGACTACGGCCCCGCGCGCTCGACGGCCGTCCTGCCGAGGACCGGCGCGACGAAGAGGCTCCTCACCCCCGGGTTCAAGGAACGGCCGGCCGACGCCGCGGGCAAGGAGTTCGACCTCCTCGGCTTCTATTCCAACAAGGCGGCCTACTCCGACCAGGACCACGACGGCGTTCCCGACGCCCTCGATGCGATCGTCATCGCCCCCGAGGCGTATCCGGGCCTGGGCCTGGCCGATCTCGCCAGCCGGCTCGTCCTGGGAACGGCCGGGGCCTCCTTTCCGATCGTCCAGCTGGATTCCGAGATCGAGAGCCGCAAGGCCCTGGCCGCGCCGGTCCTCGTCGGCGAGAACGACCTCGACCGCCGACCTCGTCAAGACGGGCAAGCTCAAGCTCCCGGCGCTCGGTCCCGGAGAGGGGATCATCAAGATCGTGCCCAAGGCCTTCGGCAAGTCCTCGGCCCTCGTCGTCCACGGCGCCGATCCCGCCGGGCTCGACAAGACCGTTTCCTATCTCTCCCGGACGTTCCCCTACTTCGCCGATTACGGCGAGGGGAACCCTCAGCTGGCCGACCTGGCCGCGGACGTCGACAAGTTCCTCGCCGGCGAGAAGGGCGCCGCCGAGGCCGTCATCATGAACGCCGTCGAGAAGGCGGCCGCCGAGATCAAGGGCCGCGACCTCGAGTCGGTCGAGGCCGAGCTGCTCCTGCCCCGGCCGAACCCGCTCTTCGAGGACGCCGTCAAGGCCGCCTTGAGCGCCGCCGCGGGGAGCGCGCCGGTCACGGTCCGGTCGGGCTCGCTCAAGGCCGGCAAGGCCGTATTCGAAAAGGAGAAGACGTTCACCTGGGAGGTCGACGACGCCAAGGCCCTGCTCAAGGACAACCTGAAGGCCCTCGTCGACGCGGCGGGCAAGGGCGGCGGCGTCGAGGTCAGTCTCGGCGTCAGCGAATCCCCCGCCGTCCGAGACAAGGTCCGGGCCGAGGTCGAGGCCTTCCTCGAGGCATCGGGATTCCCGGCGGCCCGGGTCGAGGTCCTGTCGGCCTACAAGCCCGGGTATCATCTGGCTCGTCGAGAAGGTCCTCCCGGCCCTCAAGGGCAAAGACGTCCATCGCCTGACCGTCCGCTTCGCCGAGGAGCGCGAGGACTTCACCCGCGCCAAGCGCACCTACGCCGAGCCGGGCCGCTGGCTCCAGGAGCTCTATCCCGTCGACGAGATCGCCGCCCGCGAGCTGGGCATCCCGCTCGAGTCCGATCGCCTTCGAGATGGCCGCGCCGGGCGCCCGATCTACGAGGTCGAGGCCGTCGACGACGCCGGCCAGGCCGTCTTCGCCGCGCGCTTCACGCCGCGGACGCGGGAGATCCCGCTCCTCGAGCGTCCTTCCCGAATGGGGCACGGCCAAGGTGACCACCGGATGGCTCCGCATCGCCGCCGGCGGCACGGTCGTCCTGCGACCAGCCGCTCCAGACCGACCTCGAGAAGTTCTGGGACTTCTACCAGGAGGAGGTCCTCACGGCGGTCGTCGCCCACGTCCGGAAGAAGACGGGCGGCGAGCCGACCTTCTCCAAGCAGCCCTATTTCAAGCGCCTGCTCGTCGACCTCCAGGCGAGCGAGCCGGACTACCGGATCGGCCTCGACGAGGAGATCGTCTCGTCGCTCGAAGCCGTCCACGACGAGATCTACTTCGACACGCTCGACCTCCTCCGGGGCATCACCCGCTTCGACCCGGAGGACAAGGACGCCGCGGCCGACACGTCGCGGTCCTCGGCCCCCGGCAACGTCTTTCCGTCCCTCCATCCTTCGCTCGAAGGCGGCCCGGCCAGGGTCCGCGTCGTCCTCGAGGACTGGCCGGCCGCCGTCCCCCCAGATCGTCCTCCGCTGGAAGGAGAAGGGCCGCGAGGGAGTCAGCCGGAAGATCGCCTTCCCGGCCCTCAAGGCCAAGGAGACCCGGGCCTCGGAGCTCGTCTTCGACGGCCGGGCGGGCCGGGTCGTCGAACGTCGTCTTCGAATCCGAGTGGGAGAAGGAGGCCGATTACCTGGCCCTCGTCGAGCTCGCCGCGACCTGGCGCGGGCTCTTCGAGGCCGGGCTCGTCGCCGATCCCTTCCGCTATCCCGGGCCTCGACGCCGTCACGCTCCGGCCGCGCTATCAGTCGCAGGAGAAGGACGAGCGGCTGCCCGTCGTCCCGGTCGGCGGCCGCCCAGCGCGGCGCTCGGCCGAAGGGCCGCGCCGCCGGTCCCGCCGCGGCCCGGACGAGCCGATCGTGACCACCCGCGACATCATCTCCCCGGACATGGCCGCGGACATCGTCCGCCGCCTGGCCGCGCTCCAAGGGCGTCCGGAGCTACGTCGGCGGCCGCTCCTACGAAGGCCGCGACGTGCCGGTCCTCGAGCTCTTCCTGCCGCTCGGGAAGATACGTCTCCCTGCCCCGGCTCGTCACGTTCAAGCCGACGCTCCAGGCTGTCGCCCGGCAGCACGCCAACGAGGTCTCGTCGACGAACTATCTCCTCCGCTTCGCCGAGCTCCTGGCCCGCGACCGGCCTCGGCCCGGGAGGCGCTCAAGAAGATGAGCTTCGTCTTCCAGCCGATGGAGAACCCCGACGGGGCGGCGCTGGCCTTCGCGATGCAGAAGGACGAGCCCTTCCACAGCCTGCACGCCGGCCGCTACGGCGCGCTCGGCGTGGACATGGGCTACCAGACCGGGACGAAGCCCCTCCTGCCCGAGGCCGCGGTCCGGACGCGCGCTCTACGACCGCTGGGTGCCGGACATCTCCTCAACCTCCACGGCTATCCGTCCCACGAATGGGTCCAGCCGTTCTCGAACTACTCGCCCTATCTCTTCCGCGACTATTGGATCCCCAAGGGCTGGTTCGCCTACTTCAAGGCCCTGAGCCTGCCGATCTACGAGGAGCACCGGGAGGCCGGGGCGGCGCTGGTGAAGCTCATCGCCGGCCGAGCTGGCCGCCGACCCCGCGGATCGCCGGACTCCAACCGGATGTTCTACGACCGCTACGACCGCTGGGCCGCCCGCTGGGCGCCGCACATGAACGCCCTCGAGATCACCGACGGGCTCAACATCTTCGCCAAGCGCAAGGGCCCGACCGAGAACCGGCTGACGCCGCGGGCGCAGACGACGTTCGACGAGCAGACGCCCGAGCTCATGGACGAGACGGCGACCGGCGACTGGCTCGAGTTCCTCTGCGGCCAGGGCCTGGCCTATCTCCGGGCCCACGTCAAGTACCTGGCCCAGGCGGAGTTCGCCGTCGTCCGGATCGAGGAGGAGGTCCGCGACCGGACCCGTCTCACCCTGGTGCGCAAGCGTCCCGGAAAATGACTTCGCAAGTTGGCGCTTGCGAAGTCCGGGTCCCTTCTGATAAGATGACGGCGCCGCCGAGGGAAAAAGGGCGGGGAGCGATGGACGCGCAAACCAACCTGCTGATCATCTCCGACGACTTCTCGCTCTACGAAACCGTCAAGAAGGCCCCGGTGGCCGCCGACTTCAACGTCTTCTTCTCCCAGACCGAAGACGACTACATCGACGTCATCCGCGAGAACGGCATCCGGATCGTCCTCGTCGACGCCGGCGACGCGCTCGCCGCCGGCGCTCGTGATCCTGAAGAAGCTCAAGAGGTCCGACGCCCTCGTCGACGTCCTCGTCGGCGGCGAGACCGGTCGGCCGCGAGGCGGTCCTGGACATCGATCCAGCGCCGGGGCCACCGACTTCGTGCCCAAGCCCTACGAGCGCGACATCCTCGGCGACATCCTGCGGCGCATCTCGCGCAAGCGCGAGCTCCGCCGGGAGACGCTCCAGCTCGAAAAGAAGCTGGAGCGGAAATACGTCTTCCAGGGCCTGATCAGCCGGAACCCGACGATGCTCGAGATCTTCGGCCTCATCGAGAACATCGCCAAGTACTTCTCGAGCGTCCTCATCACCGGCGAGACCGGCACGGGCAAGGAGGTCGTCGCCCGGGCCATCCACGCCCTCAGCCCCGTCCAAGGACAAGCCGCTCGTCGTCTGCGACTGCGCCTCCATCCCCGAGAACCTCTTCGAGTCCGAGCTCTTCGGCTACCAGAAGGGGGCCTTCACCGGGGCCGACCGGGACAAGCGGGGCCTGTTCGAGGAGGCCGACGGCGGGACGATCTTCCTCGACGAGATCGCCGAGATCCCCGTGGCCGTCCAGGCCAAGCTCCTCCGCGTCCTCGAGAACCATCAGTTCCGCCCCCTCGGGTCGCAACGGAGAGCACGGACGTCGAGGTCCGGGTCATCGCCGCGACGAACCGCGACCTCGGCGAGGGCGTCCGCGCCGGGCACGTTCCGCGAGGACCTCTTCCACCGCCTGAACAGGGTCGAGATCGAGCTCCCGCCGCTCCGCGAGCGGCTCGAGGACATCCCGCTGCTCGTCCGCCACTTCCTGCCAGGGTCGCGAACCGGAACTTCGCCAAGAACCTCCGCGGCGTCTCGCGCGAGGTCCAGAAGATCTTCCTCAAGTACGACTGGCCGGGGAACGTCCGCGAGCTGGAGAACGTCCTGGAGAGCGCGGCCATGCTCTGCAAGAAGGACTTCATCGACGTCGCCAACCTGCCCAAGTACCTCCGCGACTACGTCCCGCCGGCAGGGCGCGGTCGCCTTCGCCGGCGGCGGCAGCCTGTCCACGCTCGAGCGACCTGGAGAGGGACTACATCGTCTACCTTCTGAAAGTGACCAAGGGGAACCTGCGCCAGACGGCCAAGATCCTGGCGATCTCGCGGACGACGCTCTACAACAAGATGGCCAAGTACGGGATCAGGAACTGACCGCCCGTCAGGCGGCCGCCGAGGCGCTCTTCTTCGACGTCTTCTCCTGGTACATCTTCCGGTCCGCCAGCGTCAGGAGCTCCTGGAGGGTGCAGGGCTTGTCCGGATCGTAGCGGGCGATCCCCAGGCTGAAGGAGACGGGGTACGCGACATCCGTCCGGGCGTTGCGGGCCTGGATCTTCTCCCTCAACCGGCGCGTCAGGGTCGCCACTCGCCCCTCGGCGACGTCGATGGCCAGGACGACGAATTCGTCGCCGCCGATCCGGGCGATGATGTCGGAATCGCGGAAGACCTCGCGCAGCATGTCGGCCGCCTCGACGAGGGCGGCGTCGCCTTGCTCATGGCCGTGGGAATCGTTGATCGTCTTGAGGTCGTCGAGGTCGGCGTAGAAGAGGGACATCTCCTTTTTCGTCCGGTGGGCGACCTTGATCTGCTGCTCGGCCAGGGTCATGAAGCCCCGGCGGTTGTAGACCTTGGTCAGCTCGTCGACGAGCGACAGCTCCCGCATCGCGTCCTCCGTCCGGGTCCTCTGGACGGCGATCGCATAGAGGTCGGCCAGGCGTTCGACGGCCTGGAGGTCCCTCTCGACGTAGGGGTTGTCCGCGTTGGCCACGACGATGAGTCCGACGATCGTCCCCGACATGATCGCGGGAACGGCCAGGAAGTGGCGGACCGGCAGATGCCACGGCGGCATGCCCGTGTAGCGCGGGTCCAGGCTCGGCATGGTGGTCACGATGGGCCGTTTCTTCTCGAGGAGCCAGCGCCACAACCCGGAATTCACGTGGAAGCCCGCCTCGCCCTCGGGGCGCGCGCCGAGCATGTCCCGGGCGTCGGGGGTCAGGGCCGCCGGAACGAGGCTTCCGGTCACGCGGATCGACGTGCCCGACGAACGCGGAGGCGCTCGACGTCAGCCGGCGGGCCTTTTCCATGACCAGGTTCGACATCTCCTCGATCGGGGTCGGCGACAGGAGCCGCTCGGAGACCTCCACGACAGCGGCCTGCAGAGCGACGACCCAGGAGTGGTCGTCCGTCATCTTCTTCTTCTGGGTGATGTCCTCGATGACCCCGTCGTAGTAGAGGACCCGGCCCCGTTCGTCCTTGGCCGCCCGGCAGGAATCCGCGGCCCAAAAGAGGGTGCCGTTGGTCCGCCGGAGCTGGGACTCGAACATCCCGATCATGGAGGTCGAATCGAGGAAGGCCTGCTTGTTGTCCCGGTCGCGCGGGTCGCTGTGGAGGTCCCAGAAGCTGACCGCCTTGAGGGCCTCGACGTCCGCGTAGCCGAGCATGCGGGCCAGGGTCGGCGAGGCGTTGAGGATCTTGCCCTGCGGCGTCGTCCTGTAGCTGCCCAGAGGGTAGCTGAAGATCAGCGTCAACCTCTCCTCGCCCGAGGCCAGGGCGGCCTCGGCGCTGGCGGCCCGCTCGCGCGCGGACTCGAGGGACCGGGCCATCCGGACGCTCATCAGGGCCAGCCCGGAGATCCTGGCCACCGTCAGAGCCAGGTCGAGGTCGTGGTCGCCCCGGTCGGGCCCGTCGAGGCCGGCCAGCTCGACGACGCCCAGGACCTCGCGGCCGTGGGCGATCTTGAGAAAGACGGACTTGCGGTCGTCGGTCCAGGCGTAATCCGCGTTGAGGGCGACGATCCGGTCCAAGGGCGAGCCTTCCGGCGAGGGATGGCCGGACAGGGATTCCAGGGAGTGATAGGCCGCGCCTTGGGGAGCGAGCATGACGCGGAAGAGATCGAGAACGGCGTCTTCGGCCTCCTCCATGGTCTTGACGCCCGTCACGGCGCTGAGGAGATGGCCGACCCGGGCATAGTCGGAGATGCGCCGCCCGAAGACGGCCATGCGGTCCTCGTTGTCCGTCTTGAGGCTGTCCACGCGCCAGGACAGAACGGTCCGCGCCAGGGCCAGCCGGAAGTGGCCGAGCCCCGCGGGATGGACCTCGGACGGCAGGCGGAGGAAGCGGCTGAAGGACTTGAGCTCGCGCTCGACGCCGGGATAGACGCCCGTATCGAGCAGGACGACCTTCCGGGCCACGTCGCGGAAAAAGGCCTGGGCGGCTTTGCGGTCCGCAGGCCAGCGGGCGTCGACGCGGGCTTCCCAGTCCTTGACCCAGCCGGGAAGGACCGGGAGCGCCCCGTCCTGGAGCAGCCGGTCGAGGAGGTCCTTGTCCGCGACCCACTCCACGCACTGGCTCTTCTGGTCCAGATGGCAGGTCCCGTCGAGGCCGAGCTCCTTGACCGGCCGGGTCAGGCAGAAGCCGCCGGCGAGGCCGACGGAACAGCCTTGCTTGCGGCATGACGCCAGAGTCTCGCCGAGCCCCGGCCACGACGACTCGCTGAGATCACAATCGACGGGCAGGAGATGGAAGCGGACGTTCTGGAAATCCGGGGACGACTGAACGGCCTGGACCTCGCCGCTCAAGCTCGAACACGTGATGAGGCCCAGTCGTTGAGACATTCCCGGCGCCGTCCCGATATAGAAAATGTGTCCTATATATGAACATTACAATTATAGCACAGAAAATATTTCTAAGTCAAGCATAATAATATCATTGACGATATTTATATGTCCTATATCATTACACATTAATATGCCATCATTCGATTCTATCTCATGTAATTCATTTATTATGAATGAGTTATGTAAGTTACGTCAGAAGCCAGCTAAACTGGCTAAACAGACGTCCTGCCAAGGGTTAGCCGGCTCGCCAAAGAGCGCGACGGAGGCCCCGGCGTTCACTCCTCCGTCCTTGCCCCCGCGCTTGGCAAGAAATGAAGATTGGTCTAGAATAATTGAATCACGCCCTCGGAACACTCGGAGGCATCAATGAGCAGAACGAGCACGGGGATCCTCGGAGCCGTCCTTCTGGCGGCCCTGGCCGCTCTTCCCGGCTACGGGCAGAAGGCCGCGCCGGCCGGCAGCAAGGAGGCCATGGCCGTCGTCGACAAGCTGATCGAGGCCAAGGGCGGACGGAAGCTGCTCGAATCCATCAAGGACACGACGGTCTCCGGGACGGCCGAGATCGTCCAGTACGGCGTCACCGCGCCCATCACGCTCTATCATAAGGAACCCGACAAGCTGCGCCAGGACCTCACCATCGCCGAAGCGAACATGACCATCGTCCAGGCTTTCGACGGCCGGAAGGGCTGGTACACGAACCTTCAGACCGGGATGACGGAGGAAATGCCGGATTTCATGGCCAAGGAGTTTGCCCGGGGCGCCACGCAGACCCAAGCCCTGCTCCATCCCCAGAAGATCGGCGTGACCTACGCCCTGAAGCCGAAGGAGGCCATCGAGGGCAGGGACTACATCGTCCTCGAGCAAACACAGGCCGACGGGCACAAGACGACCCTCTGCCTCGATCCCGAAACCTATCTCCCCTACAAGGCCGTCTCGCAGGCCGTGGACCAGAGCGGCGCCGAGGTGGAGTCCGAGGAATATTCGACCAATTACCAGAAGGTCGGCGGCGTCATGGTCCCGTATGCCATCCGCCAGGTCCAGAACGGCTCCGACGCGATAAGGATAACGGTCACGGCCGTCACCTTCAACACGAACCTCGATGACGCTTTCTTCACTCTCAAGTAAAAGGGAGGTCCCCATGTCCCGAACGAAATTCGCGGCCCTCGTCCTGCTTCTCGCCGCGGCCGTCTCCTGCGCCGTGAACCCCGTCACCGGCAAGAAGGAGTTCATGCTCTACTCCGAAAGCCAGGAGATCGAGCTCGGCAAGCAGACGGACGCGGAGGTCGCCGCCACCTACGGCGTTTACGACGACCCGGCCCTTCAGGCCTACGTCGGCAAGCTGGGCGCGGCCCTGGCCGCCAAGGGCCCGAGGCCCGGCCTGCCCTGGCGCTTCACCGTGCTCGACAGCCCGGTCGTCAACGCCTTCGCCGTCCCGGGAGGCGCGATCTACATCACCCGCGGCATCCTGGCCATGATGAGCTCGGAAGCGGAGCTGGCCGCGGTCCTCGGCCACGAGATCGGCCACGTCAACGCCCGTCACTCCATGAGCCAGATGAGCAAGCAGCAGCTGGCCCAGATCGGCCTCGCCGTCGGCAGCGTGGTCAGCAAGGAGTTCGCCAAGTACGCCGGGCTGGCCGGGGCCGGCCTCCAGGTCCTCTTCCTGAAATACAGCCGCGACCACGAGAACCAGGCGGACACCCTGGGCGTCGAATATTCGCGGGCCGGGGGCTTCGATCCGGCCGACATGACCGTCACGTTCGCGGCCCTGCAGAAGATGGGCGACCTCTCGGGGCGGCGGCAGCTCCCTGCCCGGCTTCCTCTCGACCCATCCCCTGACGCCCGACCGCATCGCCCACGTCCGGTCGATGCTGCAGCCCGGGGACCAGTCCCTCGCCCGCCGGCCCGAGACCTACCTCCAGACCGTCCAGAACATCGTCTACGGCGAGGACCCCCGGCAGGGCTACGTCGAGAACGGGTTCTTCTACCATCCCGGGCTCCGGTTCCGGTTCGCCGTCCCGTCGGGCTGGAAGGTCGAGAATATGCCCAGCCAGGTCATGATCATCGCGCCGGACCAGAGCGCCGGCGTCATCATGCAGGCCGGGAAGACGGCCGACAGCGCCGAGGAGTTCATCAAGAAGCGGGCTTCCGAGATCGCCACGGCCGGCGGCACGCTCCTCGGCGAGAGCCGGACGACGGTCAACGGCCTGGCCTGTTACGAGCAGGCCTATACGATCGCCCAGGAGGGCCAGGATCCCGTCCGGATGAGCCTGTCCGGCCTGAAGAAGGGCGATTATGTCTACGCGTTCCAGGCCATGAGCCCGGCCAGCGGATTCTCCGGCTACCAGCCGGCCTTCAAGAGCGTCGTGAGCTCGTTCAATGACCTGACCGACGCTTCGAAGATCAACCGGTCGCCCCAGCGCCTGGTCCTGGTCAAGGCCAGCGGCCGGGAGACCCTTCAGGCCATCTTCAAGAGGACGGGGATGCCCGAGAAAGCGTGGGCCCCGTTCGCCGTCATGAACGGGCTGGAGCTCACGGCCACGCCGGCGGCGGGGCAGCTGGTCAAGACGGTCAAGTGAGCCGGGAACTTGACCTCGGAGACGTCGAGGACCGTGGCGGTGATATCCGCCTCGGCGGCCAGCTCGCCTTCCACGAACGCCTTCCCCTTCATCTGGATGATCCGGCCCTTCTGACGGACCCACAGGACGTCCAGCCGGAGCTGGTCGCCGGGGACGACCATCCTCTTGAACTTGGCCCGGTCGACCTTGCTGAGGACGACGAATTTCGTCTCGGGATCGGGGATGGAGCTGAAGAGGAGCACGGCGCCGGCCTGGGCCATGGCCTCGACGATGAGGACCCCGGGCATGATCTTCCATTCCGGGAAATGGCCCTGGAAGAACTGCTCGTTGCAGGTCACGTTCTTGAGGGCGACGATGGCCTTCGCGGGGACGATGTCGAGGACGCGGTCGACGAGCAGGAACGGGAACCTGTGGGGCAGGAACTTCATGATCTGTTCGGTCGAGATCATGGTCCGCCTCTCCCCCGGGCTACTTCTTGACCGGCGGCGCCGCCTTGATCGCGTCGTAGCGCCGGACGAGCTCGCCGGTCAGGTCGAGAGCGGGATTGAAGAACACGGTCCCGCTCTTGGTCAGGTCGAAGATGATGTCGAGGCCCTTGTCCTTCCGGAGCTGCTCGATGAGAGGGATGAGGTCGGCCTGGATCTGGCTGAGCGTCTTCGCCTGGAGCTCCTGCATGGCCCGGGAGGCGTCCTCGACCGCCCGCTGGCGGTCCGTCTGCTTCTTCTGGACGTCGGCCTGGATCCCCGCGGCCGCCTCGGCGGTCAGGGTCAGCCGCTGGGCCGTCAGGCGGTTCTGGAGCTGCTTGATCTGGTCGTCCAGGCGGGTGATGTCGTCCGTGTATTTCTTGTCGGCGGCCTGGAGCTGGGCGATGGCCTTCTTGCCCTCGGCGGATTTCTCGAGGACTTCCTGGGAATTGATCATCCCCAGCTTGCTCCCCTCCTGGGCGAGGGCCAGCCCGGCCAGGCCCGCCGCGGCCGCCGCGACGAGCGCCAAGATGCGTGTGTGTTGTCTCATGATCGGAAACCTCCCTAGAACGTCGTGCCGACGGCGAAACGGAAAGCGAAATCCGGATCGTCCGCGAATATCTTTTTATTGTTATAGGAGAAGATCAGCCGGAACGGCACCCGCAGCGCCGGGATGAACAGACGGGCCTCGAGGCCCATCGAGGAGTACATGTCCTTCCACGCGAGGGTGGCCCCGTAATCCACGGAATTGCCCCGGTCGTAGAAGAAGATGGCGTAGAGGGGTCCGCCGACGGGGATGATGTACTCGGCGTTGAGGACGAGGGATTTCTCGCCGCCCAGCCTGTAGCCGTTCGCGTCGACGGGCCCGATGGAGTAGACCTCATAGCCGCGGATCGAGCGCTCGCCGCCGAGGAAGAACCTCTCCCAGTAAGGGACCCGCGTGCCGTGGAGGGACCGGACGAACTGGTATTGGGCGTGGACGCCGATGACGTGGGCCTTGGGCCCGCGGCCGAGGACCGGGCGGTAATGGGTGAACTCGATCTGGGGCTTGATCATATCGATGGCGCCGCCGAGGAAGCTGCCGGCGTACTTGACGCTCGCCGAATACAGACGTGCCGCGCGTCGGCGTCAGCGGGCTGTCGATCGTCGACCGCCAGAGCATCGGGGTGACGGAGCTTTCGTAATACTTGCCGGTCTGGCCGTAATACGTCTGATAGAACGACCCCTCGGGATAGTCGATCTCGACCCGCTGGATCGTGTAGGTCAGGTTGGCCCGCCACATGCCGAACAGCCGCGTCCCCAAGGTCAGGTCGAGGCCCTTCGTGAGCTGCTTGTAGAGCCCGTAGGTGCTGTAGTCGGTCTTCCGGTCGTAGATATTGAAGCCGGCCGTGAGGGGCTTGTCGAAGAGATAGGGCTCGGAGAAGCCGAAGGAATAGTTCTTGACGAGCTTGCCGGTCTGGATGGCGAGCTCGACGTTCTCGCCCGCCCCGAGGAAGTTGACCGTCGAATAGCTGAAGGCCACGAAAGGGCCCTCGTAGCCGCTGTACCCGGCGGTGAACTGGATGTTGTTGCGCTGCATCTCCTTGACGTTGACCTGGACGTCCATCTTGGTCGGATCGTCCGGGTTCGGCTTGATGTCGGGGTCCTTCTCGAGGTCGACGAGCCCCAGCTGCTTGATGCGGAGGATGCTGTTCTTGAACAGGCTGAAGCTGAAGCGGTCGCCCTCGCGGATGATCATTTCCCTGCGGATGACCTTGTCCTTCGTATAGGCGTTGCCCCGGAACTCGAGCCGGTTGAGGAAGGCGACCTCGCCCTCGTTGACGTTGAAGGTGACGTTGACGATCTTGTTCTTGGGGTCGAGGTTCTCGACGGGGATGACCTGGGCGTAGACGAAGCCGAAGTCCCGGAAGACCTCGCCCATGTCGTCGATGCTCTTCTCCCGGTCCTTGGTGCTGTAGATCTCGCCGGCCTTGAGCTTGACGAGGCTGCGCAGGCTCTTGGCGTTCAGGGTCTTGCTGCCTTCGACCTTGATCTCGCCGGTGCGGTAGAGGTAGCCGGGCGTCACGGGGAAGACGAGCCGGATCATCTTCTGCTTCTTGAACAGGACCGACCGCCGGACGAACTCCTCGGTGCGCGGCTGGCCGACCGAGGCCTCCATGTAGCCGAGCTCCTGGTACTTCTTCTTGATGACGTCGACGTCCTCCTCGAGCTTGTTCTGCTTGAAGACGTCCTTGCCGGCGACCCAGTTGAAGAGGCTGTGGGGCCGGTTGTCCTTCATCGACCACTTGAGCGTGCTCGGGGGGACCTTGAGACCGCCGTCGAAGACGACCTCGCCGACGCGCAGCTTGGGCCCTTCGTCGATCCGGATCTGGACGTCGACCTCGTTCTTCCCCTGCTTGACCGTCTCGGTCTCGATCTTCGAGGCCAGGAGCCCCTTCTCGTAGAGGAGATCGGTGATGGTGTCCCTGATGCGCTGGACCTTGTAGGCGCTGTAGTAGGAATAGGGCAGGATGGACTGGTCCTTCTCCTTGAGCTTGTCGACGATGTCCTTTTCCTTGACCTTCTTCCCGGTCTTGAAGGTGACGGCCCGGACGACGGGGTTCTCCTCGACGGTGATCTTGACGATCTTGCCCCGGGTCCCCTGGGCCTCCTCGAACTTGATGTTCGAGAAGAACCCGGTCGACCAGAGGACCCGGAAATCCCGGCGGAACTGGTCGGCGCTGTAGAGGTCCCCCTCCCGGACGGTCAGGTAGTAGAGGACCGTCTCGGTGGTCACGCGGTCGTTGCCGGCGATCTCGACCTTCTCCACGATGTCCTGGGCGGCCAGGAAGGCGGGGAGAACGAGGAGTCCGAGGAGGAGAAGGGCCTTTTTCATGTCGAATATCCTTCTATTATATACCATATCGGACCGGCACGGTCAAAGCGCCGGGACGCCCCGGGGGCCGGCGCGACCGCCCAATCCCTTAACTCGGGAGCGAGGCCAGGCGTTTCATCGTCCCCGCCTCCATCATGTAGACCTTGTGGCAGTAGCGGGCGATCTTCTCGTTGTGGGTGACGAGGATCGAGGACAGCCCCTTCCGCTCGTGGAGGTCGAGGACGAGGCGGAGGACCTTCTCCCCCGTCTTCCAGTCGAGGTTGCCGGTCGGCTCGTCGGCCAGGAGCAGGCAGGGATTGTTGACCAGGGACCGGGCGATGGCCACGCGCTGCTGCTCGCCGCCCGACAGCTGGCCCGGCCGCGAGGCCGCCTTGTCCTCGAGGCCGACCTCCCGGAGCATCTCGAGGGCCCGGCGGAACGCGTCCTTGCGCGGCGACGCCGCCGATCATCAGGGGGAAGCTGACGTTCTCGAGCGACGGTGAACTCGGGCAGGAGGTGGATAGACCTGGAAGACGAAGCCGATCTTGCGGTTGCGGACCGCGGCGACCTCCCGGTCGGTCCCGGCGAAGAGGTCCTCGCCGTCGAGGAAGACGCGGCCCTCGGACGGCCGGTCGAGCCCGCCGAGGAGGTTGAGGAGCGTCGTCTTGCCCACGCCCGACATCGCCCATGACGGCCGCGAGCTCGCCGCGCTCGAGCGCGAAATCGAGCCCCTCGAAGACGCGGAGCTCGCCCTTGGGCAGGGGGTAGGTCTTGCCCAGGCCTTCGGCGACGAGGACGGGCTCACTCATATTTCAGCGCCACCACGGGATCGATCTTGGCCGCCCGGCGGGCCGGGAAGAGGGTCGAGACGAAGCTGATGAGCAGGGTCACGCCGACGATGACGGCCAGGTCGAGCGGCCTGCATCCGGAACGGGACGTAGGAGATCTGGTAGATGTCGACGGGGATCTTGATGAGCTCGAAGGCGTTGGCCAGCCGCACCAGCCGAGGCCGAGGGCGACGCCCGAGGGCCGTTCCGATGACGCCGATGAGGGCGCCCTGGAAGAAGAAGATCCGGTTGATCATCTGGGGGGTCGCCCCGATGGCCATGAGGATGCCGATGTCGCGGGTCTTCTCCATGACCATGAGGATGAGGGTGGCGATGATGTTCAGGGCGGCCACGATGACGATCAGGGTGATGGTCAGGAACATGATGTTCTTCTCGAGCTTGAGGGCCGAGAAGAGCGACTTGTTGAGCTCCATCCAGGTCGTGATGTAGACGACGGGCGGCAGGACCGCCTTGATCCTCTCCGCCGATCGCCGGGCGCCGCGAAGATGTCCGCGAGCTTGACCTGGATGTAGCTGGCCCGGCCCTCGAGGCCGAAGAGCTTCTGGGCGACGCCGATCGCGACCAGGGCCGTCGCGCTGTCGAACTCGTAGAGGCCGGTGTTGAAGATCCCGGCGACCTCGAACGTCTTCCGCTTCGGCAGGAGGCCCATCGGGCGACAGGGTCGAGGAGGCGGTGACGACGTCGACGACGTCGCCGACCTGGGCGCCGATGCGCAGGGCCAGCTCCCGGCCGAGGAGGAGCCCGTCGCGGGCCCCGCCCGGCCTGCGGGATCTCGCCGGCCTCGAGCGTCTGGAGCCAGGCCGAGCCCGGCCGCTCCCGCTCGAAATCGATGCCCTTGACGAGCGCCCCCGAGCTGTCGCCGATCCCGGTGATGAGCACGGTGTTGTAGACGACGGGCGAGACCGACTCGACGCCCGGGAGGGCCCGGATCTTTCCGGCCATCTCGTCGTAGCCTTCGAGGCCCCGGCCGCCGAGGTCCGAGACCATGACGTGGGAGGTCGCGCCGAGGATCTTGTCCTGGACGTCGCCCTGGAACCCGGTGATGAGGGCGATGGCGATGACCAGGGCGGCGACGCCGATGGCGATGCCGGCCGACGGAGATCAGGGTGATGACGGAGATGAAGGCCTGCTTCCTCCTGGCCGTCAGGTAGCGCCGGGCGACGAACAGCTCGAAGCTCATGGGTCTATTTCGGCCTCAGGAGGGGGAAGAGGATGACCTCCCGGATCGTCTTCCGGTTGGCCAGGATCATCGTCAGCCGGTCGATGCCGATGCCCTCCCCGCCCGTCGGCGGCAGGCCGTACTCGAGGGCCTCGACGTAGTCCAGGTCGACGGCGTGGGATTCCTCGTCGCCCCGTCGCCTCTCCTGGGCCTGCTCCTCGAAGCGGGCCCGCTGCTCGGCCGGATCGGTCAGCTCCGAGAAGGCGTTGGCCACCTCCATCCCGGCGATCATGAGCTCGAAGCGCTCGGACTCCTCCGGGTTCTCGCGCGAGGTCTTGGCCAGGGGCGAGATCTCCCGGGGCGGGTTGGTGATGAAGGTCGGCTGGACGATGTGGTCCTTGACGAACCGGTCGAAGATGACGTCCAGGGCCTTGCCGTAGGATCTGGGGCTTCTTGTCCGGGGCCAGGCCGGCCGCGAAGGCGATGAGGCCCGGGCGGTCTTCGAAGCGGCTGGGGGCCAGGCCGCTGTGCTCGACGCAGGCGTCGATGAACTTGAGCCGCTTGAAGGGCCGCTTGAAGGAGATCGTGTGCTCGCCGAACGGGACCTCGTCCTTGCCGAGGAGGTCCACGGCCAGGCCCGACAGGAGCTCCTCGGTGAGGTCCATCATGTCGAAGTAGTCCTTGTAGGCCTCGTAGAACTCGAGCATCGTGAACTCGGGGTTGTGCTGGGCGTCGATGCCCTCGTTGCGGAAGCTCCGGTTGATCTCGTAGACCCTGTCGCAGGCCGCCGACGACCAGGCGCTTGAGGTAGAGCTCGGGGGCGATGCGGAGGTAGAGCTCGATGCCCGAGGGCGTTGTGGAAGGTCTTGAACGGCCGGGCCAGGGCGCCGCCCGGGATGGGGTGCATCATCGGCGTCTCGACCTCGACGTAGCCGCGGGCGTCGAAGAACCGCCGGATGTGGGCGACGATGGCGCTGCGCAGGCGGAAGACCTCGCCGACCTCGGGGTTCATGATGAGGTCGAGGTAGCGCTGCCGGTAGCGGAGCTCGACGTCCTGGAGGCCGTGCCACTTCTCGGGCAGCGGGTGGAGGCACTTGGCCAGGAAGGTGACGGCGTCGCAAAGGACGGTCAGCTCGCCGGTGCGCGTCTTGAAGAGGGTCCCGGAGACCGAGACGACGTCGCCGAGGTCGAAGAGGGCGAAGCGCTCGTAGGCCTCGGCCCCGACCTTGTCCTCGCGGACGTAGGCCTGGAGCTGCTGCCGGCCGTCGGAGATGTGGAAGAACGTGGCCCGGCCCATCGGCGGATGGACATGATCCGGCCGGGGACGACGACGGCCGGCCTTCTTCTCCTCGAGCTCGGCCGCGGTCAGGCCGGCGAAGGCCGCGACGACCTCCGCGACCTCGTGCGTCCGGGCCGCCGTGTAGGGGAAGAGCGGGACGCCCGCTTCGCCGAGCTTGCGGTATTTCTCCCGCCGGGCGACGTCCTGGTCGAGCTCGGCGGGCTCGTCTTTCGTGCTCATGCTCTGCCTTCTTTGGCCGGCCTCGTCCGGCCTTCGCCGGCCGGGTCCCCGAGGCTCCGGACGACCGCGTCGAGGACGCCGTTGACGAACACGGCCGATTCCTCGCCGCTGTAGCGCTTGGCGATCTCGATGGCCTCGTCCATCACGATGGCCGGGACGAGCGCGGGCTCGTAGAGGAGCTCGCAGACGGCGATCCTCAGGATGTTCCGGTCGACCACGGCCATCCGGGCCAGGCGCCAGTTCTTCGAGGCCGCCTGGATGGCCCCGTCGATCGTCCGCGCCGTGGGCGAGGATCGTCTCGACGATCCAGGTCCCGTAGTCGCGGACTTCGGCGCGCGGCCTTCTGGTGCTCCCAGTAGACCCGGACGAGGTCCTTGGGATCGCCGGCGTTGAACTCGAGCTGGAACAGGATCTGGAGGGCGCACTCCCGCGCCTTGCGTCGTTGTCCCATGGCTCGAGCCGGCGTCCGCCCTCAGCGGAGGCCCGCCTCCTTGATCACGTTCAGGGTCTCGACGAGCGAGAAGGCGGCGTCATAGCCCTTGTTGCCGGCCTTGGTCCCGGCCCGCTCGATGCCCTGCTCGACCGTGTCGACGGTCAGGATGCCGAAGGAGACGGGGACGCCGTCGTCCATGGCGATCTGGGCCAGCCCCTTGGTCACCTCGGCGCTGAGAAAGTCGAAGTGGGGCGTATCGCCGCGGATGAGGGCGCCGACGCAGAGGATGCCGTCGGCCGCCTTGGCCTTGGCGATCTTCTTGGCGACGATCGGGACCTCGAACGAGCCCGGCACCTTGTAGACGGTCAGGTCGGCCTCCTGGGCGCCCATCTTCTGGAGGGCCTCCAGGGCCCCCTCGAGCAGCCGCTCGGAGATGAAGCTGTTGAAGCGGCTGACCACGATCGCGATCCGGAACCCCTTGGCCTGGAGCTTGCCTTGATGGATCTTCATGGTCGTCTCGCCCTCTCGTCGGAGATCGACTTGCAGTCGTCCCGGCGGATCCGGAGCCGAGGCGCCTATTCTAGCCAGATGTCCGGGCGCATTATTCATCAGATGTCGGGCGCAATCATCCGCCGCGCCGAGCCGGCCCGCCGCCTTGAGGAATCGCGGGGATTATGATAGTTTGGGATTCAAGGAGTTGAGCGCATGAGAACGAAGACCGGATTCACCGAGCTCGCCCCGGACGCAGCTGCGCTGGACGTGCTGCCCCGACCTCGTCCCCGTCGAATCGAGCGCGGAGGCCCGGCCCTGCGACGAGATCATCGGCCAGGAGCGGGCCCTCCGGGCCATCCAGACGGGCCTCGACATCAAGAGCCTCGGCTACAACATCTTCATCACCGGCATGGTCGGCACCGGCCGGACGACGACGATCAAGCAGCTGCTCGAGCAGCTGGAGAAGGGCGACAAGACGCCCGACGACATCCTCTACGTCAACAACTTCAAGTATCCCGACGAGCCCGTCCTCCTCATGCTCCCGGCCGGCCAGGGCAAGCTCTTCGCCGAGGCGATGGACAAGCTCATCGAGATGCTCAAGACGAACATCCCCGACCTCCTGAAGAGCACGTACTACACGGACAAGCGGGACGCCGATCGTCGAGAGCCAGCAGAAGAAGCAGAAGGACACTCCTCCAGGCCTTCGAGGAGGAGGTCGCCGAGCAGGGCTTCTCCGTCATCCAGGTCCAGATGGGCCTGTTCACCCGGCCCGACCTCATCCCGGTCATCGACGGCGCAGCCCGTCCCCTTCGCCAAGATCGACGCCCTGGTCAAGGAGAAGAAGTTCCCCAAGGAGACGCTCGACGACCTCCGGGCGAAGTACGAGAAGCTGACGGCCAAGCTCGAGGCCGTCTTCGAGCGCCTCAAGGAGATCGACGAGGAGACGCGGACCCTGCTCCGGGACTGGGACGACGAGGCCATCACGCCCATCATCAAGGGCGGCGTCGACGAGATCCGGAAGCCGTTCGCCTCCCCCCGAGATCGGCGACTACCTCGACCAGGTCGAGGAGAACCTCGTCAAGAACCATCGAGCTCTTCAAGAACCAGAAGAAGGACGAGGAGGAGAAGGAGCCCGGCGGACCCTTCCTCGAATACCGGGTCAACCTCCTCGTCGACAACTCCGGACCAGCACGGCGCGCCCGTCGTCATGGAGACCAACCCGAACTACGTCAACCTCTTCGGCTCGATCGAGTCGACCATGACTCGCGGATCGGGATCGGCCAGACCGACTTCACCAAGATCAAGGCCGGCTCCTTCCTCAAGGCCAACGGCGGCTACCTCGTCATCAACGCCCTGGACGCCCTCGTCGAGCCGGGCGTCTGGGCCGACCCTCAAGCGGACCCTGCGCAACCAGATCTTCGAGATCCAGAACTTCGCCCCGATGTTCCTGTTCGCGACCGTCCCGCCTCAAGCCGGAGCCGATCAAGCCTGCAACGTCAAGGTCGTCATGATCGGCGACGCCTACATCTACAACCTCCTCTACTTCGCCGGACGAGGACTTCAAGAAGATCTTCAAGATCAAGGCCGAGTTCGACTCGGAGATGGACCAGGACCGAGAAGACCGTCGGCGACTACGTCCGGTTCATCAAGAAGATCTGCGACGAGGACGAGCTCCTGCCCCTTCGACCGGGACGGGCATCGGCGGCCCTCATCGAGTACGGGACCCGCATCGCCGGCCGGCAGAAGAAGCTCTCGACCCGGTTCCACGTCATCGCCGACGTCATCCGCGAGGCGAGCTACTGGGCCGGCAAGGACAGGCCAGGCCGGCCGTCGGCCGCGAGGACGTCGAGCAAGGCCGTCCGGGAGCGGTTCGAGCGGGTCAGCCTGATCGAGGACAAGATCCAGGAGATGATCGAGGAGGGGACGCATCCTCATCGACACCGCAGGGCGCGGTCGTCGGCCAGGTCAACGGCCTGTCCGTCTACGACATGGGCCAGTTCATGTTCGGCAAGCCGACCCGCATCACGGCCCGGACGGCCATGGGCCGGGCCGGGGTCATCAACATCGAGCGCGAGGCCGACCTGAGCGGGCCGCACCCACAACAAGGGCGTCCTCATCCTCGGCGGCTACCTGCGGGGGAAATACGCCCAGGACAAGCCGTTCGCCCTGTCCGCCTCCCTGGCCTTCGAGCAGTCCTACGGCGGGGTCGACGGCGACAGCGCCTCCTCGACCGAGGTCTACGCCATCCTGTCGAGCCTGTCCGGGCTGCCCCTCCGCCAGGACCTGGCCGTCACGGGCTCGCTCAACCAGAAGGGCGAGATCCAGCCGATCGGCGGGGTCAACGAGAAGATCGAGGGCTTCTTCGACGTCTGCCAGGCCAAGGGCCTGACGGGGACCCAGGGCGTCATCATCCCCCACCAGAACGTCCAGAACCTGATGCTCCGGCCGGACGTCGTCGACGCGGTCGCGGACGGGAAGTTCCACGTCTATCCGGTCAAGACGATCGACGAGGGGATCGAGATCCTGACCGGGCGTCGAGGCCGGCGCCGCCGAAGCGACGGGACTTTCCGGACGGCACCGTCCACGGCCTGGTCGACCGGGAGCTCCAGCGGCTCGCCAAGGGCCTCGAAGGCGTTCGCCGCGCCGGGCGAGAAGGGCGAGGGCCTGCCGGACGGGTCGAAATAGCGGCCGGGGGCGCTTCGAGCCCGACGAGCTTCTTCAGCCGCCGGACCTCGCCGGTCCGCAGATAGCGCCACTGGCCGGGCTTGAGGCCCTCGAGGGTCAGCCCGGCGAAATCGACGCGCTTCAGGCCGCCGACCGGGATAGCCTATCGCCTCGAACAGCTTCCGGATCTCGCGCTTCCGGCCTTCGTGGATCTCCACCTTGAGCGTCGTGTGCGGTGGCCGCGCCGCGAGGACCGTGACCCGGGCCGGGGCCGTCTTGCGGCCCTCGAGGAAGATCCCCTGCCGGACCTTGTCGAGGTCCGCTTCCGTCGGGTCGCCCTCGACCCGGGCCTCGTAGACCTTGGCGACCCCGAAGCGCGGATGGGCCAGGCGGAGGGCCAGGTCGCCGTCGTTCGTGAGCAGGAGCGCCCCCTCGGTGTCGAGGTCGAGCCGCCCGACGGGAAAGACGCGGGCGGGCAGGTTCTTGAGGAGGTCCATGACGGTCGGCCGCCCGAACGGGTCCTTGACGCTGACGACCCGGCCGGCCGGCTTGTTGAGGAGGATGTAGACCTGGCCGCTCCTCCTCGCCCCTTGACCGAGCTTGCCGCCGGCGACGACCTTGTCCCGCGCCGGGTCGATCTTCTCCGCCGAGCTCCAGGACGACCTGGCCGTTGACGCGACGCGGCCCTCGGCGATCCAGACGGTCGGCCTCCCGCCGGAGCAGCACCCCCGGCGTGCGCCAGGAACTTATTGAGTCTCATCGGGGTCGTATGCCGACGATATCGGAGCACGGTCGCTTAGTCAGGGCGATCCCGTCGCCCGGACGGGTCCTAGTAGGGGCGGTGTCACTCATGCGGACAGACTTCAGCCGTCCGGCCCGAGAGCGTGTCGGAACGGATGCCGAAGCGGCCTCGCGAAGGGCCCAGGTGAGCCCGGTTCAGCCTCCAGGCGGACGTGGACGAGCCGCGAGGCGCCATCTCGTTCGTCGGGATGATCCCCTGTCGGGCCGTCAGTAGCGGAATCGAACCGATTCGGTATCCGTATACTAGGGTAGAATAGACGGTACATCCATGGCCAAGCTGCAGCTCAGAGAATCGTTCACGATGGCCATCGTCTCCCTCCGGTCCAACAAGCTCCGGACCTTCCTGACCCTCCTCGGCATCATCATCGGCGTCCTGACCATCATCGCCGTCGTCTCCGTCATCCAGGGCCTCAACAACTACGTCTACACGAAGATGTCCTTCTACGGGGCCAACGACTTCTCGGTCCAGAAGTTCTCCATGATCGGGACGTCCCTCAAGGACTTCCGCGAGCAGATGAAGCGGAAGGACATCACCCTGGTCGAGATGCGACCTCATCCGGGCCAACTGCCCGGTCCTGCGAGCTCGTCGGCGCCTGCACCTCGACCAACGCGACCGTCAAGTACGGCAGCCAGTCCGCTCAAGGAGACCGAGGTCCGCGGCGTGACCTACCTCGACCACGTGATCGGCTCGGTCGTCGAGCTCGACGAGCGGCCGCCACCTCCAGAGCGAGGACGAGGACCACTCCCGCTACGTCTGCGTCATCGGCGTCCGACATCGCCGAGAAGGTCTTCGGCGGCGCTCGACCCGCTCGGCCGCTGGCTCAAGGTCGGCGGCCGGAATTTCCAGGTCATCGGCGTCGGGCAAGAAGAAGGGCAAGATCCTGGGCTTCAGCCAGGACAATTACGTCCGCATCCCCATCACGACCTTCATGAAGGTCTACGGCTCGCGCCGCTCCATCAACATCAACATCCACACGAACTCCCAGGAGGAGATGGCCCAGGCCCAGGACGAGGTCCGGACCGTCCTCCGGTCGTGGCGGAAGCGGGGCTACAACGACCCCGACGACTTCTCCTTCGCCACCTCCGAGACCTTCATCCAGTTCTACAAGACGGCCACGTCGGGCATCTACTTCGCCATGATCGCCGTCGTCCTCGATCGCCCTCGTCGTCGGCGGCATCGTCATCATGAACATCATGTTCGTCTCCGTGTCCGAGCGGACGAAGGAGATCGGCATCCGCATGGCCGTCGGGCGCGCGGCGCCGGGACATCCTCTTCCAGTTCCTCATCGAATCCGCGGTCATCTCCGGCCTGGGCGGGTTCATCGGCATCGCCCTCGGCTTCCTCGTCGCCCGGATCGTCTCCGCGGCGACCTCCATGCCCTCGAGCGTCGAGCCCGTCGTCGATCGTCGCTGGCCATGGTCATGTCCTGGTCGATCGGCCTGTTCTTCGGCATCTACCCGGCCAACCGGGCGGCCAAGCTCGATCCCGTCGAGGCCCTGAGGGCGGAACAATGATCCGGATCCAGCATCTTCCGCGAAGTCTTCCGCATGGCCGTCGATTCCCTGCGGTCCCACAAGCTCCGCTCGTTCCTGACCATCCTCGGCATCGTCATCGGGGTCATGACCGTCATCGGCATGGTCTCCATCATCCAGGGCCTCAACAAGAGCTTCCTGTCCGAGCTCCAGTCGGCCGGCTCCGACCTCATCATCATCACCAAGAACGAGGCCGTCCAGATGGGGCGGATGACCGACGAGGAGCGGACGCGCAAGGACCTGACCTTCGAGGACGCCAAGGCCATCGAAAAGGGCGCGCCCCTCGTCCGGGCCGTCGCCGTCAGCATCTACGTCAGCCCGTTCGAGCAGATCGAGGTCAAGTACCGGAACGCCAAGAGCGACACGCGCCATGGTCATCGGGATGAACGACAAGTGGCCCGTCGTCATGTCGCTCTACCTGCCGAGGCTGGGCCGGTTCCTCACCGAGTCCGAGATCGCCCGCAGCGCCCGGGTCTGCGTCCTCGGCTCGGAGACCGCCGACCTCCTCTTCCCGACGACGAACCCGGTCGGCAAGGAGATCCGCGTCGGCGCCGAGACCTTCACGGTCGTCGGCGTCCTGAGCAAGCGGGGCCAGATGTTCGGCCAGAGCCGGGACAACTTCGTCGGCCTGCCCATCACGACGCTGATGAAGTACTTCCGCTACGAAAAGGACCGCCTGGAGATCATCGCCGCTCCCCGCGCGCAGGACACGCTCGGCGAGACCATCGAGGAGATCACCAACGTCCTCCGCCAGCGGCGCAAGGTCCCCTACGGAAAGCCCAACGACTTCGCCATCATGACCCAGGACACGATGGTCGACCTCTACAACCAGCTGACGGGCGCCGCCTACCTGGTCATGATCGTCATCTCCTCGATCGGCCTCCTCGTCGGCGGCATCGGGGTCATGAACATCATGCTCGTCTCGGTCAAGGAGCGGACCCGCGAGATCGGCATCCGCAAGGCCATCGGGGCCCGCGCCGGGCGACATCCTGAAGCAGTTCCTGATCGAGGCCATCGTCCTGACCGGGGTCGGCGGGATCCTCGGCGTCCTGGTCGGCTTCGGCATCGCCCTCGTCGTCAAGGCCGCGACGCCGCTCCCGGCGACGGTCTCCGCTCTGGTCGGTCGTCGCTGGGGCTGTCGGTCTCGGTCGCCATCGGCCTGTTCTTCGGCATCTTCCCGGCCCAGAAGGCCGCCCACATGGACCCCATCGTCTCCCTCCGCTACGAATGAGATCGGACGGACGGCCGTCAGCTCAGCTGGATACCATCCCGCTTCCCAACCTCGGAACGTCCGGGTCGAGTCGCATCCGGGGGCCCTCGTCCCGCAGAGGACTTCTAATGATATCCCCGCCGCTTCGGCGTCCGGAACTTCTGAGTGAGCTTCGCAGGTCATTCAGGGACCGGCTTCGCTATCGCTCGCGAGGAACGCCATCTCCGCGCGTCGGGCGCGGAGGGCTGGGCGCCGGGACGGGTGACGGAGATGGCCGCGGCGGCCTGGGCGAAGCGAAGGGCGTCGTTCAGGGTCCGCTTCTCCGCCAAGGCCACGGCCAGGGCGCCGTTGAAGACGTCGCCCGCCGCCGTCGTATCGACGGGATCGACCTTGAAGGCCGGGACCAGCGCCTTCGAATTCCGTTGAGGAAGCGTAAGCGCCCCGCTCGCCCATCGTGATGACGACGGTCGCCGGGCCGCGGGCGCGGAGCCGCGCGGCCGCGCTTCGGACGCCGCCCTCGTCCCTGACCGCGATCCCGGAGAGGAGCTCGGCCTCGTTCTCATTGGGGGTCAGGACTGAGACCCGGGAGAGGAGACCCTCATCGAGCGGGCGGGCCGGGGCCGGATTGAGGATGACCGGGATGCCCCTCTCCCCCGCCTTCCGCACCGCGGCTTCGACGGTTTCGATCGGCGATTCGAGCTGGACGAGAACGATGTCCGCCGCGGCGAACGCATCGGCCGCGCTCTCGACGTCCGCGGCGGAGAGGAGCGCGTTGGCGCCGGAGGCGACGGAAATGCTGTTCTCGCCCCGGTCGTCCACGTCGATCAGGGCGATGCCCGAGGCCGCGCCGGAGGTCCGGAGAACGAACCGCGTGTCGATCCCGTCGGCCGCGAAGCCGGCCAGCGCCCGCTCGCCGAAGACGTCGTCCCCGATCCGCGCGACGAAGGTGACCAGGCCGCCGGCCCGGGCCGCGGCCACGGCCTGGTTCGCTCCCTTGCCCCCGCCCGCCATCGTGAACGTCCCCGCCCAGGATAGTCTCCCCGGGCCGCGGGATGTGCGGCACGCGGACGATCATGTCCGTGTTGGAGCTGCCGACGACCAGGACGCGCTTCACGTGTTCTCCCGGAGCCACGCCGCGGCGGCGTCGACGGCGTCCCCCAGCCGGGCCTTGATCGGCCATGACCAGCTCGACGAGCGAGGGGCCTCCCCCGCCCTTGACGGGGACGACCGCGGCGACGGCCGGGACGGCCTGCCGGAGATCGGGCTTGAGGGTCTCGGACCGGGCGATGATGACATGGGCCTGGCTCTCTCCGACGGCCCCGTAAGCCACGGCATACTCGCCGCCCTTGACGATAGCGAGGGCCAGGAAGCGGGCCTCCTCCGGCGTTTTGTCCTCGAGGACGCCGGCGATGACGCGCCCGGCGGCCGGCGCGGATGATCTCCCGGGATTCGAAGGCCGCCAGCCGCTCCTCGAGACGGCGGGCCCGCTTTTTCAAGGCCTTGCCCTCGGCCACGAGCTTCTCGACCGGCCCGGCCACGTCCGCGGCCGGGCAGGAGAAGGCCGCGGCCAGCTTCCGCGCCGACCGGTCCTTGGCCCGGTAGTCCCGCAGGGCCCTCCCCCCGCACAGGAATTCGAAGCGGAGGTTGCCGCGGATCTTCTCGGTCCCGCCGATCCTGATGAGGCCGATCTCGCCGGTGCGCCGGACATGCGTCCCGCCGCAGGCCGAATAGTCGAAGCCGTCGACCTCGACGACCCTGAGGAGCCCCTGTTTCTTCGGAGGCCTCCTCAAAGGCACTTCGCCGATCTTCTCCTCGGGCACGAAATAGGTCTTGACCGGCCGGTCTTCCCAAACGACGGCGTTGGCCCGGTCCTCGACCCGGTCGCAGTCGGCGTCGGAGATCGTCTTGAGCCCGATCTCCAGGGTCGAGACGTCCGGGCCCATGTGGAAGGACAGGGTCTCGCCTTTGAGGAGCTCCCAGAAAGCCTGGGACAGGACGTGCTGCCCCGTGTGCTGCTGCATGTGGTCGAGGCGCGTGGCCCGGTCGATCCGGCCGCGGACCGGCCCGGCCGCGATCTCCGACCGCAGCACGTGGAGGATCGCCCCGTCTTCGTCGACGACCGCGAGGACCTCGACGCCGCCGAGCGTCCCCTTGTCCCAGGGCTGGCCGCCGGACTCCGGATAGAAAGCGGTCCGGTCGAGGACGACGGCCGGATGTCCGTCGCGCTCCGTCCGGACGACGACCTCGGCCTCGAACTCGAGCAGGTACGGGTCCTCGTAATAGAGCCGCTGCGTTCCGGCCATGGTCACTCTCCCGCCGCCCGGCCCGGCGCCTTGAACACGACGCCGTCCTTCATGACGAAGCCGACTTTCCGGAGCGTGAGGATGTCCGCGAGCGGATCCCCCGCCACCGCGATGAGGTCCGCGACGAAGCCGGCCTTCACGAGCGCCCCGCGTCTTTTCGAGCCCCAGCATCCGGGCCGCGTCGCTGGTCATGGCTTTCAGGATGGCGGGAGCCGGGCACCCCGGCGTCGATCCAGGACTGGAGCTCGGTCAGGGCCGCCTGACCGCGGCCGAAGCCCGGGATGTCCACGATCAGGTCCGAACCGAAGGCCATGGGCAGGCCCAGCCGGTGGGCCCGCTTCAGCCGGTCGATCACCCTCGCGTAGATCGCGTCCGCGCCGTAAACGGCCCAGGCCTCCTTGGACAGCTCGGTGCCGCAGAGCCAGATCCCCTTGGCCTTGGCCGCTTCGATGACGTCGTCGGGCATGGTGAATCCGTGCTCGATCGTGGCCACACCGCCTTCGATCGCGTTGCGGACCCCCCGCTCGGTCAGGGTATGGGCGGCGACCCGGAGCCCGGCGTTGGCGGCCTCGGCGACGATGAAACGGATGTCCTCCGCCGTGTAGATGTAGCGTTGGTCGTCGATGACGATCTTGATCCAATCGGCGCCGTAATGGGCGTTCGTCCGGACCGCGGCCCTCATCTCGTCGCGCGAGTCGGCGTAAAGATAGTCGCGCCGCCCGTAATCCGGATCGTCGTAGGTGACGACGTTCTGTCCCCCGAAGGGCGCGATGATCTTGCCCGAGACGAGCAGGTTCGGGCCTGAGATCAGGCCCTTCCTCAGGGCCTTCTTGAGGGCGATGTCGGCGTATTCCCCGGCGTTCCCCATGTCCCGCAGGGTCGTGAATCCCGCCTCGAGGAACGAGCGGAGATCGGCCACGCCCTGGAGGGCCCGGTCGAGCGTGGTATCGACCAGGTAATGGCTCCGGAAGCGCAGCTCGAAGCCGCCGGCGCCCGAGATCATCTCGCAGACGTGGGTGTGGCAATCCATGAGGCCCGGCAGGACCGACATCGCCGTCAGGTCGATGACCTCGGCCTCCTTGGGGATCTTGACGTCGGGCCCCATGGCCTTGATCAGGCGGCCCTCGATGAGGAGGACCTGGGCCGGCAGGGCCTGACCCGTGGACGGGTCGACCACGCGGCCCGCCTTGATCGCTTTCAACGGTCCGGCGCCGAGGGCCGCCGCGGCCAGGATGAGCAGGGCCAGCGGAAGGACGGCGATTCGCGAGGTTCTCATGGCAGCCTCCAGGCTTGGGCGTTCCGGCCCATTATAGAACGAAAGCGCCCGCATATTAGAAGACGCGGAAGATCAGGAGCTCCAGCAGGGCCGCGGCGAAGACCGCGGCCGCGGGCCAGGCGAGGATGCGGTAGACGTCCTTCAGGTCGGCCTTGAAGTAATCCGCCGTCAGGGCCAGGCAGAGATGGGCCGGAGAGAGGAGGATGCCGACGAAGCCGCTGACGTAGGCGAAGGTCATCAGGACCATGTCGGGCGTCCCCGTGCCGATGATCGGGACGAGCAGCGGAAAGGAGATGGCCACGAAGGCCTGATTGACGCCCGTCAGCAGGCCGACGACGAACGGGGCCGCGAACATCAGCGCGTACGCGGACAGGCCGTGGGGCGGGACGGCCCGGACGACGGCGTCGAGCGCCCCCGAGGACTCGAGGACCTTCTTGAAGACCATGACGGCGACGATGAGCCAGACCGTCTTGAGCGAGAAGCCGCGGACGACGACCCGCCACCGGGCCCCGAGGCCCATCCTGCGACGTGGCCTGGGTCAGGACGGCGGCGACGGCCAGGGCGACGAGCATGTTCAGCCGGAAGACGAAGATGAGGACGATGGTCAGGACGATGGGCCAGATGCTGAAGACGACGAGCCCGGCGTCCTTCCATGAGCCGCATCGCTCCCGCTCGCACGGCAGCCGCGGCAGCTTCCGGAAGAGGACGACGATCCCGGCCCCGATGGCCGACCAGGCTGAACGGCGCCTGGTAGAGGCTGATCTTCCAGACCGGGACCTGGAAGATGGCCGCGGCCATGATGATGTTGATGTAGAGCGGCCACCAGTACTCCCAGACGTGCCGGAACCAGTAGTTGAAGAAGGTCTTCCAGGCCGGGTCGACGCTCCCAGCGGCGGGCCGCCTCCTCGACGATGGGCGCCCCCATCATGGCCCCGCCCATCATGGGCAGGAGGCCGATGAAGGCCGAGGGGATGGCCAGGATGAGACGGTCGTCGCCGGACGAGGTTCTTCAGCGCGTCGACCATGGTCCGGAAGGCGCCGCTCGACTGGAGGAACTCGCCGAGGTAGAGGACGAGGATGACGATCCCGGCGAGCTCGAGCGTCTCCCACGACGTCGCGCCGGCGAGGACGGCCCGGCCGAACGCGCCGGGGGTCATGCCGAACAGGACGGCCGCGAGACACGTGTCGAGGAAGAGGACCAGGCCGAGGTCCCACTTGAGGCGGATGAGGACGAGCAGGAGGGCGACGATGAGGGCGACCTTGCCCAGGACGATCATCTCAGACGAGCCTGTCGACCCCGGCGGCGGCCAGCACGCGGACGGTCGTCTTGAAGTGGGTCTTGGCCACCTTGTCCAGGATGCCGGGCCCCTTCTCGCGGACGAGCTTCACGGCCGCGGCCTCGACCTGCTCCGAGGCGCCCTTGGGCAGCTCGGTCCCGACGTCCTTCGAAAGGTAGCGGAGCCTCGTCAGGAACTCGGCCCGGGCCAGGATCGAGGCGGCCGCGACCGCGGCGTCCTCCTCGGCCCGGGGCATCTGGACGAGCTCGATCTCCCGGCCCTTCTGGAGCAGGGCGTTGCGGACGAACCGCTCGTCGCCGAACTGGTCCGTGATGGCCTTGCCGGCCGGGACGCGCTCGAGGATGTTCTCGATGGCCCGGGCATGGCCCCAGGCCAGCAGCCGGTTGAGGTTGCGGAGCTTGGCCCAGAGCTCGTTGTACTTCTCCGGGCCGATGGCTGATGACGGAGTGGTACGGGTAGCCCCGCTTGAGGGCCTCGGCGATCTCGCGGCAGCGGGCGTCCGACGATCCTCTTCGAGTCCTTGACCCCGAGCTCCCGCAGGACCTTCTCCTGGCCTTCGGGCAGGAAGAAGGCGGCGATGACGAGCGGGCCGAAAAAGTCCCCCTTGCCCGATTCGTCCGTGCCGATGTGCCCGGGCTCGGCCGGAAAGAGCCCCGCGGCCATCAGTCCTTCCCGTAGATGACGCGGCCCTCGAGGATGGTCATCCGGACCTTGGCCCCGCCGATCTCCTCGGGCGGGATGGTGAAGATGTCGCGGTCGAGGACGACAAGGTCGGCCAGCTTGCCGGGCGCGATCGTGCCCTTGACCGCCTCGGCGAACTCGGCCCAGGCGCCGTTCACCGTGTAGGCCCGGACGGCCTCCTCGACGGTGACCTTCTCCTCCGGGATCCAGCCGCCCGGCTTCTTCCCGTCGAGCGTCCGGCGGGTCACCGCGGCGTAGATCCCCAGGATGGGGCTCGAGCGGCGCGACCGTCCAATCCGAGCCGAAGGCGAGGACCGCGCCGGCCCGGCGCAGGGATTCGAACGCGTAGGTCGTCTTGGCCCGCTCGGGCCCGATCTTGCCTTCGGCCCAGCGGCCGTCGTCGATGGCGTGGTAGGGCTGGACGGAGGCGACGAGGCCGAGCTTGCCGAAGCGGACGATATCGGCCGGCCGCAGGTGCTGGGCGTGCTCGACGCGCCAGCGCCGGTCGCGCGGGCCGTTCGCGGCGACGGCCTTCTCGTACATGTCGATGAGCAGGCTGTTGGCCCGGTCGCCGATGGCGTGGATGGCCACCTGGAGCCCGGCCCGGTCGGCCTCGAGGATCCGCTTCTCCATGATCCCTTCGGGGAACATCTGGCCGTTGGAGAAGCCCGGAGGTCTTCGGATCGTCCGTGTAGGGCTCGAAGAAATAGGCCGTCGCCGAGCCGAGCGAGCCGTCCACGAAGGCCTTGAGGCCCGCCAGCTTGAGATAGGGACCGCCGAACGGCGACTTCAGCTTGAGCCGGGCGAGCGTGTCGACCTCGGTGATGGGGATGTAGACGTGGACGCGGGTCGTCAGCCGGCCGCGCCGGGCCAGCTCCTGGAAGACCTCCAGGCTCGACGCGTCGGCCATCTCGTGGACCGAGGTGACGCCGTTCTCCGCGGCGTGCCGGACCGAGGCTTCGGCCGCTTCGAGCTTCTCGTCGAACGTGGGCTCGGGGATCTTGGCGTAGACGAGGTCCATGGCCGTGTCCTTGAGGATCCCCGTCGGCTCGCCGGTCGCCGGGTCCTTGACGATCTCGCCGCCCGGCGGGACGGGGGTCGTCCTGGTGACGCCGGCCAGCTTGAGGGCCAGGCTGTTGGCCAGGATCATGTGCCCGTCGAGACGGTTGACGCAGACGGGATTGTCGGGCGTCACGGCGTCGATCCAATCCCTGCGCGGCAGCTCGACCGGCGTGAACTGCTGGTGGTCCCAGTCGCCGTTGAGGATCCACCGCCCCGGCCCGAGCTCCCGGGCCTTGGCCGCGATGCGGGCGACGAAGTCCTCCCGGCTCTTCGCCTCGCGGAGCTGGATGCTCTTCAGGGCGAACCCGCCGGCCAGGAAATGGGTGTGGCTGTCGATGAAGCCGGGCAGGACGAGCGCGCCGCCGAGCTCGACGAGCTTCGTCCCGGAGGGCGACAGGGCCCGCAGCTCCGCCGTCGTCCCGACCGCGAAGATCTTGCCGTCGCGGACGGCCACGGCCTCGGCCCACGGCCGGGCCGGCGTCGCCCGTCCAGACTTTCCCGTTGACCAGAACCAGGTCGACCATGTTCCCCTCCGCCGCCGTCTTGCAGCCCGTCGCGAGCCCGAGCGCCCAGGATGATCGTCAATACGCCGCAGACGTTCTTCATTATCTGTTCCTTCGCAACCTCATATAAAGAATTTCCGCTGAAAGCAACCCGTCATACCTTCCAAGCTTTTCCAGGAGGGAGAGGCTGACCTCCGAGCCGAGCCGAGGCCGACGAAGGGCGCGGCCGAGAGCGGCCGAGGTGCCATCGTATGTCTTTGACGAGTGTGATAGAATAGCGGCTTGACGGACGCTCCGACGTCCGTATCCTTTCGGAGGACCCTAATGATCGACGCGACCAACATCCGCAAAGGCATGATCATCATCATGGACGGCACCCTCTACCGGGTGATGGAGATGCAGCTCATCACGCCCGGCCGGTGGAAAGCCATGGTCCAGACGAAGCTGCGCAACATCCTGGTCGGCTCCCAGACCGAGCACCGCTTCCGGTCCGAGGAGCGTCTCGAGCAGGCCCGCCTCGACGAGCTGGAGATGGAGTTCCTCTACGAGCAGGGCGGCGATTACTTCTTCATGAACCTCGAGAACTACGAGCAGGTCGACCATGAACGCCGAGGCCATCGGCGAGGCCGTCAAGTACCTCAAGCCGAACACGGTCATCGAGGTCGAGATGTACGACGGCAAGGCCGTCGGCGTCAACCTCCCCCACACCATGGACCTCAAGGTCGCCAGCACCGAGCCCCGGCTCCAGGGCGCGACCAAGACGGCCCTCTACAAGCCCGCCGTCCTCGAGACCGGCGCGATCGTCCAGGTGCCGGAGTTCATCAAGGAAGGGGACGTCATCCGCGTCGACACGCGCGAGGACAAGTACCTCGAGCGGGCCAAGAAGTAGCCCGGCCTCAGAAATTCTGCCGGAACACCCCGACGTTCCCGTAGCTGTCCCGGACCCTCACCGTGACCTGGTTCTCCGCCCCGGCCGGAAGCTTCAGCGAGAACTTGAACGATTCGCTGCGCGAGTCGGCGATCCCGTCGACCGGGAAAGACGACGCGCCATTCCCCCGGCCGGACGAGCACCTTGGCCTCCTCGATGTAGGAATAGGCGTCCTCCGCCTGGAAGGCGATGTCGAGCCCGGTCCCCGTCTTCGCCGCGGTGAAGCCCTTGACGACGGGCAGGGAGTTGTCGATGACGAGGGGCGGGCTGGTCTTTTCGGACTTGAGCTCGACGCCCAGCGGGTTCGACGGTGAGTCGGAGGCCGTGAGCCGGAGGAGGTACGTCCCGTCCGGGAAGGCCAGCGTGTCGAAGGCGTAGATCGTCTCGGTCCAGGCCGGTTCGAGGACGCGCCACTCGGTCTCGCCGTCCTTCCTGATGGCCAGCGCATACCGGAGCGTGTCCCCGTTCTCGTCGGCCGCGTCCCAGGCGACCGTCTGGAAGCCCTTGCGCTCGGACTTCCGGGAGGCCATGCCCAGGCGAAGCTCGTCCGGTCTTCGCCGGCGCGTCGGCCAGGTTCCGCTCGACCCCGAGGATGACGTCGTCCTGGTCCGGGAGCTTGAGGAAGACCTCGTTCGGCTTCAGGAACTCGAGCCGGGTCACGGCCGGGGCGACGTTCGCCTGCAGGTAGAACACGGTCAGCCGGTTGAAGACGGGCGAAGCCCTCCCGGTCTGGGTCCGCAGGAGGACCTTGACCTGCAGGAAGCGGGACTTCGGGCTGAGGACCTGTTCCTCCGTCTTGCCGTAGAAGGGCGACCAGTCCGTCCAGGTCGCGTTGGGCTCGCTCGTGTTGCCGCTCCGGCTCTGGAGCTGGACCGAGGCGCCGGCGGCCACGGCGGCGTCCCAGACGACGCGCCCCCACGAGGCCTGCGTCCGGGCGTCGAGGACCGGGCTCGTGTATTCCCCGGCGAAGCGCTGCTCGGTGAGCAGCAGCCCGAAATAGCAGGGATTGTTCGACAGGACGTAGATCTTGGAATCGAGGGGCACGAGCTGATAGACCTGCTCGGAGCTCTGCTGGAGGAGCAGGGCCACCCTCTCGTCCCGGTCCACGGAGTAGATCCGGCCCTTGCCGCCCGTGCCGAAGACGACCCTGTTCCCGTCCTCCCGCCAGAGAAGGGAGTAGATCATCTCGTCGTCGGAGCTCCACAGGCGCTTGGCCAGCCCGTCGGCGGTGACGCGATAGAGCGCCCCGCCGTCCTTGGCCGAAAGGCCGGCGGGCGGCGCCGCGCCCGAGGCGGCCGAGGGCCGGCTCACGCCGCCGGAGGCGCTGACGGTGAGGACGACCTCGGCGTCGAGACGGACGGGCGCGTCCGAGCGCCTCGTCCTTCCGGGTCCGCGTCGGCGTCCCCGACGCCGCGGCGTAGATCAGCCCTTCGCGGTCGAGGGCCAGGGCTCCGGACCTCCTCGTAGGGCGTTTCGAAGAGGACCGAGGCGCGCCCCTCCGTCGAGATCCTGTAGACGAGCCCGTTGCCGCCGCTCCCGGCGACGACGTCCCCGCGGGCGGTCCGCTCGAGGCAGAGGATGTGGTTCTCGGCGGCCTTGAAGAACATCCGCCCTTCGCCGAGCGGCGAGATCCGGTAGATGCCGCCGCTCTCGCCGACGGCCGCCCAGAGCTCGCCCGAGTCGAGGAAGAGCAGGTCCCAGATGTATTTTTCGGCCGGATTGAAGAACTCCTCGCCCTTGCCCTTGTCCGTGATCTTGTAGATCTTCCCGTTCGGGGACGTCGCGGCGTAGAGCGTCCCCTTCCGGTCCCGGACGAGCGAGGTCACGTCCATCTCGGAGGCCTGGAACCAGAGCTCGGCCTTGCCGTCCTTGTCGATGCGGTAGACCTTGCCGCCGTGGCCCGTGCCGAGGAAGGTCAGGCCGTCCGCCGTCGCCAGGACCGACAGATAGAACTCCTCCTGGGGGGCCGCGATCTTCTCTTCCTTGGGCGCCAGGGCGAGCGTGCCGTCGTAGGAGACCGAGACGCCGTCGAACTTGCCCCGCAGATAATCGTCCCGGGTCCGGAGCTCCCACTTCTGGGGCACGACGGCCTGGAGGGCCGGGACCAGCACGAGGAATCCGAGGACGGCGGGCAGGGTGCGTTTGCGCATGGCACGGGATGCTCCTATTTCCGGATGCGGACGGGGATGGTGGCCCCGCCCTTGAACACGTAGGGGATGGCGAGCTGGTATTCGCTCAGCGTCGACCGGGTGATCTCCGTCGGGCCCGCGGCCGAGGCCCGCGGCGAAGCGAACATCGTCTTCAGCGTCGGCGGCAGGTTGGGCAGCTCCTCCCCTTTCAGGAAGAGACCCGGCTTGGTGGCCATGATCCGGAAATAGATCCGGTTGTTCTTGCGGAGGTTGCTGAGCAGCCGGACGAGCTGTTCGAGGCTCCGCGGAACGTACTCCTGGATGCGGTACTGGGTCCGCTCGACCTGCTGCATCGACGCGGCGTCGCCGACGAGGATCTGGAACTCGCTCCCGGCGGGCAGGGCCGGGGCGGCGATCGTGACCTCCTCGACCAGGCTCTCCTCGTTCTGCGTCCGATAGAAGGCCTGGAGACGGATGGCCTCGCCCGGGGAGACCTCGTACTTGTCGAGGAGGACCTTTTCGAGGGTGGCCAGCCGGCTCTCTTCGATGGCCCGGACGCTGAGGTCGATGCGGTAGATGCCGACGTCCTTGAACTCGTTGTTCATCAGGTAGTGGACGACGGCGGCCAGGAGCCCGGACAGGCCCACGGGAGGAGCGTCGTAGCTGCCGGAAAAGAGGTCCTCGAGGTGCACGCCGAGGCCGCCCTTGTCGAGGAAGACGTCGGCGTTGAAATCGAGCGTGATGTCGCCGTAGCTCCGTTCCTCGCTCGTGACCAGCCCGGAGACGGCCATGTTGATGAGCGCCGGGGTCAGGAACTTGTCGGCGACGAGCTTGAGCTTGAACTCCTTGCGGGCGGCCGGCCCGGTCTGGAAGCCGATGTTGAGCGGGATGAGGCGGGGCAGGGCCCCGATCTCCCCCGCCGCCCCGGGCGTCCGGTCCTGGCTGAAGCGGCCGATGACCGGGCCCATCGAGGCCAGCTTGAACGAGCTCTCGAGGCTGGGCATGACCGTGATGACGTCGGCCCGGGTCATGGCGTAATCGACTTTGCCCAGGTTGTAGACCGGATGGCCGAAGGCGAGGACCTTGGCGCCGTCGACGTAGGTCGCCGTCCCGACCGCGGACATGTCGAGGTCGCCGCCGATGAGCTGGACGCCGACGGCGTCGCCCTCGCGGAGAGACGGGGCGGCGGGCGCGTCGGAGGGCTTGGCCTGCCCCCCGGTCCCGCCCCGGAGGGCCCGGAATCCCCTGGGGGCGAAGAACGACCGGACCCTCTCGAAGGCCCGGGCGGAGAAGCCGCTGACGACGAGAGGCAGCTCGAGGGGGGCCAGGGTCAACCCGCCTCCCCGGTCGCCGCGCCCGGTCGCGAGCGCTTCGAGGAAGGTCCCGGAAAGCTCCTCCTGGGTCATGCCGTCGCGGATGATGACGGGCGCGGCGGCGCCCGGCGCGGCTTCTTCCGGCGCCGCGCCGACGGCGAGCATCTCCTCGATCGGCGTGATCCCGGCGATGGCCTCCTTGGAGAAGCTGAAGCCGTAGGCGACGGCGCCGATGAGCTTGCCGTCGATGTAGACGGGGCTGCCGCTCATGCCTCCGATGATGCCGGTCGATTCGAGGCCCCGGCCCTTGAGCCGCGCCAGGATGATGCTGCGCTTGGGCGAGGTGTTGGCCAGGACGCCGAGGATCTCGGCCTCGAAATCCTCGATGACCTGGCCCTGAAAGACGCTCTTGCCGCGGCCCTTCATGCCCGGCTTGACCTGCGACAGGGGCATGGTGATGGTCGCCGCCCGGGCCGCCGCCGGCGGCCGCGAGCCAGACGAGCGCGATGAGAGGAGCGAGCCGGTTCTTCTTGGTCATGGTCCGGTCCCCGGGCCCGCTCAGATGATCCCCAGGGTCCGGCCGCATTTCTCGAAGGCCGCCAGGATGGCGTCGAGCTCTTCGTCGGTATGGCCGGCCCCGTAGCTCGTCCGGATGAGGGCCTGCCCGTGGGGGACCGCGGGATAGACGACCGGCGTCGTGAAGATCCCTTCCTCCCGCAGGAGCCTCCAGAGCATGAAGCCCTTCTCGTCGTCGCCGACGAGGACGGGGATGATGGGCGTCTGCGACGCGGCCCGTATCGTAGCCCATGGCCCGGAAGCCGGTCCGCATGCGCTCCGTGACGGCCCAGAGACGGGCCCTGAGCTCCGGCTGCGTCTCGAGCATGTCCAGGATGGCCAGGACCGAGGAGACCGAGGCCGGCGTCGCCGCGGCGCTGAAGATCAGCGGCCGGGCGTGGTGCTTGATGTAGGAGATGACCGGCTTCGCGCCGGCCACGACGCCGCCGATCGAGGCGAAGGTCTTGCTGAAGGTGCCCATGACCAGGTCGATCTCGCTTTCGAGGCCGAAGTGCTCGGGCGTGCCGCGGCCGTTCGCGCCGAGGACGCCGATGCCGTGGGCGTCGTCGACGAGGATCCGGGCCCCGTGCTTCCGGGCCAGCGGGACGATGCCCGGCAGGTCGGCGATGTCGCCCTCCATGCTGAAGACGCCGTCGACGACGATGAGCTTGCCGGCCCCGGGATCGAGCGAGGCGAGCAGCCGCTCGAGGTCCTTCATGTCGTTGTGGCGGTACTTGTGGACGGTCGCGAACGACAGGCGGCAGGCGTCGATGATGCTGGCGTGGACCATGCGGTCGATGAGGATGTGGTCGCCCTTCCCGGCGATCGTGGAGATGATGCCGAGGTTGGTCTGGTAGCCCGTGCTGAAGGTCAGGGCGGCCTCGCGGTCCAGGAACTTGGCCAGCCGCTCCTCGAGCTTCTCGTGGAGGTCGATCGTGCCGGTCAGGAAGCGCGAGCCGCAGGTCCCGACCCCGTAGCGGTCGACCGCCGCCTTGGCCGCCGCCTTGGCCAGGGGATGATCGGCCAGGCCGAGGTAGTTGTTCGAGCCGACCATGATCATCGGCCGGCCCCCGACCTTGATGCGGTTCCCGACCGCCTCCTGGATGGGGGTGAAGTAGGGGTACAGGTCGGCCGCCTTGAGCTCGTCGGCCCGGGTGAAGGACAGGCACTTGTCGAAAAGGTCCACGCGCGTCTCCTCTGATTCCGTCGATTCCGGAGATCCGCCCACGGCCTCATTGACCGCCGCGGCCGAATCTCATACAATCCGGCCCATGCGAGTCCTGGTCACCGGAGGAACGGGCTTCCTCGGGAGCCATCTCGTCGAAGCGCTCCTCGAAAGACCCGGCGTCGAGGTCTACGCCCTCGTCCGCGACCCGCGCAAGCTGCGCTGGCTCGAGGGGATCGGGCGCGTGCGCCTCCTCACCGGGGACCTCGGGAGCGTGCCCGGCCTGCCGGCCGGCCTGGCCTGCGTCTACCACGCGGCCGGACTGACCAAAACCCTCAGACCGAAAGAATATTATACTGTAAACCGCGAAGGCACGGCAAATCTGCTCCGGGCCCTCGAGGGCCAGCCCGCGCGGTCTCCGCTTCGTCCATCTGAGCAGCCTGGCCGCCGCCGGGCCCTCGTCCCCCAAGGGCGGCGTCTCGGAAGACGATCCGCCGCGGCCCGTCTCCCCTTACGGCGAGAGCAAGCTCCAGGCGGAGCGGGAGGTCCTCGAAGTACAAGGACCGCTTCTCCGTCGTCCTCCTCAGGCCCGCGGCCGTCTACGGGCCCCGGGACGAGGATTTCCTGGAGTTCTTCCGCTGGATCAAGCGGGGCATCAAGCCCGTCATCGGGCGCCGCAAGCGGCTGAGCCTCATCTACGTCCGGGACGCGGTCCGGGCCTGCCTGATGGCCGGCGACCCCGGCCGCCCGAGCGGGGAGATCTTCAACCTCGCCGACCCGCGGGCCTACAGCTGGGAGGACATCGGCCGGGTCGCCGCCGGGCTCCTCGGCAAGAGGCCCGTCCCCGTCCGGCTGCCCATCTGGTCGGCCTATCTGGCCTCGGTCGCGTCGGAAGGCGTCGGGCGCCTCACCGGCGGCGGGAACGCCCTCTTCAACGTCAGCAAGTACAAGCAGATGAAGCCGGACGGCTGGGTGGCCGACGCCGGCAAGGCCCGGCGGGAGCTGGGCTTCGAGAGCATATTCTCCCTCGAGCAGGGCCTGGGCGAGACGATCGCCTGGTACCTCTGGAAGGGTTTGCTGTGATCCGGGCCTCCGCCGTCCGGATTTTATTTTTAGGGAGGCATCCTCTATAATGACCAATGAGCATGACAATGCCTCGGACCATCATCACCGGCACCGGCCACTACGTCCCCCCCCGCGTCGTCACCAACCTCGACCTCGAAAAGCTCATGGACACGTCCGACGAGTGGATCCGGCGAGCGCAGCGGCATCGTCGAGAGGCACCACGTCGATCCGGGGACCGGCACGTCCGACCTGGCCGTCGAGGCGGCCCGGCTGGCCATCGCCGACGCCGGGATCGACCCGGCCAGCATCGATTTCGTCGTCGCCGCGACCCTGTCCCCCGACCACTACTTCCCCGGCATCGGCGTCATCGTCCAGGCCAAGCTGGGCCTGGGCACGATCGGCGCCCTGGACGTCCGCAACCAGTGCAGCGGCTTCATCTACGCCCTGTCCGTCGCCGACCAGTACATCCGGGCCGGGACGTACAAGAGGATCCTCCTCGTCGCCGCCGAGGTCCAGTCGAGCAACCTCGATTTCTCGGACAAGGGCCGGGACATGTCGGTCCTCTTCGGCGACGGCGCCGGGGCCGTCATCCTCGAGCCGGGCGCGGACGGCGACGGCCGGGGCATCCTCTCGACGCACCTGTTCGCCGACGGGAATTTCGTCTCCCATCTGTGGATGGAGAAGCCGAGCCCCAAGGACAGGCCGACGTTCCAGACGGCCTTTTTCGAGGAGGGCCGCTTCGCCCCGAAGATGGACGGCCGGAACGTCTTCGTCAACGCCTGCCAGCGCATGCCCGAGGCCGTCCGCCTCGGTCTCGAACAGAACGGCCTGACCGTCGAGGACATCGACCACCTCATCCCCCACCAGGCCAACGACCGGATCTCGGCCATGGTCGCCAAGGGCCTCAAGATCCCGGTCGAAAAGGTCGTCCGGAACATCGACCGCTTCGGCAACACGACGGCCGCCTCCATCCCCATCGCCCTCGACGAGGCCGTGAGATCCGGCCGGATCAAGCGGGGGGACCTCGTCGCCCTGACGGCCTTCGGGTCCGGGTACACCTGGGCGTCGGCCTTCATCCGATGGTAAAAGCAGACCCCGTTCACATATAGCGAGGGTTGTAAAAGGGTTTGTCAGGGAAGGAAGAAGTATGCTAGGATTCCGAGACGCTTTTGAGGAGGAACGCATGAAAAAGACCGCCGCCGTCATCGCCGTGCTCGCCCTCGTCGCCTGCACGACGGGCGTCCTGCTCGCCCAGTCGCCGGAGGACGCCAAGTTCAAGAAGTTCCAGGACGCCTTCTGGGACGCCTATTTCAAGTTCTACCCGACGACCGGGACGCTCCAGGGCTTCACGAAGTACAACGACAAGCTCGAGGACCCGAGCGAAGGGGCCCTCGACAAGTTCAACGAGCAGCTCGACGGGTTCAACCAGGAGCTCGTCACCAAGATCGACAAGACCAAGCTGTCCGCGGACAACCAGGTCGGGCCACGAGCTGTATCTCGATTTCCTCGATCTCGAGTTCCTCAAGCTCCAGTACACGCTCCCCTGGCAGGACAACCCGCTCCTCTACAACGACCTTTTCGTCAACAGCATGAGGAGCCTGCTCGTCAAGAACGGCGGCTCCGGCGTCGCGGCCGCGACGGCCCGGGCCAAGCTCATCCCCGGCCTCGTGAAGAGGGCCAAGGACAACCTCAAGAACCCGCCCCAGGAATACACCCAGGCGGCCATCGACCAGATGCCCGCCATCCTCGATTTCTACCGGGTCGACATCCCCAAGCTCTCCGGCGGCGCCGCGGCCCTTCAGGCCGAGGTCGTCAAGGCCGTCGCCGCCCTCGAGGACTACCAGCGCTACCTGAAGGGTGAGCTCCTGGCCAAGTCGACCGGGAACTTCCGCATGCCCGAACCCCACCTGCGGATGCTCCGCCGGACGACGCAGGGCAACCTGCCCATCCTCGAGGAGGTCGTGCCAGCGCTCGCTCGCCGACTTCAACAACATCCGCCGCGAGATGTTCCTCGTCTGCATCCCGTTCTACAAGATCATGTATCCCCACATCGACATCGAACAGCTCGGCCGGACGAAGGGCGAGGAGCAGACCCGGAACACCGTCATCCAGGGCGTGCTCGACAAGATCAAGGGCGACCACGTCGGCCGCGACGAGTTCGTCGACCAGGATCACCAGCGGCGCGGCCATCGATCAAGGCCTTCATCCAGCAGCAGAACATCATCGAGCTGCCCGGCGGACGACCTGGCCATCGAGCCCATGCCCGCCTTATTTGACGGGCGGCCTGTGGACCCGTCTGACGACCCCCGGCGCCTTCGAAGCGTCCGGGCCCTACACGCTCTACGTCAATCCCATCCCCGCCGCCTGGTCGGCCGAGGAGGCCACCTCCTTCCTCGAAGAGCACAATAACTACTACATCGATTTCATGGCCATCCAGAACATCTTCCCCGGCTCGTTCGCGCCGGCGTTCTTCACCCGCAAGGACCCGTCCGTCATCAAGAGGATGGCCGCCAATCAAGGGCTCCTCAAGGGCTGGCCGATCTTCCTCGAGGACCTGTTCATGGAGAGCGGCTACGGCAACTACGACCTGCGCATGCGCCTCAACCAGCTCAAGCTCATGCTCAAGACCGTCATCTGACTTCCAGATGGACATCAACGTCCACGAGGGCACCTGGACCAAGGACAAGGTCATGGATTACATGACGGTCCGGGGCTTCATGACCAAGACCGAGGCCGAGCGCCGCTGGAACCAGATCGTCCTGAATCCGGGCGCGGGCGCGCTGCCTTACATCGGCTACCAGGAGATCCTCGACATGGAGAAGGACTACCGCAAGCTCAAGGGCGAGTCCTTCAACGCCAAGGAATTCCTGCAGAAGCTCCTCAGCTACGGCGCCCTGCCGCTCCGGACGCTGAAGATCAAGATGGCCCAGTAAGCGTCCTAAACCGGGGGACATGTACCTCGGCGTCCGTGCCCCCTGTTTCCCCTTTCTTGAACGTATCGGATGGAGCACGTCCGAACGAACCCCGCCTCGTCGATTCCCACGCCCACCTCGACATGCCCGAGTTCGACGCCGACCGGGCCGACACCGTCCGCCGGGCCTTCGCCGCGGGCCTCGTCGCCATCCTCTGCCCGGCCGACCTGACCCGGGCGGCCAGCCTGCCGGCGATCGCCGCTCTCGCGGCCGAGTTCCCGACGGTGCTCGCGGCGGCCGGCGTTCACGCCCATCAGGCCAAGGACCTCACGCCGGACCACCTCCGTGAGCTCGCGGGCCTGGCCGCGGCCGGGCGCCATCCGGGCGGTCGGCGAGATCGGCCTCGACTACCACTACGACTTCTCGCCCAAGGACGCCCAGATCGAGGCCCTGCGGCGCCAGCTGGCCGTCGCGGCGGAGGCGGGCCTGCCGGTCATCCTTCACAGCCGCCTCGCCGGGGCGGACATCGTCGGCGCGGTCGACGGCGAGGGCTTCCGCGGCGGCGGCATCCTCCACTGCTTCACCGAGGACTGGGAAACGGCCCGGGCCATGCTCGACAAGGGCTTTTTCGTGTCCTTCTCGGGCATCCTGACCTTCCCCAAGGCCGGCGCGCTCCGCGAGGTCGCGGCCAAGGTCCCCCTCGACCGCCTGCTCGTCGAGACCGATTCCCCTTATCTCGCCCCCGTCCCCTACCGGGGCTCCGGGCGGCGCAACGAGCCGGCCTTCGTCGTCGAAACGGCCCGCGTCCTGGCCGGGCTCCGGGGCCTCTCCCTCGAGGAGCTGGCCGCGGCGACGACCCGGAATTTCGCCGGGATGTTCCCGTTTGAAAAAACGGGGGGTCAATGTTAAGATAGCCCCGCCATGGGCCTGGATCACTCCTTCGACATCGTCTCCCGCATCGACCTCCAGGAAGTCGCCAACGCCGTCAACGTCACCCTGAAGGAGATCCGCAACCGCTTCGATTTCCGGAACAGCCGGGTCGACATCACCCTCGAGAAGGACAAGATGACGCCTCGTCGCCGAGGACGACCTCAAGATCAAGGCCCTGCGGCTGGCCCTCGAAGAGAAGCTGGTCAAGCGGAAGGTCCCCCTGCGGGCCCTCGAGTACCGCCGCATCGAGGACGGGGCCAACCGGACGGTCAAGCAGGAGGTCGTCTTCCAGGTCGGCATCCCCATCGAGAAGGCCCGCGAGATCGTCAAGCTGGTCAAGGGGGAGAAGTTCAAGGCCCAGGTGGCCATCCAGGGCGACGAGGTCCGGGTCTCCTCGGCGAAGATCGACGTCCTCCAGGAGGTCATCGCCTTCCTCAAGGGGAAGGACCTCGGCATCCACATGCAGTTCGCGAACTACCGATGACCTCGCCGACCCCCCTCGTCGACCGCTGGTCGTCCGTCGCCAAGTGGAACGACATGTCGTCGCTCTACAAGGAGATCCGGTCCGACCTCGACCGGGTCGAGGACCGGCTCGAGTCCTGGTCCCGCTCGTCCAACCCCCTGACCGCCGAGATCAGCCGCTACGTCCTCCGCAAGAAAGGGCAAGCGGCTCCGCCCGGCGCTCGTCCTGCTGACCTCCCGGCTCTTCAGCCCGGGCAGCGAGGAGTCGGTCTTCCTGGCCTCGCTCGTCGAGCTCCTCCACACGGCCAGCCTCATCCACGACGACATCGTCGACAACGCCGGCGTCCGCCGGGGCAAGGAATCGGTCCACGCCAAGTGGGGCCCGAACATCACCGTCCTCCTCGGGGACTATCTCTACATCAAGTCCATCGGCCTGTCCCTGCAGTCCCGCCACGAGCGGGTCATCCGCCTCCTGGCCGACGTCTCGGCCCGGATGATCGAAGGCGAGCTCGACGAGTACGCCGTGTCGGGCGACCTCCGGATCACGGAGGAGCAGTACCTGGACATCGTCGAGAACAAGACCGCCGTCCTCTTCGGCGCCTGCTGCCGCATCGGGGCCATCCTCGGCCTGGCCTCGCCCGAGGAGGAGGAGGCCGTCGCCGCCTACGGCCTGAACCTGGGCAAGACCTTCCAGATCGTCGACGACCTGCTCGATTTCACCGGGGACGCCCGCGTCCTCGGCAAGCCCGATCCTGTCCGACCTCGGCGAGGGGCGGATCACCCTGCCCCTCATCCAGGCGCTCAAGTCCGACGGCCGGGTCGGGCGGCAGCGGATCAAGTCGCTGGTCGGGCGGAAGGACATCCCGGCGGAGGAGCGGCGCGGGCTCGTCGAGGGCCTGGCCGCCGCCGGGGCCTTCGATCACGCGGCCGGGCGGGCCCGGGAATTCGCCGAGAAGTCGCTCGAAGCCATCCATCCCTTCCCGGAAACGTCGCCGCGCGAGACGCTCATCCGGCTGGCCGTCTTCGGCCTCCTGCGGAAGCGCTGAAGGACGGGAAGCGGGGACGCCATGACCGAGATCGAAGTCAAGATCCGGATCGACGATCCCAAGGCCCTTCGGGAGAAGGTCCTCGGCCTCGGCGCCGTCGTCGCCCGGGACAGGCACCTCGAGACCGACGTCCTCTTCGACTTCGACGGCGGCCCCCTCGCCGCCGGGCGCCGGGCCCTCCGCCTGCGGACGGCGGGAAAGCGGGCCACCCTGACCTACAAGGGCGAGCCGCGGAAGTCCCGCTCCTTCAAGGTCCGGGAGGAGTTCGAGACCCAGGTCCGCGATCCCAAGGAAGCGCGGAAGATCCTCAAGGCCCTGGGGCTCAAGGAGACGTTCTCCTACCAGAAGCACCGGACGGTGCTGCGGAAGAGCCGGCTGACCGTCTGCATCGACGAGACGCCGGTCGGGAATTTCGTCGAGCTCGAGGGCGAACGGCACGAGATCACCCGCTTCGCCCGGGCCCTCGGGTTCGGGCGGGCGGACTTCATCACCCTGAGCTACGTCGACATGATCCGCGATCGGGAGGGAACGGGCGCGGCGGGCTGAGCCGCCGCCGGGCCCGGGTTATTCGTCCTTGTCCTCTTTGGCGACTTCGTCCTCGCCCTCGGCGTCCTCTTCGGTCTCCTCGGCTTCGGTCTCCTCGCCGGGCTCGACCTCGACGTCCTCGTCGACCAGGTCCTTCACGGCGACGCCGTCGGATTCCACGGCTTCGTCGGGGATCCCGCCGCCCACGAAGACGCGCTCCTCGCGCTCGGGGACCTCGTCCATCCCGGTCGGGATGATCTCGTATTCGATGAGCCCTTTCCGGACCTCGGCCTGGGCGATGCGGATGGGGTTCCTGGACTTGCCCTGGACCTTGGGCTTGGCGCCCTTGAGGAGCTGCTTGGCCCGCTTGGCGGCCAGGATGATGAAACGGTACTTGCTGTCGATATTCCCGAATGCTTCGTCCAAAGTGTGTCGGCTCCTGCGGAAAATTAGACGGATGTAGTGGCCGAATATACCAGAAACCGGGCCGGAACGCAAGCCCGCGGATATGTTTTGACAGGGGCGGCGTCCTATGGTATCTAGTTTTGACCCGATTCTCCGAGGAGGTCCCATGACTCAAGGCATTGACCGGAAACGGCTGGTTTTTCCTCCTGTTCGGCTGGGGTTTCATCCTGACCCTGACCATCTACTGCTTCTCCCGCGTCCTCTTCGCCAAGAAGCCGGAGATCGTCGTCGAGGCCGGCGGCCGCGAGCAATGGGGCTCGCGCATCGGGCTCATCCTGGCCGTGGCCGGCAACGCCATCGGCCTGGGCAACTTCCTCCGCTTCCCGGTCAAGGCGGCGTCCAACGGCGGCGGCGCCTTCATGATCCCCTACTTCGTCGCCTTCATCCTCCTCGGCATCCCGATGATGTGGGTCGAGTGGACGATCGGCCGCATGGGCGGCGCCCACGGCCACGGCACGACCCCGGGCATGCTCAACCTCCTGTGGAAGAAGGCGCCGTCGAAGTACCTCGGGCGCCCTGGGCATCGTCATCCCCTTCCTCATCGTCATCTACTACAACTTCATCGAGTCGTGGTGCCTGGGCTTCTCCTGGTTCTCCCTGACCGGCAAGTACTTCGGCCACGCCAACCGGGAGGCCATGGGCCAGTTCCTGCGCGGCTTCCAGGGCCTCGAATCGAACCAGTTCTTCAGCTCCATGGTCCCCGTCCTCATCTTCTGGGCCATCACCATCGCCCTGAACTTCTTCTTCCTCTACAAGGGCATCTCCAAGGGCATCGAGGTCCTGGCCAAGTACGGCATGCCCCTGCTCTTCATCTTCGGCATCGTCCTCGTCGTCCGGGTCCTGACCCTGGGCACGCCCGACCCGTCCGCGCCGGAGCTCAACATCTCCACCGGGCTTGGGCTTCATCTGGAACCCGGACTTCAGCCGCCTGGGGTCGGCCACGGTCTGGCTGGCCGCCGCCGGGCAGATCTTCTTCACCCTGAGCCTCGGCCAGGGCATCATCAACACCTACGCCTCCTATGTCCGGGAGAAGCAGGACATCACCCTGAACGGCCTCTCGACCGCGTCCACGAACGAGTTCGCCGAGGTCGTCCTCGGCGGCACGATCGCCATCCCGGCCGCCGTCGTCTTCTTCGGCGCGGCCGAGACCGCAGGCCATCGCCCAGGGCGGCGCCTTCAACCTCGGCTTCCAGGCCCTGCCGGTCATCTTCCAGAAGATCCCGCTCGGCCAGATCTTCGGCGGCATGTTCTTCTTCCTGCTCTTCATCGCCGGCATCACCTCGTCGGTGGCCATGACCCAGCCGGCCATCGCCTTCCTCGAGGACGAGTTCAAGTGGAAGCGGGAGAAGGCGGTCAAGGCCGTCTTCGCCGTGCTCATCCTCTGCAGCGCCCTGGTCATCTCGCTTCTTCCGGTTCGGCTTCCTCGACGAGCTCGACTTCTGGGCCGGCACCTTCGGCCTGGTCGTCTTCGCGGCCATCGAGATCGTCCTCTTCTCCTGGGTCTTCGGGCTCAAGAAGGGCTGGGCGGAGATGCACAAGGGCGCCGACCTCAAGGTGCCCGAAGATCTTCAAGTTCATCCTGACCTAGATCACGCCGGTCTACCTGCTCGTCCTCCTCGCCATGTGGACCTACCAGGACGCGGTCAAGGAGCTCCTGATGAAGGGCAAGGAGGCGGCCAACCGGCCCTATCTCTGGGGCGCCCGGGCCCTGATCGTCGCCCTGGTCCTGGTCATGTGCCTGCTCATCCGCAAGGCCTGGAACAAGAAGAAGGGCGCGGCGCCCGAGGGCGTCGAGGCCAGGCCCGTCTGAGCGCGCCGGCCGCGTCCGATGGCAGCGACCGCCGCATAAATGGGGACGCTTCTATTTTATTCTTTCATTTATGAACTTTGAAAATGGAAACGTCCCCATTTTCGGGACCGGTCCGATTGAATTCAGCCGTCGTCTGTGGTAAAAATGAGTGTCGGGGCCAAGGTTAATCAGGGTTCATCATGGATAAGCGCATCTGGGCTATTGGCGGCGGCAAGGGCGGCACGGGCAAGAGCTTCGTCGCCGCGAACCTCGGCCTCCACCTGGCCTCGCTCGACCGCGAGGTCGTCCTGATCGACGCCGACCTCGGCGCCCCCAACCTTCACACCCTGCTGGGGATCAAGGCCTCCCACCCGGACCTCGGCGACTTCCTGACCGGGACCGTGCCGACGCTCGAGGCCGCGGCCGTCGAGACCCCTTTCCGGAACCTGCGCCTCGTCAAGGGCACGGAGAACATCCTCTTCGTCGCCAACCTCGCCCACTACCGCAAGCTCCGGCTCCTGCGCCAGATCCGCCAGCTCGCGACCCCGAACGTCATCCTCGACCTCGGCACGGGCAGCTCGTTCAACACCCTCGACTTCTTCCTCAGCGCCAATCCCGGCGTCGTCGTGACGACGCCCGAGCCGACGGCCATCGAGAACACCTACCTCTTCCTGAAGTCGTGCATCATGCGGGTCCTCAAGCTCTACATGGACCACTACAAGATCCGGGACCTGCACCAGAAGATGCTCGACCAGATCGAGAAGAACTCCCAGTCGCTCTACGGCTTCTTCAAGTCGCTCATGGAGACCGACCGGTCCTACGGGACGATCCTCTACCGGGCCCTGCGCGGCTTCCGGCCCTGCCTGGTCATGAACAAGACGCGCGGACGAGGACGACGTCCTCCTCGGCCGGTCCGTGGCCGACGTGGTCCGCAAGTACCTGCTCATCGACATGAAGTACCTCGGCGCCATCCCCTACGACGAGGACGTCCCCGCCTCGCTCCGCGGCCTCCGGCCCTACTACACGGACCACCGGGACTCGCCCGGCCGCGCCGGGCCATCCGGCAGATGTCCGAGGAGCTGGCCTATTCGATCGAATTCACCCTGCGGACGCCTCCCGAGATCCGCCTGCCGGACGCCTGATGCTGAAGAGGATCGAGGACTGGAACTACTACGAGCTCCTGTCGGTCGAGCGGACGGCCTCGCAGGACGAGATCTGGGAGGGCTATCAGGCCGCCCTGGCCACCTACAGGGACGGCTCGCTCGCCCTCTACGGCCTCGTCTTGGAGGTCGGAGCGCGACGCCGTCCTCGACCGCATCCAGGAGGCCTTCCAGACGCTCCGCGATCCCGACAAGCGCAAGGAATACGACCTGGCCCTGCTCCGGCACGCGCCCTATTTCCCGCCCCAGGCCGCCTTCCGCAAGTCGGTCGGCAAGCTCGAGATCGAGGAGGCCCCGGCCCGGAAGACGCTCTGGGCCAGGATCAAGCGGCTCTTCGTCAAAAATCCTTGACGATGTCGTCGGCGTTGTCGAAGACCCGGTCCGGCCCGGCCGAGCGGAGCCGGAAGCTCGAATCCGACAGCTTCTCGTAGCGGATCTTCGTCCCCCAGGCGTCGGGCAGGGCGCCCGCCGTCGGGTGGAAGCGCCTCAGCGCGTCGAGCGTCTCGGGCAGCCCCTCCCCTTCGGCCGCGTAGGTGAGGACCTCGCGCGACAGGCGCCTCCAGATTGGCCTCGGTCAGCTTGATCTTCGACTCGAGGTACTTGTCGACCATGATCTCGATCCCGCCCTTGTCGCCGGCGACCTTGGTGAAGAAGATGAAATAGCCGGCGACGAGCGCCAGGAGGAGGCCGATGATCGGGCCTTTGTGCTTCATTCGAGGACTCCCCGGCCGGCCTCGCGGCGACCGCGGGGCGGCGGCCTCGGCGGCATAGGCGGCGATGCGGTCGGCGATCCTCGCCACGACCGCGTCCGGGACGCCGTCCGGGTGGGCCGACCGGAGCCTCATGTCGCAGATCTCGTTGACGTAATCGACGACGACGAGGCGGCGGCGGACGTCCCGCGCCACCTCCGTCGAAAAGAACCGGAGCCGGGAGACGCGGGCGATCGCCCGGACGATGCGCGTAGATCGGGTCGAGGCCGGCCGCCGCGGCCTCGTCGTGCCCGAGCTCGGCGTAGACGTGGGTGCGGTCGTCCCACCAGGTCAGATGGACCTGGCCGAGGACGTAGAATCCCCTGAACCAGAACCGCCGCCCGTCCGCTCACCTCGGGCACGACCTTTTCCTGGAGCAGGTACTTGTCCGCCGGGAAGGTCCGGCGCGCGGCCAGGACGTCGTCCAGGCCGGAGGCGTCGGCGACGACCCCCAGGCTGCCTCCCGTCGTATTGGCCGGCTTGATGACGAACGGGACGCCGAGCGGCTCCAGCTCGCGGGGCGTCAGATCGATCTCCGGCCGGGCGGCGAAGGCCGGAAGGATCATCGTGTGGGGCGTGGGGATGCCGCGGCATGGAATTCCAGATGCATGGTCGCCTTGTCGGAGGCCCAGCGGAGCTTGTCCAGGCCCTCGATGACGTCCCGGCCCCTCTCGACGGCCAGGGCCTGCAGGGCGATGAATTCCGGCGAGGACCCCGAAGCCCGGTCGAACAGGACGGCGAAGTCGAGATCGCCGGAGCGGAAGTCCTCGAGGACGCGGCCGGCGTCGGCCGGCGGGACGAGGAGGGTGGTCAGGCTCCGCGATCGGGCCGATCCGGCGACGAGGCGGACGAAATCCCCGTCGAATTCCCAGTCATGGGTGATGGCCAGGTCGTATCGAGGCATCGTTCACGGCGATTCTCGCCGAAAACGGAGGACCTGTCAATCGGGCCGCGGCCGCGCCGGCCTCAGATCTTCTTGAAGACGTAGGCCGCGCCCCGCGCCGTGCCGGCCCCGTCCTCGCCCACCGCGCCGATCAGGACGTAAGAGCCGGAGATCGCGGTGGAGTAGCCGAACCAGTCCTCGTTCGCCGCGTCGCTCGCCCGCAGCCGCTGGACCTCGCCCCAGTTGTCCGCGCCGCCCTCGTCCTTGGCGAAGACGTAGCCCTGGCCCCGCTCCGTGCCGCCGGCGTTGGCCCAGCCGGAGCCGGCGACGATGTTCGTCCCGTCGATGGCCACGCTGTATCCGAACATGTCGGAGTCGCGCGCGTCGCTCGCGGTGAGCTTCTTGATCTGACCCCAGTTGTTCGTGCCCCCGGTGTCCCGCCCGAAGACGTAGGCGGCGCCGCGGTTGGTCCCCCCGCCGTCGTCCCAGGCCGAGCCGACCACCGCCAGCGTCCCGTCGATCCCCAAGGTGGTCCCGAACCAGGCGTCGTCGGTCGGGTCGCTCGGAACGATCTTTTTCACGACTCCCCAGGCGTCCGCCCCGCCGACGTCGCGGGAGAACAGATACGCCGCGCCGCGGTCGGCCCCGGACCCGTCCTCTCTGGGGGAGCCGATCAGGGCGTAATCGCCCTCGAGGGAGACGGTATAGCCGAACTGGTTGATGTTGTCGGGGTCGCCGGAGACGATCTTGGCGACCTGGCCCCAATTGTCGGTCCCGCCCTGGTCCTTGTAAAAGACGTAGGCCGCGCCCTGGTCCGTCCCGGTGCCGTCCTCGCCGTCGGCGCCGACGACGATGGTCGTCCCGTCGATGGCGACGGCGTAGCCGAATCCGTCGTCGTCGGCCGTGTCGCTGCCGACGATCTTCTTGACCTGGCCCCAGTTGTCGGCCCCTCCCTGGTTACGGTAAAAAACGTAGGCGGCCCCCTGGTCCGTCCCGGTGCCGTTCTCCCCGCCCGCCCCGACGACGGCGTAATCGCCCGAGACGGAGACGGAGCCGCCGAAGTAATCGTTGGCGCCGGCGTCACCGGCGACGAGCACCTTGACCTCGCCCCAGGCGTCGAGCCCGCCCTGAGACCTCTTGAACAGGTAGGCCTCGCCGCTGTCCGTCATCGAGCTCTCGGCCGCGGGAGCGCCGATGATGGCGGATTCGCCGTCGAAGCCGATGGCGTAGGTGAAATTGTCCCCGTCGGCCGTGTCGCTCGCCGCGAGCTTGACGAGAGAGGCATAAGTGTCCTCGACGATCTGTCCATCCTTCGTCTGGCAGCCCGCGAGGAGGAGGCAGGCGAATACGGCGACAAGGGCGGTCCGGGCGAGATGTCTGTTCATGAGGCTGGCCTTTCGTTGCGTTCCGGGATGCTCAACTATCTACAATCGCAGAATGGGCGCGGACTGTCAATCAGAGGGGCGGCGAAGCGGGACATCCCGGTCGGGCTCCCGGCCGAGGCCGTCGACCAGGAGACGGTCCCGGGTCAGGGTCACGACCGCGCCGGAGCCCGTATCGGGCGTCTCGACGAGGCCGGTGAAGGTCAGGTAGGCGACGCCGTTCCTGACGGCGAAGTCCCCGGCGTGGTTGTGACCGCTGAAGAAGGCCTTGGCCGAGGCGTGTTTCTCGAGGACCGCGACCACGGCCTCGTCGTTCCAGAGGTTGTGTCCGGCCGGGGGGAAGACGGGGAAGTGACAGAAAACCGCCGCGGGCCGGCCTTCCCGGTCGGCCTTGGCGAGCTCGGCGTCGAGGAAAGCGAGCTGGTCCCGGCCGACGCCCCCGTTCCACTTGGTGGCGTTGGGACGCCCCGCGGCGGCCAAGGCGGCGAACATAGCCTCGGATTCGGCGGCCAGCTTCGGGTCCTTGGGGAAATTGAACCCCAGCTCGTCGCCGTTGAGGACGATGAAGCGCCAGCCGCCCTCCGGGAACGCGGTATAGCCGCGGCCGATCCCGAGGCGGGAGAGGACCCCCGCCCGGAGCTCGGGGGCGACGTCGAGGTCGTGGTTCCCGAGGACGTAGCGGACGGGCGCCCGGGAGTGGGCGAAAGCCCCCAGGATGAGGTCGTAGCTCGCAGCGTCGTGGTCGATGAGGTCGCCGAGATGGACGACGAAGCGAACGCCCCGGCCGTTGAAGACGTCGAGGGCGTTCCTGACCTTAAGCCAGGAGCGGTCGTAGGACCGGCTGCCCGAGGCGGGCGAGGCGGCGAATTGGGCGTCGGCCAGCACCCCGAAGGTCACGGAGGAGGTCGGCCCGCCGCATGAGACCGGGGCGATGGCCGCGCTCAGGAAGAGGAGGGCGAGGAAGAAAGGGGCTGCGGCGCGCCGCGTCTTGGCCATGGGCTCACTTGACGGAGCAGCGGCGGGCGAAGTCCTGGAGCTGGCCGTGGCTCAGGCCGCGATGATAGGTGCCGTCGAGCCGGTGGACGAGGGCCCCCTTCTCGAAGAAGAGGACCGACGGGAAGACGTTGATGGCGTACTTCTCGACCAGCGGGTCGTCATCGTCGACGATGATGCGGGCGTAACAGGGGTCGCCCGCGGCGGCGTGATTGAGGTAGGTCGGGAGGAAGGCCTGGGAGAAGGGGCACCAGGACGCGTAGAAAAGGACCATGAGCTTGTCCCGGGACCGGATGGCCGATTCGAGCTCCTCGGCGCTGCCGAGAAGGAGGCAGGCGTCGTCCAAGGGCTTGACCTCGGGGGGATTGAGAATGGACTTCAAGGTGTCGCGAATGCTCACGGGTCTCGCCTCCCTGGGTCCATATTATCAGGAATAAGCCGGGCGGCAAAATCGCGGGCGACCTGGTGGAAAGGGCAGGTCACTTCTTCGGGGCCCGCAGCTCGATGTCGTCGAAAGCGCCGGTATCGTCGAACGAGCCGACGCCGACGCGGCCGTGGCCGAGCACCGTGGCGCGGGAGGTCAGGATGGGGACGGCCATGTCGTCGAGATAGGCCCGGATCTCGCCGGTCCGGGCGTCGCAGGTCACTTTGAAAGCGTGCCAGGCGAGGTCGGTCAGGCGGAAGACGGACGCGCCGGCCGGCTCGGCGTTGATCTTGACCCGGTCGGCGCCGTCGACGAGGCCGATGATGTTGTGGACGTCGTCGCTCGTGCCGGCGAAATGGACATAGCAGAAATGGGTCGGGTCCTGATAGTGGAAGATGACGCACATGTCGCGGAAGGGATTCGAGGGGTCGGTGCGGCAGCGCAGCCGGCCGGAGAACTCGAAGGACGAGACGTCGTGCCCGGCGAGGACGGAGCGGGAGGCCGGGGCGCGGACGGGGCCGGGGGCGCCGGGCGCCGTGAGCTCGTAGATCCGGTTGCCGTCCTCTGAGACGACCCGCCAGTGGGCGGGGTCGTCCGGGGCCCAGCCGACGGCCGAGCCGTTCTCGAAATCATAAGCGGCCAGGCGCGCGAGCGCGGGGGCGCCGGGCCGGCAGGCGGGGGTGAGGGCGAGGGCGAGAAGGGCCGTCGCCGCCAGGGCGGCGAGGGCGCCGGTCTTCAACACCCCTCCCCGTCCCGATAGCCCGGTCTCATCCAGGGGAGGCCGCCGCCGGCGAAGAAAGGCTCGAGCTTGACCGAGAGGCGGGCCATCTCCTCGGGCGACAGGGGCTTGAAATCGCGCAGGAGCGCGGCGTTCTTGCGGACGACCTCGAGGCTGTCCGTGCCGACGACCGCCGAGTGGACGAGCGGCAGGGTCAGGGCGTAGCGGATGAGGTCCGGGGCGGCCAGGCCCGCGACCGTCTCGCGCGGCCGGACGGACTTGATGATCATGACGCCCATGTCCCGGGCCGCCGCCGCGGGGATGGCCCCGCCCTCGAAATCGCCGCGCCGCTCCCCGTAGTGGTTGAGGGCGATGAGCATGGTGTCGAAATCGTGGCGCCGGGCCGCCTCGGCCATGGCCGCGGCGTCGACGTGGCCGCTGAAGCCGATGAAGCGGGCGATCTTCTGGTCCTTGATCTTGCGCAGGGCGTCGAGGGCGCCGCCTTTGAGGCCGAGCGTGTCGAGGTCGGCCATGGACTCGATGAGGTGGACCTGGTAGAGGTCGAGGCGGTCGGTCCGCAGCCGCTTCAGGCTCCCCTCGAGCTGACGCATGACGCCGTCGTAGGTCCGCTCCTCGAACTTGGTGGCCAGGAAGACCTCCTGGCGGCGGCGCTCGAGGACGCGGCCGATGCGCTCCTCGCTGATGATGGTCTTGTTGGTATAGTTGTAGGCCGTATCCCAATAGAAGAAGCCGTGGTCGAGGGCGGCCTCGAGGATCTCGGCGGCCTTGGCCTCGTCGGTGACGGCGCAGAAACGGCTGCCGAGCCCGATGCCGATGCGCGGCACGGCGACGCCCGTCTTGCCGAGCGTCACGGTCGGCAGGCCCTTGGCGTCGAAACCGGCGGCCGGCCCCGGGGGAACGGGGCTGCCCGCGGAGGGGGCGGTCCCCCTGAGAGACGAAGCCGTCGTCCCGACCGCGGCCGCGGCGGCCATCGTCTTGAGGAAGTCCCGGCGGCGGATGTGTTCTCGGCCCATGGCTGCTCCCTTCGTTTCGCTTCTGGCCTTTTTGGTATACTGATTTTAGCCTTTAATTCGGTGACACACAACAGACGGGTCAAACCTACGCGATGCCAAAACTGGCATCGCGTAGGTTTGACCCCGTCCTGAGGAGGGAAAAATGAAGAGATCAAGGTGGGTCGGAGGCCTGACGATGCTGACCGTCTGCCTGGCGGCGGCGGCCGTATGCTGTGGAGGAGGCGATCCCATGAGCGTCAAGATCGAACGGAAGACGTGCCTGTCCGCGGACGGCGTCGAGATCGTCTATTCGGTCGCCGGGAAGGGCGAGCCGGCCCTCGTCTTCATCCACGGCGGATTGGCCAACCGCGGCTTCTGGGACGGCCAGCTGAAGGAGTTCGGCGCGCGCTATCGGACGATCGCCCTCGACCTCGCCGGCCACGGCGAATCGGGCTTAAACCGGACGAAATGGGGCCTCCCGGAGTTCGGCGCGGACGTCAAGGCCGTCGTCGACGCGGAGAAGGCGAAGAAGGTCATCATCTTCGGCAACTCGCTCGGCGGGCCCGTGGCCGTCGAGGCGGCCCTCCTCCTTCCGGGGCGCGCGCTCGGCGTCGTCGGGGTGGATACCTTCCAGCGCATCGCGGGGGTCATCGAGGCCGATGACGTTCGGAAGAGGGGCGAATATTTCGAGAAAGACTACCCCGGCGCCTTGAAGTCCATGGTCGACATGCTTTTCCACAAGGACGCCGATCCGGCCATCGTGGCCGACGCCGAGAAGCGCATGTCCGGGACCTCGCCCGCGGCCGCCAAGGCGACGTTCTTCGGGATGGCGGGATACGACTCGGCCGTTTCGGTCGCCCGCTTGACCGTGCCCCTCCGGACCATCAACGGCGACCTCTTCCCGACGGACGTCGAAGCCAACAGGAAGATCAAGCCGGATTTCGAAGCCGTCATCATGAAGCACATGGGCCATTACCCCATGCTCGAGCGCCCGGACGAGTTCAACCGCCTCGTGGCGGAGACGATCGCCGGCCTCATCCGGTGAGGCGCGGCCCGAGCGCGCGGGACTGTCCCCGCGTCCGGGCTTGGGCCCGCCTGAGCAGCTGCGCGTTGGCCGCGACGATGACGGTGCTGAGCGACATGAGGACGGCCCCGATCGCCGGGCTGAGGACGATCCCCCAATTGAAGAGCACCCCCGCCGCGAGCGGGATGGCCGACCGCGTTATAGCCCGTCGCCCAGGCGAGGTTCTGGACCATCTTGCGGTGGTCGCCCGGGCCAGATCGATGATGGCCGCGACGTCGAGCGGATCGCTTCTGACGAGGATGATGTCGGCCGTCTCGATCGCGACATCGGTGCCCGCGCCGATGGCGATGCCGACGTCGGCCTGGGCCAGGGCCGGGGCGTCGTTGACGCCGTCGCCGACCATGGCCACGACGAGCCCGCGGGCCTGGACCTCCTTGATCTTCGCGGCTTTGTCCTGGGGCAGGACCTCGGCGAAGGACTCGTCGAGCCCCACCTCCGCGGCGACCCGCTCGGCGACGAGCCGGTTGTCCCCCGTCAGCATCAGGCACGCGACGCCCATCGCCTTGAGCCTGCCGATGGCCTCTCTCGACTCCGGCCTGATGATATCGGCCAGGGCCAGCGCCCCGGCGGGCCGGCCGTCGAGCAGGACGAAGACGACGGTCTTGCCTTGGGCGGAAAGCCGCTCGATCCTCTCGTCCCCGGCTTCGATGTCCCTCTCCCGCAGATATCCCGGGCTGACGACCTTGACGTCCCGGCCGTCGACCCGTCCTTCGGCGCCCCGGCCCGGTATGGCCCTGAATCCTTCGACCGGGAGGAGCGCCCCGCGCCGCCGCGGAGGTGACGCCTTTGGCGATGGCGTGCTCGGAATGGGCCTCGACGGACGCGGCGTATCTCAGGAGAGCCGCCTCGCCTGTCGCCTCGCCAAAGGCCAGTGTGTCGGTCACGCCGAACCGCCCTTCGGTCAGCGTCCCCGTCTTGTCGAAGACGACGGCCTGGATCTTCCGGGCCCGCTCGAAGGCCGCGCGGTTCCTGATGAGGAGGCCGTTCCGGGCGGAGATCGAGGTCGAGATGGCCACGACGAGGGGCACGGCCAAGCCGAGCGCGTGCGGACAGGCGATGACCATGACCGTGACCATCCGTTCCAGGGCGAAGGCGAAGCCCCGGCCGCCGAGGGCGAGCCAGGCGATCAAGGTCAGCGCGCCGACGCCGACGGCGATAACGGTCAGCCACATGGCGGCCCTGTCCGAGAGCTTTTGGGTCCTCGACTTGCTTTCCTGGGCCTGCCGGACAAGATCGATCACCTGGGAAAGGTAGGATTCCCGCCCGGTCCTCTTGATCTCGACCGTGACAGACCCTTCGCCGTTGATCGACCCCCCGATGACCTTGGCTCCCTTTGCTTTGGCCACCGGCGCGGATTCCCCCGTCAGCATCGCTTCGTCGACGGACGTCTCGCCGTCGATCACGTCCCCGTCGGCCGGGACCTTCTCGCCGGGCTTGACGAGGACCCGGTCGCCCGCCTTGAGCTCGGCGAGGGGCACGTCCGTCGCCGACCCATCCGGCCGCAGCACGATGGGCTTCCGACGGCATAAGCCGGGCCAGCTCCTCCAGGGCCCGCGAGGCTCCCATGACCGATCTCATCTCCAGCCAATGGCCGAGGAGCATGATGTCGATGAGGGTCGCCACCTCCCAGAAGAAGACCTCTCCGGCCAGGCCGAAGACGACGGCGCCGCTGTAGACGTAGGCGGTGGTGATGGCCAGAGCGACCAGGGTCATCATGCCCGGCGTCTTGGCTTTGACCTCGCCGACGAAGCCTTGGAGGAAGGGACGGCCCCCGTAAAAATAGACGAACGACGAGACGATGAAGAGGACATAGGGGTCGCCGGCGAATCTCAGGCTGTCGCCGAGGCCCAGAAAGCGCTGGACCATGGGCGAAAGGGCGAGGACGGGGAGGGTCGCAGCCAGGGAGATCCAGAACCTCTTCTTGAGGTCGTCGGAGTGACGGGCCGGCGCGTTTCCCTGATGACTCTTGGGCCCGTGCTCCTGATCCCCGCCGTGCCCTTGATGTCCTAAGCCATGACCTTCGGCATGGCCGTGTTCATGATCTCTCGCTAAGCCCAAATTCCTCCGTTTACCTGGTCGCTGACCGTGGCAGACGCACGCCTCTGATAACAGAAAGGCTAAACCGTTCCGGTCATTCGGCGCGAGCCGGACCTACAGCCCCGGTTTTGCCGGCCAGATGAATGGCCCGCATCTATCAAGAAGGCCCCATCATTACGAACGGAGCCCAGAAAAAAGGATGCCTGAATCGCGAATCCGTCCCTCTCAGAAGGCCGAGCTTGGCCCGGCGAAGTGCGGCTGAGGCGTTCTCGCCCTTGAGGTATTGACCATAAAAGTCTTCCATGAGCAACGCCGTCGACTGGTCGCTGACCATCCAGAGGCTGGCCACGACGGAACGGGCTCCCGCATAGAAGAAGGCCCGTGTCAGCCCGACCATGCCTTCACCTCGAACTTCCTTGCCCAGGGCCGTTTCACAGGCCGAAAGAACGACCAAATCCGCGTTCATCTTGATATGAAAGATCTCATTGAGCCGGAGATATCCGTCCTCGCCGTCCGGGGTTCGGCTCGGGGCGAGAAGCAGTCCGCTTAGGGCGGGAATCCGGTCGTCGATGAAGCCGTGGGTCGCCAGGTGGACGGTCTTGAACCTGATGACATCGCTGGACTTAAGGACTTCCTCGAGTGCCTGATCCCCCACGAGGAGCTCCGATCTCTTCCCCTTCTGTTGATAAAGCCTGCTGATCGACGACACTTCATCCTCCGCGAACGGCAACGGCGCCGGCCGAGCGCCCGCCCTGAGCGGCTCCGGGAGCGCACGGTCCGGATTCCCCTCGGGATCGAACATCGGATTGCCTAAGGCCAGCAGATCTACCTGTCCGGCCGGTCGCTGTCTTTTCCGCCCCATCAATTCGGCCAAGACAGAGGCGGAAGGCGCGTAGGAGAGGGTGTAATACTCGAGGAGATATCTCGGCACGCCCCCCTCGATGTCCTTGACCAAGGCCTCGAAGGGGAATCGCAGCAACAAGCCATCCGGAACGATGATGAGACGGGCCGATGCCGGGACGTCCCGGAGTGCGTCCTTCATCAGGACGTCGAAGATCTCCTTTCCCAGACGGAAGTCAAAGCCGATCCGTCTTTGAGCGATCTGGGTCTGATAGTCCTCGATCTTCTTGAAGACCTCGTGATCCCGGGGGAAGGACAGGGCCCGCAGGACCTTGTTCCTCGAGACGATCCATAAAAAAACGTTGTCCTCGCCGAGAAAGAACTCGACGAGATAGGTCCCCCGGTCGAGGGCCCGGTTCTGGATCTCGGCCAATGAGCGGGGTTCGGGATAGGCCAGAGCGGCGTACTCGGGGCTTTTCCGCCGGAGTTCGCCGATGAACTCTTGATACCGCGACTCATCCCACGGGCTCTTGATAGATTCTCCTCGTTGCCACGGCATTGATTTGAGGATCCAGGAGCTTGCCTTGGAGGTCGGTCAGCCGGACCTGGAGCTTCTTTTCTTCGTCCTCCAATTCGTTCGACATCGCCGACGCCAGATCGACCTTCGTCTCGGCCAGCAACTCCAAGAACGCCCGCGCCTTGGCCCGCTCAGCCAGATGAAACGACTCGGCAACGGCCTCCCTTGTCGGGCCTTGCTCTCGGGATTTGAAGAGGAGGTTGATCAATCCTTCGTAGATCTTGATCGTTTCCCCGAGGAACCCGGTTTTTTGTTCTTGGGTCGCGAGCTTCCCCCTGACGCTCTCGACGATGTCCAACGCATTCCTGTAATGTCGGATCGCTTCCGTATAATCCTCTTTCTTCCCGTAGGCGACGGCCAGTCCCCATTCGGAATTCCAGATCGTCCGGGGCACGCCGATGTCCTTGGCGATCTTGAGGGCCTTCTCGTACTCGTCGATGGAACGGCCGAGTAGTCCCTCTGGTCACGACGAAGGATGCCCAGAAGGATGTGGATCTCTGTCAGGGAGATCTTGTTGCCGATCTGCTCGGCGATCGTCAACGCCTGAAGGAGGGATTCGGCCGACTTCTCATAATTCCCGGTTTCCTGGTAATGGGACCCGATATTCGCCAGATGATCGACCTCGATCCTCTTGTCCCCGATCTCCCTGGCGATAGTCAAGGCTCGCTCAAGGAATTGGATGGATTTCTGGGGATCGCCCATCCGCTTGTAGATGACCCCCATTGTTCCGAGAGCCCACCCTTCGTACTTCCTGTTGCCGACCTCCTGCAGGATGGCCAGGGCTTTCTCGAAATATCCCAGGGCCTCCGCGTCATTCCCGAGCTTCGTCGCGATGGTCCCGAGGTTTCCCAGGATCCAAGCCGCATCCCCCTTGTCTTTGATGTCTTCGAAGATCTTCAGAGCTTGATGATAGTAGTCGAGTGCCTTGGCGTAATCCGAGAGCTTCTCATAGGCCGCGCCCATGTTCCCCATGATCAAGCCTCTTTTCGGGCGATTGTCCAGCTTCTCCAGTATCTTCAGGGCCTCCGCATAGCTCTCGAGGGATCTTGAGACGTTCCCTTGCCAGTCGTTCAGGGCTCCGATATTCGATAAGGTCCCGACTTGCTCCGCCCGATCATCCAGTTCCTTCATCACGGCCAGCTTCTCTAAGAAGAGCTTCATGGCCTCGGGGATATTCCCGGTATTCGCGTAATCAACGCCCATGTTCCCGAGGGTGGCCCCCACGCTTCTTTTGTTGCCGATCGAAGTGGCCAGGTCAAAACCCTTCTGATCGTAATCGAACGACTCCTGGTACCGGCCAAGGACGTTCAGCGCCGAGCTGATCCTGGAGTAAAAGTCGATCTGAAGGTCGGGTACCGCCCCTCGGCCAGTTTCACCTTGTCAAGCGCCAGGGCCAGCATCTCCTTGTGCTGGCCGTTGTCGGCCAAAACATCGCACTTCAGGCGATAGGCCAGCGGCTCGTCGGGATCCACGCGGATGGCCCTGTCCAAGTCGCTCAACGCTTCATCCCGCTTTCCCTGTTTATAGCGAAGAAAGGCCAGTCCATAGAGCGGCGCGAAATCCGCGGGTTCTTTCCCGGCGATGTCCTTCAAGGCGGCCTCGGCGGCGGCGAACTGTTTCGATCGTTCGGAAACGTTGACGAAGGCCTGGAAGTAATGGGGCGAACGGGAGTCCCGGGCGATCGCTTTCTTGATGTTCTCGAGCGCCCGGTCGAAGTCCTCGTTCTCCGAGAAATAGAGCCCCAAACCGAAGAGCGCTGCGGCATTAGATGGATTCTCCCGGAGAAGCTGTTCGAAAACAGCCTTGGCCCGGCCGGTGTCCTTAAGGTACCTAGAGATCTCGAGGATCTTCTGAGCCGCCCGGCGCGCGAGAGCTCCTCCTCGAGATCATCGTCCTCAGAACCGCCAAAGCTTCCTCATATTGACTGCGACCGATGAGGGCGAGGGCGCTCAAATAAGGGTCCTCGGCCGACGGTGTCATGCCCCGAAGCGCCGGTAGGGCCGGACTCGAACAACACAGGACGATGATCAGGACGGCGAGAGATCGTTTTGTCATGTTCTCCTCTTTTCCGTCGTCCCCAGGCTCCCGGTCCGGACGATGGTCGTGCCCCTCTGATGGCCATCGGGATGATAAGGCTGCGTATCTCAAGATGTCAAGACGACCGATGAGGCATAATGTGGCCCCGGGGTGCACTTGACAACCCTCTCTATCCGGCATAATGTTCTCTTACGAGGGAAACGCGGAGACGGCCCTTACTTCAAGAGAGGACGGCGTGAGGGGTCTCGTGATGCTCAAGATAAGACGTCGGTGCTCTGTCCATGGATATCCTGTTCCGCTGGGCTCTGCTCTTAGCGGTCATCTTCTTGAATCCCTGGCCCGTTCGAAGCGATCAGCCGCGCGCCCTCTTGCTCGGCGGCTTTCGCAACGACTGCGTGATCATCCGGGCCGGGAATGAGTCCGTAAAGCCAAAGCCGATGATGGCCCTCTTTTCCGGAGATAGGATCGTCCAAAGATCGGGAGTGAATGAGATCGTCATCAAGTGTTCTCCGTTCACCTCCGTGAAGAGATTGAACGAGACGACGCTGCAGATCTCTTGCCAGCCGCCTGCGCAGAAGAAGACCGTTCTCAAGGAGCTTCAGGCGTTCCTGGGATTCGAAAAGGACTATCACCAAAGGAGAACAGCGGGGACAAGAGCCCTCTCCGATAAGGGAACCGAAGTCCTTATCCCCAGCCGGGGCCATGGGCGACCGTCATGCCGGGAGACGCCGTCGAATTCTCCTGCGAGAGAAAGGGAACAAAGACAATCGTCTTCCGGGATTCCTCCGGCGCTCAGGTGTTCAGCAAAGCCCTCGGGGAAGAGACATCGATCACGCTGACGCCTCAAGACATTTCAATGAGGCCGTCAGAGACGTATTCTTGGGAGATCGAGATCCCAGGAGTCCCAAAAGGCCGGGAAACATATTCGCTGAGACTGTTGGGGAACGAAGTGGCCGAGTTGGTCGCCATCGATCTGAAGAAGCTGGGCGAGGAAGGACTCGGCGATAGGGAGAGAAAGCTCAAGATAGCCGCTTATTATCAGTTCATCAGCGATACCTACCCCCGCGAAGCCGACCTGTACTGGAAAAGCTATCAGGTCCTGAAGGAGATTGATGAGGCCGGATCGACGGCGGCGGAGAACGATCTTGCCCAGGCGCTTCGAGACCGGTACATCCAGCATATCGAAGAGCAAATGGCGACCGGGTATAGGTCGAACCCTAGGAGTCGAAAATCCGCTTGACTCGTAAGGGTCCCCGAAAACGCGTTCCGAGGTTTTTTTCGCTTGTTGGGCAATCCCCCTGCGCATCCTGCGATCGCTGGGGACGTCTCTTGACGTTCGACGATTCCCCCCGAAAAAGCGCACCCAATTCTTCATCAATATCGCCATCGGCTTCGCTATCGTCATTCTTCTCCATTTCTTGCAGCATTCGCGGTGGGGGAGAAGCACGCTGGATAACTTCTTCGATCTGTTCATCCGATCGGAATCCGGCAAGGCCGTCCGGGTCCAGGACGATGTTCAGGCCGCCCCTATTCTCTTCGTCGACATCGACCACGAGACCTACAAACAATGGGGGGAGCCCCTCATCACTCCGAGAGACAAGCTCGCCCGGATCTTGGAGATCCTGCGTGACGGTGAGGCCAAAGTCATCGTTCTGGACATTTTGCTGGAAGGCCAGGACTGCTTGCCGGATAATGATCGGGCGCTGCTCGACGTGCTCAGGAGGATCCAGTTCGATCCCAAAAGTCCGACGAAGATCATCGTCCCGCAGCGCATCGGCACAGAAGGGGATCTGAAGAAAAACCTGATCGATATTTTGCTGGACCAAGAGGATCCGGAGAAGCCCCCTCCCCGAACGTATTCCGAGCCTCTCCCACCCTGTCCGCCACGGGCTCGGACAATATCGTCCGCTACTGGAACCTCTATGAGAGATATCGCGGCAAGGACGGCGAGGAAGAGATCATTTGGGGATATCCGATCGTGGCCGTCTTGGCGGCCGTTGAAGGAGACATCCAGACGTTGAGGCCTTTTGAGGAGAGGTTGCGGAAGACCAACGGCCGTCACAGGAAAGGTCACGAGGTCCTGAAGCTGGCCGACGGGAAGAGGATCAAGCTCCCCTACGATAAGGCCCACCTTTATCTTCAACGGCTTCGCTTTCTCCTGGTTCCCGACAGATCAAACGACGCTTCCGCGGTGAAGGGCGACCTTGCCCGGGGAAATCTTTTTCAAACGGTCATCAGGTTCCAGGAGCTCGAATATTATAAAGGCAGTTTCAAGGGCAAGATCGTCGTCGTCGGCAACTCCAGCCCGGATATCGGGGATATCCAAAGGACTCCGGTCGGTGACATGGCGGGCATGTATGTCATTGGCAACTCCATCAACACGATCCTGGTGAAAGAACAGCCATCTCCTCCGCCTGCTTGGCTGAATATCCTCATGGAGATCGCTGTCATCATATTGGCGGCCTATGTCTTTCTCTATTTTACCTCTCTGCTCGCCCAGATCATCGCCTCCGTGCTGATCCTGCTGGTCTTCGGCTACCTCAGCTATCTCTGCTTCCTAAGGACGGGGGTCTTCTTGAATTTCGTCTTTGCCATAGTGGGCATGGGGTTTCATGAGACAGTGGCCGATCTTGAGGAGATCGTCGAGAAGAAGGGCCGAACAGAATATCGTCGGGATCTCGAAAGCTGAAGGTCGATACCATTCAGTTCAGCCCAGATAAGAGCAGGCATAATCCCAGAGGCGATGAGGACGCATGAAAACAGGCGGGTTATTTGGGGGGAAAAGAAAAATGACCCGCGTAGGACTCGAACCTACAACCCGCAGATTAAGAGTCTGCTGCTCTACCAATTGAGCTAGCGGGCCGAAAAAATCCCCTCTAGTCTAGACGAGTCCGCCCTCTTGTCAAACTCGCGCCGACGGTGTTTTTCCCGCGGATTTGCGCTAGAATCGGGCCGATGGCCGCGAACACCGACGACCCCGTCGAGATGCCCATCGACGGCGTCCTCGACCTCCACACGTTCAGCCCCAAAGACGTCAAGGACCTCGTCCCGGAATATATCGGAGAGTGCCTGCGCCGCGGCATCACCGAGATCCGCATCATCCACGGCAAGGGCACGGGAACGCTCAAGGCGATCGTCCACGCCGCGCTCAAGAAGAGATCCCCGCGTCGCCGGCTTCAAGGACGCCGGGATCGACCGGGGCGGCTGGGGGGCCACCCTCGTCCGCCTGATCCCGCCTAAAGCTCGAACCGGTACGAGAACTTGATCATGAAGATGTTCTCGCCCGGCGCCCGGAAGAGGTCGCCCATGTCCCGCCAGAGCTCGAAGTCGCCCGGGTCGGAATAGTCCGCCCGCCGCTGCGTCCAGACGAAGTAGAGCATCGACCCCGGCCGGTACTCCCAGCGCAGGACGACCGTCCCCCGGAGCGACTTGAGGCTGAAGTCCGGGTCGGCGAAGGTGAACGCCGCCGCGGGGCCCGCCGCGCCGTCGGGATCGACGGTGTAGACGCCGTCGGCGAGCGCGATCGTCGAGTCCCCGTCGCCGTAATAATCGAAATCGAACGTCCGGGCCGCGCGGAGCTCCTTGAACGCGGAGAAGTCCCCCACCGCGATGTACGGCTGGAGATAGGCCTGGAGGCTCAGCCGCGGCGTGAAGGTCCAGCTGATCCGCGTCTCGATGGGCAGCGTCTTCTGGACGATGTCGGAGAGGACGTAGCGGACGCCGTAGGTCGACGTCTTGAGCGGATCGACGACGCTCCTCACCCACTGGCCCTCGGAATAGCGCCAGGTATAGCTCGGCCCGACCGAGAGCCGGAAGTTCGGGCTCGGCTTCCAGGCCAGGCCCGCGGCGATCGTATAGTTGTATCCGCCGCTCGGATGATAGCGGTACTGCGCGCTCCCTTCGAGAACGAAGGGCTTCCGGTCGTCCCCCTCGAGGCTGAGACGGACCGTCTCCCCCGCCGGATAAAAGGCCATGGGCCCGCCGCGCGTCAGGTAGTGGCTGTACTTCGGCGGCTCCCAATCGAGGTGGAGCGCGGCCGTCCAATAGTTGAGGAACTGGCCCTTGCCGTCGAGATAGACATATTCCCCGATCCTGTTCCAGCCGAAATCGTAGTTCCGATAGTACGATCCCGTGACGGACCAGCTGCGGAACAGGCGCCCGGGCTGGAGCTCCCGGTATCCGGCCTCGACGTGCCCGTTGATGAGGTCGCCGCGGTTGTGATAGCCGAGCGTCGTTGGCCTCGAAGCCCGGCGACATGGCGCCGATCGCCGCGTTGAAGACGATGTTGCCTTTCTGCTTGTTGACGTAGAGGCGGCCGGCCCAGCCGGAAAGCGAGGTCGCGCTCTCGTCGACCTCGACCCAATCGGCGTCGGGCCGCTGGAAATAATGGAGGGACGAGCGCTGGAGCGCGGTCATGGCCTCGGCGCTCCCGTGGACCGTCGACAAGGCGCCCCAGCCGGCCAGGGCCCAACCCCGGTCCTTGTCGAGGAAGGTCCAGCCGTCGACGCCGAGGGAGAGGGCGTTGCGGGTGAGGGAGTCCTCGAGCGGGCCGGCCTGGATGTCCCTCAAGACCGACGTGGCGATGAACCCGAGGCCGCTCCGTCCCGTCGCCGAACTCCTTCAGGCCCCGGGCGACGCCGTAATGGCTGAAGGGCTCGACCTCGGCCGTCGAGCGGGCGCCGGCGAGGTCGATGTCGGCGTATTCGCGGGACGGTGGCCGCGCTGATGACCCCGAGGTTGAAGTCGCGGCCGACCTTTCCGGTCACCTTGGCCGCGCCGAGGATGGTCGTCCAGTCGGGCGTGTCGAAAAAGCCCGGCGTGGAGGGCCGTCCCTGGGGGCTCCGGCCGATGCGCCGGCTGTAAAAGAGGTCCGGGTCCTCCCAGCCGAACATGCGGTAGACGTTCGGCCCGCCCCGGCCGAAATCGAAGATGCTCGCGCCTTCGATGAAGAAGGGCCGCTTCTCCTGGTAGTAGGTCTCTTCGTCGCTGATGTTGATGATGGCCGGGTCGACCTCGACCTGGCCGAAATCCGGGTTGACCGAGAGATCGAGGGTCAGGTTGCTGCTGAGGCCGCCCTTGAGGTCGAAGCCGCCGCTCGCCCCGGCTTCGCGTCCGGTGCGGAACGGGTCGCCGGCGACGGCCGGGCTGAGCATGGCCCTCGACAGGACGAACGGGGAGACCTCGAGGCGGCGGCCCGAGGCGATGCCCGCGAGCCCGGTGAGCTCGGCGAAGTTCGAGACGAGCCCGTTCTGCTCCTTGGGCACCCAGGCGAAGTGGTCCTCCTCGTTCTTGCGCTTGATCATCCTCTGGAAATTGACGCCCCAGACCTGGACGTCGCGCCGCTTGAAACGGAGCTGGTCGAAGGGGATGCGGATCTCGACCGCCCAGCCCTGGTCGTCGATGCGGGCGGCGCTCTCCCAGACCCCGTCCCAGGTCTCGTCGGTCTCCTCGTCGTTCGACAGGGTGCCGTCCTCGATCGAGCCGAAGGGATTGACCCCGAAGTAGTACCCGCTCCGGCGGTCGTGATAGGGGTCGAAGCCGACGTCGAACCAGTCGGATTCGACGGCCTCGTCGCGGCGCCCGAGACGGCCGACGATCTTGCCGGGCTCGGCGTCGCTGAGGCGGGCGGCGACGTAGAGGTTGTCGCGGTCGAAGGCGATCCAGACGGTCGTCGCTTCGCTCGCGGGCTGGCCGTCCGCCGGGTCGCGCTGGGTGAAGCCGCCGGAACCGGGCGTCTTCCAAACGGCCTCGGACAGGACGCCGTCGATCGCGATGGGCCCGCCGGCGGGCAGGGCGGCGATCGTCCGGACGGTGCGCGGGTCGGCCGAGACGGGGGACCGTCTCTTGGGAACCGGAGCCGGCGGGATCCTCGGGAAGCGCGAATGCCGGGCCAACGGACGAAGCGATGGCGAAGAAAACAAGAACGACGGCCGAGAGCGGGTAGCGTGCGGCGCATGGCGGATATCTCGCCTGATATATCAGCCCCCGCGCCCGCCTGTCAAGGCGCCGGGGGACTTCACTTTTTCGGCCATTAGGTGTATTGAAATGGGGGGATATGGTCCTTCGGTACGTGTCCCCGAACGTAGCCTCGAGGAGGTCGACATGAGCAAAGCGATGAAGAGACGCGATTTCATGAGGGTCGGAGCGGTCGCGGGCGCCGCCGCGCTGGCCGGAGGGCTCAGGGCTCAACGGCAGCCCGATCCCAAGTCCCCGCGGCTGGCCAGCCCGGACATGGCCGTGGTCACGGGGGCCGACCGGGTGCTCGCCGTGAACAAGGGTCTCGAGGCTCTCGGCGGAATGAAAAGGTTCGTCCCGGCGGGCTCGTCGGTCGGCCTGCTCGTCAACGCCCCGTCCTGGTGGACGCAGGCCCGGCAGCCACACCCATCCCGATCTCACGCTGGCCGTCATCCTGGCGGCGCTCGAGGCCGGGGCCAAGGAGATCCAGTACCTCATCGACCCGCTCGGCGGACTACTGGAAGCGCGCGCCGCTCGCGGCCAAGTACGCGACGGAGATCGGCTCGGTCAAGAAGTGCTCGGGCAACTACGTCGAGACGGCCGTCGCGAAGAACAAGACACCTCAAGAAGACGAGCGTCGTCAAGGAGTTCCTCGACTGCGACGTCTTCGTCAACCTGCCCATCATCAAGCACCACGTCGGCGTCGGCATGTCGGGGAACCTCAAGAACCTCATGGGCGTCAACACCAACGCCTCGAACCAGTTCTTCCACGCCGGCTCGGGGGCCAAGGGCGAATACGACGATGTCCCCTTCCTGGCCCAGTGCATCGCCGACCTCAACACCCTGCGCCGGCCCGACCTCTGCGTCGCCGACGCCACGGAATTCCTGCTGACCAACGGACCCGCCGGGCCGGGCGAGCTCCGCCGGCTCAACAAGGTCGTCCTCGGGACCGACCCCGTGGCCGTCGACGCCTACTGCGCCCCGTTCGTCGGCCTGGAGGCGGCGAGCGTCCTGATGATCGCCAGATCGGCGGAATGGGGGCTCGGGCAGATGGACGTCACCAGGCTCGCGATCGAGCAGCTGACGGTCTAGCGGGCCGCGCGGGCCTTCGCGACCATCTCTTTGACCTCCCGCATGAGCCGGGGGGTCTCATAGACGTATCCGTCCTTGATCGTCCACTTGATGCCGCCGCGGGTGACGGCCTTCCCGTCCTTGATGTCGAGGACGCCCGTCGGGAACAGATACTTGAGGTTGGCCAGGGGATTCTCGTCGATGAGGATGAGGTCGGCCAGGAAACCCTGGCGCACCCGCCCGAGCTCGTTCTCGAGGCCCATCAGCCTGGCGTTGTTGCCGGTGGCGCACTGGATGACGTCGATCGGATGGAACCCGGCCTCCTGGAGCAGCTCGAGCTCGCTCAGGTAGGTGAAGCCGTAGAGCGTGTAGATGAAGCCCGCGTCCTCGGCCGCCCCGACGACGCCGCCCATCCCGGCGAAATCGCGCACGGCCTTCATCCAGAGCCGGTAGTTCTCCTTCCAGGCGATCTCGTCCTCGGTCGACCAGCCCCAGGAGAAGGCGCCGTGGCGGGCCGGGCTCGGCTTGAAGTACTCCTCGAGCGCGGGATGCAGGTATTCGTCGAACCAGGGCAGGTTGCGCGCCCGGGTCATGTCGCGGCAGGCCTCATAGGTGCTGAGGGTCGGGATCCAGCCGACGCCCCGGTCCACCATCTCCTCGAGCACGTCCTCGAGCTTGTCCGGGTCGGCCTCCCGCCACAGCCTCCCCGCCCAGCGGAAGCGGTCGCTCTCGTTGTCGTAGTTGTAGGACGGCGGGAAGTTCTGCGAGCCCTTCAGGGCGGCGTCGGGGATGCCGTACCAGTGCTCGATCGTGTCCACGCCGAATTCGGCGGCGTCCCGGGCATCCGTCTCCTCGACGGCGATGTGGTGGGCCACCTTGAGGCCGAGCTTGGTCGCCTCGTCGACGATGGCCGCCATGATGTCGCGGTCCATGCCGAAGATCTTGACCCCGTCGGCGCCTTGCTCCTTGACGGCGCGGACGGCCTTGCGGCCCTCCTCGGGCGTCCGCCCTCCGACGACCATATAGACGTAGATGCGCGGCGCGGCGACGGCGCCTTCCTGGCTCTTGCGCCGCTCGGCGACGGCCTTCTTCGGATCGCTCCCGACGTCCCGCACCGTGGTGATGCCGCACGAGAGCCAGATCTTGTACTCGTATTCGAACGGCTGGGCGATGCCGCCCCGCTCGTCGTGGAGATGGACGTGGCTGTTGATGAGCCCGGGCAGGAGGTACATTCCCGTGCCGTCGAGGACATGGGCCTCGTCCTTGTAGGCGTCGGGCCGCGCATTGGCGCCGCGGACGCCGGCGATCTTGTTGCCCTCGACGATGACGTCCATGGGGCCGCGGGCCGGCGTGCCCTTGCCGTCGATGACGACGACATTGCGGATGACCAGCCGGTCATAGCGCCGGCCGTGCTCGACGCCGCGGCTCTCGGCCGCGGGAGCGGCGGAGGCGGATCCGGCCAGGACCAGGAGGAAAGACAATCCGAGGAAAGCGACCGTCGGTTTCTTCATGCGGAGGAGTATAGCACAGCCCCATGGGGGACACGTACCGGGTACCAGATGTCCCCTTTTCTGAATTGACGGTTTGGTGTATGTAAGGAGGGAATCGCTTGATCGAGGAGGCGTCATGGCCGAATATCGCGATCCCCGACGGGCCGCCGTCGCCGGCGCCATCGTCCTGTCCGCTCTTTTCCTCTGCGCGGACACGCCGCAAGTCCGCGCGCCCGGGGCCCTCGCCCCCATCGACCCCCAGCGGGTCCAGGACCAGGACACGATGACCTGGGCCGACTACCGCCCCATCCCCGGCCGCAACTGGGCCGATCCCGCCCTCAAGCCGGAACGGGGATTCCGCCTGGCCGTCGTCGGCATCGATTTCCCGGGCCAGCCCTTCGTCATGACCATGCCCAAGGGCTCGGACCCGTTCGGCAATCCCCAGATCGATCCCGTCACGCGCGAGGACGTCCCCCGGTTCTACGCCGATTTCTGGATGAAGCCGGGCGAGGTCAACCACGGCCAGACCATCAACGGCTACTGGATGGAGCAGTCGCGGGGCAAGTTCGGCATCACCGAGGTCGAGTCCTTCGGCCCCTACCGCATGCCCAAGCCCATCTGGGCCTACGGCCTCAACGAATACGGCCAGAACGACCAGACGCCCGACGGCAGCCGCGCCGACGGCCGCATGGAGCGCGATTGCGACGAGATCTGGACGGCCGCCGTCGGCAAGGACATCCGCAAGGACTTCGACGCCGTCCTCCGCCTCTACGCGAGCTACGACGAGACGGGCGTCTGGCAGGAGTTCGGCGAGATGAAGTTCGCCTCCAAGGACGACATCCCGGCCGAGTGGGGCAATCCCGACCCGGCCAAGCCCCGCTGGATCCCGACCCGCTACGTCGAGTGGACGAGCTGGCTGGCCGGCGCCCAGCAGTGGGGCCTGTCCTCCATGCGCCAGGGCGAGAACTCGGGCACGATCACCCACGAGCTCGGCCACTTCGCCTTCCGCCTGCCCGACCTCAACAACAATCCCTACGTCCAGCCCTACCGGCGCGTCGCCGCCGGGACCTGGGACATGATGGACCGCGGCTGCTTCAACGGGCCGGGCGGGCCGCACAGGCGCTGGGTCGTGCCGCCGACGCAGGGCGCGTTCATGCCGGCCGGGCTCATGGTCCGCAACCGCCTCGAGAACAAGTTCATCGACGAGGCGGACCTCCTGACCCTGGGCCGGGCGGCCCTGGCCGCTCAGGGCCTGGCCGTGGCCGAGGTCACCGCCCGGGCCGTCGATCCCCTCCCCGGCACCTTCACCGGCATCGTCGTCCGGTTCGACGGCGAGAAGCCGGGCGACCTCACGCCGCCCGACGATCCGGCGACGAATCCGCTGTCGGCGGGGACGCCCGAACTACAGCTTCTACACGCTCGAGGTCGTCCAGCGCATCGGCTACGATTCCTTCACCCCGGACAACGGCGTCCTCATCGCCAAGAACAAGGACGGCCTGCGCGGCCGCAACGGCGGCCCGAACGAGTTCAACAGCTACATCTGGGTCATCGACGCCCACCCCGAAGACATCGGCCTGGTCGATTACGTCAAGCCCAACGGCGAGAAGGTCATGCGGACGGTCGCCGACTACCGCCAGCTCAACGACGCCCTCTTCCACGCCGGGCTCGATTCCGGGAGCGTCTTCGAATGGGAGGACACGCCCAACCGCCTCCACTTCTATGTCGTCGACCTCCGGCAAGGACAAGGACGGCATCCTCGTCTACACCCTGGCCGTCCGCTCGCTCGACGGCGCGGGGCCGCAGACGCGCGGCGCGGCCCTCGCTCCGCCGGAGAGGCGCTCGATCCCCAAGGTCACGCAAGCGAACACGCCCGTCACGTTCACGCTGACCAACACGGGCGGCGCGGCCGCCGCGGACGCCGGCGCGCACTTCGGGTCGGACGTCTACAGATTGTCCGTGTCGATCGACGGGCAGGGCTGGACGGCCGGCCTGCAGAACGCGCTGGCCGCCGTGAAGGCCGGCGCGTCCAAACCCGTCGACCGTCTTCGTGTCGCGCGCGGCCGGCGCCTCGAAGTCCGCGACGGTCACGCTGCGGGCGACTTCGGAAAGCGATCCCTCGAAGTCCGCGACGGCGGCGATAAAAGTCTCGCGATAATTTTTTTTGACGGAATGATATTTTTATTGACTCTTCGCGCCGGAGTTTGTGTTAATCTGTTCTTGAATCATGGTGGAGAAACGGCGTCGAGACCTGCCCGTCCTTCTGATCCACAATATGAGCCCCGAATGGACCCCGGAAGAGGTCCGTGACGCGGAGCAGGATGTCGCGGCCCTCGGCGACGCGCTGAAGATCATCGGCCATCCGGTCGAGCTCCTGGCCGTCGAGGACGGACGGCTCGCCGCCCGCCTCGCGCCCCACGATCCCCGCGACCTCATCGTGTTCAACTGGTGCGAGGAGCTCCCCGGCGTCCCTCACAGCGAGCCCGAGGTCGCGGCGATCCTGGAGCGGCTCGGCTTCGCCTTCACGGGCGCGTCGTCCGAGGTCCTGTCGCTCTCCCACGACAAGCCGCAGATCAAGCGCATCCTCGACGCGAACGGGCTGCCCACGCCGCCGTGGGCGGTCTTCGACACGCCCGGGATCAACGGCTGGAACATCTTTCCGGCCATCGTCAAGGCGGCCAACGAGCACTGCAGCATCGGCATTTCCCCGGAATCGGTCGTCACGTCCCGGGCCGAGCTCGAACGGCGCGTCGGCTATATCCTGCGCGAGCACAGCCAGCCCGCCCTGGTCGAGGAGTTCATCGACGGGCGGGAGTTCCATGTCGCCGCTTGGGGAAACGGGAACGTGACCGCGATGCCCGCGGCCGAGATGGATTACGTCGGGCTGACGGACATCCGCGACCGCCTCTTCACCTACGACGCCAAATACGTCCCCGGGTCCCGCCTCTACGAGACGATCGAGCTGCGCGTCCCGGCGGAGCTCGACCCCGCCGCCCGGGCCGGGCTCGAACGGATCGTCCTGGCGACGTACCGGGCCACGGGTTGCCGCGACTACGGCCGGATCGACCTGCGCTTCCGGGACGGCGTCTTCTACGTCATCGACGTCAACCCGAATCCGGACATCAACCCGCTGACGTCCCTGACCTACGCGGCGGCCGAGATCGGCTATTCCTACGGGGAGATGGGCAGCCGCATCGTCAATCTGGCCGCCGCCCGCCATCCGGCCTACCGGATATCCTGAGAGCCGCCCCCGGCGGCCGGGAGGCCAAGCCGCTAGCGCCGGTAGCGGATGGCGATGCCGACGATCTGGCGGCTGTAGACGCTCCGCGGCCCGCGCCAATAGTTGAAGACGACGCCTTCGCGGAAATAGCGGTCGGCGACGATGACCAGCGCGTCCCCGCCCATGCGGGCCGTCCGCTCGCGGAGCATGCCTTCGACGTCATAGCGGTTCATCCGCGGCGACGGCCTGACCCAGACCTCGCCCAGCCGGATGTGGTCCCGGCGCGGTTCGCGCCTCAGGAGATCGACCTCGGCCGGATGGGTCGGGGCGAAGCGCGGCGTCTGGGGATAGAAATGGTATCCGGAATTCCGGGCGCAGGCGACCACGCCCGGCAACAGGAGGGCCAGGATCAGGGCCGGAAGAGCTATCTTCTTCATCTTTATTCTCCTTGGGAGCTTTCTTTCGTTCCTGCCATACTGAAGAAATGCAAGAACCGTACCAAGACGTCTCAGGGGAAACGGCGCCGCGACGGTGTCCTCTGGCGAGGACAAATCAGGAAAGTAGTTGACAGGCGCGTGTTAAGTCCCTATCATTAATGCGGTTCGTTATTAAAAGAAAAATAAAAAAACTGGCCTCCATATGAGTCTGTTTACGGCCCTCGAGGCCAAGATCGCCGAGTTCCAAGAATCCTGCGTTTCGGAGTTCCCGATGCCCTCGCTCCGCATCGGTGACAAGACGGCCGCCGCTGGCCATCGTCCAGGGCGGCATGGGCGTCGGGATCTCGCTCTCCGGCCTGGCCTCCGCCGTGGCCCGGGAGGGCGGCATCGGCGTCATCGCGGCCAACGCCATCGGCATGATCGAGGACGACTACTACAGCGACCCCACCGCCGCGAACGTCCGGGCCCTGCGCCGGGAGATCCGCGAGGCGCGCCGCCGGTCGGCCGGCCTGATCGGGGTCAACATCATGGTCGCGGTCAACTGCTTTCACGAGCTCCTCGACGCCGCGGTCGAGGAGAAGGCCGACGTCCTCTTCCTCGGGGCCGGCCTGCCGATCAAAGGCATCCCGGTCCCGGCCATCCGCGCGGCCGGGGTCCGGATCGTGCCGATCGTCAGCTCGGCGCGGGCGGCCCGGCTCATCTTCAAGGCCTGGGAGAAGGCCTACGGCGACATCCCCGACGGCGTCGTCGTCGAAGGCCCCCGCGCGGGCGGGCATCTCGGCTTCAAGCCCGAGCAGATCGACGACCCCGCATTCGAGCTCGAGCGCATCGTTCCCGAAGTCGTCGAAGCGCTGGCCGAATTCGAGGCCCGCTGGAGCCGGTCCCTGCCCGTCATCGCCGCGGGCGGGATCTTCACGGGGGAGGACATCCACCGCTTCCTGAAGCTCGGGGCCAAGGGAGTCCAGATGGCGACCCGTTTCGTGGCCACCCACGAGTGCGACGCCGACATCCGCTTCAAGAAAGCCTACGTGTCCTGCCGGGAAGAGGACATCCGGATCATCCGGAGCCCCGTGGGCATGCCGGGCCGGGCCATCCGGGGCGAGTTCCTCGAAGCCATCGACCGCGGGGACAAGAAGGTCGTCCGCTGCCCGTCGCGCTGTCTCGAGAGCTGCGGCGCCGGGGAAGCCCGCTACTGCATCTCCGAGGCCCTCGACGCCGCGCGGAAGGGCGATCTCGAGAACGGGTTCGTGTTCTGCGGCGCCAACGCCCATCGGGTCGAGACGATCGTCTCCGTGCATCAGCTCGTGAACGGCCTCAGGCAGGGGTTCGCCCTGGCCGGCCTCGTCGCGGCGCTGAAGACGGAAGTCGCCCGGCGCCGGGAAGGCCTCAAAGTCCTGCGTGGGGAATACGTGGAGACAATGGCCGGGGTGCGCGCCAAGGTCCGGACCGAGATGCGCCGCCTGGCCGAAGGGCCCGAAGCCCGCTACCGTGAGGAAAAGGCCCGGGTCCGAGGGCGGCTGGCCGAGATCAAGCGGGAATACGATCAGGCCAAGGCCCGGGTCGCGGAGCTCCGCGCCGAGCTCGAATTCTACCTGAGCGCGGCCCCGGTCCTCGTCACCGCCTGATCCGTCCCCTCCGCCTCGCCCATCACCGCCGCCCGCGCCGAAGTCACGCGACGGCGGGCAGGGTCATCTTCTCCGGCTCGAAGATGACGCAGCGCTCGCCCTCTTCGACCTGGCCCAGGTCGATGAGATCGTAGCCCGCCTTCCGGCCCGCCTCGAGAGCGCGGTCGGCCTCGTGTTCCGGCACATAGACGTAGAACCCGATGCCCCAGTTGAAGGTCGTGATGCCGTCCAGGAGGCCGATCCCGCTCTCGAGCATGAACTCGAAGAGAGGCGGGATCTCGTCCACCCACGTTTTGATCCGGTACGTGAAAGGCCTCTTGGCGTAGGCGATCTTGGAGATGCCCCCGCCCGTGCCGCCGAGCAGGGCGTGGATCTCGATATTCTCCTGCTGCAGGGCCTCGACGAGCCGGACGTAGGAGCGCGTCGGGATGAGCGCCTCGTCGCCCAGCGTTCTCCCGTTGGGCAGGAGGTGGAGGAACTGGTCCTTCAGGGCCAGGGCCTGCTTGATCACGAGCGAGACGCCGTTGGCGTGGAGCCCCGACGACGGGGCCCCGATGATGTGGTCGCCGCAGGCGAGCTTCTCCCCCGTCACGATCCGGCTCTTGGGCGCGATGATGCCGGTGACGCAGCCGGAAAGCGACGGCGCGCTCCGCACCGGGGGCTCGGCCTTGACCAGGTAGCGCAGGGCCGGAGACTCGCCGGCCGGCAGGGCCATGCCGCACATCTCGCAGGCCCGATAGAAGCTCTCGGCCAGGTCGCGGCTCCGCTTCTCGTCCGCGAACCACTCGCTGTCCCCCGCCGCCACCTCGTCGGTGAAGATCACGGGCAGGGCCCCCTGGCAGATGACGTCGTTGGCCGCCATCAGGGCCGAGTCGATGCCGATGCCCTCGTAGTAGGTCCGCCCGGTCCCGGCGTGCTGGTACATCCACTCGGCGATCCAGTTCTTGTTGCCCAGGCCTTCCTGGGTCATGCACCAGAAATGGGACTCGCGGCCCCGGTATTCGTAGACGGCCCCGTGCGCGCCCACGCTGCCGGGGTCGACGAAAACGCCGCGGCTGTTCGGGAAGGCGAGCGTCCGCTTGCCGGCCGCCACCATGGCCATCTTGAACGGCTCGATCTTGCTGTAATCCACGCCGGACGCGGCGTAATCGGATCTCGTCGGCATGTCACGCTCCAAAAAGAACACCTTTCGTGAGCCCTGATGATAGCGCCGGCGGCGACCCGGAGTCAAGGAGCGCCGCGGCCCGGATCCGGGCCGGCCCGGCGGTTGACTCACCTCTTCATTCTTGTTAATCTCCGTTCCAGCCTGCCCGGGGGGGAAGGCGCAATGGACGCGAACCAGCCCGCCAAGGGTCTGCGCCGGATCGTCAAGATCAAGCCGCGCGAGAAGAAGCTCGCCGTCCTGGTCTTCTCCTATTTCTTCCTCATCGCCGCGCCGTACACCGTCATCAACGCCCTGCGCACGAGCAACTTCCTTTTCAAGGAGGGCGTCGGCCGGCTCCCGGTCGTGTATCTTCTCGCCGTCGTCGCGACCGGGGCCGTCGTCTTCCTCTATTCCAAGGTCCAGGCCCGAAGATCCGTCCAGGCGCTGATCGTCCCCAGCCTGGCGTTCTTCGCCGTGTCGGGGCTCTTCCTCCAATGGGCCTTGGGAACCGGTCCCGGCCGGGGCAGCGTCCTCCTCACCTACTTCTTTTGGGTTTGGGCGAGCGTCCTGATCATCGTCCTCATCACCGGTTTTTGGATGACGGTCAACGAGGTCTACGATCCCAGACAGGCCAAGCGCCTGATGGTCTTCCTCAACAGCGGCGGCCTTCTCGGCAGCGTCCTCGGCGGTCTGCTCGTCGTCTTTCTTTCGGAGGGGGCGTTGGGCGTTTTCCTGATGCCTCTCGCCTGCCTCATGCTCTTCGGATGCATGCTGGTCGTCGGCGCCATCTTCAGGCTCCAAGGCCCCGGGTCCGCGAGGACCGGCCAGGCTCCGGCCGCGAAGGAGGCGCCCGAGGAGACGGGAGCCGGGGTCCTCGAAACCTTCCGGGCGGTCGGTAGGGACCGCTTCCTCGTCCTGATCGCGGCCATCGTCGGTATCGGGATCATCGTCTCCACCTGCGTGGAATTCCAGTTCCTCTCCGCCGCTTACGGCCATTTCGGCGGCAGGCAGTCGAGCCTCCAGGCCTTCTTCGGCTTCTTCGAAGCCGGGCTGACCGTCTTCGCGTTCTTCCTGAACTTCCTGATGGCCGGATATCTCCTGAAAAAGCTGACCGCGCCGCGGGCCCTGCTCCTTGCGCCCGCGGCCCTCCTGGCCGGCTCGGCGGCCGTCCTCCTCACGCCGTTCGGCCTCGCGTCCGGGGTCTTCATCAGGGGGTCGAAGAAAGCCTGTCCTTCTCGGTGGACCATCCCTTCCGCGAGATCATGTACATCCCCGTGCCCGCCCGGCTCCGTCACAAGGCCAAGGCCTTCATCGAGATGTTCGTCAGCCAGTTCGCCAAGGTGGCCGGGGCCCTCGTTCTTCTCCTTTTCGCCCTGCTCCTGAACAAGAGGATCGAGGGCTACACCCCCAAGTTCGACCCGGCGCTGGCCCGCTATCTCAGCTGGGTCGTCATCGCTTTCCTCATCCCCTGGATCCTCATCGCCCTCAAGGTCGGGAAAGAATACCTCTCGGCCCTCAAGGAGAACATCCAGCCGCTGTGGGACCCCGCCGAGCGGGAGCTGGCCGAAAAGGTCGACGTCGAATCCGCCAAGCTCGTCTTCGACACGATCGACAGCCGGAGCTACAGCTCGATCCTCTACGCCCTGCATCTCTTCGACCTCCTGGCCCAGGACAGGATCAGCCCGGATCTCAAGGAGATCATCGCCGGGAAGAGCGAGGAAGTCCGGGCCAAGGCCCTGAGCGACCGGCTCGAGGCCGGGGCGGCGGCCCTTTTCCCGGAGTCCCTCGGCGGCCTGACCCCGACGAGGTCAAGACCGAGATCCCCATCATCCTGTCGTCGGACGCGTACCAGCGCGTGATGAGGTCTTACGCGGAGAGGGTCCTGGGGCAGGACCCGGGTTCGGTGATCGACAAGATGGAGCTGGCCAAGGCCATCGGCCTGATGGGCCCGGATTCGCTTCTCGCCGGCCATCTCACCCGGCTCATCGGCGACGAGGATCCCGGGGTCTCGGCCTACGCCCTGAAGAGCGCGGCCCGGCTCAAGAAGGAGGAATATATCCCGGCCATCATCCGGAAGCTGGGCATTCCCGTCAACCTCGAGGACGCCGTCGAGGCCTTGAAAGGCTACGGCGACATGGCCGTCGGCGCGCTCGAGCGGTCCCTGCTCGACCGGTCGGGGGAATTCGCCGTGCGCCGGGCCGCCGTCGACGTCCTGGGACGGATCGGCACGCGCCGAGCCGTCCGGTCCCTCGCCGAAGAGCTGGAGTACGGGAGGGGCGAGCTCGACGGGAGGATCATCGAGGTCCTCGACCGTCTCCGCGCGGAGAACGCTGCCGTGACGCTGTCGGAGGCCGTGGCTAAAAGGAAAACCTACGCCCTGGTCAGGAGATTCTGCCGCGCTTTCCTCGACCTGCAGCGCGGCGGCGCGAGCCCGGAGAAGACGGGGGACCGGCAGGACCTGGCCAGAAGCCTCGAAGCCACGTTCGCAGACATCTTCAAGCTGCTCGGCCTCTTCTACCCCCAGGAAGACATCCGGCGGGCCTATCAGAATATCCGGACCGGCACGCGGCATTCGGTCGCCCACGCGGTCGAATGGCTCGACAATTCCCTCAGCCGGGACCTGCACGATGTCATCCTCCCGCTCGTCGATGACCTGACCGTTCAGGAAAAGACGGCCAGGTTCGAGAAGATCCTCGAAGATCTCCCGGATCTCTAGTCCGCCGCGCCTCGCCTGATCGGATCCGCTCCCGGCAGCCGGGCCGTCGAACTTATTCCCTCCGGCTTCCGTCTATCCGGTTGTGCCCATGAGGAGGAAGAAATGAAAACAGGTCCCAATCGGGTTCGAACGGTCGGCCTGATGGTCGTCGCCCTGGTCCTCGGAGCGCTGGCGGCTCTCCCGGCGGCCGAGGCCGGGGCGCAAACGGCCGCGCCCGCTCCCCGGGCCAGGATCTTCGGTCATGTCCGCGATTTCAGCGGCCAGCCCATCGAGGGCGCCACCGTCGAGCTCAAGACGGCCCGCTTCGAGAACGCGGCCGAGACCGTGAGCGCCGCGGACGGGAGCTATGCCCTGACGGCCGAGGCCGGGATGTACATCGCCCTCGCCGCCGTCAAGGATTATCAGGTCAGCAAGCTCGAATACTGGGCCTGGAACGTGCCCGCCTTTGGCGAGGTCCGGATCGATCCCCGCTTCGACCGGCTCGAGGTCTACGGATTGAACGCGTGGCGGCCGCAGGGAGGCTTCCCTTCCTACGAGATCTATTTCCGGCCCATGAGCCTGACCATGACCATCGACGTCGTGACCAAAGCCGGGGGGATGGACAAGATCGGCGGCCTGTCCTTCATCGACATCGCGCCGGCTCTCGAGGCCAAGGACATCGCGGTCAAGATCGACGGCCAAAGCGTCGAAGTGCTGCGCGTCAACAAAGTGCGGGAGGCCAGCGGCCCCGCCCAGGCCCTCTACGGCTATCTCATCCAAACGCCCCTGCCGAAGGCCCCGGGGACCGGCGATTGGATCATCATCGACGTCACGGTGAACGATCCGGCGACCGGAGAGAAGGGCGAGGCCCGGCTCTACCTGGCGCGGCCCCGCTACAAGTGAAATAACCCCGTCCCCGCCGCCGTTCTCCCCTATTTGACCCAGTTTCGGGGAGCGAGACCGCCGGTGTCACGGGGCGCGTCGAGCGTGTTTGACATTCGCCGGCGACAGGTGGACAATCGGGCGGGGAGGTGGCCATGAAATACTCAAAACGGATCACCCACGCATGTCTTTTCCTGATCTTCGTCCTGGCCCTCGGCCCGGCGCTCCTGCCGGCCCAGAGCCTCGAGGACAAGGTCACGATGCGGACGCTGAAGAACGGGCTCACGGTCCTCTTCGCCGAACGCCACGGGGCGCCGGTCTTCAGCACGCTCTACGGGTTCAAGGTCGGGTCGGTCGACGAGTACCCCGGCATCACCGGGACCGCCCACCTCTTCGAGCACATGGCCTTCAAGGGCACGCCGAGGATCGGGACCAAGGATTACGGGAAAGAGAAGCCCCTGATGGACAAGATCGCCGAGGTCGGCCACGCCTGGAGCGTCGAGCTGGCCAAGGGCGACCAGGCCGACAAGGAGAAGGTCGCCCGGCTGCGGGCCGAGCTGACCAAGCTCGAAGAGGACGAGAAGGCGTTCATCGTCAAGGACGAGATCGACCTCATCTACAGCAACGCCGGCGGCACCGGCCTCAACGCCGGGACGGGCACGGACCAGACGATGTACATGATCAGCCTGCCGGCCAACCGCTTCGAGCTCTTCTGCCTCATGGAGTCCGAGCGCATCCGGAACGCGGTCCTGCGCGAGTTCTACATCGAGCGGAGCGTCATCCAGGAAGAGCGCAAGCAGACGACCGACGCCGTCCCCACCCGGCTCCTCAGCGAGATGTTCATGGGCGCGGCCTTCATGGCCCACCCCTACAAGAACCCCGTCGTCGGCTGGGCCTCGGACATCAATTCCGTGACCCTCGAGGAAGCCCAGGCCTTCAAGCAGAAGTACTACACCCCGAACAACTGCGTCCTGGCCATCGTCGGCGACATCTATCCGGAGACGGCCATCCCGCTCGTCGAGAAGTACTTCGGGGACATCCCCCGCGGCGACGACCCGCCCGTCTTCCGGACGGTCGAGCCCAAGCAGCTCGGCGAGCGCCGGGTCCGCTTCGAGTTCGACGCCGAGCCCCAGCTCATGATGGGCTACCACAAGCCGACCTTCCCCTCGAAGGACGACGCCACGGCCTCCGTCCTGGGCTATATCCTGACCACGGGCCGGACGTCGCGGATCTACAAGGACCTCATCCAGGACAAGCAGCTGGCCGTGTCGGTCTCGACGGGATCGTCGCCCGGCGCCCGCTTCCCGAATCTCTTCACTTTCAACGCCGTGCCCCGGAACCCGCACACGGTCGAAGAGGTCGAGAAGGCCATCCTCGAGCACGTCGAGAAGGTCAAGACCGAGCCGGTGTCGGAACATGAGCTCCAGAAGGTCAAGAACAACATCGACGCCTCCTACATCCGCTCGATGAGCTCCAACTTCGGCATCGCGATGCAGCTCATCCGCTACCAGCTGCTCTTCGGCGATTGGAAGCTCTTCAAGACGTACCGGGAGCTCGTCGGGAGCGTCACCGCGGACGACATCATGACCTTCGCCAAGACCTATCTGACCCCGGAGAACCGGACCGTGGCCTATCTCATCAAGAAGGCCAAGGCGTCCTGAGGGAGGAGGAACGACCATGAAACGCAACACCACCCAAGTCACGACGGCCCTCGCGTTCGCCCTCCTCATCCTGGCCCTGCCGGTCCTCGCCCAGAGGCACCCCAGCGAGCTCGGGGCTCCCCCTCCCCTGTCGTTCAAGATGCCGAAGCCGGTCATGTTCACCCTGGCCAACGGCATCCGCGTCGCCTACATCCAGGACGCCGAGCTGCCCCTCGTCTGGGTCCTCGGCTACTTCCGGGGCGGGTCGCTCTTCGAGCCCGGCGACAAGGCCGGCCTGGCCCAGCTCACGGCCACCGTCCTGCGGACCGGAGGGACGAAAGCCCGCGGCGGCGACCAGATCAACGAGGAGCTCGAGTTCATCGCGGCCACGGTCGAGGCCATGGGCGGCGCCGAGTACATGACCGTGACCGGGAGCTCCCTGAAGAAAGACTTCGGCAAGCTCATGGAGATCTACGCCGACCTGGTCATGAACCCGGCCTTCCCGCAGGACAAGCTCGACCTGGCCCGCAACCAGTCCCTGGAGAACATGCGCCGGATATGGGACCGGCCCAGCCAGGTCTCGAGCTTCCTGTTCCAGGAGAAGCTCTACGGCCCCGACTCGCCCTACGGACGGCGGTCGAAGCCGGCCACGCTCAAGGGGATCAGCCGCGAAGACCTGGCCGCTTTCCACAAGAGGATCTTCTCCCCGTCCAACCTCATGCTCGGCGTCGCCGGCGACGTCTCCGCCGACGAGGTCAAGTCCCTCCTGAACCGGGTCTTCAAGGGCTGGGCCAAGGCCAAGGTCGACCTGGCCGAGCCCGCGCCCGCGACCGAGAAGGCCGACGGCACGATCTATTACGCCTACAAGGACACGCCGCAGGCCAACATGTATCTGGGGCACCTGGGCGTCCGCCGCAACGGCCCCGACCAGTACAAGCTCGAGGTCCTGAACAACATCTTCGGCGGCGGCGGCTTCACGGCCCGGCTGATGAAGGAGCTCCGGTCCGACCGCGGCCTGACCTACGGCATCTACGGCGGGGTCATCGAGGGGCGGGACCGCGGCCCCTTCATGGTCGCCTCCCAGCTCAAAGCGGCCCAGTTCGTCGAGGCCCTCGGGCTCATCAAGGACATCGTCCGCGACCTCCAGACCAACCTCGTGTCCGACGAGGAGATCGAGACCGCCAAGAACTCCATCATCAACAGCTTCGTCTTCAATTTCGAGCAGAAGAACCAGGTCATGAGCCAGGTCATGACCCTCAAGCTCGAGGGCTACGCCGACACCTATCTCGACACCTACATCGACAACATCCGCAAGGTCACCAAGCAGGACATCCTCGACGCGGCCAAGAAGTACATGGACCCGGCCAAGATGATCGTCGTGGTCGTCGGCGACGAGAAGAAGTTCGACAAGCCCCTCGCGAGCGTCGGGACGGTGAAAACGATCGATCTCAAGGCCCTCATGGAGGCGGAGCGGGGGCCGGGAAAGTAGGGCGCGAAGCTATTTGCCCTTCTCCAGGAACAGCAGGGCCCGCGCCATCACCGGGTCCCGGCCGGCCAGTAGGTCTTCGATCGCCGGCGTCACGGGGAAGTCGGGAACGATGCCGCGGTCCTTGGGATAGCCGTCGACGGCCATCCGGCTGAGGACGAGCGGGACCCGGATCTGGATGCGCGTGTTGGGGAGGGTCGCCGTGACCATGAATCCCGACGTGCTGCCGTAGTAGCCGGAGCCGCATTCCTCCCCGAAGAACACGGCCTTCTTGTGGTAGTGGAAGAGGGACGTCGTCTCCCCCGTCGTCGAGAAGCTTCCCCCGTCGATGAGGATGGCCACCCGCCCGGCGAACCGGGGCTTCCGGGGCGTCTGGAGCCCGCGGTTGGGATGGCCGGTGACGTCGAACCCGCCGCGCGCGTTCTTCCGGAGCGGCCTGGCCAGCTCCTCGGCGCTGGCCGGGGATTCGTCCGTGAAGCGGAAGAGGTCGTAGCGGTCCTTCTTCGTTTCGAGGCCCCAATAGTAGAGGAACGGCCGGTCCATGACGTGGGCGAAGAGGAGCTTGCCGTATTCGTCGAACCCGCCGCCGTTGCCTCTCAGGTCGATGACCAGGTTCGGGGTCCCTTTTTCCTCCAGGATACGGAACGTCTCGCTCAGAAACTCCGGGAACCGCGGCCTGGCCTTGTCCGGATCGTCGCCGAACTGCCGGATCGTCAGCACGGCTGTCGCCCCCTGGAAAGAGAGCTCATAAGCGGGGCGGCGCCCGGCCGTCGCCGGGTATCTCTCCGCCAGCAGCCGGACGACGTCGGCCGCCGTGATGCACGGGATCGTGATCTCGGCCGTCTCCGCGCCCCGCAGCGGCCGGAAGCTGATCCGGCGGGATCCCCGCCGCCCGAACCGGAGGGCCAGGAGCCGGCCGAAAACGGCCGGATGCTCGAGGCGTCGGAGGCGGCTGGTCCGGATCCCGGCGTCGCTCGGAACGAGAGCGAGGAGCGCCGAGACGACCTCCTTCGCCGGCGTCCCGTCGATGGCCAGGAGCTCGGCGCCGTCCTTGATGCCCGCGTCCGGGCTCAGGTTCCTGAAGACGTAGACCCTGTCTTTCAGGAAGCGGAGCTCGAAGGGAAGGAAGACGGGTTGGGCGTCCAGGAAAGCGCCGGCGGCCGGGGAAAGCATCAGGCGCGTGTGCCCGTCCTTGATCCCGGCGACGAGCGGCAGCAGCCTGGAGTAGAAATCGAATTCCGTCGACGGACCGGTCAGCGAATCCCCGGCCGCGACGAAGCCCTTCTTGAGCGTGTCCGCCGGGGTGTAGCGATCGAGCCCCCCGTGTCCTTCCTCGAGCACGTCCCAAAGGACCTTGAGGTCTTCCTTGAGCGCTTCGACCGGATAGGTCTTCTCCGGGTCGAATGTCATCTGGGATCGAGGGAAGGCGACGGCCGTCAAGACGGCCATCAGCGCGGTCGCGATCGCCGCTCCCTTGGCCGCTCTATTCATTCCGTCCATCTTATCATCCCTCGCGTTTGGTTGATAGGTTCGGCGCCCGATAGCCCGCGAAATATTGACAAATCCTTGACAACTTCGTTACCGGACGTGCCTATAAAGGAAGCAGGCGGAGGAGACCTGCCATGAAACAAGGGTCCGGCAAACTGGTCGCGACGATCCTGGCCATTCTGACGCTCGCGCTTCCCGGGAGCCTATCGGCCGCGAATTGGCGGGGGATCGACATCATCGTCACCACTCAGGACGGTCGTCAGTTCCGGGGCGAGCTCATTGCCGTCAAGCCGGATTCTCTGGTCCTCCTGGACGCTGATCGCAAGGACCTATCCATCCTTGTGGCCGAGATCAAGAACATCAAGGTCCGCAGGAGATCCAAGGCCTTTCAAGGAATGCTCTACGGCTTCCTGGCCGGGGCCGTCGGCGGAGCCATCTGGGGCGGGATCGCCGCCGACGACGAATGGGGGGTGGCCGGAGGGGCCTTTCTCGGAGGATTGTTCGTCGCGCCCCCCGCGAGCCTTCTCGGTCTCGTGGCCGGGATGGGGGCCGGGCTCGATGACGAGATCGACCTCGCCGGCCTGCCCGAGCCGGAATTGGACCGGATCCTGGCCAAGCTAAGCCGTCAGGCCCGCGAGCCGGAAGCCTATGTCCCCCCGTCAAGGATCCAGACAGCCGGGGGGCCCCGGATGGGACCGGTTCTCTCACGTTATGAGCGGACGCGGTTCAGGCTGACGTGGATGCCCGGGAATCGCATTGGAGGACCCGGGTACTCCTTCGAGCAAGAAGACATCGCCTTCCGATTCGTCGGGGACCTCCCGCCTGGGGAATCAGGTCCCTATTCGTCTGTGCTGCACACGGGAGGCGGCCTGCCGAGATCCAGCCTCGGGCATATCACGCTGGCCTACGCGTGGAGCCGGCAGCTCGCCGCCGAGGTTGAGCTCTTCATTCCCCGGCGTTTTGCGGTCTCCCGTTCCGAAGATCTGCGATTCACATCGACCCTTGACGGCTTATCGTACGACGCCTATTTCGGCAGCTACGAAGTCATCAGACTCGACTTCGCTGCTCGTCGGATTGTCCTTCCGTCCGGCCTTGCCGGCGTTCCTCCGTCCCCATTCCATCGAACTGGGATTGGCCGCCGGCCCGGCCTGGATCGGCTGGACAGGCAGCGACCTCTATTCGTATCTATCGTACTCCTCCTGGACGGCCAAACGCGCGATGACGACTTGGACGGCGAGGGGCCGCGTATCGTACGATTACCACTTCAATCCCGCCGTTTCGATGGGGGCCTTCGCCGAATATCGTTGGGCCCGGGTCGACATCCCCTCGTATTCGAGAACGGAGCTCCTGGTTTTTCAGGATCCCTCCGGCTCCGGCGACACCTTGACGCGGACGACCGAGGTGACCTTCCCCGGACGGACGGCCTTTCTCGGCGGCTTCGCCTGCGGATTGAGGTTCGGATTCGGCTTCTAGGCCTATTCCCCGCCGATCTGGAGGAGCCGGACGCGGAGCGTCGGGGCGGCCATCGACAGGCCCAGGTCCAGGTCGTCGGCGACCATGTCGATGCCGTCGAGGATCTCCTCGGACGTCCCGGCGATCGTCAGGCCGCTGCACGGGAAAGGCGATCTTGCCGTTCTCGACCCAGAATCCGGACGCGCCGCCGCTGAAGTTGCCGTTGACCGGATTGATCCCGTAGCCCGTGACGCCTTTGACCAGGAGCCCCGTCTTGGTGGCCCCGATGATGTCCTCCAGCTTGGCCGAGCCGGCCGCCATGAAAAAGTTGTGCGGCCCGATCCCCGGCAGGCCGCCGAAGCCGCCCCGCGAGGCGTTGCCCGTGCTCCGGACCCCGGCGCGCTTGGCCACGCTGGTGTTGTAGAGGAAGCCCTTCAGGACGCCCTTGTCGACGATCGTCCGTCTTCTGGGTCGGGACGCCCTCGCCGTCGAACGGCTCGCTGGCCATCCCCTTCTCGCGCGTGCCGTCGTCGACGATCGTGATCATCTCCGAACCGATCTTCTGGTCCATCTTCTTGGCCAGGAAGCTGGCCCCCTGCAGGACGCGCTCGCCGTCGACCGCGCCCAGGATCCCGCCGAGCAGGGCCCGGGAGACATCGGCGTGGAAGATGACCGCGGCCCGCTGCGTCTTGACCGGCCGCGGATCGAGCGTTTCATAGGCTTCCCGGGCGGCCTTGGCGGCGACCTCCTCGGCGGGCTTGAGATCGGCGTAGAAGCGCCGGCTGCAGGAGTCGCCGCCCGAGGCCTTCTGCTCCCCCTTCTCCGCGACGACCGACACGCCGTAGCCGCAGCCCGACGACCGGTAGCTCTTGAGGAGGCCGCTCGAGTTGGCGATGACGATCTCGCTCTCGGATTCCCGGTAGCTGGCGCCGTCGCTCTTGGTGATCCGGGGGTCCTTCAGGGCCAGCTTCTCCAGGCGCTTGGCCAGCTCGATCTTCTCCTCCATCGGCACCTGGGCGATGCGGGGGTCGTAGAGCCCGGCGACCGCGGTCGTCCCCGGATCGTCGGGAAGGACGTTGTTGGGGTCCGGCGTCGTGACCCGGGCGAACTCGATGGCCCGGCCGACGGCGTCCTCGAGGGCCTTCTCGCCGAGGTCGTTGGAGCTGGCGAAGGCCATCCGCCCCTTGACGAAGACCCTGATCCCGGCCCCGGAGGCGGCCGCCTCCTGGACGGTCTCGATATCGCCTTTGCGCACATCGAGGCTCAGGTTCCGGCCCGATTCGACGTAGACCTCGGCCGCGTCGGCGCCTTTCTTCAGGCACTTCTTGACCAGCTGTCCGGCTAATCCTTTGATGTCCATCGTCCTTGTCCTTTCTCCGGCCTATCTCGCCCGCGAGCCGCCGACGTTGATGCCCCGGATCCTGACCGTGGGCTGCCCGGCGGCGACCTCGGCCGCCTGGCCCTTGCCGCAGATCCCCGGCCCGAAGTCCAGGTCGTCGCCGACCGCGTCGATGCCCTGGATGACGTCGAGGCAATTGCCGATCAGCGTCGCCCCCTTGACCGGGGTCGTCTTCTTCCCGTTCTCGATCAGGTAGGCCTCGCGGCAGGTGAAGTTGAAGACGCCGTCCGTCGGGTTGACGCTGCCGCCGCTCAGGCTCTGGACGTAGATGCCGCTCGGCGTCGAGGCCAGGATGTCGGCCGGCTTGTCCGTCCCCTTGTCGATGAAGGTGTTGGTCATCCGGACGATCGGCATGTAGCGGAAGGACTCGCGCCGGCCGTTCCCGGTGCGCTCCATCTTGAGCTGCTTGGCCGAGAGGATGTCGGTCATGAACTTGACCAGCTTGCCGTCCTGGATGAGGACGTTGCGCTTCATGGGCGTGCCTTCGTCGTCGTAGTCGGTCGTGCCGCGGAAGCACGGCAGGGTGCCGTCGTCGACCATCGTGAACTTCGGGTTGGCCACCTGTTTGCCGAGCTTGCCCACGAAGACGCCGGTCTCGCGGGCGATGTTGTCGCCCTCGAGCGGGTGCCCGACGGCCTCGTGGACGAGGACGCCGCCCCAGCCGTTCTGCATGACGACGTCCATCTTGCCGGCCGGGGCGTCCTTGGCGTCGAGCATGGCGACGGACTCGCGGGCCGCAGGTCCGGGCCGCGTCCTCCGGCTTGAGCTCGTCGAACATCTCGATCCCGGCGTGGCGGCTCAGGCGCTCGCGCCCCATGTGCGACGTGCCGTTGCCCGACGGCGAGGGTCTGGACGATGAAGAAGATGAGCGGCAGCTCGTCCGTCAGGTAGAGGCCTTCGCTGTTGGCGATGACGCGGCCGCGGACCTCGTCGTAATAGTCGATCGAGGCCATCTTGATCCTGGCGTCGTAGGCGAGGGCCGCGTCGTGGGCCCGCTTCATGATCTCCAGGCGCTTCTCGTCGGCCACCGTCTGGAGCGGGACCCGGACCGTGATGTAGGACGGCCGCTTCTCCTCCCGGATATCGACCGGCTTCACGGCCTTGGCGCCGCGGGCGACGTAGGAGGCCACGTCGGCCGCGCGCAGGAAGCGCCTCGACGGTCAGGTCGTCGGTGTAGGCGTAGCCCGTCTTGTCCCCGGAGATGACGCGGACGCCCGCCCCCTGGCTGATCCCGAAGACGGCGCTCTTGAACTTGCCCTCCTCGAGGAGGATCGAGCGCGAGATGCGGTTCTCGATGTAGACCTCGCCGAACTCGCCGCCCTTGGCCAGCGCCCGCCGGATGACCTTGTTCAGGTCCTCGAGGGCGAACTCAGGCCGCGGCGGCGCCTGGCCGGCCAGGGCGCCGCGCAGCAGGGCCGGGGTCGCGGCCAGCGCGATGCCGCCCTTCAGGCCGAGCTCCAGGAACTTGCGCCGGGGGATGTCTTCGACGGAAAAGAGCTTGTCTGTCATGGGCCTCACCTTCGAACGATCTTTGAAATCGGGCCGATCATGGGTCAGGGGATTATAACCCGGCGGCGGCGGGATTTCTATATCTCCGAAGTTGACAAAACCTTGACAACTTTTCTTCCGGCCGTGCTTACATTGATCAGCGCAAGCGAGGTGCCCATGTGGAGAAGGAAGGCGGCCTTTCTTTTCATCCTGACGCTCACGAGCGGCCTGCTTTCACCGGGTTGCGCCACGCTGACCAGAGGCCGAGCGCGACGGATCCCCGTGACCTCATATCCGCCGGGGGCCAAGGTCATCGTCAACGGCCGGCTCCAAGGCGAAACCCCCCTCACGTTCAGGCCGGTCAGAGGACGGAAGGGCCAGGTCATCCGGATCGAATGCGCCGGATACGATCCCGTCGAGATCCGGCTCATCAAGAAGACGTCGGGGGGTTACTTTTTTGGCAACCTCCTCCTTGGGCTGATCCCCGCGATGGTGCCGGCCACCGCCCAGTCGCTGGCCCATGAAGGGGAAGGAGTCCTTCCGATCTGGGTCCTCAGCGCGGCGGCTTTCGGCGCGCTCTTCACCCTCGCCGACAGCAGCAGCGGCGCGATCAACGAGTTCGAGCCGAGAGAGATCACCGTGGCGCTGAAGAAGACCGGCGGGCTGTCCCGGGTTGATACGGTGCTCGTCGACGCCGACGACTTCCGTAACATCAAGTGGATCCGGGTCCGCGGGGACTAAGATCCGTGCGGGAGGCCGCGCGGGCGGCGCTCCAAGAAGACTGACTGATCGCATCCCCCGATTCATTCCGCGAGCAGGAGACGGCCTGTTTTCTTTTGGCCCGGTTTGGGCTATGCTGGCGAGCTTATGGCCCCGGCACAAGGGCCGAAGAGCGAGGTCATCATGCGAAGCTCCCTCAGTCGGATCCTGCTGGCCGGCCTGGCCGGCCTGATCATCCTGGGCGCGATTCAGGGCCCGGCCTCCGGCCAATCCCCCGATCCCAAGAAGCCGACCCTCTACGTCGTCGGCTACGCCCACCTGGACACCGAGTGGCGCTGGGACTTTCCCACGACCATCCGGGAGTACCTGCCCAAGACCATGCGGGTCAATTTCGATCTCTTCGAGAAGTATCCGCACTACGTCTTCAACTTCAGCGGCGCCAACCGCTACCGGATGATGCAGGAGTATTTCCCCGAGGGCTACAAGAAGGTCAAGGCCTATGTCGCCGCCGGGCGCTGGTTCCCTTCCGGCTCCTCCATGGAGGAGAACGACGTCAATTCGCCCTCGGCCGAATCGACCATCCGCCAGATCCTCTACGGCACGCAGTGGTTCAGGGCCGAGTTCGGCAAGACGAGCGCCGAGTACATGCTGCCCGACTGCTTCGGCTTTCCGGCCTCGCTGCCCAGCATCCTGGCCCACTGCGGGCTCGCTCGGATTCTCGACCCAGAAGCTGACCTGGGGCTCGTTCGCCCCGGTCGGCGGCCCGGACTCGCCCGAGAAGACGCCGGCCGGCATTCCCTTCAACGTCGGCGTCTGGGAGGGCCTGGACGGCAAGGGCGTCATCGCCGCGTTCAATCCCGGCTCGTACGGGGGTTCGGTGACCTACGACCTCTCGAAAACGCCCCCGCCCCCGCCGCCGGCCGTCGCGGGCCAGCCTCAGCGGCAGGCCCCGCCGATCGACTGGCCGGCCCGCATCGCGCTCAACGGCGCGGCGTCCGGCCTCTTCGCCGATTACATGTATTACGGCACCGGCGACACCGGCGGCTCGCCGAACGAAAGCTCGGTCAAGCTCATGGAGGGGATCGTGACCGGGGCGCAGGCGGCCGCGCCTTCGCCCGGCGCTCCCGCGGTCAGGCTCGGCGACGGCCCCGTCCGCGTCGTCTCGGCGACGTCCGACCGGATGTTCCTCGACATCGGCCCCGAGTCCAGGGCCAAGCTGCCCCGCTACAAGGGCGACCTGGAGCTGACCAACCACTCGGCCGGCTCCATCACCTCGCAGGCCTACATGAAGCGCTGGAACCGCCGCAACGAGGTCCTGGCCGACGACGCCGAGCGGGCCTCGGTCGCCGCCGACTGGCTCGGCGGCCGCGCCTATCCCCGGCGCCGGCTCAACGACGCCTGGACCCTGGTCATGGGCGGCCAGTTCCACGACATCATCCCGGGGACGAGCATCCCCAAGGCCTACGAATACGCCTGGAACGACGAGGTCCTGGCGCTCAACGCGTTCGGCGGCGCGCTCACGGACGCCGTCGAGTCGGTCTCCGGGGCCCTCGACACGCGCGTCCAGGGTTCGGCCGTCGTCGTCACGAACGGCCTGTCCATCCCCCGCGAGGACCTGGTCGAGGCGGCCGTCGAATTCCCCGGCGGGCTGCCCAAGGCCGTCCGCGTCTTCGGCCCCGACGGCCGGGAGACGCCGGCCCAGCTCGCGAACGGCAAGGTCCTCTTCGCGGCCAAGGTCCCGTCCGTCGGGTTCGCCGTCTACGACGTCCGCGCGGCCGAGGCCCCCATGGCCTCGACGCTCAAGGTCGGGCCCGCGTCGCTCGAGAACTCCCGCTACCGCGTGACCCTGAACGCCGACGGCGACGTGGCCTCCATCTTCGACAAGGCCGTCGGCCGCGACCTTCTGTCGGCGCCCGTCCGGCTCGAGATCAAGACCGACAAGCCCGCGCAGTGGCCGGCCTGGAACATGGATTGGGCCGATCAGAGCCGGCCGGCCCGCGCCTTCGTCGCCGGCCCGGCCAAGGTCCGGGTCGTCGAGAACGGGCCGGCGCGCGTCGCGATCGAGGTCAGCCGCGAGGCCGAGGGGTCCGTCTTCGTCCAGACGGTGCGCCTGGCGGCCGGAGGCGCGGCCGGCCGCGTCGAGTTCGCCCTGGTCATGGACTGGAAGACCCCGGCGAGCCACGTCAAGGCCGTCTTCCCGCTCACGGCCAGGAACGACGTCGCGACCTACAACTGGGACATCGGCACGATCGAGCGGCCGACGAACAGCGAAAAGCAGTTCGAGATGCCCTCCCACCAATGGGTCGACCTGACCGACGCGTCCGGCGCCTTCGGGGCCACGGTCCTCACCGGGGCCAAGATCGGCTCGGACAAGCCCGACGACCACACCCTGCGGCTGACCCTGGTCCGCACCCCCGGCATCGAGGGCCGCGGCGGCTACACCGATCAGGCCTCGCAGGACTGGGGCCGGCACGAGATCGTCTACGGGATCGCGGGCCATGCCGGGGACTTCCGCAAGGGCGGCACGGACTGGGAGGCCTTGCGGCTCGACCAGCCGCCGGCCGCGTTCCTGGCGCCGGCCCACGCCGGGGCGCTGGGGCGATCGCTGTCCCTGATGTCGGTCGGGAACGGCCGCGTCCGGGCCCTGGCCCTGAAGAGAGCCGAGCAGGGCGACGAGGTCGTCGTCCGCCTGGTCGAGATGAGCGGCAAGACGGCGAAGAAGGTCAAGGTGGCCTTCGCCGCCCCGCTCCTCGCGGCGCGAGAGGTCAACGGCATCGAAGACGCCGTCGGACCGGCCGCGCTCGCCGGAGGCGCGCTCGTCGCGGACTTCGGGCCCTTCGAGGTCCGTTCCTTCGCCGTGAAGCTGGGCCCGGCCCCGGTCCGGACGGCGGCGCCGGCGTTCGAGGCCGTCCCGCTCGAATACGACGTCTACGCGGCGACGCGCGACGGCGAGATCCCGGTCGGAGGGTTCGACGCGGCGGGCCGCAGCCTGCCGGCCGAAATGCTGCCGGCCCGGATCGCCTACGAGGGCGTCGAATTCGCGCTCGGCCCGTCCGGCAAGCGCAACGCCATGACGGCCCAGGGCCAGGTCCTGAGGCTGCCGGCCGGAAAGAGCGGCCGGGTCTATATCCTGGCCGCGTCGGCGGCCGGCGACCTGAAGGCCACGTTCAAGATCGGCGACAAGCCGGTCGAGCTGACCGTCCAGGACTGGGGCGGCTACATCGGCCAGTGGGACAACCGCGTCTGGACGAGCCGGCAGGAATTCGGGCCGGGGCCGCGCGGCGGCGCGCCCCGCCTCCGGACGATCCAGGAGTATCATTCCCTCGTCCCCGGATTCGTCAAGCCCGCGCCGGTGGCCTGGTTCGCCTCGCACCGGCACCTGCAGGACGGCACGAACGACCCCTACGCTTACTCTTACCTGTTTTCTTACGCGCTCGAGGTGCCGGCCGGGGCGACGACCCTGACGCTTCCGGTGAACGACCGGATCCGCGTCCTGGCCGTCACGGTCTCGGACGAAGGCCCGGCGGTCCGTCCGGCCCAGCCGCTCTTCGACACTCTCGAACGCTGAGCGATCAACGCTCCCGCGGCGCGATCGTCAGGCCCGGGCCTGCTTGTCCATTTCGATCGCGAAGTTGGCCGCGAGGTTCAGCCCGGCTTCGACGGCCGCGGGATCGATGGCCTCCACGGTGTCGCGGGACGTATGGTAATCGACATCCCGGCGGATCGGCCGGGTCGAGATGCCGATGAGCGAGGCGGAGGCGACACCGATCTTGGCGAATTGGCCGGCGTCGGTCCCTCCGCCGCCGAACGGGAATCGGACCGCCTTGACCGGATAGCCCAGGCCGGCGGCGAGCTCGAGGCATTGGGCCGTCAGCCGGGCCGAAAGACGGCGCGTTCCGTTCGTGTCGGTCTTCAGGAAGGCCAGGTCCTCGAACCGGCCCAGCGTGTCCATATTGAAAACGAAAGTCGGGAGATCGAGGAGCTCCGGCTTGTGCCTCCGGGCGTATTCGAACGATCCGCGCTGGCCGTTTTCCTCCCCGTCGACGCTCAGAAAGACAAGCCGGGTGTTCTCCGGCTTCGGCAGGGCGCCGGACTTGAACAGCTCGGCCAGCTTGACCAACAACACGCTCGAGACGAGATTGTCCGACGCGCCGGGCGACGCGTCCCGGCCGAAATACCAGATGAGAGGAACGACGAAAACACATCCGGCGATAAGGACGACCTTGAACCCTTGGCTCCCGCCGCCTCCGGAGACGCCGCCTGACAGAAGGCCCGCGGCCGCGATGATCGCTCCGAGCGTCGCGACGGCGTGGAACATGATCGGGGGAACGACCAGGAACGCGTAAGCCCGGGGAAGCTTTTCGAAGAAGTTGCAGACAGGCGAGCTGTCGTGATGGCCGCAAAAGACGATCGCCTGCCGGACGGCCGAGGCCGGCTCCATGATCCCCACGACATTCTGCCCTGAGCGCTTCCTGAACAGCGGATCGAAGAAGCGGCCCAAGAAAGCGAATTCGTTGATGAAATAAGCCGCGCCCAGCGTGAAGACCGCGGCGGAGGCGAAGATCGCCCAGCCGCCGAGGAAGAAGAGCCCCGCCGCGAGGAGATAATCGAAGGCCAGGACCTTGTTCATCGCGAAGAACGAGGCCGGGTGTTGGGAATATTCCTCGAGGGAGGCCTTGTCGCACGACCTGGCCAGCGCGTCTCGCAGCTCCTGCGCGGCCCGCAGGCACCCTGGCGTCCCCGGGAGCCGCGGATGGCACCTTTCGATCAGGAGGCGCGTCCGGGCCAGGACATCCTGAACGTTCTCGGGAGATAAGCGGACCATCTATCCGCAGTTTATGACATCGATCCCCGGCCTGGCAACTGGATCTTCACGGGTTCCTCAGCGACGATCTCGGGCGGCTGGGGCGATTTCAAGGCCGAATAGGAAAGCCTTCCCTCCCGCGCAAACCCCGGCTCAGTTCGTCAGGCGCACGAACCAGGCCCTGGCCGAGCTTGCCAATAGTTCTATTTTTTAGTACTATTAGGCTATGCGGATCGACCCGGTCAAACTCAGGGAACTCGCCGCCAAGCGCGGCCTGAACCTGGCTGCCCTTCTTGCCAAGGCGGGAGTCAGCAAGACGGCCTTCTATCACCTCGTCCATAAGAGCTCCGTCCTCCCCGTTTCGCTCAATGCGCTCGCGGAAGCGCTGTCTGTGCGCCCCGGGATCTTTCTGACCGATGAGAACCCGGACATCGCCAGGATCCGCCGCATCCTGGACCTCACCGACCGCATCGTCGCCGGCGATCCAAAGCTCGATCGGGACAACGTCCGCTTGACCCTCCTATTGCTGGAGGATGCGCCGGTCCAACGCCTGCGAAGGAGCTTGATCCGTGGCAGAAAAAGGGAAGCGGTCGGCCGGCCCAAGGATGCCCTGGCGACCATCAAGAAAAGGAAGTCTCTAAAGGCCCCTGGCCATAAGAAGGCCGACTAGACGAGGTTCAGGCGAATTGGCCGGCGGCCCAGCCCGAAGACCAGGCCCACTGCAGATTGTATCCCCCGAGCTCCCCGGTCACGTCCAGGACTTCCCCCGCGAAGAACAAGCCGGGGTTTTTAGCGGATCCCATGGTCTTGGAGGAGATCCCGTCCGTGTCCACGCCCCCGCCCGTCACTTCCGCGGCGGCGTAACCGTCTCTTTTTTTGGGCGTCACCTGCCAATCGTGCAATCGTTCGGCGACCGCCCGGAGCTCCTTCTCGGTGGTCCGGTTCAAGGGCTTGGACGGGGAATAGAGCTCGCACCATTTCTTGACGAACCGTTTCGGCAGGAACGACGAAAGAAAAGTGCTCAGCTCCGTTCTTTCCGTCCGACGGGCCATCAATTCCTGAAAGATATCTCTTTCGGGGAAAAGGTCGATGGAGATCGCCTGGCCTTCCTTCCAATGCGAAGAGATCTGCAGAACGGCCGGCCCGCTCAATCCCCGGTGCGTGAATAGGATATTTTCCCGGTAATGGTGGGGCCCGCATTTGACGATCGTATCGAACGCCAGTCCCGACAAGTCCTTGAAATTCGCGAGATCGCTCTCTCTCCACAAGAGCGGGACCAGGGCGGGACGAGGTTCGATGACCTTCATCCCGAATTGCCGGGCGATCCGGTAGCCCAAGGGGGTGGCCCCGATCTTCGGCATGGCCAGGCCTCCGGTCGCGATCACGAGCGACGCGGACTCGAAACGGCCCTGGCTCGTGGCGATCTCAAACGACTCGCTTTTCGAGACCGCCGTCGATCCGGCAATCAAGCTGGATCGCGACATTCGCCCGGGCGCATTCGTCCTGGAGCATGGTCACGATCCGCTCCGCCCCGTCCCGGGTGAAGAGCTGGCCCCATTTTCTTTCGACGATCCGGATCTTGTGGCGCTCGAGGAGCGCGATCATGTCCTGCGGCGTGAACCGGGACAGAGCGGACCGCGCGAAGTGCGGGTTCGACGAGACGAAATGCGTCTCGTCCATGAACCGGTTCGTGAAGTTGCAGGCGCCGCCCCCCGAGATCCGGATCTTGTTCCCGACGGTCCCGGTGTGCTCGAGCAGGACGACCGACCGGCCCCGCTTTCCGCACTCGACGGCGCAGAAAAGGCCCGCCGCGCCCGCGCCGATAATGACCACGTCCTTCTTCATGACAGGCATTATACCAATCTTGCCTTCCGGGCAGGAGCGGAGAAAGGGATTGAAACCGGGGCGGCAAGGCATTATCATCTCCGGGAGGAGATATCCATATCATGGCCAGAATAAACGCGACCGGCTCGGCCTACAGGGTAAAAAGGGGGAAAGCGGAGATCGCGAGAGAGGCGAAATGGCAGATGTCGGCGAAGCTCGCGACGAAGAAACGCCTGGAATCGAAGAAGCCTAAGCCTGAGGAGACCCCAGGCGCGGCGGACGCCGATAAACCAGACCGGGCAAAGCCGCCGAACCCGTTGAGCCCAAGGCCCCGGACAAAAACAAGGGGCGTTAGCCTGACTTATTCGCGAATCGAGGCGGCCCTCAGATGCGAGGCCCGAGGGGTGAAGCTGTACTCTTTGGTACTGCGAATCCCGAGAACGAAGCAGATGGGGCCGGATCGGTTCGCCCGAAGGGTAAAAACGCCCTGGAATAAGAGCGATGGAGAAGAAATGGGGCGCCCACTTTTTGGCCCAAGACCCCGATAAGGTCAAGGGCATAGATCAGGGACGAGAAAAGGCGCCCCGGCGGGAGCTCGAACCTGATCGGGGCCGCGCCCCCATTCCTGACCGGAAATCGCGCTTTTTCTCTCTTCCGCCTCCGGCATTGTTCTTCGGGGCGGATTTCGCGGGCCAGATTCCGGACGGTTTCGAGATCTTCTTTTCCTTGCGCGGCTGAGGCTTTCGCGGAAGACGGGCGAATTCGATATCGCGGCCCGGCATCGGCTTCTTATAATCGAAGCCGGCCAGCGTGCGGCGTTCCACTTGATTCCCGAGGACGCGCTCGATGGCCCGGACCATCTCCCCGTCTTCCCGCGTCGTGAAGGTGAAGGCGTCGCCGGTCTTGGCGGCGCGCCCCGTGCGCCCTATGCGGTGAGTGTAGGCGTCGACGGTGTCGGGCATGTCGTAGTTGATGACGTGGGAGATGCTCGAGACGTCGATCCCGCGGGCCGCGATGTCGGTCGCGACGAGGATCTGATAAGAGCCGTCCCGGAACCCGTCCAGCGCCGACTGCCGCTTGTTTTGCGAGAGATTGCCCTGCAGGGACGCGGCCCGGTAGCCGGCATTCCCCAATTGCTCTCCCAGGCGCTTGGCGCGGTGCTTCGTGCGCGCGAATATCAGGACCGACTCCGTATCGGTATGACGCAGCAGCTCGAGGAGGAGCGCGGTTTTCAGGTGCGGCTCGACGGGATAGAGGGCGTGCGCGACCGTGCTGATGGGCGCCGCGTAATTGACCTGCACGGTTACCGGGGCGCGGAGGATCTCCTGGGCCAGCTTGCGGACGTCGGCGGGCATGGTGGCCGCGAACAGGAGCGTCTGCCGGTGCGAGGGCAGATGCTTGACGATCTTCCTGACATCGGGCAGGAAGCCCATGTCGAACATCCGGTCGGCCTCGTCGAGGACGAGCACTTCGACGCGCGTGAGGTCGATCGTGCGCTGGTTGATATGATCGAGCAGGCGTCCCGGACAGGCGACCACGATATCGACGCCGTTCCGAAGGCTCCGCACCTGAGGGCTGAGCGCCCACGCCGCCGTAGATGGTCATGCTTCGCAGGCGCGTCGGCCTTGCCCAGGCTGGCGATGACCTCATGGATCTGCTCCGCCAGCTCCCGCGTGGGCGCGACGATGAGGGCGCGGACATGACCGCGAGGTCCCCGCATCAGACGGTCGAGGATCGGCAGGGCAAAGGCCGCCGTCTTCCCGGTTCCGGTCTGGGCCAACCCCATGACGTCGTGCCCCTTGAGGACCGGCGGTATCGCCTGCTCCTGGATGGGCGTCGGCGTGAGATAGCCGATGGCCTTGACCCCGGCCGCGACATGGGGGTGAAGATCGAAATTACTGAATTCCATAAAAACTCCTAAGTTCTCTTATTCTGCGTTCGGGGGGAAGAAGCCAGGTGTATTCGGGGGTTACCGTGACGAGGTTCTTATCCGGTAAGGCAGTTATTTGCTGTACATTCTATCTGTTATGGGCCACGATGTCAACCGCCCCTATTCTTTTCCGCGTCCGCCGGGCCTGGATCGACTCGGCGAGACCGCCGGCGGCTCTCTTGAGGGGGCCCAGGCGCGTGGGATAGAAGTAGTCGGAATCGAACCAGCCCTTGTCCCTGTAGTATCTGTAATCGAAACTGCTGTCGTCGAGCTCCAGCCTCATACCCGTTCGACCCATCCGAAAAGCGACGAGCTTGATCAACGACGGCACGGGATACGGGGTCCTCATCATCCTCTCATAGAAGCGCCGGCTCTGCCCGGCGAGGGCCTTGTCCCTACGTCTGCCTCTCCTTCTCCGTCATCGGGTCGAAGGCCGTGAAATACGTGCCCTTGACGGTGTTGAAGCCCAGGCCGGCCCCGGCGAAATCGAGATACTTCACGATCCCGCGGCCGCCGTAAATGCCCTGAGTGACGATGCTCGTGAACGTCTTCCCGAAAAAGCGCGGCCGGTGGAAAACGAAGCCGAGCCTGTCGAGGAACACCTTCAGCAGGCCGGAGACATGGAACGAGTAGTTCGGGGTCGCGAAAACGACCCCGTCCGACGCCTCGATCTTCGCCAAGAGCGCGTCCCGGTCATCCTTCAGAGGACAGAACTCCTCGCCCTTTTCGAAGCAAAGCCGGCAGCCGCGGCAAGTTCCGATCCGATAGTCGCTGAGGGTGACGATCTCCGCCTCGACGTCGCCGAGCGATCCCAGGTCGTCGAGGAATCGGCGGACGGCGCTGTGGGTGATCTTCTTGTGAGCGGATCCGACGAAGGCGGTGACTCTTTTCACGTCGACGCCTCCTACCGCACCCTTTGAGGAGCGAAGAGCTCATCGAAATGAAACTCGGTCCAGTCGCGGTAAGGGGCGTCCCACAGGTCGGCCTCGAGGTCGTCCACGGCGATCAAGAGGCGGCCCTCGTTGGCCTTGAAGATCACGGCGTATTCCGTCGATCCGTGGGCGGCCTGCTGCAGGAGCCGCTTGGCGTGGTCGATCCCGAGGCGTTCGCCCCGGCGGGACCAGGCCTCGAGCGTCTGCGCGGCCGTTTCGTAGCGCGAGAGGGAGGAAAAGGAGATGGGGCTTCCCAGGGACTCGTCGGGCCGCTCCGGATCGAAGCCGTACTTGAGATGGTGGTTCGAGGCCACGATGCTCGAGGCGTCCGCGGGCCAGACTTCCCCGGGCTTCCTCAGGGCGAACCCGGTGCGGCCGCCTTCATAGACGAAGGCCGGGGCGTCCTGCCCCTTGAACGGAACGGCCCAGAGGACGATCGAGCCGGCGGCCGTGATGCCGCCCGTCGAACAGGCGAAAGGCTTCAGCATCTCGAGAACGCTCGCCGGCGTCGCCTCACGGCCCTGTTTTTCGAGGATGAGGCGCTGGGTCCAGGAACAGGGCACGATGCCCTCGGGCACGGGGCCGGGGCCCGATCCTCCGGCGTTCTCCATGCCGTAAAGTCCCTCCTCGTTGACCCCCGAGATCGTGCCGACGAACCCCGGCCACATGGTCGACACCCAGCGCTTGCGGCCGGGCTCGGCCGGGTCCACCGCGAAAACGAGGAAATGGCTGACCGTGACCTTCCTGAGATCGCATTCCCCGTCCATGTTCCTGGCGGCGACGAGACCGCCGTCGAGCCCGCCGCCCTTGGTCCGCGCTCCCCAGAAGGCGACCTGGGTGCAGGACGAGGGGCTCGGATCGGAGCCCGGAAAAGCGGCCCGCTTCTCGATATAGGCGTTGATGGCCAGAAGGTCGGTCCGGTTGAAATCGCGGCCGAGAAGCTCGACCCCCATGTCGATCCCCGAGGCCCTCATGCCCTTGATGACGGCGTCGCACTCCCGCTGGAATTCCTCCGGCAGGCGGAAGCGGCTCTCGAGGAAGGGAACGAACGTGTCCTTGTAGCTTTGGGCCGAGCGCCAGCTGTCCTCGACGACATAGAACTCGAAGAAATCGATGATCTGCCTGGCCACGAGATAGCCGTGGGCGAATCCCCGCTCTTCGGCCGTCCCCCAAAGCTGCAGGACCGGAAGCCCTTTCTTCCGGACGAGGGCCCCGTGCTCGACGGTCTTGTCGGCGCGGGGAAAAGCCGTGGGCGCGCGAAGCCGCAGATCGCGGCCGGAGGCGTCGGCCCGGCTGAGGTCGATCGGGTCCCAAGAGCCGCCGGGCGACGCCGCGAACCAGCCCAGGGGTTCAGCGGGATCGAAGCCGAGCTTCCCGTTCCCGTCGCGGTCCATGAAGGCCAAGACCGAGAACTGGCCGGGCGGCAGACGGTCGAAGGCGTAGCTTCCCGGGGCGGCCAGCTCGAGGACCTGGCGCGGCTTGGCGCCGCCGAGGATGTCCTCTTTGGCGAGCCGGACGGCCCGGCCCCGAGAGTCGACGCGAAGCTCGTAGAGGCAGACGACGACGCGGCCGGATCGGTCCCCGTCATAAGAGACGCGGCCCGCGAGGCTCCGCGTGGCTTGAGGGGCTCCCCCGCCGCTCGAGACGATCAGGCATAAGACGGCCGCGATCAGTCTTGCATTTTCCCATGGCGCTCACTTCTCGTCCTCCTCGACCGAACTTGTCTCTATCCCTTCAGCAAGTAGCTGGTGCTTCGTCCGCCGGCGGGCTCCTTCTCCAAGATGCCGTGATCCATAAGATCACTGATATCCCGCTGGGCCGTGTCTTGCGAGCAATGGGTCATATTCGCCCATTTGGACGATGTGAGCTTTCCCTCAAAAGCCCCATCCAGGAGCTTATTCAACATCGACTTCTGACGTTCGTTCAGCGCAAGCTGGACATGGGTCTTCCAGAATTGATCTTTCCTGAACACCGCGGCCAGAGAATCTTCCGCGCCGCCGATGGCCCGGCCCAAACATTCCAGGAACCACGTCATCCATTCGGTGATATCGAGCGTGCCTTTTTGGGTTCGCTCCAATATCTCGTAGTAATCCTTTCGCTCCCGGCGAATTTGCGCGGACATGCTGTAATAGCGTTGCGAGCTATTCTCCGAACGCGCCAAGGCCCAGTCCGCGATGGCCCGGGCAATGCGCCCATTCCCATCATCGAAGGGATGGACCGTCACGAACCATAGATGCGCCTTCGCGGCCCTAAGCACGGGATCAATGTCGTTGGGCTGGTTCGCCCATTCAAGAAACGCCGCCATTTCAGCTTCCAAACGGTCCGCGGCCGGAGCCTCGTAATGCACGCGCTCGCGCCCAATGGCGCCGGACACCACCCGCATGGGCCCCTTGGCGACGTCCCGCCACAGGCCCACCTGAATATTTCCGGAAGGCTCAGGAAAAAGGGCCTTGTGCCAATCGAACAGACGCTCCTTGCTAAGAGGCTGGGCGAAGTTCTGCGTGGCCTCGAGCACCATCCGCACGACGCCGTCCACGCGGCGGTCGCTTGGCAAAAGTCCCGCGATGTCCAGCCCCAGCTTCCGCGCGATGGAAGACCTCACTTGATCGGAATTGAGGATCTCCCCTTCGATCTCGCTGGACTTCACCACATCGTCCGTGAGCGTCTTCAGCAAGGCTATCGTTGCGTTGGGAGAATCCCAAGCTTTCCATCCGCCCAATAAGGCGGCCCTGGCTCAGGCGAACATTTGCCAGTAGGCCTGACAAAGCCCCTTGATCCCACCTGAAATTAGGCCAATCCGCTAATTGATGGATATATTTTGTCATTCTCCGCACCCCATGCGGAGATTATACAGCTTTAAATAGCCTATTTCAAGCTTAATCTCCGCCATATGTGCGGATATTATCGCCAGGCTTCCGGGCGCGAGCGCGCTCATCCAAACCTGATCAGGAAGCTGCAGCGGGCGCCGCCGCCCAGGACCGTCTCCACGATCTCCGCGGTGACGGGCTTGCCCGTTAGGGTCGAAAAGACGGCCTCCTGCCAGCCGAGCGTGCAGCGGCAGAACGAGGCCGGGGTCCGGCCCGGCTTTACCAGGGGGCAGGCGCAGGGGGCGGGCTTGCCGGTGACGCGCAGGGTCCCCGCCTTCTCGTCGAGTTCGGCCCGCTCCAGCCAGGCGGTTTGGACGAGGGCCAGGAACCCCTTGAGATCGCCCTTGTACTTTTCGAGGAGCGGGGCGAGCTTCTGGGAGCAGGCTCCGCCGAGCTTCCGCAGGACCCGGTCGCGGGCGGCTTCGTCGAGCTCCTCCCCCAGGACGCCGTAAAGCAGCGCGAAGCGCTCGCGGGCGCCGTCCAGCTCGGATTTCAGTTGGGCCGTTTCGTCCGCTTCGGCCGCCGTCTGCTCGGCGGCAGGGCGTTCGCCCCGAGCCTCGACCTGGGACAGAAGCCCCAGGACGCCGCACCCGCAGGCGCCGACGGCGCACGTCTTGAGGAAGTCCGTTCTCTTCATGGTCATCTCCTTGTCCAGGCGCTAAAGCCCTGCGCCCTCACCTGCCGACAGGTCGGCGTCCGCCAGGGATCATACGCCGCTCGGCCAGCGGCGGCAATCAGAAAACGCGTGGGTCTGAGAGGATTCGAACCTCCGGCCTTTGGATCCGGAAGGCAGCCTGGCCTCCGCCGGAACCGCTCCGCTATTTGCCCTTTTCCCAGACGATGTCCTTATAGGGCAAAACAAGGAACTCGCATGGCTTTGTGGATTTGTCGAACTCGTCGCGAAATTCTATCCCCCTGAGGTCACAGGCCCCTGTCACCAGATCGCGGAACTCCTCGATCAGAATATAGGTCCCTGGTCCGCGGAAGCGGCGACAGGAGCCGCGGGAGGTCCTTCATAGACATAGACCTTCCCGCCCCGGAATTGGAATTCCTCGATCCTCCCGGTCACGTCCACTCTTCGATAGCCGCGCTCCCTTTTATCGAGGCTGAGCAGCTCTTCGTCGGTGATCAGATACAAGATGCCATTGATCCGGCCCCTTTTCTTGGGATAGATATTGAGCTCCGCCGCACCGATAATGGGAACGCGTTCCCCATCCCGCAGGAAATGGACATTGATCTTCGGGGCTCCTGCCGCGATCGCCTGAGGGCCATTGAACGGGCGAACGCAAGTCCACGCCCTCTCCCAGCCCCTAAGATGGATTTCGCGGACCGGACCGTCGTACTTATGCCCCAGGGTTTGCTCCATGCTGGGCAAAGAGATCAAGGAACCATAGGCGACGATCCCCGCGAAGCCTGGGGGCATCTCGAGCGTGCGCTTTGCTTTCTGTGCACAGCCGGATAAAGAGGACAAGGACAGCATCAAAACACAAAGAAATGCGCCCAGGCTTCTTCTCGCCATATGATCACCTCATTCCCCCTTATGAGAGGAGGGTATCCCTGCCCCGGACGGGTGTCAAGAAATAAGTAGGCTGTCTCTGGCCCAACACGGGCCATGCCGGCTCTGATACCCTTGCCCCATATATCTATGCTAATAAGCTTGGGCCATATTTGGGTCCTATTTATGCCACATCAGGGGGAAAACGCAGGCCAATGTGGGTAAGCGCAGGCAAATTAGACCCAGGCCCGGAGCCGGCCTAAACCGATGATTCGACTCCCCATATGGGGAAAAACATGATGCGCTTGAGGAGAAGGCCTGATAATTGCCGTGCCGCGTATCATTCCGTTAGAATAGGGACCGTCATTGAGAGGAGGTCAGTAAATGAACAGTAGCTTCCATGTTCGAAGGGGTTGGCTCAAGGCGATGTACCTCTACACGCTCATTGGAGCGGGCGGAACCGGGTTCGGGATGGTCTTCTTCCCGGACGTCATGCAATCCGCCCTCGGCTATCCGGCGCAGGACCCGGTCGTCTTCAAGCTCTATGGGAGCGTCCTCTTGGCATCGGGTTTGGCGGCGATCCCGGCGCTCCGACGCCCGCTCAAGTTCGTCCCCCTTCTGCTTCTCCAGTTGATCTACAAGCCGATCTGGCTGGCCGTCGTCGCCGTACCGATGTTCCTCAAAGGCCAGTTCCCGTTATATGTAGTGATGTTCGGTGCGATCTTCCTCACTTACATCATCGGGGATTTGATCGCCATCCCGTTCTCTTATCTATTTTCCAGGGAATAGATCGCCCTCGCCAGACCGTTGGCTGGAGCTCCCGTCATTGACAATCGGGCCCTCGCAGGCTATCTCATAAGCGGCGGCTGAGAGGAAGGACGATATGGTCAACGTTCCGAAAGGCCGGCCTGCTTCGGCGGATGCGGAGATCAAGCGCACGGCCCACTGGATACTCTCAAGGAGAGGCCCCGCTTTACTCGGACCGTTATTCAGACTGGGCGACAAGTCTCTTCAGCGTGTCGCCGCCTCCGTTCAAAAGAGCTCGGTCATCGCAGACCTTGGATGCGGATGGGGGCACTATTCATTCGCGTTGGCCGATCTGGTCGGGCCCGAGGGGAAGGTCTACGCGGTCGATCCGGCTCGAAAGTGCGTCTTGTCGATCAGGAAAAAGGCGGAGAAACGCGGCTGCCGGGTCATCGAAGCCCATGAATCGACAGCCGCCGATCTGAGTTTCATAAAAGAAGGGTCTGTCGATCTCGTATTTGCCAACGGCCTGCTATGTTCGATGGCCGGAGACAGGCCATCCGCCGTGGCCGAAATCAAGAGGATCCTCAAGCCGACGGGGCAGGCGTATCTGAGCCTCGGCGCCGCGCCTCCCTGGGGTTATGTCGACCGGGCCGAATGGTCGCAGGTCCTCGAGGGATTTCATGTTGAAGAGGGCGGCGCTTACGAGGAGAAATGGGCCCTAGTGAGCCCCGGACGTTCTGCGGAGGGAAGGCCATGAAGTCGGCGGACGCCGAAGGACTCTTCAGCATCGGGAAATATTCCCTCGATACGGGGAAGCGTTCAGAATAGCGCGATAAACCGCCCCACCCCCTAACGGCGCATTATCTCCTGGGGGGCGGTCCGGGCAGTCATCGTCCAAAAATGGGGGTGATCAGCGGCGGGATCTCGGCCAGGCGGTGCACCGTGGCCGCCTGACCGTAGTCGATCCCCCTCCCGGTGCGGTCGAGGAAGATCGGAACACAGCCGGCAGCGAGCGCCCCGGTGACATCGGTGGGCTGATTCCCGACGTAGGCGATCTCCTGCAGGTCGACGGCGAGCGTCGCGGCAAGCCTTTCGAAAGATGCGCGGTGCGGTTTTCGCAGGCCGACCTCGAACGAGGTGACGAATCCATCGATATACGGCGCCAACCCCAGGCGCTCCAGATCCTGCTGGATGACGCGCCGCGGCATGCCCAAAGGAACGTTGGTCAGCGCGCCGACGGCAAACCCCGACTGCTTCAGGGCGGCGAGTGTCTCGATCGCATCTGGGTACGCCTCGAGGCTCCTGCGGAAGCGCTCGAAGAATACGGCGAACACGTCCGTCATGACCTCGGAGGCCGCCACCCTCTTGATGCGCTCATGGAGGTGCGTGCATAAGATCGCCGGCTTCCTGCGGCCGGCTGCGACATGGGCCCTGGAGCGGTCGATGCCGCAAGCGTCGATGGCTCTCTCGAAGGCAGGCCGTCCCTGTTCGAGCCAGCGCATGGGCGCATCGCGATGGTGGTAGAGCGTCTCGCCGAGGTCGAAGCCGACGGCGGCGACGACGATACGTGTGTCGCCGCTCATCGGCGTGCGGCCTCCCGGCCGTCCTCCTCCGCCTTGTCGCCGCCAAGCGCCGCCGGCCACCGTCCCAGCGCCACGGCGAACAGGCCCTTGGGGCCGTAGCCCCGAGCGCGTCGTTTCGTCGCGCCCACCATGACCTCCTCGGGCATGAGCATGCGCAGGCTGCGGGGGTGGATGCGGAACACGAGCGGCGTGTCGAGCTCGAGAGCCTCGCCGTCGATGCCGGCAAAGACCTTGCCGCCGCGCGAGCGCACCTCGAAGGTCTCGGCGGTGAACTCGTGGAAGTAGCGGTCGTCTTGCCTGGCCAGGCCCATCGCCGCGCGCGTGACGATCTCGGCGGCCTCCCCCCCGGTCCTGGCATTGACCGCAAAGATGCCCAGCTTGCCGGAGTCCATCGTGCGCCGCTGCGCGAAGTCGGCCGACGGTTCCCAGACGTAGGGGTTGTTGGAGACCTGGACGACGAAGGCGTCGTCGATCTCGACTCCGTCGGGCGTCGTGAACTGGATGTCGAACGGCTCGGCCTGGTGGCTCAGCGTCTCAGGGAGCATCTCCATCGACGTCTTGATCTTCGCGCCGCGGTAGCTGTCCTGCTGCACGATCGTCGCGTAGATGCCCATCGACACGTTGTTCACGAACAAACGGTCGCCCACGGTGCCGTAGTCGATGAAGCGCTCGACGCCCTCGCGGAAGGCGGCCATGCCCTTGCGCGGATCCTCCTTGTGGAAGCCCAGATCCTGGGCGAAGTGGTTGCGCGTGCCGGCCGAGATGCAGACGAAGGGGATGTTGTGCTCGTGGGCGATCGAGGCGACGAGGGCCTGCGACCCGTCACCTCCGGCCATGCCCAGGCAGTCGGCGCCGCGGGCGATCGCGTCGCGGGCCAGTTCGGCGAGGTCGAGCCCCTTCTCGAGCATGACCACTTCGACGCCCATCTCCGCGGCGATGTCGGCCAGGCCGAACTTCGCCACCTTGCCGCCGCCCGACCAGGGATTACAGAGAAGTACCGGCTTGCGCGGGCGCACGCGCTTGATAGGGCGCAGGCGGTCGATCTCGTGCCGATCGGGCGCCAACGCCGTGCGCGCCGCCATGGCCGCGACCGCCAGTGCGGCAACAACCGCTGCGAACGGTGGAAGCGCGTGCCGCGAGCCCTCGATCGCGTGAACCAGGGCTTCGCGGATGAGGAGGGCGCCGGCGATCAGGCCCGCGAGGCCGGCGGCCCGGCGAAGCTTACGCTCGGTGAGGGCTCCCCAGACGCCGGCCGCCGCGACCGCCAGGCCGATGAGGGCAACGACGAGCCAAAAAAGGCTGTGCGCGAGAAAGGCCATCATCACGACGACGAGAGCGGCCGCCGAGAGCAACGCGAGGACGGCGAGGGCACGACGGCCCGGCGATGGGGCCTCACGGTCGCTGATCATAGCGCTGAACGGCCTTGACTGACTTGTTCTTTTGCCAATTTCTGTAGCGTGATCGTCAGGGGCACGGCGAGAATAGTGCCGGGCGCGCCCAGCACCCAGCTCCAGAAGATCACCGAAAGGATCGTCAGGAGGGGACTAATGTCCAGGCGGGCCTTCATGGTGCGCGGTTTGATGACGTTTTCGGCGATTAAATTGAGGATGACATAACCGACGATGACGAGCAGGGCCCGGACCCATCCATATTCGAGCAATGCGATGGCGGCCGGCGGGATGACGGCCATGACGAACCCGACGTTCGGGACGAAATTGAAGAAAAAGCTAATGACGGCCCAGGTCAGCGCAAAATCGACGCCCAGGACGAGCAGCCAGAAAAAGTTCGCCGCGGCATTGATCAACCCGTTCCAGCCGGTGATGGCGATGTACTTGCCCACATCCTCGACGATTTGGTTCACCCGGTTCTGGAATCCCGTCCCGACCGACCTGTCCCGGAAGCTGTGGAACTGCATGGCCGAGAGTTCCACTAGCACGAAGACCGTGATGATAACGACGAACACGCCGTTGCTCAGTCCCTGGAATACGGTTCCCAGCAGATTGCCGGCAACAGCGACGAGTTGCTTGGGATCGAACTCCTTCAGGGACAACAGGCCCGAGATGTTGATGTGATGGTCGATAAAAAAGGCGTTGATCGCGTTCCATAGACCGGTCAGCCTGGTCTCGTAGTCCGGCAGCTTTCCGATCAGCCCACCCACCGAAGCGGCCAGGATCGAGATCAGGACCGATCCGCCGACGAGTATCAGGAGGACCGTGACGAACACCGCCAGACCTTTCGGGAATTTTCTGCAGATCAGCCAGTTCTGGATGGGGCTGATCGTAAAGGCGAGGAGGAAGGACATCAGGACCATGTTGACGATCGGAGCGGCCAGCTTGAGCCCGGCGACGACGAGCACCAGGCTGGCGGCGCCGACGAGGTAGCCAAGGAGCGGTGATGGATGAGCGTCGTTCGACATGATCGTCAAGCCTCGCGGTCTCAGGGCCTGCGCCGGATACGGAGGGTATTTTTCAGCAGCGGCAGGCCCGCCGTCGCGGCCTCCTCTCCCGCCCGGATGATCTTCTCGGGCCCGGAAAAGTCGAGCGTATCGATGTCGAGAGGGACCCGGAGGACGACATCGGCCCGCCGAACGAGTCCCTCGATGGCGGCGTTTCCGGCCATGTCGAGCGTCCGCTGGATGATTTGAGGAGCACGCCTCATCCTCCCCGGCGGCATCTTCCGCAAATGCCGGTGGACGTCCACGAGGACCGTGACGGAGGCCCCCGCCTTCTTAGCCGCTTCGATAGGCGCGTTGTCGAGGACTCCGCCGTCCACGAGAAGCATGTGCTTTATCCGGACGGGGGAGAAAAGGATAGGGAGAGACATCGACGCCCGGAGCGCCCGGTGAAGCTTGCCGCGCTCGAACAGACTCCTGCCGGACGAGGAGGTCGGCCGTGCAGACAACTGGGCAGGGATTCGATTCGAACATCTCCGGTCAGTTTTTGAATGAACTTCTCGACGACGTCTCCCTTGTCCAGTCCCACTTTCTTGAATAGCCTGTTTCTGTGATCCGTGAGCATCAGATACTCGAAGAAACCCTTCGGACCCTTAAGGCGCCGCAAGCCGACGGACCTGTCGATGTATTTGTTGAGGTTCAGACCGCACGCGATCTCCCTCAGCTCCGCGGCTGACAAGCCGGCCGCGAAAAGCCCGCCGACCATCGCCCCCATGGAGGTTCCGGTCACGATGTCCGGCCTAAGCCCGTTTTTCTCGAGGACGGCGAGGACTCCGATATGGGCGAGTCCCCGCGCCCCGCCCCCCATAAGGACCAGGGCCCAAGTCTTGCGTTTTTCTGCGTTCCCGCGACCGCCCGCTCCGGCATCCATGTTCAGCTCTCCCTCATCGGGGTCCGGCCGGCGCGGACAGGAGGCTCTTGAATTCCTCCTCACCCAGCGTCTCGACCTCCAGGAGCCTTTTCGCGATCTCTTCGATCACGCCCTTCTTCTTCTCGAGAAGCCCCAACACTCTGGCGTAACAGCCCTTGATGATCCGGGTGATCTCCTCGTCGATGTATTGTTGCGTGGATTCGGAGTATTCCCGCTGTCCGGGGCTCGTCGCCCCGGGCATGAACATCGGGCTCCTCTCCGAGGGCAGGACGACGTTCGTGAACTTTTCGCTCATCCCGTAGTCGCTGATCATCTTGCGGGCGATGTCGGTCGCCCGAGTGATGTCATTCGAAGCGCCGGTCGAGATCTCTCCGAAAAAGACCTGCTCGCTGGCTCGACCTCCGAGGAGGACATCGATCTTGCTAAGCAGTTCTTCCTCCGTCATGAGGAAGCGGTCCTCGGTCGGGAGCTGGATCGTGTAGCCGAGGGTCCCGATGCCGCGGGGGATGATCGAGATCTTGTGGACGGGGTCCGCCCCCTTCGTGAAGGCGGCGACCGTGGCATGTCCCGTCTCGTGGTAGGCGACGATGGTCCGCTCTTTCGGGTTGAGCAGCCGGTTCTTCTTCTCCAGGCCGGCCACGACGCGCTCGATGGCGTTGTCAAAATCCCCCGGCAGGACCCGGTCACGGCCGGCGCGGACGGCGAGCAGCGCCGCTTCGTTGACGATGTTGGCCAGGTCGGCGCCTGTGAAGCCCGGCGTCCCCTGGGCGACCTTCTCGAGGTTCACGGAGGCATCGAGGGTCACCTTCCGCGAATGGACTTTCAGGATCTCGACGCGGCCCTTCAGGTCGGGCCGGTCGACAAGTACTTGACGGTCGAAACGCCCGGGCCGGAGGAGCGCGGGATCGAGGATCTCGGGCCGGTTCGTCGCGGCGAGGATGATGACCCCGGTGCGGGAGTCGAAGCCGTCCATCTCGACGAGCAGCTGATTCAGGGTCTGCTCGCGCTCGTCGTTCCCGCCAAGCGTGAATCCACGGCTCCTGCCAATGGCGTCGAGCTCGTCGATGAAGACGAGGCAGGGGGCCTTTTCGCGGGCCTGCTTGAATAAGTCGCGGACCCGGGCTGCGCCGACGCCGACGAACATCTCCACAAATTCGGACCCGCTGATCCTGAAAAAGGGGACCTTGGCCTCGCCGGCGACGGCTCTGGCCAAGAGGGTTTTGCCCGTTCCCGGGGGGCCGACGAGAAGGACGCCCTTGGGGATCTTCCCGCCGATGGCCTCGTACTTCTTCGGGTTCTTGAGGAAGTCCACGACCTCGACGAGCTCCGCCTTGGCCTCGTCGACCCCCGCGACATCCTGGAACGTGACGCCCGTATCGCCTTCGGCGACGAGCTTGGCCCGGTTCGCGCCGAACGACATCACGCCCTGGCCGGGGCTGCCGATCTTTTTGCTCATGTAATTCCAGAAGGCCACCATCAGGACGACCGGCACGACCCAGGATAGGAGAGCCCCCAGCCAGGAACCGCCCGCGGCGGAGACGGCGTAGTATTCGGCGCCTTTCTTATCCATGAACGGGATAAGGTCCGGATCGGTCGTCCGGACCGTCCGGGAGGTCTTCGGCGCTGCAGCCGGCTTCTGGCCGCTGAACCGGGCGCGGTCGTACGCGTCGAGCTCGGCCTTCGTCAAGGAGAAGCCGGTCAAGTACTTTTCGCCGATCTCGACCCGATGGATCTCACCGGACCCGATCTTCGATTTGAAATCGCCGTAATCGATCGATACGATCTTGCGCCGCAGCAACACATTATTGAACAGAAAGAGCCCGATCAGCATGAATAGGAAGTACCAGAGGGTAAACCGGAACTGCTTGGGGCCCAGGGGCTTGAAGAGCGGCTCCTTCTTTTTTAGCCCCGGCTCGTCTTTTGCCTTCTTGTCTCGAGCCTTCAGCATTCCCTTGTCATCGTCATTCGCAGCCATTCCATCCTCCTTTGGGCCCTCGACGGGCCCGGTTTTCAGTGTCTCGAGAGGCGCGGCGTCCCGCGATAGGGAATCATCAACGGCGAATGGATGACGCCCAGCGGCTCGATTACGGTCTCGGCGGCGATGCTCTAGGCCGCAGGCTTCAGCGCCTGGGAGACGGTAATTAGGCCAAGGCCGGTGCTGATGAAATCAACGCCGAACAGAATTCCCACAGCCACCACCGAGATCGCCGGCCAACCCGCCATGATCAGAACCGCCAACACGATGCTGGCGATTCCTGAAAACAGCATGCCCACCCAGCCCTTCAGCGGACGCATCTCGAACGCGAAGACGATCTCGGACGCGCCCTGGAACATGAAGATCGCACCCACCATGAGTGTGAGCGCGGTTACGCCGACGACCGGGTGGAAGAGCAAATAGAAGCCAGCTGCCACGGAGAGCAAGCCGAGGAGCAGCGCTCCGAAAAACGGGCCGGTCCCTTGGATCGAGAACGAGTTGATAAAGGCGATGAGACCGAAGAACAGCAGCAGCCAGCCGACGATCAGGGTCAAGGTCATCGTGGACATGAGTGGAAAGGCGACGGCCGCAATTCCCAGCACCACCATCGCCAGGCCCGTCCAGAACAGCTTCTTGGAAGCGGCCCGGAGCCGGCCGTGAAAAAGGTTTTCGACGAATGACGAATTGTTCATGGAAGTTCCTCCTTGGTCCGTTATTAGATTAAGAATGCCTCTTTGGTCAGTTCCCAGGCCTGTTCGAGCTTGACGCGGCGCGCTGCGTGGCGGGCCTTGGTGTCGGCGATTCGCTTCTTGATCTTCGCTTTCTGCCGATCGTTGGCCCCCTTCATCTGGGCTTCCAGCGCGGCGATCTTGGCATCGGTTTCGGCCTTCGCCTGGTCGAGCATCGCTTTGGCATGATCATGGGTCGCCCGGATCTTCTGCTTGGTCGCATCGATGTGCTTCTGCACCTCGGCCTTGGTCTCCGCTTTTTCCTGCGCAAGTTCTTCCTTGAGCTGCTTCAGTTCGGCGTCGAACTCAGCAGCTTCCCGGGCCAGTTGGTCCTCGACCACTTCCGAACGAAGGCGCCGGAAGACGACCCCGCCCAGCGTTCCGAGCCTCGTATCCACCGGAGTCAGCCAGGTCTCCTCGATGTCCGCCAACACGGCCGCCTTGCCCGGCGTCAGCGCCTTCGACACCTCGTCCACGAAGTCGAGGTCTACCCCGGACTTGTCCAGATCGAAGAGCATTCCCGTCAGGCTGCCCAGCGTGGCCCCTACGGCGACCCCGACGGGACCGCCCAACAGGCCCACGGCGCTTCCGCTGAGCAATCCGATCCCCGTGCCGATCGGCCCTTCGTCGGCGCCCTGCTTCACGGTCACCGCCCCACCGGAGTCCTTCGCGATCACCGCCGTCGCATACAGCGTGATGTCTCCATCCTTGTGCAGATCCTTGAGCGCGCTGAGTCCTTCGTAGGCTGCGAGCTCCGTGCCGAAAACACCTACCACCATCTTGTTCATCCCATATTCTCCTTTAAGTTGATTGTTGATGGACTCATTAAGCCGCGCCCTGCGTCCATCGCGCGCATGGCGCGGAAGGCCATTGGCCTCACATCATTTTTGCTGAGCGCTGACACCGGTCGCCTTCAGGGCCTTCTCCCGCGATCCATTCGCGGATATAGGCCGGGCAATTCACGAGCTGGGTGCCATTCGCTTCGCAACGGGACAGAAATCTCACTGCGTCTTGATCTGCGAGCTTGACCTCCTTCAAATCCAGAACGATGCGGTGATCTTGTCTTTCGACTTCGAAGAGTCTTTGCAGCTCTGCGACCTCATCCGCCTTGATCCGACCGCTCAGGCTAAAGGTCACGACATCCTCTTTCGCCGCCCTCTGAATTTTAAATGTCATCGGTCTTCACTTGAAATCACCTTCGTTTACAATCGCAGTCCTAATGCAATTCGCATGCCAGTCGTAAGTCGTTGAATATACGTAATGTCGCAGATTGCAGAATCACGAGTCTTCGTGAATTAGCGAAAACTCGCAAAAAACTTGGGTTTTGAGGAAGAAGCTCTATGCGGCAGCTAGGCGGGTTTGAAGCGCTTCTTGCCGATCTTGAGTGATCTGATCTTCGATTCCAGAGTCGAGGGCGGAATGCCGAGCCTGGCCGCCGCACCCTTCGGTCCGGATACTCGGCCTCCGCTTTCAGTCAGAGCGGCCTCGATCATCTCTTTCTCGTGAGTCACAAGCCTGTCGGAGAGCGGGCTGCTTGCCGGCTGAGTCTGAAGAGGCTCCCGAACAAGCCAACTTTCATCGACCAAGAAGGTCTCCGTTTCGCAGAGGATGATCGACCGTTCGATCACATTCTGCAGCTCCCGAATGTTGCCCGGCCAGGGATACGATCGCAGCAGGTCCAGGGTTTTCCTGTCGATGCCTCGAATCTTCTTCCCCGCTTTGCTGGCGTAGCGATCAATGAAGTATTCAACCAGGATGGGGATGTCTTCTTTTCGTTCGCGCAGAGGCGGCATCGGAATGGGAAAGACGTTGAGCCGATAGAACAGATCTCTCCGGAAAGCGCCGGCTTCAATGGCGGCCTTCAAGTCACGATTGGTGGCGGCGATCACCCGCGCATCAGCCCGCATTGTCTGATTCCCACCCACGCGCTCAAATTCGTGCTCCTGCAGCACACGCAAGAGCGCGACCTGGGTCTCCGCCGGAAGCTCCCCGATTTCATCCAAGAAGATCGTGCCTCCCTCCGCCAGCTCGAAGCGGCCGAGGCGCCGCTGCAGCGCTCCGGTGAAGGCCCCCTTCTCGTGACCGAACAGTTCCGAGGCGATCAGCGGCGCCGGAATCGCGGCGCAACTCACACTGACAAACGCTCGCGAGGAGCGGTGCGACCGCTTGTGGATCGCTCGGGCTATGAGCTCCTTGCCCGTGCCGGTTTCACCGGTGATGAAGACGGTGGAATCCGTCGGCGCGACCTTGGCGACACGTGTCAGCACGGCTTTCAAAGCCGGTGACGCGCCCACGATCTCCTCGAACATTGATGCTTTGTCGATTTCTTCACGCAGGGCGATGTTTTCGTGGTGAAGTCTCTCCTCAGCCCGCTTGCGATCGTCGATATCGATCCCCGACACAATCCATCGCGTGATGCGTCCCTGTTCATCTCGCAGCGGCTTGTAGCGGACAAAGCACCAGCGGTACTCCCCGTCTCGCCTCGCTGCTCGGATTTCCAGCTCGAGAAGCGACCCGGTCGAAAATGCCTTTTGAGTTTCGTGACTCAGCCGTTCCCAATCCTCTGGGTGCCAGGTCCTTCGGGGGTCGCAGGTCTTCCACTCGTCAAGAGTGAGACCGAAAAACTCAAGCGCAGCCTGGTTGAGATAAAGTCGACTTCTATCGGGCCCGAGCACGCCTATATATTGCGGTGCGGCGTCAAGGATTTGCTGAATCTCCGCTTCTCTTTGCCGAACCTGTTCTTCGGCCCGCTTTAGGTCCTCGATGTCGTGGAGCGTCCCATACCACTTGACGATGTTTCCCTTCTCGTCACGCAGCGGCACGCTGCGGCTCAAGAACCAGCGATATTCCCCATCAGCCCGCCGGACGCGTGCTTCCAGTTCGAAAGGCTCCCCCTTCGAGAGGGCCACGCGACTCTTTTCGACTAGCTCTTCAACGTCTTCAGGATGAATTGTCGCTGTCCATTTCCAGCCCAATAGGCTCTCCAGCGAAAGACCGAGGTAGTCCAGCCACCGTTGATTGAAAAAATCGAGAGAGCCGTCAGGCGGACCGCTGTGGATCAGAGCGGGAATCGAATCAATAAGCAGCCTGAGGCTCTTGAGCACGGATTTACGTCCTTAGGATAGCGAATTCCCTTTTCCGCGCGGCCCGGGAACGCTGGCCGGTGCCTCAGGATCAGCCCGACCCATCATAGGATTACGATATTCCGGCCCGGGGCAGGTGTCAAGAACAGAACCTCGCGGTTCAGAAGTTTATCCCGCAGCTTCTCTATGAACGAGGGCCTTCCAGAAGGCGACCTCCCGGCTCCGCTGCCAACGTTGAGAATGCTAGCGATACATCCCGCCCGGGGCGCAAATGCGCTGGCTATCCGCGGAGGGCGAATTCGGGTACAATCCGCCCATGCCATCCGATACCCAGGTCATCTTTTCCATGTCGGGGGTCGGCCGGGTCCACCCGCCGAACCGCCAGGTCCTCAAGGACATCTCGCTCGGGTTCTACTACGGCGCCAAGATCGGCGTCCTCGGGCTCAACGGCTCGGGGAAGTCGACCCTGCTCGGCATCATCGCCGGGAAGGACAAGGACTACATCGGCGAGGTCGCCCTCAGCAAGGGCTATTCCGTCGGGCTCCTCGAGCAGGACCCGCAGCTCGACCCCGCCAAGACCGTTCTCGAGATCGTTCGCGAGGGCGTCCAGCCGATCGTCGACATCCTGGCCCGCTACGACGCGGTCAGCGACAAGATGGGCGACCCCGACGCCGACATGGACGCGCTGCTCGCCGAGCAGGCCCGGCTCCAGGAGGAGATCGAGAAGCACGACGCCTGGAACCTCGACAGCCACCTCGAGATCGCCATGGAGGCCCTGCGCTGCCCGCCGCCGGAGACGCCCGTCGACGGTGCTCTCGGGCGGCGAACGGCGCCGCGTCGCCCTGACCCGGCTGCTGCTCATGGAGCCCGACATCCTGCTCCTCGACGAGCCGACCAACCACCTCGACGCCGAATCCGTCGCCTGGCTCGAGCGGCACCTTCAGGAGTACCGGGGCACGGTCATCGCCGTGACCCACGACCGCTATTTCCTGGACAACGTGGCCGGCTGGATCCTGGAGCTCGACCGCGGCGAGGGCATCCCCTGGAAGGGCAACTACTCCTCCTGGCTCGAGCAGAAACAGGCCCGGCTGGCCGTCGAGGAGAAGACCGAGTCGCGGCGCCAGCGCACCCTGGCCCGCGAGCTCGAATGGGTCCGCATGTCGCCCCAAGGCCCGCCAGGCCAAGGGCAAGGCCCGCGTCACCGCCTACGAAAATCTCCTCGGCCAGGATTTCGAGCGCTACCGCGAAGAGCAGGAGCTGCCCATCCCGCCCGGGCCGCGGCTCGGGAACGTCGTCATCGAGCTCGAGGGCGTCTCCAAGGCCTACGGCGACCGGGTCCTCATCGACGACCTGACCGTCAGCATCCCGCCGGGCTCGATCGTCGGCGTCATCGGCCCCAACGGGGCCGGGAAGACGACCCTGCTGCGGATGATCACCGGAACGGAGAAGCCCGACGCCGGGCGCGTCCGGATCGGGGAGACGGTCAAGATCGCCTACGCCGACCAGTCGCGCGTCCTCGATCCCGGCGAAGACGGTCTTCGAGGAGATCTCGGGCGGCGAGGACCTCATCACGGTCGGCGGCCGGACCATCGCACACCCGGGCCTACTGCGCCTCGTTCGGCTTCGACGGGACCGACCAGCAGAAGAAGTGCTCGATGCTCTCGGGCGGCGAGAGGAACCGCGTCCACCTGGCCAAGGCCCTGTCCGAGGGCGGCAACGTCATCCTCCTCGACGAGCCGACCAACGACCTCGACGTCAACATCCTGCGGTCCCTCGAGGACGCGCTGGCCGGTTTCGCCGGCTGCGCCGTCGTCGTCAGCCACGACCGCTGGTTCCTCGACCGCGTCGCCACCCACATCCTGGCCTTCGAGGAGGACGGCTCCATCCACTGGATCTTCGGGAACTACTCGGAGTACCGCGAGGACCTGCGCCGGCGCAAGGGGGCCGCGGCCGACCAGCCCCACCGCATGAAGCATCGGACCCTCAAGCGCTAAGCGGTGGGGCCGGTCGTCTCAGCCCTAGGGCAGCGGCGCGGATCCAGGGCCTTCTACGATTGGGCCCATGCCCTGGTCATGCCTAAACCGATGATTTCGCTGGCCATATGGGGAAAAACGTGGCTGCTGAGAGGATTAGAATTTCTGGCCTTTGGATCCGGAGTTCAGTCCCCTAACCTCCTGGACGCATGGGAGAAACCCGTTTCCCAGGGGGAAACGTCCTGTTTTCGCTAAGGCACCATCAGTCAGAATTAGGCGGGTTTAGGCACTTTTTGTGACAAACTGCGACATGGCGGTGTGGTTTGCCCAATCTGGCACCACTCCATGAACGCCCGCACTTGCCCATGACCATAAACCCAGTGCATAAATCTGAACCACCTAATCGTTAGGGTGCCTACCCCTTGGGTAGCATGAGTCCACCCCCTGAATCACCCAAGCTGGCGATTGAATATTTCCTGCCATATCCATAACATCGCAATTAATAGAGTCGATGCGCACTGCAACAATGAACGATATCTTCCGTGGAGCGGCAAATGAAAATATGTCCTTATTGTGCCGAAGACATTCAAGACGCCGCCCTTAAGTGCCGATACTGTGGGGAGTGGCTGGCGAAAGAATCGATCCCTCCGCAATTTGATGTATCACCCGAGCAGATTTCCTTCGACACGAAAGACCGTATGGACAAAGAAACCGATCTTGATAAAGAAGAGTTACTCAAACTGACAGAGCTGTATAGGAATATGCCTGCCAGAAAACTGCGAGAGATCAGAGACTCTTATATACCGGAGGACTATACATTAGAAGCGCGCATGGCACTTAGTGACGTATTTTCGGCAAGACAGACAGAATTGGCGTCGTTACCACAATTATGCCCCCGATGTATGCAGGAAATCCATCCCTCTATAAAGGCGTGCGATTGCGGCTATGATCTTACTAAAGAAGATAATTTAACCGACGCTCAGGTATCACTAATAATCCATCCTTGGCGTCGTTATTTTGGCCGGATGTTTGATTACACGCTTAGCGGAATTATCCTTGGAATAGTCAGTTTATTTGTCTGGCCAACTCTTTTGGCATATTCAGAATTTCTTCTCGTGCTAATAGGCGGCTTGCTATGGATCTTTATTGAATCGTTCTTTTTATCCTCCTGGGGTTTCACTCCCGGCAAATTTCTTGTCAGCACGAAGGTGGAAAAGATAGACGGAAGAAAGCTTAGCTATTCTGAAGCTCTATACAGAAGTTTTTTAGTCTGGCTAAAGGGCGTGGGATGTGGAATACCACTTGTTTCCTTTATTACTCTATATAAATCGCATTCGAAGCTTCATAATGATGGCATTTCTAGCTGGGACAGGGAATGTCGTACCACGGTGACTCATTCGGAACTTAACCCTGTGAGAATATCTATATTAGTCTTAATAGAGGGTCTCTTTATCTATCTGAGTTTCATTGCCGACATTTCTAACAAAGGCTAAGAATCGAGTATGAGCTTGAATATTCTAATTTATGCAAGAACTTCTAATAGCATTTTTCGGCTTAGTTGACGATCGATGAGAGCTCATTGAAATTAACCTGCCCCGGCCGCGTCAACTGATGTTCGCAACTTCGGAGCCATCTAAACCTCTTCAGTTAGCCGCTTGAGCCGTTAGCTCATGAAGCCTCTTCGGTTTCCCTCACAATCCTGCAATAGAATCGCCTCTGGAATTTTCTATTCTTGCTTTAAGCCTGGGCGATCACCAAGGCTATACGATGGACCTGTATAAGGCGAAAGTCGCAGAATATGATAAGTTGGTTGAAATTTATTATACTTTAGGGGCAGAGCTGAATCGATACCTGGGCCAATAATCAAACCGGATTCGCCAAAATTGTCCCTTTCCCTCGTTAGCGCGGGACATTGAACTGATTTTTAACCTTATTGAGATAGACGTTGGGGAGGGCGCAGGATTATCAGACCGAATTATTCTTTTTTTGCCGTCCGATTCCCGGTGCATGGTGGAGGATATCGTTTTGCGTTAGATTTCCTGGGGTCGATATCTTACGATCGGCGACGACTACATCGATTGTCCCGTCGTCGGTTCTGTCAGGCGTTCGCCCCATAATGCCCGATAAATTCCTGCAGAAAATACTGCAACACTCCTAACAGTATTACTCCTTCCCGATTTCCTTCCCTAAAGTATAAGTCATCGTGTGCCTCCCATGCCCTGCATTCGGAATTCATGCTCCCGATGGCTGCGGTCTCAAGTCGCGATTCCAAGTCTGTTATCTTCTTGCTTTTTTCTAAAAGATCCGTCTTCAGTTCCGTTTTGACGGCCTCTATGTGTTCTTTCAATTCCTTTCTTGTTTTTCCCACTTCTTGAAAGCAAGCGTCGACCCTCTTTTCCAACCGTTCGAACTCTTTCCTCAATCGTCTTCGCACCCAGTTCTCCTATCGCAGACATACCTACGCAACCACTAATCTGGGCGCTTCCATATTTATAGATCGGTATGGGCTTTTTTTTGAATGGGAAGGCTTTGAAATAATTGCGAACCCGCTGAGGAAGAGAGGTCTGCCTGAACACGCCCATGTTTTCATTGAGCGAATACAACACGAAGAATCCACCAAAGACTTGCATGGCAACGCCGATATATCTATGGAAAGTGGCCTTATCATAGTGGATAAGGTGATAGAGCCAGGTGTTTAGGACGGCAAGACACAAGATCACAAGCAGGGGCCATGGTTTGAGTACCCATTGAAAAAGGTGAGTGGCTCTCTTCATCGTAATCTTCTCCCTCTGTTTTATCACTTGATGCTAAGGCCATCTCTCAGACTTGTCAAACCTCGCTATCTCTGCCCCTCTCCCTCCACCTCTGGCGTTTTTTGCGCCTTCCTCAGCACGAGGGACGGGGGCGGGCCCTAGTTCCCAGAGAATAGTAAATAACCTATAATAATTACCAGTGATCAAGAAGGGCAAAAGAGAGGAAGAGTACAATAATGCCTATCAGAGGAGTTGTTTGGTCCTTCATATCCATAATTCTACTGGGAAACATAGCTCAGGTTGCTGCCCAGACCGTAAAGTTAGATCGAATCGAAGTCGCCATAGATTTCAAGGACGAGGGTTACTACACGTCGATTATGTTTATCGCACTAAACAAAGATCTGTTCTTCATTCCGGATAATTCTGCCCATCGAGTGCTCGAATATCGCCTTAAAGGAAACAAACTTGATTTTCTTCGAGCCATCGGACGACCGGGCCAGGGCCCAGGCGATTTAATGCTTCCCATGGATATCTCAATCTCGGCCGAAACCCTGGCAGTGAGAGACGAGTCAGGGATTTCGTTCTTCGGGTTGGATGGGACGTTCAAAAGTAAGTTCCCAGTCCTTTCGTGCGTTGAGACGATGATATTCGCGGGGGAAGAGATCTATGTAACATCGTGCGATACGACAAGGCCAGAGCTAATCCAGGTGTATTCGCGGAAGGGCGAGTCGCTGAGATCCTTTCAAAATAAAAGGGCACTCTATCCGATTCGGAAAAATACGCCGCCCAATATGGAAAGGACCATTCTTGAAGGCGTTCTTCGAACTGACGGGCGGTCAATTGTCTTTCTCAGCAAGAGGTTTGGAAATATGCTGCGCTTTAATCCAAAAGGAGAGACGACCGGAAACTGGGAGCTTTCGCGCATACTCGGCAATAATGAGAAGGCCAAGGTTGGAGAGAACCGGAAGATGTTCCTAGAAGAGGACTTCGACTTGGCGAAGAACAAAGGAATGATTCCGCATAACTATATTTTCGAGGATGCCCAACTCTTCGATGGCCGAGTTTATCTTTTATTAGAAAATCGGGATATTCTTGGAAAAAAGCTAAAACCCTTCATTGAGTTTATAGAGATAGATATGAGTTCCTGGGCGGTTAAGAACACATTTAGGGCAGACACTCAAGCCAAATGGGAATCTGCTTCGAACTTTGTTTTCATTGGGGATATACGCAACCCGGCTTTCCTCACATCGGTCCGTATCCCCGGAGAGGATACTAAGCTCTGCATTTTCAAGCCAATGATGAGCTCAAAATAGGAATTGACGCAACCAAGAATAGGTCGACCTGCGCTTCATGTTAGAAGATCCGGCTTATAAAGAGTATGTGCCTCATGGGCCAAACGCTATACAATACTCCCAGGGGAAAAGCATCAGCCACAGTTAGGCCGCCCGACGTTAAAAAGGATCGCAAGCAGATTGTCAAGGAGACGAAACGAGATCTTGATGGAATGCTGAACTAGCCCTCCCCTATCGGCAAGACGTCAGAGGCCCGAAAGCAATTTGGGGAGCTCATCAAGTTCACGGCGAATACAGGCCTGACTACCTCATTGCCTATGCTATCGACCGAAGTACGAGGAATTCCGAGGATCTTAATACCATCCACAACCTCATGGTGCTGAAAAGAGCACGGACGATCTGCTCCTCAATGAACTTCGGCTTCTTCATCCGCGATGGCCTCCTGCCCGTCATTTTGCAATAAAACTCTCATTTTCGGCGGTGCACTTCCCAGGACGGGGTCCTCGTCAGCTGGCCGATTTCCTCAAGGCTTCTATCAGCTTGGCCGGGTTGATGATTGTTTTAAGGGTCTTGGGCTTGGTGTCGCCGACAGCCATCTCGAGGATCGGGCCGGCAGCCGCCCAAGCGCGGAAATCGGATTCGCTGATCATCTCGACCTTCTTCCCGCTTAACCTGCTGTAGGCTTCGGCCATGGTCTTTTCCAGCTGAACGCCAGGACTCAGCTGTTTCATGAAGGCGATCCGTTCGTCCAGAATCCCATCGATCTGCCGGGCCAGCTCCGCTTGGCGCGGCATCGACCGGCGGGCGGGAATCTCGACGGAGTCGCCCGTGGCCAAGGCTTTGGCCCAAAAAACGTCGGGCGTGATGCCGGGTTCGACCTGGCAGGCGAGCGCGTAGAGGCCCGCAAGATAGGGAATTGACCAGCTCCACCCACCTTGGCGATAGAAGACGTAGTCATCGTTTCCCGTCGGGCTGGCCGTCGCACGCGAGTCCATCGGAATGAGGAGGAGTGCCGGACTTCCGGCCGAGGAGCCCCAGAACTGGTCCATCCACCAGAGGCCTGGCCGATAGGAACGGAAATCTTCTGGATCGGCCTGAGGGTTCCGGCCCAGCCCGTGGAAATTGAACTTCCCGTCGTAGGTCGCGGAAACCGAAGACGAGACGACGAAGATCCTGTCCTTTTTCGCCCGTTCCACGGCCGCCGTGACTTCGGCGTATCCTTTCTGCCGCGGGCTCCATCCCACGGAGATCGAGAGGACGCGGATCTTCCGGGCCGCCGAGAGGCTCCTGTTGACCTCTAGGATGCGATCGATCGAGCGGGCCAGGGGGACGAAATCAAAGACGAATTGGCCGGACTCCGACCGAACCGTGCGTCTCGGCGATATAATAGAGGTCCGCTCCGGGAGCGACGCCGACGGTCCTCCCAACGGCAATCGAGGCAACGGCCGGCCCGTGCATCGCGGCCGTTTCGTCGCCGTTATGGATCTCTTCATAAAGGCGCAGACGGTCCCGATACTCGATGTGATCGACGAGGAGAGCCTGGTCGATGATGGCCACGCTGACCCCGTTGCCGTGATCCCGAGCCGGTGGAGCGCCCGGACGCTAAGGCCGGGGTTCTTCCCAATGTCCATGAGAGAGGCGGGATCGAACCCGTTGGGGAGAGCTTTCGGCCACACCGTCCGGCTATCAAAGTCGGCGAAGAGAAGATCCTGAAGGCGGTCGGCGAGGTCAAGGGCCGCGAGGTCCCGGCTGCGAAGATCCACCTGCCATCCGTCCTTGGAATTGGGATCGAAGACGGGCAGCTTGTCCAGCTTGCCGCGCTCGGCGGCGAAATCGACGGCGGGCGGATGCCGGACGATGCCCCGACCGTCGGGAGTCAAGGCGGTCTTATAGCTCGAATCCTGGCCGCCCGCGGCCAGGGCCGTCTTCAATCAAATTTGACTTCCCGCAGGTCGGGAAGGGCGTAGACGTTGACATGCCTTCCTCGCGTAACGACGATCCCGGACTCGTAGACATCGAATCGTGTATCGCGGCGCTGGACGTCGATATCGGGCAAGCTCCGGATCAGCCGCATGCGGCCATCATTCAGGGCGAAGACATCGATGTTTTTCCGGCTGCGCGAGCCGCCGAAGAAGTAGCTCTGATCTCCCATGCGGTGGATGAAGCCCCAATCATCGTTGCTCTTCCACCATTCGCCGACGTCTTCGATCTCCAGCGTGGCCAGGCTCAGCCGGGCCAGCCGGCCCCCCCTCTTCCCGTAGATGAAAGAAACGGCGGGCGGGTCCAACTGCCTTTGGAGGGAATAGTCGACCCGGGCATCAAAAGCCTCTTCGGCCGGATACTCTTTCTTTAGCTCGAAGAACTTGCCGTTGTCCTGCAGGATGAATGTCGGTTCCCGCCCCAAGAAAAACAACAGGCCATTGATGAAATAGGGGAAATTCGCGGTTTCCAGCCGGCCTTTGACCAGAATTTCCTCGACCCGGCCATCTTCCCACAGCCGCAGCGAAGAACAGCCGGCTCTCCTCGTGATCAGGCAGATCCAGAAGCGCTTTCCGTCCCGGACATCTGTTCCGACGAGCGATGGAGCTCCCGTAGGGAAGGCCGCGTGCGTAAAAACGTACCGAGCCGTTTTATTTGTCCCCTTGTCCAGGGTGACGAGTTTGACTTCGTCGGGGCGCGACCCGGGCTCGAGGAAGGCGATGGTCGGGCCGTAGGTCCATTGGCGCCAGAAAGTGATTCGTTTCCCGTCGGAACGATACAGGGCCTCGATCTTGCCTGTCGACAGATCGATCCCGTCAAGGTTGCCTTCATAATCCTGGACGAAGAGCGATGATCCGTCATCCCAGAAGAACGGAAGGACCTGAGAGTCGAAGCGGGTCTTGACCGAGGATCCCTCGCCCCGGATCCTGACTGATTGAGAAGCGTAATTCCATTCGACGAGCTTCAGGTCTTGCGTCAGATAGAAATTCTTCCGGGCCAGGGAATCGGCGACGGCACGGCCGCCGACGGCCCCCAGTGCGCAGAGAGCCAAGCTCGCGGCGAACGCGAGGCCATAGCGTCTGTTGAACCGGGCCGAGCGCCGGACGTCGAACCGGACAATGGAGAGGAACAGGGCGGCGAGGAACGGAACGACCGAGAGGATGAGCAGGAGAAGGAGCAGGGGAAGAGTGAAGTCGTCTCGATACGCGGGGACATCCGGACGCAGAAGGACGAACAGACCCGGCAGGCGCAGATCGAAGGGGTGGACTCCGAAGCCCCATAGCAACCGGAAGATGACGACCCAGGTCGCGTACCAGCCCGCGAGCGAGGCTAGGCAGAGCACGATGAAGTTCTCGACGAGGACCGATAAAGACAGGGACACCAGAAAGATCGGGAGGCAGAAGAACAAAGCGAGGGCGGGATAGGGAAAGAGAGCCGTCCCGGTCTTCGCGATCCCGGAAACTACCCCGGCTGCCAGGAAGAGGGCCGTTAGAACGAGGAGCCGCGGACACGTCAAGCGGATCAGAAGCCCCATCCTCGAGTGAGGGAGCGAAAGGGCGTATTCCATGGCCCGCTGGCCGCGTTCCCGTCCGAAAAGTGACGCGCCCAGAAAAAGCGACCATAAAAAGAGGCCAGGCTGCAGGATGGGGATGAAAACGGCGAGATAGGGACCGGGCTCCCATTTGAAGAGGATCAAAGGGATCGGGAGCACGGCCACGGCGGCCAAGAACCACCCGGTCTGTTTGAGGACGTCAGCGAGCTCTTTTCTGAACATAGCAGCCTCCAATGAAAGCCTTGACGATCTCGTCCAGCCCGATATCGGCGAACTTCAGCTCATATTTCCCCCGCCATTCCTCCTGGAAGGGATAGATATACCGGTCCCTCCGGAACTCGGAGGCCGTCTCGAAGAGGACGGGGAGGGCGGATGGGAGCGTCGCTTCGCCCGCGACCTTCTTGACCTTGGCCATCAGGGCGTCCCTCCGTTCATCGAGCAGGATCCGGCCCTCGTCCATGATCAGGACGCGCTCGGGGATCTCGGACGTGTCGGAGAGCGTGTGGTTGACCATGATCACGGCCGTCTTCAGATCGTCCATGGCCTCGATCACGGTTTCCAGGAATTTTTCGCGCAGGAACGGGTCGAGGCCGTGGACGACCTCGTCGATAAGCAGGACGGCTGGCCGTTGGGCTAGGATCAGACTGAGATGGAAGAGGGTCCGTTCGCCGACCGATAGCTGTCGGATCTTCCGCCTCTCGTCGAGCGCCACACCCTCGATGTCCGGGCGTTCGCCCGCGGGGATCCTGAAGACTTCCCGGTGAAAGCGCCAGGCTTCCCCGAGGGTCCAGTTCTCGTACAAGCTAAGCCGGTCGGAGATGAACCCGATCTTGGCCTTGTCCAAGCCGGGGCCGAGGACAACCTGGCCCCGGTCTGGCACGATCGCCCCGGCCAAGCATCTCAAAAGCGTGCTCTTCCCCGCTCCGTTGGAGCCGGCGATCACGGTCGCTTCGCCGGCGGCGAAGGCTGCTGAGACGCTGTTCAATGCCGTCTGGCGACCATAGCGAACGGCCAGGTTTTTGGCTTCGAGGATGATCTCACTCATGGCGGGTGATCCTTTCGAGGCTGTGGCGGACGTCTTGCAGGGAGGCCCCGAGCGAGAAGGCCTTCTCCAGATAGGCTTTGGTCTCCCCTTCGAGCATGCTCAGGCGGAGGCTGTCGAGGTCGGGAGCCCTGGTCTTGACCCAATTGCCGCTTCCCGGCCGGCTTTCGACGAATCCGCCCTCCTCCAAAGTGTAATATGCTTTTGCTACAGTATTCGGGTTGAGCTTGAGGATCTTGGCCAGCTCTCGGATCGGTGGCAAGCGGTCGCCGCCCTTCAGCCTCCCAGAGAGAATTTCGATTTTTACTGCTTGGACGATCTGTTGGTAGGCGGGAACCGGGGAAACCGGATCGATGCTCAGGATAAGCATATCATGGCTCCTTATATGCGTATTAATATAGATAATACGCTTCGCTAATGTTTGTCAAGGGAGCGCGAATGCCATTCTTGATTCCCCTTCATGGGCGTACTATCATCCCCTCATATGACGAGAGAGATCCGTCTCCCCGCCCCCCATCCCCGGTTCCGGCCCCGGATCGAAGGGGACCTGCGCCGGCCGAGCCACCCCGGAACGACGGTCAGGATCGGAGAGGATCTCTACGAGATCGTGGCGGCCGAAAGAACGGGCCCGGAGTGGGTCTATCGCCTCGAGCCCTGGACGGACGAAGAGACCATCCGCTCCCCTGTCGAATGGGGCGAGGGCTCGGCGCGCGAATTCGCCGCCGGCCTCCGCGATGACCGGATCCGCGGGCGAAAGACCCTTCTGACCTGGGGAGCCCAGGCTCTCCTCGGCTTCCTGCCGGCCAAGAGCCAAAAACGAATCTTTCAGGCCAGGGGGATGGATCCGGCCCGGGCGACTCTCTGGTCGGCCGCGCTCGAGACCCTGGTCTCGTTCCCGTTCGCGTTCCTGTTCCTCTTGAGCCTGTTCACCGCGGGATCGGGGGCGTCTATCCCCGCTTGGGCCGGCGGGCTGGCTTTCGTGGTCACGGCCGACGGGCTCTTCCGGCTGGTCACGGTCATCTCGACCGGGGATCCCATCGGAAGCCTGTTCCTGGCCCCGCTCGGTCTCCGGCTCAAGTCCGAAGACCCCGGATGTGACTTGAGCGACGAGATCTCCGGGATCGGAGAAGAGCTGAATGTCGTCTCGGCCGTACCGAAGGCCTGGTGGATCAGGGCGGGAGGCGTCACTTACGGAGGAGAGCCCTATATCCTTACGGGGTCGGACCGCGACAGAACGAGGTATATTTACCGGTTTCACAAGGGCGGAAAGGGCTTCCCGGCCCTGGACCCGGAGCGGGAAAAGGCCCGGAACAGGTCCTCGGACCTTTCCTATGTCTTCGCTCCTCTGTGGGGGTTTCTGCCTTCCGAAATGCAGAAGACCCTGGAATTCTACGGACGGTACAAGCCCCGGCTGTCCGTCATCATCTCCATCTGCGTGAATCTCCTGGCCGCCCTCGCCCTCCTCGGGCCCGGTCTGAGGAGCTTGTCACGGGGGGTATTCGAGATCTGGAGCCTGGTCATGCTGGCCGCGGCTATCGCGCTGGTAATAGAAAGCGGCCTGCGGCTCATGCGACTCCTGAAGGACGGGCGCAATACCGGGAGCTTCCTCGGGTTCCTCGTAAAGCCGATCTACTACTTGACCGTCAAGGACAGGCCTCTCGCGTAACGATGAATCGGGAGGGGCGGGGTATCGAGGGGGGATATCGCCCGATTATTTCATATACTAGAGCCAGAGCTGTGCCACACCAGGGGAAGAACGCAGGCCAATGTGGGCAAGCGAAGGCAAAACGGGTTCAGGCCATGGCCCGGCCTAAATCGATGATTTCACTGGCCATATGAGGGGAAGACGTGGCGTGCCTGAGAGGATTCGAACCTCCGACCTTTGGATCCGGAGTCCAACGCTCTATCCAGCTGAGCTACAGGCACGTATGAAGGCCGGTGCGCGGTATTTTATACCCTAAACCGGCTCGGAAGGCAAGAAAACGGACGGGTCGACGCGGAGGAGCTCGCCCACGGACTTGAAGGCCCGGGCCCACTCCGGGGCGGAAAATGGGCCTGACGCCTGACGCGCCTCGAGCATAAAGGGCTTTCCCTGTCGAAATATAGACGTTCTGGCTCTGCCAGAGGTCGAACTCGAGGCCCGCGCCCTTGAGGGCGGTCAGGACGGCCGCGATCCTCTCGAACGCAGCGGCGTCCTCCGGCTCTTTAGCCCAGGCATCGACGAGGGCGGCGACGCTCCGGCCGAAGAGCGCGCCCGGCGTCTCGGCGCCGCGCCCGCAAACGCGCCCCCTGAGGTCCCGGCCGCAAGGGTGGAGGACATCCGGCATCGCCGGCCGGACGAGCGTTTCGTAGACGAAGGCGCCGTTTTTGTGCATGCGGACGTTGCTCCGCGCCTCGGCGAGGATCCGGAGGAACTCGGGCTCGAGATCGGCGCCGCCGAGGTCCCGGAGAAGCTCGATCGTCCGGGCGGCGTACTGGATGATCTGGACGGTCTCGACGTTGGAGATGTCGTCGAAGAACCAGCCGTCGCTCGTGAAGATGAGCATGGCGTGCCGCGCCATCTCGAGGAGCTTGAGGACCCGGATCTTGTCCTCGCGCGGAGAGGGGGCGCTTGATGTGGCGGGCGAAGAAGGACTCGACGGACGCGGGCGATCGGTCGAGGATGACGCGGATGTAGTCGTCCCTCGCCGCCCAGGGGTCCGGCGCGAAGGCGCCCAGGCCGGGCTCGAAGACCGCCGCGGCCTTGGCCACCGAGCCAGTCCATGGCCTTCCGGAGCGGGGCGCGCCAGTCCTGGCTCCAGCCGGCGTGCGCGCCGGACGAGCAGGCGCAGTCGCGCGTCCAGCGCTCGACGCCGTGGCAGCAGCTCCAGGACGAGTCCTCGACGATCTCGACCTCGTCGGCGGGCGGGAAGCGCTCCAGGTAGTCGCCGTAGACGGTGATCTCCGCCAGGCCGTTTCGCTCGATGTATCGAAGGGCGTAGGCCAGGGCCATGTCGCCGAAGCGGTGATGGTGGCCGTAGGTCTCGCCGTCGGTCGCGATGTGGACGAGCTCCGGGCCCTTCGCTTCCGCCGGAGAAGCCGGCGACGAGCCTTTTCGCGAAAAGCTCGCCGTTCGCGAGGAGGTTGCCGAAGGCGAGATCGTGGGAGATCGGGCCGTTGTAGAAAAAGAGGGCGATCGTCCGGCCCGAGGGCAGGCGGCAGAGGTAGGGCTTCTTCGGATCGATCCCTTCCCCGCTCACGTCCTGCCACTCGCCGCCGATCGCCCTGACCCGGGAGGCCTGGCGGGGGGCCAGGATCGTGAACAGGATGCCCTCGGCGGCCATGATGTCGAGCGACTCGAGGTCGACCGCCGTCTCCGGGAGCCACATCCCCTCGGGCTTGCGGCCGAAGCGGTGTTCGAAGTCGCGGATGCCCCAGAGGACCTGGGTCCGCTTGTCGCGGCTCGTGGCCAGCGGCATGATGAGGTGGTTATAGGCCTGGGCCATGGCCGTCCCGTGGCCGCGGAAGCGGGCGCGCGCCGCCTTGTCGGCCTCGAGGATGGCCCGGTAGGTCCCGGGGTCCGAGCGCTCCAGCCAGGTGAGGAGCGTCGGCCCGGCGTCGAACGAGATCGAGGCGTAGTTGTTGACGATCGCGACGATGCGGTCCCGGGCGTCGAGGATGCGCGAGGCCGCGTTGGGCGCGTAGCACTCGGCCGAGACGCGCTCGTTCCAGTCGTGGTAGGGCGCCGCCGAATCCTGGACCTCGATCTCCTCGAGCCAGGCGTTCTCCCGCGGCGGCTGGTAGAAGTGGCCGTGGACGCAGACGAAGCGGCTCACATCTCCCTCTTGAAGACGAGGACCCCGAGCGGCGGCAGGGTCAGGCGCAGGGAATGGCTCCGGCCGTGGAGCGGCTCGGCGACCGCCTCGACCGCGCCGAGGTTGCCGAGGCCGTGGCCGCCGTACTCCTTGGCGTCGCTGTTCAGGATCTCTTTCCAGGGGCCGCCGGCGGGGACGCCGACGCGGTAGTCGCCGTGGGAGACGGGCGTGAAGTTGCAGACGACGAGGATGAGGTCCGGCGTCGAGCGGCCCTTGCGCAGGTAGCTGACGACGCTGTGGTCGACGTCCTTGAAATCGACCCACTCGAACCCGGCCGGCTCGACGTCGAGCTCGTGGAGGGCCGGCTCGCGGCGGTAGAGCTCGTTGAGGTCCTTGACCCAGCGCTGGACGTCCCGGTGCGTCTGGTGGTCGAGGGCGTTCCACTCCAGGCTCTCCTCGTGCGTCCACTCCCTCCACTGGGCGAACTCGCCGCCCATGAACAGGAGCTTCTTGCCGGGGTGGGTGAACATGTAGCCGTAGAGGGCCTTGAGGTTGGCGTACTTCTCCATCTCGAGGCCGGGCATCTTGCCGACGAGCGAGCCCTTGCCGTGGACGACCTCGTCGTGGGACAGCGGCAGGACGAAGTTCTCGGTGTAGGCGTACCACATGCTGAAGGTCAGGTCCTTGTGGCTGAACTTGCGGAAGAGCGGGTCCTTGCTGAAGTAGGCCAGCATGTCGTGCATCCAGCCCATCTTCCACTTGAGGCCGAAGCCCAGGCCGCCGAGCGTGACGGGCCGGGTGACCATGGGCCAGGCCGTCGATTCCTCGGCCGTCGTCTGGATGCCGGGGAAGGCGCCGTAGGCGACCTCGTTGAGGCGCCGGATGAGGCTCAGGGCCTCGAGGTTCTCGCGGCCGCCGTAGCGGTTGGGGATCCACTCCCCCGCTTTCCGGGAATAGTCGAGGTAGATCATGGAGGCCACGGCGTCGATGCGCAGGCCGTCGGCGTGGTAGCGGTCGAGCCAGAACAGGGCCGAGCTGATGAGGAAGTCGCGGACCTCGTTGCGGCCGTAGTTGAAGATGGCGCTCTTCCAGTCGGGGTGGAAGCCCTTGCGCGGGTCCTGGTGCTCGTAGAGCGAGGTGCCGTCGAACTGGCCCAGGCCGTGCCCGTCGGTCGGCGAAGTGCGAGGGCACCCAGTCGAGGATGACGCCGATGCCGTAGTGGTGGAGCATGTCGACGAGATACATGAAGTCCTGCGGCGTCCCGTAGCGGCTCGTCGGCGCGAAGTAGCCGATCGTCTGGTAGCCCCAGGAGCCGTAGAAGGGGTGCTCCATGATGGGCATGATCTCGACGTGGGTGAAGCCCATCTCGCGGACGTATTCGGCGAGGAGCGGGGCCATCTCGCGGTAGGTCAGCGAGCGGTTCCCCTCCTCGGGGACGCGGCGCCAGGAGCCGAGGTGGACCTCGTAGACGGACATGGGGGCGTCGAGGGCGTTCGAGGCGGCCCGGTTCGCCATCCAGTCGGCGTCGCACCAGCGGTAGTCGAGGTCCCAGACGACGGAGGCGGAGCGCGGCGGGGCCTCGGAGTAGAAGCCCAGGGGATCGGCCTTTTCGGCGGGCGGGGCGCCGCGGACCTTCGAGGCGATGGCGTACTTGTAGAGGGCGCCCTTGCCGACGCCGGGGATGAAGCCCTCCCAGATGCCGGAGCCGTCCCAGCGGGCGGCCAGCGGATGGCGCGCCGGGTCCCAGCCGTTGAAGTCGCCGATGACGGAGACGCGCTCGGCGTTGGGCGCCCAGACGGCGAATTGCGTGCCGTCGCGGCCGTCGAAGGCGAGGGGATGCGCGCCGAGCTTGTCGTAGAGCTTGAAGTGGTTGCCCTCTTTGAAGAGATAGACGTCCGCGTCCGTGAGAAGGCTCGCGCCGTGGAGGACGTGAACTTGATCAGGCAACTTTCAGCTCCGGTTCCTTGGGTCTTGGCCGCATTCCATACTAGCAGAAGCGGGAGCGGGAGCACAACGGGGCGGCCGGGCCCTACGATCTCGTTTCGCGGACCAGGCGAAAGTCGTCCCCGGCCAGGACGAGCAGGCGGCCGCGGTCGTCGGTGACGCAGAAAGTGTGCGCGTAGCGCCGGACCGCGACCGAGCCGGCGCCGGCGAGGTCGAGCGTGACCGCGGGCTCCCCTGTCGCGCCGGGCCAGCGGAAGAAGTAGACCCGCTGGCCTTCGGCCGTTCGCGTCGTGACGACGGCGGTCGTGTTGTAGAGCCGGAAAGACCCCGGCGACCCCTCGAGGTCGCGGCTTTGCCAGACGGATCTTTGGTCCCTCGTCCCGACGCGGATGAAAAAGCGTTCGCCGCCCGTCTCGGGCGGCTCCGGTTTCGAGAGGCAGGCCCCGTATTGGTCCTTCGGCGTGACCGACCAGAGCCCGGCGGGATCGTCCGCGCCGGAGATCTCGTACTTGAGACGCAGGGTCAGCGACGGGAGCTCGTACCTCCAGTGCTCCGGCGCGGGCGGTCGATCGAGGATGTAGCCCAGGGCCGAGGCGTTGCGGGCCATGGCCAGGACCGGTCCCTTGAGATCGCCGACCCGCCAGATCGATTCGAAGCGGTCCGCGAGACAGTCGACGGCCATGAGCGCGTCCCCTTGGGCGACGAACCAGACCTCGCCGTCGAAGGTCTCGGCGGCGAGGTCGATCAGGGCGTCGCACCAGTAGCTCCCCTTGAGCGTTTCGAGGTCGATGCGCGCCAGGCGGCTCACCGCGCCGCGCCGGGCCACGGCGATGGCGCGGTTGCCGCTGTCGTTGAGGACGAGACAGTCGGCGGGCTGGTCGATGCGCGCGACGAGCGCGCCCCGCCGCGAGAGCACCTGGACGCCCGCCTCGCCGAGGGCGACGACCAGCCGGCCGCCCGGCAGGCAGACGCCGTCGTAGAGGCGGTGGAGCCCGACGTCCGAGGCGTCCCGGCCGAACGTCAGCCCCCCTCTCGGGCCGGCGGCGGGGACGGGGAAGGCGTGCGACGGGAGGTCCTCGACGAGCAGGCGGTCCCCGGTCGCTTTCTTGAGGCCCTGGACGACCGATCCGAACCCGGGATTGAAGGGCTCGGCGTGCAGGTCCTTGAGCAGGTTGCGCAGGACGAAGCCCGACAGCGCGCGGAGGTCCTCGCGGCCTTCGTGTTCGAGGAGGGCCTTGCCCAGGCTCAGCTTGGCGCGCAGGCCGCCGGGCAGGGTGTCGTGGAGGATCTCCCCGATCTTCGGCAGAAGGCCCTCGAGGGCCTCGGGTTCGAGCGCGATCCTCTTGACCATCAGGCGGGCGGCGATGGCCCCCTCGAGACGGATGCCGCGCTCGATCCACTCGAGGAGCAGGCGGCGCGCTTCGGGAACGGGCCAGGCGGCGTCGACGGCCGCGCCGTAGTTGCCGGCCTCGGCCAGGTACCCGGCCCAGAGGACGCGCATCTTTTTCGCCTCGTCGGGGTGGCTCCGCTCGAGGCGGCCGACCGCGTCCGCGAAGGCCCCGGTCGTCCGGGCCACGCGAACCGCCTCGGCCGGCTCCCCGGCCAGGAACCAGAGGCGGATGACCATCCCGGGGGGAAGCCCCCGGGCCTGGGCCACCTCGGCGGCAAAGCGGAACCGCTTATGGCGCTCGAGGAGTGCGATGGCCTCCTCGTTCTCCTTCAGCAGCTCGAGCAGCACGAAAGCGGCCTTTTCGATCTGGCCTTCCCGTTCCAGGCGGGCGCAGGCCTGGCGGTAAAGCGAGACGAGATAGGCTTGGTAATCCGGGCTCAGAAAGATCAGCCGGGCGGGCCCGCCCGTCCCTCCCAGCCCTATCGAGAGATCGACCCGGGCCTTGGGCCGGAACGGGGACCACGTGGCCCGTCCCATTTGGCCCAAGGTGGCGAGCGGGATGGCGTGCCGCAGGGCGTCGTCGAGGTCGTTCTCTTCGAACATGCTCGTCATCTTGTGCATGTAGCGCGCCTGCCGGCCGACAAAGAGCGTGGCCGCGGGCGTGCGGCCGAGGGTCGAGCCGAGAAACCCGCGCGTCGCGTCGAAGGCGCGGCCCAGCCAGGAAGCCCGGCGCGTCCGACGGAGGGGGCCCCGCTTCGCGGCGGTGGCCCGTGCCGCCGACCGGGGCGCTCTCCGGCTTCGAAAGAGCGAGGCCAGCACTTTAAAGGGCTCGAGAAAGGGAAACCGGCCGCCGCGGATCAAATAGAACGTGATGATGAGCCCGATGAGGACGCCGGTGCTCGATCGGCCGCTGTTTTGAACGATCCAGATGATGAAAGCCAGCCCGGCGGCCGAAGCCAGGATCATGAGGACGGCCCGCCCCATTCCGGGAGGAAGCTCTATCCTCGGCCTGGCCCGCGGCTCCCGGGACTCGAAGGCGCCGGCGCCTTTGCGCGCCAGGGCTTTCTCGAGGGCCTGGAGAAGCTTGGTCTTTTCCTCGGGCTGGCGGGTCAATTCCGGGCCGAAATGGGATTCGAGCGGGGCGGGCTCGAGGCCCCGGCTGACAGCGGCGGGGGCCGGAAGATCGCCGAGCGGCCGCGACTCCCTCGCCGCGAAACCCTCCACGTCGAGCCAGGCCGCCGGGTCCAGGACCGTCTCGCCCGAGAGCGGGCAGACGCGGACGCGGCCCTCCCGGCAGAGCAGGGCGCTCCCGGGCGGCGGGGCGAGCCGCGCGATCTCCCGGTCGGTCACGGGGAAGCCGGCGAGAAGCCCGCCGCGGCGCGTCAGCACGACCCCGGGCGCGCGGCGGCTCTCGACGAGGGCGGGCGAAGGCAGCACGAGAACGACGCCGCCGGCCGCTTCGTGCAGGACGCACCCTTCGCTCCAAAGGGACAGGATGCGGCCGGCCATCCGCTCCGCGCCGATGAGGGCCGGGTCGAGCCAGAAGCCTGAGGCCGCGACGAAGCCGCGGTGGGAGGGGCGGCGGGGGCCGAGATCGAGATCGGCGTTCACGATCGACCCCACGGGATGCGCAGCAGCTCCCGGCTTTCCGGAATGCTGTAGACGATCAAGTCGCTGTCGGTGGTCAGGGCCAGGATGGCCCTCGTCGGGTGAAAGAGGCAGGAACGGATCGGCGCGAAGGCGTTGAAGAGCACGAGGTCATTTTTCTCGGAGACGGACCTGACCAGGCCCGGCTCCTCCAGCCAACACACGAGCCCCGAGGTCTTATCGCCGTATTCGCCGCAGGGATGGAGCCAGCCGGCGACCCGGCTCCCCGCCGGCTGGTAGAGGTCGAACCGCGGCTCCGCCTTTGCCCCCGCCAGGCGGCAGAACCTCCACCGCAGCGCGACATCGTTGATCCCGAACGTCCGGTCGGTGACCCTGGTGTAGCTGTTGACGATCTCGAAGGTGCCGTTGCCGCCCAGGTCGAACGGATGGTCGGCGATGAGCCCGTAAACGCCGTGCACCAGCCGGCGGGGGCCCACGGGCGGGTTCTCCATCATCAGCAGGCTGCGGCCGTGCGTTTCGGTATAATCGACGCTGAACGAGACGTGGGGCTTGCAGAGGACGACCCGGCCGGCGTTGATCCCGATCAGGGTCCGGCGGGCGTCGGTGAAGACGGCGCATTCCCGGAGGGCCCCTTCCACCGTCACGGCGCACGACGGCTCGAGCGGCGATACGCAGGCGTCTTCGGGCGGCGCCTCCACGATGTACGTCAGAAGCTCCCCGCCGGGGATGTCCGGCACGCCGGCGGCCGCCGCGCTGCTGCGCCCGACCTCGGGGCCGTGGCCGACGATCCGGTCCTCGCTCAATGTCACCCACGACCAATGCCGCCCGGCCATCGAGGCGGCCAGCAGCGACTCGCCCGGTTTCGGGCTCAGGACTCGCGTCTTGCCCGGCGGCTCGTTCGCGGTGTTCGGGATGTGATAGGCGACGAGCGTCGAGTCCGGGCCCCGCGCGAAGAGCCGGCGGCCCGTCCACGAGAATTGGATCGGCCCGGAGAGGGCCGGCCCCGCCGGACGGGGCTCGATCTTCCGGTACGCGGAGGCGCGCAGCAGGCGGACGCCGGCGGCGGGGGCCGGAAGCTCGAGCCGGACCCGCTTGTGCGGCGCGTTGCCGGGGCGGGCCACGGTCACCGAGAGGTGCGTGGCGGGGACCTCCAGGGGCTCGTCGACGAGGATCGTCGAGGCGTTCGGCAGCCGGGCCAGTCGCATGAGGCCGGGGGAACCGACGATCCACAGGTCTTCGGGCTCAAAGGAGGCGAGCGAGCCGGCCCAGCGGTCCATGTGACCCGGGGCGGGCGCTTCCCAGGTGCGGGAGCTCACGAGGCGGGAGAGCTCGCCGGCGGAGAATCCCTCCAGCAGCTCGGGCGGGTTCTGCAGGATCCCCCACGAGAAGGAGGTGCGGGAGGTCCGGGCGCGCCGGGCCATGATCATGAGCAGGGCCAGGTGGACGAGGCGCGGCGCTCCGAGCTGGTCGGGGCCCGCGTCGAAGAGCATCACCGAGCGCTTGGCCTCTTGCGGCGACTTGCGCGCCGGCTTCAGGAAGAGCTGCTCGTTCATGGCGGCGCGCCGGATGAACTCGTCGGGAAGGAGCTCGAGCAGGGCCCATTCGGTCGTGACCAGGCGGTCGTAGGCGCCCCGGCGCGTCAGGCCGTCGAAGCCGTCCGTCTCTCCCGATCTCCGATCTGAATCGACGTGGACCGGGCCGAGAAGGGTGTTGAGCCGCGGCAGCCACGGCCAGATGGAGCCGGCCGCCTCGTCCGGGAACGCTTCGAGGAAAGGGGCCCACGGGGCGAGCTCGCGGGGCAGGCGGGTCATGGTCATGCGCCGCTTTCCAGCCAGCGGGCGATCATCTCCCGGCTCAGGGGCAGGGCCGGCGCGGCGCTGAAGACGAGGCCGGGAGCCGGCAGGACGACGACCGGCGCCGCGATATGAGCGAAGCGGCCGAGCAAGGCGCGTTCCAGGGCGTCGATCGGGACGGACGGGGCCATGTTGGTGGGGACGAGGAGTGAGCCGGCCTGGACGTCCTTGCCGAGATAGATCGCGCCGTCGACCCACGGCAGGTCCGGCGCCTCGCCCAGGACGACCAGCGCGTCGTCGGTCGACGCGCCGCGGAGGCGGTCGAGCGCGAGAGGGAGATCGTCCCGCAGCAGGCGCCGGGCCAGGGCCCGGGCGCGGTCCCCGACGGCGGCCACGGCGACGGGCGTGAGGGGGGCGTCGCGCGGCGTCCAACGGACGCCGACCCGCGGCAGGATCATTCGCCTTCGCCGATCACCTGGACGATGTCCTGCCGCAGCCCGGCCAGGTCCGCGGGCAGCGATTCCCGGGCGAACGAGGCGTCGATCTCGCGGGCCAGGCCCTCGAGCTTCAGGCGCCACGGCGCGAGCTCCGCGTCGCCTTCGGAGGGACGCTCCGAGAGCAGGCGGCGGCCTTCGGCCGCGAAGCCCGCGGCCTTGGCGAGCATGCCCAGGGAGGCTTCGGAGGCGCTGGCCCGGAGCGTGTCGCTCGCGGCGGGCTCGAGGAGCTCCCTCAGCAGCTCGCGGCCCTTGTCCTGGTCCTGCGCCGTGGGCAGGGCGAAGACGATCGGCCAGAGGTCCTTCGCCGTCGGCGCGTCGCGGCCGTCGATCACGGCCGCCGCCGCGACCAGGCGCTGGAACCGGACGATCCTCCGGTCGCTGATCTCGAGGCCCCCTTTGCGGAGGAGGCGGACGGATTGGGCGATGAGGCCCCGCACGGGCGAGACGTCGAGGCCCAGCGCCTTTTCGCTCAGCCCGTCGATCAGGGCCAGGTCGGCCACGAACTCGTCGGCGGGGCGGACGTTGAGCGACCAGCCGTGGCCGAGGAGGTTCTCGAGCATGGGATCGGCGACGGGCTCCAGAAAGACGCGGATGAGGAAGCGGTCGGCGAAGGCCGCCAGCGATTCGTCAAGCGGCAGGGCGTTGGAGGCCCCGACGCAGACGCGCAGGGGGCAGCGTTCCACGGTCGAGCCGCGGCGATAGACCTTCTCCATGAGCACGCCGAGGAGCGTGTTCAGGATGGCCGTCGAGCCGAGGAAGATCTCGTCGAGGAAGGCGATGTCGGCCCGGGGCAGCATGCCTTCGGTCTGGGCTTCGACGATGCCGTCGCGCAGCCGGCGGATATCGATGGGCCCGAAGATCTCCGAGGGCTCCGTGAAGCGGCCGAGCAGGTACTCGAAGTACTGCCCGCCCAGGGCGCGGGCGACGCGCCGGACGGCCTCGCTTTTGGCCGTGCCCGGGGGCCCGATCACCAGGACGTGCTCCGAGGCGACGGCGCCGAGGACGATCAGCTCGACCAGGGTCTCCCGGTCGACCAGACCTTCGGCGGCGAAGTCGATGACCTTGCGGATGCTGGCACCGGATGGATCGTTCGTCTTGTTCATCGATGGCTGCTCCTGGCTGCGCAGAGTCGGACGGTCTCATGCCGAAAGGCGAAGACCGGCTTTGTTGGTTCCCTACCGGATTATATGATTCGACGGAGCGGAGTCAAGCGGATCACCCGCGGGGCAATAATTCACAGCTTTTGAAGGGAATCTTGACAACTGTTCATGGCGGCGGATGTACCTGTGATAGCGGAAAGTAAGATCACGGGAGGGGAAAATGAAAAAGTTCGCTGTCATGGTCATCATCGGCGCCGCGGCCGCGCTGTTCGCGCCCCTGCGATCGACGGCCACCGGGGTGGAGGGCGGACTCAAATTCGGCATGAATATCGCCTTCATCCACGGGCCGGACGCCAAGCTCTGGCCGGACCTGGAGGCGTCCTGGGTGTTGCGATTCGGCCTATGCGGCGGTGGGTTCGTCGCGCTCCCCGTTTCTGGAAAGGTCGCCATCCAGGCCGAGGCCCTCATTACGACAAAAGGCAGCAAGGAAGTGGGCGCCTTGTTCGAGGAGGTCTATAACTATTCTTTGATGATCACTTATCTCGAAGTCCCCCTCCTGGTGAGGTACACGCTCTGGCAGGCCGGAACGCCCAGCTGGTTTTAATGGCCGGGCCGGCCTTGGCATTCAAGCTCCACAGTCGATACACGCTCCGCGGTGAGCTCTTGGACTTCAATGGGGTACGGTCGAAGGACCTGGGACTTGTTCTCAGCCTTGGATCCGTCATCAGGTCCCGGGGCTACTCGGAGATCAGATATACGGCCGGGCTGAGCAAGGTCATCGAGGAGGGTGGCGCCCCCTTGAACATCAAGAACGGAGTCGTTTCCCTGATCGCGGGCTATCGGTTCTAGGCGCGGCCTCGAAGCTCACTTGTTCTCGCGGCCGGTGTTGACAAGCCTCGCCCACTCGTCGCGGAGGGTCACCGTGCGGTTGAAGACGGGCGCGCCGGGCTTCGAATCCCGGAGGTCGGCGCAGAAGTAGCCCAGCCGCTCGAACTGCCACCGGCTCCCGGGCGCGGCGGCGGCGAGCGCCGGCTCGACCTTGGCAGCCCGTGAGGACCTCGAGCGACTTCGGGTTGAGGTTCGCCTTCCAATCGACGCCCTCGGGGACGTCGCCGGGGTCGCGGACCGTGAACAGCGTGTCGTAGAGCCGGACCTCGGCGTCGACGGCGTGGCGCGGCCGAGACCCAGTGGAGGGTGGCCTTGACCTTGCGGCCGTCGGGGGCGTCGCCGCCGCGGGTCGCCGGGTCGTAGGTGCAGCGGAGCTCGATGACCTCGCCGGTCGCCGCGTCCTTGACGACCTCCTCGCACTTGATGAAATAGGCGTAGCGCAGCCGGACCTCGCGGCCCGGGCGCGAGCCGGAAGAACTTCTTCGGCGGGTCCTCCATGAAGTCGTCCCGCTCGATGTAGAGCTCGCGGGAGAACGGGACCTTGCGGGTGCCCGGCCGGCGGGGTCCTCGGGATTGTTGACGGCGTCGAATTCCTCGACCTTGCCCTCGGGGTAGTTCGTCGATGACGACCTTGAGCGGGCGGAGGACGGCCATGACCCGGGGCGCCGTCCGGTTCAGGTCCTCGCGGACGCAGATTCTCGAGGAGCCGGCATGTCGACGATGCTGTTGGCCTTGGCGACGCCGATGAGGTCGCAGAAGGCCCGGATGGCCTCGGGCGTGAAGCCGCGGCGCCGGAAGCCGGAGATCGTCGGCATGCGCGGGTCGTCCCAGCCGGAGACGAGGCCCTGCTTCGACGAGCTCGAGGAGCTTGCGCTTGCTCAGGACGGTGTGGCTGAGGTTGAGCCGGGCGAACTCGATCTGCTGGGGATGGTGGATGCCGAGCTGGTCGAGGAACCAGTCGTAGAGCGGCCGGTGGACCTCGAACTCGAGGGTGCAGATCGAATGGGTGATGCCCTCGATGGAGTCGCTCTGGCCGTGGGCCCAGTCGTAGGTCGGGTAGATGCACCAGTCGTCGCCGCGTGCGGTAGTGGTGCGCGCGGCGGATGCGGTACATGAGCGGGTCGCGGAGGAGCAGGTTCGGCGTCGGCCATGTCGATCTTGGCCCGCAGGGTCTTCGAGCCGTCGGGGAACTCGCCGGCCCGCATCCGGGCGAAGAGGTCGAGGTTCTCCTCGACGGGGCGGTTGCGGCAGGGGCTACGCCGTGCCGGGCCTGGTTCACGGTGCCGCGGTACTCGCGGACCTGCTCGACGTCGAGGTCGCAGACGTAGGCCTTGCCCTTCCTGATGAGGTCGACGGCGCAGTCGTAGAGCTGCTCGTAGTAGTCGGAGGCGTAGAATTCGCGGTCCTCCCAGTCGAAGCCGAGCCAGCGGACGTCCTCCTTGATGGAGTCGACGTACTCGATGCTCCTCGGTCTCGGGGTTGGTGTCGTCGAAGCGGAGGTTGCAGAGGCCCGCCGTAGTCGCGCGGCCAGGCCGAAGTTGAGGCAGATGGACTTGGCGTGGCCGATGTGGAGGTAGCCGTTGGGCTCGGGCGGGAAGCGGGTGTGGACCGTCGGTCGAAGCGGCCCGTCCGCAGGTGCTCGTCGATGATGTCGCGGACGAAGTTCGTTCTGGGCTTGGGGGTCTCATCCATGGGCGGCTCTCCTCATGCGGGTCACGACCGTCTCCTTGCCGAGGACCTCCATCATCTCGAACAGGCCGGCGCCCTTGGTCTTGCCGCTGACGGCCATGCGGGCCGGGTGGATGATCGGGCCGGCCTTGATGCCGCGCTCCTCGGCGAAGCTCGCGGAAGACGGCCTCGATCGCGGCGTGCGAGAAATCGGTGATGCCGGCCAGGCGGTCGGCGAGGAGCCGCAGGTACTCGCGGCTCTCGGGCTTGTCCAGGTGCTTGCGGCCCTCCTCGTCGAAGGCGAAATCGTCGCGGAAGAAGCAGTCGGTCATGGCCGGGAACTCGCTCAGGGTCTTGATGCGGACCTTGTAGAGGTCGAGGACCTTGGCGAGATAGGCGTCGGAGATGCCGGCGGAAGGGAGGCCGGCGGCGTCGAGGTGGTGCCGGACGAGCGGGAGAGGCGCTCGTTCGGGGTCGGCCATGATGTATTCGGCGTTGAGCCAGCGGAGCTTCTGGAGGTCGAACTTGGCCTGGACGTCGTTCATCTCCGAGATCTCGAAGAGCTTGACGGCCTCGTCGGGCGGCATGATCTCGCGGCCGTCCTTGGGCATCCAGCCGAGGAGGATGAGGTAGTTGGCCAGGGCCTCGGGCAGGAAGCCGTCGTCGCTTGTACTCCTCGACGGAGACGCCGCCGTGGCGCTTGGAGAGCTTGGCCCCGTCCGTGCCGAGGATGAGCGGCATGTGGCCGAAGCGGGGCGGCGTGAGGCCGAAGGCCTCGTAGAAGAGGATCTGCTTGGGCGTGTTCGAGATGTGGTCGTCGCCGCGGAGGATGTGGGTGATGCCGAGGAAGGCGTCGTCGACGACGCAGGAGAAGTTGTAGGTCGGCGAGCCGTCCGACTTGATGATGACCTGGTCCTTGATGGTGTCCGATCTCGACGGAGATGCGGCCGTGGATGAGGTCGTCGAAGGCGATCGTCCGGCCGGGCTCGACGCGGAAGAGGACGGCGCTCGCCGTCCCGGTAGGCCTTGCCGGCGGCCAGGAGCTCGTCGGCCTTGTCGCGGTAGACGTCGAAGCGCCGGCTCTGGAAGATGGGCTCCTCGTCCCAGTCGAGGCCCAGCCACTGAGGTCCTCGAGGATCTCGTCGAGGAAGCGGCGTCTCGGAGCGCTTGAGGTCCGTGTCCTCGACGCGGAGCAGGAACTTCCCCCCGGCGTGGCGGGCGAAGAGCCAGTTGAAGATGGCCGTCCGGGCGCTTCCGATGTGGAGGAAGCCCGTCGGGCTGGGGGCGAATCGTACGCGGACCATGGGTTTCTTCTCGCTTGTTCGTTCCGGCCTGCGGATGGCGACTTGCCCGGGCGGATGGACGCGCGGAGGGCGGGCAGGGCGCAAACAGGCCAATCAGTTATAGCACAGGCGCCAGGGGGCGGGCAAGCCGCCCCAAGACATAGATGCTGGGTCTAAAATGGGACGCTTCTATCTTTTTATCATTTTGGCGCCGATCGGCCTTAGGGAGGACCAAAATGAAAAGAAAGAATAGAAGCGTCCCCGTTTTACTTCAGGTAATCAGGTTTTTGTTAACAGGCGGGAGCAAAAGTGATAATAAGTAGACGCGACCCCCAAGGAGGCCCATGAAACATCCCGCGCGCGGCTCCGGATCCCTCATCTTCATCCTCACCGTCATCCCCATCGTCATCGTCGCCGTTATCGCGACCCAGGCTCTCGGCGCGGCGGCCGCCGCGCCGCCGGCGGGCGACGTCGGGCCGACCTACGCCATCCGCAACTGCAAGATCGTCCCGGTCGCCGGCCCGGCCGTCGAAAAGGGCACGATCGTCATCCGCGACGGGCTCATCGAGTCCCTCGGACCGGCCGACAAGATCAAAGTCCCCGAGGACGCCGAGATCGTCGAGGCCGAGGGGCTCATCGCCTATCCGGGCCTCATCTCCGCCTTCGCCAGCCTGTTCATGGAACAGCCGGCCCGGGGCGCGGAGGGCGCGCAAGCGCCTCAGATCGAGGGTTTCCCGCAGGCCCAGGGCCAGCCGGCGCAGGAGGACAAGTTCCCGCCGGGGCCGGGGCTTCTCGTCCTCGACCAGCTCAAGCCCAGACGGGCCACCGTCGAAAGCTTGCACAAAGCCGGTTTCACGACCGTGCTCGCGGCCCCGACGCGCGGCATCTTCGAGGGCCAGAGCGTCCTGCTCAACCTCAACGGCGAGCCCCTGCCGCCGATGGTCCTCCGCAACGGCGCCGCCCTCCACATCAACTTCACGACCGAGCGGGGCGGCTATCCGTCGAGCCTCATGGGCACGATCGCCCACATCCGGCAGAGCTTCATGGACGCCGAGTACTACGCGGCGCGGCAGGCCCAGTACGCGAAGGGCCCGGCCGGGCTGAAGAGGACGGAGTACGACCCGCGGCTCGAGGCGCTCGTGCCCTTCGTCCGCGACCGCAAGCCGGTCGTCTTCCAGTGCAATAACGTCGAGGACATCAAGCGGGCCCTGAAGATCGCGGCCGAGTTCAAGCTCAACGCCCTCATCGCCGGGGCCAACGAGGCCTGGCGCGCCGCCGACGTCCTCAAGAAGAACCCGGTGCCGCTCCTCGTCGCTCTCGATTTCCGGCCGCCGGCCTCGAGCATGTACGCGACCCAGGGCGAGGAGCTGCGCAAGAAGGCCGAAGCCGAGATCTACCCGGCAAACGCCGCCGCCCTGGCCAAGGAGGGCATCGCCTTCGCGCTCGTCTCGGCGGGCGACGCCGACGGGGCGTCCGTCCTCAAGGGCGTGCGCGCCGCGATCAAGGCGGGCCTCGCGGAGGAGGCCGCGCTGAAGGCCCTGACCCTCCAGCCGGCCCGCTACCTCGGCCTCGATAGATCGCTCGGCACGCTCGAGCCGGGCAAGATCGCCAACGTCGTCCTGGTCAAGGGCGGCATCTTCGACGAGAAGGCCCAGGTCTCGAGGGTCTTCGTCGACGGCGTCCTGTTCAAGTACGCGGAGGTGTCCAAATGAGAAACGCCGCCCTCCTCCCCCGCTTCGCGGTTTTCGCGCTTCTCGCGGCGGCCGCGCTCGTCCCCGTCGCGATCGCCGACGGCGGCGACATCCTGATCAAGAACGGCACGGTCCTGACCGTGACCAAGGGCGTCGTCAAGGGCGACATTCTCGTCATCGACGGCATCATCAAGGAGATCGGCGGCGACGATCGCCGCGCCGCCCGGCGTCCGCGTCGTCGACGCCGCGGGCCGCTTCGTCCTTCCCGGCATCATCGACTCGCACACGCACATCGCGCTCGCCGGAACGAACGAGGGCTCGGAGGCCATCACGCCGGAAGCCGACGTGGGCGCCGTCGTCAACGCCGACGACACGGCCATCCTGACCGCCCTGAGCGGCGGCGTGACCATGGTCCACACCATGCACGGCAGCGCCAACCCGATCGGCGGGCCGAACGTCGTCCTCAAGATGAAATGGGGCCGCCCGTCCGAGGAGCTGGTGGTGAAGGAGGCCCTGCCGACGCTCAAGTTCGCCCTGGGCGAGAACGTCAAGCAGTCCGGCCGGACCGTCCAGCCCGGGCAGACGCAGAGGTACCCGGCGACGCGCATGGGCGCCAACGCCATCATCCGCCGCGAGTTCGAGAAGGCGCGGAACTACATGGCGCAGTGGGACAGGTACAAGCGCGCGGCGGCGGTCGGCCAAGACGCCGCCCCGCAATCTCGTCCCGCCGCGCAAGGACCTGCGCATGGAGGTCCTGGCCGAGGTCCTCCGCGGCGAGCGGGTCGCCCGCTGCCACAGCTACCAGGCCACGGAGACGCTCGAGTTCATGGAGCTGGCCAAGGAGTTCGGGTTCAAGATCCAGTGCTTCGAGCACATCTGGGAGGGATACAAGATCGCCGACGAGATGGCCGCGGCCGGGATCGGGATATCGGTCTTCGCCGACAGCTGGGCCTACAAGATGGAGGCGGCCGAGGGCATCGCCTACGACGCCGGGTATTGCGCCAAGCGCGGCGTCCTCGTGTCCATCAACTCCGACAGCGGCGAGCGCATCCGCCGCCTGTTCAACGACGCCGCCAAGACCATGAAGTACGGCGGCCTGACCGAGGACGAGGCCCTGCGGCTCGTCACCATCAACCCGCGATCCAGCTCGGCGTCGACAAGATCGTCGGCAGCCTCGAGGTCGGGAAGCAGGGCGACATCGCCGTCTTCAGCGAGCACCCCATGAGCGCCTACACGCGGTGCGACATGACCATCATCGAAGGGGACGTCTATTTCGACCGCGACGCGCTCGTCAAGGAACGGAGGCGGCGGCCAAAAAGGCGTGGCGCCGGACGAAGGACGGGTCCATGATACATCGCCATCGCCGCTGATGCTAGTTCTCGCGGCCCCGTTCCTCGTCACGGCCCAGGCCGCCGGAGGCGGCAAGGTCATCGCCATCACCAACGCCCGGATCATCCCGGTCGTGGGCGCCGAGATCCCGAAAGGGACGATCGTCATCAAGAACGGCCTCATCGCCGCGATCGGCGCCGACGTCGCCGTGCCGGCCGGGGCCGAGGTCGTCGACGCGGCCGGGCTCCGGGCCTACCCGGGGATGATCGACGCCTATTCGTCGCTCGGCCTGGTCGAGATCAGCGGCGTCTCCGCCACGGTCGACAACCGGGAGACCGGGCGCCTCAATCCGCAGGCCCGGGCCCTCGAGGCCGTCCGCTACGATTCGATGCACATCCCGATCACGCGCTCGAACGGCATCACCGCCGCGGTCGTCGCCCCGTCGGGCGGCGTCATCGCCGGGCGTGAGCTGCCTGCTGCGGCTCGACGGCTGGACCAACCGCGAGATGGCCGTCAAGCCGGCCGCGGCCATGCACATCGAGCTGCCCGCGATCCGCACCGGGCGGGGCGGCTTCGGCGGAGGGCGCGGGGCGGGCGGCCAGGTCCGGGTCGAAACGCCGGCGCTCCTGGCCGAGCTCAAGCAGCTCTTCGGCGCGGCGCGGGCCTACGAAAAGCGGCGGGACGCGGCGGCGAAGGACAAGGCGCTGGCGCTGCCCGAATTCAACGAGACGTGCGAGGCCCTTCTCCCGCTGCTCAAGGGCGAGATGCCGGCCATGATATCGGTCCACAGCGAGCGGGACATTCGCGCGGCCATCCAGTTCGTGCGCGAGGAGGGGCTCAAGGCCGTCTTCTACGGCGTCGAGCAGGGCTTCAAGGCCGCCGACGAGCTGGCCAAGGCCGGGATCCCGGTCGTCATCGGCTCGCTCTACGACATGCCCTCGGTCTGGGAGGACGGCTACGACGCGCTCTTCCGCAATCCCGGCCTCATGGCCAAGGCGGGGGTCAAGATCGCCTTCTCGTCGTCGAGCGCGAGCGTCGCCAAGGACCTGCCCTATCACGCGGCGAAAGCGGCCGCCTTCGGCCTGGACAAGGCCGAGGCGCTCAGGGCCGTGACCATCAACCCGGCCGCGATCTTCGGCGTGGACAAGACGATGGGCAGCCTCGAACAGGGCAAGGCGGCCAATATCGTCCTCGCCGACGGGGACATCCTGGAGCTCCGGACGAACATCAAGAAGGTCTATATCGACGGCCGGGAGACGGACATGTCCAACCGGTACACGGAGCTTCTGGAGAAGTTCAAGAAGTGAAGGAGGCGATATGAGAAACAGGCTCGTTGCCATCTCCGCCGTATTCCTGCTCGCCCTGACCCTCGTCCCCGGCCCGGCGTCGGGCGCGGCGGCCAAGGTCAAGATCGCCAAGGAGAAGCAGGCGGTCCTCGACTGGCTCGCCCGGCCGGAAACGGTCGAGAAGTTCGGCCAGATCTCCGATTCGATCTGGCAATACGCCGAGCTCGGGCTCCAGGAATTCCGGTCCTCCAAGCTCCTGGCCGACACGCTCGAAGAGGCCGGTTTCACGGTCGAGCGCAACCTGGCCGGGATGCCGACCTGCTTCGTGGCCACGTACGGGTCGGGGAAGCCGGTCATCGGCCTGCTCGGCGAGTTCGACGCCCTGCCCATGCTCTCCCAGAAGGGCCGCGTCCCGAAGAAGGACCCGGTCGTCGAGGGCGCGCCCGGTCACGGCTGCGGCCACAACGCCATGTGCACGGCCGCGGCGGCGGCGGCCATCGCGGTCAAGGAGGCCATGATCGCCCACGGCATCAAGGGCACGATCAAGGTCTTCGGCTCGCCGGCCGAGGAGATCGTGGCCAGCCGGCCCTACATGATCCGGGCCGGCCTCTTCGAGGGCGTCGACGCGGTCATCGACAACCACAGCTCGAGCGGCTTCGGCACCGGGTACGGCGTCGACGGCAACGCCCTCTTCTCGACGATCTTCACCTTCAAGGGCAAGACGGCCCACGCGGCCGGCGCGCCCTGGGTCGGGCGAAGCGCCCTCGACGCCGTCGAGATCATGGACGTGGCCACGAATTACCTGCGCGAGCACCTCCCGCTGTCCCAGCGCCTCCACTACGTCATCCTCGAGGGCGGCGAAGCCCCCAACGTCGTCCCCGACAAGGCCAGCGTCTGGTATTACGTCCGCAACACCGACGAGACGGCTCGAGGACATGTACCAGCGGGTCGTCGATTGCGCCAAGGCCGGCGCCCTGGCCGCGGGCGTCGAGCTGGCCTCGATGCAGGTCGTCAGCGCCATCCACCAGCGTCACGCCAACAAGGCCGCGGCCGAGCTCTTCCAGAAGAACATCGAGCTCGTCGGCATGCCCGCGTGGAGCGAGGAGGAGCAGGCCTTCGCCAAGGCCCTGCAGAAGGAGCTCGGGGCCGAGGAAGAAGGGCATGCCGGACAAGGTCGACAAGCTCGAGGCTCCCGCGACCGGCCGCGATTCATCGGCGGCGGCTCGTCCGACGTCGGCGACGTGACGCTGATCGCGCCCACGGCGACGATCAGCTTCCCCGGCGCGGTGCCCGGCGCCATCGGCCACCACTGGTCGAACGTCGCCTGCTGGTACGGCTCGACGGCCTGGAAGGGCCTGAACGCCGGGGCCAAGGCCATCGCCGCCTCGGCCGATCGACCTCCTGACCAAGCCCGAGGAGCTGGCCAAGCTCCGGACGGAGTTCGAGGAGTACTCGAAGACCCACCCCTACAAGCCGTTCCTGCCGGCCGACGCCGACGCCGCCGAACGACCTCAACAAGGAGCTGATGGACAAGTACCGCGGGCTGCTGGAAAAAGCGCTGGAAATCAAATAAACAAGACGGGGTCAAACCTACGCGATGCCAGTTTCTTTGCTGGCGATCGCGTAGGTTTGACCCCGTCTTTTTGACCCCGTCTTTTCCCTTACTTATAGATCGGCGTGACGCCCATGTTGAAGAACATGAACGACCACTGGTCGGTCAGGTCGTCGATGGCCTTGGTCAGGTTGCTCGAGCCGTGGCCCGAGCGCGTCTCGATCCGGATGAGCGACGGGCTTGGCGCACGCCTGGGCTTCGCCTGGAGCGTGGCCGCGAACTTGAACGAGTGGGCCGGGCACGACGCGGTCGTCGTGGTCGGCCGTCGTCACCAGGGTCGCCGGATAGCAGACGCCCGGCCTTGAGGTTGTGGAGCGGCGAATAGTCGTAGAGGTACTGGAAATCCTTCTCGTTGTCGCTCGAGCCGTACTCCACCGCCCAGCCCCAGCCGACCGTGAACTTGTGGAAGCGGAGCATGTCCATGACCCCGACCGCCGGGAAGGCGACCCCGAAGAGGTCGGGCCGCTGGGTCATGACCGCCCCGACGAGCAGGCCGCCGTTCGAGCCGCCCTCGATGGCCAGCCGGTCCGTCGACGTGTACTTCTCCCGGATCAGGTACTCGGCCGCGGCGATGAAGTCGTCGAAGACGTTCTGCTTCTTGTCGAGCATCCCGGCCTTGTGCCAGGTCTCGCCGTACTCGCCGCCGCCGCGGAGGTTCGGCTGGGCGTAGACGCCGCCGTTCTCGAGCAGGACGATGTTGGCGGCGCTGAAGGCGGGCTGCATGCTGATGTTGAACCCGCCGTAGGCCGTCAGGAAGGTCGGGTTCTTGCCGTCGAGCTCGAGGCCCTTCTTGTGGACGATGAACATCGGGACCTTCGTCCCGTCCTTGCTCGCGTAGAAGACCTGCTTCGTCTCGTAGTCGGCCGGGTCGAACTTGACCTCGGCTCTTGCGGAAGACCTCGGAGGCGCCCGTCGCCGGTGTCGTACTTGTAGATCGTCGGCGGGTAGGTGAACGACGTGAAGGTGTAGAAGAGCGATCTTCTCGTCGCGCTTGCCGCCGAAGCCGCCGGCCGTGCCGAGCGCCGGGAGCTCGATCTCGCGGACGAGCGTCCCGTCGAGCTCGTGCTGGTAGATCTTGGTGTTGGCGTCCTTGAGGTAGTTGCAGAAGAGCTGGCCGCCGGCCGTCCCCGCCGCCGCTCAGGACCTCGGGCTTCTCGGGGATGACCGTCGCCCACTTCTCCTGGGCCGGGTCCTTCGGGTCGATGAGGACGACGCGGAAGTTCGGGGCGTCCGACGTTCGTGTGGACGAGGAACTTGTCGCCGACGATCTCGAGCGGCGTAGCTGTCGTAGTCGAAGCCCTTGACGAGGAGCGTCGAACGGCGCGTCCTTCTTGGCCAGGTCCTTGCCAGTAGACCTCGGTGCCGCGCGTGCCCTTCGGAGAGCGTGAGGAAGAGCGCACTTCTCGTCCTCGGTGACGTCCCGGCGCTGACGTAGCGCAGCGGGTGTTCCTTGTCCTCCCAGACGAGCGCGTCCTTCTCCTGGGGGTCGCCGAGCTTGTGGAAGAAGACCTTCTGGAACTCGTTCTTGGCCTTGAGCTCCTCGCCCGGCGGCGGGCTTGTCGTAGCCGCTGTAGTAGAAGCCGTCGCCGTGCCAGGCCGCGCCGGAGAACTTGATCCACAGGATCGCGGTCGGGAAGCTCCGTCTTCGTCGCGATGTCCATGACCCGGATCTCGGACCAGTCGGAGCCGGCCTCGCCGCGGCGATGGCGACGTACTTGTCGTTCGGTCGAGGGGCCGAGGATGCCGATGCGGACCGTCCCGTCGGCCGAGAGGGCGTTGGGATCGATGAAGACCTCGGGCGCGCCGTCGAGCCCCTTCTGGACGTAGATGACCGACTGGTTCTGCAGGCCGTCGTTCTTGGTAGAAGAAGTAGTACTCGCCGACCCGGAACGGCGACGAATAGCGCGGGTAGTTGAAGATCTCGGTCAGCCGGGCCTTGATCTTGGGCCGGAAGGGGATCGTGTCGAGGTAGCCGAAGGTCACCGCGTTCTCGGCCTTGACCCAGGCCTTGACGTCCTCGGCGTTGTCGTCCTCGAGCCAGCGGTAGGGATCGGCGACCTTGGTGCCGAAGTAATCGTCGACCTGGTCGACCTTCTTCGTCTCGGGGTAGGCCAGCCGGGCGGCCTCTTTCTTGCAGGCGGCGAAGGCCAGGACCAGGGACATCATAGGATGAGTGTAAGCATTGGCTTTTTCATTGGACCTCCAGAGGGATTCGTACTCCGGTTATACCATATCCGGCGTCTGGGAAAAAAACGGGGACGTTTCTATTTATTTTTTCCATGAAAGCCGGATGAGCCGAAGATGAACAAAATCACATTTTCCGGCGGGCGGCGAGGTCCTGGCCGCGGTAGGTCACGACCAGCCCGGTGACGCGGCCGGCCCCGTCCCGCTCGAACCGGACGCGCACCGGCGCGGCCTTGGAGAAGAACGTGATCGGCGAGTCGGGCCAGAGGTCGATCTCCGGGAACCCGGTCGCGGCCACGCTGAGCCGTTCGCCCGGGAGCGTGACCGTGACGGTTTGGCCGGGCTTGACCTCGTATTCGCCGACAAAGGCCCTGAGCGCCTCGATATCGAGCGCGATCTCCTCGGGCTCGGGCGGCGCCGGCGCGGCGTTCGGGAAGGGCACGGGCTCGAGCGGCTTCGTCTCCGCCTCCCCCGGCGCGACGGGTCCCGTCTTCCGCGCGGCCAGGATCATCTCGGCCAGCCGCCAGATGTCGCGGCCGGAGACGCCCCGTTCGTCGTCCGAGGCCGCCAGATGGACGAAGACGAAGTCCGCGCCGGGAACGACCAGGACGAACTGTCCGTAATTGCCGCTCGCGGCGAACTTGTCGTGCGCGTCGAGCACGGGATAGTTGGCCAGCCCGCCCTTCGGATAGACCCACCACATCAGGCCGTAGCCCGTGCCCGGCCGGACCTCGGAGTGGACGCGCGTGCTCTCGGCCACCCAGTCCCGGGACACGATCTGCCGCCCGGCCCAGGCGCCCTGCCGGGCGAACATCCAGCCGAAGCGGGCCAGGTCCCTGGCCGACATCCGGAAGGCGTGGGCGGGATATTTCGAAAGCGACCGCTCGAACTGCTCGTAGCCGTCCCTGGCCCGGAAGTCCTCCATGCCGAGCGGCGCGGCGACGCGGCGCTCGAATTCCTCGAACAGCCGGGCGCCGGTCACCTTCTCCAGGATGACCCCGACCATGTTGAAGTCCCAGTTGTTGTAGAGCCAGGTTGAGCCCGGCGCGGCGCTCCCCCGGACGGGCCTGTTCGTCTTCATGTCGGCGGTCTCTTTGGCCGCGGGGTGATAGATGCCGGAGCGGGAGCGCAGGAGGTCGATGACCCGGGCCTTCTTCTCGCTCTCGAGGAGGGGCGGCGCGTCGTCGATCCCGAGCTCGGCCAGCGTTTTCGCGGTGTCGAGCTTGCCGTCGGCGACGGCGATCCCGGCCAGGGCGCTGACAACGCTCTTGCGGGCCGAATAGAGCTCGAACCGGCGCGAGACGTCGCCCCAGGCCGCGATGACGCGGCCGTCCTGGACGGCCATGACCGCGTCCGAGCCGATCTTCTCGGCGAAAGCCCGCGCTTCGGCCAGCTTCTCGAGGGACCAGCCGGCCTTTTCGGGCGCGGCGAGCTGGCGCCACGGACCGGCCGCCTGTCCGGTTTCCGTTCCCGCGGCGGGCGCGCCGCCGCTTGCGCCGACAGCGCCGGCGGCCAGGACGAGAAGGACAAGACTTCTGACAAGGGATTTGACGGACTTCATCGCTCACCTCACTCCGACGGGATGATCATATTTACGCGAGGAAGACGCGAAATGTTCCGTCCGGGCCGCGAAACGCCGCCGGCGCGGTCAATTCTCGCCGAAATCGACGTCGTCGGCCAGCTCGTTGACATCGCGCGCGGCGTCGTAGGGGAAATAGGCGGCCAGCTGGCTGCAGGCCTCGCCGATCCCCTTGACCAGGCCTTCGGTGAATTCGCCCTTCCGGAAATGCTCCGACATCAGGCCGGCGACGCAATCCCAGAATTCCTGGCCGACCTTGGCGTGGATGCCCTCGTCGCCGAGGACGACGAACTTCTTCCGGGCCGGGACGATGAAGAAGAGGATGGCGTTGCGGTCCTTGGTCTTGGTCATCCCGAGCCGGACGAAGGCGCGCTCGGCGGCCGGGCGCACCTTGCCCCAGAAGAACCGGGCCACGGAGACGCGCACCTCGCCCGAGGTGGCGCGCTCGGCGTCCGCGATGGCCGCCTTGACCCGCTCGGTGTCGATCGTCTTCAAGAGCCGGTGACGGCTGTGAACTGTCATCGCCCCTCCTCCCCTACCATCCGCCCGAGGCGCCGCCGCCTCCGGAGCGTCCGCCGCCGCCGCTGAATCCTCCGCCTCCCCCGCCGCCGCCCCAGCCGCCGCCCCCGCGTCCGCCGCCGCTCAGGATGTTGATGAGAAGCCAGAGGGCGAGCGACGGGTTGGTGATGAAGACGATGATCAGGACGAGGATGATGATCCCGGTGAAGATGCTCTTGACGGCGGATCTCCCGCGGGATAAGCGCGGCGCCGACTCCCGGCCGGCGGCGGATTCGTCACCCGAGATGTAGCCGATGAGCGCGGTGACGGCCGCGTCCACGGCCTCGTCGGGCCGCCCGGCCCGGATGCCCGGGGCCAGGATGTTGTTGATGACCCGGTAGGCGTAGATGTCCGGGACCTTGTCCTCGAGGCCGTAGCCGACCTCGATGCGGATCTTGCGGTCCTCGGCGAAGATGAAAAGGACCAGGCCGTCGTCGAGGCCCTTGCGGCCGACCTTCCAGGCTTCGAAGGCGCGGACCGCCCAGTCCTCGAGGACGGCGTTCTCGCCGAGCGTCCGGCCGATCCAGACGAGGAGCTGGTGGCCCGTCTGGCGCTCGTAATTCTCCAGGCGCGCGTCGAGGGCCCCGACGGCCTGCAGGCGAGAGGAAGCCGGCCTGGTCGGTGGCCCACCGGTCGGGGGCAGGCGGGATCCTGTCCTGGGCCGCGGCCAAGGGCGCAAGCGCAATAAGAGCCAGCGCCCCGGCCAAGGCCAGGAAAAGAAGCGGGCGGCGAAGCCGGGCTGAAGTCACGATCAGATCAGCCTGGACCGGTTAGAACTTGACCTTGGGAGCGGTCTCGGCGCCCGGCCTGGGCCTTGAAGTACGGCTTTTCGGCGAACTTGCCGAAGAGACCGGCCACGATGGACGCGGGGAACCTGTTGCGCCGCGTGTTGAAGGCCTGGGCCGCCTCGTTGAAGCGCTGCCGCTCGACGGTGATCCGGTTCTCGGTGCCCTCGAGCTGGGCCTGGAGCTCCTTGAAGGTCTCGGTGGCCTTGAGCTCGGGGTACTTCTCGACGACGACGAGGAGCCGCGACAGGGCCGACGACAACCCGTCCTGGGCCTGCTGGAACTGGGACATGGCGGCCGGGGTCAGCTGGCCGGGGTTGACCTGGACCTGGCCGACCTTGGCCCGGGCCTCGGTCACGGCCGTGAAGGTGTCCTTCTCGAAGGCGGCCGCGCCCTTGACGGTCTCGACCAGGTTGGGGATGAGGTCGGCCCGCCGCTGGTAGGTGTTCTCGACCTGCCCCCACTGGGCCTGGACCTTCTGGTCGAGCCCGACGAGCGAGTTGTAGACGCCCGTGACGTACAAGGCCGGCGAAAAGGACGCCCAGAAGCACGACGGCGAGACAGCCGAGTCCCATGAATTTCTTATTGGCCATTTCGGTCACTCTCCTTTTAAACAGTATTCTATCATACGGGGCGATGGGGCGGCCGGTTTTTTGCTATAATCGGGCCATGAAAAAGATCGCCCTCCTGACGCGGGACTGCGGCGGCGTCAACGCGGCCATCCGGGCCGTCGTCCGGACGGCGGTGGCCCGCGGGCTCGCCGTCGAGGGCGTCATGCGCGGCTACGACGGGCTCATGTGCGGCGATTTCGTGCCCCTCGACCGCCGCTCGGTCTCCAACATCATCGGGCTCGGCGGGACGATCCTCAAAACGTCCCGGGCCGAGGAGTTCTGCGACGAAGCCGGCCAGAAGGCCGCCCTGGCCCAGCTCCGCGCCCGCGGCGTCGACGGCCTCATCGTCATCGGCGGCAACGGCTCGCTCGCCGGGGCCCGGGTCCTGGCCGAGCGGCACGGCTTTCCCGTCGTCGGCGTCCCGGCCACGATCGACAACGACGTCCCGGGAGTCGAGAGCGCGATCGGCGCCGACACGGCCGTCAACGTGGCCCTCGACGCCCTCGACAAGATCAGGGACACGGCCACGTCGCTCGAGCGCATCTTCGTCGTCGAGGTCATGGGCCGGAAGTGCGGCTGGCTGGCCATGCAGGTCGCCCTGGCCGGCGGCTGCGAAGAGGTCCTCCTGCCGGAAAAGGACATCCCGATCGAGGCCGTCTGCGAAGAGATCAGGGAAGGGAGCCGGCGCGGCAAGGCCAGCTGGATCATCGTCGTCGCCGAGGGCCGGTCCTCGGCGGCGGACGTGGCCTCGGCCGTGACCGCCGCGACGGGGCTCGAGACGCGCATCGCCGTCCTCGGCCACATCCAGCGCGGCGGACGGCCGACGGCCGTCGACCGCATCATGGCGGCCCGGCTGGGGAACGCGGCCGTCGAGGCCCTGGCCGAGGGCCGGACGGGCGGCCTCGTCCACCTCGTCAGCGGCCGGGTCGAGTTCCTCCCCTTCGGCGCGGCCGGCGACGTCAAGAAGACCGACATCGAATCCGACTACCGCCTCCTCAAGATCCTGTCCTGAGCCGGCGCCGCCCTCGGGGCCAATAAAAGGAGCCACGCCTTATGAAAAGACCAAAAACCGGTTTAAGAGCGGCCGCCGTGGGCATCTTCCTCCTGCTGGGCCTTTTCGCCCCCGCCTGCCGGGCCCCGAAATACGACGAGGGGCTTTACGCCGAGGTCACGACCAACAAGGGCCTGATCGTCCTCAAGCTCGACTTCGAAAGGACGCCGATGACCGTGGCCGATTTCGCCGGCCTGGCCGAAGGCACGATCGAGAACACCGCCCTCCCCTTCGGCCAGCCCTTCTTCGACGGCACGAAGTGGCACCGCGTCGTCCCCGGCCACGTCATCCAGGGCGGCATGGCCGCCGGCGGCAAGGCCGAGGGCCCGGGCTACGAGTTCCCGAACGAGATCGTTCTTCCCGGACTCGACCACGGCCGGGCGGGAATGGTCGGCATGGCCAACGGCGGGCCGCACACGAACGGCAGCCAGTGGTACATCACCCTCGATGATCGCTCCTATCTCGACGGCGACTACACCGTCTTCGGCTCGGTCGTCGAAGGCCTGGACGTCGTCATGTCCATCGTCCAGGGGGACGAGATCCGGACGGTGAGGATCGTCCGCGTCGGCAAGAAGGCCCGCGCGTTCCGGCCGACGACGGCCTCGTTCAAGGCCATGGTCGAAGAGGCCAAGGCCCGCGTCATCAAAGCCGACGCCGAGAAGAAGGCCAAAGAAGATGAGCTCGTTCGGACGAGCTGGCCCGACGCCGTCGCCGCCGAGAACGGCTTGCGATACATCGTCCTGAGACCGGGCAAGGGACGGCTGCCGCTTGCCGGAGAAACCGTGAAGGCCGCCTATTCCGGGAAGGCCCCGCTCGCGGGAAAGTCCTTCGTCAGCACGGCCGACTCGGGCAAGCCCAATTGGGGCGAAGCGCCCGAGCCGTTCGAGATGACGGTGGGCGCGCCCGGCGTCAACCCCGGTCTCGACGCGGCGATCGCCGGGATGACAGAGGGCGAGAAACGCCTGGTCATCGTCCCGGCCGACATGGGCTACAAGTCGAGCGGCTATTACGCCAAACAGAGGCCGGGCGAGAAGCGCTTCGTCATCTCGCCGAACACCCTGCTCGTTTACGAGGTCGAGGTCCTCGAGATCCGGCCCCCGAAGAAATAGCCGGCCCGGGGCCGGGACATATCGATTGACAGCCGCCTTCGAAATGGCATACTTTGGGCGTCTCGCCATGATTACCTTCGGGAGGTCCCCCATGCGTATGTCCCAGCGTTCGATCCTCGCCGTCGCCGTCGCCGCGCTCGTCGTCGGCTCCGTCGCCGCCGCGCCCCAGCGCAAAGCGCCGGCCGCGACGGGCCAAAAGAAGATCGAGAACACCGCGCCGGCCCTGCGTTTCAAGGCTTTCGAGCAGCACCAGGCCATGAGAGCGAGCTCGCCCTTCAAGGACGTCCAGTGGCGCTTCATCGGGCCGTTCGACGTCGGCGGGCCGCTGCACCGACGTCGCCGTCCCCGCCGGCAGCCGGACGGTCTTCTACGCCGGCGCGGCCACGGGCGGCGTCTTCAAGACGGTGAACGCCGGGACGACCTGGGAGCCCATCTTCGACGACATGCCGACGCTCTCGATCGGCGACCTGGCCGTCGCCGAGTCCGACCCGAACATCGTCTGGGTCGGGACGGGCGAGGCCAACATCTTCCGGGCCTCCGAGGCCGGGCCTCGGCGTCTACAAGTCGACCGACGCCGGCAAGACCTGGAAGCACATGGGCCTCGAAGGGACCTACACCATCGCCCGCGTCGTCATCCACCCCAAGAACCCCGACATCGTCTACGTCGCCGCCACGGGCCACGAATGGACCGTAAACCCCGACCGGGGCGTCTTCAAGACGACCGACGGCGGCGCCACCTGGCAGAAGGTCCTCTTCGTCAACGACCAGGTCGGGGCGAACGACATCGTCATGGATCCCCAGTCGCCCGACACCCTGTATCGCCGCGACCTGGAACCGCATCCGCCGGCGCTGGAGCGACCCGGTGCCCGGCGGCGAGGACGGCCTGTTCAAGACGACCGACGGCGGCAAGACCTGGACGCCCATCAACGCCGGCCTCCCCGATACGAACTTCACCGGGCGCATCGGCATCGACCTCTGCCGGACGAAGCCGGCCACGCTCTACGCCTATGTCGACAACCACACCCCCGGCGCGGAGCCGAAGCCGGGCGAGAGGGACTCCTACGGCCGGCCGCTCCAGCGGGGCATCGTCGGCGCCGAGGTCTACCGCTCCGACGACGCCGGCGCGAGCTGGCGCAAGGTCAGCCCGCCGGGCATGGAGCGCTTCGGCGGCACCTACGGCTGGGTCTTCGGCCAGATCCGGGTCGACCCCAATTCGCGCCGAGACGATCTACATCATGGGCCTGGGCCTCTCGAAGTCGACCGACGGCGGCAAGACCTATCAGGGCCTCAACTACGCCGGCCTCCACGGCGACCACCACGGCCTGTGGATCGATCCCAACGACAGCAACCACCTCATCAACAACAACGACGGCGGCGTCAACATCTCCTATGACGGCGGCAAGACGTGGCGGGACTTCCACGACGGCATCCCGGCCGTCCAGTTCTACAACGTCGCGCTCGACAACTCGACGCCGTTCTGGGCCTACGGCTCGGTCCAGGACCAGGGCACGTTCCGCGGCCTGATCCCCCTCAGAAAGCCGACGACGGGCGCCCCGGCGGCCGGCCGGCGGCGCTTCGCCGCGCCCCAGCCGAAGTGGGAGACCGCGCCGGGCGGCGAGGGAACGATCATCGCCGTCGACCCGGACGGACCCGAACACGGAGTATTCGTCCTCCTTCTACGGCCGGCTCGAGCGCTCCGTCTACAAGGACGGCGCAGTGGACGAGCAAGGAGATCTACCCCAAGGCCGCCGAGGGCGAGCCGGCCTACCGCGGCCAGTGGCTGGCCGCGACGGCGCTGTCGCCTCAGAACCCGCTGATCGTCTATCACGGCTTCCAGTACCTCTTCCGGTCCGATGAACAGGGGCGAGACCTGGGAGCGGATCAGCCCCGACCTGACCTACAACAACCCCGACCAGCAGGGGAAGTGGCCCTACGCCATCCCCTTCGCCACGATCACCGCCGTCGACGAATCGCCGTTCAAGTTCGGCCTGATCTACGCCGGCACGGACGACGGCCGGGTCTGGGTGACGAAGACGAGCGGCGAGAGCTGGACGGAGATCACGGCCGGACTCCCCTACAACAAGCACGTCTGGAAGGTCGTCGCGTCGAAGTACGACCCGGCCACGGTCTACGTCACCCTGGTCGGGCGCCACGACGACGACTTCAACCCCTATATCTTCAAGTCGGCGGACTACGGCAAGACCTGGGTCTCGATCGCGGCCAACATCCCCGGCGGGCCGGTCAACGTCGTCCGCGAGGACCCCAAGGTCAAGGACATGCTCTACGCCGGCACGGACACCGGCGTCTACGTCAGCCGCGACGCCGGCGCGACCTGGAACGTCCTCGGCTCGGGGCTGCCGACGAGCTACGTCTGGGACATCGCCATCCACCCGCGCGACAACGCCCTCGTCATCGCCACGAACGGCCGGGGCATGTGGATCATCGACGATCTCGCCCCCGTCCAGAACGCGGCCAAATAGGGAGGGGCATGAACGTCGTCAGCATCATCATGGCCGGGGGCCAGGGCAGCCGGCTCTACCCGCTGACCAAGGTCCGGAGCAAGCCGGCCGTGCCCGTCGCCGGCCGGTTCCGGCTCATCGACATCCCCATCTCCAACTGCATCCACTCGAACGTCCGCAGCATCTTCGTCCTGACCCAGTTCGCCAGCGAGTCCCTGCACCGCCACATCTTCACGACCTACCGCTTCGACAACTTCCACCGCGATTACATCACCCTGCTCTCGGCCCAGCAGACCCTCGACAACCGGAACTGGTACCAGGGCACGGCCGACGCCGTCCGCCAGAACCTCGACTTCATCGAGGACACCGGGGCCCTCGTCCTCATCCTCTCGGGGGACCACCTCTACCGGATGGACTACCGGAAGTTCGTCGACTTCCACATCACCGTCGGGCGCCGAGATCAGCATCGCCGTGACGCCCGTCCGGGCCGATCAGGCCCACGAGTTCGGGGTCATGAAGGTCGACGGCCGCGGCCGCATCACCGAGTTCCGCGAGAAGCCCAAGGACCCGGCCGACGATCGAGCAGCCTGCGGGTCGACGAGAGCGTCTTCGAGCGGTTCGGCACGCCGGCCAACGGCCGGACCCACCTCGCCTCGATGGGCGTCTACGTCTTCAGCCAGAGCGTCCTGCGCGACCTCCTGGCCCATACGGACACCGAGGACTTCGGCAAGGAGATCATCCCCCAGGCCATCGGCGAGCGGAAGGTCTGCGGCCATTTCTTCGACGGCTACTGGGAGGACATCGGGACGATCCGGAGCTTCTTCGACGCCCACATGGACCTGACCCGGCCCCTGCCGAAGTTCGACTTCTACGACGAGGAGCGGCCGATCTTCACCCACCCCCGGTTCCTCCCCGGCTCCAAGATCCTGGCCTCCGACGTCGAGAACGCCATCCTCTGCGAGGGCAGCATCGTCAACCGCTCGCGCATCCGCGACGCCATCGTCGGCATCCGCTCGCGCATCGGCGAGAACAGCCTGCTCGAGCGGGCCGTCATCATGGGCGCGGACTTCTACGAGTCGCGCGAGGACATCGCCCGGAACCGCGACCGGGGCGTGCCCGCGACGTCGGCATCGGCCGCGACTGCGAGATCCGCGACGCCATCGTCGACAAGAACGCCCGGATCGGCCACGGCGTCAAGCTCGTCAACGCGAACGGCGTCGCCGCCGAGACGGCCGACAACTACTCCATCGTCGACGGCATCGTCGTCGTCCCCAAGGACGCCGTCATCCCGGACGGCACGGTCATCTGAGCCCGGCCGCGCGGATTCCGGACCCTAAGGTTGGAGGCTCGAATCCTCCAAGGCACGCTTTATTTCCTTTTCCGCCGGAAAGGTGGGCTTCTAGCATGCGTAATCGACAGAGGACATTCGTCCCCAATTTGCCTCAATTTGTCCCTGTACCGTTTCGGCAAGTATGTCTTGAACCCGCTGGCATGTTATTTGCTATAAATTAGGGTAAGCCAGGATCAGGAGGTGCCGTTATGAAGAAGGCGAGCTCCCAATATATCTTCACTCTTGCCTTCGCAGTCCCCCTAATCGCGCTACTGTGCACGACCTGCTCAGGCCCGACATCACCGGATAGGGATGTTACAGTCACTGTCGATTACGACGATTTTCAACGAAATCATAACTACTCGGGAAATGTGCGGCTGTTGGCAGGGGGCATTCTGATCGTGAAACTGTTTGCCAATACAGCGAGTACGGGTTCTCTATGGTCGAACCCTGCTCAGCTGAGCAACTCGGATGTTCTTGAGCAAACGGACCACGAATATGTTCCCCCCACAAGTCCCAATCCTGGCGCAGGCGGTCAAGATGTATGGACATTTAGAGCTATCGGCAAGGGAACCTGTAGCATATATACGGAGTACAAGAGGGCTTTCGATACGGTTCCAACCTGGACCTTTACTCTAGCTGTCATTGTCATGTGAGCGAGCCGCGGTTCCTGTTCGGCTCAGGGAATATTACGGTAGAGTGGGATAGGCCCGTTTAGGGGGCGGTCAGACGCAGGAAGACCGATTCGAGGTCCGGAGCGGTCCGGGCCGAGCGCATGAGGCGCCATTCCCGGAGCCCGGCATGGGCGATCGTCTCTCCCCGGCGCAGGACGATGAAGCCGTCGGCGATCCTCTCCATCTCGGCCAGCATGTGAGAGCTGAGAAGGACGGTCGTCCCCGCCTCGCGCAGGCCGCAGAAGATGTCCCGGACGCACTTGATCGAGGGCGGGTCCAGCGCGGAAAAGGGCTCGTCGACGACGAGGAGGTCGGGCGCGAGGACGAGGTTCTGCAGGTAGGAGAATTTCTTGGCGTTCCCGGCCGAGTAGGAGCCGGGACGCCGCCGGAGCAGGGCCGGATCGAAAAGAAGGCTCCTCGCGGCGGCCAACACCGAGGCCCCGAAGTCGCGGCCGTTGCCGGGGGCGTGGCCGCCCGCCCTGGGCCTGGCCAAGCCGAGCACCGCCCACCCGTCGAGCCACGGGAAGAAGGCCGGGCGGTCGGGCACGTATCCGATCCGGCCGGGGGCGATGGCGACGGTCCCCGAATCGGGCCGCAGGAAACCCAGAACGAGCTTGAGCGTCGTCGTCTTGCCCGCGCCGTTCTCGCCGAGCATGGCCGTGATCGTCCCTTTCTTCGTCTTGAAGCTGACGTCGCGAAGGGCCTCGACGCGGCCGAACCGCTTGGCCAGCTTGTGGACTTCGATCATGGACGCCCTTCCTAATTCTTGATCTCGAGCCGCCGGGTGAGCCGGGACAGGGCGAATAGGGCCAATCCGAGCCCGGCCAGGACCTCTCCGGTGAAAACGGACGGCCGGCTCGACACGATCACGTTCGGCAGGACGGCGACGAGTCCCCCGAACAGCGCCTTGGCCCCGAGACCGGGGAACTGACCCGTGGCCGCGTAATCGAGAAGGCCCGCCCGCGAGTCCGCGGTAAAGACGAGCCCGAGGACGGCGGCCGTCTGGGCCAGGAGAATGACCAGCACGTTCGAACCGGCGCGCAGGAAATAGCTCAGGACGCCGGCCAGGGCGACGTAATAGAGCCCGGCGACGAGGGCCAGGGCGAAACGGACCGCGAAAGCGGGCTCGAAGCCGCCGGCCGCCAGGCCCCAGGCCGCGAACAGGCCGAAAAGCGCCAGCGGCATACGCCCCGACCGCCGCGGCCAGGACGAAGCCCTTGGCCATCAGGTAGCCCCGGAAACGGCCGCCGAGGAAGAGGACGTTCTCCAGGGCGCCGCTTTCGACGTCGGTCCGGACGGTGTCCTGGGCGGCGACGAGGAACACGTGCGGCAGGAGGAAGAAGAAGAACTTCGCCGCCGTCCCGTACGAATCGGTGAGGCCGATCCAGACGACGAGCGCCGGGAAGGCCGCGGCCGCGACAGGCCGCGAGCGGCGACGCCGTGAGCCGCCGGCGCGTGACGCGCCAGGTCAATGCGCGAAGAGCCGCGTCAGGCATTTCGTCAGCTCCTCCCGGCGGGCCTCGGGCGCCGAGATACGGATCGTCCCGATAGACCTCCTCCGTCCCCACGAGCGAGGGCCCTGAAGGGGACGGCGTCGACCTTGAATCTCTTGAATAGCGTCTTGCGCCGGTCGAGGACGACCGGCGACGTCCAGGCGTGCTTCTCCAGGAAGACCTCGAGATCGTCGCGCAGGGCGAGCGTGACGCCGACGACGGCGACGGGCCAGCGTCCCTTGTCGACGAGATAGCGGGATTCGAAGAGCTCCTCGTAGCAGACCGAACACTCGGTCGAGAAGAAGACGAGAAGCACGGGCCCGGTGCCGGCCGGGGCCGCCTCGTCGAGGCTCGCGCAGATGCGGACGTCGACGGCCGGCCCGGCCCCTCCCGTGAGGCCCGCCGCGACGAGGGCGGCCGCGGTGAAGAGCGGGAAGCCCGGTCTCATCGGCCGACCTCGAAGATCCTCAGCGCGCCTTCGTCGTCCACGGCGAACACGCGGCCGTCGTCGACGAGAAAGCGATGGACCGCGCACGGCAGCTCGATCCGCGGCCCGCAGCCGGCCCTGTCCGTCGATGACGGAGAGCGCGCGCCCCGGGCCGAGGTCCCTGCCCGCCACGGACTCGGGCGCCGAAAGATAGAGGAGCTCCCCGTCTCGAGGCCGCGGCCCAGCAGAAGCCGTCGAGCCGGAGCGTCCCCTTTCCGGCGGGCAGGTCGACGGATATCGAGGCGTATCGGGCGTCGACGTCGATCTTCGCCAGGAGGTCCCCGGAAGCCGAGAAACTGTGGACCGTCCGCTCGCCGCTCCGATGGACGACCCGGAACTCGCCTCGCTCACCCGGGCACACGAGGATCATGTTGCGGAACGTGTCGACGATCGGGTCGGAGGAGGCGCGCGCGTCGAGTCCTTCCCAAACGATGCGGCCGGCCGCGTCATAGATGTGGAGGAGCCGCTCCCCGGAGCGGCGGCCGGTCGGATTCGCCGTGACAAGGAGCCGCTCCTCCCCCAGGGCGAAGACCCTGTCCGGGGCGAAAGGGACCTTGAAAGCGCCGCGCACCGTTCCCTCCCTGTCGAAGGTCTGGATCCGGAAGTTGAGCTTGTCGGCGACGACGATCGAGCCTTCCGGCCGCGGCGACGCCGGAGGGGAAGGACAGCTCGCCGGGGCCCGCGCCCTTGCGGCCCACGGACCTCAGGAACCGCCCGTCCTTCGTGAAGATCTTGACGGCGCAATCCATGGCGTCGGCGATGTAGAGGCGGTCCGCGTCGACCGCCAGCGCGATGGGCCGGCCGAGCACGGCCTCGTCCGACGTCGTTCGCGACCGCCGGGACCTCCACGGCCTTGCGGCTGGGGACGGATCGGCCGGCATCAGCGTGCGGGACGCGGACCGGCCGCCTCATGGGACGGCGCCCACGAGGAGTCGAGCCAGGACGGCCGCCGCAGCCGCCGCGCCCACGTATCTCGTCCTTCTCATTCGGATCCCCTCTCTCCCCGATCGCGGAAGGGCCCCCGACGCCGGGGGCCCCTCCGGCTTCCCCGTCAGATGCCCAGCATGCACTTGCCGAACGCGATGTCGCAGGCCGTCAGCAGCACCATGACCTTGTACCAGGGAGCGTCCAGATTGAGGGTGTACTCCCGGCATTTCATGTGGTTGATGTTGCAGTCGGTCTGGTTGTTCAGGCTCGCGGGCCGCTGCGAATGGGACGACCGCGGACACGATGATGAGCCCGGCCAGGGCCAAGATCGCCAGCTTTCTCATCGGCTTTCTCCTTTCGCCCTTCTCTAAAGCAAGGCGCATGCCAGCGAACGGCCCGCAGAGGCGGAGCCCAAGCCGCTCAAAAAGAAAGGGATGAAAGATCGGGCGCAGAGCGTGGGTAACGCGAGTTAACGAACCGGGATTCGGAAAGGAGATAGTCCCGGTCAGGGGACAGTCGATGCCCGTGGACCGTCGCAGTCAGCGTCACAGTCCGGCCGAAGCCGGGGACACGTACCAAGGGTACATGTCCCCTCGCGCGACCCTGCGTCACTTCAGCATCGGGATCTTGATGCCGTTCTTCTTGGCGCAGGCGATCGCGTCGGGGTAGCCGGCGTCGGCGTGGCGGGCGACGCCCATCCCGGGGTCGACCGTCAGCACCCGCTCGAGCCGCCGGCCCATCGCGGCCGTCCCGTCGGCGACGATGACCATCCCGGCGTGGATCGACAGGCCGATGCCGACGCCGCCGCCGTGGTGGACGGACACCCACGAGGCGCCGTTGACCGCGTTGAGCAGGGCGTTGAGGACGGGCCAGTCGGCGATGGCGTCCGAGCCGTCCCGCATGCCCTCGGTCTCGCGGTTGGGCGAGGCCACCGAGCCCGTGTCCAGGTGGTCGCGGCCGATGACGATCGGGCGCGCTGATCTTGCCCTTCTTGACCAGGCGGTTGATGACGGCGCCGAAGCGGGCCCGCTCGCCGTAGCCGAGCCAGCAGATCCGCGACGGCAGCCCCTGGAACTTGACCTGGCTCCGGGCCTTGCGGATCCAGCGGGCCAGGGCCTCGTCCTCGGGGAACTCGCTTGAGGACGGCCTCGTCGGTGGCGTAGATGTCCTCCGGCTTGCCCGGACAGGGCCGCCCAGCGGAACGGCCCCTTGCCGAGGCAGAAGAGGGGCCGGATGTACTCGGGCACGAAGCCCGGGGATGTCGAAGGCGTCGGCGACCCCGGCCTTCTGGGCCTGGCCGCGGATGTTGTTGCCGTAATCGAAGGTCCGGGCGCCCCGCTTCCTGAGCTCGAGCATCGCCCGGACGTGGGCGGCCATGGCCGCGTAGGACCGGCGGATGTAGTCGGCGGGGTCCTTCTTCCGCAGCGCCAGCGCTTCCGCGTACGGCATGCCGTTCGGCACGTAGCCGTTGAGCTCGTCGTGGGCCGAGGTCTGGTCGGTCAGGACGTCCGGGCGTGATGCCCCGCCGCACGAACTCCGGCAGGACGTCGGCGGCGTTGCCGAGCAGGGCGATCGAAAGCGGCTCGCCCTTCTTCATGGCCTCGTCGGCCAGGCGCAGGGCCTCGTCGAGGCTGTCGGTCGATGACGTCGACGTAGCGCGTCTCGAGCCGCCGCTCGATCCGGTGCGGGTCGACCTCGACGACGATGGCCACGCCGTCGTTCATGGTCACGGCCAGCGGCTGGGCGCCGCCCATGCCGCCGAGTCCGGCCGTCAGGGTCAGCGTGCCCTTGAGCGAGCCGCCGAAATGCTTCCGGCCGACGGCGGACAGGGTCTCGTAGGTCCCCTGGAGGATGCCCTGCGTGCCGATGTAGATCCAGCTGCCGGCCGTCATCTGGCCGTACATGGTCAGGCCCGAGCGCCTCGAGCCGCCGGAACTCGTCCCAGGTGGCCCACTGGGGGACGATCATGGCGTTGGAGATGAGGACCCGCGGCGCCTCGGCGTGCGTCCGGAAGACGGCCACCGGCTTGCCCGACTGGACGATGAGCGTCTCGTCGTTCTCGAGCTTCTTCAGGCTGGCCACGATGGCCCGGTAGGCACTCCCAGTTCCGGGCGGCCCTGCCGGTGCCCCCGTAGACGATGAGCTCGCGCGGGCTTCTCGGCCACCTGGGGATCGAGATTGTTCATGAGCATCCGCAGGGCGCCTTCCTGGGACCAGCCCTTGGTCGTCAGACGGGAGCCCCGCGGAGCCCGGATATTCAGGACCGGATCGCTGGCTGTTTTCGCCATTATTTGTCGCCTCCTCGACGCTTTGCGCAGGAAATATATCATAGCCGCGCGGAGCGCTTACAAAACGCAAAAAAAGCGGTTGACCCGGGGCAGAAAATCTGGTATACATGAATGGGTCAAGGAAAAGGAAGAGTCGGTCGCCGGTCTCGCGCGGTCGTATGACGCCAGAGAGGGCTATGATCCAAACGCACATCCTCGTCATGCACCCGTCGCCGGCGGAGGCCGATCGTCTGGCCCGCCTGGCCCGCAAATACGGGCCGGTCCGGTGCGAAGCCGATCCCGAAGAGGCGCTCGCCGCCCTGGCCGGGGGCGACATCGCGGCCGTCGTCATCGACGCGTCCCTCGCCGGCTCGCCCACCCTCAAGGCCATGGTCCGCCCGCCGATCGGGGTCCTCATCGTCGGCGAGGACGAAGACCGGATCTCCGCGCGCGGCCGACGAGTGGCCGCCAGGACGTCGACGCCGACTTCTGCCGCACCTCCCCCGCCGAGCCCCGGGAGCTGCCGTTCCTCCGGACGCTCGGGCGGCGTCGTCGAGCACGCCCGCCTCAAGGACGGAGGCGGCCTCCCTGCGGCGCTCCCTCGGCCTCCAGGAGGCCAAGGTCAAGGACGTCCTCGACGAGATCAGCGAGATCAAGGGCCTGCTCAACTCGGGCTTTCTCCGCGAGATCGAGAAGCGCCTGGCCATCGAGGCGCGCTACGTCGGGTCCCAGAAGGAGCGCCAGCGGGTCGAGGCCATCCTCCGCAAGATCTACGGGGCCGACGACGTCAGCAGCCTCCTCGACATCGTCCCCGACATCCGCGACATCGTCCAGGCCGGGAGCGTCTCGGTCTACATCCTGGAGGAGAACGAGGCCATCGGCCGCTACCTCAAGCCCCTCGTCTGGGACAACGCCTTCCTGACCCATTCCGATTTCTCGAAGTACATCGCCCCGCTCGAGGCCCAGGACTTCGCCGCCTCCGTCGCCCGCTTCGGCCACGACATCAACGTCTCCAACCTGTCCTTCGACCGGCGCCTGAGCAAGCGCTACACGTCGCTCCTCAAGACCGCCGCCGCGGAGCCTGCTCGGCGTGCCCATCATGCACGGGCCCAAGGTCATCGGCGTCCTCGAGGTCATCAACAAGACGGTCGCGGGCCGGCCCGACCGACCGGGTTCACGCGCGAGGACCAGCAGATCCTCCGCGGCCTGTCCGACCACATGGCCATCGCCATGACCAAGCTCAACCTCATCCAGTACGACCCCCTGACCGGGCTCCTCCGGCCCGAACCGTTCTTCGAAAAGGTCCTCCAGAAGGTCAACGCCCTCAGCAAGCGCCGCCGCGAGGAAGGCGCCATGGCCCTGGTCATGGGCGACGTCGACTGGTTCAAGGCCTACAACGACCGCAACGGGCACGAGGCCGGGCAACCGGCTGCTGCGCGAGCTCGGCCACGTCCTCAAGCTGGCCATCCGCGAGGAGGACCTGATCTGCCGCTACGGCGGCGAGGAGTTCCTCTTCTTCCTGACTGGGCGTCAAGAGACGTCGAGGAGGCGGCCCTGCTCACGGAGCGCATCCGCAAGAACGTCGAGGACCACTACTTCGAGCTGCAGGAATTCCAGCCGCGCGGCAACCTGACCATGTCCTTCGGCGTGACCGTGTTCCCGAAGAGCCTCGGCGACCCGTCCGCCGTCCTGACCAAGGCCGACCTCAAGCGCCTGGCCGGCGAGGCCGACCTGGCCCTGGCCGAGGCCAAGGGCAAGGAGCGCCCGGACCTCGTCGCCCGCGGCGCCGCCGAGCCTCCCCCGTCGACAAGAACCGCGTCTGCAGCTTCGTCTGGCAGGAGCTCGGCGAGGCCGCCGGGCCGGGCGACGCGCGCCGCGGCGGACCGGCCTTCCGCGAGAAGCGCAAGTACGACCGCTATAACGTCTCCACGCCGTTCCTCTTCCATGAGAACGGCGGGTTCAAGATCGCCAAGACCGTCAACATCAGCCTCGAAGGGGCGCGCATCGTCTCCGACACGCCCCTGCCGGCGGGCGCGGCCCTCGAAACGTTCCTCTTCGTCGAGGACAGGGCCACGCCGATCACGAGCGAGGTCGTCTACTCCGAAAAGGGCGGGGGCGAGCCGGGCTTCTTCTACACGGGGGTGAAGTTCCGGGACTTGAGCTCGGGCGAGATCAAGGGCCTCGGAAGACTATCTCGCCAATTTCCGGAAGACGGGAACCCCTCCCCTAGCCGCGCGGCGCCGGCCGCGCCGGCCGGCCGCCTAGTCCTCTTCGATCTCCCGCAGGAGCGCCAGAAGATAGGGCAGCCGCGGCTCGATCCGGGCCTGGAAGAGCCTTGCGGATCTCGCCGATGCTCGGAGGAGAAGGAGGCGAAGTCGTCGAGGTTGCTCCAGTTCTCCATGCTCAGCCGCTCGAGCAGCCGGCGCAGGACCTGGGTGTTGATGACGTCCTCGGTGAAGCGGGGCAGCCTCCAGGAGCTCTTCTCGCACATCTTGACGACGCGCAGGAAGAGGGCCCGCAGGCCCTCCTGCCAGTTGATGAGCTCCTGCTTGATGAAGAACTGGTCCTTGGGCGATTCGGTCTGGCCGAGCTTGACGGTCAGCCGCTGGCCTTCCTCGAGCGTCCGGTCGACGGCGGCCAGGAGCTTCTCCGGGTCGGCCACGATCGTCCGGTCCTTCTGGAAGTAATGGATCTCGCCGCTCCCGTTGGCGGGCTCCGTGCGGCGGTAGGATTCGATGATGGCCGCGGCCTCGTCCTCGCCGAGGTCGCCGGCGGACCGGGGCTCGACCGGGGCCTCGGCGGCCGCGGCGGGCTCGAGGCGCCGGCGGGGTCTCCGGCCGCTCCGGCGCCGCCGGCCCGGCGATGAGGTCCCGGAGCTCGGGGAAGTCGGGGGCGGCCTTGCCCGCGGCGGCGTCCATCACGGCGATATCGTCCTCCGCGGCCGGCGCGCCGCCCAGGCGGCCGAGGCTCGCGGTGGCCGATTCGATGCTCAGGAGGTCCTTGACCTTGCGCAGCTTCTCCAGCTCCTCGTCGAGATCGATGCCGAGGGGCTTGGGCTCCTCCTCCATGACCTCGGCGACGATGCCGAAGCGCTCGCGCAGGTCGTTCTTGAGGAAGGCGGCCCGCTCCGAGGTCTTCGTCCTCAGGGCCTCGAGCCGGTCCTGGATCTCGTTGACGCGCTTGATCTCGTCCACGGTGGACTTGGCCAGGCTTTCGATCTCGGCCTGGAACTTGAGGACCTTCTGGCAGCGGTCGCGGGCCTCGTTGAGCAGGCCGGCCCGCTGCTCCTCGAAATCGCGGACGACGACGCGGTAGTCGTTGAGGGCGGTCTTCTCCTTGTCGAACTCGCGCTCGATCTCCTCCTTGCGCTTGCGGGCCGCTTCCTTTTCCCGGTTGATGCGCTCGACGAGATCCGAATCGACGTCGCGGAATTTCTTCTGGAGGATGCGCTCGAGCTGGTCTTCGACTTCCCGGATGACTTGAGAGGAATCCCTGAAGATGTTCGGGTCGTGTTCCATGTCCGCTCCTTGAACCTTAGCGCGACTATTATGATGACTCGGTCGCTTCAATGTCAAGGGTGAAATGGCCCAACTTGAACGTCCAAATGAAAAGATGTATAAAAAAGCTCGATGAGCGAAGCCGAGGTCGTTTTGATCGTCGAAGATGACAAAAAACGGGCGGAGATTTGCGCATTTTTGTCGAGATTGGGCGTCGATGTCGACGCCCGGAAGAGCCTTCCGAAGGCGTCCGAAGCCGTCGAGCTGCGGCGGCTGAAGAAGGAGCTGGCCCGGCACCTCCGCAAGTCGCGGGAGCTCGAGGAAGCCTACGACACGACGCTCGAGAACTTCATGGCCGCGCTCGACCTGCGCGACGTCGAGACCTACGGCCACTCCAAAACGGTCGCCCGCTACACCCACGTCCTCGCCGAAGCGGCGGGGATCCGCGATCCCCTCAAGCTCGAGAGCGTCCGCAAGGGCGCCCTGCTCCACGATTCCGGCAAGATGGCCATCCCCGACTCCGTCCTGAAGAAGCCCGGGCCGCTCACGCCGAAGGAATGGGAGGTCATCAAGCGGCATCCCGCCCTCGGCTACGGCCTGGTCCGGGACGTCAAGCTCGTGCGCGAGGTCGGCGACATCATCCTCTGCCACCACGAGCGCTATGACGGCTCGGGTTATCCGAAGGGGCTCAAGGGCGAGGCCATCCCGATCGAAGCGAGGATCTTCGCCGTGGCCGACACGCTCGACGCCGTCACCTCGCACCGCCCTTATCGCGCGCCGCGGGACTTCAAGGCCGCGCGGCTCGAGCTCGAGGCGGGCGCCGGCCGCCAGTTCGATCCCGAGGTCGTCGACGTCTTCCGCGGCATGGACCTGGCCGTCTGGGAGAAGATCCGCTTCGAGACGACGCGGCTCATGCCGCCCTTCGACGAGGCCCGCTTCCCGATGTGCACGCGGTAGGCCGGCCACGCTCGCCGCAACATCCGGCTTCCCCCGGCCGTATATAGGGACAGGATGAGTCTGCGCTGGAAAAGAAAGGAAGGCCCCATGAAAAGATCCCGGTTCCTGACGTTCCTCCTCCTCGGCATCGCGGCCTCGGTCGCCCTCGCGGGCTGCGGGAAGGCGGACGACGCCGCCCGGATCGCGCGCGTCGAGAACGGCCTGCAGACGCCCGTCGTCATCCAGGGCGACCCGACGGGGAACATCCTCGACCGGATGAAGCACTACGGCATCCCGGGCGTGAGCGTCGCCGTCTTCGACAAGGACCGGGTCGTGTGGGCCAAGGGGTACGGCGTCATGGACGTCGACACGAAGGAGCCCGTCACCGAGAAGACGCTCTTCGTCGCCGGCTCCATCAGCAAGCCCGTGGCGGCCATGGGCGCCCTGAAGCTCGTCGAAGAAGGCAAGATCGGCCTCGACGACAACATCAACGCGGCGCTGACCACGTGGAAGCTCCCGGAGAACGAGCTGACCGCGGGGCACCCGGTGACGCTCCGCCAGCTCCTCAGCCACAGCGGCGGGACGACGGTCCACGGCTTCCGCGGCTACGCCGAAGGCGAGCCCGTCCCCTCGATCACCGATATCCTCGACGGAAAAGGCAACTCCCCGGCCGTGCGGGTCGACCTCGAGCCGGGCAAGCAGTGGCGCTATTCGGGCGGCGGGGTCACGGTCATGCAGCTGGCGCTTTCCGATGTCGAGAAGGCGCCCTTCCCGGAGATCCTTCGGGCCAAGGTCCTCGAGCCGATCGGGATGACGAGCAGCTCGTACGAGCAGACCTTCACTCCGGAGCGGCTGAAGCTCGCCGCGTCCGGCCATAACGGCCAGGGGCAGGTCATCCCGGGCAAGCGCCACACCTACCCGGAGATGGCCGCGGCCGGGCTGTGGACGACGCCGACCGACCTGGCCAAGTTCGCCATCGAGGTCGGGCTGGCCGCGCGCGGCAAGTCGAACAAGGTCCTGTCGAAGGAGACGGCCGGGCTCATGGTCAAGCGCCAGATCGACATCGGCGGGGACCAGGAGATGGCCCTGGGCCTGTTCCTCCAAAAACACGACGGCGAGGTCTACTACGGCCACGGCGGCCAGGACGAGGGCTTCATCGCCCAGCTCGTCGCCAGCCGCGACGGCGGCTACGGCGCCGCCGTCATGACCAACTCCGACGGCCGCTCCGGCCCGCTCATCGGCGAGATCCTCCGGGCGATCGCCGCCGAGTACGGCTGGAAGGGCTACCTTTCGGCCCCGCTCACGCCCGTGGCGCTCGACCGAGGCGCCCTCGAAGGCTACGCCGGCCGGTATCGCGTCGGCCCCGACGAGGTCCTCACGGTGTCACTGAAGGACGGGCGTCTCTTCGCCCGGCCGACGGGAGAGGACGAGATCGAGATCATTCCGGTCGGCGCCGGCGAGTTCGTCAACAGGGAAAGCCCGGGCCGCCTCGTGTTCAGCGGAGGGGCGCCGGGGCCGGCCGGCGAAGTGGCCCTCGTCTCGCCCCGCGGCAAGCGAACGGCGGCCCGCATGGGGGAGGACGAGAGGACGCCTCAAGAGCTCCTCCGGGAAGGCCGGTTGGAGGAGGCCGTGGCCGCCTACCGGGACCTCTGGAAGAAGGACCCCAAGAACCCGGCGGTCGAGGAGGGGCGGATCAACAGCCTCGGCTATGCCTTCCTCGCGGAGAAGAAGCCCGAGGCGGCGGTCGCCCTCTTCGAGTTCAACGTCGAGCGCTTCCCGGACTCGTGGAACGCCCATGACAGCCTCGGCGAAGGCTACGCCGCGCTCGGCAAGACCGACCTGGCCATCAAGAGCTACGAGAGGTCGCTCGAGCTCAATCCCTCGAGCGCCGCCGGCCGGGCGATGCTGGAGAAGCTGAAGAAGAAATAGCCGGTTCCATGGCGGAATTGGCGTATAATCGCTTATTCCGTTCTCAAAAGGAGCCCGTCATGCGCAAGTCCCTGTCGTCGCCGGCCGCCGCCGCGGCCCTGTTCATCGCCCTCGTCGTCCTGGCCGCGCCGTTCCTGGCCGCCCAGGCCTCCAAGATCGACATCCCCTTCCAGAAGTTCGTCCTCGACAACGGCCTGACCCTGATCGTCCACGAGGACCACAAGGCCCCGATCGTCGCCGTCAACGTCTGGTACCACGTCGGCTCGAAGAACGAGAAGCCCGGCAAGACCGGCTTCGCCCACCTCTTCGAGCACCTGATGTTCAACGGCAGCGAGAACTTCAACGACGACTACTTCAAGGCCATGCAGAAGGTCGGCGCGACCGACCTCAACGGCACGACCAACGAGGACCGGACCAACTACTTCGAGAACGTCCCGGTCTCGGCCCTCGACCTCGTCCTCTGGATGGAGTCCGACCGCATGGGCCACCTCATGGGCGCCATCAGCCAGGCCAAGCTCGACGAGCAGCGCGGCGTCGTCCAGAACGAGAAGCGCCAGGGCGAGAACGAGCCCTACGGCCGTCGCCGAGGACCTCATCATGCAAGGGCACCTATCCCGCCGGGCCACCCCTACTCCTGGTCGGTCAGCGGCTCGATCGAGGACCTCAGCAGCGCCAAGCTCGACGACGTCCAGGAGTGGTTCGCGACCTACTACGGCCCGAACAACGCCGTCCTCGTCGTCGCCGGCGACATCGACGCCAAGACGGTCCTCGAGAAGGTCGAGAAGTACTTCGGCGACATCCCGCCGTCGCCGCCGATCGCCCGGCACGACGGCCTGGGTCGCCAAGACGGACCGGCGCGCACCGCCAGAGTCCGTCCAGGACCGCGTCGCCCAGGCCCGCCTCTACAAGGTCTGGAACATGCCCGGCTGGGGCACCGAGTGACGCCGACACGCTCGACCTCGCGAGCTCCATCCTGGCCGACGGCAAGACCTCGCGGCTCTACAAGCGCCTGGTCTACGACGACCAGATCGCCAGCGTCCGTCAACTGCCTACGTCGACGCCCGCGAGATCGGCGGGCAGCTTCGCCATCCAGGCCGACGCCAAGCCCGGCGTCGAGCTGGCCAAGGTCGAGAAGGCCATCGACGAGGAGCTGGCCCAGTTCCTCGAGGACGGCCCGACCGCGGCCGAGCTCGAGCGGGTCAAGACCCAGGCCCGCGGCCCGCTTCATCCGGGGCGTCGAGCGGATCGGCGGCTTCGGCGGCAAGTCCGACATGCTGGCCCCGAGCCATGGTCTACGGCGGCTCGCCCGACGCCTACAAGAAGACCCTCGAGCACATCGAAGAGGCCACGGCCGGACGCGGTCAAGGAGAGCGCCAACCACTGGCTCTCCGACGGCGTCTACGTCCTCGAGGTCCAGCCCTACCCGGCGCTCGCGGCCGGCGACGGCCGACGTCGACCGCAAGGCCATGCCGGCCGCCGGCGCCGCCGCCCGAGGTCGCGTTCCCGGCCGTCCAGAGGGCCACGCTCGCGAACGGGCTGAAGATCGTCGCTGGCCGAGCGCCACGCGATCCCGGTCGTCCACTTCAGCCTGCTCGTCGACGCCGGCTACGCCGTCCGACCAGGGCGGCCTCCCGGGCACGGCGTCGCCTGGCCATGAACATGCTCGACGAGGGCACGGCCAAGCGGACCTCGCTCCAGATCAGCGACGAGCTGGCCAGGCTCGGCGCCGAGCCTCGGCGCCGGGCTCGAACCTCGACACGTCGTCCGTCTCGCTCTGCGGCGCTCAAGGACAAGCTCGACCCGGCGCTCGACGATCTACGCCGACGTCATCCTCAACCCGTCCTTCCCCGAGGCGGACTTCGAGCGGCTCCAGAAGCTCCAGATCGCCCGCATCGCCGCAGGAGAAGGCCTCGCCCATCGGCATGGCCCTGCGCGTCCTGCCCGCGGCTCGTCTACGGCGCCGGCCACGCCTACGCGCATCCCCTTCACCGGCTCCGGCTACGAGCGACACCGTGGCCAAGATCACCCGCGACGACCTGGTCAAGTTCCACAAGACCTGGTTCAAGCCCGGCAACGCGACGCTGATCGTCGTCGGCGACACGACCATGGCCGAGATCAAGCCCAAGCTCGAGGCGCTCTTCAAGGGCTGGGCGGCCGGCCAGGCCCCGGCCAAGAAGATCCCGGTCGTCCCGATCGCGGCCAAGCCGCGCCGTCTACATCATCGACAAGCCGGGCGCGCCCCAGTCCATGGTCGTCGGCGGCCACCCCGCGCCCTCGTCGGCCGACCCGGACAACGTCGCCATCAGACGATGAACACGATCCTCGGCGGCGACTTCGTCTCGCGCATCAACATGAACATCCGCGAGGACAAGCACTGGAGCTACGGCGCCCAGAGCGCCCTCCCCGGCGCCCGCGGCCAGCGGCCCTTCCTGGTCCTCGCGCCCGTCCAGTCGGACAAGACCAAGGAGACCATGGTCGAGATCAAGGCCGAGCTCGAAGGCATCCTGGGCAAGAAGCCGATCACCCAGGACGAATTCGCGAACGCCAAGAACAGCATCGTCCTGGGCCTGCCCGGCCAGTGGGAGACCATGGGGACCGTCCTGGGATCGCTCGAGGAGATGGTCCAGTACGGCCTCGCCGGACGACTACTTCCAGAAGATATCCGGGCCTCGTGCAGAAGCTGACCATCGCCGACCTGGCCAAGGCGGCGGCCAAGACCATCCATCCCGAAGGCGTCGTCTGGATCGTCGTCGGCGACCGGGCCCAGATCGAGCCCAAGATCCAGGAGCTCGGCTTCACGCAGATCACCGTCATCGACGCCGACGGCAACATCGTGAAATAGGAGGAGCGCTCTCCCTTGGCTAACGGAGCGGGCTGGCGGCCTTTTCTCCGCTACGACGAAAAGCAGGACCGGCCGCAGCTCAGCTGGGCCCTCGTCAAGCGGGCCATGGCCTACGGCCGCCCCTACTTCGGGCGGATCGCGGTCATGCTGGCCCTGATCCTGGTCATCGACCCTGCTCGGTCTGGCCCCGCCGCTGCTCATCCGGAACCTGATCGACCAGGCCCTGCCGCAGGGCGACATGCATCGGCTGACCCTGCTGGCCCTGGGCATGCTGGCCGTGCCCCTCGTCAACGGGCTGCTCGGGGTCGCCCAGCGCTACCTCGGGGCCTCCGTCGGCGAGGGGGTCATCTGCGACCTGAGGACGGAGCTCTACGACCACCTTCACCGCATGTCCCTGCGCTTCTTCACCCACACCAAGACGGGCGAGCTCATGTCGCGGCTGAACAACGACGTCATCGGCGCGCAGCGGGCCGTCAGCGGGACGATCGTCGACGTGTTCACCAACTCCGTCACGCTCGTCAGCGCCCTGGCGATCATGCTGCGGCTCGAATGGCGCCTGACGCTCCTGGCCATCGCCGTCCTGCCGCTCTTCCTCGTCCCGGCCCGCCTCCTCGGCAAGAAGCTGCGGACGATCGTCCGCCAGCAGATGACGCTCAACGCCGAGATGAACGCCATGATGGACGAGACCCTCAACGTCAGCGGGGCGCTGCTCGTCAAGCTCTTCGGCCGCGGGCCCGACGAGGTGTCCCGGTTCCGGGGCCGGGCCGAGCGCGTCCGCCAGGCGGGCGTGCGCCAGGCCTACATGATGCGCTGGTTCTTTCTCACGGTCAGCCTGATCAGCGCCGTCGGCACGGTCGTCGTCTTCTGGGGCGGCGGCCTGCTCGTCCTCCGCGGCGCCGGCTTCACCATCGGCACCATGGTCGCCTTCACGGCCTACCTGGGCATGCTCTACGGGCCGCTCTCGGCCCTGACCAACGCCCGCATGGACCTGGCCACCTCGCTGGTCAGCTTCGAGCGGGTCTTCGAGGTCCTCGACCTGCCGCTCGAGATCGCCGAACGGCCGGACGCGAAGGCCCTCACGACCGTCCGGGGCGACGTCCGCTTCGACAGGGTCTCGTTCAGCTACGAGCCGGACGACGGCGCCGAGGAGGCCGCGGCCGCGGGTTTGGCGGAAGTCGTCCGGTTCGGCGGCCCCCGCAGCCCGGCCATGACGGCCCCTCCCCTGTCACAGGAGGGAGGCAAGCTGAAGAGGACGCGCGGAGCGAGAACGAACGCCGTCCCTCAGGCTCCCGTCGAACGCGGCTGGGCCCTCCGCGACATCAGCTTCGAGATCCGGCCGGGCCAGCTGGCCGCGCTCGTCGGGCCGAGCGGCTCCGGCAAGACGACCGTCACCTACCTGCTGCCGCGGCTCTACGACCCGACGGAAGGCGCGGTCAGCATCGACGGCCACGACCTCCGCGATCTCAGCCTGGCCACCCTGGCGGAGCAGATCGGCATGGTGACGCAGGAGACGTTCCTCTTCAACGACACGATCCGGGCCAATCTCCTCTACGCGAAGCCCGAGCGCCGGGCCGGGCGAGATCGAGGCGGCCTGCCGGGCGGCCAACATCCACGACTTCATCGCCGGCCTGCCGGAAGGCTACGACACCGTCGTCGGCAACCGCGGCTACCGGCTCTCGGGCGGCGAGAAGCAGCGCGTGGCCATCGCCCGGGTCATCCTCAAGGACCCGCGCATCCTCGTCCTCGACGAGGCCACCTCGTCCCTCGACAGCCAATCCGAAGCGCTCATCCAGGACGCCCTCGAGCGCATCATGAAGAACCGGACGAGCCTCGTCATCGCCCACCGCCTGAGCACGATCCTGGCGGCGGACGTCATCCTGGTCCTGGAGGCCGGCCGCCTCGTCGAGCAGCGGGACGCACGCCGAGCTCCTGGCCAAGGGCGGGCTCTACGCCGCCCTCTACGAGACCCAGTTCCGGATCAACGGGGATTAAATCGGGGACACAATACCATTTTCCGATTTCCTTTGGCGGGTAATTCGGAAATTGGTATTGTGTCCCCCTTTTTATAGCCGGCCGCCCCGGGCCAGCCGGAGGCGCTCCAGGAAGGGCTTGTAGAGGAAGCTCCGCTCGTCGAGCTCGCAAAGCTGTTCGAACATCGAACGGGTCACCGTGAAATTCATGACCGCGGCGGGGATATGACGCCGCATGGCGAGGTCGGTCGAGCCGATAGAAGCCTGCGCTGCGGACAGGTCCTCGAAGGGCACGAGCTGCGAGCATCCCGAGCCGAACGGCGCGATCACGGGCGGAGGGTCGCCGGGCGCGCTGCGGTATTGGGCGCCGATGGCCAAGGCGCTGAGCTGGTCGGGGTTGACGAAGAACGTCACGGTCTTGGCATAGGGCCAAGCCGCCTCGCGGAGCGGTCCGATGAAAAGATGGCTGTTCCCGGCGCGGTAGGGGCGGCGGACGTCAAGCCATTTCTCCATGAGCGCGTGGGAGGCTTTGAGCCCTTCGTCGTCGGCCAGGAACTTGACGAACTCCCGCCGCGGCCTCGTCTGCTCGCCCCAGAGAGAGCCCGCCGCGCCGCCGCAGCCGTAACGCTCCCGGGTCATGTGCAGGGTCTTGCCCTCGAGCCAGTCCTCGAAGAGGCAGAACACGCACTGACCGGGGTCCGGCTCGACGAGAGGCTCGAAGAGAGCGGGATCGGGAGCGTCATAAAAGCCGATGAGAGGCAGGCCGATATCCAGACGCTCCAAAAGGCGGTCCGGTGAGGGTTGTTTATCTGTGCTCATCCTTTTTTTATCGCACCTTTTGCGCTTCGAATCAATCGGGCCCGCTTTTCGACGGCGCGCAGGGCTTCCTTTTCCGGCGGCGGATGTCATAGAATCGTCGTGACCGGGCCGCGAAGCCGGGGAAGGAGGCCGCCATGAGACGTCGCCGATTCATCGAGCTGGCCGGGGCCGCGTCGGCCGGAGCGTTCTTGACCGGGGCGAGCGCCGCGGCGCCGCCGGACGCCAACGCCGGCCCGCGCCGGGCGGCCAAGCCCCTGCCGGCCAAAGACGTGGCCGCGTATTTGAGATCGCTCGCCGAGGTCGAAGAACCGTCGGTCGACCGCATCGTCGTCGGCGATCCCGAGACCGAGGTGACCGGCATCGGGACGTGCTGGCTCCCCTATTGGGACACCTGCCGTCAGGCGGTCCGGGACGGGGCCAACCTGCTCATCGTCCACGAGCCGACCTTCTACACCCACTGGGACCTCGACGAGAAGAGCCCCAACCTTTTCGCCGCCTCGGCGGCCGGGAAGGAGGCCTACGGCAAGGCCGTGCTCGCGAAGAAGGACTGGATCCTGGCCAACAAGCTGGTGATCATCCGCTGCCACGACGTCCTCGACAAGATAGGCGGATTCGGCATTCCCTTCGCCTTCGGCCGCCTGCTCGGGTTCGGCGGCGACGACATCATCCGCTCCCAGCTCTTTTACAACGTCTATCGCACCGCGCCGCGGCCGGCCATCGAGGTGGCCCGGGCGATCGCCCGGCGGATGGCCGATGTCCGCCAGCCGGGCGTCGCTTTCTACGGGGACAAGTCCCGCGTCGTCGGATCGGTCGGCGTCGGAACGGGCTGCTTCAGCGACCCCGTCGAGTTCATGGGCCTCGCGCCGGACCTCTTCGTCGCCATCGACGACGTCGTCCAGACCTGGACCCAGACGGTCTACGCCCGGGACACCGGGCATCCCCTGGTCGTCGTCAACCACGGCGCGACCGAGGAGGCCGGCGTTCGCGGCCTGTCTGAGTTCCTGAAGAAGCGCTATCCCGATCGGCCGGTCAGGCCACTACCCACAGGGCTGCGGCTACGACTGGGTGACGGGCGGCGGCGCCTGATCGATGCCGCCGGGCCCTTGACGTTCCTCCGCCGCTTCATTCTACCCCTGACCCTGGGGCTCATCGCCCTCCCGGCTCTGGCTTTCGACAGGATCGACGTCACGGTCCGGCCACGGCGGTGGGAAAATAAAACGGGGAAATAGAACGGGGACACGTACCCGAGGTACATGTCCCCGGCTCAGGCCTGCTTCAGGCCCGCCGCGCCGTGATGACGCGGGGCTTGCCGGCCAGGTCCCAGGCCGTCTCGATCTCGGTCCAGCGCCGGCTGAACAGGCCGAGCACCCTGTCCCGCTGCCCCTCGCCGATCTCGAAGATGAGGTAGCCGCCCGGCTTGAGGAACGTCCGGGCCCGGCGGACGAGCCGCTCGATCGTCTCGACGCCGGACTCGCCGGCGAGCGAGCGCCCGCCGCGGCTCGAAGTCCCGCACGTCCGGCGGCAGCGCCTCCCACTCCCCGCGCGAGATGTACGGCGGGTTGGAGACGATGAAGTCGAACCGGGCGCCCGTCCCGCGGAAGGCCGAGAACAGGTCGCTCCTCAGGAACTCGATGTGCCTGGCCTTCTGGCGCGCCGCGTTCCGCCGGGCGACGCGCAGGGCCCGCTCGGAGACGTCGACGGCCTGGATGCGGGCCCGGGGGAGCTCCCTGGCCAGGGCGACGGCGATGCAGCCGCTGCCCGTCCCGACGTCGAGGATGGTCTCGCTCTCCCGCGTCGAGAGCTCGAGGACCTTTTCGACCAGGCCTTCGGTCTCGGGCCGCGGCACGAGCACCGACGGCGTCACTTCGAACGGGATGGACCAGAACTCCTTGGTCCCGGTGAGATGCGAGAGCGGCACGCCGTCCAGGCGCCGGGCGACCAGGCGCCGGAAAAAGGCCTCGGCCTTCGGCGGGCACGGCCGCGCCGGGGCGGCCAGGTAGCGCTCTTCGGTCAGGCCGGCCGCCCGGAGCAGGAGGACCTTGGCTTCGAGAACGGCTTGGGGCCGGTCGCCGAGAAGGGCGACCCCGTCGCGGAAGAGATCGATGAGGGTCGTGTTAGCTTCCAACGTCCTTGGCCTGGCCGGCGTCCCGCCCCGTCTCGCCGAGCGCCTCGGCCTGGGCCTGGCGGACGAGATGGTCCAGGATCTCGTCGAGGTCCCCGTCCAGGATCGCCCTCCATGTTGTGGAAGTTCTCGTTCAGCCGGTGGTCGGTGATCCGGGACTGGGGGAAATTGTAGGTCCGGATCTTCTCGCTCCGCTCCCCCGTCCCGACCTGGGAGCGGCGGTCCTTGGCGATCTTCGGCTGCTGCTCGCTCTGGGCGATGTCCATGAGCCGGGAGCGCAGGACCTTCAGGGCCTTCTCCTTGTTCCGGTGCTGGGATTTCTCGTCCTGGCAGGAGACGACCAGGCCGGACGGCTTGTGGGTGACGCGGATGGCCGTGTAGTTCCGGTTGACGTTCTGGCCGCCCGGGCCCGGACGAGCCGAAGGCCTCGATCTTGAGGTCCTTGGGGTCGAGCTTGACGTCGATCTCGTCGGCCTCGGGCAGGACGGCCACGGTCGCGGTCGAGGTGTGGATGCGGCCGCCGGCCTCGGTCTTGGGCACGCGCTGGACGCGGTGGACGCCGCTCTCGTACTTGAGGAGCGGCATAGACGCGCCTGGCCGCGGATGCTCGGCGATGGCTTCCTTGATCCCGCCGATCGGGCGACGAGGCTCGATGTCCAGGACCTCGAACTTCCAGCCCTTCTTCTCGGCGAACCGGGAGTACATCCGGAAGAGGTCCTGGGCGAACAGGGAGGCCTCGTCGCCGCCCGCCCCGGCCCGGATCTCGAGGATGACGTTCTTCTCGTCGTTGGGGTCCTTGGGGAGGAGCAGCGTCCGGAGCTCGCCGGCCAGGGCCTTCTCCCGGGCGTCGAGCTCGCCGACCTCGACCTCGGCCATGGCCTTGAGGTCGGGGTCGGTCGCCGGGTCGGCCAGGATGTGGCGGGCCTCGTCGCGGTCCTTGCCGGACGCGCTTCCACTCCTCGTACTTCCGGACGACGGGCTCGAGCTCGGCCCGCTCCTTGGAGAGCTCGCGGATCTTCTGGGGGTTGGCGGCGATCGCGGGGTCGGAGAGGGCTGCGGTCAGCTGGCGGTACTTCTCCTCGATCGCCTGGAGTTCCTGGATCATCGCGACGATTTTTTCTTCTTGGCCTGGCTCTTGACGTCCCTGGCGGCCCGGAGGTCCTTGGCGGCCTTGATGTCCTTGGCGTCGCCGTATTTCTTCCTGAACTTCTCGACGCGGCCGGCGCTGTCGATGAACTTCTGCTTGCCGGTGAAGAACGGATGGCACTGGGAGCAGATCTCGACCCGGATCTCCTTCTTCGTGGACCGCGTCTTGAACGTGTTGCCGCAGGCGCAGGTCACGAGGCATTCCTGGTATTCGGGATGGATGTCTTTCTTCATGGAACGATCTCCTTGAGCGCGGTATTATAGCAGAATCTAGGCGCCGCCGCAAAAGAGCCGGGATCTCGGCCGACCTGCCTCTCGAATGCGTCCCGGTCGACGCTGAATTCCAGGCTCTTGAGGCCGGTTTTCACGGCCTCCCGGTAGCGCCGGGAATCGAAATAGTCCTTGAGCGGGCCGGGTCAGGGGTAGACCTGCTCCTCGGCCTGCCATTCGTAGACCGAGCCGTCCGCCCGCCTGAGGCAGTTCAGGTGGACGACCCAGGCCAGCTGCCGGAAGGGCATGTGGCTGAAGGTCCGGCGGATGGCCAGGACCTCGGCCTCCTTGTCGCGGGTTCCAGAAGTGGAAGTACCGCGAGAAGAGGACGGCGTTGTGGAAGTAGGCCGGGAAGGCCAGGAGGCAGTCCTTGCGGGTCAGCCGGCCGAGGTAGACGAACAGGTCCATGATCTTCGGGCGCATGCTCAGCCCGGGCCGGGTCTGGCCCGGGAAGGGGCGAGAACGGCTCGCCCCGCTTGGCCAGGGGGTTCTGGAGCGTCAGCCACTCGAAGGCCAGGGCCTTCTGCGGCGGCAGGGCCGGCAGGCCCGGCGCGGTCGCCCGGGGCGCGAACTCGCACTCCTTGACCTTGACGTCGACGATGAGGTTCTCGGGCTCCGGCTCGCGGAAGAAGATCTGGAGCCTCTGGAGCGGGTACTCGGACGAATCGAGCTCGTAGGCGAGCGGCCAGAGGAAGCGCTTGCGGGCCTCCTTGAGGAAGCCCTTCTTGTTGAGGACGGCCAGGACCTCGTTGAGGGAGTAGCGGCCGAGGAAGAGGGAGCTGCCCCGCTTGACGTGGAGCTCGGAGAAGATCTCGTTCTCGTCGACGAGGGGCGCGTCTTTCCAGAACGGATCCGCTCCCCCCGGCTTTCTTCATGACCCTCATTTTAAGCGAACGGGGCTTCGCGGGCAAGCGCGGCTTGGACGGCCCGGCGGGGCGGGGGCCGGCCGCGCCGGGCCGCGCCGGCCCGGCTTCGGCGGCGAGCGGCGAGAAGAGGAGCAGGATGTCGTCGCCGAGGGCGACCCGGCGCTCGAGCTTGAAGTCGCCGAGCTTCGGCTTGATCTTGAAGTAGTGGCGCAGGACGATGAGCCCCCCGGGCTTGAGCAGGCCGCGCTTGCGGATGACCTTGAGCGGGTTCCGCTCCTCGAGGAGCCGGTAGGGCGGGTCGAGGAAGATGAGGTCGAAGCGGACGCCCTGCTTGGCCAGGTCGATGACGGCCCGGTTGAACTCCCGGTGGAGGACGACGGCCTTCTCGTCGGCCCCGCACTTGGCGACGTTCTGCTTGATGACCTTGATCGACGGGGTAGAACTCGTCGACGAAGACGCAGCGTCGCGGCGCCGCGGCTCAGGGCCTCGAGGCCGACCGAGCCCGTCCCGGCGAAGCCGTCCAGGCAGCGGCTGCCGCGGACGCCGGTCGCCGATGATGTTGAACAGGGCCCCCTTGACCTTGTCCTGCATGGGCCGGACCGAGGTGCTGGGCACGAGCTTGAGGCGGCGGCCCTTGTAGATCCCGCTGATGATCCTGATCATGTCAGTAGATGATGACGACCTGCCCGGGCCGGCTTTCGAGCCGCAGCGACGCCGGGCGGCAGATCGTACCAGTCCTTGAGGCTGGTCGGCTCGACGCCCTGCAGCCGGGAGACGACGCCGATGATGACGTCGACGAAGGCCGGGGAGATGGCCTGCGTGCCGAGATAGAGCTTGTCCATGTCGATGCGGATCCTGCCGTCCTCGCGTTTCGACGCGGGCGGCGAAGAGCAGGTCCTGCTTCTGGGCCATGAGGCCCGAGGCCTGGGGCTTGCCGAGATCGATGGCGATGCGGCCCTCGATCCGGTTGCCGGCCAGGAGCTTGAGCTCCGCCGCCTTGACGTAGGGTCCGCCCTCGGCCTCGGCGCGGCAGGCGGCGTAGGCGTTGAGCTCGGCCTCCGAGAAGACCAGGCTGCGGGAGCCGGGCTGGGGGCGGGCGGGGCCGTGAGCGGCCGCGTCGGCGCCGGACTCGCCGCTTCCGCCTCGATCTTATCGAGAGCGGCGAAGATCGCCGGCCGCCTTGGCCCTGACCTCGGGCGGCACTCCGGCGGAGGCGGCGCCCGCGGCCGCGGCGAAGACCGCGACGGCGGCGAAGACCGACGGCAGGGCGAGTCGTTTTAGCGGGATCATGCAGAGCTTCCGCCACCATGTTAGCAGATAGGAGGAGAGGAATAAACTGCGGGATCACGGGGGTCCGGAGAGCGTCCCTACGATACGTGGGCGAGGTTAGTATTGGGCCAGCGTGCCGTCCTTCTTGGCCTTGCGGACGGCCAGCCGGAAGGCGACGAGGCTCGCGGGAAGGAGGAGGGCGTCGAACGCCGCCAGGGCGGCGACGTCGGGCAGGACGTCGGCGAACGAGGCCGAGGCCAGGAGGCTCTTTCTCATGCCGTCGAGGGCATAGGTGACCGGCAGGAGCGAGGAGATCCAGCGGATCCAGGGCGGCAGGAGCGCGACGGGGAAGACGACCCCGCCGAGCAGGCCCGAGACCGTGCCGATGATCCAGCTGAAGGGGTTGCCGGTCTTGTAGACGAGGATGAAGCTCGCCGACAGGACGCCGACGCTGAGGAAGCAGAGCACGGTCAGGACGCCGACCGCGAGGACGCCGGCGGCGTTGACGCGCCCGAGGGCCAGGCCGAAGAAAGCCAGGGCGACGCCGAGGTGGAGCGCCGTGCGGACGACCTGGAAGAGGAGCGAGTAGAGCGAGGAGCCGAAGAGGATGACCGGAACGGGAACGGGCGTCACGAGCAGGGCCTCGAGCGTGCCGGAGAGCTGGGCGCTGCGGACGACCGCCGCCAGGCCCTCCTGGAACATGCCCAGGAGCCCGGCGAAGGCGACGCCGACGACGGCGAAGGAGAAATAATCCCCGCCGAAAGGCCCGAGCGAGGGCGTGCCCGCCGGGACGAGCTTGGCCACGAAGTAGAACGTCGCCGAGGACAGAAGGATCCCGGTGACGGACGAAACGAACGAGAACTTGTAGGTCAGGGCCTCGCGGAGGTCGCGGCGGAGGAACGCGGCCATGACCGCGGCGCCGGACACGCTCTGACGGCCCGGCGCGCTCACGGCTTCTCCTCCGACTCGCCGACGGCCTTCTCGTAAGCCTGCCGGAGAGAGGCGCGCCCGCCGGCGGCGAGAGCAGGCCGCCGGGCCGCGGAGGCGGATGCGGCCCCGGCTGATGACGGCGATGTCGTCGGCGCAGTCGGCGGCCTCGCCGAGATCGTGGGTGGCCCAGAGGACGGTCTTGCCCTGCCGCCCGGCGAGCTCCTCCCGGAGGAAGGCCCGGACCCGGTCGGCGGCCTGGGGGTCGAGCGACCGCGTCGGCTCGTCGACGAGCAGGATGGCCGCGTCGGCGAGCAGGGCCCGGGCGAAGGCCAGCATCTGGCGCATGCCGGTCGAGTAAGCCGTTGAAACGGAGGTCGGCGGCCTCCTCGAGCCCCGCCAGACGCAGCAGCTCGCCGATCCGGCGATCGCGGGCCGGACCGCCGAGACCGTAGAGGGCGCCGAAGAACTCCAGGTTCTGGCGGCCGGTCAGCCGCCAGTAGAAGCTCCTCTCGTCGCTGACGGCGTAGCCGACGGCTCTCTTGGCCGGCCCGGGCTCGAGGGCGACGTCGTGGCCCGCGACCGAGGCGCGGCCGCCGTCCGGGAGGACGAGGGTGGCCAGGACCTTGATGAGCGTCGTCTTGCCCGCGCCGTTCGGGCCGAGCAGGCAGAAGACGCGGCCGCGGCCGACCTCGAGATCGAGCCCGTCGAGGGCGGTCACGGTGCGCCTGTCGAAGGGATGGAGGACAAGGTCCCGGAAGCCCCGGAAGACGGGATACCTCTTGACCAGGCCCTCGGCGACGAGGACGGGCGCGACGCTCATCCCCTCTCCATCATCCGCCGGGCCGCGGTGACGGCCGGCCTGAGGAGGCGCTCGACGTACCGTCCGTAGAGACGGGGCGAGCTCGCCGGGATCCCCGTCGCCGACGCCAGCCATTCCCGCGGCGGGAAGAAGATCTGGCCCAGCATGCGCGCGGCCAGGACGGGGTCGCGCCGCTCCCAAAGCGAAAAGACCGACGGCATGTAATAGGGCCAGGCCGCGGCGGCGGTCCGGGCGGACGTCGCGGCCTCGGGCCAGAGGAACCGGAGCCCGGCCATCTCGGCGGGGCCGGGCCTCAGCGCGGCGAGAGCGATCCGGCGGAACGGATCCCGGCCAGAGGGCGCCCGCGAGGTGGAGGCCGTAATAGACAGGGCCCTTGATCCGCTCGTCCCGGGCGATGCGGGCGACCCAGCCCCAATCGAGCCCGGCCCGCCCGGCCAGGCGGGCGATGTCGGCGAGCCAGATCAGCCGCTGATAGGAGTGCTGCTGGGCGTGGACGCAGAGGTAGCAGATCTCGTTCTCGGCCGGGAGGACCAGCGCTTCCGTGCCCCGGACCTGCAGCCGGCCCGCGGAGGACCAGAAGCCGTCCTCGCCGCGGCTCGGGAAATGGAGGCCGAGGGGGTTGCCGTGGAACTCGAGAAAGAGCGGGCCCTTGCGGAAATACGGCGAATAGGCCCAGTCGAGGGCCGGGACGGACGGGACCGAAGCCCCGGGCGCCGCCGCCGAGGCCTCGCTGAACCCGAGGCTGTCGAGGATCCGCCGCAGCTCCGTCCAATCCGAAGGATGGACGATGAAGTCGATGTCCCAGAACGGGCGCAGGGCGATGTCGGGATAGACATCGAGAGCCAGCCGGCCGCCCTTGGTGAGGGCGGCCCGGAGCCCGGACCGGCGGACGGATTCGAGGAAGGGCTCCATCTCGCGGTAAAGCTGGGTCGTCCGGGCCAGGTTCCTGAGAAAGGCCAGGCGGAGCTTTTCGAGGACCGGCCCCGGCGCGGCGCCGGGACCGTCGCGGAGGCCCCAATAGAGCAGGGGCAGGATGCCCTCCCCTTCGGCCTTGGCGAGGGCCTTGTCCCAATCGGGAACGGTCCCGGCGAGGCGGAGGACCTCCGCGCGCCCCGCGCCGTCCGGATCGGGCCGGCAGACGAGGACGAAAAGACGGGACAGTTGAGGATCGTACACAGGCTTGTCCCCGCGCGGGGGAAGGCTGACAGGCCGCTGGGAAAAGAGATCCGCTAACGGATGATGAACGGCGAGACCGGCTCCTCTTCAAAGGTCGCGGAGAGCGGGATGGCCCCGGCCACGATGGCGGCGATGCCGAGCGGGGCCAGGAAGAACGGCGGGACGCCGCGCTTGCAGACGATGTAGACGAAATCGCCTTCCTGGCAGGGCTTGGACGTCCGGACGATCGCCGTGTAGCCGGAAGTGACCCGCTTGGTCTTGGCCCCGTAGGCCTTCAGGCCCTTCATGTCCTGGTAGAAATCCGTGACCTGGCCTTTGACGTGAATGCGGTCTTCCGTCTGGATGAGACCGATCTCGATGAGGACGTCGGCCTCTTTCGTCTCAGGGTTGTACCTGACGACCTTGCCGATGTAGGCCTCGCCCTTGTCCCGCTGGGCCTTGATGACCGCGGCGGCCGCCGCCGCCGAGGCGGTATCGTAGGGGTTCAGCGCGATCGAGATCTTGGCGGTCCTGTCGGCGGTCACGCCGAAGAAGTCCTGGGAATTGTAGCTGCCCGACTCGGACCTGACGCCGAGGGCGTAGAGCCCCGGGCTGAGCCCGGGCACTTTGAATACGCCCAGCTCGTCGGACCCCGCGGCTTCGGTGACGGCGCCCGTGGTCAGGTTCTTGACCAGAACGACGGCCCCCGCGACAGGGGTCGAGCCGTCCTCTCCGAAGATGAACCCGATGAGGTTCCCTTTGCCGGGAACCTGGGCTCGCGCGACCGGTGACAGTAAGACGAGGACCAGCGCCAGCGCCGATCCCCATGAGACAACCTTGGCACCTCGCCTCATGGGCTTCCTCCTTGGCGACAGTTATAATAGCCGTCTTGATCTGGAAATGTCAAGGCCCCTAAATATTTCATATACCGAGAGATAGATGGCTCAGCGGGGTCCCGGGACGGCCGGGGTCCCGAGCCTCAGCCGGACCAGGCTGACGTCCCTGTCGACAGCCGTGATCTCCAGGGTGGACCGCCCCGGTTGGAGCGAAGCGGGGAATTCGTCCGAGCCGGTGTCCCCATTTTGTTCCCAGACGACACGCCCGTTGAGATAGATGCCGACGAGAGGGCGTCCGCCGGGCGGGGCCGGGGCGAAGTCGAGGCGGACCGTCCGGGGCCCGCCGGCCGTGACGAGCTCGACCGCGAACGTCTCGCCTTTGCGCAGGAGGCGCCCGCCGAGGTCGATCTCGGCCGGGCTCGTCAGCCGGCCCAGGGCGCGCCGGACCGCGGCCGCGCCGGCCTCGTCGTTCAGACGGCTGTAGCAGCGCTCGAGCCCCAGGAGAACGTCGAGGTCGTCCGGGGCGGCATCGAGGGCCATCCGGTAGTACCGTTCGGCCTCATAGACGTTGTCGAGCTTGAGGTTGGACTCGCCGATCAGGCGCAGGATGCGGACGTAGCTCGGCCGGCCCGACGGGGCGATGACGAGGGAGCTCGCCGGTGAGCAGCGCGCCCACGCGGGCGATGTCCCGGTACCGGTTCAGCGCGAAATCGAGCTTCGTCTTGAAGACCAGGGTCTCGAGGTCCCGGAACGGAGAGCCCGGTTCGTCCCCGGCCAGGAGTCCCCGCTCCTTGATGAACGTTTCGAACTCGCCGAGGGCCGTGAAATCGTCCTCGAGCGGCGAGGTAGGCGGCGATCGTCCCGTCCGGGTCCGCGAGGGACCGCGTCTCTTCGATGCGGTTCATGGCCAGGAGGCGGCGGACGCCCTTGAGGGTCTCCGCGTAGTCCTTGGGGTCGAAGAGCTCCAGGCCGGCGAGGGTCTGGTAGAACTTGACCGACCGGAGAGAGGCGAGGGCCGCGGCGCAGTGCTCCGAAGACACGGCCGTCCGGAAGAACTCGGCCTCGCGACGGCCCCGGTCGAGCTCGGACTTGGCCCGGGCGACCTCCAGGGCCTCGGCCCGGGCCAGCGCCGATCGCCGGGCTTCGAGGGACAGGCCCCTCTCGCCGAGGAACCGGGCATAGGTCCTGAGCGACCCGGCGTCGTCGGGCAGGACGGCTTCGATGACGGAGAGCTCCCGGGACGAGAGGCTCCAGGTCTCGAGGAGGTCGGGCAGGCGGTCTTCGCTCTTTCCGGCCAACGACCTTTTCAGGATGCCGATGGCGAAGTCCTTCTCCCCCGCCGCCAGGGTCTCCCAGCGGCCGAGGAGGACCTTGCCCACGTCGTAGTGGATCTGGCTGTTGTGGCCGGTGAGCTCGGCGGCCCGCCTGTATTCCTCGAAATGGCCGACCGGCTCGGGCAGTCCGAGGTAGCTCATGTAAAGGAGCGCCTGGGCCAGCTCGAAATGGGCGGCCGGCGAGGCCGGATCGAGGCGGAGCGAGCGGAGGTACGACCCGACGGACCGGCGGAAGAGCGCGTCCCGCGCGGCCGGATCGCCCAGGGCCTCCGTGGCCCGTTCGAAGTCGATCTTGCCGAGCTCGAACGGCACGGCCGCGTTCCAGGGAAAGACAGCCTCGGCCCGGGCGAGAAGCCGGGCCTTCGCTTCCGCGCCGGCCGCGGCGTCCTTCGCCCGCCAATAGAGCCTGGCGTTCCAGGCGACGGCGGCCTGAAGGAGGACGAGGACGGCCAGCCCGGCGATGGATAGGATCTTCTTCAAGTGGAGCCTCAGGTTTTCCGGTAGTAGGCCATGACCATGGTCAGGCACAGGACGACGGTGAAAAGGACCATGTTGGCCGGAATGTGGAGATTGAAATCGGTGACGGCATGGAGGCCTATCGCGGCGAGCGAGACGATGCCGCCCATGGCCAGCGCCCGCGCCTGGGCGTTCCTCCTCTGCCGCCAGACGAGGTAGGCCGAGCACGGCGAGATAGAGGACGCCTCCGATGAGAAGGAGGGCCCCGACGACGCCGAGCTCGGCGACGTATTCGAGGAAATCGTTGTGGGCGTGGACGAGCCGCATCTCGGACGCGCTCGTCTCCTCGTAGGCGCCGTAGGCCGACGCGAAGGTGCCCAGCCCCGTGCCGAAGAGCGGGAAGTCCCCGACGATGCGGACCGTGTTGGCCCAGTACTGGGGGCGGTCCTCGTGGAGGAGATCGTCGAGGGCGAAGCGCTTGATGGTCGACCCGACGCCGACCGTCAGGGCCAGGACGGTGACGCAGAGGAAGGTCGTCCGCACGGTCTTCCCGACCCAGGGCTGCCGGAAGCCGGACCGGCTGAAGGCGGCGACCGAGAAGCCGAAGAAGAGAAAGACGGTGAAGGCGAGCGTGACCAGGCCGGACCGCGAGTTCGACAGCACGACGGCGATGGACATGACGACGGCGGCGGCCAGGATGAGGACGTTCACCAGGATGCCCTTGGAGGTCCAGAGCAGGAGCTTCTCCCGGAAGCCCTTGATCCCGAAGGTCATCATGTTCATCCGGGCGACGGCCAGGCCGATGGCCAGGGGGACGATCATCTCCAGGTAGCCGGAGAAGTGATTGCGGTTGACGAACGTGCCGGTCACGGACTCGGGGCTGAAGACCTTCCTATAGAAAAGGATGCGCGGGTCGCTGCGGGTCAGCTCGAAGAGGCCGTAGAGGGCCTGGAAGGCGCCCGAGCCGATGAGGACCGCGAGGAGCGTCCGGATCTGGCGGCCGCGGACGACCGTGCGGAGGACGAGGAAGCCGAGGATGAAGAGCGCGGCCAGGAAGAGCGCCGCGGCCGAGCGTCTCCCCGGGGGCGATCGACAGGGTCATGAACTTCATCCGGGCGAACTCGGGCGCGTAGCGCGCGCGGAAGCCGTAGCTCGCGGGCGAGAGGACCCGGACGAGGGCGGCCGGCAGCGGCAGGACCTGGAGCGCGAGAAAGCCGAACAGGGCGGCCGTGACCGGCCTCATGACCTTCAGGACCGGCGGCAGGCGGGGGTTGAGGGCCGGCTTCGGGTCCGTGAGGACGTAGGCGGCGGCCAGGACGCGCCGCCGCGAGCTCGATGACGAAGACGGACCACTCCTCGACCGAAGCGGCCGGCAGCGGGCTCCACAGCAGCAGGGCCGCGAGCCCGTACTCGAAGGTCTTTTTCTTCATGACTTCCCGCGCCGGCCGGGGTCGGCTTCGGCCCGGGCCGCGCCTTGGGATCTGCCGTCGGACCCGCCAGGCTCGGCCGAGCTGTATTCGTACTCGTAGTAGTGGTAGAAGGGCGTCCCGATCCCCTGCCGGCCGATGCGGACCTCGTTGAAGACGACGCCGATGATGTCGGCCTTGGACTTGCGGACCTCCTCGACGGCCCGCTGGAGCGAGCGCCGGGTCGTCTTCCCGGCCCGGACGACGAAGACGGTCGAATCGGCGAGCGAGCTGACGATGACCGGGTCGATGACGGCCAGGACCGGCGGCGTGTCGAGCAGGACGACGCCGAACCGCGTCCTTGGCCTGGGCCAGGAGCTCCTTCATCCGCCTCGAGTTCAGCAGCTCGGCCGGGTTGGGCGGATGCGGGCCGCTGGGGATCGTCCAGACGTTGTCGATGCTCGTCTTCTGGACGACCTCGTCGAAGGTGACCTTGCCCGCGAGGTAGCTGCTCAGGCCGATGGTGTTCCGGAGCTTGAAGATCTTGCTCAGGCGCGGCTTGCGCAGGTCGGCGTCGATGAGCAGGACCTTGCCCTCGAGCTGGGCGAACGAGACGGCCAGGTTGGAGATCGTGGCCGTCTTGCCCTCCTGGGGCAGGGTGCTCGTGAAGCCGATCGTCTTCGGCGTGGCTGTCGGCGTGGGAGAAGAGGATCGAGGTCCGGACCGTCCGGTAGTCCTCGGCGATCGAGAACTTGGGGTAGAGGTGGTTGATGAGCTCGATCTCGCGGACCTCGGGCAGGGCGTCGCCGGCCTTGGCCTCCTCCGCCCCGTAGGAGCGGTAGGAGCCGTAGACGTCGGACCTCTTCCTGCCCGCCTCGGCCGAGAGATACGGGATGATGCCGAGCGACGGCAGGCCGACCAGCTTCTCGACGTCCTCGGGCCCCTTGACCGTGTTGTCGAGGTACTCGACGAGGAAGACGAGCCCCAGCCCGCCGAAGAGGCCGACGAGGAGGGCCATGAGGAGGTTCCGGCGGACGTTCGGGCGTGAACGGGCCGGGCGGCACGAGGGCGCGGTCGACGACCTTGATGTTGCTCGTCCGCAGGCCGCCGAGCTGGCTCGAGACCTGGATCTCGTTCTGCTTGGCGACCAGGGTGCTGAGGAGCGTCCGCATGTTCTCGACCTCGATCCGGAGCGTGTGGTAGAAGATGGCGTTCTTGTTCATCCGGGTGACGTCGCCGCGCTGCTCGTTGAGGAGCCCCTGGAGGGAGCTTTCCTTCTTGAGGGCGGCGCGGTAGTCGGCCTCGGCGGCGTCGACGGCCTTGCGGATCTCGTCCTGCAGCGGTGTTGCGGTGGCGTCGAGCCGGGCCTTGAGCTGGACCATCTCCGGGTACTCGGGGCGGTAGATCCGGCCCTTCTCGTCGTAATCGGACTTGACCTGGGAGTAGGTCGTCCGCAGGGCCTGGATGGTCGGGTTGCTGACGGACTCGGGCAGGCTGTCGACGCCGAGGCCCTTGAGCTCGAGGTAGGCCGATTCCTTGGCGTAGCGCTCGATCTGGGCCGTGGTCAGGGCCGTATTCACGTCGGAGAACTTGTTGACGACCGTGCTCTCGTTGTCGCTGAGGATAGAGGAGGTCCTTCTCCTGCCCGTACTTCTGGAGGTCCTCCTCCTTGCGCTTGAGGTCCTCGCGGAGAAGGGCCGTCTGCTCGGTCAGGAACTCCGAGGTCTGCTTGGTCGCCTCGTAGCGCGTCTCGACGGAGAAGCTGACGAACTCCTCGACCAGGGCGTTGACGACGTCGGCGGAGAGCGCCGCGTGCGGCGAGATGTAGCTGACATAGACGAGGCGCGTCTCGGGGATCGGGGCGATGCTCAGCCCGCCCAGGATGGCGATAGGCGTAGCTCGCGTAGGCCTGCGCCGGAGCGGCCTTCGCCGCGGCCGCCGCCCGCGCCTGCGCCGCGTCCGGAGAGCCAGCGGAAGGTGATGACGGACTTCAGGCCGGCGAGGAAGCCGCTCCGCGACCCGTCCGCCGCCCGGAACTCGGGCCGGGCCGCGAGGTTGAGCTTCTTGGCCACCCGCTCGGCCAGCGACCGGCTCGTCAGGAGCCGGAGCTGGGTGTTGAAATAGGTGCCCAGGTAGTCGCTGCGGTAGATGGCCCCGGAGTTGAGGACGTCCTGGATGTTGAGCAGGCTCGACCCCGGCTCGTCGATGAGCAGGGTCGCCGTGGCCCGGTAGAGCGGCGTCGTGGTGAACGAGAGGACGGCCGCGAGGGCGATGAGGACCGCCGCGAACGTGACCAGGACCCACTTGCGCTTGAGGACGACCCGGACGTATTCGAGGAGGTCGATCTCCTTCTTGTCCGTCTTGCTGGCGAAACCCTTCATGGCGGTTCTCCCGAATGACCAGACTAGAGAAGGCTTTCCGGAACGTAGATCGTGTCGTTCACGAGGAGCTGGACGTCCTTGGCCTTGCCCTTGAGGATGTTCCGGACGTTGACCTTGATCTCGATCTCCTTGCCGGTCGCGTCCTTGCGCCGGATCAGGACCCGCTTGCGGTTGGCCCGGTCGGTGAATCCCCCGGCCTGGGCGATGGCCTGGGTCAGGGTCGGCAGGCTCGATCGCTTGACCTGCAGGGCCCCCGGGTTCCTGACCTGGCCGAAGACGTAGATGGGGACGAGCTTGTCGACGGGGACGTTGACGATGTCGCCCGGCTCGAGGACGACGTTGAGCTTGGGGTCGCCCTGGACGAACAGGTCGTCGATGGAGATGCGGATGGACGTGCTGTCGCCGTCGCGGCAGCTGGCGGATGATGATGATCTCCTCCCCCGCGTCCCGCGTCAGGCCGCCCGCGTCGGAGATCGCGGCCAGGACCGTCTGCCGGCCGAGGAGCTCGAACGGCCCCGGCTTCTCGACCGCCCCGAGGACGGAGACGCGGCGGCTGAGGTATTCCAGGATGTGGACGGTCACCTGGGGCTTGAGGACGATCTTCTCGCCGGCCAGCCCGGCCAGCTTCTTCTCGACCTCGAACTTGGTCAGGTCGCCGACCTCGACCTCGCCCAGGAGGGGCAGGGTGATGCGGCCGTCCTCGGAGACGCGGACGACGATCTTGCTGATCTCCTGGACGCCGAGGACGGTGATCTCGAGCAGGTCCTTGGGCCCGATCTTGTATTCGGCGCTCGTGTCCTGCGCCGCCGGGAGCGGCGGCAGGCGAGGACCAGGACGGCCATGACGGCGAGCGCCGCGGCTTTCGTGAATGTCTTCATGGGCGGCTCCTTTGGCCGGAGGCTAGAACTCATAGGTGATGAAAGCCCCGATGAAATTCCGGCGGACGTCGAAGCCCGGGGCGTTGGACGTGCGCCTGTAGAAATTGTAGGTCACCCCGAGACCGACGGTCCCGGAGAGGCGGACGACGGGCCCGACGGAGAAGTTCCGCTGGACGTCCCTGCGGTCGTCGATGATGACGGCGCCGCCGCCGACCGCGATCTCCTGCGGCTCGGGAAAGGACATCGTGCCGACCTGGACGCCGCCGTCGATCCGGAGGCCCCGGGAGAGGTAGAGCGACAGGCCGGCCCGGGCCCGGGCGTCCACGTAATAGTAGGCGGTCTCGATATAGGAGAAGGCGTTGTCGCGGTCGAAGCCGAGGGTCAGGCCGAGGCGCCCGACGCGGAAGGCGACCTCCGTCTGGGTGACGAGGCCCGAGAAGGGCGTCCTTTCCGGCGATTCGGGCCGGAACGATTTCCAGCCGACGAGGACCTTCCCCCGGGCCCGCCCGGCGAGCGGGAAGCGGAAGCCCGCGGCGGCCTCGATCGACGTGGCGTCGCGCCAGGCCGACTCGGGATGGCTGAAATCGTAGCGCGTCCACCCGACGGTCGAGAAGAAGTAGCTCTGCGAGAAGACGCGATAATAGACCTCGACGGCCGCCGACGTCTCGCGCCGGTCGAGGGACAGGCCGTAGACGTCGTCGGGGGCGCCCGAGGCGACGTCCTTGTAGCGGTAATCGTCCACCCCGCCGGAGACGCCGAAGGCGGTGCCGCGCGGCGTCTCGAAGAAGACGGACGCCGTCCCGCCCGTCGCGGTGTCCCGGATCCTGTGATCGAGGTCGCTCAGGGCCCGGCGGACGTGGCTCAGCGAGTGATAGTCGACGGACAGGGAGAACCGCCGGAGGAGGCAGCCAGCGCAGGCCGGCGGAGAAGCTGTTGGAGAAGGCCCGCAGCGCCTTTTCGCGGGCGAAGGCGAGGTATTCGGGGTTCTCGGTCACCGACAGGATGATCGAGCCGCCGGCGAGCCAGTAGCCGCGGAGCTCGGGCGACAGGGTCGCCGTGGCGTCGCGGACGACCTCGCCGCCGTCCTCGCGGAAATAGACGTTCGAGTCGTAGCCCGCCTCGGACAGCCGGAAGACCGGCACGAGGCGGAGGGGCCCGACGCGGAGCCGCGACTGCTCCCGGATCGTGTCGTAGTCCTCGCGGAAGCTCCGGTACGTTTGCCCGGACAGGCGCGCGCCCGCCGCCAGCGATGACGAGGAGGACCGCGGCGATGAAGCCGGTCTGTCTTTTCATCGGAAGTCTTTAAGTCGTTTCGAGGGACGCCGGGTATCAGGACAGGCTCATCGGTCCGAGCCTGTCCTTGACCTCGCGGAAGACCTTCATGAACGAGAGCCGCTGCAGCAGGGCGAAGATGAGCCCGCTGTGCCAGTCGAAATCGGCCTTGTCGCGGATGATGGGCACGATGCCGTCGGTGCGGGCCAGCTGGAAGAGGGACTCGATGCGGCCGTCGCTCAGCCGGGCGCACATCCGCCGCGTGTACTGGCCGACCAGGATCTCCTTTTGGAGGAGGGCCTTCCAGCGGCGCTCGTAAGCGGCCAGATCGGCCGGGCCGAAGGACGACCGGCCGAAGCATTCGCCGATGACGTCGGCGGCCAGGTCGGCGCAGGCGAGGCCGTAGCTGATGCCGCCGCCGGTCGTCGTTTTCGTCTGCCCGGCCGCCTCGCCGACGGCCAGGACGCGGTCGCCGTAGGTCCTGGCCAGCAGTCCCTGGGCCACGGGCTTGGTCCTGATCCCGCTCTGCTCGGACACGACGGTCGCGCCGCCGAAGCGGCGCTCGAGCAGCCGGCGAAGACAGGCCTTGGGGTCCTTCTGGGTCAGGAGCCCGATCCGGGCCCGTCCCCCGCCGGCCGGGACCGACCAGGCGAAGGCGCCGGGGGCGACGTCCCGCCCGAAGAAGAGCGTGGCCATGTCCGCGCCCGGGAAGGCGCACTCGACCTGGGCCCCCTTCAGGAAATCCCGGGGCGACGACAGGCCGGTTCTCTTCTGCAAGGTGAAATCGACGCCCGTGGCCAGCACGGCCACGGCCGCGCTCTCGCGCCGGACGGCGCCGTCCGCGTCCCTGACCGTCACCGTGACGGCGTCCGGGCCGACGGCGATGTCCTCGACCCGGACATCGCAAGCGACGGCCGCGCCCGCTTGGGCGGCCGCCCGGGCCAGGGCGCCGTCGAACCGCTCCCGGTCGACGACGCAGGCGAAGGGCCGCGGGTGCTCGTAGACGAGCTCGGTCGCGCGCGGCGAGACGAGCCGGACCCGGCGGAGCTCCTCGACGATCGAGCCGCGGTCGAGGCCGAAGTCGTCGAAGACCTCTTTCCCGACGATCCCGGTGCAGACGACGCCCGGCGCCGACGCGCGGCTTCTTCTCCAGGACCCGGACGTCGAGGCCGGCCGCGGCCAGCCGGGCGGCCGCGCGCAGCCCGCTCGGCCCCGCCCCGACGACGATCACATCCGATTTCTTCATTCCCTGATCTTTATTTTAAGTGATATCGATGCCGAGCAAATGTCAATCGAGCGGCCGCAGCCGTTCCGCGCGTTAGACCTTCGGCTCCCGTGATTCCCACTTGCCGCGGAACGTGATCCAGAACGACAGGGCGATGAGCTTGAGGTCGAGCCAGAAGCTCCGCTTGCGGATATAGAGGAGGTCGCAGCGGAACTTCTTCCGCCGCGGCGTCTCGCCGGGGAGATAGACCTGCGTCAGGCCGGTCAATCCCGGCCGGACGGCGTGGCGCGCCGCGTAGCCGGGGATATCCTCGATGAGCGCCACCGGTGTCCGCGCCGCCGTCGACTTCCCGCTCGTTCGGCCGCAGGGCCCGGGGCCCGACGAAGCTCATGTCGCCCTTGAAGATGTTGACGAGCTGGGGCAGCTCGTCCATGGCCGTGGCCCGCAGGATCCGGCCGACCCGGGTGACGCGGGGGTCGTCGGCGACGGCCTGGACCGGCCCGGTCTTCGTCTCCGCGTCCTTGACCATGGAGCGGAACTTGAGGGCCTTGAAGACGCGCCCGTTCCGGCCGACCCGCTCCTGCGCGTAGAAGACGCGGCCCGCGGTCCTCGAGCCAGATGGCCAGGGCGATGACGAGCCAGAGGGGCGACGACAGGACGAGCCCGACGCGCGACAGGGCGACGTCGAACGGCCGCTTGAGGAACAGGGCCCGGCCGGCCCGCGAGCCGGGGTCGGCGTCGCGCCGCCCGCCCATCCAGGCCAGGAGGCCGACGGCCGCCAGGACGCCCGCGGTGTCCACGCCCCAATCGAACGGGCTGCCGAACCGGTTGGGGACGAACGACTGGAGGAACTCGTCGAGGAAGCCGTACGCGGACGCGGACACGGCGGCCAGGATGCCCGCTTTCTTCGACCAGCGGGGCCCGCGGCCGCCGCGGAAGGCCCGGTAGAAGAGGAAGGCGAGGAGCCCGTATTCGATGAAATGCAGGGTCTTGCGGAAGACGATGTACCAGACGCCGAGCGCGTGGGCCGAGGCGCCGGGGGCGAGCCAGCGGAAGACGTCGGCGAAGATCTCGTAGATCCGGCTCGAGCCGAGGGCGCGGTTCCAGACCGGGAAGATGAAGGCCATCCACAGCAGGAGCGGCAGGAAGTAGGTGACGAACTTCTTTCCGGTCGACATCTTGGCCATCCGGAACGCCGACTCAGGGCCGGATACCCGGACCTTAAGAGAGCATCATACGAGCGAAGAACGGCGTCCTTGGCGAAACGGCGGACGGCGTAGCGTCGCGGGCCCGGCCGCCCATGGCCCGGCGTCTCTCCGGCGATCCCTTGAGCGCCCGCACGGCCGCGGCGATCGCCGCCGGGTCGTCCGGGGCGGCGACGAGACCGCAGTCGTTCTCGCGGAGAAGCGCGGCGACCTCGGAGCCGGGGGAGGCCAGGCCGAGGATGGGCCGGCCGGCGGCCATGAAGGTGTAGAGCTTCGAGGGCACGGACAGGTCCGATTTGTCCCGGTCGAGCGGGACGAGCAGGACGTCGCTCGAGGCGAGAAGGGACGGCGAGCTCGGCGTAGGGCACGAAGGGCAGGAAGAGGGCGTTCGCGAGGCCGAGGGCCGACGGCCTTGGCCGCGAGCGAATCCTTCTTCATCCCTTCGCCGACGAGGACGAACACGACCTCGCGGTCCCCGGCGAGGAGCGCGGCCGCTTCGAGGGTCCGCTCCAGGGCCCGGTTGCTGCTGATGCTGATCGTCCCCGAATACATGACGACGAACTTCCGGTCGAGGCCGAGCCGGCGCGAAACGGGGTTGTCCTTGGGCCCGGGCGTCAGAAAGTCCGTGTCGACCCAGTTCGGCAGGACCGCGAGCTTGCGCGTCGGGCACGCCCTTGCTCCGGAGGTTCCGGGCGAAGCCGTCGCTGATGACGGCGACCGTGTCGGCCAGGCCGTAGACCCATTTCTCGAGCGCCTTGGCGAACCGGATCGCGGCCGGGTTCCTCAGGATGCCGGATTCGATGGCCAGGTCCGGATGGATGTCCTGGACGTTGACGACGACGCGCGCGCCGCCCAGGGCCTTGGCGAAGAAGGCCGGAACGCCGAGCTGGAGAGGCGGCGTCCTCAGGAACAGGATATCGCCCCTGCGGACGGCGAGCAGGTTGAGCAGGGCCCCGGCCGTGTAGATGTTCCAGGCGAGAAGCCGGGCCAGCGGGTGGGCGGACGCGTTCGTCCACAGCCGCTTCACGACGACGCCGCCTTCGACCCGCCGGGAATAGAAGAGCCCCCGGAACGCCTCGCCCCGCGTCCGCGGCAGGGTCGTCACGACCTCGACCTCGTGCCCGGCCGCGGCCAGGGCGCGGGCCAGCTCGTCCATGAGGACGGGCGCGCTCCCGAAATCCGGGAGGTAGTACATCGTGTGGATGAAGATCTTCATGGTTCCGGAAGGGGCTTGTCGAAGGTCCACTGGTAGATGATAGGCGACGGCCGGGACGAAGAGCAGCAGGTCGACGCCGTAGAAGGCGGCCGTCGATTCGAAGACGCTCCGGGCCGAGAGGAAGCCGAGGACGAGGACCGCCTGGGTCAGCAGGGTCCGGTCGGGCGCGTCGGCGGTCCGGATGCGGCGCAGTGACCCCGGTTTTAAAAATGAAGGCCCACAGGACGACCATGGCCGCGGTGAACAGGAGCGCGCCGACGACGCCGGCCTGGATCCCGGCGTGGAGATACGAGTTGTGCATGTGCTCTTCGTTGAGCAGCAGCCGGTCGGCGTGGAAGCCCCAGCCGAAGACCGGCGATTCGCTGATCCGCTCGAGCCCCCTCTGCCAGTTGTTCTCGCGGCCGGTCAGGAAGATGAGCGAGCTCAGCGCGCCCTTGGCCCGCCAGGTGACGCCCGAGACCCAGATGATATAGGCCGCCGCGGGCCCGGCGACGAGGAGACGCAGGTCGACGCCGCGGATCATGACGAAGAGCATGCCGGCCACGGCCAGGCCGAGGAGGGCCGAACGGGACTGGGTCTGCATCAGGATGAAGACGGCCGGCGACGAGCGAGCGGCAGCCACAGGAGCCGCTTCTTCGAAGCCGAGGTCGCCAGGCTGACGCCGGCCATGATGAGAACGATGAGGGCGTAGCGGCCGACGCCGTTGGCCCGGACCTCGCCGAGGCCGAAGGGCATCATGTAGATCTCGTAGCGGGTGGCCCGGCCGAAGCCGAAGCGATAGGCCTCGGGCAGGACGGCCAGCATCAGCAGGACGATGACGGCGCCGTTCGCGCGCAGGATGGCCCTGAGGATGGGCAGGGGCTCGGGCCTCTCGATGACGAACCACATGACGAGCAGGGGCGAGAGATAGGCCGATCCCCAGTAAAGCGCGGTGACGATGTCGGGAGAATAGAAGATCGAGGCGGCCAGGCCGAACGACCCGTAGAAGACGAGGAACCCGAGCGACGTCCGGCCGAAGCGGAAGCGGGCCCGCGAGGCCAGGGCCCAGAGCACGCAGAAGTAGGAGGCCGCCACGGGCAGGAGCGCCCGGCCGCCCTGGAAGAGGGCGAAGCGGTCGTGGATCGAGGGCAGCGGCACGAGGTTGTAGATCCCGGTGAAGACGCCGCCCCAGGCCATGCCCCAGAGAAGGAGGGAGAGGGTCACGGGCGGCCCTCCCGCCGCGGCGGCCGTCCGGCCAGCGCGTCCTCGTAGATGCCGCGGAGCTTCTCTCCGAGGCGGCCCCATTCGTAGTAAGAGGCGGCGCGGTCGCGGGCGGCCCGGCCCATGCGGTCCCGCAGGCCGGGATCGCACCAGAACCGGCCGAGGGCCGCGGCCAGATCGGCCGCGACGGCGTCGGGGCGTCCGGGCGCGACCTTGATGCCCCAGGGTTCGCGGACGTGGGAGCCCGGCCCGCCGACGTCGAGACAGACCGTGGGGACGCCGCTGGCCATGGCCTCGACGACGACCGCCCCTCCCCCGTCGCGAAGGGAGGGGAACAGGAAGACGTCGCACTGACGCATCTTTTGAAAGACCTCGGAGCGAGTGCTCCAGGGCGTCCAGACGATCCGGTCGGCGATCCCCAGGCGCGCGGCCATCGCTTCGAGACGCGGCCGCTCCGGCCCCTCGCCGACGAGCTCGAGCGTCGTCGCGGGCGCGATCGCCCGCAGGATGCGCAGGGCGTCGAGCGCCAGGGTCAGGCCCTTGATGGCGTCGAAGCGGCCGACATAGAGCAGGCGGAAGCCGTCGCGCCGGACGGACCCGGACGTCCCGGCGGCGATGTCCTCGGGGCGAATGCCGTTGACGGGGAAATCGACGATCTTTTCGGCCCAAGGCGAGAGGACCTCCCGGGTCTCTTTGTTGCAGACCAGGATGGCCGAGGCCTTGCGGGCCGCGCGGCGGCGGGCCGGCGTCGCCCGCCAGACGTTCTGGAGGAATGTCCTCGACCGCTCCTGGCGCCGCTCGCGCCGGGCCAGCGTGCCCATGAGCTCGCCGGGCACCCTCTGGCCGCCGCCGATCGGGCCCCAGATAAAGGGGACGGAAAGCGACGGGGCGATGAAGCTCGGCATCCAGTCGTTCGAGAAGGTGATCTGGTGGAAGAGGTCGAAGGACTCGCGGGCGGCGAGCGTCCGGGCGAAGGCGGCCGCCTGGCGCTGCCACAGGAAATAGTCGAAGCGCACGCCGTAGTGGCGGTCGCGGAGCAGCTTGTGGACGCGGGCCGGAAGCTCGACGTAGTGGACGGCGGCCGGCCGGCCGTCGTCGCTCCGGAGCGTTCCCTCGACGCCGTCGCGGTTGAAGCCCCAGGTGATGAGGTCGACGTCGGCGAAACGGACGATCTCCCGCGCGAGCGACCAGCCCAGGATGGCCTCGCCCGGGAAATGGGCCGCGACGGGCTGGGGATGGCAGGCGTAGGCCGATATGAGGACCCTGGGTCTTGCCGTCGTCATGGTCTTTTTCTCGCCGCCCTCAGGCGCGACAGCCGGGAGGCCAGCGCCGGGAACTTGCGGATGACCGCGGCGCGGGCCTTGCCGGAAGGGTTCAGGCGGGCCCGGAGGATATCGCTCCAGGTCAGGTCGTCGTTGCCCAAAAGGGAGTAATACGTCTTCGAGGCCGACAGGAGAGAATCGGCGTCGGCGATGTCGCGGACGATCTCGCTCCGGCCGACGAGGTCGATGATGCCGAGCATGGCCCGGGCCCGGCGGGCGACGGCCGGGCCGGAGAAGTTGAACAGCCCGCCGTAGAACTGCCCCGGGTGCTGGCGGTAGATGTAGAGGGGCTGGGCGACGTGCTTCACGCGGGCGTGTTTCTTGACCATCAGTCCGAGGAAAACGTCCTCATGGGGCGACGGAAGGGCGGCCGGCAGCGGGAAGACCCGTTCGGCGACCCGGCGGATCATCGTCCAGGACCATCGCGGCGGCGAGACCATGATCCGCCGCAGCGACGCCGCGAGGTCCATGTCCTCGAAGCGCGGGCCGATGCGGAGCCGCCTCCGTTCTCCCGTCCCCTCGTCGAGGAGCAGGGCGTCGTGGTAGGAGGCCTCGGCCCCGGCCAGCCCGGGAACGGCGGCCGAGAATTCGGGGGCGAGGAGATCGTCCGCGTCCATGATCTTCAGCAGGTCGCCGCGGCAGAGGCCGGCGCCGTGGTTGATGGCCTGGACTTGCCCTTGGCCGGGATTCGTCGTCAGCCGGATCCGCGGGTCCCCGGCCGCGAGCGTCGCGGCGATCCCGGCCGTGCCGTCGGACGAGTGGTCGTCGACGACGACGAGCTCCCAGTCGCGGAGGTCCTGGGCCAGGAGGCTCGCGACGGCCGCCTCGATATAGGCCGCGCCGTCCTTGACCGGCATGACGACCGAGAGGAGCGGCATCAGACGGACCTCATTCCCCTATCATCGACCTGACCAAGCCGACGGCGTTGCCGAAGGCCCGGGCGGCGTAAACCGGCTTCTGTTCGCGGACGGCGAAAGCGAGGCTCATCAGGAGCCGCAGGCCGAGCGCGGCCCGGCATCCGGCGAGAGAGAGCTCGGCGTGCTTGCGCACGAAATGGGTCCGGTTGAGGACCTCCCGGACGCCGAAAGCGTAGCCCGTGCCGCGGCCGCCGGCCGCGGGCAGATGACGGTAGCGGGCCGGGGCGACGACGGCCAGCCTGGCGGTCTTGCCGACCCGATAGCTGAAATCGAGGTCCTCGAGGTAGCTGTAGCCGGCGAACCACTCGTCGAAACGGAAGCGCGCGAAGACCTCGCGCCGCCAGACCGAGGCCCCGCTCGGCAGCCACTCGGTCCAGACGGTGGCGTCGACGGGTCCGATCATGGTCTGAAAGCCCGAGCGGGTCACGGCGCCGCCGCGGCCGGAGTAGAGCCCGAGGCGCGCGACGAGCGGCAGGCGCTTGAGGAAGGGCCAGTCGAGCGGCGGATGGTTGGTCATATTGAACGCGGCCCCGGCGACCGAGGCGCCGGCCAGGGCCCAGAAACGGAGCATCTCTTCGACGGCGTCGGGTTCGAGGACCGCGTCGTCGTCGAGGAAGCCGACGAGATCGACGCCCCGGCCGACCGCGTCGAGACCGATGTTGCGCTGCCGCGAAGCCGAGGCCACGGACGATCTCATGAAACGAAGGACGGGCCTCGCGCCATCGCCTCCGTCGAGAAGCGACGGCTTCGCGCCGGCGTCGACGACGACGACCTCGTCGGGGACGCGGCTCTGGGCGAGAAGGCTCGACCACAGGCGCCGGAGCTCCTCGGGCCGGTCCTTGGTCGCCACGACGAAGGCGATCCTGAGGTTCGCGCTCATGCGCCGCGGTTCATCCGCGTCCCCCCGTTCCGGCGGCCGGGACGGCCCCTCGCCGCGGGTGGAGGAAGGCGGTGATGAAGGCCCGTCTCTTCGGCGGTCAGCACCTTGAGATAGGCGATAGCGGCGAAGAGGAGCGAGAGGACGGCGGCGCCCCACAGGCCGAAGCGGAGGACGGCGTTCGCGCCGAGCGCCGCGGCGAACAGGGCCAGGAAGGCGACGACGCCGGCGAAGCCTTTCTTCCAGACGTAAGAGAAGCGGACCCGTCCGGCCGTGAACGAGACGACGAGGAGAAAGACGGAGAAGGCGGCCAGGCGCAGGGCCTGGGCCGCGGCGACGCCCTTGATGCCCCAGGACTTCGCCCCGAGCCAGGTCAGGGCGGCGAAGACGACGAGCTCGAAGGCCTGGTATTTCGGGGCGACGTCGACCCGGCCGATCCCGATGAGATAGTTGTTGGGCACGGTCATGACGGTGTTGATCAGGAACCCGGCCGAGAGGACCTGCACGACGAACGCGCTCTGCGCGGCGAACTCGGGCCCCAGCCAGAGCCGGAGGAGGTCCGCGGCGAAGAACATCAGCAGGATGAAGAAGGGCCCGGTCGAGAGAAGGAGGAATTTCGAGGAGCGGGCGAAGAGCGATTCCGTCGGTCTCCGTCCGTCCGCCGGCGTCGAGAAAGCTGAAGGCCGGGAAGAGGACCATCGACAGGCTGCCGGGGACGACCCCGATGCGGTTGATGGCCTCGTAGGGCGCGCTGTAGAACGTCACCGCTTCGACCGTGATCAGCGAGCCGATGATGAGCCGGTCGATCGAGGTCGTCACGGCCCAGAGGATGCTCGACAGTCCCAGCCAGCCGCTGAACGAGAACAGGGGCCGCACGAGGGCCCGGTCGAGGACGGGCCGGGTCGCGAGCGCCGGCAGGACGCGGAGGGCCATGGCCCCCCAAACGATGAGGGCCGCGGCCCGGGAAAGGACGAGAAGGACGACGATGCCGGGGAGCGCGAAGCCCATGGCCACGCCGGCGAGCGGCAGGACATAGAACAGGACGTTCACCGGGACCTTGACGGCGTTGACGAGGTCGAAGCGCTGGGCCGCCTCGAGGACGCCGCGGAACGAAGAGCTGACGAACATGACCGGGAGCGACCAGCCCACGAGTCGGACGGTCAGGATGGTCTCGGCCTCGAAGCCGGCCGGGATGTTGAGGACGCGCCGGACGATGAACGGCGCGGCCAGGTGCGAGAGCAGGGCGGCGGCGATCCCGATCGCGGTCTGGAGGGCCACGGTCGTCCAGACATAGCCCGGGAGCTTGGCGGATTCGTTCCGGCCCAGGCAGTCGGCGACGTAGCGCGTCGTCGTCCGCCCCAGGCCGAGATCGAAGAGCCCGAAATAGCCGAACACGACCCAGACGAGGGCCAGGATGCCGAAGCGCTCGGTCCCCAGGGCCCGGACGACCATGGGGATGGTCACGAAACCGACGGCCAGGGGCACGGCCAGCCCGACGAGGTTCAGGGCCGTGTTCCGGACGATGAGCTTGTTGGGGACGTCCATGGCGAAGAGATAGACTGCGGGCGGCAGGCTACCGCCGTTGGATAAAACGCCGCACCTCGCGGCAGGGAATTCGGGCGTCTTACCGGCTAGCGCGAACGATGAAGTGGCCCCATTATAGCCGAACGGTCGGCGCGGGGAGAAGCCGGGGCCTGTCGATTCATGACGGGTCCATGATAAGGGGCGCTCCCCTGACGGACAATCGTCAGGCCGGATGAATCCAGGGGTGATAAATCACCCCCTGAGGTAACCCTTAGGGGGGAGAGGAGATGAGCGACAATATCCCCCTCTGAAAACGCCGCATTTGACCTGATCAGGACTTCCCCAATAAGCCGGGTCGAACTCAGATAGCCGCTGATCGTGTTAACACGTCTTCAAAGCGAGGGGCGGCGCCCGACGTTGTGTCTAGTAAAGCCAGCTCGTCACATCAGCGCCCCGCGGCGCGGTCTTGAGCATGCGGGCGGCCATCTCCGGAGCGAAGCGCTGGTTGATCGTCAGCATGGACACCGGGAGCGAAAGCCCCTCCCCGCCGCACCAGCAATGGGGCTGCCGGTCCCCGTACTCCACGGTCCCGTCGAAATAGGGGTCTGTCGTGCTCTTGAGAAACGCTTCCATGAGGTAGACGGCGTTGTGCAGGTACCAGTTGTCCATATCGCCCGTATAGATGTGGATCTTGCCCTTGAGCTTTGGCCCGAGCGTTTTCCAATCGCGCTCCAGGATATGGCGCAGGTCGTAGTGCTCGCGCCAATACGCGGCCACGGACGGATCGATGACCCCGGTCCGCTTGTCCCAGATGGGCTTGGGGTAGCCGTCGTCCCCGACCGGGCCGAAGACGGCCTGCCAGATGTCGTATTGATAGCCGGAGCGGCCGTGCGTTCCGAGCACCAGCTCGAGATGATTCGTTTCCTCGTTCGTCGAGAGGACCTCGCCGAGCTCGTTCTGAAAAGCGGGCCGGGGCGTGCGCTTCCAAGGTCCGTCCGAAAAATAGGCGTTCTTATCGGCATAGATGTCGACCAGCGAATAAGCCCGGAAATCGATCGGATCCGGGACAGAACGTCCATGTCCCGTTGTACTCGTCGGGATAGAAGATCTGGACGGCCAGGGATTCCCATCCCCCCGTGGATCCGCCGTAGAGCGTCCGCGCCCAGCCTTGTCCGATGCCGCGGAATTGCCGCTCGATATGGGGGATGAGCTCGTAGGTGATGGCGTCGCCGTAAGGGCCCAGATTGGCCGAATTCACGGCGTAGGAATCATCGAAGTAGGGATTCGCATGCTGGATCGTCACCAGGATCATGCGGGGGAAGCCGGGACCGGTCCAGGCCTCGAAGAACCTGTGGCTGTAGTCCTCATAAGCCCGAAAGTATTCGCCCCAGACGCCGGGGCGGGCGGCGTTCTCCGTTCCTTGGACGGGAGAGGGCGGCTCCTCGCGGAAGCCGACGAGGGCATCGAAGGTCCGCGAGAAATGCCCCTGATAGACCATCAAGGGATAGCGGGCCTCGGGGTGCTCGTCGAATCCGGCGGGAAGAAGGATGACGGCGCCGAGGAACATCGGGCGGCCCCAGAAGGCCGTGAGGCTCGGGCTCTGGATCTTGATGTGCTTGATGTATTTCGTGTCTTTTTCTTCCGGGAACGGCGGGATCATCGTGTCGAGGGCGATGTGGACCGTTCCCGGCCGCGAGGGATCGATCCGGACGCGCCGGGGGGTGCTGAGGAGATTGCCGGGGGCGATATTCCACATCTGGCCTTCGCCGCGGTCCATGGGAAGCTTGACGACGTGGCCGTCCGCGCGGTGGAAGGTCTCATACTTATGGAGGAGCGCCTGGACGAAGTAATCGCCGGGCGGGATCTTGGCGATCGTATCGACCGGGAAGCCGAAGACCCCGGCATCAAAAACCGCTTCTTCGCCGGGCTTCAAGCCCTCGACGTCGATCCCGAAGACGGGCGGGGCATCGTCGTTGCGGGAGCTGACCTGGAATCTGGGCTCGCGCGTGTCGCTGTCCGTGATGACCAGGAGCATCCGCCCGTCGAAGGGTCCGGGCCCGAGCTCTTTCGGATACGAAACGGCGATCCGGAACCCGGGGCCCGGCCCGGCCGGCCGGGCGCTCGACCGGCAGGCGGCGCCGGCGATCAGGGCGGAGAGCGAAACCGCGAAGGCCGCCGAGCGGACGGATGCGTGCCGCAATTCCGGTGAGAGCTCCTAGCGCTTCGAATTCAATTCCAGAGCGGCCTGGACGGTCTTTTCCGCGTCGATGAGCCCGTGGCCGCACTCGGGAGAGAAACCCTTGAAGCCGACGCGCTCCGGGTTGGCGTTCTTGTTGACGAGGTCCATGAGGGTCTGGGCGTATTGCCCGGGCGGCTCGTCGCCTTGTCTCGGATGAACGGACACGGTCAAGGCGAACAGGGAGGCGACGACCGGAATGGCCGCCGAGATGCTGGGAATGTAGGTGTCCTTTTCGCCGACGTAGGTCGGAAAGGCGCCGAAGATGTCGTTCGGGGCGGCCACGGTATTTTCCTTTTGGGCCGCGCAAACGTCCCAGTAGCCATAGCTCCCGTCCGGGTTCTTTTGGGCCGCCGTGACGGCGACGACGGTCTTGTACTGGGACGGGAAATTGAGAGTGGCGCCTTGTTTGAACCAGCGGCTGTAAAGGGCCCCGGAGATGAGGATCCGGTTCTGGTCATAGGCGTACCGGCAGGCCTCCCGGAGGTATTCGGAGTCCAGCGTGGCCCCGGAAGCGCTGATGCTGATGATATCGTTCCCGTCATGGACGGCGCGGTAGATGGCGGCCGCGAGGAAGCTCTCGAGCAGGAGCAGATAGGCGGGGTCATTCATGGTGTCGCCGTCGAGGACCTTATAGACCGTCAGCTGGGCCTCCGGAGCGAAGGTGGCGGCGACCGAGGTGATCAGGGTGCCGTGCCAGCCCCAATCGACGAGCGAGGCGTCGCTCGCCCAGGGTTTGCCGTCGCGGCCGACCAGGGAAAAGTTCTTTCCCCATTTTGTCGTCTTGAAGATGGAGTGACTCTCGTCGATCCCCGAATCGAGGATGGCGATCTTGGCCCCTTTTCCGCGGGTGATGGCATGCGCCTGCCGGAAACGCGCGCCGTCCAGCGCGCCCTGGCGCTCGAACTCCGGGCTGACCGGATTCTTGAAGAACTCCCGGGGCGGGGGGGCGTCGAGCTTGGCGCCGTATCCGACCGAGCGAATGACGATATCCACGGCGTCAAGGTCCTTGAAGCTGGGATTGATCTTGCGGACGAGGCCGGTCGAGGCGTCCGTGGCGAAAAAGGTTTCGACGAACATGTCGCCGGCGAAGCGGGCCAGGTCGAGATACAGGCTTGAAAAACGCCGCCGGGACTTCTTATCCGCCTTGTCGAGCAGGAGAGCGAACGTGGGCTCGTCCTTCTGGTAAAAGACATTGATCAGGATGCCGTACAGCCGGGGATAGCGGGCCTCCGATTCCCGGATCTTCTGGAGCTCGACTTCCGTCAGGCCGGCCCGCAGGGGATGCGCGGCGATCTTGTCCCGGATCGTCTGATAGAAAACGCCCTGGCCCTGATCATAGAGCGCGTCGAGCCAGGTCACGCCGGGCTCCGTCGCGCTCTTCTCCTTGCAGGCGAACGAGAGGCTCAGGCCCAGAACGCAGAGGGCGGCGAGGAGGAAGGTCGAAAGAGGTCGCGGACGCATGGTCAGGCGCCTCACCTGAGCCCGATCTCGAGCCCCAGCTGGCCCCAGCGCCGGGGATTGGGCATGTCGGTCCTGTCCCAGTAGGCCACGTCCGTCAGGTTGAAGACATCGAGGAACACGGAGACCTTGGTCGTCGCGCCGACCCTGAACCCCTTGGACATCCGGAAGTCCACGATCCAAAGCTTGTCCTGGGGCGAGAGCAGCGCCGAGAGGGAGGGATCCATGTTCCACCAGATCCAGCGGCCGCGGAGATTGGCCAGAAAGTCCCATTTTTCGTTCCTGTACTTGAGCCCCGTCCTGTAGGTCCGGGTGGGGATCCAGGTCAGGAGGACGGCCTCCTCGGCGGTCGTGTCCTCATGCTTGTTGTAGTTGGTGCCGAAATAACCGGTGACGCCGAACCGGGTCAGGAAGCCGATCTCGGCCTCGTAGCCCTTGCGGGTGAAATCCGAGATATTGCCCCAAGTGAACCGGCCCTCGGTGTCGGCCGGGACCTGGACGATGCCGTTCGTCATCATATGGTAGTAGGCGGAAGCCTTCAGGTAGAGGAAGCCGAGCTCCTGCGTTTCGAAGCCGGCGCTATAGGCCCAGGCCCGTTCCGGCTTGAGGTCCGGATTGGGCAGGATCATATCGAAATAGGACACGCCGAGGGTGTACCAGAGGGCCGGGACCTTGAAGGTCCGGGCCACGTTGATCCGGAAAAGGGAGGCCTTGAGGAAATTGAAGGTCGCGCCGATCGAGGGGCTGAGCTGGTTGCCGAAGGAGCTGTCGTAGTCGTACCGGGCGCCGGCGTGGATCCCCAGTCCCCCGATCCGGTACTCCGCATTGACGAAGGGGGCCACGGTGTCGACGTAGATGACCGGCTGGCCGGAGATGTAGCCGGAGAAATCGGCCATGGTCCTGTAGTAGTCGAGGCCCGAGACGAGGGAGAAGGATTCGCCGGGATTGTAGGCGCCCTTCAGAGTGAAGCCCATCTTCTGCTCGATGGTCCGGGTCGTTTCGATCGTCCCGGCCGGAGGCTGGTACAGCGATCCGCCGAGATACTCCGTCGACCCGTCGATGACGGACCGGTTGTACTTGACCTGGCTTTCGAGATTGAAGGCCGGGCTGAGGCTCGTCGAGAACCTCAGGGACGCGACGTTGGAGGTCCCGATGTAATCGGCCTGGTAATTCCAGTAAAAGGGGAATTCGGGGCCGAGCATGTCCTCGAGATTCAGGAACGACATGGTCTGCGTGTTCATCTTGTTCGCGCTGTAGAGGACGTCGAGGAACGTCCTGTCGCTGAAATCATAGCTCAGCTTGCCGAAGATGTTATAGTTCTTCTCCCGGCCGTGCTGGATGAAGCCGCCGTTGTTCGTGCCGTTGTAGCCGAGCATGTAGCCGAACTTGTCGACATTCCCCAGGATCGAACCCGAGTAGTCGAAGTTGTTGCCTTTGTTGGGGATGGCGTTGGCGCCGGTGAAGTCCATCTCCCCGAAGCTCGAGAACGTGGACTTCAGGGTGATGAGCGGCCGGGTCAGATCGCGCGGCCGCTTGGTGATGACATTGACGATGCCGCCCATGTTCGATCCCCAGACCGAGGACGAGCCGCCCTTGATGACCTCGACCTGGTCGATCATCTCTTCGGGGTAGATGTTCAGCATGCTCCAGTTGTTGATGACCTGGCTGACATCGACGCCGTCGACCATCTTCCGGATATAGTCGTCCGAGTATCCGTCGATGTACATGAACGTCCCCAGGGCCGTCGAGCTGCTCCCCGTCTCGACGTCGACGCCGGGAACGTTGTTGAGGGCCTGGAGGAGGTTGACTTGCGGGGTCTCGTTGAGCTTCTCGGCCGTCAGGACCACGACGTTCTGCGGAACGTTCTGGAGGCTCTCGACCTCCCGGCGGGCCGTCACCGTCATCTCGCTCGCGAAGCCCATGCGCATCGCGACCTCCAGCTCCGTCGTTTCGCCCGCCCTGATGGACACGTCTTTCCGCGTCTCCGTCAGGAAGCCGGCGAGCTCGAAGACGACCCTATAGGTCCCCGCGGGAAGGTCTTCCGCCAGGAAGATCCCCTCGGCGTTCGTCACGGCCGCCTTGCGCATTCCCGTGACGGTCACCTTGACGGTGGGCAGGGGAAGCTTTTCGTTGGCATCGATGACCTTGACCTTCAGGCTTCCTCTCTCCTGGGCCCGCAGAAGTCCCGCGGACAGGACCAGGCAGAGACTCACCAAAAGGACGCTCCAGACTCTCGACTTCTTGCTCATTCTCTCCTCCGTGGCCTCGATCTTGGGTTCGGTCAAAAAATTATCGTCCGACTCCTATTTGCTTAATGAGACGCCGGAAGCCCGGCGTTTGTACCACCGGCCGGGCCGGGATCCCCGCCCGGCGCGTCTCTCGTCGCGATCACCGGAGGTACTTCTTGAACCAGGCCTCGGTCTTCCGAAGCTTGTCGAGCTGGTGGTTGGGCATCATCGTCCCGTGGGATTCTCCGGGATAGATGTAGAGCTCGACGGGAGTCCCCGTCGTCTGGACGGCCCGGAAGAACTCCACGGCCTGCTCAACGGGGACGCGCTCGTCTTTTTCGTTCTGGGTGAGGAGCAGCGGCGTCTTGACGTTCTTCGCATAGGTGATCGGGGAGAGCTTCCTGTAGAGGTCGGGATCCTCGAGAGGAGTCTTCCCGAAATACTGCCGGCTGAGGATCCGGCCTATCGGGGAGACCGACCACAGGCTCTGGAGATCGGCGATGCTGACCTCGCTATGGGCGGCCTTGAAGCGGGACGTCTGGGTGACGATCCAGTTGGTCATATAGCCCCCGTAGCTCCCTCCCCAGACGACGAGCCGGTCCTTGTCGGCCAAGCGGCGGGCGATGAGCGCATCGAGCCCCGAGATCAGGTCCCGATAGTCCCCGCCGCCCCAGTCGCGGATATCGGCCCTCAGGAACGTCGATCCCCATCCGATGCTGCCGCGCACGTTGGGCATGTAGACGAGATAGCCCTGCCCGGCGAAGTACTGCGCCGGGCAAAAGTAATTCCCGGCGAAAGAATTGTTGAAATTCCCGGCCGGGCCGCCGTGGATCAAGGTCACCGTGGGATAGGCCTGGCCCTTGGCATACCCCAACGGATAGACGATGTTCCCCGAGATCGGGAGCCCGTCGGTCGACTTCCAGGTGAATTCCTCGGTCTCTCCGAGCCAGGTCGCGTTGAGCTCGGGGTGGAGGTCGGTCAGGCGACGGGCCTTGTCGGGATCGTTGATGTCGCCGACGTAGATCTCCTGGGGACGGTCCGGCGTTTGGGCCGAGAACGCGATCGTCCGGCCGTCGGCCGCGAAGGACACCGCGTTGATCTCCATCTTGGGGAAGTGGGTCAGCTGGCGGGCCGTCCGGGTCTTGAGGTCGAGGCGGAAGATCTGGCTGTTCAGGAGATGGTAGGCGACATAATAGATCCCGCCCCCGTCGGCGGCCCAGCGGCAGTTGTAGAGGAAATGGTCCGTATCGCCCGAGGCGTTGGAGACCTGTCCGGTCTGGAGATCGACCAATTGGACGATGTGACCGTAGAGCTCCGGCTTCTTGAGATCGCCGACCTCGAGCCCCAGATAACGGCCGTCCGGGCTCCAGATGGCTTCGCCGCGGCGCGTGAAGGCCGCGTAATAAGGGAAGTCGAGGGCCCTGAGCCCGCTGCCGTCGGCGTTGACGACCCTCAACGTCTGGAAATCCCAGGTCACGTGCTCGACGTTCTTCGGCGAAGTCACCAGGGCCAGCTTGGACCCGTCGGGCGACCAGGAGAAGCCCATGATATGGAAATCGCCGGCGACGAGGGTCTTGATCGTCTTTGCGGCGACGTCGAAGAGCTGCATCTGCGAGCGGGGCCGCGTCGCGTCGATCTCGAAGGCGTCAAAACCCGATTCCCGCGCCTTGGCCCGCTCCGGGTCGGGGGTCTCCGGCGTCAAGAACGCGATGGCCTTCCCGTCGGGCGACCAGGCGTACTTCTGAACGCCGCCCGGCGCCTCGATCAGGGGCTCGGCCTCGCCGAGGCCCGGACGGAAGACGAACAATTGCGGCTTGCCGCGGCGGGTGGAAAGAAAGGTCACGGCCCGGCTGTCCGGCGACCAGGCCGGACCCATGTTCATATCCGGTCCCTTGGTCACCGGGAAGATGTTCCCGCTCTCGACGTCCGCCAGCCAGACGTCCGAGGTGAAGGTGTTGCGGGCCCAATCGACGGACGTCACATCGAAGGCGACCGTCTTGCCGGACGGTGACAAGGCCACCGTGCCGACCGACTTGATGGAGATCATCGCCTCGAGCGTCAGCGGCTTCTTGGCGGCTTGCGCCAGGCCGGAGGCGGGAACGAGAAGCGCGAGGCCGACGGCCAGCCCCGCGGCGATCAACGCTGAACGTCTGATCCGAACGATCATGAGAACCTCCCTTGCGGCGCCGCGGGGCGGCCTATTTTTTCTTGGCCGGGGCCTGCTTCATCTCGGCCTCTCTTTTTGCGGCTTCCTCGGCCATCTCCGCTCTCCTGGCCATCCGTTTCTTGAAGTTGTCCTCGAGCTGGTTCATCTTGACGATATAGGCCTGAAGTCCCGTTCCCAGTGTTTTCGAGGCGTCGATGAACCCGTAGCCGACCTTGACGTTGAAGGCGCCGTAGCCGAGCACCTTCGGATCGGCCGATTTCTTCAGGATCTCGGCGACGCGCTGCACGTACTGGCCGGGAAGCTCCTTCCCCGTCCGGGGGATCTGCGGAGAAAGGAGCGCGACCAAGCCGCCGCAGACGCCGGCGGCATAGGCGTTCGAGGGGGGGATGCCGGGGGCGGCAAAGGCGGGGCCGGTGACCGCGGTCTCGCGGGCCGGGGCCGACGGCGCCCAGGGCCGCAGGCCGGGGCCGCTCGCATCGTCGGCGCCCGCGACGGCGATGACGAAATTGTACGCGGCCGGGTACGCGGGAGTCTCCTGCGAACTCCCCGGGGGAATGAGCCCGTTGGGGGCGACGACGATGACGTTGCGGGAGTAGACGGACCGGCAGGCCTCCTTCAGGAACTCAAAATCGCGGCCAAAGGCGGCGCCGGTGATCACGATGTCACAGCCGTCGTCGGCCGCCTTGTAAAGGGCCTGGGCCAGCTCGAGGGCCGGCCAGTACTCATAGGGCTGACCGGCGGCGGCGCTGATCCGGTAAGTCCGGATGTCCGCTTCGGGCGCGCACCACGCCGCGAGCATGGTCATGAGCGTCCCGCGGCCGTCCATGTCCCCGGGGGCGGCCTTGTCGCCGCTCCATGGAGCCCCGGTTCCGCCGACAAGCGACAGGTCCAAGGCATGGTCGAGCTTCGCCGTCTTCAAGCCGTCGAGGGCGAAGTCGCATCCCGAATCGACGACGGCGATCTTGACGCCCCGGCCGCCCCCGGATTTCCGGGCTTCGCCGAACTTGGCCAGCCGCAGGGCGCGGCTCTTATCCGGAAAGGCCGGCCCCAAGCCCTTGAGGGCGTCCAGGACGCGCTCGTCGCCAGGCCCCCGGCCCAAGGAATCGAGAACGAGGTCAAGGCGTCCGCGCCCCCGGTTCTTCCCGGCCTGGAGCAGGTCCTGAGAGGCCGGGCTTTCGGCAAAGAGCGATTCGACGAAGCGGCCGGCGGCCTCCCGGCAGAGCGCGAAATAGCGGTCTCTGAAGGCCGCCTCATCTTTCGCGCGGAGCTCGAGCAGGCCGGGCGCCGGGCGCCAGAAAACGATATTGACCAGGTTTTCATAAAGGAGCGGAAGGCCCTCGGGCCCGCCTTCGATCCTCGCGATCTCCGAAGGCAGGAGCCGGTCCCTTTCCGGGTGAAGCCCCAAGGCCAGCTTGAGGGCCCTGTGGAAGACCGCTTCGCCTTCGGCGAAGACCGCATCGGATCCGGACGCGGGGGCGGGCGAAGGCCGGACCGCGACGGACTCACGGACGGGGCGGGCCGCGCCGAGCGCGAGGGCCGCCTCGACGGTCGTCACGGCGTCGATCATGCCGAAACCGCATTCCGGCGAGAAGCCGTCAAAGCCGACCATCTTCGAGTTGGCGTTCTCGGTGAGAAGCGTCCTGATCGTCTCCACGTACTGCCCCGGAGGCTCGGTTCCGAGCCGCGGGTAAACGGAGGCGGCCAGCGCGGCGAGTGAAGCGACGATCGGCGTGGCGCACGAGATGCCGGGCGCGTAAACGTCCGTCTCGCCAGAGTACGCGGGAAAGGCCACGAAGGGGGCATTGGGCGATCCCACGGTCGTCATCGGGTCGGGGGCGGCGATCTCCCAATAGCCGTACGTGTTCTCGGCCAAACGGTCGAGGGCGGTGGCCGCGATGGTCGTGGGATATTGGGCCGGATAATCCTCCGCGCCTCCCAGATAGCGGCCCTGGTAGTACGGGCTTCCCGTCACGATGATGACATTATTCTCCCAGGCATACCGGCAGGCCTCCTCGAGATAAGGGCTGTGGAGGCTGGTCCCCGCGCTGATGTTGATGATATCGTTCCCATCGTGGACGGCTTTATAGATCGCGGCGCCCATGTTGTTGGTGACGATGGTCGGGAACGGGGAATCGTTCTGGCTGTCTCCGTCGAGGTAACGATAGAGGGTGATCCGGGCCTCCGGCGCGTACTTGGCCACGATCGAGCTCACCACCGTGCCGTGCCAGCCCCAGTCGACCATGGGCGGGCCGTCCTTGACCCAGGGGAGGCCGTCGCGTCCGACGAAATTGTAATGGCTCCCCCAGACGGTGTCCTGAAAGACCGGATGGGTCATATCGATCCCCGTATCCAGCACGGCCACCCGGACTCCCCTTCCCTTGCTGAGACGATGGGCCTCCCGGAACCGCGCCGCGTCGAGCCCCCACTGCTTGTCGAATTCGGGGCTCAGCGTCTTGGGGACGATCTTGTCGGGCGCGGGAAGATCGATGTTGGCCATGTTCCCCGTCTCCATGACCACCATGTCGACGGTGTCCCGGCCGTTGAACTGCCGGAGGAGATCCTTGAAAAAGAGCCCCGTCGGGCTCGGCTCGAACAGGGAATCCGCGAACATGCGCGCGGTCATGCGGACGAGCTCGACGTATTTCTCGCGGAAGCGCGCCATCGACGCGTCGCTCCCCTCGGCCAGGAGCGCGTCCATGACCGGGGCGTCCTTCGGATAAAAATAGTTCACCATGAGGCCGTAGAGGCGCGGGTAGACGTCCTTGAGCCCGGCGATCTTGGAACGCTCGGCGTCGGTCAGCCGGCCGCGGTCCGGGTTGTTCGCGACCTGGGCCGCGACGTCGTCATAGAACATGTCCCGGCCCTCGTCGAAGAGAGCTTGGAGAGGGGCCTTCGCCGGGGTGCGCGGGGAACAGGCCGCGAGCCCCATGGCCAGGATAAGAGCGGCGGCGAGCAGTCCTGGCCGTCCGTGACGTCCGATCGATCGCTGGTTTTCGCAATGATACCTCCGTCTCTAATAATCTGACGCAGGAAGGTCCTCATTGTACCAGGAATGTGTTAATATGGGGAGCCCCATGAAGGATATCGAACAGAGCACGAAAGCCGTCATCGAACAGTTTTCGGTCCTCATCAGGCAGGTCATTCAAAGACACCTCCACCGCGGCGACGGCATCGACCTCGAGGATGTCGAGCAGGAGGTCCGGGTCAAGATCTGGACCTTCCTCAAAAAAGGTAAAAGGATCGACAATCTTCCGTCCTATATCAGGAGAGTGGCTTATTCCAAGACGATCGACGAATTAAGGAAAGCGATGAAACAGCGGCCTTCGAGCGAAGCCGAAAGCCTGAAGCGGATCTTCTCCGGAGCCGGCCAGATCACGGCTCTCCCCAGGGAGTCTTTCCCGGAGGGCCGCCTGGACGAAAGCGAGGCCGGGGAGAGAATCAGGGAGATGGTCGATTCCCTGAGCGAGAACAGAAGACAGGTCCTGCGTCTCTCCCTGAAGGGCCAGACGATCGAGGAGATCTCCGCGTCGCTCAAGTGGGAAAAAGCGAAGGTCCGCCATTTGTACTATCGGGGCATTGACGATCTGAGAGAGATCAGCCGGGCGAGGGCCGAGAGCGCCGGGGCGCCCCGATCCGAGAATCCGGCTCCCGGGACGGAATCATGAGCTCCAAAAGATGCCCCTCCCGGGAGGAGATCATCCGGTTCTTCGAGGGGAGCGCGCCCGAAGAGCGCAAGAAGAAGCTCCTCGATCATGTCCTCGTCTGTCCGGATTGCCGGGTCATCTTCGACGCGTCGATCGAGCTTCAGAGGGCGAGCCAGGATATCCTCCAGGACTTGGAGCGCGTGGACCTCGGAAGCCCGGAAGCCCGGGACAGGCTCCGGACCCACGCGCGGCGCGAGCTCCGTGCCTTGCGCGGCGAGAGGCGGCCCGGCGCGTGGGCCCGCCGCTGGCTGGCCGTTCCCGCCGCAGGCGCTGTCTTGGCCTTATTCGTCGCCCTCGTCATGCTTCCGGGCCTGAGGAAGGGCCGGGCGCCCGTGGCCGAGCGGAACGCGGCGGGGATCGAGATCGGGCTGATCGCGCCCCGGGGCTCGAACGCTTCAGTACCCGGAGACTTCCGTTGGACAAGGATCCCCGGCGTTCGAACCTACCGGCTGGAGATCTTTGATCAGACGCTCGAACCGATCCACCAATCCCCTCCGCTCGTTGAGGCCCAATACACGCCGCCTTCGGCCGCGACGGGCGCGTTGCGGAAGGGATCCGTGTATTTCTGGAAGATCACGGCTTCGATGGAGGACGGCCGGACCGTCGAATCGGAATTCGGCCGATTCGTCGTTCAGAGATGAAAGAGCCGGCGCCACCAGGGCGACGGATGGAGGGGGACTCCGGCGCCTCCCTCGCCGATCAGGATGAAGGCCGCCCAATGGAAGGGGCGGGATCCCGGTGACCGGCTCATCTTGATCTTGGTGAGGCGCAGGGCTTCCTGCTTGGTCCGCCCGCGCGTCAGATACTCGTAGTAGGTCCGCATGAAACGGGCCGTCGAAGCGTCATTGACGTTCCAGAGGCTGGCGACCACGGAACGCGAACCCGCGCAAAAGAAGGCCCGGGCCAGCCCCTGGATCCCTTCGCCCTTTTCCATCTTCCCCGCGGCGGTTTGACAGGCCGACAGGACGACGAGGTCCGCCTTGAGGCGCAGGTCGTAGATCTCGCGGGCCTGGAGGAATCCGTCTTCTCCCGAACCCCGGTCCTGGGTCAAGACGAGGGCCGAGTGGGCGGCGACCTGTTCGTCGAGGAGGCTATGGGTGGCGAAATGGAGGACCTTGTAGTCCTCCAGGGAGTGCCGCTTGACCCGGTCCTCGGTCGCGTCCGCGCGGGTGACCGTGCGCCGGAACCCGGGATCGATGAGCCCGGCGATGGCGCCGATCTCCCGGGAGGCGAATCGGAGAGGGAAAAACGCAAAGCGCTGGTCCCGGTAGTACTCGAACAGCACGTCTTGGCCATGCGCCGGACCGCCCGGGCCTCCACGCCCGGAGCCGGGGATGGGGTCTCCGATCGCAAGCAGATCCTGCCCGGCCCCGGCGGGTTTTTCGCGGTTGAGGATGCTCACGAGCGTCGACGCCGAAGGCGCATAAGAAAGGCCGTAGTCCTCCATCAGAAAACGGGCCCGGCCGGATCCGGGTCCGGCGCCGTCAGGGGGGACGAGGGCTTCAAAGGGCAGATAATGCAGGCTCCTGTCCGGAACGATGATGAGGTTCTCGAGGCCCGCGAGGTTTCCCTTGTCGGCGAGGCCGATCAGCGCGTCGTACAGCCGGCGTCCCGCCGGAAGGACATCCGTATCGATGATCTCCCTCGATGACAGGAGACGAACGAAGTCCGCCGCCAAGCGGAGCGTCCGTTTGCTCTCCGGCGCCGCGAGCCGCTCGACGGCCAGGCGATCGCGGGTGACGATAAAAACGAACAGGCTCTCGTCGCCCACGAAATACTCGATGAGGCCTGTCCGGCCGTCCAGAAGTGTGCGCCGGATCTCCGGCAGGCGGCGCGGTTCGTTCGAAACGGCCAGCGGATTGCCCGGGCTCTCGGCTCCGGCCTTCGCGAGGAGGATCTCGTAGTCGTCCTCCGCCCGTTCGAGCCGTCGACGGATCTCCGCGCGGTCCTCTTCATCGGTGAGCCCGCCGCTGAGCTCCGACGAAAGCCGCGACACGTTGCTCGATATCAGCTCCAGCTGCAGCCCCATCTCCCGGGGAAGGACCCGGGCCGCGACGCCGGCTTTTTGGAGGTCGTCCAGGAAAGACCGCGCTTTGGCCTTTTCAGCGTAGAAGAGACATTCCTCGAGGATCGCTTCCGCGGGTCTTGCCTGATAGGCCTCATAGAGCAGATTGACGAGGGCTTCATAGATGGAGATCTTGGACTGGAAGAACCCGGAGCTCTGTTCCCGGAGCAGGAGCTGGATCCTCAGGTCCTCGATGACGGCGATGGCATCCTTATAGAAGCCGATGGCCCGCGGGATATCGTTCCGGGCCGCGCAGAGCGCCCCCAGACCGGCGGCCGCCTCCCAGATCACGGCCGGATGGCCGATGGCGCGCCCGGCGGCGGCGGCCAGATCGTAGGCCGCTTCGGACTTGTCCCAGAGGCCCTGTCGCCGGTAGAGGTCTCCCAGGCGGTTCTGGACGCTGGCGCCGACGATCCGATTCCGGCCCCGATCGGCGGCGGAGAGGCTTCTCTCAAAGCAGGCCGCGGCGTTCCCGAGATCTCCGAGCTTGAAATAAGCGAAGCCCAGATTATAAAGACAGCGCGGTTCTTCCCGCCTGTGGCCGATCTTCTCGATATACCCGAGGGCCTCGGCGAATGAAGAAAGGGCCCGGCCGTAGTCCTGGAGCTCCATATAAACGGACCCGATCGTATTGAGGCACTCCTCCTTGCTCCACTTGCCGATGTATCTCTCGGCGATGACGAGGGCCTCCTTGTTGAATTCGAGGGCCCGCTCATAGTTGCCGAGAGAAAGGTGGATGTCCCCGATGGTCGTGAGGTGGAAGGCCTCGCCCGTCTTGAATCCGATCAACCGGCTTATCCCGAGGGCTTCGCGGGCGCAGTCCATGGCCCTGGCGTACTCTCCCCTGTTCCTCAGAAGCAGCGTCAGCCAGTAAAGGCATATATCCTGGCTTCGCAGGTCCCGGGTCGCCCGATAGTAGCTCAGGGCCCCGGACAAGTGCTCCTCAGCCCCCCTGAGGTCTCCCCTGTTCAGGAGAAGAACGCCCAAGGTGCGGGTGCAAAGGATCTCCAGCTTCTGGCTGGCCAGGCCGCGGGAAAGGGCCAGGGCGAGCGTGCTGGTGTCATAGGCCTGGGAGTCCTTCCCGAGGTCCGCCCAGACGAAGGCCTGGCGCTCCAGGCTCAGGACTTCGAGCTGCTTGTCGCCGAGCGCCCGGGCCAGGCGAAGCGCCTCCGAGGCCCGCTCGAGCGCGCCCGGATAGTCGTTGAGGTAGGTGAAGACGTCGCTGAGGTTGAGGAGACATTGGGCCTCACCGCTCCTTATCCCCTTGGCCCGGAAGATCTCCCGCGCTTTTTCCAACGACGCGAAGGCCTCATGATACTCCGATGAATAATAATGAAGCAGGCCGACGGCCTGATGGAGAAACGGGTCCATCGCGTTCCGCTCGAGGCGGGCCCGAAAAAAGGCCGACGTCTCTTGGATGTCCGCCTCGGAAAGATAGGCGTTGGCGAGGTCCTCGAACACCTCCCAGAATTCCGCCCCGGCCAGGATGCTGGCTTCGAACTGCGCGCGGGCCCGGTCGAAATCGCCCTGCTTCATGCGGGCGACGCCCAAGCCGTAATGAAACCTGGGGTTTCCGGGATAAGCCGCGACGGAGCCGTTCAAAAACCCGGACGACATTCGGGACCGCCGCTTCGACGGAGGGGGATCCGGTCTGCTCCAAGATCCGCAAAAGTCTTTTAAAAGCGAAGACGCTTGCGGGATCGCGCTCGAACGCCCTCAAGCTGTCTGAAATCGACTCTTCACGGCGGCCGGGCTTGATCCTGACTTCAAAAGGATCTTGCCCGGAAACCTCCTGCGGCCGAGGCGGCAAAGCAGAGCGCCAAGACAGGTCCCAGGAGGAGGAAGATCTTTTTTCCGACCCGGTTTATCGGCAGCATGATTCCGCGCCCGAGGCATTGTAGTCCAGCGGAGTCATGAAAGCCAGGACAAGAGGATGGCGGGCCGGCGTCAGACTCCGTTTCTGATCTCCTGGGACCGTCCGGTTTCTTGACAGTCCCCGGAGCGTCCTCTATACTCTGATTTCCATCCTCAGGGACTGGACCGACCCACCATGACACAGACTCGAAAAGGCCAGGAAAGGCGCTCCTCAGCCCGGCCCTGAAGAAGGTCGCCCGGGACGAGGGCGTAGCCCCGGACGAGCTGGCCGGGCTCGTCGCCGGCGGTCTGGTCGTCATCCCCTTCAATCCGCGTCCACGCCCCCGCCCGGCCCGCCGGCATCGGCCGCGGCCTTCGGACCAAGGTCAACGTCAACCTCGGCACGTCCAGGATTTCCCGCTCCTCGCCGACGAGCTCGCGAAGGTCGCGGATCAGCCTCGAGTACGGCGCCGACGCCCTCATGGACCTGAGCACGGGCGGCGACATCCGACGAAGATCCGGCAAGGCCATCCTCGCCCGGACGCCCATCCCGCTGGGGACCGTGCCCATCTACCAGGCCGCCGTCAAGGCCATCGACGAGCGCGGGACTCGATCGTCGACATGACCGAGGACGACCTCTTCGAGGCCATCGAGACCCAGGCCCGCGAGGGCGTCGACTTCATGACCGTCCACGGCGGCCTGACCCTGAAGGCCATCGACCGGCTGAAGAAGCAGGGCCGCGTCGCCGACGTCGTCTCCCGGGGCGGGGCCTTCCATCTGGCCTGGATGCTCCACAACGGGAAGGAGAATCCCTTCTACGCCCGGTTCGACCGCCTGCTCGAGATCGCCCGCCGCCACGACGTGACCCTCAGCCTCGGGCGACGGGCTCAGGCCCGGATCGCATCATGGACGCGACCGACCGGCCCCAGATCGAGGAGCTCCTGACCCTGGGCGAGCTCGTCAAGCGGGCCCGCGAGGCCGGGGTCCAGGTCATGGTCGAGGGCCCGGGCCACGTCCCGCTCGACCAGATCGAGATGAACATGCAAGCCTCCAGAAGCGCGTCTGCGACGGCGCGCCGTTCTACGTCCTCGGGCCCGCTCGTCACCGACATCGCGCCCGGCTACGACCACATCGTCGCGGCCATCGGCGGGCGCCGTCGCCGCGGCGGCCGGGGCCGATTTCCTCTGCTACGTCACGCCGGCGGAGCACCTCGGCCTGCCCACCGTCGACGACGTCCGCGAGGGGCTCATCGCCTCGAAGATCGCCGCCCACGCGGCCGACATCGTCAAGGGCGTCCCCGGGGCGCGCGAGCGCGACCTCGCGCTCGCCCGGGCCCGCAAGCGGCTCGACTGGGAGGCGCCAGCGGCGCCTCGCCATCGACCCGGTCAAGTTCGCGGCCGTGCGGCAAGCGGCGGAAGACCACGAGCCGAGGCCTGCTCCATGTGCGGCGAATTCTGCGCCATGCGCATCGTCAGCGAGTTCCTCGGCGCCGGGGGGAAGGCCGATGGCGACTGCGCCTGAGGGGCCTTCTCTTCGGCACGGCCGGCGTCCCCTCTCGGCAGCCGACGACCTCCGACCTGTCCGGGATCGAGCGCATCGTGCGCCCTCGGCCTCGACTGCCTGGAGATCGAGTTCGTCAACGGCGTCAAGATGGGCCTGGACACGGCCGCGCAAGGTCCGCGAGCGGCGGCCGCGGCCGGGACGTCCGGCTGAGCGTCCACGCCCCCTATTTCATCAACCTCAACTCCGAGAACCGCGGCAAGCGGCTCCAGAGCCAGGAGCGGCTCCTCAAGACGGCCCGGGTCGGCCGCACGCCTGCGGGGCGGCGAGCGTCGTCTTCCACGCCGCGCTTCTACGGCAAGGACACGCCCGAAGCAGACCTACGCCGCCGTCAAGGAGGAGCTCGCCGCGGTCCTGTCCATCCTCCGGTCGCGAGCGCCTGGCCGATCACCCTGCGGGTCGAGACGATGGGCAAGCGGTCCCAGTTCGGCTCGCTCGACGAGGTCCTGACCCTCTGCCGCGACGTCGACGGGCTCCAGCCCTGCCTCGATTTCTCGCACCTCTACGCCCGCGAGGGCAGGGTCAATTCCTACGACGGATTTCGCAGCGCGTCCTGCGCAAGGTCGAGCAGCAAGCTCGGGCCGCGGTCGCCCTGAGGAACGTCCACATCCACATCGCCGGGATCCACTTCGGCGACCAGGGCGAGATCAAGCACCTCAACCTCGAGGAGATCGGATTTCCGCTACGACGAATGGCTCGCAGGCCCTGCGCGACCTCGACGTCGAGGGCCTGGTCATCTGCGAGAGCCCGAACCTCGAGGGCGACGCGGTCATGCTGAAGAAGCTCTACAGGCGCCAGGCGGCGAAATCGGAAGGAGGGAGACCGCATCGAGATGGCTAGGGAAGACGGCAGAGCGATAACGTCGAAGACCGGCGCGGGAGTCGGCGGCCGGGGTCTCGCGGTCGGCGGCGGCATCGGCGGGTTGGGCATCGTCATCGCCATCCTGTATTTGCTGCTCGGCGGCAACCCGGCCGACATCACGCAGAGGCTCCAGGTCGATCAGCCCGCACGCGGCGGGATCCGGCGAGCCGCTCAGCGCGAAGGACAAAGAGATGGGCGAATTCGTCTCCACCGTCCTGGCCAGCATCGAGGACGTCTGGCAGACGCAGTTCCAGCAGATGGGCCGGACCTATCGGGAGCCCAAGCTCGTCCTGTTCTCGGGCCAGGTCGAATCGGCCTGCGGCTACGCCGGCGCGTCCTCGGGCCCGTTCTACTGCCCCGGGGACTCGAAGGTCTACATCGACCTCCTCGTTCTTCGAGGACATGCAGCGCCAGCTCGGCGCCCCGGGCGATTTCGCCCTGGCCTATGTCATCGCCCACGAGGTCGGCCATCACGTCCAGAACCTGCTCGGCATCAACGACCAGGTCATGGCCCAGCGGGGCCGGCATGAGCGAGAAGGATTTCAACAAGCTCATGGTCCGCATGGAGCTCCAGGCCGACTTCCTGGCCGGGGTCTGGGCCCACTACGCCAAGCAGGACGCCGGACTTCCTCGAGGCGGGCGACATCGAAGAGGGGCTCAACGCGGCCAGCGCGGTCGGCGACGACCGGATCATGAAGCAGACGCCAGGGCTACGTCGTCCCGGACGCCTTCACCCACGGCACGTCCGAGCAGCGCGTCCGCTGGTTCAGGAAGGGCTTCGAGACCGGCGACATCCACCAGGGCGACACGCTTCGACGCCGCCGTTCTCTAGCGGCGGGCCGGCCGCTGCCGCATCGCCTTCCCTTCCGGCCGCGGTGGGCATATAATAGCCGTTCCGATCCATCATCATAAAGGAGAGGCCTATGGTCGAAATCCGTTTCCACGGCCGCGGCGGTCAGGGGACCGTCGTCGCCTCCAAGATCCTGGCCGACGCCATCGCCAAAGAGGGCAACTACGTCCAGGCCTATCCCGAGTTCGGCGTCGAGCGGCGCGGCTCGCCCGGTCGTCGCCTTCATCCGCATCGACGACAAGCAGATCTACGACAAGAGCCGCATCTACGCGCCCGGACCACGTCGTCGTCGTCGACCCGACCCTCGTCGAGGCCATCGACGTCACCGAGGGCCTCAAGGACGGGCGGCACGGATCATCATCAACAGCGACAGCCGGCCCGAGGACTTCCCGCTTCCCGGCCAAGTTCAAGGTCCGGACGATCAACGCCACGGAGATCGCCGTCCGGCAACAAGCTCGGCACCCTGGCCGCGCCGATCGTCAACACGGCCATCGTCGGGGCGGTCATCAAGATCCTCGGCCTGACCAAGCTCGAATCCCTGACCGCGGCCATCCGGGACGGGATCCCCATCAAGCCCGAGGACAACGTCAAGGCGGCCGAGGAAGCCTACGAGAAGGCCTGAGGGTGAGGAGGACGCCATGACGAAGAAAAGAGACGCCAAAAAGATCGTCTTCACAGTCCGACCGAAGAGATGCCGATCATGACCATGCTCCCTCGGCTCCAGCTCTACAACAAGACCGGGGCCTGGCGGAACATCCGGCCCGAGATCGACCGCAGCCAAGTGCATCCAGTGCGGCATCTGCTGGAAGTTCTGCCCCGACGCCGTCGATCGAGATCGTCGACGAGTGGCCGGTCGTGGACTACGACTACTGCAAGGGCTGCGGCATCTGCGCCGAGGAATGCCCGACGAAGTGCATCGTCATGGTGGAGGAGCGGAAATGAAGAAAGTCATCATGGGCAACCACGCCCTGTCCTACGGCGCGATGCTCTCGCGGGCCCAGGTCATCTCCGCCTACCCGATCACGCCCCAGACCCAGGTCGTCGAGCTCCTCTCGGAGATGTGCGCCGACGGGACGCTCGACGCCAAGTTCATCAAGGTCGAGTCCGAGCACTCGGCCATGGCCGCCTGCATCGGCGCCTCGGTCGCCGGGGCGCGGACCTTCACCGCCACCTCGTCCCAGGGCCTGGCCCTGATGCACGAGATGCTCCACTGGGCCGTCGGGCGGCCGGCATCCCGTCGTCATGGGCAACATCAACCGGGCCATGGCCCCGGGCTGGACGCATCTGGACCGACCAGAACGACAGCCTGTCCCAGCGCGACACGGGCTGGATGCAGTTCTACTGCGCCTCGAACCAGGAGGTCCTGGACACGGTCATCCAGGCCTTCAAGGTCGCCGAGACGCTGCTGCATCCCGACCATGGTCATCCTCGACGCCTTCGCCCTGTCCCACACCTACGAGGTCGTCGACATCCCGGACCAGGCCCAGGTCGACGCCTACCTGCCGCCGTTCAAGCCGGCCATCAAGCTGACGCCGGCCGACCCGCGCGCCTTCGGCGGCCTGACCGGCCCGGAGCACTACATGGAGCTCCGCTACAAGCTCCAGAAGGACATGGAGAAGGCGCCGGCCCTGATCGAGGAGACCGGCCGCGAATTCGAGAAGGTCTTCGGCCGCCGCCTCGGCCTCGTCGACCCCTACCGGTGCGACGACGCCGAGTTCGTCTTCGTCACCTCGGGGACGGCCGGCTACACGGCCCGGGTCGCCGTCGACGAGCTGCGGGCCGTCCGGCGTCAAGGCCGGGAACCTGCGCATCAAGGTCTTCCGGCCCTTCCCCTTCGACCGCGGTCCGCGAGGTCCTGGGGAAGGTCAAGAAGGTCGGCCGTCGTCGACCGGAACTGCTCCTACGGCCATCACGGCATCTTCTACCAGGAGGTCAAGTCCGCCCTCTACGGCCAGGCCGGGCATGCCGCCGGTCTTCGGCTTCATCGCCGGGCTCGGCGGGCGCGACATCACGCCCGGACTCGTTCAAGGAGATCGCCGCGCACGCGCTGGCCAAGGACAGGCCCGACGAGGAGATCGTCTGGATCGGAGTCAAGAAATGAAGCAAAGAGCAAGAAAGATGAAGCTGACCCTCCCCGACGAGGAGCTGATGGCCCGGGCCACCTGGCCTGCCAGGGCTGCGGCGCGACGCTGGCCATGCGCTACGTGCTCAAGGCCCTCGGGCCAGAAGACGGTCGCTCTGCATCCCGGCCTGCTGCTGGGCCGTCATCGACGGGCCCTTCCCCTATTCCTCGCATGGACGTGCCCGATCTTCCACTGCGCCTTCGAGACGGCCGCCTCGACGGCGACCGGCGTCAAGGCCGGCCTGGAGATGGCGGGCGACACCGAGACGACGGTCGTGGCCTGGGCCGGAGACGGCGGCACGTTCGACATCGGCATCCAGGCCCTGTCCGGGGCGGCCGAGCGGAACGAGGACATCATCTACGTCTGCTACGACAACGAAGCCTACATGAACACCGGGCATCCAGCGCTCGTCGGCGACCCCCTACGGGGCCTGGACGACGACGACGCCGGTCAAGCACTTCAAGAACCGGCCGAAGAAGGACATCGTGCGCCATCATGGCCGCCCACCGCATCCCCTACATCGCCACGGCCAGCGTCGCCTATCCCGAGGACCTCTTCAAGAAGATGCAAAAAGGCCAAGGACATCAAGGGGACGCGCTTCTTCCACATCTACGCGCCCTGCCCGACGGGCTGGAAGAGCCGGCCCGAGGACACCGTCAAGCTGGCCCGGATGGCCGTCCAGAACGGCATCTTCCCGCTCTTCGAGATCGAGAACGGCGAGAAGACGACCTCAACCTCAAGCTCAAGGACAAGAAGCCGATCGACGACTACCTGCGGCTCCAGGGCCGCTTCCGCCACCTGAAGGCCCGAGCGACATCGCGGCCATGCAGGCCGAGGTCGACGCCCGCTGGGAGCGCCTGACCAAGGGCTGCGCCGCCTGAAGGACCGGGTCTTTTTCGCGATTTGCCGAGTCGCCGCCCTTCCCCTATAATTGACATCGTCTTTATCTGATGTCCCAGTATAGGAGATCATAGATGATCAAGTCCGCCCGAGCTTTCGTGATAGTGACGCTGGCCCTGACGATCGCCGCCGTGACGGCCGCCTGCGCCCAGCCGGCGCAGGAAACGAAGATGGAGCCCGTCCCGGCCCCGGATTTCTCGATCCAGGACCTCCAGGGGAACACCCTGAAGCTGGCCGATTACAAGGGCAAGGTCCTGGTCATCAACTTCTGGGCGACCTGGTGCCCGCCCTGCCGCCGGAGATCCCCGATTTCATCGCGGCCTACAAGGAGCTCAAGGGCGAGGGCCTGGAGATCCTCGGCCTTTCCGTCGACGAGACGACCGCGCCGGCCCTCATCGAATGGACGAAAAAGATCGGGGTCAACTATCCGATCGCCCTGGCGACGCCGGAGATCGTCACGGCCTACGAGCCCGGCGACTTCATCCCGGCCACGATCGTCATCGACCGCAAGGGCATGATCCGTTACCGCCAGTCCGAGCTCATGACCAAGGAAACGCTCGTCCGCTTGTTCCGGCAATATCAAATAAGCCATAATTGGGGCGTGGACGCGACCCTCCAGACGCAAGTCCCCGTCGGCGTTCCCGAAGGGCTGCCCTTCTGGCTGCTGTGGTTCCTTCTCTTCGTCATCCTGCTCCTCGTCGCCTTCATCTTCCTCCGCGACAAGGACCTCCGCCGCCGCGTCAGCGCGTTCCTTTCCGGCGCCCGCCGCCACATGGCCCGCCTCCGGATCCAGGCCCGGCTGAGGAAGGAAAAGGAGAAGAAGACGGCGCTCTGGAGGGAGCTCGGCAAGCAGGCCTGGGACGAGGACATCCACGCCTCCTGCGTCGATGAGGAATGCGCCAGGCTCGCCGCCCTCGACGAGGAGATCGGCCGCCACCAGAAGACCTGGCACGACGTTTACTCCCGCATCGAGGTCCTCGGCCGCGAGCACGACGCCGCCGTCGAGCGGTTCCGGGCCCTCATCACCGAGCAGGAGGAGGCCCGGAAGCCCCACCAGGAGGAGATGCTGGCCCTGGCCAACAAGAAGCAGGAGATCCTCGAGGCCCTGGAATCGGCCCTGCGCGAGACCGAAGGGGCCGAGGCCCAGCTCGGGGGGCTCGAGAAGGACATCCGCCAGATCGGCGCGAACGGCAGGCTCGCCGAAGCCGACCGGACGGCCCGGCAGGACAAGGCCCGCGAAAAAGCGGCCTCGCTCGCCGCGCGCATCGGCGCCCTGCGCGAGAAGGCCGCCCTGCTCCAGGAGGAGCGCTACCGGCTCGACCGCCGGCTCGAGGAGGTCGAGGCCCGGGTCCGCGTCTTCAACGCCGCCATCCGCCGCATCGAAGAGGAGTACCGCGACCGGCTCCAGGCCCGCGAAAAGGAGATCCGGGAGTGGCAGCGGGCCAAGGAGCGCGTCCAGGACAAGATCGTCGACGTCAAGCGCCTCATGGTGCCCCTCTTCGAGAACGTCGGCCGCATCCTCGACGCCGCGCGGTTCGACCACGAGGAGCTGGCCGTCGTCTATTTCCAGATCGACGGCGTCAACAGGACCATCGCCGAGCTCGAGGACCGCCTCGAGCACCTGAAATAGTCCCGTGCCCAAGCCGCGCCTCCTCGTCCACGTCTGCTGCGCGCCCGACGCCCTGTACGTCTTCGGCGTCCTCAAGGACGAGCCTACGACGTGACCGGCTTCTTCTCCAATCCCAACATCCAGCCGCGCGAGGAATACGACCTCCGGCTCGACGAGGCCCGCAGGGTCGCCGCCGACTGCGGGCGTCCCCCTCCTCGAGGACGACTACGACCCGGACGGCTGGATCGCCCTGACGCGGAAGTTCAAGGACGAGCCGGAGAAGGGCCGCCGCTGCGACGTCTGCTACGCCGTGCGGCTCGGCCGGACGGCCGCGCGGGCGGCCCGCGAGGGCTTCGACGCCTTCACCACGGTCATGAGCCTGAGCCCCTGGAAGAAGGCCGCCGTCGCTGAACCGGATCGGCCGGCAGTTCGCCGCCCGTCACGGCATCGCCTTCCTCGAGGCCGACTTCAAGAAGAAGGACGGCTTCAAGAAGAGCGTCGACCTGAGCCGGGCCCACGGCCTTTACCGGCAGGATTACTGCGGCTGCGTCTACAGCCGGGAGGCCGCCGCCCGCGGTCGGAGTCGAAGGCCGCGACGTGAGCCGGGGACGCCGCCGCGACGCCCGGGGCCCGCCGCGCCGCCGCCCGCCTCACGGTCTTCGGCGTCGTCCAGGGCGTCGGCTTCCGGCCCTTCGTCTACCGCCTGGCCCGCCGAGCTCGGCCTCGACGGCTGGGTCGAGAACGCCGGCTCGGGCGTCGAGATCCACGTCGAAGGCCCGGCCCGCGTCGTCCGCTCGACGGTTCCTCGCCGCCCTGCGAGCCGGGCTGCCGCCGCTCGCCGCGATCGAGAAGCTCGACGCGCGGCCCGGCGCCGGTCGCGGGCCGCCGGGGCTTCGAGATCCGGAAGCCACGCGCGAGCGGCCGGGCTTCGTCTTCATCTCGCCCGACATCGCCACCTGCGACGAATGCCTCGAGGAGATCGACACGCCCGGCGAGCGCCGCTACCGCTACGCCTTCACCAACTGCACGAACTGCGGCCCCCGCTACACGATCGTCCGCGGCCTCCCCTACGACCGGCCGACGACGACCATGGCCGGCTTCCCCATGTGCCCCGATTGCCGCGCGCGAATACGCGGACCCGCTCGACCGCCGCTACCACGCCCAGCCCATCGCCTGCCCGGTCTGCGGGCCCCGCCTGACCCTCGTCGACGCCCGGACGGGCCGGACGCTCGCCGGGGACATCCCCGAGGCCGCGGCCCTCATCCGGGCGGGCCGGATCCTGGCCGTCAAGGGGCTCGGCGGCTTCCACCTCGTCTGCGATCCGTTCAACGCCGCGGCCGTCGCCCGCCTGCGCCGGATCAAGGAGCGCCGGACGAAGCCGCTGGCCCTGATGGCCCGCGACCTCGCGGTCGTCCGACGCTTCGCCCGGCGTCTCGGCGGCCGAGGCGCGGGCTCCTCGTCTCGGCGCGGCGGCCCATCGTCCTCCTCGAAAAGAAGAAGGACATCCCGCGGCATCGCCCCCGGCCTCGACGAGATCGGCTTCATGCTGCCCTACACGCCCCTCCACCACCTCCTCCTCGAGCGCCTCGACGCTCATCGTGGCCACGAGCTCCAACGCCAAGGACGCCCCGATCATCAAGGACGAGGAGGAGGGCGTCGGCGCCGCTCTGCGACGCCGTCCTGACCCACGACCGCCCGATCGCGATGCGGGCCGACGACTCGGTCGTCAAGGCCGTCGCGGGCGCGCCCGCTCTTCGTCCGCCGCGCCCGCGGCTACGTCCCCTATCCGCAGCCCGTCCCGGAAGGGCTCCGGGCCGACCGACGGTCATCGTCGCCCTCGGCGGCGAGCTCAAGGACACGATCTCCCTCTACAAGAACGGCTACGTCGTCACCAGCCAGTTCCTGGGCGACCTCGACGATTACCGGAACTTCGGCTATTTCGAGGAGACCCTGGCCCATCTCCAGCGCCTCTTCGACGCCCGGCCCGAGGTCCGTCGTCACCGACCTCCATCCCGATTTCCGGACGACCCGGTTCGCCGCCCGGATCGGGCCTCCCCCACCTCCGCGTCCAGCACCACTACGCCCACGTCCTGGCGCCGCTCCTCGAGCACGGCGTCGCGCCCCGGCGCCGAAGGTCCTGGGCGTGGCCCTCGACGGCTACGGGTACGGCGAGGACGGGACGGCCTGGGGCGGCGAGTTCCTGCTCGCGGATTACGACGGCTTCGAGCGCTTCGCCCGGTTCGAGGCGGTCCCCCTGCCCGGCGGCGACCTGGCCGCCCGCGAGCCGTGGCGGATGGCCCTGGCCTGGCTCGACAAGGCTTTCGGCGGGGACATCCCGGCCGCCGTCGCGCGCCCTCCGGCGGATCGGCCGCGCGCGCCGGGACGCCGTCCTGGCCATGATCCGAACGGGCCTGCGGAGCCCGCTCACGTCGAGCTGCGGCCGGCTCTTCGACGCCGTGTCGTTCATCGCCGGGACGGCGCCCGAGCGCCTCGAATTCGAGGCCGAGGCGGCCATGCGCTTCGAGGCCGCCGCCGACAGCGCTTATCGCGGCCGCTACCCGATCGCCCTTTCGGAGCCGGAGAAGGCCGGCGGTCCCGTCGTGATCTCCTTCGCGCCCGCTCGTCCGCGGCCTCGTCCGCGACGTCGGGAAGGGGACGCCCGCGGCGACGGTCGCGGCGAAGTTCCACGATTCCCTGGCCGGCCTCATCGTCACCGTCGCCGAAAGGGCCAGGCGAACGCACGGGACGGACGATCGTCTCGCTCGCGGGAGGGGTCTTTCTCAACAGGCGGCTCCTCGGAAGCGCGGAGAGGAAGCTCGCCGCGGCGGGTTTCCGCGTTCTCCGGCCGCTCGCCTATTCCCCCAACGACGAATCGCTGTCGCTGGGACAGATCGCCTGGGGCCTGGCGAAGCTCAGGAGCGGCGGAACCTGAGCCCGCCGACGAGCGACAGGATCCCGTTCGAAACGAGGGCCGTCACGGCCCCCGCCGCCGCGCCGATCGCGAACCCCAGGATCCCGCCGACGACCGAAGAAGGCGAGCCCGCCCAGGAGGTCGCCCTGGTGATCGACGAAGAAGCCGGGCAGGCGGGAGACGAATCCGGAGAACAGGCCGGTCACCCCGGCGAGCAGGCCGAAGACGATCCCGGCGAAGAGGCCGAAGACGCCGAAGAACCACAGGAACGACATGACGTCGACGGAGCGGACGCGTGATCTCCCCGGCGGACGCGGCGGGGACGGCCTCGGCGGCCGCCGGCGGACGCGCGGCGGGTCCGCCTCCGCCGGCGTCTCCGGGCGCGGCGTCGTCGTGCCGGTTGCCGCAGCGGGCGCAGGATTCGGCCTCGATGTCGTTCTCGAAGCCGCAGGAGATGCAGATCGCCTTCCTCTCCATCTGAGAGGGCGGCTTGGCCTCGATCCACTCGCCGTTCTCGAAGGCGTACCACTTGCCGCTCTGCGCGCCGATGACCCAGAAGCGCCCCTCGTCGTCCTTGATGCGGAGCTGTTTCAGGGAATCGGCGAACTCCTGCTGGGAGATCTTTTTTTCCTTGAATTTTTCGAGCAGGAGCGAGAAAGTCGCCTCGGCTTCGCGGAATTGGTCCGTCATCGCTCTCTCTTTCGGCCTCCCTTTATCTTAACGCCACAACATCAATCATTTCAATGAGTTATTAACTCGCTGATAGGGCTAGAATTGCGGCCGTGACAGGTTCTTGTGCAAACCGAGCTATGTTGATGCAGGAACGGGTATTGGCTCGACGGAAGCCGTCCTTTTCCACAGCTTTTCCACAAAAGTTGTGCATAATTCCGGGCCGAAGAACGATGCGCTCGCGTCATCCGCCCGCTCCCCACGAGCCCTTGAGAATGTCGAGCAGGCTCGCGCCTTTGATCGGGTCGGGGATGAAGGACAATACAAAAATGAGCAGGACGACGAAGCCCAGGGCTGTCCTTTTCGGGCCGAGCGGGGCGTCCTCGTCGTAGACGGGCGGGTGGCGGAGGCGCATCTTGGACTTGAACTCGAAAAAGAGCATGACCGCGGCCAGGATGATCCAGCTCAGGTGATAAGAAACGCCCATGGCCGCGAGAAAGCCGACCATGATCCAGGACAGGAGGCGGGCCCTCTTTCCAAGAACGGCGTAGGCGACATGCCCGCCGTCGAGCTGGCCGAGCGGGATGAGGTTGAAGGCCGTGACCAGGAGCCCGACCCAGCCGGCGAAGCCGATCGGGATGAAGGACGAGGGTCGATCCCTCGGGGATCCGGCCGAAGAAGAGGCCGCTCAGGAGCTTGAACAGGAGCGGCTCGCCGAACGTGATCGTGTCCGGCGCCGCGGGGAGCGGGCCGACCTTCGAGAGGGCCAGCCCGACGACGAGGGCGGGCAGGGCGAGGGCGAACCCCGCGAGCGGTCCGTTCGCCCCGACGTCGAAGATCTGATGCTTGAAGCGGACGGGCGACTTGATGCGGATGAAGGCGCCGAACGTCCCCAGGAACGGCGGGCCGGGGATGAAAAAGGGCAGGGTGGCCAGGACCCCGTAGCGGCGGCAGGTCAGGTAGTGGCCGAGCTCGTGGCCGGTGAGGATGATCATCAGGACGGCCGCGTAGAGAAAGCCCAGCCCGAGGAGCCGGGGCGAGAAGAGCGCGCCGGGAGACGGCCCCTTCCGCGGACAGGAAGGACGCGGCGAAGAACGTGCCGGCGAACCAGGTCGTCAGGACCGTCAGGCCGAAGAGGATCCCGTTCAGCCAGCGTCTTGCGTCCCGCCGTCGTCTCGCTCATGGTCGCCTGAAAAAAAAGAGGAGTGAAACCGGCTCACTCCTCCTTAAAGACGGACCTGTCTCTGCGGGCTATTTCCCGGTGAGCTTGTGGAACCGGGCCATCAGCTCTTCCTTGGTCTCCTTGCGGTCGGGGTCCTGGACGCAGGCGTCGACGGGACAGACGGACGCGCACTGCTGGGTGTCGAAATGGCCGACGCACTCGGTGCACTTTGCCGGGTCGATGACGTAGCGCTCTTCGCCGGCGCTGATCGCCTGGTTGGGGCACTCGGGCTCGCAAGCGCCGCAGTTGATGCATTCTTCGGTGATGATGAAAGCCATGGGATTCCTCCTTGGGATTATTGGGGGTCTATTATATCCCTTCCGGGACAATTGGCAAATCCGCTCCTACTTCCGGACCTCCAGCTTGCCGACCTTGAGGGAGGCCTCGTAGCCGTAATAGGACTGGCTGTAATCGGCCTGGAGCTTCTTGTAGAGCTCGAGCGCCGCCGGCGATGTCGCCCTTGAGCTCCATGGCTCTCGGCCAGGTGGAACAGGACGGCGTCGAGCGGATAGACCTTGGGCTTCTCGTCGGCCATCTTCTTGTAGATGGCGATGGCCTTGTCGAAATCCTTCTTGCCGAGCGCGACCTGGGCCTTGAGGTCCTCGGCCTGGTAATAGAGGAGGTCCTTCGAGCCGGCCGGGAGCCGGTCGAGAGCGGATCCCGCCTTGGCCCAATCGGCCTTCTCCGCCCAGTACCGGGCCAGCTCCACGGAGGCCAGGCGGGCCGTCCGGCCTTTCGCGGCCAGCTTCTCGAGGTCGGCCAGCTTTTCGGGCTTCTGGGAGACTTCGGCGGCCAGGGCGCCGACCTCGCCGACGGCCCGGCTCATGCGGCTCCGGGCGTTGGCGCGGACGGCGAGGAGCCCGGCGAAGACGACGGCCGCGAAGGCGAGCGCGGCGCCGACGATGGTGATCTCGCGCCGGTACGTCCGGAAGAACTCGACGGCCCAATGGACGCCGTGCGCCATCTCGTCTTCTTTGAGGTGATGCCTCTCCGTTCTCTTCATGGTTCTCTCCAGCGGGGCGAATCGAAGCTCTTTTTTAGCACATAAAGAAGAAGGGGTCAAACCGCCAAGGTTTGACCCCTTCTTAGAGCGGCGGCTCGGTCGGCCGCGTCCAGGAGCTCGCCGACCGTCGTCACGGCCAGGCCCACGGCCGTGTCGGCCGCGCCGTAATAGACCTTGACCGGGCTCGAGGGCAGGGCGTAGCCCTCGGCGTCGACCTCGTCGACGACCATCCCCGAGGGGAAAACGACGTTGGGGACCTGGCCGCACATCTCGTAGGGCTCCCGCGGCTCGAGGACGTTGCCCCTCGACCGGCCGATGACCTTGGTCGGGTCGGCGAGGTCGAGCAGCGCCGACCCCGGCCTGGTAGATGTTGGCGCTGCCGAAATGCGTCGCGACCCCGTGATAGACGTGGAGCCAGCCCTGGCGCGTCTTGACCGGCGGCGGCCCGGAGCCGATGTACTCGTCCCAGTAGTGGAACCGCCCGCCCATGACCGGGCCGAGCCGCCGCCAGGCGAGGAGGTCGTCCGATCCGGCGAGCCAGATCTCCGTCCCGGTCGTCGGTCCGCCCGCGAGCTTGGCCTTGTTGGGCCGCTCGAGCCGGAGATAGAGGCCGCCGACCTTCTCCGGGAAAAGGACGCCGTTGCGGACGTCGTCGGTCGACGTCACGCCGAGGAAGCGGAACTCCTTGAAATCGGCCGTCCGGGCCAGGCCCAGCTGGCAGCCGCTGTCCATGTCCATGGCGAACATCACGTAATGGGCCCCGTCGAGCCGGGTGATCCGGGCGTCATAGGCGTGGTAGATCTTCTCGCGGACGCTCTCGATCCCTTTCATCTCCACGATCTCCGGGCGGACGACGAAGCGGAACCCGTCGGCGCTTTCGGCCGCGACCATGAAGGTCTCGCGCGACCGGGCCTGGACGCGGAGCAGCAGATAGGTGATCCCGCCGTCCTTCGCCGCGCCGGGATTGAAGACGGAGGTCGCGTCGGTCAGCAGCGGCGGGATGTCCGGGATGTCGTCTCTCGTCAGGATCGGATTGCCGGGATATCGGCGCATGGTCCCTCCCCCTTCTCGTCTCATTCTTCCCTCCCCATTCTGACGCTCACCCTGCGGACCGAGCCGGCCGGACGCGGCGCGATGGGCCCCGTCGACCCGTTCGCCGTCGACCTCGATCGACCGGACGCCGCGCTCGACGCCGTCCGGGTTCTCGACCTCGACGATGTACCGCGCCCCGCGGAAGACCCGCTCGACGCGGAACCGCGTCCATGACCGCGGCACGACCGGATCGATGACCAGCCCGGCGTACGACGGCCTCACGCCGAGGATGTGGTCGTAGGCCACCCGGTACATCCAGGCGGCCGTCCCGGTCTGCCAGGAATGGCTGGCCTTCCCGGCCGTCGCGTGCTCGTCGCTCGTGATGTACTGCGAGTAGACATAGGGCTCGGCCGAGAACGTCGCCTGGTCGATCCGCCCGGGCAGGAGCTTCTTGAAATACGCGTAGGCCCGCTCGCCCCGCCCCAGCAGGCACTCGGCCTGGATGGCCCAGGCCGCCGGGTGGCAGAAGACGGCGCCGTTCTCCTTCTTGCCCGGGACGCACCGCGTGATGAGGCCGATCGTCGGATCGATCTCCCGGAACGCCGGGGCGCAGATCTTCGGGCCGTAGGGCGTGTCGAGGCGCTCCGCGAGGCTGTCCATGGCCCGGACGAGCCGCGCCCGGTCCGGCAGCCCGGCGATGACGGCCCAGCTCTGGGTGTTGATGAAGATGCGGCCCGCGGCGTTCGCCTTCGAGCCGATCTTCCGTCCGGCCTCGCCGAAAGCGCGGATGTACCAGTCGCCGTCCCAGGCGTGGGCCTCGATCGCCCCCGCCAGCCGGCCGCGGAGCTCGCGCGCGGCCCCGCCCCTCCCGCCCGCCTTCACGAAATCGAGGAGCTCGATGAGGCGGTCGAGCATGGCGACATAGAACATGGCGCCCCAGACGCTCTCGCCGCCGTCCTTGCCGCCGATGTAGTCGAGCGTGTCGTTCCAGTCGCCGCGCCCGAACTTCGGCAGGCCGTGCGGCCCCAGGTTCGCGCCCGGCGAATCCGGCCACGGCCATCAGGTGGTCGAGGACCGTCCCCTCTCCCCCGTCGAGGAACGGCTCGGCCGCGTCGAGAAGCCCGAAGTCGCCGGTCTCCTTCAGATACTCCGTCGCCGCCAGGATGAACCACAGCGGGTCGTCGCAATGCTCGGTGAATTCCCCCTGCCCGTCGCCGTAGAAGTGGTGGTAGACCTTGCCGTCGCGCCGCATCTGCCGGGCCAGCAGCCCGACGCGCGCCCGGGCCCGGGCCGCGTCGGCGATGACGATGGCGATCGTGTCCTGGGCCGTGTCGCGATAGCCGAACCCGCGGCCGATGCCCCAGTAATAGAAGCTGGCGACCCGCCCGACGTCGAAGGCGACCTTGGCCTGGTAGGGCGTCCAGAAATTCAGGAAGACGTCGGCCTCGGCGTCAGGCGTCGCGGCCCGGGTGTGGCTGAAGAAGCGGTCCCACGCCTCCCGGACGCGGTCGAGCGCCGCGTCGACCGACGCCGCGTCCCGGTATTTCCCCACGACCTCGGCCTTCGTCCGCTCGAACTCCGGCTTGGCGATGACCCCGAGCGAGAAGATGACGTCGGCCGACTCGCCCGGCGCCGATCTCCAGGTCGACCTCGAGGGCGGCGACGGCGTTGCCGCAGTCCATGTCCTCGGAGCCCAGGCCGCGCTCGAGCGCGATCGGGTTCGACTCGCTCCGGAACGGCCCGATGAACCGCTCGCGCACCGTCTCGTAGGCCGCGACGGGCCGGTTGACCGTGAAATAGGCCCAGCGGTCCCACTCCTTGTTCTCCTGGTGCTGGGTGCCGCGCGTCTCCGTCACCCAGTAGGTCTTGGTGGCGAAGAGCGCGTCGAGGCCCTTCTCGAAATGGGCCCGGTTGAAGTGCTGGTCGTCGCACTGGTTGATGAGGTCGACCAGCGCGTGGCCGAGGGCGAGCTCGACGTAGCCGACGACCGCCAGCCGCCGCGCCCGCCCCGACCGGTTGGTCAGGACCGCCTTCCAGATCTCGCGGTCGTCGTCGGCCGGCACGAAGAAAACGACCGACGAGGCGATGCCCTCGACCTCGGCCTCGGCCCGCGTGTAGCCGAAGCCGTGGGCGACCCGGTAGGCCGCCGCGGGCTCGCGCCCGACCGGCTGCCAGGTCAGGCTCCAGACTTCGCCCGTGTCCCGGTCCTTGACGTAGATATACTTCCCCGGCCGGTCGGGAGGGACGTCGTTGATGCGGTAGCGCGTGATCCGTCCGTGGAGCGGGCTCCGGTCGTAGGAGATGCCGCCGCCGTTCGCCGGAGATCGTGGCGAAATAGCGCCCGTTCTCGAGGTAGTTGATCCAGGGGCTCGGCGTCCGGACGTCGGTGATGACGAACTCCCGGCCGTCGTCGGAGAAGCGTCCGAACTCCATGTCTCCTCCCGCGCCCGGCGCCGGGCCTCAGCCCCGGGCCTTACCCGCGGCCCCGATCGACGAAGCCGGTGTCGGCGTGGTCGCGCTTCATGGTCTTGAGGGTCCCGATCATCTTCTTCAGGTCGATGATGCCGCCGACCGAGAACCAGACGATGACGGCGATCGAGACGACGAGGTAGATCATCGTGTAGGTCTTCCAGAAGTGCATCCAGGACCCGTCCCCGACCCGGCGGGTCAGGTTGAGGATCGTGCCCGACGACGAAGACGACGACCCAGCTGGCCGTCCAGGCGTAGGTCGCGACGTAGATGACCTTGTCCCAGCGGGTGAACTCCCGGCCCATGCCCAGGACCTTCCAGCCCTTGACCGGGACGGCGTCGACCACGGTGTATTCTTCCTGGATCAGGTAGGCGCCCCGGTGGAGCATCTTGTCCATGTCGAAGGCCTTGCCGCGGCCCGTCAGGAGCGAGACGACGACGTAGACGACGCTCGACAGGGCCATGGCCAGCCCCCAGAACATCTGGCCGTTGATGGGGAAGTCGGGCACGAGCTGCTGGACGACGATGCCGCCGACCGCGGTGACCGCGCCCGACGATCATGGCCGACCAGGCCGCGGCCGTCGTGCCGCGCTTCCAGTAGAGGCCGCCGATGATGACCGCGCCGCTGCCGCCGGCGAAGATGGCCCCGGTGATGGCGAAGAACAGGAAGATGTACTCGCTCTGCTGGAAGAGCAGGCTGAAGACGAAGATGAAGACGGCCACGCCGAGGATCGACAGCTTCAGGAGCTTGATGTGCTCGGCCTGGGCGAACGGCTTCTTCCGGATGGGCATGACGACGTCCTGGATGAAGATGCAGCCCCAGGAGTGGAGATAGGTCTCGTTGCAGCCGATCGCGGCCGCGAGCATGACCGCCGCGAAGGCGCCCATCAGGCCGACGGGCAGGAGCTTGGTCAGGGCGATCGGGCACGGTCAGCTGGCTGCGCAGGGCGTCCGAGCCCAGGCCGTCGAGGACGGGGCGGACCGAGGCCGCGGCGTCGGCGAAACCCGGGCCGTGCCAGAAGGTGTAGGCCACGATGGGCACGAACACGAGGAACAGGCCCCATTGCGGGATGTCCCGCCAGTTGGCCAGGACGTCGCCCATCTTGGCCTCGTGGGCGCTCTTGGCCGAGGCGTTGTAGGCCTGGGTCCCCTGCCACGACAGCTTGCCGTAGATGACCCCGATCATGCCGATGAAGAAGTACCAGAAGTTGTAGTCCTTGGTGCTGCCCGGTGTGGAAGGGGTTGACGAGCGAGGCGTTGGCGCGGGGCCGCCGACAGGGCCTGGAAGATCTGGGCCCAGTCGACCTTGAGCATCAGGACGATGACGATGACGATGAAGACGGCGTTGACGAAGATGCCCTGGAGGAAGTCGGTGATCATGACCGCGATCTGGCCGCCGCTGAAGACGAAGTAGAGCGGGATCCAGAGGATGACGATCATGATCAGGGCGAAGGTCGAGACGTGAAGGCCGAGGATGTCGACCGTCCGCGGCAGGCCGCAGAAATAGATGAAGAAGCGGGCGCTCACGGCCGGGAAGATGCCGAAGTTGATGATGCCCGAGACGAAGGCCAGGGCCCCGGCGAAGATGCGGAACGACCGGCTGTAGCGGATCTCGAAGAACTGGGCCATGGTCAGGGCCCGCGTCTGGCGGAAGCGGTAGAGGACCCAGCCGGAGACGCTGATGCCGACGACCACGACGGCCATGACCATCTCCCACCAGCGCATGTTGAAGCCGGCGATGTAGTTCATCTCCAGCATGCCGACGATGGTGATGGCCCCGAGCGAGGCCGTGCCCTGGGACAGGCTGATGAGGTAGCGCCCGCCGGTGCGGCCGGCGGCCAGGAAGTCGGAGACGCTCCGCATGAGCGGCTTGCTGAGGATGACGACGGCGACGATGAAGGCGAAGACGGCGACGACGATGCCCCAATCGATCCAGGTCAGGTTCATGAGGACGGGGATTCTACCGCGGCGACAAAACAATTCCAGGGGACGATTCTATCTGCAGAGAATGAATGCATTAAGATGGTTGATAAAATAGAAGCGTCCCCATTTTCCCAGTCAGGACACGAAAGGTCAGAGGAATTGGTATTGTGTCCCCGATTTAAATGTCGAAGGTGATCAGGCCGGTCTTGAGCTTGATCTGCTCGCGGATGGCGTCCTTGGAGATGCGGTTCTCCTTCTCCGCCTTGATGGCCCGGAAGAGCTCGTAGGTCGTGAGGAGCCCGTTGCCGTCCTTCTGGGCCTCCTCGATCTGGGTCGCCGAGAACGGGTTCGGCCGGGCCTTGGCCTCGGTCGCCGAGAAATAGTTGCCGACGAGGACGGCCTTCATGCGGGTGTTGTCGAACTCCTGCATCCGGCGGCCCTTGAACTTCTGGAGCAGGCCGCATTCGTCGTCGGTCGCCCAGTTCTTGCCGCCGCGGACGAGGATGATGACGAGCTCGCCCTTGCGCAGGCCGGCCTCGACCGGCATGTCGGCGCGGATCGATGACCCAGGCGTCCTCTTCCTTGTTCCGGATCGTCTTCTTCCAGTACTGGTCGACGTCCACGACCCGGCCCCAGCCGAGGTAGCGGAGCGAGCCGATGACGGCGTTCTTGAGGGCCGCGCCCTCGCCCTTGAGCAGGCGGTGGAATTCCTCCTGGCCGCCGGCCTTCAGGTCCTTGATCTGGCGGTCGTAGTCGGCCAGGACCTCTTCGAGCTTCCTCTTCTCGTCCTCGCGCCTGGCCACCAGGGCCTTGAGCTCGGGGAAGACGTAATCGTCGCCGTCGAGCCAGTCGCCGGCCGGCTCCTCGGGGAGCTCGGGCGCGAGCGGCAGCGTGTCCTTGAGGATGATGGTCGACGATCTCGATATTCTTCGGCCCGAACGAGGGCAGGAGCAGGAAGTAGCCCTTGCCCTTGCGGACCATCATGGCCACGGGGGCGCCGTCGGTGGTCTTGGCCAGGAACTCGAACTTGCCGTTCGCGGAGGATCTCCTTCTCCCAGACGCCGTCCCCGAACGTCTCGGGCAGGAGCCGGAAGGCCTTGGCGATGAAGGGCTTGAACCGCTCGAAGGGGACGAGGTACAGGGCCCTGGGATTGAAGACGACGGCATCGGTCCGGGCGCTGTCCTGGACCTGGATCCCGTCCATCGGGCCGACGATGTTCGTCAGCCGCGCGGCGTCGCCGCCGCCGATGAAGCAAACGACCCGCGCGCCGGCGCGGACCCGCTCGGTGAGCGCTTCCTGGACCTCGGCGTGGAGGTCGGGCCGGACGGCCGCGGCCTCGCCGCCGATCTGGTAGAACACGACCTCGCTGTCGCCGGGCAGGTCGAGGGGTTCGTCCCGTCCGGTCGTCCAGCCGGTCGCGCGGACGTCGACATCGTATTTCTCGGAGACGAGACGATCCCGGTCAGCGGGGGTAAAATCGAGCAAAAGGATCTTGGCCATGAGCCGGCTCCTTCCGTAAATTCAGGTCTATCATCGGATTAGTCGCCCCCCACCGTCAATCACCCCTAAGGGTGAACGCCTAGGAGGAAATTGCCGCCCCGCCCGGGGCAGAGCCCCCGGAAAACGGTCTGCCAGCGGCCCACGGGATGCGCCTGACGGGGGACGCGATTGACAGTTTCATATAAAATAGATAGGATATATAGAGACGGTAGGATAAATGGACAGCAAAGCTCGTGTGGCCTCTCTCCTCGGCCCCGGACTGGTCCTGGCCCTGGCGCTCGCCGCGGCCGCCGTCCTCGCCGGCGCCGGGCAGGAGATCCCCGGCCCGCTGAGCGCCTTCCACGCCGCAAAGCCCGGCGAGTCCGATTGCGCGGCCTGCCACACGGCCCCCGGCAAGGTCTCCCCGGCCAAGTGCCTGGCCTGCCACACGGAGATCGCCTCCCGCATCGCGGCCCAGACCGGCTTCCATCGCGACAAGGCCGAGGACTGCGCCGTCTGCCACGCCGAGCATCAGGGCCGGCAGGCCAATATCGTGCCCCTGGACCCGTCGGATTTCGACCATTCCGAGACCGGCGCCGATCTCCAGGGCGCCCATCTGAGGCCAAGCCTGCGACGTCTGCCATACGCGCGGCGAACTCCTTCCCGCGGACGGTGGGTCGGTCCTATCTTCTCAAGGTCCCGGGCTGCCGCGGCTGCCATGTCCCGCCCCATCCGGGCCGGCAGGAGAATTGCCTGGCCTGTCATACCCAGGACGGCTGGACGGTCGGCCGGCACGCGGACGGAGAACTGGCCATGCGACGCGCGGATACCGGATCGGCTCCGATCGTCCTGGCGGCGGCCGTCCTTCATCGCCGCGACGCGCCTGCGCCGCGCAGTCCCCCGAATCCCTCCTTCTATCAGTCCGGGACGATCTACCTCGACTGGAACGGCTCGCGCTTCTCCGACGGCGCGCTCTTCAACCAGGTCTCGACCAGGCTCAAGTTCGACCTGATCAGCCGTCCCGGGCCAGGGCTGGACCCTGTCGCTCGACGTCCGCGACCGGATCGGCATCCGCGACGAGGCGACGAACCAGCTCATCCTCTACAACGCCCGCCTGACCTACGACAAGCCCGGCTCGCGCTTCTATCTCTCGGTCGGACAGATGAACCTCTACGACACGGCCGGGATCGGATCGCTTCTCGGCGGGATGGCCGGGATCAAGCTCGGCCGCGACTTCCTCGTCGGCGCCTTCGGCGGGCTCGAGTCCACGCCCTACATCAGCCGTCTCGACGCGAAGTATCTCAAGGCCGGCGCCTTCGTCCGCTGGCTCGGCGCCGCAGGGCCGGACGGCCGGCCTGACCTTCAGCCAGCTCCGCTACGACGGCGAGCGTCGAGAGGCAGTTCGCCTACGCCACGTCTTCCTGCCCGTCCGAAAAGGTCCTCGTCATCTACGGCGACGCGGAATACGAGCTCGGCAGCCACGTCGCCGGCGGCGAACCGCCTGTCGCGGCTGTTCGGGAACGTCCGCCTGGACCTCGGCCGCTGGGCCGACGTGACGGCGAGCTACAGCTCGGGCAAGGGGCTCGATTTCCACCGCTACCTCATCGAGGCGTCCCAGGACCCGACCGTCTTCAACCAGGACGTCGAGCGGTTCTACTACTCGAGCTATTACGGCGTCCGGCTGAGCGTCAAGCCGGCCCGGACGGTGCGTCTGTCCGTCGCGCCGCCAGGAGAGCCAGCAGAAGGACCTGGCATCGTCAAGAACCACACCTGGCGGTTCGGCGCCTCCGCCTCGAACCTCTTCGGCCAGGGCCTGTCCGTGGTCGGGAATTACGCCGTCAACCGCGGCGACCTGTCGGAATCCGACACCTATTATGTCTCCCTGACGAAGGACTTCGGCCGGTTCTCCCTGAACGGCAGCTATTCCAACGTCTTCAACGGGCTGCGCATCGACCCGGCGACCGGCGATCCGCAGATCATCCACCTCGCCGACTACCGGAACGTCGTCGCTCGGGACGCTCGTCCGGCTCAGCCGGGCGCTCTCGGCGTCCATCGAATACGGCGGATTCCTCCGGTCCGGCGAGAACGAGCACTTCCTGTTCGTCCGGCTGATCTACAGGAGCCGATGAGGAAGCCATGAACCGCACCCGCCGGAACTCCGCGACCGTGCTCGCCACGGCTTCGGCCATCGTCCTGGTGTCGCTCCTGGTCCTCACGGCCCAAACAGGCTCGAGCCAGGAGAAGGCCGCCGCGGCCCTCAAGCCCCCGCGAGCCGGGCAGGATTGGACGGTCGAGTCCCACGACCGGACGAACTTCCCGCTCACCGGGAAAACACCGGACCCTCGCCTGCCGGGAATGCCACGTCAACCTCGTCTTCGAAGGCACGCCGACCGACTGCGAAGTCTGCCACTGGCAGCGGCGTCAGGACGACCGCTACGCCCTGCGCCTCGGGACGCGCTGCTCCGACTGCCACACGCCCCAGTCCTGGAAGAAGGTCGATCCCGGCGCTCTGGAGCCACGAGGTCAACGTCGGCTACCGGCTCGAGGGCGTCCACCGGACGCTCGACTGCGAGACCTGCCACGGCAGCGGCGGCTTCTCGGCCCGGTCGCCGGACTGCTACAGCCTGCCACGGCTCGGATTACCGAGGGGACGGACGATCCGAACCACGTCCAGGCCGGCTTCCCGACGACGTGCGCGGCGTGCCATACCCAGCGAGCCTGGGAGGACGCGTCCGTTCGCCCACACGGGCTTCCCCCTCCAGGGCCGGCACGCCACGCTGGCGTGCTCCGAATGCCATCCGAACGGCGTCTATGCCGGAACGCCGCACGGACTGCGCGTCGTGCCACCTCGCCGACTACAACGCGACGACCGACCCCAACCACAGGTCGGCCGGCTTCCCCACCGACTGCGCGGAGTGCCACGGGACGTCGTTCACCGGTTGGTCGGGCGCGAACTTCGATCACGACTTCCCGATCAGCTCGGGCCGCCACGCCGTGGCCTGTTCCGAATGCCACCAGACGAGCGACTTCCGCGTCTTCAACTGTCTCGGCTGCCACGACCAGCAGGAGACCACCAGCCGCCACAACGGCGTCACCGGATTCGCGTACAACTCCCAGTCCTGCTACGCCTGCCACCCCCGGGGCCAGGCATAACGGTCGACAATCCTTCCCGCTCTGTGCTATTTTCCCCTCATCCACGATCCGTCCGCACCTTCAGGGAGGGTCCCATGAATCCCATCCTTCGCCGGTTCACGGCCATCGCCGCCGCCCTGGCCGCCGTCGCCATCCTGCTCGCGGTCCCGCCCGTCTCCCGGGCCGAGGTCAAGTTCGCCGTCTCCTTCCCCGCGGAGAGGTCGGCCGCCCCGATCGACGGCCGGATGCTCCTGCTCCTTTCGACGAACGCCGACGCCGAGCCCCGGTTCCAGGTCAACGACGGCCCGTCGACCCAGCTCGTCTTCGGCATCGACGTCGACGGCCTCAAGCCGGGGGCCGAAGCGGTCATCGACGCGTCCGCCTTCGGCTATCCCCTGCGCAGCCTGGCCGAGGTGCCCGCCGGTCCATATTACGTCCAGGCCCTTCTCCACCGGTACGAGACCTTCCACCGGTCGGACGGCCACACGGTCAAGCTGCCCATGGACCGCGGCGAGGGCCAGCGCTGGAACGCCGCGCCGGGCAATCTCTACAGCGCGCCGCGGAAGATCAGCCTCGATCCCGGCCGCGGCGGCCCCGTCCGCATCGTCCTCGACAAGGAGATCCCGCCCCTCGCTCCCGCCCAAGGACACGAAATACATCCGCCACGAGCGCATCCAGAGCGAGCGGCTGACCGAGTTCTGGGGGCGCCCCATGCACCTCGGCGCCTGCCTGCTCCTGCCCGAGGGCTTCGACGAGCACCCGGAGGCGCGCTATCCGCTCATCGTCTTCCACGGCCACTTCCCCCGCACGTTCGGCGGATTCCGGGAGATCCCGCCCGACCCGAACCTCGAGCCCGACTACAGCGAGCGCTTCCGCCTCGCCGGGTACAACAGGATCGAGCAGGAGTACGCCTATTCGTTCTTCAAGGAATGGACGGGCCCGGGCTTCCCCCGGGCCATCATCATGGAGATCCAGCACGCCAATCCCTATTACGACGACTCCTACGCCGTGAATTCCGCCAACCTCGGCCCCTACGGCGACGCCATCGTCCGGGAGCTCATCCCCTACATCGAAAAGAAGTATCGCGGCCTCGGCCAGGGCTGGGCCCGGTTCCTCTACGGCGGCTCGACCGGCGGCTGGGAGGCCCTGGCCGCCCAGGTCTTCTATCCCGACGAATTCAACGGCTGCTTCGCCTGCTGTCCGGACCCGATCGACTTCCGCGCCTACACGGTCGTCAACATCTACGAGCACCGGAACGCCTACTTCGTCGACAGCCAGTGGAAGCGGACGCCCCGGCCCGGCCTTCGCAACTATCTCGGCGAGGTCAGCGCGACCCTCGAGGAAACCAACCTCCGCGAGCTGGCGCTGGCGACCCACGGCCGGTCGGGCGACCAGTGGGACATCTGGCAGGCCGTGTTCGGCCCCGTCGGCGCCGACGGCTATCCGCAGCCGATCTGGGACAAGCTCACCGGCGAGATCGACCGGAAGGTCGCCGGGTACTGGAAGGAGAACTTCGACCTCGTCCACATCCTCGAGCGGGACTGGAAGACGCTCGGGCCCAAGCTCCAGGGCAAGATCTCGATCTACGTCGGCGACATGGACAACTACTACCTGAACAACGCCGTTTACCTGGCGGAGGCGTTCCTCGAAAGCACGAAGGACCCCTACTACGGCGGCGACATCGACTACGGGGACCGGGCGGAGCACTGCTGGAACGGCGACCACGAGCGGCCGAACGCGATCTCGCGCCTCCGCTACCACCAGATGTACCTGCCGCGGATCGTCGACCGGATCGAGGCCACGGCCCCGAAGGGCGCGGACCTCAAGAGCTGGAGGTACTGACGACTTCTTCTTTCCCTTGGCCGGCTTGCCGCCCTTGGGCCCCTTCTCCTGCGGGCCCGGTCCCTTGGCCCGGCCCCGGCCGACCTCGTCATGAATGGCGATGAAGCTCCGGCCGCGGCCCCGCTGGGCGATGATCACGTCGGGCGCGACGCCGTGGTATTCGGAGAGAAAGCGCAGATTGACCAGGTCGATGACCTCCCGGTCGCGCAGGGAGAGCTTGCGCCAGTCGCCGGTTCGCCCGTACTTCCGGTAATAGCCGTAGGCGTTCCCGTAGGGAGGGCCGATCCGCTCCTGGCCGACGTGGACGAAGAAGATCTCGGGCGAGAGCCGGAAGTGGAGGGCGATATCCAGCCAGGACCTCTTCCCCAGCCTCAGGTCGATCACGGCCTGGGGACTCACTTGGGCCCTCGCGGCCAGGAAGAGGACGACGGGGAGCTCCTCGTCGAGGAGCCTGTAGCGTGTTCTGAGGTCGACGACGGCGCGCGGCGACACCCGGTAATGGTCGCCGACGGCGACATAGAAGCTCCTCAAGCGGCCGTCGCTGATCGGAGATCCCCAGATCGACTTGGCCGGCCTGGGCGGTCGCCGCGCCCAGCACGGCAACGAACGTGAGAACGGCGGACATTCTTTTCATCGTGTTCACCTCGAGAGTCTCACACAGATTAGTCGTGCCAGGCATGGCCCGATGCGAAAATGAGCACCGGTTCGCCGGGTATTCCGTCCTATTCGCCCGCGGGAAGAAGCGCCGGCTCCGGCCGTCTAAAGAAATGCCCTGTGGTATACTGAATTCTTTAGGAGCCCAACGGATGACCGACCGCCGACGCCGCGTCTTTTCTTCCCTCATCGTGCCGGCGCTCGTCGCGCTCCTCGCCGTGGCGCTCGCCGCGCAGGAGCCGCCCAAGCGCATCGACGTGCGCTGCATCACGGTGCCCCCGCCCAAGATCGACGGCCTCATCGACGACGCCTGCTGGCAGGCCGTCGAGCCGGTCTCCGGCTTCTATCAATACGATCCGATCAACGGCGCCAAGGCCTCCGAGGAGACCTTCGTCTGGGCCGCCTTCGACCAGGACACGCTCTACTTCGCCTTCCTCATGAAGGACTCCCAGCCCGACAAGATATGGGCCGAGCTGACGCCCCGCAACGAGTGGGACGAGAACGACGCCGATCGAGCTCATCCTCGACGCCTACAACGACAAGCGGACGAGCATCACTTTCGCCGTCAATCCGCGGGGCGTCCAGAAGAACTCCGTCGAGACGATCTGGCGGTCCGAGGCGGTCATGCGCCCGGACGGCTGGAGCGCCGAGATGGCCATCCCCTTCAAGTCGCTCCGCTTCTCGGCCCAGAAGCTCGACATCTGGGGCGTCAACTTCGAGCGCTACATCCACCGCCTCAACGAGACGGACTACTGGACGGACGTCGACCGCGACCTGCCCCAGCTCCAGCAGACCGGCGAGCTCTGCGGCCTGACCGGCCTCCGGCCCGGCTACAACCTCGAGTTCTTCCCCTACGCCGGGGTCCGGACGTCCAAGCAGGAAGGCACGCCAAACGACACCAAGGCCGCGGCCGGCCTCGACGTCAAGTGGGGCATCAAGCCCAACCTCTATCTCGACGTCACGGCCAGCCCGGATTTCAGCGAGGTCGAATCCGACCCCTTCATCCCGCAGCTGTCCCCCTACGAGAATTACCTCAGGAGCACCGCCCCTTCTTCACCGAGGGCAGCCGCTATTTCTCCCTGGCGAGGCGGGGACGAATTCCACGACGGTGACGTCAGCCTGTTCTACTCCCGTCGCATCCCCAACCCGAAGTTCGCGGCCAAGATCTCCGGCAAGACCGGCGGATTCGGGTTCGGCATCCTCGGGGCCCTCAATAAGGTGGATGTCGGCAGAGGACGATCCCGCCCGCGATTCCTATCACGGCGTCTTCCGCGTCCAGAAGGACATCTTCAAGAACTCCCAGGTCGGCATCTATTACGCCGGGATTCCGGGACGCGCAGGCCCCCGGCGGACCGGTCGATAACCAGAACGTCGCCCTCGACTTCAATTTCAACTTCAGCGATTTCTACTATATCAGCGGGATGGGCGCGCGGACCTTCAACGAGGGGGCCGGCCATTCCCGCAACGGCATCTACCAGCTCAGCTTCCAGCGGGAGCCCGACGCCGGGCCTGCAGGTCATGTCGGGCTTCCAGCGGGTCGAGGACAACGTCGACATCCGGACGGGCTTCATCGACCGGATCGACTTCCAATCCTACGATCTCATGGCCGGCTATGCGTGGAGATACGACAAGGGCCTGTTCAAGCGTCTCAGCTTCGATGTCGGCGGGAGCGTTCCGCCAGGACTCCTACGGCCATCCGACCGGGGAGGACATGGAGCTCATGGTCTTCTCGGAGCTTTTCAACCGGATCGATCTCCACGGCGGCTTCGATTTCGGCCGCAGCAAATACCAGGTCCGCGACGAGGACGACGCGCTCGTCTGGACCCCCGACTATATCAAGACCTACGGCTTCAACCTCGACGTCGACTGGGAGCGGGGCGGCTTCCTCAAGGAGGTCAGCCTCGAGGGCGGCTGGGACAAGCGCGGCGTCTATTCCGACACCGAGGGCTTCACCACGGTCGTCCCCGGCTCGCAGACATCCGTCGAAGGCGGGGTGGTCCTCGCGCCCCGGAGCAATTTCCAGTGGTCGTTCGAGGGCGACTGGATCCGCCAGACGGTCGACGCCACCGGCGAGGAGCCCTACAACGCCCTCGCCTACGAGACGGCCCTCCACTACCAGCTCACCCGGAACCTGTTCATCAACACGCGCCTCCTCGGCGAGACGGAGGAGAAGCAATACAGCTTCGATTTCCTCGTCGGCTATTACTTCGGGGCCGGCAACATCGTCCAACTCGCGTTCAAGAAGAGCGAGCGCAACGACGTCCTCGGCCGCATCGGCGGCTACTCCATCACCCTCAAGGTCTCCTATCTGCTCCGGATCTGAGCATCCCCCGCAGGGGTGAGAGGCCCGGCCCGATTATCACCCCTCTTTCCATTCCAGAAGGGGATGGCCGGACCCGCCGGCCGCCGCCATGATATCCCCGAGGTTATCATGAGGATCTTCGGCCGTTCTCCGCTCCCCGTCGCAGAAACCCCCGAGAGCAAGCCCGACGCTCTGGGCCCGCTCTCCGGACTGCCCGTCCGCTCGCTGGGATCCCGGGACGAGGCGGACCTCTCCGGCGGCGCCGCCGCCGGGCCGGAAACGCCTTGGGACGGTCTGACGCCCGCGGACGGGAACGGCCTCCGGACGGAGCTCTCGGCGGACCGGCTGAAGCTCCTGTTCGATTACGCCCCCTACGCCTTCTACCTCATGGACCTCAAGGGCTGTTTCATCGACGGGAACATCGAAGCCGAGCGGATGCTCGGGTACCGCCGCGATGAGCTCATCGGCCGGAGCTTCCTCAGGGCCAATCTCCTCGCCAAGGGCCAGCTGGCCAAAGCGGCCAGCCTCCTGGCCCAGAACATCCTGGGCCGGCCCACGGGGCCGGACGAGTTCGTCCTCACCGGGAAGGACGGGCGCCAGGTCCCGGTCGAGATCCGGACGTTCCCCCTGCGCATCGAGGGCCGGACCGTCATCATGGGCATCGCCAACGACATCACCGGGCGCAAGAAGAGCGAGCAGGAGGCCAGCGCCTGGGAGAGGCGGTTCGGGCTCGTCATCGAGGCCTCGGGACAGGTCGTCTACGACTACGACCTGGACACGGGCCTGATCGACTGGAGCGGCAGCCTCGAACAGGTCCTCGGCTACGGCCTCGAGGACATCGGCGGCATCGTCGAGTGGACCGAGCGGATCCATCCCGAGGACCGCGCCGAAGCCGTCCGCCTGCTCGAGGAGTCGGAGAAGGCGGGCACGACCTACGATGTCGACTACCGCTTCCGGCACGCGCGCGGCGGCTATCGCTGGGTCCACGACCGGGGCTTCTTCCTCGTCGACGAGGACCGGGGGACCCGGCGGATGATCGGCATGATGCAGGACATCACCGAGCGGAAGCAGGGCGAGCTCCTCCAGAACGCCGTCTACCGCATCGCCCAGGCCGCGGACAAATCGCCGAGCCTCGAGGACCTTTACAGGTCCGTCCACGAGATCATCGCCACGGTCATGCCGGCCGGCAACTTCTACATCGCCCTGTTCGACAAGAGCGCGGACCTCATCAGCTTCCCCTATTTCGTGGACGAGGAGGACGCGCCGCCGGAGCCCGTGAAGCCCGGCAAGGGCCTGACCGAGTACGTCATCCGGACGAGCCGGGCCGTGCTCTGCGACGAGGCCACGGACCGCGCCCTCCGGACGAGCGGCGAGGTCGAGCTCGTCGGCGCGCCGTCGGCCATCTGGCTGGGCGTCCCCCTGGTCGTGGACGGCATGACGATCGGCGCCATGGTCGTCCAGCACTACGAGGACCCGAAGGCCTACGGCCCGGCCGAGCTGCGGATGTTCGAGTTCGTCTCGTCCCAGGTCGCCCGGTCGATCGAGCGCAAGCGGGCCGAGGACACGATGCGGCGGAACCAGCAGCGGCTGTCCCTCCACATCCAGCAGACGCCCCTCGCCGTCATCGAGTGGGACACCGACTTCAAGGTCCTCAAATGGAACGACTCCGCCGAGCGGATCTTCGGGCACACGGCGGCCGAGGCCGTCGGCCGGCACGCCTCCTTCATCGTCCCCCCGCCCTTCAGGGACCAGGTCGACACGGTCTGGGCCGATCTCATGGCCGGCCGGGGCGGCCAGCGCAGCACCAACGAGAACGTCACCAAGGACGGCCGGGCCATCTATTGCGAGTGGTACAACTCCTCGCTCGTCGACGTCGACGGCCAGGTCATCGGCGTGACCTCCCTCGTCCAGGACGTCACGGACCGCCAGAAGGCCGAGGAGAGCCTCCGCGAGGGCCTGGCCAAGCTCCGGACGACCCTGAAGGCCTCGATCGATTCGCTGGCTTCGGCCATCGAGATGAGGGACCCCTACACGGCGGGCCACCAGGAGCGCGTCACGCGGCTGGCCCGGGCCATCGCCGGCGAGATGGGCCTCGATGAGGACCGGTGCGAGGCGATCGAGATCGCCGGCGTCATCCATGACCTCGGCAAGCTCTACGTCCCCGCCGAGATCCTGAGCAAGCCGACCAAGCTGACCGACCTCGAGTACGCCATGATCCGGATGCACGCCCAGGCCGGCTATACGATCCTCAGCAAGATCGATTTCCCCTGGCCGATCGCCCAGATCGTCCACCAGCACCACGAGCTCATCAACGGGTCCGGCTACCCCCAGGGCCTGTCCGGCAAGGAGATCCTGCTCGAGGCCCGGATCCTCTGCGTCGCCGACGTCGTCGAGGCCATGTCCTCTCACCGCCCGTACCGGCCCGCGCTGGGCATCGGGGCGGCGCTCGAGGAGATCGCCCAGAAGCGGGGCATCCTCTACGACCGCGAGGTCGTCGACGCCTGCCTCCGCCTGTGCCGCGAGCGCCACTTCAAGTTCGACTGAGGCCCGGCGGGCCGGCCTTGAATTCCCCGGCCCTCTGGTCTACGATGCGCTCACAATGGATATTCCCATGGGACCCTTTCTGAAGCTGGCCGCCGTGTCGCTCCTGGCCCTGCCGTCGCCGCCGCGGCCGCGCCGGCCGGGGCCGCGGACAAGCCGAACAAGGTCGCCGACGCCCTCCTCGCCGCCATCGGCTCCCCGCGCGAGCCCGGCGCGGGGATCCTCGTGCTGAAGGACGGGCGCGTCGCCTATCTCGGCGCGCGCGGCGTCGCGGACATGCAGGCCATGCGCCCGATCGACGGCCGGACGGCCTTCCGCCTGGCCTCGGTCACGAAGCAGTTCACCGCGATGGCGGTGATGATGCTCGTGCGCGACGGCAAGCTCAGCTACGAGGACAGCCTGACCGGCCATCTTCCCGGACTTCCCGGCGTACGGCCGGGCCATCACCGTGCGCCATCTCCTCAACCACACCTCGGGCCTCCCCGACTACGAGGACCTCATGCCGCCGGCCGATCCCTCCCTCTCCGTCGAGGAGTCCCAGATCGACGACGCCGGCGTCCTCGAGCTCCTGAAGGCCCAGAAGGCCGGCTGGTTCGTGCCGGGGGCCCTGTGGCGCTACAGCAATTCGGGCTACGTCGTGCTCGGTCTCATCGTGGAGAAGGTCTCGGGCCGGTCCTTCCCGACGTTCCTCCGCGAGCGCATCTTCACCCCCCTCAAGATGGACAACACCGTGGCCCTCGTCCGGGGCCGGACGCGCGTCTCCGACCGCGCTTTCGGCTACACGAAGGAGGACGGCCGGTGGCGCTTCACGGATCAGAGCCGGACCTCGGCGACCCTCGGGGACGGCGGGGTCTATTCGTCCCTCTATGATCTGACCCTCTGGGACGAGGGCCTCCGCCGGCACCTCCTGCTCAGCGAGGCCGACATGGCGCCGGCCCTGATCCCCGTGCGCGTTCGCGGCAAGGGGCCCGTCGGGCCCGACGGCAGGCCGGCCGACTACGGCTTCGGCTGGTTCCTCGACGCGTGGCAGGACCATCCCCGGATGTGGCATTACGGGGAAACGGTCGGCTTCCGGACGGCCATCCAGCGCTTCACGGCCGACGGCCTCACGGTCATCGTCCTGGCCAACCGCTCGGATGTCGACGCCGCGGACATGGCGCTCAAGGTGGCGGGATGCTTATTTAAACGCGGGGAAGTAGCCGTCCGGCGTTTTTATGAATGGTCCAGGTTAAGCGACCGTCGAGGGAATGCCCTCATTCCGGCCGTAGAGATGCCGGATAAGGGCGAGCACGGACTGGGACGTCAACCGCTCGAACTCGACCCCGATCTCGTAGGCGTCCTTATTGTCCTTCTGCCGGAGCCAGCGGACTTCCCCGTCGAGGTTGACGACCTGGTCCGAGCCGGCGAGGTTGAGGCGGACCCTGATGACCGAGCCCACGGGATAGCTTTTCGAGGTGACGATCCTCGCCCCGCCCGTGGACAGGTCGTAGGTGTGGGCGGCGATGCCCGGGCCCTGGTACTTGTCCACGGAGGTCCGGACGAGGACCTCGTTCCGTTCGACGAACCGGTTTCTCTTGCGTCTCTCGAACATGTCCGGCTCCTGCCGAGTGATCGTTCTCGTTTCGCCTGCCATTGTGACGCCGCCGGCGCCCGGGGGCAATCACCCCGGGAGGTGATTCAGGCGGTGATATCTCACCCCCGTCGCCGGCCTCCGTTGACGCGGCCTCCGGCACGGTGATATCCTTAGGATAACCCTCATGAAAGCCTCCAAGAGCTGGGCCCTGGTCCTCATGGGCGGCGGCGCCCGGGGGCTGGCGCACATCGGCGTCCTCAGGGTCCTCGAAGATCACGGCCTCGTCCCGGACGTCATCGCCGGAACGTCCATGGGGGCGCTCGTCGGGGGGCTCTATCGCGGCCGGCCTCTCCGCGGACAAGCTGGCGAAGATGCTCGACGGCCTGGGCCTCGGAGAGACCGCCGGCAAAGCGCGGCGCCGGGGCCCGCTCAAGCGGTCGCGGAACCTGTTCGAGTACCTGCTGCTCTCGGACACCAAGAACAGGATCTTCAGCAAGATCGGCGTCGACAAGGGCGACGCGATCGAAGCCTACCTCAAAAGCTGCGTCGGCAGCGTCCGCATCGAGGACCTGCCCATCAAGTTCATGTGCAACGCCGTCGATCTCGTCTCGGGCCGGGAGATCCTGTTCACCCGGGGCAAGCTCCACCGCGCCCTCCGGGCGACGATGTCGCTGCCGCTCGTCTTCGCCCCGGTCCGGATGGGCGGGATGCTCCTTCTCGACGGCGGGGTCCTCGACAGCGCCCCCGTCGAAGCCGCCCGGGCCGCGGGGGCCGAGGTCGCGGTCCTCGTCGACGTCCATCGGCCCCTCAAGAGGATGCCGAGGGAAAAGATCAGAAACAACTTCCAGATCGTCCAGAGGACGATCGAAGTGGCCTCCGCCGCGTCGTTCGAGGAGAGGGCGCGGCACGCGGATCTCGTCCTGAGGGTCCCGGTCGACCTGGGCGTCCTCAGCTTTTCGAAACCGGGGCGGATCGCGATGAGGGGCGAAAAGGTCGCCGAGGCCAACCTCGAGGCGCTGAAGCGGGCCATCGGCGCCGCTTGACGATCAAGCCGGATCTTGAGCCTTCGTGTTTTATTGAAACAACCGGGCGTTTGGACGAATTGTCCGGTCAGTACCAATCCGAGAAGATGAAGCCGAACCCGATGCGGTGGACGCGGTGGTTGTAGTCGAGGAGGCTCTCGCCGTAGCCCAGGAAATATTGGACGTGCCCGGCCATGACGGCGAAGATCGGAAAGCTCCACTCGAGCTGGATGGCGCCCCGGTTCTCCCGGAAATTCAGGTTGTCGCGGACCATGACGCCGAGCCGGTGCCTCTTCAGGAAATAATAGGCCCAGAGCTCCCCGTTGCCGGTATAGTGCGTCAGCCCGGGGTTGTCGTCGTCGGCGTCCGGGACGCGGTACCAGCTCTTGAGGAGGATCGAGAGGTCGCCCCGTTCGATCCCGACGTTGGCGACGAGCCGGTTCCAGCTCCGTGACAACGGCTCCGACTGGCCGTTCGATTGGTGGTTGACCCCGAGCTGGATGAAGCGCCCTTTCAGGCCGAGGGCGCTGAAGCGGGTGCCGATGTTGAGCAGGACCTCCGGCTCGTAATTCGTCTCCCGGAAGGGCGAGCTGTCGTCGAAGTTGTAGAGCTGCCAGAAGGACCTCTGGGTGTAGCCGATCCAAAGGACCATGTCCTTCCCGAAGATGTCCCGCCAGAGCCGGGCCTTGAAGCTGATCTGGAACGTGACCTCGGGTTTCGTGAGCGTCTTGGCCGGGTCGACTTCCTGCAGGGGCGCCGGGTTGGGCGTGAAGTTATACGACGCGGCGAGGGCGTAGTTGGACCGGTGGAACGTGATGCCCGGCTTGGATCCTCGCGTCTTCCTGTCGAGCTGCCAGAGTTCGGTGAAATACGAGGGCTTTTCTTCGTCAGCCGGTTTGGCCGCGAGCGTCGCGGCCTGGCCGGGATCGCCGGCGGCGGCCCGAGGCGCGGCCAAGATCCCGCCCGCGAAGGCGGCCGCGATCACCGTCAACGCGGCCCGGCGGACGATCCCGAGTCTATTTCTTTTTGCCAAGTGAAACCTGCCTTTCAACCCGAAGGCGGAGCTGCGACTTGACTTCTATATAGGGTCCGGCGGGCCGAAATGTCAACAGCCGGTCCTGGGATAGGCCGCGGGTTCAGGATACCGAAGAAGGGATGCCGACCTCTTTGCCGTAGAAATGCCTGATCAGCGACAGGATCGTGTCGGGGATGCTGTGCGCGAATTCGACGCCGAGATCGAACCGCTTGCCGTTCTTGCTCTTCCGGGACCAGATGACCTCGCCGTCCACGCTGAGGGACTGATGGGTCCTCCTGAGGTCGATGTCGATCCGGATGACGCAGCCGACGGGGTAATCCACCCGGCTGCTGATCCGGGCCCCCGAAACGGAGATGTCGTGGGTAAAGGCATTGATCCCGGCGGAGGCGGCGATCGCCGGCGCCAGGCTCGCTTCCCTTATGAGAACGGGGTTCCGCTCTCCAAACCTCTTGTCCTTCCGGTTTTCCAATTCGGGTGCTCCGGGAAACGCATTCTCGCCCGCCGTTCCCCGGAGGTCAATCACCCCTACGGGTTAATCGCTAGGTGATGTCGGCGGTCCCCGGGCCCGCGCTTATCGAGAGGTTGAGCCGGGCACAGACGAATTGACTCCCCCTCCCGCCTGCGGTATACCCGTCGTTGGCCCATCCCTGAAGGAGCGAACATGAACGTCCCATCCCGCAAGGCCGCGGCATGCCCGATCGTCCTCTTTGCGGCCTTCGTCCTGGCTGTGTCGCCTGTTGCCGTCCCGGCCCAGACGCGTCCGGCCGCGCCGGCGATATCCATCACGGTCTCCATGGAGCAGCCGACGGCCCACTACTATCATGTCGTCCTTCGCGCCGAGGGTCTCAGAGGCGAGACCCAGGACCTCAAGATGCCCGTCTGGACGCCCGGCTACTATCGGATCATGGATTACGCCAAGTTCGTCAAGGACTTCCGCGCCGAGGACGGAGACGGGCGGGCGCTCCCCTTCGAGAAGACGGCCAAGAATGTCTGGCGCGTCCGGACCGGCAAGGCGGCTTCCCTCGTCGTGCGCTATGACGTCTATGCCTTCACCCGCTTCGTCGCCGACAGCTATCTCGGCGACGACGGCGGGTTCATCACTCCGGCAGGCGTCTTCATGCACGTCGCCGGCCGCCTGAAGGACCCGGTGACGGTCACGGTCCTGCCCCTCCCCGAGTGGAAGCAGGTCTCGACCGGCCTCGATCCCGTCCCCGGCCGTCCCGGCACCTTCACCGCGCCCGATCTCGACACCCTCTATGACTGCCCCATCCTTATCGGCAACCAGGAGATCCTGACCTTCGAAGCCGCCGGGCGTCCCCATACCGTGGCGGCCTACGACCTCGGTTCGTTCGACCGGGCGAAATTCACGGGCGACCTCAAAAAGATCGTCGAAGCGGCGGCCGCCCTCATGGGCGAGGTCCCCTATCGCCACTACACCTTCCTCATCATCGGCCCCGGCGGCGGCGGGCTCGAGCACCTGAACTCGACGGCCGTCACCCTCAATCCCGGCTCGCTCGGGAACCCCCGGGGCTACCAGGGCTGGCTGAGCTTCATCGCCCACGAGTATTTCCATCTCTTCAACGTCAAGTCCATCCGGCCCGTGGCCCTCGGCCCCTTCGACTACGACCGCGAGAACTACACCGATATGCTCTGGTTCGCCGAAGGGGTCACGGTCTATTACGAATACATGCTCCTCAACCGGGCCGGCCTGATGACCCGCGACGAGGTCCTGGAGCGGCTCGGCTCGACCATCGCCGCCTACGAGAACGCCCCCGGGCGCCGCCATCAGCCGGCGACCCTCTCGAGCTTCGACACGTGGACGGGCTTTTTCGGCCGCAGCGAGCACGCGGCCAACACGACCATCTCCTATTACGATATCGGCTGCGGCCTGGGCCTCCTGCTCGACCTCAAGGTCCGCGAGGCCTCGAAGGGACGCTCTTCGCTCGACGATATCATGCGGACGCTCTACCGGACCTTCTCAAAGGACAAGAAGCGCGGCTTCACCGACCGGGAGTTCCGCGATGTCTGCGAGCGGGCCGCCGGCGCCTCCCTCGGCGAGATCTTCGATGTCTATGCCCCGACCGTCGAGAAGTGGGATTACGCCAAGTACCTGGGCTACGCCGGCCTCGGGATCGACGTCGAGCCGCGCCCCGCGCCGGGCCCCTGGTCCGGCGTCTCGACCCAGGACCAGAACGGGAATGTCCTCGTTTCGGCCGTCGAACCGGACTCCCCCGCCTCGCGAGCCGGCCTCTGCGTCCAGGACGAGATCCTGGCCATCGACGGGACGCGCGTCGCCCAGCGATCGTTCCCGGCGACGGTCAACGCCCGCAAGCCGGGGGACAGGATCAAGGTCCTCTTCGCCAGGCGCGGCGGCGTCCGCGAGACCGAGCTCGTGTTGGGGGTCAAGACCGAGCCGACCTTCAAGATCACGCCCCTGGCCGACCCGACCGTCCCGCAGAAGGCCCTCTTCGAGGCCTGGCTCAGATAACAGGAGGGATGCCATGGGCAGAGCGCGAAGACGGGTCCTTTTCGGCGCCGTGATCGGCCTTGTCCTCTCGGCCGGTCTGGGCCCCGGCCAGGAACGCGTCTATGATCTGATCTTCGCCGGCGGCCGCGTGGTCGACGGGACCGGCGCGCCCTGGTTCCGGGCCGACGTCGGCGTCATCGGCGACCGGATCGCCTCGATCGGCGATCTCGCCAAGGCGGCGGCCAGGCGCCGGATCGACGCCTCGCGCCTCGTCGTCGCGCCCGGGTTCATCGACATGATGGGGCAATCCGAATACAAGCTGCTCGTCGACAATCGCGTCGCCAGCAAGATCACCCAGGGGATCACGACCGAGATCACGGGCGAGGGTACGTCGATCGCCCCGCTGAACCGGCGGATGATCGAGGAAAGCAGGGATGTCTGGACCCAATACGGGGTGACCCCCGATTGGACGACGCTGGCCGGCTACTGGAAAACGTTCCGGCGCGTTCGGTCCGCGGTCAACCTGGGGACGTTCGTGGGCGCCGGCGGCGTCCGCGATCTCGTCATCGGCAGGGACGACCGGCCCGCCCGGCCCGACGAGCTCGAGGCCATGAAGGCGGCCGTGGCCCGGGCCATGGAAGACGGGGCCCTCGGGCTGTCGACGGCGCTCATCTATGTGCCCGACCGCTTCGCCTCGACGGAGGAGATCATCGCCCTGGCCCGCGTCGCCGCGTCCTACGGCGGGAGCTACATCACGCACCAGCGGGACGAGGGGGACGACGGGAGCGGCGGCCTCGACGCCAGCCTGGACGAGGTCTTCCGCATCGCCCGGGAAGCGTCGATCCCGGCCGAGATCTATCACCTCAAGACCTCCGGGAAAGCCAACTGGGGCCGCATGCCGGCCGTCCTCAAGAGGCTGGAGGACGCGCGGGCGCAGGGCCTGGACGTCTCCGCCGACCAGTATCCGTGGACGGCCAGCTCGAACGCCCTCGTCGACAGCCTGCCGGCCTGGCTTCAGGAGGGGAGCCGTGAGCGGCTCCTGGAGCGGCTCCGCGACCCGGCGGCCCGCGCCCGGGCCCGGAAGGAATTCCTGGCGGCCAACCCCGATTGGCCCGAGGGCGCCGTCGCGCATCCTCATCACCAGCGTCCTCAATCCCGCCTTCAAGAAGTACCAGGGCCGGACGATCGCGGAGATCGCCGAAGACGAGCGCAAGGACCCGCTCGACGCCGTCATGGACATCGTGCTCGCCGACCGGGGGAACACCGGTCGGGTGACCTTCGGCATGAGCGAGGAGGACGTGCAGGCGGCGCTCAAGCACCCCCTCGTCTCCCTGTGCACCGATTCGGGGGCCTCGGCCGAGGACGGGATCTTCTCCCGCGAGCGGTCGCATCCGAGGGCCTGGGCCTCGACCGCCCGGATCCTCGGCCACTACGTCCGCGAGACCGGGCTGATGACGCTCGAGGAAGCGGTCCGCAAGATGACCTCCCTGCCGGCCTCCCGGATGCGCCTTCGCGACCGGGGCCTCCTGCGCCCGGGGATGGCGGCGGACATCGCGGCCTTCGACCCCGGCGCCGTGCGGGAGCGTTCCACCTACGCCGATCCGAACCACTACAGCCAGGGATTCGAGTACGTCGCCGTCAACGGCGAGCTCGTCGTCGACGGCGGCAGGATCACCGACGCGCGTCCCGGCCGGCCGATCCTCGGTCCCGGCGCCCGGGCCGGCGAGCGGGATCGCTGATCCGCCGGCGCCTTCATCGCCTCGATTCGCGGCCGGGGCCGCCTCCCAAACCCAGGATCGAGAAGCCGGTGCCTGGGAGATAGGGATGATCCGAAGCCCGGAGGTCGCGTGGATCGTCGGCGAGGTTATTGTCTCCGGCCTCGGCTTCCCCAGGTTTCGACGCGATTGAGCCGGGCCGATATCCTCGGCGCGTTCAGAGCGCGTTGGGGGTGGGGACGGATGAGCTACGCCGTTGAACCCGGCCTCTATGCCGTCGGGCGCCCGACCGACGTCTCCCCAGGTGCTGGTTTCGGCGAACTATAAAATGAGCTTCGATCGATTGCGCCAAGCCCTGTCCGGCTTGGATCTCTGGATCCTGGTCATCGACACGAAGGGGATCAACGTTTGGTGCGCCGCGGGCAAAGGGACGTTCGGCACGGAGGAGCTGGTGGGCCGGATCGCCCAGGTCGGGCTGGGCGACGTCGTCAAGGGGCGCGGGCTGATCCTGCCCCAATTGGGGGCTCCGGGGGTGGCGGCCAATGAAGTCCTGAAGCGCACCGGCTTCAAGGTCGTCTACGGTCCGGTGCGGGCGTCGACATTCCCGAATTCCTGCGCGCCGGCCAGAGAGCCACGCCGGCCATGAGGGCCGTCCGGTTCGGCTTTTGGGACCGCCTGATCCTGACGCCCGTGGAATTGGCGGGGGTCCTCAAGCCGGCCTTGATCCTCTTCGGGTTCCTCTTCGTCCTGACCCTCGTCCGCGCCGGTTTCGCCCCGTTTTCGGTCCTGCTGGCGATAACGGCGACTGAAGTTCATCCCCTTCCTGGGAGCGATCCTGGCCGGGGCCTTCTTGACCCCGTTGCTGCTGCCGATCATACCCGGCCGCGCCTTCGCCTGGAAGGGGTGGCTGCTCGGCCTGGCCTGGACCCTGCTCTATCTGACGCTTGATCCTTCGCGGGAAGTGGAGTGGAAAACAGCCCTCCTTTATCTTCTTCTTCTCCCGCCCATCGCGTCATTCCTGGCCATGAACTTCACTGGGGCCTCGACCTTCACGTCTCTGTCCGGTGTCGTCAGAGAGATGAAGATCGCCCTTCCGCTGCAGATCATCTCCGCCGGCCTCGGGATCCTGATCGTGATCCTGACGTTGGGCGCGGCGTTGTAGAGAGGAGCCAAAGGGATGCGACAGATCTTATCTGAAGAACGTCGTCACTCTCCTATTGAGCCCCGAGAAATGCACCGGCTGCGGCCGCTGCCTCGAGGTCTGTCCGCACGCTGTTTTCGTCCTGGGATCGGGAAGAGCGGAGCTGCGGGATCGTGACGCCTGTATGGAATGCGGCGCCTGCGCCCGGAATTGCCCGGAGGAAGCGGTCACCGTGCGGGCCGGGGTCGGCTGCGCCTACGCGATCGCCATGGGGAGGTTGAGAGGGACGGAGCCCACGTGCGGCGAATAGGCTATAGGTCGGACTAAAGGAGTCAGAAAGATGGCCAAAGGGATCGTGATCTATTATTCGAGAAGCGGGAACACAAAAGAGATGGCGGAGACGATCGCCAAGTCGATGAACGAGGCCGGCTTGCCGACCGACTGCAGGTCCGTCGACACGGTCAAGGCCGAGGACCTTCTCCAGTATGACGCGATCGTCGTCGGGTCGCCGACCTACTACGGTCACATGGCCGGCCCCGTCAAGCAGCTATTCGACGATACCGTCCGCTTTCACGGCCAGCTCGACGGCAAGGTCGGGGCGGCCTTCAGCAGCTCCATGAATATCGGCGGCGGCAACGAGACCACGATCCTGGGCATCATCGAAGCGATGCTCATTTCCGGCATGGTCGTTCACGGCGACCCGAAGGGCGACCACTACGGGCCCGTCTCCATCGGCAAGCCCGACGACAGGGTCATACGCCAATGTCAGCGGCGCGGCCAAAGGATCGCGGAGCTGACCAAGAAACTCCATTAGATCTAGGACTGTCATCGCGCGGGACCGTTCTCCTTCAGCCTGAGGACGCCCTTGGCCACGGCGGCGTCGAGAAGGGCCCGGACCGCGGCGGGCGTGACCTTGCCGTAATAGAACTCGCCCGCCGATAACGCCTCGGCCTGGACCGCGCGGAAGATATCGAGATACGACTTCGCCCCGTCGACGAAGCAATAGCATTCCTTGGCCATGATCGGGTGGAGCCCCGGGAAGCCGACCCCCCACCCGCGCCGTCCGAAGTACTCGTCGAGGGTCCCGGCGTTCCCGGGGACCCGGCCGGCCATCTCCCTCTCTTCGGCGGTCAGGGCCGGTTCGGGAAGCCGCTTCGATCCCGTTATCCCGAGATAGAAAGCGTCGAGCTCCCGCCCGAGCTCCGCGCCGATGGCGAAGATCCGCGCCGCCATGGTCTTCACGAAGGCCGCGTTCGGACCTCCCGGACGGGCGAAGACGAGCACGGACTCGACGGCCTGCCGTTCGCGGACAGCGGCCTGTCCGACGAGGTTGCGGGCCTCCGCGTACGAGCGGGCCGCGTCGCCGCCGCCGTTCTCACGGACATGAGCGATGGCCGTCCGCAAGTCGGCCCCGAGCCGCTTCACGGCCCGGGAGAAGACCTCCCCCGCGATCATGGGCACATCCCCGTCGCCGGCGCCGGCCAGGAACACGGTCGCCGCCGCGACGATGAAGGCGTTGCGCTTGAGCTGAGTGGCGTCGATATTCTGCAGGTCGTCGTCGCTCGAGTGGATATAGGCGTCCGGGTAGTTGATCAAGGCCACCCCGGGGACGCGGACGAGCGCGTCGCAGAAGACCTCCTGGTCGGAGCTGCCGCTGTGCGGGATGACCATGGCGGCGTATCGTTCGCGCGAGCCCCGGAAAGAGAGGAGCGGCTTCGGGAAGGGCTGCGGCATCCCCGCTTCCTCGGCGCTCAAGAAGCTCGAATTCCCGAGGATGACGGATTCGGCGATCGATTCGATGACGTCGCTGAGATAGCTCGGCAGGGAATAAGGCGTCCGGATGATGTGCTGGACCCGCGATCCCATGCTCTGCCTCGCCCCGACCATGTCCTGGTTGATCGCCGCGAGCCACGTCCTCGGCGCCTCCGGGTTCTCGCGGAGGAACTGGTATTCCGAGGTGTGCTCGTTCGGCCACCAGAGGACGATGTCCCGCCGCGGCGGCGCGAGCCGTCCTTCGCGGACGAGGGCCTTGACGGCGCGGCCGATCTCCAGGAGCGAGCCGCAGCCGCTCCCGTTGTCGTTGGCCGAGGTGCTCTCCTCGTCGAGATGCGCCGTGAGGACGATGTCCTGATCGTGGATCTCGCTGCCCGGGATCTCGGCCCAGAGATAGGCCTGCTCCGGCGGGCGGCGGATCTCGGCGTCGATGTCCGCCTTGACCCTGACCGGCCGCTTGCGCGCCCCTTCCCGCCTGAGAAGATCGCTCAGGTAGCCGTAGCGGCGGGCCGAGATCATGAACGCCCAGGGCTCCGGCTTCCCCTCCGGCGTGACGGCCGGGACCTTGATGTAGGCGATCTGGTCGGGCGTGTCGAACGCGGCGTCGGGATGCACGCTCGCCGAAGAGACGACGCCGAGGGCGCCGCGCTCCCACACCGCCGTCCTGACGGCCAGGGCCGGGGGCGCGGTCGTCAGAACGATCTTGCCCGCGACGTCGAGCCCCGCGAAGTCTTCGGGCGAGGCGCCGCGGCCGATGTCCACGAGCTCGGCCTCGACGTGCGCGGACCGGCTGTAGACGGCCAGGGACACGGGCAGCTCCTCGAAGTCGCAGAGCTTCATCTCCTCGGGCTCGAGAAGCCACAGCTTCGCGGTCCGGGCGTCCCAGCTCAGCCCGCCTTCGAACTTCTGGCGGACGATGCGGACGTTCTCGAGTCCCGCTCCCCGGGCCAGGCCGGCCAGCATCTCCGCGGCCTCGACGAAGGTCCGGGAGCCCATGATCCGGTGATAGGGCGTCAGCGTCCGGACGACGTCGAAGGCCCGGTCCCCGGAGACCTCGTCCCGGAGCCATCGGGCGGTCTTCTCGGGGACGAACGGGCTGTCTTGGGCGAACGAGGCGGAAACCGCGATGAGTGTCAGCGACCCGAGGACGGCGGCCCGAAGCGAGATGCAGCGCTTACTCATGATGAACCTCCGGCCGGCGGACCGGCCCTATCAGGGGAATCCTGCCCCCCATAAAAACGCAGGGAACCCCTCAAGTCAAATATAACCTTCGCGCGGCGGATCCTGGAGAAAAAGGGCTTCGTCGACCACGAGGCCTTCGGCAAGACCCATCTCTACCGGCCGCTCGTCGCCGAAGAGGACTATACCCAGGCCTTCCTCAAGAACTTCGTCAAGGACTATTTCGGCGATTCTTTTCAGGAATTGGTGTCCTCCTTTGCCCGCGACAGGAACCTGAGCGTCTCCGAGCTCGAGGAGATCCTGACCGTCCTCCGCTCGGAGATCAAGAAGCAGAAAGCGGAAAAAGATGCCTGACCTGGCCATCTATCTCATCCGCTCAGGGCATGCCTGTCCCTCTCCTATGCCTTCTACTGGCTCGTCCTGAGGAGGGAAACGTTCTTCGCCCTCAACAGGGTCTTCCTCCTCGGTTCGGCCGCCCTCTCACTGGTCCTCCCTCTTCTGAAGGTCCCGTCGCCCTTTTTCAAGACCGCGGTCGGTCGGTGTCACGCATCTCTTGGGCCAGCGTCGTCAAGGCCGTGATCAGCGGGACGGCTATGACCGCGAGCATCAGGAAGCCTCGGATCTTCAGAAAGGACCTGAGACCAGAGCGGCATTTCATGAGTAATCCCTGCCCCCCATAAACGCAGCGCCCCTCCAAGTCAAATGATAGCCTTCCGCGCGAATCGTCATGTCAGCGCGATGTTCGGCGCCAGACGACGGCCTGATCTTGGGCAGGATGCGCCTTTTGACAAGCCTTGGACATCGGGATTATGATGCCGGCAGAGGGCAAGATGAAGCAGAGGGTTTCTTACCCCGCTTTCTGGCTGTGTCTGCTGCTCCTCATTTCCTTCGGATGCGTCGCCGCGAACGAAGAGCCGCAGCCGGGCACGGTCGCCGCCCCGCTGCTGAGCCCTCAGGCCGGGACATACTCCTCGGCCATCGACGTCGCGATCACGACCACGACGCCGGACGCGACGATACGCTACACGACCGACGGCTCCGAGCCGACGACCGCGACCGGGACCGCCTACACGGCCCCCGTCCATGTCGATACCACTCTCACCCTCAAGGCGGTGGCCTTCCGCACAGGGTGGACGACCTCCGCCGTGTCCACGGGGCAATATACGATCGAACCCCTTGTTTCCGCTCCGGTCTTCAGCCCGGGGCCGGGGACCTTTATGGTCGCCCAGGACGTCACCATGACGACGGCGACCACGGGCGCTGAGATCCGCTATACGACCGACGGTTCGACGCCCACCGCGGCGAGCGGGACGGTGTACGCGGGCGCCGTCCATATCGCGGAAAGCCTGAACCTGAGGGCCGTCGCCTATCGGGCGGGCTGGACGACCTCCATCGTGACCGCGGGCCAGTACCTGATCGGGCCCCAGGCCGCGGCTCCGGCGTTCGCGCCCGGCCCCGGGACCTATGCCGGTCCGATCGACGTCGCCATCACGACGTCGACGCCGGGGGCGGCCATCCGCTACACGACCGACGGCTCGACGCCGACGGACGCGCTGGGCACGCTCTACACGGGCCCGGTCCCTGTCGCCGTATCGCTGACGCTCAAGGCGGTCGCCTTCCAGGCGGGGTGGAGGGACTCGCCGGTCACCTCCGGAGCGTATCACCATCGGATTCGAGGTCGCCGCTCCGGCGTTCGATCCCCCGCCCGGGACCTACGGATCGGCCCAGGACGTGGCCATCACGACGGCGACGCCGGGAGCGACGATCCGATATACGGTCAACGGGACCACCCCCACGGAGAGCGCCGGGACCGTCTACGCGGCGCCTGTCCACGTCGCCGAAACGCTGACGCTCAAGGCCGTCGCCTACAGGGCGGGATGGACGACCTCGTCCGTGACCTCGGCGCTGTTCTCGATCGAGCCGCCCGAGCCCGTCTTCAAGCAGTTCGCTTATGTCGCGAATTCCGAGTCGCACTCGATATCCGCGTTCGAGATCGACCCCGCGACGGGGACGCTGGCCCAGATCCCCGGGTCCCCCTTCGCGGCCGGCGGCGTCCACCCCTGGTCCCTGGCCGTTCACCCGTCCGGCAAGTTCCTTTATGTCCTGAACTACGCCTCCCGGGATATCTCGATCCTGAGCATCGAGGCCTCGACGGGCGCGCTGGCGGCGACATCCGGCTCGCCGTGTCCGGCGGGCGGGCCGTATCCCTCGTGGATCGCCTTGGAACCGGCGGGGAACTACGCCTATGTCGCCGATTCGGCCTTGAACGGGATCAGCGCGTTCGCCGTCACCGCGGCGACGGGAGCTTTGACGCCTTTCGGCGGTTTTCCTTTCGCGACGGGCCTGGCGCCGGTCTCGATCGCCATCCATCCGTCCGGAAAGTTCGCCTACGTCGCGAATTCGGGGTCCCAGAGCCTCTCGGCTTTCGCCATCGACTCCTCGACCGGCGTGCTCACGCCCCTGGCCGGCTCTCCCTTTTCCGCCGGAGGGACCTCCCCGACGACGGCCGGCATCGATCCTTCGGGCCGGTATATCTATGTGACGAACGGGGCCTCCAACAATATCTCCGCCTTCGCCATCGATATCGCGACCGGGGCCTTGACGGCCGTCCCCGGCTCGCCTTTCGCCGCCGGGGGGACGGCGCCGGCTTTCATCGCCGTCGACCCCACGGGCAAGTTCGCCTACGCGGCGAACTCGGGCTCGACGGTCTCCGCTTTTGCCATCGTCGCGGCGAGCGGCGCGCTGTCGGCCGTTCCCGGCTCGCCTTTCGCCTCGGAAGGGGTCTATCCGAAATCCATCGCCTTCGAACACTCCGGCAAGTTCGTCTTCATCGCCAATTACTTTTCCAGCACGGTCTCCGCGTTCGCGATCGACGCGGCGACCGGCGCGCTGACGTCGCGTGACCGGATCGCCCTTCGCGACGGGCGGCGGGCCGTATTCGCTGGCCACGGTCCGGATCGCCCAGTGACCGTCGGGGGCGCGGCGGGCAGAATTGACGCGCGGTGAGGACCGGCTCGAGGGGGAGAGAAAATGCCCCTGGCCTGACTCGAACAGGCGACAAACAGATTAGGAATCTGCTGCTCTATCCATACTGAGCTACAGGGGCACCCAGCGGAAGCGGCCTTACTATAGCCGAATCGGCGCCCTGTTTTCAATTTGGGGCGCGGCGCGAGCCGTCTTCCTCTGGCACCTGGGGCAGAAATGGCTCGAGCGGCCGCCGACGCGCTTCATGCGGATCGGCGTGCCGCACGCGACGCAGGGCTCCCCCGTCCGGTCGTAGACCTTGTGGGATTCCTGGAAGCTCCCCGGCGTTGCCTTCGGCGTCGCGATAGTCCCGGAGGGTCGAGCCGCTCGACTGCGATGGCCGCGGCCAGGATCTTCCTCATGGACTCGTAGAGCCGCTCGATGGCCTCGTCTGTTGAGCGATCGGCCGGCGTTTCCGGGTGGATGCGGGCGTCGAAGAGCATCTCGTCGGCGTAGATGTTGCCGATGCCGGCGATCCGGGTCTGGTCGAGGAGCAGGCTCTTGATGCGGCCGCGGCGCCCGGCGAGGACGCCGGCGAACTCCGGGAGGGACATTTCGAGGGGCTCGGGGCCCAGGCCGGCCAGCTCGCTGCAGACGGATTCCGGATCGCCTTCGAGGCAGAGCAGGAAGCCGAACTTCCGGACATCGCGGAAGCGGAGCTCGTTCCGCCGTCCTCGAAGCGGATGACCAGGCGCGTGTGCTTGTCGCGCGCGTCCGAGGCGGCGGCGAACAGGAACTGGCCGGTCATCTTGAGGTGGAAGACGAGGGTCCGGCCGCCTTCGCACCCGATGAGGAGCATCTTGCCGCGCCGGCGGACGCCGAGGACGCGGCGCCCGCGCATCGTCTCGAGCCGTTTGCGTCCGGCGGACCGGTCGGAGCAGGGCCGATAGATGAGCTCGATCCCGGCGATCGTGCGGCCGACGATCGCCGGGCGCGAGCGTCCGGGCGATCGTCTCGACTTCGGGGAGCTCGGGCATGCGGCTATTTTATCAAATGCCAAGAAGGGGTCAGGCCTGTTTTTCTCGCTCCACGCCAAGAAGGGCAAGAAGAATCACGCCAGACCCCGTTCCGGGCCGCAGCTTGATTTCGCCCCTTGATTCCTTTAAGATGCCATTTAATGAAAATCAAAGGCATCGTCGCCCTGATCCTGGGCTGGGCCGTGCCCGGCCTCGGCCACGCCGTCCAGAAGAAGTACGGCCGGGCGGTCCTGTTCTTCGTCTCGATCTTCGCCATGACCGGCCTCGGCCTGGCCATGGGCGGCCGCGTCTATCCCTTCCAGACCGACAACCCCCTGACCATCCTGGCCTTCTTCGCCGACCTCGGCAACGGGCTCTTCTACGGCCTGTCGCGCTACTTCCACTGGGGCGGCGGGGACCTCGCGCGGGCCACCTTCGAGTTCGGGACCGCCTACATCGCCGGCGCCGGGCTGCTCAACTTCCTCGTCGCCCTCGACGCCTACGACATCGGAGCGGGGAAGAAATCATGATCTTCGAGAGCCACCTCCTGTCGATGGTCGTCTACGCGTTCTTCGTCGCCCTCGTCCTGGCCCTCGTCCGGCGCCCGGACCTCAAGAGCCGCGTCCGCTACGGCCTGCTCCTGTTCGCCGTCATGACGGCCGGCGCCCTGGCCTTCGGCTGGTTCATGTTCCTGTTCATCAAGAAATAGATGATCGAGCTCTTTCACATCTGGAAGCAGTACCAGAAGCCCTACTGGGCCCTGTCCGACGTCACCCTCCAGATCAACGACGGCGATTTCTACTTCATCACCGGGCCGAGCGGCTCGGGCAAGTCGACCCTCCTCAAGACCATCTTCCGCGAGATCCTGCCGACCGAGGGCCAGATCCTCATCAACGGCGTCAACATCCTCAAGATCCACGACAACCGGATCTACACGCTGCGGCGGTCGATGGGCATCGTCTTCCAGGACTTCCGGCTGATGTTCCACCGGATCGGTCTTCGACAACGTCGCCGTGCCCCTCCAGGTCGTCGGCGTCGGCCGCAAGGAGATCCGGCGCCGCGTCTTCACCACGCTCCAGAAGGTCAACCTCCACCAGAAGATGTGGGAGCTGCCCGGCGCGCCTGTCCTACGGCGAGCAGCAGCGCGTGGCCATCGCCCGGGCCGTCGTCAACAACCCCGAGATCATCCTGGCCGACGAGCCGACGGGCAACCTCGACCCCGAGCTGGCCTTCGAGATCATCACCCTGTTCAAGGAGATCAACAAGCAGGGCGCGACGGTCATCATCGGCAGCCACGACCGCGAGCTCATCCGCCATTTCGGGGACAACATCCTCTTCCTCCAGAAGGGCAAGATCGTCGGGAAGGAAGCCCACGCGTGATCGAGAAGCTGAAGTTCTTCCTGAGCGTCACGGGCAACAACCTGTGGCAGTTCCGGACGCGGAACCTCTTCTCGGTGACCATCATCTGCCTGTCGTTCCTCACGGTCGGCGATCTTCATGTCGCTCTCGAACAACCTCCGGGCCACGGCCCGGGAGCTCTCGAGCAACATGAGCAGTCGCCTTCTATCTCGAGGCGGGCCTGTCCGCGAACGCCGCCGACGCCATCCGCCAGGAGATCTCGCGGCCCGCGTTCGTCGAGAGCGTCAGGCTCGTGGACGCCGGCCGAGGCCCTGGAGAGGTTCCGCGCGAGCTTCCCGGAGCTCGCCGACATCGTGGCCGGGCTCAAGAGCCAACCCCTTCCCGCTCGTCGCTCGAGCTGCGGGTCAGCGCCAAGGCCTCGGCCTCGAAGGAGGTCGTCGCCTTCGTCGAGGGGATGAGGAAGCGGCCCGGGCGTCACCGACGTCCATGTTCAACCAGGACTGGGTCGAGAAGATGCAGGGCTTCAGCCGGCTGGCCGGGGCCATCGGGGCGTTCCTGGGCGGGATCCTCATCCTGACGTCGTTCTTCATCATCTCCAACGTCGTCAAGCTCAACGTCTTCGCCCGGAAGAACGAGATCGAGATCCTCCGGCTCGTCGGCGGGACGAACATGTTCATCCGCATCCCGTTCTGGCTCGAGGGCATCACCCTGGGCCTCCTCGGGAGCCTCCTCTCGCTGGCGCTGCTCTTCGTCGTCATCAGCCTCTTTCCGGTCTACATCGGCGCCCAGCTCGGCGCCCTCCAGCAGCTTCTCCGCTTCCGCTACCCCGACCTGACCCAGGCGGTCTTCCTGCTCGGCGGCGGGGCGGCGACCGGCTTCATCGGCAGCGCCACCTCGGTCTCCAAGTTCCTGAAGGTTTAAGAGGGGGGTCAAACCTACTCTCTCTTGTTTGCACCCCGGGTCTCTGCTAGAATCGGGGCAAATGGCAGCGCTGGGTCAGAAACTCAGGGAAGAGCGCGAATCGCGCAACATCTCCATCGAAGAGATCGCCGCGGCCACCAAGATCGTCCCCCGCTACCTCGAGGCCCTCGAGGCCGACCATCTCGACCAGATGCCCGGCGGGTTCTTCGTCAAGGGGATCATCCGCTCCTACGCCCGCGCCATCGGGCTCGATCGCGGACGAGGTCCTGGCCTGGTACAAGGCCGCCGGGCTCGTCGGGGGAACGGCGGAATCCGTCCGGCCAGCGGCCCCGCGGCCCGCTCCCGCCGAGAAGGTCCCTCCGTACGTTCCCACCGTCCCGGCCGAGCCCGAATCCCCTCGCGAGGCGGCGCCGGCTCCCGCTCCCGTCCACGAGACGGTCACCGATCTTTTCGTCGAGGAAGCGCCCAAGCCGGGGCTCTCGCCGGCCGCCCGGAAGCGGCTCCTCGCCTGGGGCTGGCGCACGCTCGCGGCCCTCGTCGTCATCCGGCCGTCTTCTATCTGTGGTCGTCCCGGCGCCCCCGGCCGCCTCAGCAGGCGCCCGGAACGTTCGCCGCCCGGGAGGCGCTCCCCCCGGCCCAAAAGACCGAGCCCGTGCCCGCGCCGGTCCCGCAATCGCAGACAGAGAACGCCTCCGATCCCGCCGCCAAGCCCCCCGCTCCGACAACCGAGCCCCCGCCCGCCGCGGAGGAGGTCTGGAAAGGCGTCACGATCGAGATCTCGTTCCAGGCCGAGACCTGGATCCAGGTCCGCACCGACGGCGAGATCAAGGTCAACGGCGTCTTCCCCGCCGGGGCCACGGCCCGGGCCCGGGCGGACAAGGAGCTGCTCATCCACACCGGCAACGCCGGCGGCTTCACGCTTCCTCCTGAACGGCCGGCCGGCCAAGCCCCTCGGCCGGTCCGGGCAGGTCCTGACGGACATCAAGATCCGGCCGGACAATCTCGTCGAGTTCCTCGAAGGCCCGGCGTCCGCCCCGTCGGCGAGGTGACGCTCGGCCCCATGCTCCCGAGCGCCTGAACCCATGCCCACCGACCAGGCCGAAGCCATCGTCCTGAGGACGATGAACATCGGCGACCAGGACAAGATCGCCGTCTTCTTCTGCCGCGACAAGGGCGTCATCCGCGGCGTCGCCAAGGGCGCCCGCAAGTTCGGCAACCGCTTCGGCAGCAGCCTCGAGCCCATGTCCGTCGTCCGCGTGTTCTATTACGAGAAGGAGCGGCGCGATCTCGTCACGGTCTCCGGCTGCGACCTCATCGAATCGTTCTTCGAGGTCCAGGCCGAGCCCGACACGGCCTTCCTCCTGACCTACTTCGCCGAGCTCATCGAGGAGTTCGCCCCGACCCGGGCCCGCGAGGACGTCCTCTACCGCCTCCTCCTGTCCGTCCTCCGCTGTCTCAAGGAGGGCGGCGACCGGGAGTTCGCGGCGGCCTATTTCGAGGCCTGGTTCCTCCAGGCCAACGGGCTCCTGCCCGACCTCTCCGGCTGCCGGAAGTGCCGCAAGCCCCTCGCCCCGGGCTGGCTGGCCCCCAAGAGGGACGGCGCGTACTGCGCGGATTGCGCCCCGTTCAAGAAGGACGAGGTCCCGCCCGCGATCCGGGACTTCCTCCGCTGGGTCCGCAAGAACCCGCCGCCCGGAGGCTGCGCCCCCCCGTTCCCGGCCGACGAGATCGCCGCGATCCGGAAGACGCTCCAGGCCCTGATCGTCTACCACATGGAGCGGGAGCCGCGGACCCTGCATTTCCTCAAGACGAAGTGACCCGGATTTTGCTATAATTGGTGGAACACAATCGACCGGCGAGCAGTTTTCATGATTGCGGTCACGGAACGACCGAGGAGGCCCTATTGAAGAAAGCTGTGCGGATCCTGGCTATTCTCATCTTCGCGCTGTCCCTGTCGGCACAGCTCCGAACGGGCGACGTCCAGGGCAAGGTCGTCGACAAGGCAGGGCAAGCCCCTGGCCCGCGTCAAGGTCACGCTCTCGAGGCCCCTGGCCGCCGATCAGAGGGCCGTCACCGGCCCGTCCGGCGTTTTCCGCTTCCCGGCCGTCTTCCCGGGCGCGGACTACAGCCTCAAGGCCGAGCTGGCCGAGTTCAAGACGGCCGCGCGGTCGGGCGTCGTCGTCGACGCTCGGCGGCCGCGTCGCGGTCGACCTCGTCCTCGAGCCCGGCAAGGCCGAGGAAACGGTCAGCGTGACCGCCCCCTCCCCGGTCATCGACAAGACAAGGTTCACGAGCGGGGCCTCGTTCGGCTGGGCGCGAGCTCCAGATCCTGCCGACGGCGCGCGATCCCTGGGCCATCGTCCAGCTCGTCCCGTCGGTCATGCTCGACCGCGAGAACGTCGGCGGCAACGAGTCGAGCCGACCAGGCCCATTTCGTCGGCAAGGGCGACGCCACGAACGGCATCGACAACACCTGGTCGGTCGACGGCATCGACGTCAGCGACCCCCTCGACCTCGGCCGGTCCGGCGTCTCCTTCGACTTCGACACGATCGACACGATCGCGGTCACGACGGGCGGCGCCCGCGACGTCTCGCTCCAGACGGGCGGCATCGCCGTGAACCTGCTGACCCGCCGCGGCGGCAACAAGATCGGCGGCGCGGCCCGTTTCTTCTGGACCGACAACGCCTTCCAGAGCACCAACCTGACCACGGATCTCCAGAACGGGGGCGTCCCCAACACCAACCGGATCCAGCAGTTCAGGGATTTCGGGGCCAACGTCGGCGGGCCCATCGCCAAGAACAAGATCTGGTTCTGGGGCGCCTACGGCGTCCAGGACCTGTTCACCTACTCGATCTACGACGTCCCGGACCGGACGCAATTCAGCAACTACAGCTTCAAGCTCAACGCGGAGCCGTTCTCCGGGAACAAGGTCGAGGCGCTGTTCACGACCAGCTCGAAGGAGAGGTTCGGGGCGAACGCCACGGTCTCCAAGCCCGAGGGCAACCACGAGACGGGCCGCTTCCGCCTCGGCAGCCCCATCTTCAAGCTCCAGGACGAGCAGGTCGTCGGGAACGACTTCTATGTTTCGGTCAAGGCGGCCTGGATGAACGCGGGCACGAACTCGACGCCCGCGCTCGACGAGGAGCTCCGGGACCCCGTGACCTACGACATCGCCCGGGGCGTCTACGTCCCCTTCTCGGCGGCCTACAACGCCTCCTGGGACTACAGCCGGATCGTCCGGGCGAACAGGAACATCCAGCTCTCCGCCACCCTCTACAAGGACGAGCTCTTCGGCCTGGCCCACGAGATCAAGGGCGGCCTCGAGTTCTCGAAGAAGAGGGCCACGAGCGTCTCGGGCTTCCCCCAGAACTACGAGGTCTTCCGGAATTTCACCGATCCGCTCATCGACCTCGGCGAAGGCCTCGTCGTCCCCCCCGCGGGCTATCAGCTGTTCGTGTTGAACCGGGAGAACCGCCGGGCCGACCTGGCCGACCAGGCCTCCGGCTACCTCCAGGACACCATCACCAAGGGCCGGCTCACGCTGCAGCTGGGCCTGCGCTACGACCGCCAGAGGCCCTCCACGGGCCCGTTGGGGCTGGCCACGGCCGTCTCGAGCTGGTCGAACATCTTCTCGCCCGACTCGGTCACCAACCTGAGCACGTATTTCCCTTCCCTCATCGTCAACGCCGTCAACACGAAATACCAATGGAGCACCTGGTCGCCCCGGATCGGCCTGAGCTGGGACCTCAAGGGCGACGGCCGGACCGTGCTCAAGATGGCCCTGTCCCAGTACGGCGACATCCTCAGCGCCGGGGACAACGTTCCCCGTCCTCTCGGCCTCACCGGGAACCTGGCCTTCTGGTGGAACGACACGGACGCCGACTCGGTCGATCGATCTCGCGGAGATGCTCTGGAAGTACTCGGCGCTCCACCCCGACACGCCGAACCAGCTCTACGCGCTCTTCGGCTCGGCCGGGGGGCTCACGGAGGCGGCCGTGGCCGCCCTCGTGGGCGGCTTCGAGAGCGACGCCTTCCTGGCCGGGAATTACCAGGGCTTCGACTGGGCCAACCGCAGCGCCATCAACTACGACAACCTGACCACGTTCTTCCGCAGCGATATCGACCCCAACGCGAAGAACGTCAAGACGTCGCCGCGGACGCGCGAGATCATGCTCAGCCTCGAAAAGGAGCTCGGCCCCGACCTCGGCGCTTCGGCCGCGGCCACCTTCCGGCGCTACGACAACTTCGATTGGGAGAAGCCCTTCTACCCGGCCGACATCTACCCGTCGACGCCGGACCTCGTCATCGACAACACGGCGACGTGGTTCACGGTCGCGGGGACGATCCCGCAAACGATCACCGTCGGCGAGGACGAGACGATCGACCTCGGGGACGCGGGCGGCCGGCCCTGGTATCTGCCCGTCGCGACCTTCCCCGGCAACACGCCCTACCGGATGGTCGACAAGAGCACGGCCTACCGGACCTACATCGGCCTCGACCTCGCGGTGACCAAGCGGCTGTCCCACCACTGGTTCCTGAACGCTTCGCTCACCCTGCAGGACCAGCGCGTTCACTGGGGCGACTCCTTCATCGACCCGACGAACCAATGGGCGGTCGACGGCAAGCCCTACGGCAACCTGGGGCAGCGGCGCCGGCGGCAAGATCTCCGTCCAGATGTACTCCCGCTGGCTGGCCAAGCTCAGCGGCCTCTACCAGCTGCCCTGGGGCTTCGACGTTTCGGCCACCTGGCACGCGCGGGAGGGCTGGAAGATCCCGAACTACATCACCCTGGCCTACGCCAACAGCGAATCGTGGCCGGGCCTCTATCGGTCCAATACCGTCTACCTTCAGAGCCTGGCCAAGGACAGCCTGCCGGTCTTCAACAACCTGACCTTCCGCATCGAGAAGAAGATCTCGCTCGGCACCGGCCGGATGGTCCTCATGGCCGACGTCTTCAACGCGCTGAACACGGCCGTGGTCAACCGGGCCTACGACGCCTACCTCGGGACCTACTACGTGGACACCGAGGTGTTCTCGGCGAACCCCTTCAACAGGCTCTACAACGAGGCCCTCAACCCGCGCGTCTGGAGGTTCGGCGTCCGCTTCGAGTTTCTAGAAGAAGAGCGACACGCCGATGAAGGCCTGGTGCGAGGTGAAGATGTCCGGCTCGAATTCCGGCTCGGTCAAGCGGTTGCGCGTGAACCGGTATTCGATGCGGACGGCCCCCGACTGACCGATCAGGACCTTGAAGCCCGCGCCGGCGTTGATCAGGAAAGCGCGCAGGCCCGTAGCGCCCTCGATGAGCGGCCCGGCCGAGAACGCGTTCCCGAAGCCGGCCCCGCCGAGGATGAAGGCGACGACCTGGCCGCCGAGCTTGAAATTGTAGGACAGGTTCCCGCTCAGCTGGTAATCGAAATCGTCGTCTTCGAACTTCATGGCCATGAGCTCGGGCTCGAGCTCCAGGCCCTGCCAGAGATAGAAACCGATGCGGAGCGGCAGGCTCACCAAGGTGGTCGACTCCGTATCGCCCTCGAACTTGAAGCTGGTGAAAGAAAGAGCGGTGCTGAGCTCGAACCTCTTGCCGGCCACGGGCTGGGCCGCGGCGAAGGTCACGCCCCCAAGGAGCAAGACCACGAGAAACGTCGCGATTCTTTTCATCGGGAACTCCTTTCGTGACTCCAGGAGTTTAGTCGCCAGAGGTGAGGCCGGATTGACAGGGGGGGCCCCCCGGGAATCCGCGGGGCGGGCTATTTCTTGATGGTCGAGATGAACTCCTCGACCTCGGGGATGCCGCCCTGGAAGATGAGATAGCCGTTGGACGGCTCGCGCTCGGTGATCTCGCCGGCGATCGGGCGTCAGCATGATCTTGCGGACCTCCTCGAGGTCCGTGGTCTGGCCCAGGGCCCAGCCCAGCTTCACGTAGGCGACCTCGGGCAGCATGTTCGCGGCCGGGATGACGCCGAGCTCCATCATGTCGCGGCCCGTGTCGTAGACGTACATCTGGACGTAGCCCCAGAGCGTCTGCACGGTCATGTAGACGGCGACGCCCTTGTCCCGGGCCCGCTTGAGCGCCGGGTAGAGGGGCTTGTTGACGTGGCCGAGGCCCGTCCCGGCGATGACGATGCCGCGGTAGCCGTTGTCGATGAGCGAGTCGATGATGTCCGGCTTCATGTTCGGGTAGTAGTAGACGATGGAGACCCGCTCGTCGAAGGCCGTGTCGATCTTGACGTTCCGGTCGGTCGCGGCGGCGCTTGTAGTCCTGGCGCAGCGGGGTGATCTTCTCCCGGCTGACCATGGCGATGGGGATGTCGCCGATCGTCCGGAAGGTCGAGCGGTAGCTCGAGTGCATCTTGCGGACGCGCGTCCCCCGGTGGAGCAGGCCGTACGTGTCCGAGGTCGGCCCGAACATGCAGACCATGACCTCGGCGATGTCGCTCTCGGCCGCGGTCTTGACGCTGTGCATGAGGTTGAGCGCGGCGTCGGAGGAGGGCCGGTCCGAGGAGCGCTGGGAGCCGACCATGACGATGGGCACGGGCGAGTCCTGGACCATGAAGGACAGGATGGCCGCGGTGTGGTGCATGGTGTCCGTGCCGTGGCCGATGACGATGCCCTGGACGCCCTTCTCGATCTCCCGGCCGATGGCCTGGGCCGTGGCGATGTACTGCTCCGGGCCCATGTTCTCGCTGAAGACGCCGAAGAGCTTCTCCGTCTCGAGGTTGCAGATGTCGGCCAGCTCGGGCACCGAGCCGTAGAGCTCGCCCGGCGAGAAGGCCGGGATGACGGCGCCCGGTCCGGTAGTCGAGGCGGCTGGCGATCGTGCCGCCCGTGCCGAGCAGCTTGACGCTCGGGCTTGGCCGGGTCGTAGGGGAACTCCTTCTCGGGGATCTTGTAGTGGGCTTCCTTGCGGCCGCTGATCGTGACGGCCTCGATCGAGCGTCGGCCAGGAGGCCGATGTTGTAGCCCGAGCGGAGCTTGAGGACGATGTGGTGCGGGTCGGCCGTCTCGGAGCGGGGCAGGATGATGCCGGTGTAGGTGCCGCGCGAGGTCGTGACCTCGACGTCGCTCCAGACCAGGGCCCCGAAGTTCTTGAGCGTGGCCAGGGCCTCGCCCCGGTAGCCCTTGTAGGAGTCGTTGTCGGCCATCAGCATGTCCCTTCGGCGGCGGACCGGACGCGTTCGACGACGGCGGCGCCTTCGACGCGGCCGCGGAGGGCGGACATGACGAGGCCCATCAGGACGTGGGCCTTCTTGTCCGCGTTGTGGACCTTCATCTCGCGGAGGGCGGCGTTGGAGGCGGCGACCTGGGCGTAGAGCTCTTCCTCGGCGGCCGGGCGGACCTCCCCGGTCTCGGGCAGGGCCTCGCCGCGGGCGGCCCTCTCCATCAAGGCGAAGAGGCCGTCCCGGGAGATCCTCCGGTCGCGGATACAGGGCGAAGATCCTGCGGAGGGTCTCTTCGGTCAGGGCGCTCGGGTCCAAGCCCTTCTTTTTCAGCCGCTTGCGGAACTGGACGAGGGCCACCGCCGCGGCCACGGGTTCGATCTTCCAGTCCTTGACCAGGACCTCGAAAAGGCCGGCCAGCCGCGAAACGGCCAGCGGCTCGACGACATCGGCGGGCAGGCCGAGCTCGCGGTACCAGGCCTCGCGCGTCCAGATCGGGACGGGCAGCGCCCGGCGGATGCGCTCGAGGCGCTCCTCGGTGACCTGCTTGGGAGGCAGGTCGGTGTCGGGATACATCCGGTCCGCGCCCGGGCAGGATGCGCTCGAAGCCGTTCGTGCCGTCGCGCAGGGCCTGGCGCGTCTCGGAGGGGATGCCGACCGTGGCCTCGCGGGCCCGGATGGCGATCTCCTGGACGCCGGTCTTGACGTCCCCGGCCGGCCCCCAGACGACGACGACGGCGTCGTCGGCGGTCGCCTTGACGGCCTTGCGGACGGATCCCAGCGGGCGCTCGAGAGGGTCTCCGAGAGGCTGTCGGAGTGGATGATGTTCGGGAGCTTGGTCAGGCAGGCGACGACGCGGACGCGGTCCGAGATCTCGCGGGAGAACCGGGTGTTCGTCTGCGTCTGCCAGTTGAGGAGGTCGCGGAAGCCGCGCAGGACGACGGCCGAGGCGACGGCGCCGTCGGCCAGGGCGTCGCGGATGGGCTGGTAGCTCGTCTTGAGGAGGATCCGGGTGACGTCCTCGGCCTCGGACGTGAAGGTCTCCGGGGTGATGCCGCGGCGCGCGGAGCTCCTCGCGCAGGCGGAGCAGGTTCCACTGCCGCATGGCCTCGTGGTAGGTCAGGAGCGGGATGCGGGGGATGCGCGGCACGCCCTTGATCTCGATGCGCGTGCCGCCGCGGACGCTGACGTTGACGTCCTCGCGGGCCGCGCCCATCCCGGTGCGCACCTGCCCGGTGCTGCGCACGAGGCGCCGCAGGATCTGGGCCACCTCGGCCACCTCCTGCGGGCGTGCGCATGTCGGGGCCGGTCACGGTCTCGATGAGCGGCATGCCCAGGCGGTCGGTCAGGTAGATGCGGCGGTGGCCGACGTCGCTGACCTCGCGGCAGGCGTCCTCCTCGAGGCCGAGCTGGATGATGGAGATGCGGCGGTCCTTGTACGGGATCCAGCCGTAGACGCCGACGATGGTCGTGCGCTGGAAGCCGGTCGGGATGCTGCCGTCGAGGTACTGCTTGCGGGCGATGTGGAGCTCGTCGACGAGGGCGAGGTTGTAGAGCATGGCCACGCCGAGGGCGATGTCGAGGGCCTCGTCGTTCATCATGAACGGCGGCGTGTCGTCCATCTCGTAGGTGCAGACCGTCTCCCGGTTGATCCGGTAGATGATCTCCTTCTTGGTCTTGAACTCCATGAGGGCCGTGCCGTCGTACTCGCCGAGCTCGGACAGGGTCGGCCGCATGTGGCGGAGGATCTCGGCGTCGTACTTGTCGCTGTAGCGGCCGGCCGGGCAGCGGCAGAAGAGCTTCTTTTCGGTCAGGAGCTGCTGGTGGATCTCGAGGCCGGAGCGGAAGCCGACCTCGGCGTAATCCGCGCCGGTCATCTCGGCGAAAGGCTTGAAGATGAACTGATATTCGCTCATGGGAAAGGCGCGTCCTCGGGGACAGAAGAGGCATTATAGCACAAAAGCGGGGTTGATTTTTGGCCGGAGATGTGTAAAATGAGCGCGTTCCCGGGCGCGGGGGGGCCGGTCGGACCGCCCCGGCCGCCGTTCCATTCCGCAGGATAGAGGAGACACGCATGAACATCCTGGGTCTCGCCCGTCACGGGCTGAACTCGTTCGAGCAGATCGCCATCTGCGGCGTCATGCTGACGGCCTTCATCAGCCTCTGGTACGCCTGGATGCTGCGCAAGGTCGTGCTCAAGAAGGACAAGGGCACGCCGAAGATGCAGGAGGTCTGGAACGCCATCCGCATCGGCGCCGACAGCTACCTGAAGACGCCAGCTGCGCAACGATCCTGCCCATCATCGGCGTCCTGACGGTCGCCCTGTTCCTGAGCGTCTACGTCGTGCCGGCCAGCCGCGAGGCCGTGGCCGAGTTCGGCCAGAAGAGCGCGCAGATCATCGTCGCCATCGGCCGGACGATCGCCTTCATCATGGGCGCCGGCTTCTCGCTCCTCGTCGGCCAGCTCGGCATGCGCATGGCCATCCAGGCCAACGTGCGGGCGGCCGTCGGCGGCCCGGCGCGGCTTCAACGAGGCCCTGTCGATCGCCTACTACGCCGGCACGATCACCGGCATGCTGACCGACGGCCTGGGCCTGTTCGGCGGCACGGTGATCTTCATCGTCTTCGGCACGGCCGCGCCCGACGCCCTGCTCGGCTTCGGCTTCGGCGGCACGCTGCTGGCCCTGTTCATGCGGGTCGGCGGCGGCATCTTCACCAAGGCCGCCGACGTCGGCGCCGACCTCGTCGGCAAGGTCGAGAAGGACATCCCCGAGGACGATCCGCGGAACGCGGCCGTCGTCGCCGACCTCGTCGGCGACAACGTCGGCGACTGCGCCGGCATGGCCGCCGACATCTTCGAATCGCTACGAAGTGACCATCGTCTCCGGCGCTGATCCTGGGCCTGGCCCTGATGGCCATCGACCCGACCCACGCCTTGAAGTGGATCGTCTATCCCCTGATCATCCGGGCCATCGGCGTCATCTCCTCGATCCTGGGCACCTTCACGGTGCCGATCTGGGAGCGCTTCCCGATCAAGTTCCTGCGGGCCAAGGACGCCGAGGAGGCCATGTTCCGGTCCTATGAGGTCTCGAGCGTCAACACCATCGTCTGGTCCTTCGTCGTGGCCGTCAACTACGCCCACGACTGGCAGCTGGCCATGCTGACCTCGGTCGGCGTCGGGCTGGCCGTGGCCTTCAACCCCCTGACCTCCTACTTCACCTCGACGCGGAAGAGCCCGGTCAAGGAGATCGTCAAGTCGACCAAGACCGGTCCGGCGACGACCATCCTGTCGGGCCTGTCGGTCGGCATGGAGTCGAGCGTCTGGGCGGTCGTCGTCATCGCCATCAGCTTCATCGTCGCCCTCGCGCTCTACAGCTCGGCCGGGGCGCTCTACGTCCTCTACGGCGTGGCCATGATCGGCATCGGCATGCTCAGCCACACCGGCAACAACGTGGCCATGGACTCCTACGGCCCGATCTCCGACAACGCCAACGGCATCGGCGAGATGGCCTGGCACGACCAGTGCGACGAGGAGACGGTCAAGGCCCGCCAGATCATGGCCGACCTCGACGCCGTCGGGCAACACGACCAAGGCCATCACCAAGGGCGTGGCCATCGCCTCGGCGGTCATCGCGGCGGTCAGCCTGTTCGCCTCGTACATCACCGACGTCGGGCGGGTCCAGATCCAGCTCGGCATCCAGAACGTCATGACCGTCGATCCGGCTGTCCGAGACCAAGGTCTTCGTCGGGCTGCTGCTCGGCGGCGCCCTGCCGTGGCTCTTCAGCTCGCTGTCGCATCCGGGCCGTCACCCGGGCGGCCGGCCTCATCGTCGAGGAGGTCCGGCGCCAGTTCAAGCATCCCGGGCATCATGGAAGGCAAGGTCAAGCCGGATTACGCCCGGGTCGTCGGGATCTCGACCGTCGCGGCCCAGAAGGAGCTCGTGCCGCTGGCCCTGATCTCGGTCTTCATGCCGCTCATCGTCGGCCTCGTCCTCCAGGTCGAGGCCCTGGGCGGCTTCCTGGCGGGCATCATCCTGAGCGGCCAGCTCCTGGCCGTGTTCATGGCCAACGCGGGCGGCGCCTGGGACAACGCCAAGAAGTGCATCGAGGACGAGCCCAAGGACGTCATCGCCTGCACCGGCAAGGGCTCGGACCGTCACAAGGCGGGCGTCGTCGGCGACACGGTCGGCGATCCGCTCAAGGACACGGCCGGGCCCGGCGCTCAACCCGATGATCAAGGTGACGAACATCGTCAGCCTGCTCGCGGCGCCCATCATCGTCAAGTACAACAAGATGACGCCGGGGCTGGCCGTGATCGTCGCCATCCTGCTCGGGGCGACCATCTGGGCCATCTGGAAGAGCAAGCGCGAGGCCCCGTCGCTCTTCACCGACATCAAGTAGCTTAAGTCGGGGACACTAAAGCGGGGACATGATACTCTTTGTTCCCCTTCTTGTGGCTTCGAGAAGAACTAGATCGGGGACACAATACCAATTCCCCATATAATGGGGAATTGGTATTGTGTCCCCCTTTTTATGGCTGGACGGCGGCGGCGCGGCGCGCGCTTGCGCCAGTTCTTGATCTTGTTGAACAGGAGCCGGAAGACGAACCGGATCCCCCGCATCAGGCGCGAGCCCAGCCAGAGGAGCCCGAAGCCGACGGCCGCGATGAGGAGCGCCCCGACGATGTAGATGACCGTGTTGAAGGTCGGGTCCGAGACGAGCGGATAGATGTCGACCCAGCGGTCGAGGAACCCGGGACTGAAGATGCGGACGATCATGACCACCGCGCTCAGCCAGCCCGCCAGGATCAGGCTGAAGGCCACCACATAGAACGAGACGATGACGGCCAGGACGCCGATGAGCAGGCCGACGGCCGCGCTCAGTCCGCCGATCCCGAGCGGGACGCCGAAGAAGGCGATGAGGATGCCGGCCAGGATCAGGAAGGGCAGCTTCCTTTTCTTGCCGAGAGTCACCATGGCTTCGGGCATGCGGGCCGAGATGACGGCGGCCGGCTCTCCCAGCTTGTCGAGGACCCGCAGGATCCGGGAGACCTCGTCGCCGTTCGTATCGGCCCGGAACGACTCGTAGATGTGGGAGGTGATCTCCTTGACCAGCTCGTCCTGGTCCTTGGCGGGAATGCCCCTGAGACCCTTTTTCAGCCGTTCGAGGTAATTGTCGACGATCTGGGCGACGGGCCCGCTGAAACCGTTAGCCATTGTTCGACTCCTTCGCGACATCAAGAACGTTGAGGTGTTCGCCTCGATCGTCGGGGGCGGTCCCCTTCTGGGCGTTGGACACGATCGCGGCCAGCTTCCGGAATTCCCCTTCGAGGACGCGGAAGGCCTCCTCCCCCTTGGGGGTCAGCGTGTAATATTTTCGGGGCGGCCCCTGGCTCGACTCGACCCACTCGGATTGGACGAGTCCTTCCTTGGCCAGGCGGCCGAGGATGGGGTAGATCGTCCCTTCCGTGAGGTCGATGTCCGAATCGCCGGCGATCGTCCTGACCAGGGAGTACCCGTAGTGACGGCCGCGGGACAAAGCGCCCAGGATGGCCAGCTCCAGGATCCCCTTGCGCAACTGAGTGATTTTGTTTTCCATATTATAACCTAATACAATGTAATACATAGTAGTATGCATGTCAAGTACTTTTTTAAATCGGGGACACAATACCAATTCCCCAATTCGGGAGAGACAAAAGAATTCGGAAAATGGTATTGTGTCCCCGATTTCCCCAGGAGAAGCCAATGTCCCAATGCTACAGTCTCCATAGCCTGGCCGCGGCCGGCCGTTTTGATCGCCTTCGGTCTTGTCCTGCTGGCTTCGGCGGCTCTCTCCGCGGGCGGCGGAGGTCCGCAGGAGCCGCAACGCGGCGTCGGGACTTGGGACCCGGAATCGGGATTGGGGAATCACCGGGTCGTGATCAGGGTCGAGGCCCCCGCCCCGCCGAGCGCTCCCCTCCCGAAGAAGCGCGGCGCCAAGACCGCCCGCCGCTCCCGCGGTCGCGAAACCCGCGGTCGTCCAGGTCCGCATCCCGTGGCGCCGCCGCGACCTCGAGCCGGAAAAGAAGGGCGTCATCGTCGTGGACGCCTCGACCGGCGAGCGGGTCACGAACGTCCTGCCGCTCGCCGTCACCAGGGAGATCGGCTTCCTTCTTTTCGAGCCGAAGACCGTCCCCGGCGATTATTATCTCTATTTCATGCCCTATAAGTCCGAGGGGCGGAAGAACTATCCCAATACCAAGTACGATCCGCCCGCCGTCACGGAGGACCCGGGCTGGATGGAAACGGCCAAAGCCGTTCTCCTCCGCGATGTATACGCGACGGGCCAGGTCCCCATGGCCGACGTCCCCAGCGCCAAGGTCGTCGAGATCCAATCGGTCGACGAGTTCAGCGCCTTCACGCCGATGGAGCTCGTCGCGACGGCCCAGGAGACCAAGGCCCTGCTCGCGGCCCATCCCGGCGCTCCCTATCTCCTCTTTCCCGAAGACCGTTCGCTTTCGATCCGCATGGCCGATCTCCTGCCGTACCGCTGGGCCGCCGCCGGACCCGCGGGCGCCGTCACGGGCCGGGCCGCGCGCGGCGAATCCTTCACCTTCCAGGTCGGCGTCTGGGCGGCCCGCGAAGCCATCACCGATCTCGACGTCAGGTTCTCGGATCTCGTCCTGACGGCGACGGGCGCCGCGGGCGGCTCAGCCGCCTCGCCGTCTCTCATCCCGGCGAAGGACATGACCTGCTTCAACAAGCGTGGCACCGATTGGGACGGCTCCCCCATCGTGAAGACGGTCCCGGTCGAGGCCGGCAAGATCCAGGCGCTGTGGTGCGGCGTCCGGGTCCCGCTATCCGCTCCGCCGGGCCTCTTCAAGGGCACGCTGACCGTCGCCCCGGCCGGCTTGCCCGAAACGATCCTGGCCGTCGAGCTCGCCGTCACGGACGAGATCCTGCCCGACTCGGGGGACGGCGATCCGTCCCGCATGACCCGTCTCCGCTGGCTCGATTCGACCCTGGCCCAGGACGACGAGATCGTCCCGCCTTACACGCCGCTCACGGTCGACAGGTTCACGGTCGGCTGCCTCGGGCGGACGCTGTCGATCGGCCGGGACGGCTTCCCGGAGCGCATCCGGAGCTATTTCGCGCCCGAGATGACCCGCCTTCAGGCCAAGCCGGCCGACGTCACGGCCGGCCCGATCAGGCTCCGCGTCATCGACCCCGACGGCGGGGACCACGACTGGAAGCCGAGCCTCACCGGACCGCGCCTGGCCCAGCGCGGCCCCGGGGCGGTCGTCTGGGAGGCCGACAACTGCAACGGCGATTTCCTCATGCGGGTCGAGGCGCGCCTGGAGTTCGACGGCTTCGTCGACTACAAGGTCGCGCTCACGGCCCGTCGCGACATCGCCGTGTCCGACATCCGGCTCGAGGTCCCCTGGAGCGAAGGCGCCGCGACTTACATGATGGGCCTGGGCTTCAAGGGCGGCCTCCGCCCGCCGTCGTTCGAGTGGGCCTGGGACCAGAAAAAGAACCAGGACGCCCTGTGGATCGGGGCGGTCAACGCCGGGATGCAGGTCGAGCTGCGGGCCGAGAACTATGTCCGGCCGCTCAACACGAATTTCTATCTGTCGAAGCCCCTCGCAGATGCCGCCGTCGTGGTGGAACGAGGGCCAGGGCCGCGTGACCGTCCGAGGGCCGGCGGCGGCGCGACGCGGGCGGGCCGCGGCGGATCGCGGGCCCGGGCCGTCGTCATGACCGCCTCCTCCGGCCCCCGCGCGCTCCGCGCCAACGAGACGCTCCATTTCGACTTCACGCTCCTCATCACGCCGTTCAAGCCGCTCGACCCGCCGGCCCACTTCCGCGAGCGCTACTACCACGCGTTCAAGCCGCTCGACGAGGTCGCGGCGACCGGCGCCAACGTCATCAACGTCCACCACGCCAACGCCATCAATCCCTACATCAACTATCCCTTCCTGCGCGTCGCCGAGATGAAGGCCTACGTCGACGACGCCCACGCCCGCGGCTTCAAGGTCAAGATCTACGACACCGTCCGCGAGCTCTCCAACCGCGCGCCCGAGCTCTTCGCCCTGCGCAGCCTCGGTCACGAGATCTTCTCGCCGGGGCCGGGCGGCGGCTACTCCTGGCTCCAGGAGCACCTCGGCGGCGACTACATCGCCGCCTGGTTCGTCCCCGAGCTCAAGGACGCCGCGATCATCAACAGCGGCATGTCGCGCTGGCACAACTACTACATCGAGGGCCTCGACTGGGTGGCGCGGAACGTCGGCATCGACGGCCTCTACCTCGACGACGTCGCCTTCGACCGGACGACGATGAAGCGCGTCCGCAAGGTCCTCGACCGGCGCCGGCCCGGGGCGCTCATCGACCTCCACAGCGCCAACCAGTACAACGTCCGCGACGGCTTCGCCTCGAGCGCCAACCTCTACCTCGAGCACTTCCCCTTCCTCAACCGCCTCTGGTTCGGCGAGTACTTCGACTACAACGGGAGCGGGCCGGACTACTGGCTCGTCGAGATGTCGGGCATCCCCTTCGGCCTGATGGGCGAGATGCTCCAGGACGGCGGCAATCCCTGGCGCGGCATGGTCTTCGGCATGACCTCGCGGCTGCCCTGGGCGGGAGACCCGCGGCCGCTCTGGAAGGTCTGGGACGAGTTCGGGATCGCGGAGAGCGAGATGATCGGCTGGTGGGTCGAGGACGAACCCGGTCAGGACGGGCCACCGGCGACGTCCTGGCGACGAGCTACGTCCGGCGGCGGCGACGGGAAAGGGCGCCGGCCCTCCGTCGCTCATCGCCCTGGCCAGCTGGGCCAAAGAACCGGTCGACGTCCGGCTCGTCGATCGACTGGAAGAAGCTCGGCATCGACCCGAAGACCGCCGTCCTCCGCGCCCCGGCCATCGACAAGTTCCAGGACGCGGCGGAATTCAAGCCCGGCGACCCGATCCGCGTCGAGCCCGGCAAGGGCCGCCTGCTCTTCCTCCGCTAATTCGGCTTCTCTTCGCGCGCCATCCGGAAGCGCTTGACGACGAGGAACTCATCTTCCTGGCGGATGATGCTGTAGGCCGCATCGCCGTGGTGGAAGTATCGCGCTGACGCTCCGAGGATCGACGCGGTCCGGCGACCGGCTCACGGCTTCAGCGTCACTTTGACCGTCCGGCCGGAAACGAGGATCGCGCCGGGCCCCTTCACGCTGATCGCGAAGTTCGGCCCCGTGAGATCGAGGGTCTTGAATTCGCGCGAGAGGGAGGGCGTGAAGGCGCCGGCCGCCCCGTCGATCGTAAGGGCGGTGATCTCCGGCGCGAAGAAGGCTGCCTGCTTCTTTTTCGCGTCCCAATCGTCGTGCTCGAGAACGCCGTTATCCTTGGTCTCGAGGGTCAGGACGTCGTTCTTCAAAGTGAAGACGCGGTACGTCCGGCCGAGCGAGACGGCCCCGGCGTCCAGGACCCACTTCCGGCCGGCCCCGACCCGCGAACGGGACAGGCTCCGATAAGAAAAACCGATCTCGACGCGGATCCCCGGCTGGGCTTCGAAGGCCCCGAGGGCCTCGTCGAAATCCCGTTTGTAGGCCGCGATGGCGGCGCGGGTGGCCGCCAGGACCGCTTCATAGTCGCAGACGCGCTTGACCTCCTCGACGAGGGCCGGGCCGGACCTCCCGTCCGGAGCCGATCCGGCCGCCAGGACATCAGCGAAGGCGAAATCCGGGCCCGCTTTTTGGGCCGCGTCCTTCCAGGAGATACCCAGGGCATCGGCGAGGAACCCAAGGGTCGCCCCCACGGGATATATGCGGTTCCGGATCATATCGTCGGGCTGGACGGTGTTCCCCTTCATCCTCGTCTCGAAATCCTTCGACCTGATCGCGAGGGGCGAGAATTCTTTGAGCGCGTCCCGAACCCTCCGGCCGTTGACCGAAGACCGGTAGTCCAGGTCCTTCAGCAGGTCCACACATCTCATCTGGACGTATTGGGCCGTTCCCTCGCGGATCTCCTGCCCCTGCTCGTAGCTTCTGACAAAGGGCGGCCCTTTTTCCCAACGCTCCTTTCGCACGGCCGCGAAGAGGCGGACGAGCTCTTGGAGACGGGCTCGGTCCCGCGCGTAGGCCGGTGCGAGGGCGTCCCTGAGCAGGGCCATCTCGAGGTAGGCCAGGGCCGTGTTCCCCTCGTCCAGGATGGGGTAGCG
>CAWJKR010000007.1:0-156318 GCA_963843505.1 Candidatus Aminicenantota bacterium | reverse complement strand
CTCCTCCTCGGCGGGGCCGGCCCCCGCTATTTCTTGACGGGAACGCGGTCCCCTTTGGCGGGGTCGGGCGGGAAGACGTCCTGGACCGAGAAATCCACCCAGATCAGCGTCTCGGTGTTCGGCGTCGCGGCCAGGATGCGGTCGCCGATCTCCTTGACCGGGTCCTTCATCTTGCTCCACCAGGGCTTGTCGGTCTGGTAGCCGTACTGGAAACCGACCGGCGCCGGGGCGAAGGTCCGGCCCCACTTGGCGAACTCTTCGATCATCGCGTCCGACGATCCGAAGATCTGGCTGTCGTCCACGAACATGATCCCGTCGCGGACGGTCGGGGGCATGACGTCCTCTCGGAAATGCTTCAGGAAGATACGATACGAGGGATCGTGGGACCGGGCCGCCGCGAGCCACGCCGCGGCCATCTCGTCCGTCACCGGGTCGCCGAGGTCGGGGTTGTTGGAGCGGTGCCACTCGACGTCGACGCCGACCCCGATGACGCACTTGTGGCGGCCGTAGCGGTCGAGCATGACGTGGAAGGCCTGGTCGACCGGCGCCCAGCCCGGCTCGGTCTGGAGCCAGACGCGGTAGCCGAGCTCGTCGAAGAGCTTGAGCACCGGCTCGCTGAGGTCCTCCGGAGTCCCGGTGATGAGCGGATCGCCGCCCGGGGGCACGGGGAAGGACATCTCGGTGCCGCGGCCCTTGAGGCGGCTCACGATCCAGATGGCTTCCGGCTTCGCGCCGGGGAACTTCGCGGCGATCTCGACGCCGGTGCGGGCCCAGTACCCGGGACCCGGATCGTTCGGGCGCCCGTAGGTCGAGCTGCGGATGCCCGCCCCCTTGAGCCCTTCGGCCTTCTGCGCGAGAAGGGCGGCGCCGGCCGCGCCGACGATGATGACGGCCAGTCCCGCGGCCGTTTTGACCGACAGCCCGCGCCGGAGTCTCGGGATCAAGCTCATGGGGCTTCTCCTTTGCCGCGACTATACCACCCGGATGGGGCCGATTCAAGACCGGCCCCGTCCTCTCCGACCGGGCCGGCGCGCCCCTTTGCGCGGTGGCACAGGCTCGCGCGAAGTGGTACGATGGTTGGCGGATACGCAGTCCCAGACCAAGGAGGTCCGATGAAAAAGCTTGGCGCGATTCTGGCGATCGGCATGTTCGCGGCGGTTCTTGTTCTCCCGCAGACGGCGGCGGCGGATGTGAGGTTCGGCATCAAGGGCGGAGCCAACATCGCCAACGTCAACGGCAACTTCACCGATGAGCTGGCCGATTGGAAAAGCACGGTGGGCTTCTGCGCCGGCATCTTCCTCGAGCTCAACCTCGGCCGGATCCTGACCATTCAGCCCGAGGCCCTCTACACGGTGAAAGGGGCGGACTCGGGGACGGGGAAGCTCAAGTTCGACTACATCGAGTTCCCCATCCTCCTCAAGGTCCGGATCCCCATCAGCAGCGTCCATCCCTTCGTTTTCGCCGGGCCGGCGTTCGGCTTCAAGCTGAAAGCCCTCGTGGACGGCGTCGAGATCAGCGACATGCCGTCCTCCGATTACGGGGCCGTTCTCGGCGGAGGCCTCCAGCTGGGGCGCTCGATCCATATCGACGCTCGGTACACGATGGGGCTTCAGAAGCTCGCCATCCCCGACCTCGATACGATCGACCTGAAGAACGGCGTGCTCTCGGCGACGCTCGGCCTGGCCTTTTAGGAAACCGAACCCGGGTCTTCGCTCAGACCACGATCTCCCGGCCGTCGTACCCGGCCTCGAGGGCGACCCCGTTCGTCCGTCCCAGCTCCCGGATCGCGTTCCGGGCCCGCCGGATGTCTTTGTAGAACCAGGCCCCGAAGTGGACCAAGACGATGCGCCGGCAGTAGTCCTTGAAGAGGCGGACAAGGTCGGGCAGGCCCGCGTGTCCGTAGATCGTGCCGGTCGCCTCGTCCCGCTTCACGAAGCCTCCCTCCCGGAAATAGCTCGCCTCCGTGATGACGAGATCCAGGCCCTCGAGGAGATGATGGTGCTCTTTGTTGATCCAGATCATGTCCCCCGTGTAGAGGACCTTCAATGAGCCGTCGCCGATGAGATAAGCCTGCGACCGGACCTTGAGGCTGTGATGCGTCGGGACCGGACGGACCTCGTACCCGGCGATGGTCCTGGCCTCGTCGAGGACCGTGAGGCCATAGTCCCGATAAAGCTCCGGGGCGAAGACCGGGAGCCCCGCCGGCGGCCGGGCCGCCCCCGCGCGGACGAAATAGGCGTGATCGGGGTGAAGGTGCGTGATGACCACGGCTTTCGGGCCGTAGGCAAGGAACTCCGGTTCGCCCATGTCGACCATGAGCGCGCCGTCGATGAGGATGCCGGAATGCCGGGAGTGAAGGCGCGCCGATTCCTCGATCTCGCCGCGCGTGCCGAGGATCCTGATGCGCATGCTCCCCGCTCCGCGACTGTCACAGATAGATCAAGGCCAGGACGTCCGCGACCATGGCCGGCTTGGCCGCGCCCTCGACTTCCAAGGTGTTCTCGACCGTGACCAGGACCCTCCGGAACCCCCGTTTCTCGATCTTCTTCAGGATGGCCCTGTTGCGGACCCTCGAGCCGGCCCGGACGGACTGGGGGAAGCGGACGCGGTCGAGGCCGTAGTTGACCGCCATCCGGAAGCGCCCCTGGAAGACCTCGTTCGAGAAATTGAAGAAGGGGACGAGCGAGAGCAGGAGGAAGCCGTGGGCGACCGTGCCGCCCAGGGGGCTCCGCGCCGCCCGTTCCGGGTCGACGTGGATCCACTGGCGGTCCTCGGTCGCCGCGGCGAAGGCGTCGATGCGCTCCTGGGTGATCGTGAACCAGTCGGAGAGACCCACCTCCCGGCCGGCCATGGCCTTGAGCTTCCGCAGGCTCAGCCTGTTCGCGAATATCGTCATGGCCTTCTGACGGGGTGGCTCAGGTACCCCGATCGGGAAGTGACCCGGTAGTCCTTGCCCTTGACCCTGACCTTGAGATCGATGAACGTCCCGGGCGGGGCCGCCGTCGACGGCGCGTACAGGAGCAGATAGGACTGTTCCGTGGCCTTCAGCGCCGCCGCCAGCGACGCGGCCGGATTCTGCGACGTGTCCGTCCCTCCGCCCGTGGCTTCGGCCGCGCTCGAGAGCATCTTATAGACGTCCTCGGACTGTTCCCGCATGGTGATGCCGGAGACCCGTTCAGGTTGGCGGTTCATGAACAAGAAGTGGAAGTCCATCCCCGAGTCGGCGAAGGCCTGAACGACCGGCTCGGGATTCACGTTGACGGGGCGCTGGTACATGGAAAAGAACGTCTGGAGAGCGGCGAGTATGTCCGGCCGCTCCTGGTTGTCCATGACGAGCGTGTCGAGGGTCTGGGAGCTGATCTCCGGCCGGAACTCGCGCTGATAAACGATGAAGACCAGCTTCTGGCCCTTCAGGCTCCTCATCCTCCGGGCGAAGGCGATGAGCCGGCTCTCGTCAACGGCTCTGAGGGTCTCCATGCGCTCCAGATGCTCGCCGTACTGCATGAGCTGCTGTTCCAGGCTGGTGCCGTCGTCGACCTCGCCCTCGGTGTCGCCGAGCCCGGTCCGGACCCCCCCGATCTGGCGCACCATGCGCTTGAGATCGCGAATGGCGCTGTTGTAGGCCATCCCGCCCTGAACGATGTCCTTTCTGACGATCTCGCCGAGCTCGCGGGCCAGGGCCGCCCTGGGCTTGGCCGCCAAGGCCTCTCTCGAGAGCCCGTAGCTTCGCATCGGCGTTTCGATCTCCAGGATGTCGGCCGGAAGAAGCTCGGTCCGGAAGAGGAAGTCGAGGGCCTCCGGGATTTTGCTGTGATATTCCGTCATCTGGAAGAGAAGGACGATCCTCCGGGAAACGTCGGGAGTCGCGCCCGTGTGGCCCTCCTGCCGTTCGATCGTGCCTTTCCGCAGCTCGAACAGGGCCCGCGGGGAGACCGCCATCCCGGCTTCCTCGATCTCGAAATCACCGAGGCTGAGGCCGGAGACAAAGCGGCCGCCGTCGAACACGCGGACCGTGATCGGGACGGACCCCGTCACAGAGGGGACCGGAAGGGCTTTCTCCTGTGCCGCAAGGGAGAAAATGACCAGGATGACAAGACACGCCGTTATCCGAATGAGCGGGCGCCGGATGATTCTCTTCATTGAGCCTCCCCTCCGTCCTCCCGGCCCCAAGCCATCCTCAGTGTATCACAACTCCGGAACGAAGGGTCACCCCGGTCCGGCCGCGTCCGCCGGATCAGCGGCCGAAATGCGCCCCGGCCGGGGCGGGAGAGGACTGAAGCGCCACGGAAACGTCCCCGCGGTTCGCGGCCAGGCTCGGCTGGGTGAACGATGTCACCGATAGGGTCTCGAACCCCTTCCCCATGCAGGACAGGATGCCTTCGAAAGGCCCGGAGGGTCCCGACCGGGGGATGTCCACGAGCGTGTAGTGGCTCTTCTTCGTGAACCGGGGTTGCTTGACCTTCGGCTCCAGGAAGTTCCGTTGGCCCCCGCCGCCCGTGATGACCATGAGGACGCCGTTGTAGACCCGGGAGGCGTGGATGTGCCGGTGGCCGAAGGCGGCCATGACGACATGATAGCGGGCGAGGAGGTCGAGGAATTCCTCTTCGTTCTCGAGAGCCGGGGTAAAGAGAGAAGCCAAGCCCGGGCTGATCTTCTTGAACGGGGCCCTCGGCGGGACATGGGCGAAGAAGAACTTCCGCGACGGCGTGGGGGCCTTCAGCTTGTCTTCGAGCCAGACGAGCTGCTCCCGGGTGAAACCGGACGGCTCTTTGCGCAGCCCGGCCCGGGGGCTGTTGCTCATGAACACGAAGCGCATGTCGCCCCGGTCGAAATAGAAGTCCTTGTCGCCGAAGAAGGCCCTCGAGATCCGTTCGCCTTCCTCCCGAATGTCATGGTTTCCGTCGACCTGCAGTATGGGGCAGGGGGGATCGCTGATGGCCTTCAGGTAGGCGCCGTAGGAATCCACGACGGGCGAGGCGACCCGGTCTCCCAGGTGGACGATGAACGAAGCGGGAGGATCGAGGGCGGCGATCTCGCCGAGGAAGGTCCGGAAGGTCTTGTTCTTGTCGGAGATCGTGTCTCCGATAACGACGAACCTCAGCTCCCGCCCGCCGGGAGCGGCCGAGATCCTCCGCGCGGCTTCCCCGTTGGTCAGGACGATACCCTGGAGATCGTCGGGAACAGAGGTGAGCTCAGGGTCATCCCGGAACCGGGACAGGTCATATCCCCCGTCTTCGACGGAGTAAGAACATCGGCCCATGAAAAGGGCCAGGATAAGGGACATATATAAAGCTCTCTTTCTGAACATGCGTTGTTTCCATCTCTCCAATAATCATGTCCTTCCCAACTCTCTATTATAGCGGATGCCCCAAATGGGCGGCGGGCCCCCGGCTTCGGCGGCCTGGCGGCATTGTCCGGCGTTACCGGTAGTTGAAGATCACCGGAAAGAGCGCCGTCACGAACCACGCCCAGACCGCGAACGCCGGCATGTAGGCCGTCTGCCAGCGCTCGAGGCGCGCGAACGGGGCGCGTCCGGCCGAGGAAGCGCGCGTAGAGCACGGCCGACCAGGCCAGGTTCACGAGCAGCAGCAGGTTCAAGCCGAGCGCCGCCGTCTTGTTGGGGCTGAACCCGAATTCGGAGATGCGCGCGGCCATCGCCCACAGGGCGAGAGCGTCCACGATGAGGGCGCGACGCCACCAGCAGGAGCTGGAGCCCATCGAATCGGCCGGGAGGCGCCTGCGGGTCGCGAGCCGATATCGCGTACAGGAGCAGGCCCAGCACGACGACCAGCAGCAGGTCGAATCCGATGAGCACTTCCCGCCCGACGTTGATGGCGTTGCCCGTCCAGATCATGGCCACCACGAAGACGAGGAGCAGCGCCGTGAAGAGCGGCGTGAAGAGCCACGTCAGCACGGGCGCCATGTTCTCGATGACGCTCTGCTTGTGCTCCACCAGCCACGCGCCGATGATCACCGCTCCCATCGCTCCGCACGGCAGGACCCATCCCACGAGCGCTCGCTCCGCGTCGAGGCCGATGGCCTTGAAGATGAAGATCGTGAGGCCCATCAGGGCGCCTCCCCCGAGCGCGATGAGCGTGTAGTAGATGAACCACTCGCCGGAGAACCGCACGTAGTTCATGCGCTGCTCATGGAGGCGCCATCGGCCGCCGGCGTAGGCGTAACACGACCATCAGCCACAGCGCGATCGGAAGATGGATCGCGGCCAGCACCCCGGTGTGACTGTCGGGTTGGAACGGCAAGAGGTTCATCAGCAGCCCCGCCGCGGCGAACGGAACGGCGAGCCAAACCCATCCGCTCCGGCGCAGTCCGCGCTTCAAGGCAAAGAAGACGGCCAGGAACGGAAGGACGAAGAGGCTGAGATTGCGCAGGTAGAACGATGCGTCCGCCGAGGGTTCCGGAAAGCGGAGGCCGAAGAGCTCGGGGATCTTGATGGCCACAGCCGCGGCGATCGCCAGTCCCACGGCCACGGCGGCATCGCGCGGCTTGGTCAGCGACGATGCGTCGCTCCCGGGAGAGACCACGAGCTGCTTCCAGAGACGCTCGGAATATTCGATGGCGAATTCGCGCGACAGGGCATCCAGATCGCCCAGGCGCTTGACGGCCACGAGGAACGCTTCGTCCTCGTCCAGGCCCGCCTCGCGCAGCGCGTCGATCTGGCTGCGCAGGTGATCCTCGAGCTCCTCGACGTCGGCGGAATGGACCGCCGGCCGTCTCTGGAGGTACTGCCGCCACTGCCCGATGCGTTCTTCCAGGATCGCTTTGTTCGTCATGAGTATCACTCCTCTCGAGGTCGGTCAGATCGGCTGGGCCGCCGGGTCGACGGCCATGCGCCAGATGCCCCTCATCGCCTGATCCACCACCTGCCACTGGCGGCGCTGGCGGTCGAGGTGCTCCGCGCCGGCACGGGTCAGCCGGTAGTACTTGCGCCGCCGGCCGGTTTCCGACCGGCCCCAGAACGCCTCGACAAGGCCGTTGCGCTCGAGGCGGTGCAGGAGCGGGTAGAGCATGCCGTCGGTCCATTGCAGCTCGCCGCCGGACAGCTCGGCGACCCGCTTGATGATGGCGTAACCGTAGCTTTCGCCCTCACTGAGGATGGCGAGCACCAGCGGCGTGGCCGAGGCGGCGACGAGGTCCTTGTCGATGTTCACGGCGGCTGGACTCCTTTACCTAGGGCTACTATACATAGCAGTTCTATGTATGTCAAGCGGAGCTTATCAATCCTCCCTTGCGTAAAAGAAATTGATCCCCCTGCCCCCTCGTTCAATCAAGGGGGACGCGCGGACCGCGTTTCGGATAGAGGAAGGATGGGCGATAGAGGACTTGAACCTCTGACTTCTACCGTGTGAAGGTAGCACTCTACCGCTGAGTTAATCGCCCGTCAGTCAGTATTTTATAGAATTCGAATGAGTTGTCAATCTTGACAGCGCGTCCCGGCGGACGGGGGACGCCCGCCCCCTAGGATGGACGGGCCATGCGCTTCGGTCATCTCTCCCGCGGTGATACAATGAGCGGGAAGTCCGATGAGGATCCTCCGCCGCGCCTTCTACGCCAGGCCCCCCGGCGTCGTCGCCCGCGACCTCCTGGGGAAGGTCCTCGTGCGCGGGATCGGCGGGCGATCCCTGACCGGGCGCATCGTCGAAACGGAAGCCTACAGCTCCGACGACCCCGCCAGCCACGCCTTCCGCGGCCGCACGGAACGGAATCGAGCCCTCTTCGGTGAGGTCGGGCACGCCTATGTCTATCAGGCCCATGGCCGGTACTTCTGCTTGAATGTCGTCGCCAAGAAGGGCCAGCCCTCCGGCGGGGTCCTCATCAGGGCCCTCGAGCCGATCGATAGCATCGGCCCAATGCCGCGGTTCCTGGCGAAAGCCGGGCATCGGCCTTCGACAAGCGGTCCGGGCAACCTGTCCCGGGCGATGAGGATCGACAAGAAGCTCTATGGCCTGGACCTGACGAGGACGGGGCCGCTTTTCATCGCCGACGACGGCTCACCGAAGCCGAAGGTCCGCCGCACGACGCGGATCGGCGTCACCGCCGCGCGCGAGAAGCGCCGGCGGTTCGTCGTCGAGGACAGCGCCTTCATCACGCACCCGCGCCTGATGTGACGCCGTCATTTCCCGCCGGCTTTCTTCTGAACGGCCTTGCCGCGGCCGACGGCGCGGACGGCGGGCGCGGTGAGCGGACAGCGCATCAGAAAGGCGACGACCTTGTTCTTCCAGCCGGGGATGCAGATGAAACCGTGCCCGAGACGGCGCAGGGAGACGCGGACAACGGCTTCGGCCGTCATCCAGAAGGGCTTGGGGACGACCGACTTGTCGATCCCCGCGACCTCGTGGAATTCCGTGTGGGTCATGCCGGGGCAGAGGGCTTGGACGCGCGATTCCCTTGGACCGCAGCTCGGCGCCGAGGTTCTGCGAGAACATGACCAGGAACGATTTCGTCGCGCTGTACATCGCCCCCGAGAAGGGTGAGAAGGCGGCGACGGAGGCAACGTTGATGATGGCCCCCCGGCCGCGGTCGATCATGCCCGGCAGGGCCGCCTTGGTCAGCCGCACCGTCGCTTCGACGTGGACCCGGACCATGTCGAGGTGATCGGCCGTTCCGCCCTTGACGAAGCCCGTCTTGCCGCCGAAACCGGCGTTGTTGACGAGGAGATCGAGGGTCGGGCATCGCGGCGATGCGCGACTCGACGGCGGCGATGCCCTCGGGAGTCGACAGGTCGGCCGGGATGACGTCGACCGTTACGCCGTGCTTGGATCTGAGGTCCCTGGCGAGCTCCTCGAGACGATCCAAGCGCCGGGCGACGAGGATGAGTCCGGTCCCGGCCGCGGCCAGCTGCCGGGCGTATTCCGCCCCCAAACCGGCCGAGGCGCCGGTGATCAAAGCGGTCCTGAACGGCATCTGCGGCATCGGCTTCCTCCGGCCGTTAGTCTACGGGAACGGCGCCTGCATTTCAATTGACATCGCCCGCTCTTCCCTATGATAATAAAGCCAATGGCCATCACCCGCTGCCCCTATTGCCACGCCATCACCGACGAGAACGACAAGTACTGCAACAACTGCGGCACCCAGCTGCTTTTCACCGAGGACGAGCAGGTCGAAGAGGAGATCCCGGGCGAGAAGATCATCGACGCGGAGGTCGAGGAGAAGGACTACACGATCGACGAGCCCGAGGGCGAGAAGCGCCCGGCGGCGGCCAAGGACCTCGAGACCGAGATCGACGACGAGCTCGAGGAGGAGGTCCCCGAGGAAACCGAAGAGATGAACCTCGAGGAGCTCGTGGACGAGGAGCTCTCGGAAGAGGACGTCAAGCGCGAGGCCACCGAAGAGGTCGTCCTGGTCGACGAGCCTGCGAGAGTCCCTCGATGACACCGGCATGGCCGGCGCGAAGAAGCCGGAACCGGACGCGCCGAAGGAGACCGCCGAAGACGACGAGGAAGAGGACGAGGGCGGCGAGGACGACGAAGGAGGACAAGGAGGCCGGGGAAGAGGAGCTGGCGGACGAGCTCGAAGAGGAGATCGAAGAAGAAGCCGCTAAGAAGGACGAGACCAAGGATTACGGCTCGGCTTCGGCGCCGAAAGGGCCCGTCGATGAGTCCGATGTCGAATACATCTCGGAGATCCCGGCTCCGGACGAGGCCGCGACCGCCGGCGAGGCCGGGCTGCGGCCGGTCACATTCGATACCCGGGAGCTCGAAGCCCTCGGCAAGACGGTCGATTTGAGCAAGGAAAAGGTCGACAAGTTCCTCGAGGTCATGGCCGAGAAGAAGCCCCCGACGCCTCCGGAGGTCCCCGAGCCCGCCCCGGCAAGGGCCCCTGAGCCGCCGACGGGGGCGCTCCCCCCCTGGGCCAGCACCATGAAGGGGGCCCCCGTGTTCCCGGACGATACGGGACCGGTCGAAACGCGGAAGCTCCGCGGCGGCGAACCCCCGGATCGGGACACCGAAGACGAGGTCGAGATCTTCCCGCGGCGACGGGCCCCGGACTCGACCATGGGACTTCCGGAAAAGGTCAGCCAGGCCCCGCTTCCTTTCGAGCGGCCCGCGGCCGAAGCGGACGAAGGCGAAGAAGAGAGCGAGGAGATCGGGGCTGGAGGGAACGGAAGAGGAAGGGGAGGAGGATCTGGCGCCCGAGTCGGTCGTCCTGCCCGCCGGCCAGGTCCGGCCGGTCCGGGAGCCCCTCATGCCCGCCCGGGAACCCGATCAGGCCAGGTCCGCGCGCCGCGAGATCGAGGCCGCCGAAGAGGGCGAAGAACGGGGCCCGCGGGCGCCGTTCAGCTTCTCCGTCTTCGTCAAATCCAAGACCTTCGACATCCTCTTCGTCGGCGTCTTCTGGGTCGTCGCCCTCTGGCTGGCCGCGTACTCCATGGGCGTGACTTTATTCGACATCCTGGGCTCGATGTCGGGGTCCATGCTCCTGCTCTACGCCGTGCTCGTCTTCCTCTATTTCTTCCTGTTCAAGTTCTTCCTCGGCGAGACGCTCGGCGACCGGCTCTTCCGCCCCCGGGAATAGGAAATCGGGAACTGCCAGTTCCCCAATTGGGGAATGGATGTTCCCTAGATCCCCAGGCTGAGGCGCTCGGCCAGGGCGGGCGGCAGCTTCTCGTCGATGATCTTCCGCTTGGCCTCTTCGATGTCGTATTCGACGCGGCTGAACTTGATCGTCCGGGCGTCCGAGTCGTAGATGGCGAAGGCGGCCCGGGGATTGCGGTCGCGCGGCTGGCCGACCGAGCCGGGATTGACGAGATAGCGCACGCCCTTCTCCAGCCGGACCTCGTTCGAATTCCCCTCGAGGAACGTGCCCTCGACGTTGCCGTCCTTGTCGGTGTAGACGAAGGGGAAATGGGTGTGGCCGAAGAAGCAGACCGGCGTCTGGATGTAGGAGAAGGCCTCGGCCGCGTCGAACTCGCCGAAGATGTAATAGTCCTCGTCGAACGGCGCGCCGTGGCAGATGGTGATCGAGTCCTGGACGACCTCGGGGCTCTGCTTCAGCCGGACCAGGAAATCGAGGTGCTTGCGGGCGATCGTCTTCTTCGTCCAGAAGATGGCCGACGCGGCGATGGGGTTGAAGGTCTGGACGGAGTCGAGGCCGGAGACGGCCTTGTCGTGGTTGCCGCGGATGATGGACAGGGGCTTGAGGGTCAGGATCCTCTGGATGACCTCGTTCGGGGAGGCCCCGTAGCCGACGAGGTCGCCGAGGAAGATGTAGTGGTCGATCCTCTTCTTCTGGATGGCCTTGAGGACGGCCTGGAAGGCCTCCATGTTGCCGTGGATGTCCGTGAAGATCAGGTAGCGCATGTTCTGTCGTCCTTGGTCCGGACCGTTTCGTACAGCCGGCCGGCTTGGTAGGAGCTCCGGACGAGCGGCCCGGAGACGGCCTCCAGGAACCCCAGGCGCCGGGCGGCCGCCGCGAGGGCCTCGAACTCCTCCGGGGTGTAGTATTTCGTCACCGGGGCGTGGGCGGCCGTCGGCTGGAGGTACTGGCCGATCGTCAGGAGGTCGCACCCGGCCCGGCGCAGGTCGGCGAGCGTCCGGAGGATGTCGGCCTCGCTCTCGCCGAGACCGATCATCAGGCCCGACTTGGTCAGGGCGCCGCGCCCTTTCGCCGCGGCCAGGACGCCGAGTGAGCGGCGGTAGTTCTCCCGGGGCCGGCGGATCGACGGATAGAGCGATTCCGTCGTTTCGAGATTGTGATTGAGGATGTCCGGCCGCGCGGCGAGGACCGTGTCGAGCGCCGCCGCGTCACCGCCGAAGTCCGGGATGAGGGCCTCGACCCGCGTCCCGGGGCTTGTCTCCCGGATGGCCCGGATGACGGCCGCGAAGTGGGCCGCCCCGCCGTCGGGGAGATCGTCGCGCGTGACCGAGGTGATCACGGCGTAGGCGAGGCCGAGCGAGGCCACCGCCTCGGCGACCCGGGCGGGCTCATCAGGGTCGAGGGGGAGGGGCGTCCCCTTGGCCACCGCGCAGAAGCCGCAGTTCCGGGTGCAGGTGTCCCCGAGGACGAGGAAGGTCGCCGTTTTGCGCTCCCAGCACTCGCCGATGTTCGGACAGCGGGCGCTCGAGCAGATCGTGTTCAGGCGTCCGGCCCTGACGATCTCCGCGACACGGAAGAATTCCCCGTGGGACGGGAGTCGGACCTTCAGCCAAGCGGGTTTCTGAGTCGCCGTGGCTCCCCCTCTCACGCGATGGGCCCGGCCTCTCAATTCAGTGGCGTTGTCGGTCGGGACGTTGGATGGGCGAGGAGTTCAGAAAGTTCTCAATACTCGACGTCGCGCTCTCTCTTGATGCGCCGTCTCATCCGCTTCCGCGCCTGGGCCTGCTTCATGCGCTTCTTCTCGCCGGGCTTGAAGTAGACCGAGTGCTTCTTGATCTCCTTGATGATCGCTTCCTGCTGGACCTTTCTCTTGAACCGGCGCAGCGCGGACTCGAGATTTTCACCTTCGTCAAGCTGTACAAAAGCCAAGAACTTTCACCTCCTCACCTGGGGAAAAGTACCGCCGATTTATACCGGATGCCCCCTTAAAGTCAAGAATCGACGAAAGGACGTTCTGAAAGTCAAATCGGAGAGTCCCCTTTCGGCTTAGGACGGGCGCCGGAGCGGCGGACGGCGGCCCTGGCCCCGATGATCATCGGCTCGATCAGGGGAACGGGGAGGTCGGCGGCCCGGAGGACCAGGGGGACCTCGGTGCAGCCCGCCAGGACCGCCTGGGCGCCCCGGCCGATAAGGTCCGCGGCGATCTCGAGGAGGACCGTCCGGGGCGGGCCTTCGGTGAATCCCGCCTTGATGCCCTTTTTCCCGTAGATCGCCGTCATGACCCGCTTCTGGTCACGGGCGGAAGGGGAGATGACGGCGATCCCGGCGGCCCCGAAGGCCCGGGCGATAAGGCCCGACCGGACCGTCCCGGTCGTGGCGATGAGGCCGATCGTCTTGGGGACAGGACGCATCTTCCCGATGACCGCCAGCGTCTCGTCGATGAGGCTGATAAGCGGGAGGGGCGAGGTCGGGGCGATCCGCGGATAGAAGTAATGGGCCGAGATGCACGATATGACGGCGAAGTCCGCCCCCGCCCGGGAGAGGGCTCGAAGCCCGCGCCGCAGGGCCGGGACGGGGCTCGGCCCGCCGCGGAGGATGGCCATCGGTCCTGTCGGGGACCTGGGGCAGGCTGTAGACGATGACCGGGGGATGGTCCTGGTCCCGCGCCGCCGCGGTCTCGCGGACGATCCTTTCGAAAAAGTAGGAGCCGGCTTCGGGGCCCATGCCGCCGAGGACGCCGATCGTCTTGAGCTTCTTTCTGGTCTTGCTCATTTGAGCAGGGCCTTGACCCTGTCGAGCGGGAGGGCCTCGGCCACATGCCCGTCCTTGCCCTCGGTCCGGACGGCCTTGAACAGGGAATTGAGGATGGCCTCTTCGGCCGCTTCGGCGGCGGCCTGGAAAAGCGGCGAGACGGCGTCGTCCCGGAGCAGCGTGACCGATCGTGTCGGCGTCGTCGAGCGATGCGGGACGCGGACGCTTTCGGCCGTCGAGAAGGCGATGGCGTAATCGCCGCTCCCGTTCGAGAAGTACCCGCCGGTCCGGGCGATGCCGAGGAGGGCGCGCTTGGCCAGGCGTTCGAGGTTGCGGGCGTCGAGCGGCGCGTCCGTGGCCACGACGATCATGCAGGAGCCGTCGCCGGAGGGGTTCGGCCCGGCCGGCGGGGCGATCCCGGCTTCCTTCTTATCGAAGGGCACGCCGCGGATGGTCAGGACGCCGCCGAAATTCGTCTGGACGAGGACGCCGACCGTGTAGCCGCCCCGGCCCGCCGGGAGACGGCGCGAGGAGGTGCCGATGCCGCCCTTGTAGTCGAAGCAGGTCGTGCCCGTGCCCGCGCCGACCACGCCCTCGGCGACGGGGCCGCCGGACGCGGTCCGGATGGCCTCGAGGACGTGGGCCTTGGTGACGTGGCGGCCGCGGATGTCGTTGAGCCAGCCGTCGTTCGTCTCGCCGACGACCGGGTTGACCGAGCCGACCCTCTCGTTCCCGGGCAGGCCGAGCGTCCAGTCGATGACGGCGTCGGCCGCCGTGGGGACGCTCAGGGTGTTGGTCAGGACGATGGGCGTTTCGATGCGTGCCGAGCTCCTCGACCTGGGTCACCCCGGTCAGCTTGCCGTAGCCGTTCCCGACCGAGATCCCGGCCGGGACCTTGTCCTGGAAGACGTTGCCGCCGTGGGGGACGATGGCCGTGACGCCCGTCCGGACGTCTTTGCCTTCGATGAGCGTGATCTGGCCGACCTTGACCCCGGCGACGTCGGTGATGGCGTTGAGCGGCCCGGTCGGGAGGACGCCGACGACGAGCCCGAATTCCCGGGCCCGGGGCCGGTCTTCGGAGGCCAGGGCGGATCGGCGCCGAGCGCACGAGCGCCAGGACGAGGCCGATGCGAGCTCATGAAGGCGGACATGGGTCTTTCCTTGACCGGACATGGTGCCCTCATCATACGAAGACGAGCCGCAAATGACAAGCGGCCTGGCAGCGGCGCGTCGGGCTGGTTCAGATACATGGGTGACACCTTGAGCCGGCCCCGGCTTTTTGGTATTACTGAGAGGCCGTGACCGAGAATAAGTGCCCTTATCTCACCGTGCCGCGGCTCTCCGCCGTCCCCGGGCTCGTCCACGGCTTCGGCGACGCCCGGTGGAGCGAAGCGGATTTCCTGGCCTTCGCCGAGTCCAGGGGCATGAAGCCGGTCATCATGCATCAGCTCCATTCGGACATCGTCCACCGGCTCGACGGGGACCCCGGAAAGAAGCTCGAGGGCGATGCCCTGATGACGAACGTCCCCGGGCTCCTCCTCGTCATCCGCACGGCCGACTGCCTGCCCGTCCTCCTCGTCGACGAGGAGAATCGGGCCGTGGCCGCCGTCCACTGCGGCTGGCGCGGCACGGAGAAACGGATCCTGGAGAAGGCGGTCAAGGCCATGGGCGAGGCCTACGGCTCGAAACCGGAGGAGATGCTGGCCGCGCTCGGCCCCTGCATCGGTCCCGCCTGCTACGAAGTCGGGCCCGAAGTCCGCGAGGCGCTTCCTGCAAGCCGGATTCCCGGCGAGCGTCTTTGTCGAGCGGGGACGCCTGCCCGCGATCCAGGTGCCCAACCTCAGGGGAAGTACCTCCTCGACCTGCGCGCCGCGAACGTCTGGCTCCTCAGCGCGCTGGGCTTCAAGAAGACGAACATCTTCAACCCCGGCCCGGTCTGCACCCACTGCGAGCCGCGGCTCCTGTCCTACCGCCGCCACGCCGCCGACCCCCGCCGGATGTACAACTTCATCGGCCTCGCGCCCTTCGGATCGGATGTTCCTTGAATTGCAGATTCTTAGACGGGCTCTGCATCAGTCGTACTGCCACGGCTTAAGAACGACCCTTCATCTCCGGCGAGCCCTAAGGCCGGACTATTTTGTGCGGCGGGGGCTGGTAATCCAGGCCGGTCATGATCGGCTCCGGTTCCTCTTCATAACGGATCCGGTTTGATCTATAGAGGAAGAAGACCCTGATAGGAACGGATCGCTACGACCATGAGGACGACGACGATCACGAAAGGTACGAGTCCCCCCGGCGACCTAAGAAGCCCCAGCTCGAGACGGCTAGTGATGTTCAGATAGGCAAGAAAGGAAAGCAGATAGGGAAGCCAGTAAACCTGGACTTTTTCTTTCCCGGGCAGGTAAGAACAGGAGAAAGGGATCTTCAAAAAGTTGATAAAGAAGGCTTCCATTGTCAGGATCGATATGGACAATCCAAAGAGGGCGTGATTGAACGCTGTCGGCGGGTCCCAGAGGATGGAATAAACGACAAAGACCAGAACAGAGAGCGGCGCCAGACCCGTCATCACGATCGCCTTCTTGAGGGCCGCAACGTACTGGCCTATCTGCGGCCTCTCCGTCAATCGGAAGATCCAGTTGGCTTCGAGCGACACCGGGATGCTCAGGGCTGACCGCAGCCCGAGGAGAAGGGCGAACGATAAGATCAATGGGATGGACAGCATCGTCAGGTTGACGTCAAAAAGATGGCCCTTCCGGACGGCCCTCATCGTGATCAGGAACGGAACGGCGGCCATGCCGCAAGCGAGGAACGTCGCCACGCGCATGCGATGATAAGCGCTGCTTTTGAGCGTTTTCCGATAGAAGTGAAAAACGGCCCGCTGAATGGGATTCCTCAAGAAAAGACCGTTGAACCCGGCCAGAAGGAACCAACGGACCCTGCGGAACCTCGGTTTGGGGAGGGCGCCCGGCGCTTTGATCAAGCGGCCATAGTGGGATCCCAGGGAGACGATGAAGATAATCCCCAAGGCGGCCAAGCCCATCAGGGCGAAAAGATATCGGCCATGAAACGGAAGCCGTGGACTTCCCAGCGCGGACTCGTAAAGATCGGTGAACCAGAAGGGAGGGTAAAAGGCAAAGAAACCATTGAGTTTAGAGAAATTATCAGCCGCCAGGCCGGCGGGAACAAGATTGTCGAATCCATAGACCAGGATCCTCAGATAGAAAAGAATCAGGAAGAGCTGCAGGACGAGAAAGAGAAAGCGCAGATAGGTTGAGGCTTTTCTGAGCACCCCGTAGCCCAGAAGACTCTGAATCAGGCCGAAGAGCACGACATAGAGGAAGAAACCGAAAAAACAGGCCAGAAACATGATCGAAAAATAGACGGCCGCGTGGCCAAGGAAAAAAAAGAAACTGGACGAACGCCAGGAAGGAAGAAGAAGGATGAAGAAAGGCGCGGCGGCCAGGCTCATGGTCAAGGCGAACAATCCGACGAACGAAAGAAGGCTCGTGAATTTCGCGGCAAGGATCGTCCGGGCCCTCAATGGAAGAGGATTGAGATTCGAATAGTCCCGAGCGTCCGGAAGGATATTGTCCCATTCAAGGATGGCCAGCAATCCTGTAATGAGCATGAAGAACGTGATGATGAGTGTCTTGTCGATCCAGGACTGGCCTCGATCCGGGATGAAGCCGTATTTCCCCAGGAAGAGGTAAGCGATAAGGCTTGAGAACACGGCCAGGATCGCCAGAACCCCAATGATCCGTTCCTTCATCTGATCTTCGAAATCGACGAGGTCGTTCTTGAAGAGCCGGAGGAAGAAGTGCCGGGTGAGGATCCGGAATTGCCGGACCTCGAACGAGGCCGCGGATATTCCCCTCCAAACAGACTCCCTCATGCTCAGCTTTCGCGACGCATGGATTCGACGATACCCCGGGCCGTGGATTCGGGATCTTCCCTGACAACCAGGCGGCTGAAGATCTCCTCGAGGGACGGGAGGTTCATCAAGTGGCTGAGGTTTTCGACCGAGTCGTCGGCCGAGATAACCCCCTTGTCGATGATGATCACCCTTGAGCAGATCTTTTCGACGACCTCGAGGATGTGCGATGAGTAGATGATGATCTTCCTTTCTCGGGCGAGTAGCACGAGGAGGTCTTTGATGACCAGCGCCGTGGTGACATCGAGGCCCGATAAAGGTTCGTCCAACAGGAGGACTTCGGGATCATGGAGGAGAGCCGAGGCCATGAGGACTTTCTGGACCATTCCCTTGGAGTAGGACGCCATGGCCATGTCCATCTCCGAGGACAGGCCAAAAAAGCCCATCAACTCCGTGATCTTTGTGCGGAGGAGATGATCGGAGAGACCCCGAAGCCGGCCGAGCATGAACAGGTAATCCCACCCGCTGAGATGCCTGTAGACTTCGGATTGCTCGGGGACATAGCCGATAATGGACTTGTAAGCGAAGAGGCTATGTTGAATGGGATGGCCACGATAGAGGATCTCGCCCTCCGTGGGGTCGAGAAGCCCGGCCATCATTTTAATTGTCGTGCTCTTCCCGGCCCCGTTCGGGCCCAGATAACCCGTGATCTCGCCGGGCTTCAAGGCGAAGCTGACCTCGCGGACGGCCGGAATAGCCGAATATCTCTTCGTGACCTTCCTAAGCTCAAGCATCGACGCTCGCCCTTTATCTATTCATATTCTCGATTCATTGCGAAAGGTGTCCGATCATTTCCATTCGATCCGATAGCGTTTCACCCGGAACTTCTCTTCGCCGACGTCGGACTCGATCGTATAGAAACCGTCGTTCCATATTAGGGCTCTGCTTTTCATCGGCGCCATGAGAAAGTCCCACTGATAGTACTTTGGAACCCGGACCGTCGCGAGAAAGTGCCCGTCAATATCGAACAGATCGCCGGCCAAGAGTCATCTCGTCGCTGGTTTTATCAAACGTGACGACGAGGAGGTGACCGTCTTTCAAGGGAAACAGTCCTGCGATCGCCGGGACCCTGTCGGGAACGAGATATTGATATGGTGACTTCTTCGACGCGTCGGGGAGCAATCGATCCACGTCCTCCTTCTCGATTTTGCGCGGCATGACATCTCTCGTTATTGTCCGGACAAGGTCCCCGCTCGGCGAAACGACGACGATTTCGTACTTGTTCGAGAAGGCATAAACCAGATTATCCTGCGGGTCGAGCGCGTACATGAGTCTGGGTTCGATATAGGCTGTCTTCGTACATCCCATCCCCACGCCGTCGTGGACCCCACTCATAGCCGACGATTTCCTTGAGGATATCCCCACTCGGGGCACATTTCGTCAAAACGACCCGGTTGCGTTCTCGCGCCTTCGAAGCCTGATAAGCCAGGAAGTACCGTTGGCCCTGCGAATCCATTTGAAATTCGTCGCCATAGAGGCTCATTTTTTCGACGCGAACGACCTTGAAGTCCAGATCAAGAATGGTGAGTCGCCGTTGGGACCAATCCGCCGCGAACAGCCGGCCGTCCGGAGAAAAAACCGGATCGAAACTGTCGAAATCCCCTGGCCCCTGTCCCTTTGGGAATCTGGCGGCGGAACACTTCCTGGCCTGTCGGATCAAACCCGAGGAGGGTTCTTTCTCTCCCAGATAGAACATAAATGTTCCCTCGAGTGTCGACGAGGATGTGATAGGGGAACCAGTCATCCTGCGCGATCGAAAGAGTCTCCTTGAATGCTACGGCTTTTTGGCCGCCAAGAGATGCGGCCAAAGTGGGAACCACCAAAATCATGACCAAGCTCAAGACGATCGATCTGTGGCTCATCGTCGCTCCTTTCAGGGAGACGCGACGTCTTTAACTCGGCTCCGGAGCGGGAAGGCGTCTTCAAATCGCCGCAGCGAACGGAGATGACCCCCGAGGTCCCTCCGTGGCCGATCGGGGGGCCCCAAATGGAAAGCCAAGAGGCGGCGTGCGCGGAGAATCTGGATATACTCGAGATCGACCGGGGAATCTTCTGGTCCTGTCATCGGATACCTGGATAGGACGGGAATGGGGGAGACGAGACGTCCTGGGGCGAACGCGGCGGCGACGCCCTTGCCTTCCCCGCGATCGACAACGCGGGCTTCGGTTCGCAGATCGCGAGTGATCGCGAAAATCGTCAAGCAACAGGCTAGGCCGATCGACAAGCCAGCGTATCGGAAGGAGGGAAAAGAGTGCGCCGTTCTTTGGTTCCAGGCCCGGCCAGGTCACCCCGCCGTGAAGGCGCGACCATTTTCGTTGCAGCTTTTCGGCAAGCAAGAACGGAAGCGATTTCAGAAGATGGCGCCAGAACCAGCCTTTTGCTTCATCAGCACGTTTTTCATGAGCCATGGCGGCCGCCATCTCGTCCATATCACCCAGGACGGCGTCCCTGATCTCCCGGCTGAGGCAGAGGTTCAAGACCCACTTTCTGAGCCTATTCATAGTCATATCTCGTCGACCCGAATGGGCTGCGCATCGCCCCACAGGGCGTCATGGACGCGCTTGGCCCTCAAGAGGGACTTTTTGCCGTCTGGAGTAAGCCTGTAATAGACCTTGCTTCTTCCTCCTCGCTCAGGCGTAGGTTCGCCCGGGATCATACGGACCAATCCCTTGCGTTCGAGACGGTAGAGCGGCGCGTAAACGGCTCCGATGGACCAAGGATATCCTGTAGCTTTGCTGACTAGGGTTCGGATCGTCACTCCATAAGCGTTATCCTGGAGCTGCCAGACGGCAAGGAGTACGATCTCTTCCGAGCGGGAGAGCAGGTTCATAGCGGTTTCCTAGACTTATTTGTATTCGTATATAAAACAAATCAGGAGTTCTGTCAAGGGCCATATTTTACGACCGCTGAAACCAAGGGCCGAAGACAATACCCCGAGCCCGATTTGCTTTTTAAAAACGATTTGGCTATCCTTGTCGGGTTCTAAAAGGAGAGAAGGTTATGGAACGTCCCATCGGCGACATCGAGCTTCCCGGTCTGCCCCTTTTCCGGAAGGGCAAGGTCCGCAACGTCTTCGAGGTCGGCGACAAGCTCCTCATCGTGGCCACGGACCGCATCTCCGCCTTCGACTGGATCCTCCCCTCGCTCATCCCCTATAAAGGCAAGGTCCTGACCCAGCTCTCGAAGTTCTGGTTCGATTTCGTCGGCCTGGTCCTCCCCAACCATCTCCTGTCGACCGAGACCAAGGACTTCCCGCCCGTCCTGGCCCCCTTCGCCGACATCCTGGCCAAGCGCTCCATGCTCGTCAAGAGCACCAAGGTCATCCCCGTCGAGTGCGTCGTCCGCGGCTACCTGGCCGGCTCCGGCTGGAAGGAATACAAGACGACCGGGAAGATCTGCGGCATCAAGATCCCCAAGGGCCTCAGGGAATCCGACCAGCTCGCCGAGCCCATCTTCACCCCCTCGACCAAGGCCGAGAAGGGGCACGACGTCAACATCTCCTTCAAGGACGTCGAGAAGGAGATCGGCGCGGAGCTGGCCGGGAAGATCCGCAAGGCCAGCCTCGAGCTCTACCAGAAGGCCGCGCTCTACGCCGTCTCCAAGGGCGTCATCATCGCCGACACGAAGTTCGAGTTCGGCCTCGACGGCGACGACCTCATCCTCATCGACGAGATCTTCACCCCCGACTCCTCGCGCTTCTGGCCCCTGTCCCTCTACGAGCCCGGCCGGTCCCAGCCGAGCCTCGACAAGCAGTTCGTCCGCGATTACCTCGAGACGACGAGCTGGGACAAGAACACGCCTCCGCCCGAGCTTCCCGCGGAGATCGTCGCCAAGACCTCCCAGAAATACCTGGAAATCTATAAGGTCCTGACCGGCCTCGACGACATCGCATGAGCGGACGGGTCGATCTCCACGTCCACTCGAACAAGAGCAGCGACGGGGATTATTCGCCGGCCCAGTTGGTCGGTTTCGCCAGGGATCACGGGATGCGCGCCATTTCGATCGCCGACCACGACACGGTGGCCGCCTATCCGGACGCCGTCGAGCTGGGGCGCCAGGCCGGCGTCGAGGTCATCCCCGGCATCGAGCTGACGACGCTCTTCGAGCGGGCGCGAATTCCATCTCCTCCTGCCGCTCGTCGACTGGGCGAGCCCGGCCCTGGCGGAGATCATCGCCGGGCAGACCGTCTGCCGGATGAACGAGACGAGCGACCGCATCGACAAGGTCCGGGCCCTCGGCTTCGCCCTGACGATGGAGGAGGTCCGCGAGAAGTCCAAGGACGCGCCGCCGCTCGGGGTCAAGATCGCCCAGGTCCTCCTCGAGAATCCCGAGAACGAGCGGAATCCCGCCCTCGAGCTCTATTACCGGCCCGAGAACCGGCCCTACGCCCCCTACATGTTCTACGGCGATTATTTCGCCGAGGGGAAGCCGGCCTACGTCCCCAAGAAGTTCATCGCCCTCGTCGACGTCCTCGCCGCCGCCCCGGCGACCGGGGGCGCCCCGGTGCTCTCCCACCCCGGCGCGTATTTCCAGCGGACGACGGCCGCCGACGCCCGCGAGCTCAAGGACCACGGCCTCATCGGGATGGAGGTCTACACGTTCTACCATACGCCCGAACAGACGGCCTTCTATAGGGACCTGGCCGCCGAGCTCGATCTCGTGGCCACGGCCGGCTCCGATTTTCACGGCCGGATCAAGCCGCACGTCGCCTTCGGCGCTCTGCCGCACGGGGACTACGGCATGGTCGAGGCGCTGCGGGCGAGAAGGGGAGGCGCGGCATGAACTGGCTCGATTACGTCCTGCTGACCATCATGGTCGTGACGGCGATCGTCGGCATCTTCAAGGGCTTCATCAAACAGGTCCTCGGCCTCGTGGCGGTCGTCGCCGGCCTCATCCTGGCCTGCCTCTACTACGAGCAGACGGCGGCGGTCTTCCAGACCTTCGTCAAGAACCCGCTCGCTCAGCAACTTCCTGGGCTTCGTCCTCATCTTCGTCGTCGTCCTCATCGCCGGGGGCATCCTCGGGCATCTCCTCACCAAGGCCATGATCGGCCCGCTGGCCCTCGTCAACAGGCTCTTCGGCGCCCTGTTCGGCTTCCTCAAGGCCGTCCTCATCTGCGGCATCCTCGTCTTCGCCCTGGTCGCGTTCGAGATCGCCAAGCCGGCCCTGGAGACCTCCGTCATCGCCCCGCCCTGCCTCAGCGTCACCCGGGCCGCGATCAACCTGATCCCCCGGGACCTCCGGGCCCGGTTCAACGCATCGTACAAGCGCATCCGCGAGAGCGGAGGGAAACATGGACAAGAAATCTAGCGACCTCAATTTCCATCAGCGCATGGAGCTCATCGTCAAGGACATGATCGACAAGGAGATCAACCTCAAGGACGCCCTCCGCGAATTCGAGAAGATCTTCTACGAGCAGGCGGCCAGGAAGCACGAGGGGAACAGGACCAAGATGGCCCAGACCCTGGGCATCCACCGGAACACCCTCCACAACCGGGCCAAGATCCTCAAGATCAAGAAGAGATATTAGCAGTCAACATCAGAGACTGCTAATTATTATGCGTCCTACCTCTTGACAAATAGCCCCGTTTTTATGTATTATTAGCACTCACATTATGTGACTGCTAAATTTCAGGTATCCCATAGGAGGTTTTAATGAAAGTTCATCCTCTGTATGACAGAGTGCTCCTCAAGAGACTCGAGGAGCAAGAGGTCAAGAGAGGCGGGATCATCATCCCGGACACGGCCAAGGAAAAGCCCCAGGAGGCCGAGATCATCGAGGCCGGCAAGGGGCGGGTCACGGATGAGGGGAAGACCATCGCTCTCGCCGTCAAGAAGGGCGACCATGTCCTCATCGGCAAGTACAGCGGCACCGAAGTGACGATCGACGGCGTCGAGCTCGTCATCGTCCGCGAGGAAGAGATCCTCGCCGTCATCGAGAAGTAAGGAGACATCATGGCCAAACAGATTCTTTCCGGAGACGATGCGCGTCATGCCCTGCTCAAGGGCGTGAACATCCTCAGCAACGTCGTCAAGGCGACGCTCGGCCCCCGCGGCAAGAACATCGTCCTCGACAAGAAGTTCGGCTCCCCCACGAGCACCAAGGACGGCGTCACCGTCGCCAAGGAAGTCGAGCTCAAGGACCCCTGGGAGAACATGGGCGCCCAGCTGGTCAAGGAAGTCGCGTCCAAGACGTCCGACGTCGCGGGCGACGGCACCACGACCGCCACGGTCCTGGCCCAGGCCATCTACGGCGAGGGCCTGCGCTACGTCACGGCCGGCGCCAACCCGACCCTCATCAAGAAGGGCATCGACAAGGCCGTCGAGACCGTCATCGGCGAGCTCAAGAAGATGAGCCGCGAGGTCAGCGGCGAGATGATCGCCCAGGTCGGCGCCATCTCGGCCAACAACGACCTGTCCATCGGCAAGATCATCGCCGAGGCCATGGACAAGGTCGGCAAGGACGGCGTCATCACGGTCGAGGAGGCCAAGGGCCTCGAGACCACGATGGAGACCGTCGAGGGCATGCAGTTCGACCGCGGCTACCTGTCGCCCTACTTCGTGACCGACCCGGAGCGGATGGAGTGCGTCCTCGAGAAGCCCCTCATCCTCCTCCACGAGAAGAAGATCAGCAACCTCAAGGACTTCCTGCCCCTGCTCGAGAACGTCGCCCGCATGGGCCGTCCCCTCGTCGTCGTGGCCGAGGAAGTCGAGGGCGAAGCCCTGGCCACCCTCGTCGTCAACAAGCTCAAGGGCACCTTCCAGTGCTGCGCCGTCAAGGCCCCCGGCTTCGGCGACCGCCGCAAGGCCATGCTCGAGGACATCGCCGTCCTGACCGGCGGCCAGGTCATCACCGAGGAGATCGGCGTCAAGCTCGAAAAGGTCGGCTCCGACTGGCTCGGCGAGGCCAAGAAGGTCGTCATCGACAAGGACAACACGACCATCGTCGAGGGCATGGGCAAGCCCGAGCGACGTCCAGGCCCGGATCAAGCAGATCCGCGTCCAGATCGAGGAGACGACCTCCGACTACGACCGCGAGAAGCTCCAGGAGCGGCTGGCCAAGATGGTCGGCGGCGTCGCCCTGATCAAGGTCGGCGCGGCCACCGAGACCGAGCTCAAGGAGAAGAAGGCCCGGGTCGAGGACGCCATGCACGCCACCAAGGCGGCCGTCGAGGAGGGCATCGTGCCCGGCGGCGGCGTGGCCCTGATCCGCGCCCAGAAGTCGCTCGAGAAGCTCGAGCTCGAGGGCGACGAGCAGATCGGCGGCAATATCGTCAAGAGGGCCATCGAAGAGCCCATGCGCCAGATCGCGATCAACGCCGGCTTCGAAGGCTCCGTGGTCGTCGAGAAGGTCAAAGAGATGAAGCAGGACATGGGCTTCAACGCCCTGACCGAGAAGTACGAGGACATGATCAAGGGCGGCATCCTCGACCCGACCAAGGTCGTCCGGATCGCGCTCCAGAACGCGGCCTCGATCGCCGGCCTGCTGCTCACCACCGAGGGCCTGATCGCCGAGCTCCCCGAAGAGGACAAGAAGCCCGCGTATCCGACCCCTCCCGGCGACATGTATTGATCGCGCCCCGCGCGAAGTGAATCGCCAGCCCCGGGCGGCCCCCCGCCCGGGGCTTTTTTCGGGCCCTCCGTCCCGGGGCTTTTTTATGCTAGAATCCGCCTAGATGCCCCGCCTCATCGACCGGTACGTCCTGCGCGAGGTCGTGCCGCCCTTCCTCGTCGGGCTCCTCCTCGTCACCTTCGTCCTCCTGATGAACCAGGTCCTTCTTCTCGCCGAGCTCTTCATCGACAAGGGCGTTCCGCTCCTCCAGGCGCTCCGCATTCTCGGGCTGCTCGTCCCGTCGCTCCTGGTCTTCGCCCTGCCGATGGCCGTCCTGATGGGCATCCTGGGCGGGCTCGCCCGCCTCTCCGCCGACTCCGAGATCGTGGCCTTCCGGTCGCTCGGCGTCGGGCCGCGCCGCCTGGCCCGGCCCCTCGTCCTCTTCGGCCTCGCGGGCTTCCTGCTGACCCTGCCGCTGGCCCTCTTCTTCGCGCCCCGGGCCAACCACGCCTGGGTCCGGACCATGACCGAATCGGTCCTGGCCCGGGTCCGGCTCAAGGTCGAGCCGCTCGAGTTCAACGAGACCCTGCCCGACATGGTCTTCCTGGTGAGGGACGTCGGCCGGGACAAGGTCTGGCACGACGTCTTCGCCTACATGGGCAAGGACCCCCTGAATCCCCGGATCGTCATGGCCCGCACGGGAACGGTCCGTCTCTTTCCCGAAGAGCGCCGGGCCGTCCTCGAGCTCGCCGACGGCCGCGTCTATTCCGGGCCGCTCGCCGCGACGGGCGAGGACACGCTGACCGCCTTCGAGCGCCTGGAGGAGGAGATCGACGTCGAAGGCCTCTTCGCGGCCGTCACCAGCGAAAAGCGGGTCCGGGAGAAGGACATCGGCGAGCTCATCCGCGACCTTGGCGGTCTCGAAGCCGGCCGCCCCGCCGGCGCGCCGGAGTCGCGCGAGATCCGCGCCCACCGGATCGAGATCCACAAGAAGATCGCCCTGCCCGCCGCCTGCCTCGTATTCGCCCTCCTCGGCCTGCCGCTCGGGCTCATGACCGGCCGCGCCGGGCGGACGGGCGGGTTCTCGCTCGGGCTGGGCATCATCCTCCTCTATTACGCCCTGCTCACGGCCGGCGAGAAGGCGGCCATGGACGGCCGCCTCTCCGCCCTCCTCGGGATGTGGGCGCCCGAACATCGTCCTGGCCGCCGCGGGCCTGTTGCTCTTCTCGAGGCTCCGGCGCGGGCTCTCCCTCTTTCGCCGGCGGAGCCGCGGTCCGGAGGCGCCGCCGAGCCCGGCCGCGGCCCCGGCGCCCGCCGCGGTCTCCCGGCCCTCCGCCCCGCCGCGCTCTCGCGTCCTCCCGCTTCGCTTCCCCGGCCTGCTCGACCGGTATGTCTCGCGGAAATTCCTGGCCATCCTCGGCTCTCGTCCTCGCCGGCCTCGCCGCCGCGACCCTCCTCGTCACCTTCTTCGAAGGCCTGAACGACGTCCTCCAGCGCGGCAAGCCGGTCGGGCCTTCTCGTCGCGCTACGTCTGGTTCAAGCTCCCCGAGTTCCTGGCCTTCCTCCTGCCCGCGGCCGTCCTGGCGGCGGCCCTCCTGGCGCTCGGGCTCCTGGCCCGGACGAACGAGGCCACGGCCATGAAGGCCAGCGGCGTCAGCGCCTACCGGACCGTCCTCCCGGTCCTCGTCCTCGCGGCGGCCGTGTGCGGGCTGGCCTTCCTCGTCCAGGAGAGGATCGTGCCGGCCGCGAACGCCCGGGCCGAAGCGGCCTGGGGCCTGCTCCACGACATGCCGGCCCGCAGCTACAGCTTCCTCAACCGCCACTGGGTCCTCGGCCGGAGCGGGGACAGGATCTATCACTACGACTATTTCGAGCCCGTCTCTTCGACGTTCAGCCGGCTCTCGGTCTTCGACATCGACGCCGGCCGATGGGCCCTGAGCCGCCGGCTCTTCGCCGCGACGGCCTCGTTCGACGGGAACGACCTGGCCACCCTCGACGGCTGGACGAGGGATTACGCCGCGTCCCCGGGCCCGCCCTTCGTCCGCACGGCGAGCGGCCGGATCGACGCGGCCGGCGACAAGAGCGGCGTTCCGCGCGCCCTGGAAAGAGCCGCCCCAGATGACCCTCGGCGAGCTGCGCCGCTACACGGCCGAGGTCCGGGGCATGGGCTTTCCCGCCGTCCGGCTCCGGGCCGACCTGGCCCAGAAGATCGTCCCTGCCCTTCGTCAGCCTGGTCATGGCCCTGCTGGCCGTCCCCTTCGGCTTCCGGATGGGCCGCAAGGGGACCCTCGTCGGCGTCGGTCTCAGCGTGGTCATCGCCATGGCCTACTGGGGGACGTTCGCCGTCTTCCGCAGCCTCGGCGCCGCGGGCGCGCTGACGCCCTTTCCTCGGGGCCTGGGGGGCCAGCATCCTCTTCGGGCTGGCGGGATTCGTCGGGGCTGCTGAGACTGCGGACCTAGCCGGCTTCTACATCTTATACTTGCCGAAATCCTCCGGCTGCAGCGTCTCGAGCCACTTCCGCAGCTTTTCGGAGGATTCGACCTTTTCGTCGAACTTGAGGCCGTTCGCCTTCTTGACGACCTCGTCTTCGACGAAGATGGGGGAGCTCATCCGCAGGGCCAGGGCGATGGCGTCGGAGGGGCGGGAGTCGATGATGATCGCCTCCTCGGCCCGGCGGCAGTGGATGAGCGCGAAGAAGGTGTTGTTCCGGACGTCGTTGACGACGATCTTCTCGATGGCGATCCCGAGCTTCTCGAGGAAGCTCTTGAGGAGGTCGTGGGTCATGGGCCGGGGGGTGGGGACGTTCTCGATGGTCAGGGCGATGGCGTTGGCCTCGAAAACGCCGATCCATATGGGCAGGATCTGCTCGTTGCGGGGGTTCTCGAGGACCACGATGGGCATCTTGGAGATCGGGTCCACGACGAGACCCTTGACCTTCATTTCGATTTCCATGGCCGGTTCGTAACCGACTCTAATATAGGTTCGGGAGAGGGGCCTTGTCAAATGCGGCCTCCGGGACTGGTCTTCCGGTCGCCGCGGGGTTTTGAACGTCGTCTCGACGTTCCGACTGCGGTGATCCTAAACGACTCGCTCGGCGTGCGCTGACGCCGTGCTCAGACACGTTTTGGCGGCATGTACCGCCAGAAACGTGCCCTCGTCCGGAACTCTCCGATCAGCTAAATCACCGCTTATGCTCCCTCAGACAATACCCGTCGGCCTTGAATTCAGCGGTAGTCTCAATGCCGAACTTGCCGACAGGGCAGGTGACGGGATCAGAAGAGCGAGAGCTGGGGGGAGCAGGCGTCGGCCTGCGGGCCGTCGCCGAAGATGCGGATCTGGCCGTACTCGCCGTCGTGCCCGGGGGCGATCGAGACCAGGCCCTTGCGCATCCGGTCGACCGCTTCGGCGACCTTCTCCGGCGCGATGCGGGCCAGCTCGGCCACGGGGACCTCGGCCAGGATGGCGTGCTCGTCCCCGAACTCGCGGATGAACCGGAAATAGAGGTCCCAGACGCCCTGGCACTCCGGCGTCTTGCCCACCGCCTCGGCGATGACCTCGTTGAGCGGGATGAGGTTCTTGTAGGGGATGCGGCCCGGCCGCCCGTCGCCGGCCTCCCGGTCGGCCAGCTCCTCGACCCGGTGGAGGACGCCGATGGTCAGCTTCTTGCCGCACTTGGGGCAGAGGTCGCCCGTCTTCAGGCTCTCGCGCGGCGCGCTCACGACGCCGCACTTGCGGTGCCCGTCGTAATGATACTTGCCTTCCTCGGGAAAGAACTCGACGGTGTAGAGGAACTTGGCCGGGTCGTTCGTCCGCAGGGCGTCGATGAGGCCGCGGAAGCTGAAATCGGTGTCGAAGGCGTTGGCCTCGCGCCCGATCTTCGAGGGCGAGTGGGCGTCCGAATTGGAGACGAGGGCGAAGCGGTCCAGGGCCGACAGCCGCCAGTTCATCGGCGGGTCGGAGGACAGGCCCGTCTCCAGGGCGAAGATCGACGGCGTCATCTCCTCGAAGCACTCCTCGATCGCGTCGAAGCCGGAGTTGGCCCCGAACAGCGAGAACCACGGCGTCCAGATGTGCGAGGGGATGACGACGGCCCGCGGCGCGGCGTCGGCGACCATCCGGCAGAAGAGCCGCACGTCGAGGCCCAGGATGGGCCGGCCGTCCGAGACGAGATTGCCGACGGCCTGCAGGCGGCTGTTGACCCGCTCGACGGACTCGAAGTCGGGCGCCAGGAGCATGACGTGGACCTTGCGGACCTTGCCGCCCTTCGAGTAGATGAAGCTCAGCTCCGAGGAGAGGATGAAGGCCACGGAGCGGCCGAGGACCGGCAGGCCCTTGAACGGCGGCGCGTCGAGCGACGCCGTCCCGTTCTTGAGCCGGAGGAAGCCGTTGCCCATCGGCTCGAGCTTCTCCTTCATCAGGAACAGCCACTCGGGATGGGTGAAATCCCCGGTCGCGAGGAGCGAGATGCCCTTGACCTTGGCCCAAGGGCGCGAGGGTATCGAGGACCATGTCCCGCGACGTGGCCCGCGAGTATTTCGAATGTATGTGAAGGTCGGCGAGAAACTTCATGACGGAAAACTCAGTTTAGGTAAAGAGAAGGGCGATTGCAAGCGCTTTCACGCCGTCCGCGCGGCCCCGGCGCGCCGCGGTCGCCGCCTTGAAAAAGGGCCGGAGACGCGGTAAACTGGAATATCGCTCCTCGAACCTGAAAGGACCCCTTATGAGACCGAAGTCCATCGCCATCCTCGTCGGCGCCCTGATGCTCGCCGCGCTGCCGGCGGCGTCCCAGAAGGTCGTCGGTCAAGGACCTCTCGCCGCGCTATCGCGCCTGGCTCGAAGAAGAGGTCGTCTACATCATCTCGCCCAAGGAGAAGGCCGTCTTCCTCCAGCTCGCCAACGACCGGGAGCGCGAGATGTTCATCACGGCCTTCTGGAAGGCCCGGGACGACGACCCGAACACGCCCGAGAACAAGTTCAAGGACGAGCACTATCGCCGCATCGAATACGCCAACAAGCAACTTCGGCCGCGGCCTGCAGGCCGGCGGCTGGCGGTCCGACATGGGCCGGATCTACATCACCCTGGGCGAGCCGAAGGACGATCGAGCGGTACGAGAACGAGAGCAACCTCTACCCGCTGCATCGATCTGGTTCTACTCCGGGCTCACCGGGCGCGGGCCTGCCGAGCTCCTTCAACATCGTCTTCTTCAAGAAGGACGACGGCCGGCGACTACATCCTCTACTCCCCGGTCCGGGACGGCCCCCAGAAGCTCATGCCGTTCTACAACGGCGACATGACGAACTACCTCCAGGCCTGGGGCGAGCTGAGGCAGATCGTCGATCCGCTGATCGCCCAGGTCTCGATGTCCCTCATCCCGGGCGAGTACGTCATGGGCTGAACCCCATCCATGTCCTCCGACATCCTCATCAGCCAGAAGATCCCCAAGATGGGCTACGACAGCGTCAAGGACGCCTACGCCGAGAAGCTCCTCAGGTACAAGGACATCGTCGAGGTCGAATACACGGCCAACTACATCGAGAGCGACGCCCTCGTCCAGGTCACGCGCGACGCCGCCGGCCGGGCCTTCGTCCACTATCCTCATCGAGCCGGCCCGGCTGAGCATCGAGCGCATCGGAAGGCCTCTACCGGACGATCTTCGACGTCAACGGCATCGTCTCCGACGCCGCCGGCAAGACGATCTATCAGTTCGACCGCCGGATCCCGGTCGAGCTCGACGGCGACCAGTTCTCCAAGATCAGGGACCGCCAGGTCTCCTACCAGGACGCCTTCCCGCTCATCGAGGGCGACTACAAGGTCAGCCTCCTCTGGAAGAACACGGTCTCCAAGGAGTTCACCTCCGTCGAGGCGGCCCTGAAGATCCCGCCGGCCCGGACCCTGACGCTGAGCGCGCCCGATCCTGGCCAACCGGTCGTCCGCAACCCGGCCTTCGCCGGCCAGATCAAGCCCTTCACGGTCGGGGAGACCCAGATCGTCGCCTCGCCGCGGAACGATTTCACCGTCCAGGACACGCTGACCCTGTTCTGCGAGCTCGGCGGCCTCACCGACGAGCTGAAGGCGAACGGCAGCCTGTCCATCACGCTCGTCCGGAACGACCAGGTCGTGGCCGCGACGACCAAGACCCTGGCGGGCGCGCCGGACCCGTTGCGCGTCCTGGAGGAATTCCCGCTGGCCAACTTCCCTCCCGACTACTACACGGCCAACGTCGCCCTCCTCGATGCCGCCAAGACCGAGGTCCTGTCCTCCAAGGCCGTCGTTCTACATCAGCCTCAACACGTCCCTGCCGCGCTCCTGGATCATCTATCGCCCCGCTGCCCGCCGGCGACGACCCGTCCTATCGTCAACATCCGCGGCATGCAGTACTTCCAGTCGGGGGACCTGGCCAAGGCCAGGCCGCTCCTCGAGGAAGCCTACCGCCGGTCGCCGGAATCCGTGCCCTTCGCCCTCGACCTCTGCCGGGTCCTCTTCGCAGCTCAAGGACTACGACGGCGTCAGCGAGCGTGGCCACGCCGTTCTACCGGGACAAGAAGAACTACGAGTTCGCCCAGTACCTCGGCGAGAGCGCCCAGGCCCTCGGCCGCTACGGCGAGGCCATCGCCTACTACAAGGACTACCTGACCTATTTCGGGACGAACCTCATCGTCCTCAACGCGATCGGCGACTGCTACGTCCAGACGGGCGACTCTCGCCGGGGCCATCACCGTCTGGACGAAGTCGCTCGAGCTCAACCCGTCCCAGCCCGAGCTCAAGAAGAAGCTGGCCGACATCCAGGACAAGATCAAGGAGAACGAGATGAGATGCCCATCTCCGGATGCCGGCGGTCCTTCGCGGGCGCGGTCCTGCTCGTCCTGGCCGCGTGCGCCTCCACCCGGGGCGTGAAGCAGCTCGATCCCAAGAGCCGGGATTTCATCTCCAAGGTCCGCTACACCATCACCGCGGAGGAGCGGAAGGCCTTCCTGGCCCTGCCCGCGGAGGCCCGGGAGCCGTTCATCGAGGACTTCTGGAGGAGGCGGGACCCGACGCCGGGGACCCCGGAGAACGAGTATCGGACGGAGTACTACAACCGGATCGAGCGGTCCAACCGGCTCTTCTCCGGCGGCGGCTCCCCCGGCTGGCTCCAGGACCGGGGCCGCGTCTACATCACGCTCGGCCCGCCCGACAACCGCGTCACCTATCCGCGGGGGGTCACCTTCTACGGCCTGCCGACGGAGATCTGGTGGTACGGGCTTCTACCACCATCCTGTTCATCGACGAGTACTGGAACGACGACTACCGGCATCGCCCCGGACAGCGCCGGCGCAGATCGCCGTGATCAACCAGGCCCAGACCGAATGGAACCTGCCCGGGAGAGGATGCCCAAGGCCGGGCGAGGACGCACTACGCGCCGCCATCGCCGGGCCTCGAGGTCGCGATCGAGGTCGGCCGACGGGGGACGGCCCGCTTCGTCGTCGTCCTCCCCTACAGGAACATCTGGCTGAAATCGTCCGGCGAGCAGCTTCAGGCCACGCTCGAGGTGGACATGAAGGTCGCTCGACGCGGCCGGCGCGGAGGCCTGGGCGTTCGCCCGAGGCTATCCCCATCGATCTCCCGCAGAGCCGCCTGAAAGAGGTCCTGGACGGGAGCTTCAAGGCCGAGGCGGTCGCCCCGCTCAAGCCCGGCGCCTACACGCTGAACGTCGTCGTGACCAACACCACCGACGGGAGCAAGGCCTCGCTCGAGCGCAAGTTCGAGATCTAGTCAGTCCTTCGCCCGCGCCTTCGCGGCCTCCGCCGCGGCCTGGCCCTTCCGCGCGTTCTCCTCCGACAGGGCGTTGTCCCCGACCCGGTTGTAGAGGTCGGCCAGCAGGAAATAGCCCAGCGGCAGCTCGGCCGGCGCCGGCTTGAGCTCGATCCCCTTCTTGAGCCAGGCCGATGGCCTCCTCGTAGTCGCTCGCCGCGGCGGAGGTAGGATGCGGGCCAGATAGAAATAGGCGAGCGGGAATTCCGGTTCGACCTCGATCGTCTTCCTCAGCGTCTTCGTATTCCTCGTCGTCCCGCCCCATCAGCCGGTAGACGCCGGGACAGGTTGTAGAGCGCCTTGTAGCTCTTGGGGGAGTCCCGGATCTCCTGGAGGTAGAGGTCGGCGGCCTCGGCCAGCCGGCCCTGCTTCTCGCGGAGCTGGGCCAGGTTGTAGCGCAGGCTCATCAGCGTGGGATTGATGGCCACGGCCGCGCCCAGGTGCTCCTCCGCCCGGGCCAGGTCGCCGCTCCGCGTCGCGGTTGAGGTAGACCGCCGCCAGGGCGTTGTGGGCCGAGGCCGACCGCGGGTTCTCCTCCAGGCACTTCTCGAAATAGGGGATGGCCTTCGTCGGGCTGGCCGTGGTGGACCTTGATGTTGCCCAGCAGGAAGAGGAGCTGGGAATCCTTGAAGCCCCGGGCCAGGTAGTCGAGGACGAACGTCTCGGCGTCGTCGAAGCGGCCCATGGCCTGGTAGCAGTTGGCGACGTTGATGACGGCGAAGGAGTCGTCGGGCTTGCAGCTCGAGCGACTTGCTGAAGGCGTCGATGGCCTCCTCGAAGCGGCGCGCCTTGTAGAGGACGTTGCCGAGGGCGAAGTAGGCGTCGGAGATCGTCGGGTCGCTCGGCGATGATGGCCTCGGATCGTCCTGACGGCCTCGTCGATGTTCCCGTCCGAGCCCGATCTCCCGGGCCCTGGAAAGCTCGTTGAAGACGCCGATCTTGTCCTTGGGATTGGCCAGCTTCTGCCCCTGGAGCCGGGAGGGGTCCGTGAACGAGCCGACGTAGCCGAGGGCGGCCAGCTTCTCCCGCGTTTCCTCGTCGACCTTGCCGAGGTCCGACCTCGTGGGCGTTCCTGCTCCGGCCTCGTCCATGAGGGTCTCGGCCCGGGCCGAGAGGTCCTCGTAGACCTTCTTCTCGAGATAGACGAGGTTCTTCTCCTCGTCCGGGTCCGGTTCGAGGTCGTAGAGCTCGGGCACCGGGGCGAGGATGAGCTTGTACCGGCGCGTCCTGGACGCTCCGGAGGTCGGACCAGCCGTAATGGTAACGGGGATAGAAGGTCTCCGAGTAGGCCAGCCGGTCCGGCGCGGCGCCCGGCGCGAAGAAGGACGGGACGAGGCTCCGTCCCTGGACCTCGGCCGGCACCGGGAGGCCGGCCATTTCGCAGACCGTGGGCATGACGTCGACCAGGCCGACGGTCGCCCGGCGCGACGACCCCCTGGAGCCGCTGGAACGGCGTGACGACGATCAGGGGCACGTGGAGGGCCGCCTGGTAGACGAAGAAGCCGTGGGTGCTCTCCTGGTGCTCGCCCAGGCTCTCGCCGTGGTCGGCCGGCCAGGACGATGAAGAGGCGGTCGCGGAGCGCCGTTGCGGTCGATGTAGCTCGGCAGAGCCGGGCGAGCTGGCTGTCCGTGAAGGCGATCTCGCCGAGGTAGGGGTTCTGGCGGTATTCGCTCTTGAAGGGCTCCGGCGGGTCGTAGGGCGTATGCGGGTCGTAGAGGTGGATCCAGGCGAAGAACTTGCCGTCCTTCTTCGCGTCGATCCAGCCCAGGGCCTCGTCGATGACCTCGTTGGCCGGCCGCTGGACCTCGCCGAGGGAGATCCTCTCGAAGCGGCTCAGATCGAACTTGTCGAAGTACGTGTCGAAGCCCTGGTTCGAGCCCCCACTTGGAATCGAGGACGTAGGCGGCGACGAAGGCCGCCGTCTCGTAGCCCCGGGCCTTGAACGATCTCGGCCATGGTCGTGAGCTCGGCGGGCACGACGAAGCCGCCGTTGTCGCGGACGCCGTGGAAGAGCGGCAGCGTCCCGGTCATGATGGTCGTGTGCGAGGGCAGGGTCAGGGGCGTCTGGGTGATGCAGTCCTCGAAGCGGACGCCGCCGGCCGGCCAGGCGTCCATGGTCGGCGTCCGGACGAGGGGATTGCCGTAGCAGCCGACCTTGTCGGCCCGGAGCGTGTCCACGGTGATGAGGATGACGCTGAAGTCCCGGTCGCCCCGGAGCCGGGCGAAGTTGGGGGTCCGGGACCGCAGGAGCAGGTAGGCCGCGAGGCCGGCGCCGGCCAGGAGGACCGCGGCGGCGATGAGCGGGAGTCTTCTTCTTGGGCATCGCAGATCTCATCTTACCAAAAAGAACGGCGGGCGGTAACGCCCGGGCTACGGACTCAGAGGACTCGGTCGGGCGACTGAAAAAAAGCCCCGGAAGGAGGGCCTTCCGGGGCTCGAGCGTGTGCGTGGAGCTGGAGCTTAGAAGATGAGCCGGAGGCCGAGGCGGGCCTGCCGCGGCAGGACGATGGCCGTAGAGCTCGTGTGCCCGGTCTGGTCGAGGGATACGCGCCGTCGCAGGTACCAGTCGTAGCCGATGCGCGTCCCCCAGGAGGTGATGGTGTCGGCGTTGAAGACGTTGAAGACGTCGAACATCACGCCGAGGCGGTACTTCCTGGCCAGGGTGAAGATCTTCTCGAGCCGCAGGTCGAGGTTCTTGTCCATGGGGTAGTGATTGGAGCCGCGGGCCTCGGCGAAGAAGGTGATCCGGCCCTGGTTGAACCGCGAGCGTCCGGACGCGCGTCGTCCAGGCGTCGCCCGTGATGCCCCGGAAGTAGACGTTGAAGTTGATGTCGAAGGGCAGGACGTAGGTGCCCTGGATCTTGATCATGTGGGTCGGGTCGTTGGTCAGCGTTGCCCTCGGCGTTGATCCAGAAGTTCGGATCGTACGATGCTCCCGCCGTAGCCGATGTCGTCGGCGAAGCCGTTGTCGATGGTGCCCGTGGCGTGGCCGTAGACATAGGAGGCCAGGAGCTGCCAGCGGTTGGAGAAGCGCTTGTTGAACAGGACCTCGACGCCCCCGTACTTCCGGTAGGGATCCAGCGAGGATCCGGGGTCGCCGCGTCCTTCCTGATGTTGGTGATCAGGTAGTCGCAGATCTCGAGCGTTTCCGCGGTCCGCTCGTAGACGGTGAAGTCCTGGTCGAGGGCGGAGGAGTAGTACGGCTCCTGCGTGTAGTCCGCCGCCGGTGTCGTAGCGGCCGATGATGTTCGTTCCATTTCCGGTTGATGTAGGTCACGCTGAAGGACGTGTCCTTGAACAGCTCGCGCTCGATGCCGACCGTGAACTGGTTCATGTAGGGGTGCTTGATGTTGGGGTCCATCGTGTAGGGTCTCGTGGACGATCGCGGAACATCTCGACCCACTCCTCGCGTCGAGGTCCCAGTAGTAGCCGATGTAGTCGCTGAAGTTCGCCGACGGGTTCATCTGGTCGTGGTAGGCGGTCAGCATGGCTTCGGTGAACTGGCCGTAGTGGGCCTTGAGGACGGTCGTCTTGTCGCCGAGGATGTCGAAGGTGAAGCCGAGGCGGGGGGCGAGCCGGTTCGTCTTGAAGACGGTGCCGCTGACGCCCTTGACGTCGCCCCAGTTCTGGCTGTAGCGGAGGCCGAGGCTGATGTTCAGCCGCTTCGTGACCTGCCAGGAATCCTGGACGAAGGCCTCGAGCCGGGTGTAGCGGGTGTTGGTGTCGTAGCCCGCGTACTGGTAGGCCAGGTAGGGCCCCGTGGTAGCCGTAGCCGTAGTAGTCGTAGTACTTGACGTTGTCGCCCAGCGCGCCGCCCGTGCCGGTGTAGCCGTAGCGGCTGCGGGCGATGGACCGCTCGAACTCGGCCCCGAACTTGAAATCGTGGGAGCCGGCGATGAAGTCCTCGGCGTAGTGGGTCAGGCTGGCGTTGGTCCCGAAGCGGGCCCGGTCGGCGTAGTAGAAGTAGCCGGCGCTGTCATGGAGCATGTTGTCGTCGTATGTCGATAGTGGGCGTAGGCGTCGAACCCGGCCTCGGGGTCGAGGTAGTAGATGCCCTCGAAGTAGTTGGCCTTGACGTCGAAGAAGGTCTTCGGGCTGAAGATCTTGGTCAGGTTGAAGCTGAGCAGCCAGTCCGGGCGAGTCCTGGGTGACCGTGGCCTCGGGGAGACCGTGGAGCTGGCGTCGCGGTTCGTGCCCTGGTACTTGGTCCGTCTGGAACGAGGCGCTCATGTTCAGGGTCGGCGTCAGCTGGGAGCGTCAGCTTGACGAAGACGCGCGGCTGCTTGTAGTCGACGTCCTCGGGGAAGCCGGTCGGACGGTCCTTGGTCCGATAGAACTGGCCGCCGGCGTAGAACCAGAGCTTGTCCTTGATGATGGGCCCGCCGAGATGGACGTTGATGTCCATGAGCTTCGAGCTCGGCGAGGTCAGCGCGGGGAAGTCCGTCGATGTAGGCCGGCGTTGTTGTTGGCCTGCCAGAACTTCGAGTCGGCCTGGTAGCCCTGGAAGTCGAACTCGAAGTGGCCCGAGAACGTGTTGCCGCCGGACTTCGTCACCAGGTTGAAGATGACGCCGGTGAAGTTGCCGTACTCGGCGGGCAGGCCGATGCCCATGACCTTGGCCTCCTCGATGATGTTGTAGTCCGAGAAGACCCAGGCCGAGCCGGCCTCGGGGTCGGCGACGTTGACGCCGTCCATGGTGTAGGCGATGCCCGTGTTCGCGAGGCGCCGTAGGCGACGTTGTTGTTGACGCCGGGGGCCAGGTTGACGATGTCCGCCGTGAACTGGTTGTAGGGGATGTTCCGGAGGATCTCGTTGGACAGCGTGACCGAGGCCGTCTCCGTCGACTTGACGTCGACGGTCGGGGACTGGGCGATGACCGTGACCTCCTCGCTCACCGTCGCCGGCTTCATCTGGATGTCCAGCGTCAGGGTGGCCGTGGTGTTCACCCGGATCTTCTCGCGGACGACCGTCCCGAAGCCCTGGCAGCTCGGCCCTGATCTTGTACTCGCCGGGCGGCAGGGCCGGGAAGCGGAACTCGCCGTTGGCGTCGGTGACGAAGGTCCGCGACGCCCATGAGGTTCGCGCCTGAGAGCGTCACGTTGACGCCGGGCAGGGGGGCGCCCTGTTCGTCCGTCACGACGCCGCTGATGGCGCCCGTCTCCCGGGACTGGGAGAAGGCGAACGGGAGCGAGGAGGAGGACGATGGCCAGGATGGAGAACAGCTTTTTTCTCAAATCAGCCTCCTTTTTGTCGTTCCTCGGGGATGATGTTCCTGGGCTGAGACGGTTTGCGCGTTTGTCGATGCGCACCTCCTTCAGACCGCAATTTCGCAGTAACCTGCTGCCAGACTTCAATGGCGGCTTTATTGATGCCGGTTCAATGATCAACGAGCATACAAAGATCAACGCATCCGACTTCATCCACAATTTGGATTCCATCCAAGAATCGGGGCGTTTTCAAGAGTTTTTTTCGAAGGACGGTCCGGGCCCGGCGCCATTTGTAATGGCCCCGGCCGTGTGCTATCGTAGTTTTTCGAACAAGGATCGACCGAATTGAAGAATGAAGCCCGGCCTCTCGTCCTCATCCTTTCCGTCCTGCTCGCGGCCGGCGCCCTGGCCGCCCCGGAGAAGCTCTCGCCGGAGCTCCAACGCTGGCTCGAGGACGTCTCGCCCGATCATCACCAAGGCCGAGCGCGCCGTCTTCCCCAAGCTCCAGACCAACGCCGACCGGGCCAAGTTCGTCCACTTCTTCTGGCGGATGCGGGACCCTCTGCCCGACACGACGGAGAACGAATTCCAGAAGGAATACGAGGAGCGGGTCCGCTACGCCGACCAGAACTTCGGCCACGATTCGCCGAAGCGGGGCAGCCAGACCGAACGGGGCTTCTTCTACGTCGCTCCTCGGGAAGCCGCTCGAGCGGACCTCTCTACACGACCCAGTCGCAGGTCTGGCCCCTGGAGCTCTGGTTCTACAAGGGGGACGAGGAATACGGACTGCCGGACTATTTCTATCTGATCTTCTACCAGCCCGACGGGATCGGCGATTTCCGGCTCTATTCGCCGGGCGTCGAGGGGCCCGAGAAGCTCGTCGTCCCCACCATGGGCGACCGGCGGTGACCCGGTCGACGGCCGATCGACGCCATCAGAGGCCATCAACGGCGAGCTGGCCAGCGCCTCCCTGAGCTATCTGCCGAGCGAGTCGCCGATGGGCGGCGTCTCGTTCTCCTCCGACACCATCATCGCCTCGGTCCGCGGCCTCCCGGAGAAAAAGTTCTCCGACTCCTACGCCCGGTCCTACCTGACCTTCAAGGACTTCATCGAGACCGAATACACGGACCGCTACCTCCAGAGCGTCTTCCAGGTCCGGGTGTTCTCGGAGGGCGGCCAGCCCTTCCTCCACTGGTCGATCGAGCCGGAGAAGATGAATTTCGGCACCCAGGACGAACGCCGATCTACGCCAGCTTCGAGCTCGTCCTGAGGCTCGAGGACGGCCGGGGCAGGACCGTCCTCGAGAGGACCGAGGAGATCCCGCTGCGGATCACCCCCGAACAGTACAAGGCCCATGAGCGCCAGCGCTTCGCCTTCCAGGACCTGCTGGCCGTCGTCCCCGGCGACTACAGGGCTCCTCTTCCTCCTGAAGAACAAGACGGCCAAGGACTTCTCGTCCTTCGAGACGAGGGTCGTAGTGCCGCCGGCCGGCACGGCGCCCGGGCCGGCCTGAGCGTGCCGCTCCTCTACTATGGCCCGGAACGTCGTCCCCGAAGCCCAGAGAAGGAACCTCAAGGCCTTCGTCTTCGGCGGCCGGCAGTACCTCGTCGGCGCCCGCAACGAGTTCCCCGCCGGCCGCGACGCTGGGCGTCTTTGTCCAGGCCCGGAACGTGGCCGGGCTCGATCCGCCGGCGCGCCGCCGTCGTTCTTCCTCGACCTCGTCTCGCTCGACACGGGCGCAGAGCGCCGGGGACTTTCCCGCTGACCGAGGTCGCCCCCGACCCCGGCGACGCGGCGACCCTGCTCGTCTCGGGCGACCGCGCCGCTGAAGGACGTCAAGCCCGGCTACTACCGGGCCGACGTGTCCGCTGCGGTCGCCCCGACGGGCGGCAGCTCTCTCACCGAGAAGGAGAATTTCGTCGTCCTCGCCCAGCCTTCCCCGTCGTCCCCTGGGTCTACGCCCGGCTGCACGGCCCTTTCCCGGGTCCCGAACATCTCCGGGTCCTCGGCTCCCAGTATTTCCTGAAGGGCGATTACGCCCGGTCCCGGGAGATCCTGGAGCAGGCCCTCGAGGGCCGCGACGATCCCGCCGACGCGGCTGCTCCTCGCCAAGTCGCTCTACGGCCTGGGCCTCTACAAGAATCCCTGGACCAGGCCATGGCCGTCTACGACCGCGGCGGCGACCGGGAATCGGCCAAGGTCATGGCCCTCGACCACGCCGGCCTCAAGGACTGGACCGCGGCCTGTCGACTCCTCGAGAAGCTCATGGCCGAGGCGACCGAGATCCCCGTCCTGAACCTGGCCGCCGAATGCCACCTGGCCCTCGGCCATCCCGAGAAGGCCCTGCCTCTCCTTCAGAAGTCGCTCGCCCTCGCTCCCGACCAGCCCGCCGTCCGGGCCCTGGAGGAGAAGGCGAAGAAACGCCTCGGACAACGATAGGAGTCGATCCATGATGGCCCGGAAAGCCGCGTTCATTACCCTGACGCTGCCTCGTGCTCGCCGGCGGCCTGGGCGCAGTACCAGGGCGAGTCGACGGGCCCCGTCCTCGACCCGGCCAGGAAGCCCGTCGAAAAGGCCGAGGTCACGATCGTCTCCCAGAGGACGTCCAGCATTCGCTACGACCTCAAGACGGACGAGGACGGCCGTTTCATCCAGATCGGCCTGACGCCCGGCTACTACCTTGTCAGCGTCAAGAAGACGGGCTTCGCCCCGCCTCCAAGGAGATCCGCATCGAGTCGCCGAGGAACGCCGTCGAATTCACCCTGAAGTCGGTCGAAGCCGGCCGCAGAAGGCTCTTCCGAGGCCGACCGGGCCTTCCTGAAAGGCAACAAGCTCTACGCCGAGCAGAAGTACGCCGAGGCCGCGGCCGCCTACGGCGAGGCCATCGGCCTCGATCCCGGCGAACTGGGCCTACCGGCTCAATCTTGGCCTGGCCCTAAGAAATCCGGCGGATCCGAGGAGGCGCTCGCGGCGTTCCGCAAGGCCGTCGAGCTCAATCCCGAAAGCTACAGCGCCAACAAGGAGACCGGCGAGGCCCTGGCCAAGGCCGGACAATTCGCCGAGGCGAAGCCGTTCTACGAGAAGGCCGCCGGGCTGAGCCCCGACGACCCCGATGCCCAATACAACCTGGGCGTGTGCCAGGTCAACCTCGGCGATCCTGAAGCCGCGCTGCCGCGCTTCGCCAAGGCCGTCGAGCTCAACCCGGATTACGCCGACGCCTACTATCAGATGGCGACCATCCTCATCAGTCAGAACAAGGTGCCCGAAGCCAAGGCCGCCCTGGAGAAGTTCCTGGCCCTGGCCCCCGGGCACGAGAAGGCCGCCATCGCCCGGCAGCTCCTCGACTACCTGAAAAAGTAGCCAAAAAAAAGGGACCGCCCCGCGGGGCGGTCCCGGTTCGTTCTGAGAGCTTCGGACTTACTTGACGGAGAAGGCCATCTTCGTGTCGGCCTTCTTGCCGGAAACCTTGTCGAGGATGTTGACCGTCAGGTCGTAGGTCCCCGCGGGCAGGGCCTTCTTCTCGGTGCTCAGCACGGTGCCCTTCTCGTCCATCTTCTGGAGGGTCTGGAAGAGGGGCAGGGGCTGGTTGACGAGGTAGATCTCGTAGCTCGAGGGCGCCCACTTGATGGCCGGCTTGCCGTCCTGGTCCTGGACCTCGAAGGTGACCTCGAGATCAAGGCCCTGGGGGGCCGCGGGGTCCTTGGGGGACGCGCCGAGGACGAAGAAGAGGATCTCGAGGTTCTCACCGGAGCCGACCTCGCAAGCCGCGTTGGTGACGACCTTGGCCGCGCCCCAGGTGAAGTAACCCCGATGGATCGTCGGCCGCTGGTCGGGTTCGACCTGGTCCATGGCGGTCACGATGACCGGGTCCGTCGGCCAGAGCGATGTCGCGTGGGATTCCGGCCCCGGCAGGGCGAGGTCGATGTAGCCGGCGCTGATCTTCTTCATGTCGGGGGTCGTGAGGACCATGGCCAGCGTGTACGTGCCGGCGGGCAGGGCATAGCCGAACGTGTACCAATCTTCCTTATCGGCGCTGTAGCCCGCGCCGTCCATCGTCAGGACGGCCTGGCTTCTTCCGCCGAACTTGGTCGGCTTGAGGGCGCCGGTCGCGTCCGCCTGGTAGAACCCGTAAAAGGCGTTGACGGTCGCTTCCATCGCGCCCGTTCCCGAGGCGGACGGGGCGTAGCCGAGGTCGCCGTTCTTGGCCTTGAAGAAAACGATGGGATAAAGACTGTCCTGCGCGGCCGGGAGAACGAGCTGTTTGAAGAAGGTGAAGGGGAAATCCTGCCGCCCCTGGCGCGCGGCCAGGCCTTCCTGCATGACAGCCATGATCTCTTTGGGCATCTGGGTCTTGCCCGTAGCCGGGGGTTCTTGTTTCTTCTGGGTTCCGGGCGCCGCCTGCACGGAAACGGCAAGAACGCTGACGACGAAGAGGAGCGCGAGCGCGGCCGCGATCGTTCTGGAAGTCTTCATTTTTCCTCCTGAAGGTATCATCTCATTCACTTCCACTTTCCTTTAGAGCAATTCTCATGCCAAGTCCTCTGGCAGGAATCCTCGTTCTGCCGGGCAAGTCGAGCGGGGTTTGTAAAGGACCCTTACAGCGTCCTATCGCGCCTCACAAGGCCTCCGGGCGGCGGAAAGAGAAGAAGTAATATATCAAATTTCAGCGATTTTTCAATTCCCGGAATTTCTTCACGGCGTCGAGGTGCTCACCGAGGGTCCGGCTGAACGTGTGGGCCCCGTCGCCCCGGGCGACGAAGTACAGGAAGTCCGCCGGCGCGGGGTTCGAGGGCGGCGTCGAGGCTCGACCTTCCGGGATTCGAAATGGGCCCGGGAGGAAGCCCGGCGTGGAGGTAGGTGTTGTAGGGCGAGTCGAGCTTGAGATCGCGGAAGAGCAGCCGTCCCGTGTAGCGGCCTTCGCGCTTGAGCGCGTAGGCGATGGTCGGGTCGCAGTCGAGCTTCATCCCGATCTTCAGGCGATTGTGGAAGACCGCCGAGACGAGCGGCCGCTCGTCGGGGAGGGCGGTCTCCTCTTCGATGAGCGAGGCCAGCGTGACGACGTCCCGGACGCTCATCCCGAGCTCGGCGGCCCGCCGTCGATGCCCGTCGTCGAAGACGCTCGCGGAATTCCGCGACCATGGCCGCGACGAGGTCGGCCTCCGCGACCTTCCGGGGCATGTTGTACGTGTTCGGGAAGAGATAGCCCTCGAGGTCCCTGGCCCGCGGGTCCATATCGGCGATGAGCCCGACGTCGAGAAAGGCGCGAAGGAACGCGGCCGCGCCCTCCGCGTCGCCCGGCCTGAGGAGTCCGGCCGATCTCCGCCCCGTCAGCCCTTCCGGGACGGTGACCGGCTCGAGATAGATGCGGCCGCCGAAGATCAGGAAGAGGGCGTCCTTGGCATCGAGCGGCGTCGTGAACCGGTATTCGCCCGCCTTGAAGCTCTCGGCCGGATAGAAGATCCGGCAGGCGAGCCGGAGGGGGAGGGCCGCCCGGACGAGGCCCTCGGCCTTGAGGCGGTCGATGACGGTGCGGGCGCTCCAGCCTTTCTGGACCTCGAAGAAGACCCCCGCGCCCTGGGCATCGTGGACCGCGGCGGTCGGGGCCGAGAGCTCCGCGGACGATCCAGCCCGTCGCCCGATAGACGAGGACCACGGCGGCGATGAGGGCGGCCTTAATGAGCCTCAGGAACATCGCCCGTACTGCGCTTCCGTTCGAGGTAGGTCGAGAGGATGATGACGGCCGCGATCCGGTCTTCCCAATCCTTCTTCTTCCGGCCGCGGAGCTTCTCGTCGTCGAGGGTCCTGAGGGCCTGGCGCGTCGTCAGGCGCTCGTCCTGGAGAACGACGGGCTTGCCGACGGCCTTTTCGAGCCAGGCCGCGAAGACCAGCGTCTTCTCGGTCCGCGTCCCCGGCGCTGCCGTCCATGCGGAGGGGGTTCCCCAGGACGATCTCCCCGACGTCGTGCTTGGCGACGAGGTCCCGGAAATACTGCCGGTCGGACGCTGTCCCGGCCGGTGAGCTCGTAGGACCCGAGCGGCTGGGCCGTGATGAGGAGAGGGTCGCTCAGGGCCAGGCCGATGTGACGGTCGCCGTAGTCGACGCCGAGGACGCGCATCAGCGGTCCCTCTCGACGCACGCCTTCCGGTCCCGGTGCCGCTCGAAGCCGAGCGCGATCAGGCGCTCGAGCAGCCGCGGGAACGGCAGGCCCGAGGCGGCCCAGAGCTTGGGATACATGCTGATCTCGGTGAAGCCCGGGATGGTGTTGATCTCGTTGATGTAGAGGCGGTTCGTCCCCTTCTCCAGGAAGAAATCGACGCGGGCCATGCCCGAGGCCGCCAGGGCCTTGAAGGCGGCGACGCCGAGCGCCCGGACGCGGGCCACGACGCGCGGCGCGAGCGCGGCCGGGATGGCGAACCGGGTCTTGCCGTCGATATACTTGTCGTTATAGTCGTAGAACTCCCGGAAGGGGATGACCTCGCCGGGGAGGGAGGCCTCGGGCTTCTCGTTCCCGAGAACGCTCAGCTCGAGCTCGCGGCCGGCGATGCCCTTCTCGACGAGGGCCGTCGCGTCGTAGCGGAAGGCCGTGGCGAGGGCGGCCGCGAGGCCGTCATGGCGGGCGACCTTGGTGATGCCGACGCTCGAACCGAGGTTGGACGGCTTGACGAACAGCGGCAGGGGCAGGGCGCGGCGGACGCGCCGCAGGACCGCGCCCGGGTCGTCCTTCCAGTCCGATTCCCGGACGGCCTGAAAGGGGACGACGGGCAGGCCGTTGTCGCGGAGGACGGACTTGGCCAGGGCCTTGTCCATGCCCAGGGCCGAGCCCGTGACCCCGGCCCCGACATAGGGGACGCCGGCCATCTCGAGAAGGCCCTGGATCGTCCCGTCCTCGCCGAAGGGGCCGTGGAGGACCGGGAAATAGATGTCGGCCCCGGAACCGGGGAACGGCGCTCCGGCCTCCCAGGGGAGGAAGGAGAAGGCCGGGCCGCTCTCGAGGGCCCCGATGTCGCTCGAGGGGGCCTCGACGGGCTTCCAGAGGCCGGTCCGGGTGATATAGATGGACCGGACATCGAACTTCCGCCGGTCCAGGTTCTTGTGGACGGCCGCGGCCGAGACCAGGGAGACCTCGTGTTCGGCCGACCGGCCCCCGAAGATCAGGGACACGGCTGTTTTTTTTGACATTCGGACGTTCGGCACGACTAACCTTATGGTTTGATTCATTTTATTCGATTCGAGGTCAATTGTCCATCGGGAGCGGGTGCTAACTATATGTTGACAGCCGCGAGAACCGGTCCGTATAATACCGCCCGGTGGAACTCCATCGGCCAAGAGGTGTGACCATGAGCAAAAGACGGGCACTCTACGCGGTCGTCATCGTCGCCGGACTGGCCCTGGTCGTCTCCGGGGGGCCTTTCGCCCAGGACGTCCAGGAAACCCAGATCCAGAAGAGCGAAGATCTTCGACGAGACCTACCAGCTGATCAATGAGTCGGACCTCAACTGCTCGTTCTATATGCACGAGGAAGGCAAGCTCCTCCCCGACATCCAGATCGTCGGCGCCGAGCGGATGAACGAAAAGAGCCTCTTCGAGGACGGCGACCTCATCTACCTCAACAAGGGCGCGGCCGACGGACTCGAGATGGGCCAGCTGTTCCTGACGGTCGGGCTGCGGGCCAAGGTCGGCAAGCTCGGCACGGTCATGGAGCGCCACGGGCGGGCCCGGGTGGTGCGGCTCGACGACCGGATGGCCTCGGCCAGGGTCGAGAAGGGCTGCGGCACGATCCGCGTCGGGGACTTCCTCCTGCCGTTCGAGGAGGAATCCGGCGAGATCGGCAAGGACCTCGGCTACGGCGACATGGACCCCAACGCCAGCAAGAGGGGCCACATCATCTACATCGAGAACGACTTCCACATCTCCGCCTCGGGCCAGTGGGCCCTGATCGACATGGGCCGCCAGCACTGCGTGCAGATCGGCGACCAGCTCAACGTCTTCCACCAGGCCCGGCCCGACCTGCCGCGGGAGGCCTTCGCCAGCGCCATCATCATCGACGTCCGCGGCGCGACGTCGACGGTCAAGATCCTCGGCGCCCGCGACGCCGTCGACATCGGCGCCGAAGTCCAGATCAACGTCGCCCGCTAGTTTCCTCGCCATCATCGGGGGCATCGGACTCTCCGTCCATGTCCCCGTTTTTATTGACACCCTCCGGCGATTCTGCTAGTTTAAGGCGTGCTGCCCTTGAAAAAGGGCGAGCGGGCGGGCGTAGTTCAGTGGTAGAACGTCTGCTTGCCATGCAGAAGGTCGTGGGTTCAAGTCCCATCGCCCGCTCCATCGATCCGCTCGCTATCATGAGGAACCCGGCGCGGTACCCAAGCGGCTAAGGGAGAGGTCTGCAAAACCTTTATTCGTCGGTTCGAGTCCGACCCGCGCCTCCATTTTCCCCTTGAATTCCCTCCTGGGCCCGTCATTGACACCGCCCCCGGCCTTGGGCTATGATGGGCCCAACTTAAGGGAGGAGGCCCCCCCATGGATATCGTCCAGAGAGTCCAGTCGATCCTGCTGAAGCCCAAGGAGGAATGGGTCAAGATCAAGGCCGAGCCCGCGACCGTGGCCGGTCTGTTCACGTCCTACATCATGGTCCTGGCGGCCGTCCCGGCCGTCTTCCAGTTCCTCGGGCACATCCTTGTCGGACAGCGCCTTCCGCTCATCGGCGTCTTCCGCTGGTCGATCGGCCGGGCCCTCGGCAACGCGGTCGTGACCTACGTCCTCGGGCTCGTCGCCGTCTACATTTTCGCCCTGGTCGTCAACGAGCTGGCCCCGACCTTCTCCTCGACCAAGAACCTGACGAGCGCCCTGAAGCTCACCGCCTACAGCATGACGCCGGGATGGGTGGCCGGGGTGCTCTACATCGTCCCCGGGCTGTGGGCCCTGAGCCTGGTGGCCAGCCTGTACGGGCTCTATCTCCTCTACCTGGGCTTCGACACGCCCATGATGGAGACGCCCAAGGACAAGATCGTGGGCTACATGGTCCTGAGCATCGTCGTGATCGTGGTCCTCACGGTCGTGTTCGGCTGGATCGGCGGAGGGATCTTCGCCGTCCGCTACGGTCAGCTCTGATCGAGCTCCCCGACGATCCTGAGGAAGGCCTCGTTCGGCGAGGGCGCCCCGGTGATGGGCCGCCCGATGACGAGATAATCCGCTCCCTTGGCCACGGCCTCGGCCGGGGTCATGATCCTCTTCTGGTCCTGGGCCGCCGCCCAGACGGGCCGGATCCCCGGCGTGACGATGACGAGCTCGCGCCCGTATTCCCGGCGCAGGACCTCGATCTCCTGGGGCGAGCAGACGACCCCGTCGAGGCCCGCCGCCTTGGCCAGTCCGGCCAGGCGCAGGACCTGAGAGGCGACGTCCGACGTCAGGCCCACCTCTTCGAGGTCGGGGCCCTTGAGGCTGGTGAGAACGGTGACCCCGAGCAGGATGGGCTTGGGGTTCTTGCCGCCCTCGGCCGCGGCCCGGGCCGCTTCGGCGGCCTTGGCCATCATCTCCCTCCCGCCCGAAGCGTGGATGGTCATCATCTGGACGCCGTGCTTGAAGGCCGACCGGACCGCCCCGGCCACGGTGTTGGGGATGTCGTGGAGCTTGAGGTCGAGGAAGATATCCTTGCGCAGGGCCTTGAGCTTGCGGAAGAGCGCCGGGCCCTCGGCCGTGAAGAGCTCCAGGCCGACCTTGAACGTCCGGGCGTCCTTGAGCCGGCTGACGAGGGCGATGCCCTCCTCCTTCGTCTGCACGTCGAGGGCGATGATGATGCGGTCGGCGTTCGTTGGGGTCATGGGGAGGTCCTTTCTTCCGCTCAGGGGACTCTGATCGTCCCGACGACATCGCGGACGGCCGCGACGCCGTGGTCCTCGCACCAGCGCCCGATCTCGGCGACGATGCGGACGGCGGCGTCGGGATCGACGAAGCTCGCCGTCCCGACCTCGACCGCGGCCGCTCCGGCGACGAGGAACTCGAGGGCGTCCGTCCCGGTCATGATGCCGCCCATGCCGATGACCGGCACCTTGAGCCGCGAGGCGACCTGGTAGACCATGCGCAGGGCGATGGGCTTGATGGCCGGCCCGCTCAGCCCGCCGAAGACGTTCCCGAGCTTGGGCCGGCGCGTCTCGAGGTCGACGGCCATGGCCAGGAACGTGTTGACCAGGGCCACGGCGTCCGTCCCGGCCTCCTCGGCCGCCTGGGCGATCTCGACGATGCTGGTGACGTTGGGCGAGAGCTTGGTGATGACGGGCCGCCGGCTCGCGGCCTTGATCCTCTTCACCAGGTCGAAGGTCGTCTGGGGACCGAGGGCCGGGCAGGCCCCTTCCTTCTTGACGTTGGGGCAGGAGATGTTGAGCTCGTAGGCGGCGATGCCCTCCTGCGTGTTCAGGAATTCGACGACCGCGGCATACTCGTCGTCGTCCGCGCCGCAGACGTTGACGATGACGGCCGTGTCGACGCGGCAGAGCTTGGGCAGGACCTTCTCGGCGAAAGCCTCGACGCCGACGCCCTGGAGGCCGATGGCGTTGATGAGGCCGCTCGCCGTCTCGACGAGCCGGGGCGGGGGGTTGCCTTCGCGGGGCCCGTAATAAAGCCCCTTGACGACGATCCCGCCGAGCTTCCGGAGATCCAGGTAGGGTTCGAACTCGAGGCCGTAGCCGAACGTGCCGCTGGCCGTGAGGACGGGATTGCGGAGCGTGAGGAAGCCGAGGTCCGCCGTGAGGTCGACGCCCTTCGAGGTCACGGCCATAGGATGCGCTCCCCGGGAAAGACCGGGCCTTCCTCGCAGATCTTGACCCAGCCGTCCCCGCTCTCGTTCCGGATCCGGTGGACGCAGCCCCAACAGGCGCCGATGCCGCAGCCCATGACGGACTCGAGGGAGAACTCCGCCGCGAGGCCGTGCTTCGCGGTGATCGCCGCCAGGGCTTTCATCATCGGGTCCGGCCCGCAGGCGTAGACGACGGCCGGCTTCTCCTTGGCCAGCTCCCGGGCGGCGAGATCGGTGACGAACCCGGCGAAGCCGAAGCTGCCGTCGTCCGTCGAACAGAGGAATTCGACGCCGGCCTCCTCGAATCTGCTCCGCAGGGGGATATCGGCGAGGCACCGCCCGCCATAGAGGACGACCGGCCGCGCGCCGGCCCGGACCAGCTCGCGGGCCAGGAAATAAAGGGGAGCGATGCCCCGGCCGCCGCCGACGAGATAGGCCGTCTGCCCCTTCGCCGCGGCGGAGACCGTAAATCCCTTGCCGAGCGGCCCGAGGATGTCGAGGCGGTCGCCCGGCTTCTTGCGCGACAGGAGCCCGGTGCCCTGCCCGGCGACCTTGAAGAAGAGCTCGATGCCGCCCGCGCTCGCGTCATGGATGCCGAGGGGGCGGCGGAGAAGGGGAAAGGCGCCTTCCGAGACCTTGACCATGACGAATTGCCCCGGCCGGGCCGCCCGTCCGAGAGCCGGCGCGTCGATCGTGAGCCGGAAAAAATCGCCCCAGCACTGGACTTCGCGGAGGCGGGCGTCTCGCTCGATCGTCATGGCGGTTCCAGGGGGCTCTTTTCGCCCCATAAACTAACAGAAATGCCCGGTTTTTGGCAATCGGTATTTCTCCCGAAGCGATCCGTTCCGGCTTGACGGGCGCCTCGGAAATCGCATATATACTAGGGGCGATGAGAACCCCCCGCGCCGGGCTGTTGGTCGCGCTGTCCTGTCTGGGCCTGGCCCCCCTGGCCCGATCGCAGGACTCCCACTATTGGACGAACCAATACGGAACGCGCGCCACCCTGCTCGGCGGCGCCGTCATCGGCAGCGTCCTCGACCTCTCGGGGACCTACTACAATCCCGGGGGCATGAGCCTCATCAAAGAGCCGGACACCCTGATGGCCACCAAGGTGCTCCAGTACCCCCACGTGACCCTGGCCGGAGGGGAGAGGGCGGGCGTTCCCCTCAATACCTTCAGCCTCAGCCCGGCGCCGTCGCTCATCGCCGGGACATTCCGGATCCGGCGGCTCCCCAAGCACTGGTTCGGCTATTCGTATCTCTCGCGGCAGGACGTCAAGCTGGGGGTCTCTTTTTCCCAGACGGGGCGCCACGATATCCTCCCCGGTTCGCCCGGCTCGGAGGGCTACGTGACCCAGTTCCGGATCGACGAAAAGCTCTCCGAGCAATGGTTCGGACTGACCTGGTCCTGCAAGCTCTCGGGACACGTCGGCGTGGGCATCACCCAGTATTTCGCGCTCCGCACCCACCGGGCCTTTACGCAGGAGCTCATCGAAGCCCTGGGCCAGGACGACCATCTGGCCATGGCCCTCAACGCCCGACAGTACTCCTATAATCATCTCCGGATGCTCTGGAAGATCGGACTGGCCGCCGACTTCAAGATCCTCACCCTCGGCCTGACGCTGACCACTCCCGGCCTGGCCCTCGCGGGCCGGGGTTCGACGGGCGTCAATTCCACCCTCGCCGGCCTGGACCTGGAGGGCGACGGGGCCTCCGACGACTTCGTGGCCGCCGATTATCGCGAGAATCTGCCCTTGACCTACCGCAGCCCCTTCTCGCTCGCGGCCGGCGTGACCTTCAAGATCCGGCAGGTCCGTTTCTACTGGAGCGCCGAGTGGTTCGCCCGCGTCCGGCCTTACACCGTCATCGACGCCCCGGAGTTCGCCGCCCAATCGACCGGGGAGAGGCTGTCGACCGACGTCACCCAGGAGCTCGAGGCCACCCTGAACTGGGGCGCGGGGCTGGAGTGGTTCTATTCTTCGCGGTTCAAGGGCTATGCCAGCTTCACGACCGACTATTCGGCCAAGAGGGCCGGGACCGCGACGAACATGTCGCATAACCGATTGGGACATCCACCACATCGTCACCGGCGGGGAATTCGTCCTCAGGAAAATCTCCGTCACCGTCGGCCTCGGCTTCTCGTTCGGGGGGCGCGAGGTCGGCCAGCGCCCCGACATCCTCGCCCGCGGCGGGCACCGACGGGCTCTGGGACCCGTTCCGTGAGCTGCGCTTCCGCTACGCGATCTACAAGCTGATCGGCGGATTCGCCTTCTGACCGGGTCCTTGCGCCGGCGACGGTGAATTCCATATAATACGCCCCAACGTCCCGAACGCGTCGCCCCAGGAGGACCCGTCCATGAAAGTATCCCGCCGCGGGCAACGATATCCAGGCCTCTCCGATCCGCAAGCTGAAGCCCTACGCCGACGCCGCTAAAGCCAAGGGGATCAAGGTCTTCCATGTCAACATCGGCGACCCGGACATCCCCGCCCCGGGGCCGGTCATCGACACCTTCCACAACTGGAGCCAGCCCGTCCTCGGCTACGGCCCCGCCCAGGGGTTCCTCGAGCTCCGCGAGGCCGTGACCCGCTATTTCGCGAAGTACGACATCCCGCTCGGGCCCGACGAGGTCCTCATCACGACCGGCGGGTCCGAAGCCATCCACTTCACCTTCTCCGTCATCGGCGACGTCGGCGACGAGATCGTCATCCCCGAGCCCTATTACACGAACTACAACGGCTACGCGGCCTTCGCCGGGCTCAAGATCGTCCCGCTGCCGCTCAGCGTCGAGGACGGCTTCCGCCTGCCCCCGGTCGAGGCCATCGAGGCCAGGATCACGCCCAAGACGAAGGCCATCCTGCTCTGCTCGCCGAACAACCCGACCGGCACGGTCTATACGCCCGAGGAGCTCGACCGCGTCGTGGGCCTGGTCAAGAAGCACGACCTCTTCCTCGTCGGCGACGAGGTCTACAAGGAGTTCATCTACGACGGCCTGAAGCACAAGAGCATCCTCGAGTACGAGGACATCAAGGAGCGGGTCATCGTCGTCGACAGCATCTCCAAGCGCTACAGCTGCTGCGGCGCCCGCATCGGCATGATCATCACCCGCAACAAGGACGTCTACGCGGCGGCCCTCAAGTTCGCCCAGGCCCGGCTCTGCCCGCCGTCGGTCGAGCAGATGGCCGCCCTGGCCGCCTACAACATGCCCATGAGCTACTTCCAGGGCGTCAGGGACGAGTACGACAGGCGCCGCAACGTCCTCTACGACGGGCCTCAAGGACATCCCCGGCGTCGTCATCCGCAAGCCGCAGGGCGCTTTCTACGTCATCGTCCGCCTGCCGGTCAAGGACGTCGAGCACTTCGCCGTGTGGCTCCTCTCGGAGTTCTCGCTCGACGGCCAGACGGTCATGATCGCGCCGGCCCCCGGCTTCTATTCGACGCCGAGCCTGGGCACGGACGAGGCCCGCATCGCCTACGTCATCAACGAGCACGAGCTGCGCGAGGCCATCCGCGTCTTCAAGGCCGGCCTCGAGAAATACCGGGCCCTCCACGGCTGAGGGCGGATGGCCCGTTGAGCGAAGCGCGGCGGATCCTGCGGCAGGCCCTGGCCCTGGGTGGCGCTCGCCCTTCTCGTCGCGCGCGGCCGTCCATCTCCCGCTCATCAAGAGGTTCGTCCGGGGGGAGTTCCGGGAGATCGTTCTTCCAGGCCTCGGAATACCCCGGCGTCCGGCTGATCACGCTCGAAGAGGGCGAGGACCTGTGGCGGACGGCGCAGGCGGCGTTCCTCGACGCCCGCAGGCCGGACCTCTACGACGAGGGGCATGTGCCGGGGGCGCGGTGCGTCCCGGCCGCCGAGACCGAGAAGGCCCTGCCGGCCGCCGTCCTGGATCTGCCGCGAGGCCGGGACCCTGGTCGTTTATTGCGAAGGCGGGGATTGCCAATCGAGTCTTCTCCTGGCCAAGCGCCTCCACGACCAAGGCTTCAAGGACATCCGGGTCATGACGGGGGGCTGGGAGGCGTGGACGCGAGCCGGTCTGCCCGCGGAGAAGCCGGGATCGGGCGCCGGAGGGGCAGCGGGCGATGATCAGGAACAAGGCCGTCCTCGCTCGTCTTCCGCGTCGTCCTCGGCGGCCTCTTCGTCTACGCCGGCGTCGTCAAGGTCCTCGACCCGCTCGATTTCGCCCAGAACATCCGCAACTACCGGCTCGTCGGGCAGTCGCTCTCGTTCGTCGCCGCGATCGTCCTGCCCTGGCTCGAGATCCTGGCCGGCGCTTTCCTCATCGCCGGCGTCTGGAGGCGCGGCGCGGCGCTCGTCATCTCGGGCCTCCTCGTCTTCTTCATCGTCCTGACCGTCGTGACCATGATCCGCGGCCTCGACGTCGATTGCGGCTGCTTCGGCGCCCTCAGCCGCAAAGCCGGCCTCGAGCGTCATCCTCGAGGACCTGGCGATGCTCGACCTGGGCCTCGCGCTGCTTCTCGCCGGGACAGGGCGACAAGTACTGTCGGAGAAGACGTCCGGCATGCGGACATGTACCCTGGGACGTGTCCGAGACGTGGACGCGTGCCGGTATGGTCCCGACTCGAGCACCGGATTGAATTTCGGGCGGAATCCGTGTATATTTTCATAAATATCTTCAAGTATCAGGAGATGACCGATGGCTAAGAAGTACGTGTATTTCTTCGGGGCCGGCGCCGCCGAAGGCAATATGAAGATGAAGGACATCCTCGGCGGCAAGGGCGCCAACCTGGCCGAGATGGCCGGGATCGGCCTGCCCGTCCCCCCGGGGTTCACGATCTCGACCGAGGTCTGCGCCCTCTACTATAAGAACCGGGAGAGGATCCCCGAGTCCGTCCGCCTCGAGGTCGAGAAGAACCTGAAGAGGCTCGAGAAGACCGTCGGTCAGGCGTTCGGCGACCCCAAGAGCCCGCTCCTCGTCTCCGTCCGCTCCGGGCGCCCGGGCCTCCATGCCGGGCATGATGGACACCATCCTCAACCTCGGCCTCAACGACCGGACGGCCGCCGCCCTGGTCGCCAAGACCGGCAACGAGCGCTTCGTCTACGACTGCTACCGCCGCTTCGTCCAGATGTACGGCGACGTCGTCCTGGGCCTCAAGCCCGTCCACAAGGACGACATCGACCCGTTCGAGGAGATCATCGAGGTCAAGAAGCACGGCGCGGGGCATCAAGAGCGATACCGACCTCACCGCCGCCGACCTCAAGGACCTCGTCGCCCGGTTCAAGGCCGCCATCAAGGCCAAGACCGGGCAGGATTTCCCCGACGATCCCCAGCAAGCAGCTCTGGGGCGCGATCGGCGCCGTCTTCGGCTCCTGGATGAACGACCGGGCCATCGCCTACCGCAAGATGTACGACATCCCGGAGGCCTGGGGCACGGCCGTCAACGTCCAGCTCATGGTCTTCGGCAACATGGGCAACGACTCCGGCACGGGCGTCGCCTTCACCCGCGACGCGGCCACCGGCGAGAACGTCTTCTACGGCGAGTACCTGATGAACGCCCAGGGCGAGGACGTCGTCGCCGGCACCCGGACGCCCAAGCCGATCGTCGAGCTCAAGAAGGACGACGCCAAGGCCTACGCCGAGCTCGAGAAGATCCGGCACACGCTCGAGAAGCACTACACGGACATGATGGACATCGAGTTCACCATCCAGCAGGGCAAGCTCTACATGCTCCAGTGCCGGGTGGGCAAGCGCACGGCCTTCGCCGCCATCAAGATCGCCGTCGACATGGTCGGCGAGAAGCTCATCGGCGAGAAGGAAGCCCTGTCCCGGATCGAGCCGGACCAGCTCAACCAGCTCCTCCGGCCCATCTTCGACCCGGCCGAGAAGGACGCCGCCATCAAGGCCGGCCGGCTGCTGGCCAAGGGCCTCAACGCCGGGCCCGGCGCCGCCACCGGCCGCGTCGTCTTCAACTCCGTCGACGCCGAGGCCTGGGCCAAGCGCGGCGAGAAGGTCATCCTGACCCGGATCGAGACCTCGCCCGAGGACATCAAGGGCATGAGCGCGGCCGAGGGCATCCTGACCGCCCGCGGCGGCATGACCTCCCACGCCGCCCTGGTCGCCCGGCAGATGGGCCGGGTCTGCGTCGCCGGCTGCGGCGACCTGCTCATCGACTACGCCGAGCACACGCATGACCGTCAAGGGCCGGCACGCTCAAGGAAGGCGACTGGATCTCGATCGACGGCACGACCGGCGAGGTCATCGAGGGCCAGGTCGACACCAAGCCCTCCGAGGTCCTCCAGGTCCTGATCGAGAAGACGCTCGACCCCGGCCAAGGCCCCCGTCTACCAGACCTTCGCCAAGGTCATGGCCTGGGCCGACAAGTACCGGACCCTCAAGATCCGGACCAACGCCGACCAGCCCGACCAGTCGGCCAACGCCGTGGCCTTCGGCGCCGAGGGCATCGGCCTCTGCCGGACCGAGCACATGTTCTTCGGCGAGGGCAAGATCGGCCCGATGCGCGAGATGATCCTGGCCGACACGGTCGAGCAGAGGAAGGCCGCCCTGGCCAAGCTCCTGCCCCTCCAGCGCAAGGACTTCGCCGGCATCTTCGAGGTCATGGCCGGGCGGCCGGTGACGATCCGGACGATCGACCCGCCGCTCCACGAATTCCTGCCCCACGAGGAGAAGGACCAGCGCGAGATCGCGGCCGAGATGGGCATCTCCTACGAGAAGGTCAAGAGCCCGCGTCGACTCCCTCCACGAGTTCAATCCCATGCTCGGCTTCCGCGGCTGCCGCCTGGGCATCATCTATCCCGAGATCACCGAGATGCAGGCCCGGGCCATCTTCGAGGCCGCCGCGGCCACGAAGAAGAAAAAGATCCCCGTCCTGCCCGAGGTCATGATCCCGCTCGTCGGCCACGTCAAGGAGCTCCAGAACCAGGAGAAGCTCGTCCGGGCGACGGCCGAGGCCGTCATGAAGGAACAGGGCATCAAGTTCGACTACCTCGTCGGGACGATGATCGAGGTCCCGCGCGGCGCCATCACCGCCGACGAGATCGCGGCCGTGGCCGAGTTCTTCAGCTTCGGCACGAACGACCTGACCCAGATGACGCTCGGGGTCAGCCGCGACGACGCGGCCCGCTTCCTCGTCCCCTACGTCGAGAGGGAGATCTACGCCAAGGACCCGTTCGAGGTCATCGACCGGGACGGCGTCGGCCAGCTCATGCGCATGGCCGTCGAGAGGGGCCGCAAGACGCGGCCGGGGATCAAGCTCGGCATCTGCGGCGAGCACGGCGGCGAGCCGTCGTCGGTCGAGTTCTGCCACCTCATCGGGCTGAACTACGTCAGCTGCTCGCCCTTCCGGGTGCCCATCGCCCGCCTCGCGGCGGCCCGGGCGGCCATCCTGAACGCGCCGAAGGCCGCGCCGAAAAAGAGCGCGAAGAAGCCCGCCAAGAAGGCGGCCCGCAAGCGCTGAGCCGGTTGGGGGACATGTACCTGGGGTACGTGTCCCCGATCCTCAGCCGATGACGGATCTTCCCGGGGAGCTGGCGAAGCACCTTTTTTCCGGCGCCGTTTTTTGATATGGTGAAACATCCATGGGAGACCTGCTCAACCTCTTCAAGGTGCTCGTCGGAAAGCGCTTCCCGTTCCAGCTCGTCTTCAGCAACGAGTACTGGATGGTCGAGACCGGCAAGCACGTCTTCCCCCTCCAGAAGTACCGGCTCGTCTACGAGAACCTCCTGGCCATGGGGGCGAAGAAGGAGAATTTCCTCAGGCCCCGGCCGGCCACCGACGAGGACGTCCTGCTCGTCCACACCGCGCGCTACCTCAAGCGCGTCAAGACGGGCGGGCTGAGCGCGGCGGAGCTCAAGGCCCTCGAGGTCCGCTATTCCCCCGAGTTCGTCCGCTTCGCCCTTCTCTCGGTCGGGGGAACGGTGCTGGCCGCCCGCAAGGCCATCGAATCGGGCCTGGCCGTCCACATCGGCGGCGGCTTCCATCACGCCTTCCCCGACCACGGCGAGGGCTTCTGCCTTCTCAACGACGTCGCCGTGGCCGCCCGCAAGGTCATCGTCGACGAGCTCGCCGGGCGGGTCATGATCGTCGACTGCGACCTCCACCAGGGCAACGGCACGGCCGCCGCCCTGGCCGGCCGGCCGGAGATCTTCACCTTCTCCATCCACCAGATGGATATCTATCCCACGGAAAAGCCCATGAGCACCCTCGACGTCGGCGTCTGGGCCGGGGACGGCGACGTCAAGTACCTGGCCGAGCTCGGCGCCCATATCCCCAAGATATACAAGGAATTCCGGCCGAACCTTATCATCTACCTGGCCGGCGCCGACCCCTATGAAAAAGACCAGCTGGGCGGCCTGGCGCTGACCAAGGCGGGGTTGAAGGAAAGGGACAAGCTCGTCATCGAGAACGCCCGGCGCCTGGGGATCCCCGTCGCCGTCGTCCTGGCCGGGGGCTACGCGCTGGATATCAAGGACACCGTCGACATCCACCTCAACACGGTCCGCATCGCCCAGCGCGTTCAGAGGATCTACCCGGAGCCGCCGCAGCCCGCCCCGGCGGTGCGGCGTCCTGTCTGAATCCCGGCCCTACTCCTGCAGGAAGATGTGGCCGAAGACCTTGGCGTCGCAGACCATGTTGTCGATGATGCAGTACTCGTTCGGCTGGTGGGCCGTCTCGTCGAGCTTGGACCAGCAGGCGGCGGGGAACCCGGCCCGGCGGAATACGGCCGCCACGGTGCCGCCGCCGATGCCCATGGCCCGGGCCTCCTGCTTGTAGACCGCCTGGATGGCCTTCTTGAGGGCCATGACCACGGGGGCCTGGGCCGGCGTCGGAGGGGCGGCCGGGGCCTTCTGCTGGATCTCGGTGTGGATCTTGACCTTGAACTTCTTTTCGATCCCCGCGGCGATCTTCCGGATCGCGTTCTGGACGTCCTGGACCTTGACCTTGGGCAGGATCCGCATGTCCATGTAGAAGACGTCCTCGCCGGGGATGGTGTTGACGTTGGGGACGTTGGCCTCTTTCTTCGTCGGCTCGAAGGTCGAGATGGGCGGATCGAAGAGCCGGTCCCGGCCCGGGTAGAGCTTGTAGAGGTCGTTCAGGGCGGCGATGAAGAAGCTGGCGGCCTTGAAGCTGTTGATGCCCTTCTCGGGCGTCGAGCCGTGGGCCTGCTTGCCGAGCGTCTTGAACTTGAGCCAGAGGAGGCTCTTCTCGGCGACCTCGATCATCGTCCCGGTCTCGTTGCCGGCGTCGGGGACGATGATGAGGTCCTGCCGGCGGAAGACCTTGTGGCTCTGGAGGACGTAATCGATGCCCTTCCGGCTCCCCGTCTCCTCGTCGGCGACCAGGGCGATGCCGATGTCGAAGCCGGGGCGATGCCCTCGGCCCGCAGGGCCTTGACGGCGAAGAGCGACGCGACCATGTCCTGCTGGTTGTCCTCGACGCCGCGGCCGTGGATGCGGCCCTTCTCGACCCAGGCCTTGTACGGATCGCCGCGCCAGAGCGACATCTCGCCGGGCGGGACGATGTCCATGTGGGTCATGATCCAGACCGTCCGGGCCTGGCTCCCGCCCCGGTAATAGGCCAGGATGTTGGGGCGATAGCCCGACGGGCGCGTCGAGGTCGGGGGCCTTGACGACGGTGATGTCGACGAACCCGTTGGCCTGGAGCCAATCGACGAGGAAATCGGCCTTCTTGGCCTCGCCCTCCCCGCCGCTCGAGGGGGCGATGGCCGGGATGGCGCACAGGCGTCATCTGGAGGTCGACCATCTCGTCGCGGTACTTTTCGATCCGGCGGGCCAGCTTATCGATAGGTCAGGTCGGGGTTCATGCGGGGACTCCTCGGTGCGGGCATTTCGGCGGCATTTTATCATTCCGACCTGCAAAAGCAAAGAGGCGTGAACGTCAGACGGACGCGCTGCCTTTGACCCGTCGGCCCGATGCCTCATCATCACTGCCAGCGGGCGATCTTGCGGCTGCCGTGAAAGCACATGGAAGCGGGGAGGCGACCATTTTAGGGCTGTAACTATAATGAGGCGATTCCGCTGCTACAAGTGCTTTGATTATTCGGAGGATGAGCACGGGATCCAGATAATTGCCGGGACCTGCATTGGACTGCCGGCGATGATGATTTCAGTGAGGACGACGATATAACACTCCCCATCGCATTTCTTCTCACTGATATTAAACCCCGGAAGGTCCCCAGGGCCTTGCTGATTCTGCCGGCCTTGGCTATGATATTCGTGGATATACACGTCGAGGGTCAGGGCGTTCTATGCTGCTAGGATTCGTCAAAGAACGAGGATGGGTCATTATCGCGTTGGCCCTGTTATCAACGGTGTGTTCGTCGGTTTCAGACGGACCCCCAGATTCCAATGTTGGCGGTAATCAGGACCTGGCCCTGGCGATCGGGCTAGGCCTCATAGAGAAGGGCAGCTACGCAGAAGCCGTCGCTTGTTACGAGAAAACGCTTGCCGATACCGAGCTTCCCGCAAAAGAACGGGCCCGGGTCTTTCATATCCTTGGACATGTTCTGATTTTCTCAGGGCGCATCGAAGAAGCCATTGTAAGCGCCCAAACCGCGCATGATTGGGCCGGTCGGGCGCATCTGCCGGCCGAAACGGTGTCCTTTGGAGAGGAATTGTCGATTCAGAAGGCTATCGTTCAAGCGCTCAACCTGCGGTCCCTCGGTGACATGGCCGCGTCGACCCGGGCATTCGAAGAGGCGTATGAGCTGGCTCTCCGGATCGCTAGTCCCTCGTATCAACTCAAGATCTTGGGTGATTGGAGTCTCAATTATCTCCGTGACAAGAACAGCCAAGAGAAATACTTAGCTTTAAGCCTTAAAGCCCTGGAATTGGCGCGATCACTGAACTACAGGTTAGAGGCATCCAGAGCGTTGAGGAGAATTGGCGCATACTATGCCATGAAGAGCGATCATCCTCGCGCGCTGAGCTTCTTCTTAAGGGCCCTCATCGAGATGGAAGGGTCGCCTAACAATAGCGACCAGATCGCATGCTTGAACAATATTTCGGAAATGTACTTCGCGCTCGGCGATTATGATAAGTCCAGCGAATATCTGCTGGACGCCGTATCGCGGATTCCCGCGGGCTCGGAACGGGCACTCGAGACCTCGATGCTGGTTGGTCTCGGCAACCTGTTCCTGGCTCTGGAAGACAGAAGGCCGCTGGAGGATCTCACCGAGAAGGCGCTTGACTGCTTCAGCTCGTACCTTTTCTCCATTAATCCGAACAACGAAGGATTCCTTCGCTTTGAAGCCCTCGCCGGCGTGGCCAGAGTCTTCATCGATCGCGGCCTTCTCGAAGAAGCCCGCCGGATCCTTATGTCCACCCTGAGGGAGGCCCGGAGGTCCGAAACGGATTCTCCGGCCTTGGCCAGGATCCTCTCGACCTTGGGAGAGTGGGCCCTTCGGACCGGGGCATTGAGCGAAGCCGAGGTTTACTTCAATGAGACCCTTTCGATATCCAGGCGCACGGATAACTCCTTCTTTGCCATGAGCGCCGCATTTGGCCTGGGACGCTGCGCAGAGGCCGCAAGACATCTCGATCAGGCCCTCGGATTTTACGATCTCGCGCTAAGCGCCGTCGACCAAGGGCTCTCCGGCATCGCCAGCGACGTCCACCGTGCCGAATTCGTAAGGAGAGCCGGGGAGCCGTTCCAGGCCTTGGTCCGCCTTTACCTGGAATTGTCGAGAGGCAAGGAGGGAAGCGTATACGGGCGTGAGATCTTCCGTCTTTCGGAATCCCTGAGGGCCAGGTCCTATCGCCAGTTCCGAGAGAGATCTTATGAGCCGCCGGCGCGAGTTGAACAAGCCAGGAGGGATGCCGAAGAGGCCAAGCTCAGCAGCGAAAGGACCGAGCTCCTGAAATCGATCTCCTCAGGGGATCCTGGGCGGGAAGACCGCATGTCGATCGAGAAGAGGATCGTCCAAATCGACGATCTTCTGGACATGATGGTATTCAACCGGGACGCCACTCCCGATGACCCCGGATCATCCCCTGTCCCCCCGGCCTACCTTCAGGACAATATTCTGGACGACCGCACAGCGATCCTCGAATACGTTTTGGGCGGGTCAAAATCCGCCCTTATCTGCATGAGCAGAACTTCGTTCGATCTGATCGAAATGCCGCCGGCGGCCGAGCTGACGGACTCGGTCATCGGCTTCTTGAGCTTCCTCGAGGACCCCTCCTTTGCCGAGGCGGATGGCCTCCCCGCTGCCCAGAAGCTCTATAGATCACTTTTGGCGCCGGCGATGGCGCTCCTCCCCGCCGGCATCGACCGGTTGGTCATCGTGCCGGACGGCGTGCTTTTTCGCTTGCCGTTCGAGGCCTTGGCCTTACCGGCCCCTGGACCCGCGGGACCCGTCTTTGTCAATGACCGGCTCACAGTCTCCTACGCACCGTCCGCCGCCTCGCTGGCTCGGGCGGGAAAAATCCGGAGTCCGGTGTACGCGAAGACGGCGCTGGCCTTTGGCGTGTCGAATAGGGCGGCGTCAAAAAGTCATTCCCTGAATTCAATGGCCTCCTCGTCCACCGAGATCCTCGATGAAATCTATCAGAGAGACGGATTTTCGGACGATCCCCTTCCTTTTATCGAGAGAGAGGTCTCGGATCTCGCGTCGAGGATCGACCGGAAAAAGATCGATATTTTCCGGGGCGAAGAGGCTACAGAAGGAGCCTTTAAGGGCCTCGACCTCGCCGCTTATCGGCTGATACATCTCGCCTGTCATGCCTTCTCGGATGACAGAAATCCCTTGCGCTCATCACTATTCTTGTCGCCAGGTCCCGACAGCCGAGAGGACGGTTATCTGCAGGTATCGGAAATGTACGGTCTTAGAACGAAAGCCGACCTCGTCGTTCTTTCGGGGTGTCAAACGGGGCGGGGCAAGATCGTGGAGAATGGAGGGAATCTCGGACTGCCCCGGGCTTTCTTGTTCGTAGGGGCGAGATCGGTACTGTCAACCCTCTGGCCGATCAGCGACGAATCGGGCTCGGTCTTCATGAGATACTTTTACGACGCCTATTTCCGCGACGAGGGAAAGGCCAAGGCTCTCCAGGCGGCAAAGGCAGCGATGCGGAAAACAAAATTCGCGCATCCCTTCTTTTGGGCCTCCTACGTTCTGACGGGGGAATATTAGGAGAGCCTATCGCCGGATCGAGAATTTCCTGGACTTCGAGACGACGTCCTGGCCGTTCGCCAGAACGGCCGTGACCTTCCAGAAATATGTCCCCCCTCTCTGGACCGCCGCGGTGGATCCAACGGCCAACTCTGTTTGAGGCCCGAAGAGAGGCTCACTGCGCCAGGCCAATTCCAGAGAGCCGCCGAAGATCTCGATGAAATAACGCGATGCGGCGGGGACAGCCTTCCACTCAAATCTTATGCGACCGGCTTCAAGCACGGCTCCCATCTTGGGAGCGATAAGCTCGATCCTTCCCGTTCTTCCTCTAAGCGCATAGGGCTTCGAAAATCTCGTTATCGATACGGCGATGATCGTAATGCCGGCAATAGCGGCAATGGCCGTTATCGCCAACCTCCGGCTCCGAATGAAGCGAGCTGGCCTCGCACCGTCAGGCATGGATTCCGACAAGGGGCGACGGTCGACTTCTGTCTTCGCAGTGAGCTCATCGACCGCTCTCGAGAGCGAAAGAAGAGACTTGAGGAGCATCGAGCAATCAGGACAATTCGCGACATGTTTCATTATCCTTTTCCTGGCCCGCCGCCCGATCTCTTCCTCTACCAGGAGGGCCAGATCCTCTGGCTTTGGGCATGCATGCCCGGCTCCTGCCCGCTCTGGATGATCCCGAATAATTCGCTCGACATCCGTCCAGCTTGTCTTCATCCCAAGAGCCCTTTCCTTGCCAACCTTCGTCTCAATTCCTCGATTCCGCGATAGTAGTTATCGCGGACCTTGCTAAAGGACCAGTGGTTGGAGAGTGCGATCTCCGATAAGGTGAAACCTTCAATGTGCAGTCTGATGACACGCCTCTTCGTTTCCGATAGGGCCGAAAGCGATGCCATAATGGCTCCCTCAATGAGGCCTGCTGGATCCAGGCGGCCTCGGCCCGTTTCCTGGTCGCAAAACCCCTGGCCTCCAGCCGAGGCCACCAACTGTTTTTCTCGGCGAATTCTGTTGACCTCATTAATATAAACCGAAAATACGACCTTTTTTACGTATGAATTTATATATTCCAGCTTGCCGTCCCGATTTTTAAGGGCTTTCCAGACCCGAATAAGGGTCTCCTGCAGCAGATCGTCGCTTTCGGGAATATGGCTGAAATACCCAATCTTATTGAGTTCAGCCCTTATGCGAGGGGCTATTTCTTTCAGGGTTTCGTCAATCGAGTCAGCCATATCCCTGACAACTATATCAGTCGGACAGAAAGTTTCAAACTGAGTGAGAAGTTTTGCCTTCCGGACGGGTTTTTATTAGTAGAAGGAGTTGCGGACGGCCATGAAGATCGGGCCCTCGCTGGAATGTGCCCTCGACTTCCGGAAGAAGTTGGGGTTGTCGGATGTTGTCAGCGCATGGGAATCAGGGGGTTTGTTTGTCCATCTCGATTTGTTTGGATTCGGACATCTCACGGAGCAGATGGAAGGAGGCACAATTGCGTGCATAAGCTCTTTTCACGCGAGCAGCGCCATACCTTGGTAAATATTAGCATTAGGCATCAGGAGATAGGGAGCTAATAATGAAAAGCAGATATTGGCTGGCCTTCCTATCTTTACTGTTGTTCTGCGGATCATTTTCAGTTGCTCAGACGCGTTTCAGCCTGGTCTTCAATGAGGGTTTCGGGTCCATTAAGGTCGGCTATCTAAATACGGCCCTTGTCTTATTGAACTCGATCTACGATGGGCTTCGGGATGCTGAACCCGGGACAGTCGTCGGCGACTACCTTCCTCTGCCAATCCGGTACAAAGATTGGCAAGCTGAGATCAGATGGAATTTCGTGCAACGGCATAGTCTCGGCATCTTCGTATACGGGCCCTCGCATTTTTTTCAAAGGAACGTTTTAACCGACACTTTCTTAGTGTTTTCTAATAAAATGAGAATATTTAGTGGCTTCTATGGTCCATACAATACAGAGGGTAAGAATGAGTCCGTTTCGGCCAATTTTCTACGCTTTTCTCTGAGTTTTTTTGGGCAGATAAGCTCGTTTGCCATCGGCGATCCGAACAATGCTATTGATTCGTACAATAACAATTCTTATTTCGAATATCTAAGAACAACTCACCCCGGATATATCTCAGGCGGCCTAGAAACGATACCCAGCTCTACGAAAACCCTGGGAATAGAAATCGGATACCGGCTAGCCAAGCGCTGGACATGTGCAGTCGCTATGCTGGGGCCAGTTCGTCTTTCCAATGACAGTTCCATCACCTATTCAGTCATGGGCGATGCTGGAGCACAAGCAACTACCCTTTTCGAAAGACATGTTGTTGATGCCAATTTATCAGTGCTCTTATCTATTCGCAATTCCGTAATAATTAGTCGCCTTGTGAACATATCTGCTCTTGCTGGAGCGGGATATTATCCAGGGAAATATAAGCTCACGAGGGAAACTGATATCCAATTTCCCCTGGGCAGCCATTCTCAAGGAGTTGGTACTCTGGATCTAAGTCGTTCGTTTCCGATTGGTTTTCATGGTGGTTTCGACTTAAGCGCCAATCTGACCAATAAGTTGGCCCTTGTCGTTGAAACCAAATGGAGGATTGCTAAGACTGGCCATTTGCGAGGGACTGCCAAAGGGACCTCGAGTTCATATGATGCCGGAGGCAATCTCGTGGATACAACATCACATCAATGGTCGGGAATTCTTTATTCCTATTCCGCAGAAGACCTTCTTATCGGTTCACGGTACAAAATACTGGCAGTAAGAGAGACGAGACCGATCGAGGGCGGCATCAGTTCCATAAGAGATATAAGGAAAGCAAATCTCGACCTGGGTGGTTATTCAATTCTAGTTGGATTAAGGATCAGACTGTTTTAATAAGGAGGTGGGTAAAATGCTTAAACAAAATGATTTGGTAGTAGCCTCTTATTCGTTTTTGCAGCTTTTTCTCTTCTTATTGGAGGAACGAGCAATTCCGGCCAGGGAAGCCTGATTTCGGCGGTGGAGGCAGTTCCTAACGAAATCCTCATCAAGTTCAAGTCGGCAATTAGCCCGGCCCTCGTTCGCCAGGAACTTGGGTCTCTCCAAGGAAGCATCATTAGCTATCATGGCGGGGAGATTGCTGCAGCCGCTTGGACAGGATTCAATGAGAACGAACGATCCTTTTTAGGGGACCCAAATTTATTCCACGTTAGGGTTCCGGAGTCAATTGGAGTAGAACGGGCCCTTTCACTTATCCGTTCATGTCCATTGGTTGAATATGCAGAGATGAATTTCAAAGTACACCTTGATGTTATTCCCGCCGATACATATTTTTCATCGCTATGGGGGCTCAACAATGGAGGCGATCAGGGGGGAACGATAGACGCGGATATTGATAGCCCTGAGGCTTGGGAAATTAACACAGGTAGCTCAGAGGTCATCGTAGCGATAATCGATACTGGAATTGACCATAATCATGTGGATCTCGATGCCAATATTTGGATGAATTCATCGGAGTCGGGTGAATATAAGGCTGACGGGATTGATAATGATGGAAATGGATATATAGATGATTGGGTGGGTTGGGATTTTAATAGGGGCTATGCGCCACCATATCATGAAGATAATGACCCGATGGACGATTACGATGATCCAACTGTACCAGGCGGTGCCGAAAATTATCATGGGACACATGTTGCGGGCATCGTTGGGGCTGAGGGAAATAACGGCACCGGAGTTACGGGCGTCTGCTGGGATGTTAAGCTAATGGCACTCAAGATTTTCGATTGGAGAGGTGATGGCGAAGCAGCCGACGCAATTCACGCGATCGATTACGCAATCGTGGCCGGAGCCAACATCATTAACGCCAGCTGGCACCTCCCTTATTCGGCTGCGCTTTTCTCGGCGATAGACAGAGCACAAACTAGCGGCATACTATTTGTTGCCGCAGCAGGCAACTCAAGTAAAAACAACGATATCTACCCGCATTATCCCTCTGGATATGACTTGGACAACATCATCTCCGTCTTGTCTACCGACTACGATGACGTTTTATCTGGTTTTTCTAATTATGGCCAATATTCGGTTGACCTAGGAGCGCCGGGGGGAACGGACGCTGACCAAGAATCATATAATATCTTTAGCACTAAGCGGGGTAACGACTATCAGTATCATGCAGGCACGTCTATGGCGGCTCCGTATGTGTCTGGAGTCGCCGCGCTTCTTTGGAGTCAACGACCTGGGCTAAGTTGGTGGGAAAACAAGACGATATTGCTTAAAAGCGTGAATAGTCTTGGCGCGCTGCTCGGAAAGGCCCAATCACACGGGCGGCTAAACGCTTACAATGCCCTTGTTTATACGGTCCCTGTTCTTCCCGATGCGCCATCAGATCTCGACGGCACCGTTGCAGAGAATGGTGGCAACTACGAAATAACGTTAACATGGACCGATAACTCAGATAACGAGAGCGGGTTCAAGATCTATTTAAAGTCCGGGAATGTTTTTCAGTTGCTTGATACAGTCCCCGCCAATACGACAAGTTACGTAATGTCGGACAACGTCGCTCCCGGTTATTACTATTTTTATGTGCGTGCGTATAGGGCGGATGGCGAATCGACCAAGACACTTGTCGCCGCCGTCAGAGTTGATTAACCCCTAGTATTTGAAATTTAGATGGAAGACTCGCTATCATGGGGCGTCGGAGATATATCAAGAGGCACAAGGAGCTATTGATGAGGTTCAGATATGGGCTGATATTCGTATTGGCATTGCTATTCTGTGGCTCACTTTCTTTCGCTCAAACACGTTTCAGTCTCCTTTTCAACGAGGGCTTCGGGTCCGTTAAGGTCGGCGATATAAACACGACTCTCGTCTCCCTCAACTCGGCCTATGATGGGCTTCGGAATACTGAACCCGGGGCCGTCGCCGGCGAGTACCTTCCATTGCCGACGCGATTCAGAGACTGGCAAGCTGAGCTAAGGTGGAATGTCTGGCGGGGCCTTAGTATCGGCATTGCCGTATCCGGTCCAGCGCATTTCTCCGGTATCAGCGTTTTGACCCATACCATGTTTGGTTACCAATCCGGATTACCACAGACCATGAACAACACCCTGGCCTCGGACATCCACGTATCCGCTCCGATAAGATTCAACTTAAGTTATGCAGTGCCGATCATATCCAGGATTAATCTCATTGCTAATGGAGGCATTGGTTACTATAAAGCGCGAATTGAACAAACCTTGTCCTATGTTTTCCAATTGCCTAGTGATCATAGTTTTATAGGCGAGCACTATACCGACGTGACGGGCAAACAGATAGGGTACCACGGCGGAATCGCTCTCGAGTATATTCTTAACAAAAGGGTTTCTTTAATAATAGCTGGCGACTGGAGGGTTGCGAAAATTAAATCCTTCGAAGGCAGTCAACTGCACCACATAGATATATTCGACGGGAATGGGATTCTTCAAGAAACTCAAGATCTAACTCTTGATGGCTTTCTTTATCATCTTGTCGGCGATGCTGACTACATTTGGGATGTGCGGCATGAGAAGATCGTATTATCATCCTTCCCGCCAGAATACGGATATGACAGTCCCTTCGGCGTGAGGAAGGCCTTCCTCGACCTGGGCGGATTCACGTTCAGAATCGGCGTGAAGATCGGCCTGTTCTAGAACAGCAAAACAGCGATGCAGAGGAGACTCATGGGACTATCCGGACCCGAAACCGGCTGAGGAAATCCGGCGCTAGTATGTGCGGGGCTCCCGGAGCATGCGGACGCCGACGAAGACGTACTGGACGAAGGACGCGGCCGTAAGCAGGGCCGTCAGGACGTAGAACCAGCCCAGGGACTGGGGGGACTTGCCCGCGGCGTTCAGATAGAGCACGAAATACATCAGGAAGACCTGGCAGACCGTGCTGGCCTTCCCGGTGAGGACGGGGCGGAAAGTGCGCTTGCCCCGGAGGGCCATGATGATCAGGGCGCTGAGCGCGATGGCCAGGTCGCGGCCGATGCAGAGGGCCGTCAGCCACACGGGCAGCGTGTTCGGCAGGCCGAGGGCCGGGAGGGTCAGGACGACGAACGCCGCGGTGAGCAGGACCTTGTCGCCGATCGGGTCGAGCCACAGCCCCAGGTTCGATTTGAGCTTGAGCGCGCGGGCCGTGAAACCGTCGAGGGCGTCGGTGGCTCCGGCCGCCAGAAAGACGATAGAAGGCCGGCCAGAGCTTGTCATGGACGAGCAGCAGGACGAAGACCGGCGTCAGCAGGATCCGCAGGACGGGACAGGAGGTTGGGAAGGAGGAGGATCTCGGGCCGGCGCTTTCCGGCGGCGGGGGCCTCCGCGAGCTCGATCGTTCCGTTCATTTCGTCCACGCCGCTCACCCTTACTTGGCCAGTCTCTGGATGATGTCGATGACCCGGATCGCCTCCTCGCCGGAGACGATCCCCTCGGGCTCGAATCTCCGCTCCGGGTTGAGGGTCATGATCTGGTAGGCGAGGGCCTTGGTGATGGAGGGATAGTAGACATTGTCCGGGGCCACGTCGGCGACCTGGATCCGCCTCTCTTCGACCAGGGGCACGAACCGCGCCCCCCGCTCCTGAAGGACGCCGATGAGCCGGACCGCGGCGTCGGCCAGCTCGGCCCGGTTGATGATCCGCCGCGGCTGGAAGGTGTGGTTCACGGAGGCCCTGATGATCTCGAGCGAGGCGACGGTGACGATGTAGCGCTGGGCCCAGGACGTCGCGATGTCGACGAGGATCTCGGTCCGCGCCCCGGGCGCCCCGAGATCGTCCCCGAACTTGACCCCGATCAGCGCGGCCAGGTCCTCGCGGGTGATGGCCTCGAGGGCCGGGATCCCGTCATACTGGCTGGGGATCTCGTAGACGCCCAGCTTGGCCCGGAGCTCCTCGACCCGCTTGCCGACGGCCGCGTCCTTCGGCTCGGCGCCGGCCAGCTTCTCGAGGACGTCGAGGCTCTGTCCGAGCTCGCCCGACTCGGCCAGGAATTCCGCGTACTCCCGCAGGAGGGCTTTGTCCGCCGTGCCGGCTGACATGGCCGCCTGGAACTGGGCGAGCGCCTCGGTCGTGTTCTTCTCCTGCCGGTAGATGCGGGCCAGCTCGAGATGGGCGTCCGTCGAATCGGGGTCGAAGGACAGGACGCGCAGGAATTCCCGCTTGGCGGTCTCGCGGTTGCCCGCGGCCAGCGCGGTGCGGGCCGAAGCCGAGGCGTCCTTGACGAGGTCGTCCCGGAGGGCCTTGTACCGCGGCGCGGTCCAACGGTTGCCGGGATCGAGCTCGAGGATGGCCTTGTACTCGGCGAAGACCTTGTCCCGCTCGCGCCGGGATTCGTAGATCTGGGCCAGGCCGACGCGCGACGGGACCATGCCCGGCGTCCCCGCGATCGAGGACTTGAACCGCGCTTCGGCGGCCGCGAGATCGGCCGAGAGGAGGTCCGCGTAGGCCAGGCCCGCTTCGCGGATGGGGCTGGCCGTGCCGAGCTTCATCAGGTACCTCCTGGCCAGCTCGGGCCGCCCGGACTTGAGGGCGTCCCAGGCGTCCTCGGCCGCGATGCGGTCGTCCAGCCGCAGCTTCATCGTGGCCTCCGCCGGCAGGTCCTCGACGAAGTACGCGGGCGGCGCGGGGGGCAGTGTCGCGCAGGACCAGGCCCCCAAGAGGGCCAGCCCGATGACGGCGATCCGCTTCACCATGGCTCAGCTCCTTGATCGAGGTACGGCAGGAAGTTGACGATCCCCGCCGGTTCGGCCATGACCTTGAATTCGACGAAGCGCTCGCTCTCGCGCTTTTTCAGGACGAGCGAACGGTGGGCGAGCGAATCGGTGATCCCGCGGGTCTCCTTGGGGACCCGGATGTAATAAACCTTGTAGCCGGCGAAGAGGACCTCGCGGAGCCGGCGCAGGAGGTCCGGGACGCCGTCGCCCGTCCTCGCCGACAGGGCGATCGTCTGGGCGTGGGCGTCGCCGTTGCGCCGGAGAAGGAGCTCCCGCTCCTCGGCGGGGAGGAGATCGATCTTGTTGAGGACCTTGACCACGGGGACGCCGGCGACGCCGATGTCGGACAGGATGGCCTCCACGGCGCCGAGCTGACGCTCGCAGGACGCCGAGGCGACGTCGACGATGTGGCAGATGCAGTCGGCCTCGCCGACCTCCTCGAGCGTCGCCCGGAAGGACGTGACCAGCTCGACCGGGAGCCGCTTGATGAAGCCGACGGTGTCGGTGAGGAAAAAGAACGTGCCGTCGGGGAAGGCGACGCGCCGCAGCAGCGGGTCCAGCGTGGAAAAGAGGTTCGAGGACGTATAGCGCTGTTCTTTCGTCAGCAGGTTGAACAGGGTCGACTTCCCGGCGCTCGTGTAGCCGACGAGGGAGACCGTGGGCACGGGGCTCTCCCGGCGGCTTTCGCGCTGGCTCGAGCGCCTCTTCTTGAGGGCCTCGATGTCCCGCTTGATCCTGGCTGATGCGGTCGGTGATCCGCCGGCGGTCCACCTCGAGCTTCTTCTCGCCCGGGCCCCGGGTGCCGATCCCGGCGCCCTGCTGGGTCAGGCTGAGCCCCTTGCCGCGCAGGCGCGGCAGGCTGTAGCTCAGCTGGGCCAGCTCGACCTGGAGCTTGCCTTCGTTCGTCCGGGCCCGCTGGGCGAAGATGTCGAGGATGAGCTGGGTCCGGTCGATGACCTTGACCTTGATCTCGTCCTCGAGGTTCCTTTGCTGGGCCCCGTTGAGGGTGTGGTCGAAGACGACGAGGTCCGCCTCGAGCCTCGCGCGCCTCGTGGGCGATCTCGGCGACCTTGCCCTCGCCGACGAGCCAGCGGGGGTTGAGGCGCGGCCGGACCTGGAAGACCTTCCCGGCGACCTCGGCCCCGGCCGCCGCGGTCAGGCCGGCCAGCTCGGCCATGGATTCCTCGGCCTCTTCCTTTTCGGCCCTGGTCGTGGCCACGTTGACGAGTATTGCGCGTTCCATGGGATCCCAGGCCCTATTGTAGTTGGTTTTGGACGTATTGCTCAAGCGCGGCGCCGTCCTCGGGGGAGAACCAGACGACCCCGGCCATCTTCCGGAACCAGGTCATCTGCCGCTTGGCGTACTGCCGCGTCTCGATCTTGGTCAGGGCGACGGCCTCGTCGCGGCCGATCTCGCCGCGGAGGAGCCTGAGGACATGGCTGTATCCGAGGGCCCGGAAGGGCGGGGCCGACTCCGGGACGCCCCGCTCGAGGAGGCCCCGGACCTCGTCGACGAGGCCTCGGGCGAACATCCGCTCGACGCGGTCCTCGATGCGCCGGCAGAGCGCCTCGCGCTCGAGCCGGAGGCCGAGACGGAGAACGGTCCGGCCCGCGACCGGCGAGCGGGTCTCGCGGAAGTGCTCGGAGATGGGCCGCCCGGTCGCCGCGTGGACCTCGAGGGCGCGGACGATGCGGACGCGGTCCCGGCCGCGGATCTTCCGGGCGTATTCCGGATCGATCGCCTCGAGCCGGCGGAACAGGGCCTCGAGACCCTTCTCCCGCGCTTCGGCCTCGAGCGCCGCCCGCACCGCCGGGTCGCGGCCGGGGCCGGGGAAGAGGCCGTCGGCGAGGGCTTTGAGATAGAGGCCGGTGCCGCCGGCGACGATCGGCAGCCGTCCCCGGGCGGCGATCCCCCGGGCGGCCTCGAGCGCGTCCCGGACGAAATCGGCGGCCGTATATTGGACCTCCGGCCCGACGATGTCGATGAGGTGATGAGGAACGCCGCGCCGGTCTTCGGGGCCGGGCTTGGCCGTGCCGATGTCGAAACCGCGGTAGACCTGGATGGAGTCGCCGCCGATGATCTCGCCTCCGAAGCGCAGGGCCAGGTCGACGGCGACGCGGCTCTTGCCGACGGCGGTCGGTCCGAGGACGATGACGAGGACGGGGGCTTCAGGTTCCAATTTTGATGAGGATCCAGAGAGCGAGCAGGGAGACGAGGACGAGAAGGGCCAGGAGCTGGCGCCGCTTCACGGGGCCTCTCCGAGCTTCTCCAGGCCCCGGACGAGCGCGGACTCGTGCTCGGGGCCGAGCGTGCGCTTGACGACCAGGACCTCGGCGGCCAGGATCTCGTCCATGCTCCGCAGCATCGACCGCCGGCCGTCGTCGCCGATGATGTTCGCGCTCACCCGGATCGGGGACTTGAGCTCGAGCCGTCCGTCCGGCTGGAGCTCCGCGGCCTGGAAGGCCGGGTCGAGGCGGCCCCGGACCTCGTCGAGCGCCTTGCCGATGATGTGGAAGGCGACCGGCCCGATCTCTTTCGAGACGTATTTGAAGACGAACGCGCACTTCGCGTTGAAGAGCCCCATGATCCTGTCCATGCCCGCGAGCGACATGTCGCCGGCGAGCTTGGCCGTCTTCGGCTTCGGGCCGGCCGCTGCCGGCCAGGCCGACGAGGATCAGGGCGAAGAGCGCCTGGCGGGTCTCGTCCGCGCCGACGTCGCTCCCGGCGCAGATCTCCTCGAGGGTCTTCGGGGGGTCGAGGAGGCCGAGGACGTATCGTCTCGGTGAGGGACAGGCGGAAGACGTCCGCCGAAAAGGCCGGCAGCCGCCGGAGGACCTCGCCGCGGGGCGGGCAGGGCCTTGTCCAGGGCCGCGCCGTCCCGCGTCCGCCGGGCGGCGTCGAGCAGCAGGCCGGGGACGTCGATCGCGTCGATGTAGACGCGGACCGGCGGCCCGCTCCGGGTGTGGAACTCGCGGCCGGCCCCGCCGTTTTCGCAAAGGGCCAGGGCCTCCTCCCGGGCGTAGGTCTGGAGGAGCGTCCACAGGCGCTCCGGCCCGAAGGACGGAGGTCTCGATGAAGGACCGGAGCATGGAGCCTTCCGTCCTCTGGGCGTGCTCCTCGACCCGGGCCAGGGCGATGAGGTCCGTTTCGCCCGTGGTCAGCAGGAAGCGCAGGAAATCCTTCTCTTCGAAAGACACGGAATCGAGGACGAGGGCGCCGCGCTCGAAGGACAGGCACTTGGGGCCGCCGCCCGCCTGGACGTAGAGCGAGCCGCTCAGCCCCTGCCTCCAGATCTCGGCCATGACGCGGGCGACGGGAGCGCGGGAGAATTCCTCCGAGGCGAACCAGTCGTCCATGAGGTTAATGTATAGGCCGGACGGCGCGAAGTCAATCGCCTGGGACATTCACGGGACACGATCCCTTTTCAGGAGAAAAGGGTCATGTCCCGAATTTTCCTTTAGCGGAGGAAGCTCATGAAAACGATGCCGATGCCGATGTTGGCCAGGGCCTTGAGGAACCAGACGACGTAGGACAGGGCCAGGGCCTTCCCGGGTTTGATCTTGAAGATGGCGGCCAGGCCGAGGGCCAGGACGCCGAACATCCAGAGCTGGAAGAAATCGATCTGGCTCAGGATGATGTACGGCGTCGAGGTGACTTCCATCCGGGGGAAGAGGAGGGCCAGGCTGGTCGACGTCTGCATGACCGACTGTCGGGTCAGGACCAAGATGAGGCGGACGGCATTCCCCAGGAGAGTATTGATGAGTCCCGCGTGAAGGACCGCCGATAGGACCTGGACGTAGGTCCCCTGGGTCGAGCCGAGCCGGCCCAGGATGAGCAGGATCAGGCTCTGAAGAAGAAGCCCGAAGATAAATAGCAACGGCGGCATGACGAACGTCTGCATGATCCGCCCGGAGGTCGAGGGGTTCTCCATCCGCTCGATCGTCTTGGCGAAGTTGTCTTCGCCCATCCGCTCCTTGAACGCGGCGTTGTCCTTCATCATGGCGAGCTGGTCTTTCTGCATGTAGGGAGCGACGATGAAGTTGAAGGCGATGAGGGCGATGAGGACGACGATGAGCGTGTCGATCCAGACGGGCTTGGCGGCCAGGCCTTCGAAGGCCGGCCGCGGGCTGAAGAACACGCCTTCGATGCGCTTGAAAAGGCTCATGGGCTAGGCTCCTTTCCGCTCGTCCTTCTCGATCTGCCCGTCGCGGATGTGGATGATGCGCTGGGCCTGATCGGCGACCTCGCGGTCGTGGGTGACCATGATGATCGTGTTCCCCTGCTCGTGGATGCGGTGGAAGAGATTGAGGATCTCGCGGCCCGTCCGCGAGTCGAGGTTCCCCGTCGGCTCGTCGGCGAGGAGGAGCGACGGCTCGTTGACCAGCGCCCGGGCGACGGCCACGCGCTGGCGCTCGCCGCCCGAGAGCTCGGCCGGCTTGTGGTTCATGCGGGCCTTCATCTCGACCCGCTCGAGGGCCCGCCGGGCCTTCTCCTGGCGCTCCGCCTTCTTCGTCCCGGCATAGACGAGCGGCAGCTCGACGTTGTGGAAGGCCGAGGCCCGCGGCAGGAGGTTGAAGACCTGGAAGACGAAGCCGATCTCCTTGTTCCGGGTGAAGGCCAGCTCGTCCTCGGACATGGCGCTGACGAGCTTGCCGTTGAGGCGGTAGACGCCGGAGGTCGGCGTATCGAGGCAGCCGATGAGGTTCATCAGCGTCGATTTGCCCGATCCGGACGGGCCCATGATGGCCACGAACTCGCCCCGCTCGACCGTCAGGGACACGCCGCGCAGGGCCTCGACCTCCTGCTCGTCGAGCTTGTAGACCTTCCAGAGGTCCTCGGCGAAGATGACGTTGGGGTCCGGTCCGCTCATGAGGTTTTGGCTTCCTTCTTCACTTCCGCCTTGACCAGGACGCCGTCCTTGAGCTCGCGCAGGGAGGCGTAAGGGCCGGTGACGATCTCCTGGCCCTCCTTGAGGCCCGACGTGATCTCGATCATCATGCCGCCGGTGATGCCCTTGCCGACCGGCGCGAACTTGGCCCGCCCGGCTTCGACGGTATACACCCCCTCCTCCTCGCGGTCCGCGGCCGGGGCGTCCTTGGCCACGCCTTCCTTCTCCCGCAGGACGAGCGAGGAGATGGGCACGGCCAGGGCCTGCGCTTTTTCGGCCACGATGACGTCGGCCGAAGCGGACAGCCCGGGCTTGAGCTTCCGGGCCGGGTTGTCGAGGGTGACGACGACCTTGAAGTCCTTGGATTCCTGGGTCGACAGGCCGCCCGCCGTCTTCTGGAGGGCGGAGCTGCCGATCTCGGTGACCTTGCCCTCGAAGACCGTCTCCGGCAGGGCGTCGACGCGGACCTTGGCCGGCTGGCCGAGGGAGACGCCGATGACGTCGGTCTCGTCGACCTCGACCTCGACCTCCATGACGGACAGGTCGGCGATGGTCAGCATGACCGTGCCGGGGTTGTTCATCGTCCCGATGATGGCCACCTCGCCCTCTTCGACCTGGAGGCTGGTGATGACCCCGTCGATCGGCGAGGTGTAGGTCGTCTTGGCCAGGCTGTCGAGCGTGCTCTTGAGGGACGCCTCGGCCTGCTTGATCTGGAACTCGATGGCGTTCGTCTGGGCCACGGAGACGTCGAACTGGGCCTTGGCCGCCTCGAGCTGGTCCTTGGAGATGAGATTGTCGTCGAAGAGCTGCTGCTGGCGGTCGAAGGAGTTCTTGTCCCTCTTCAGGCGGGCCTCCGCCTGGATGAGGTCGGCGTTGGCGGCCCGGATGAAGTTCTGATCGCGGTCGGCGTTGGCCTCGTACTGGGTCGAATCGAGCTTGAGCAGGAAATCGCCGGCCCTGACCTCCTGGCCCTCGACGATGCCGATCTTGATGATCCGGCCGGGGACCTGGGCGCTGATGTTGATGTTCTTCTTGGGCTTGACCTCGCCGGAGGCCGAGATGATGGACGTCAGGTCCTGCTTCTTGACCTTGTCGATGGTCACGTTCACGGTCTTTTCGCGGCGGGACTGGAGGTTGGCGATAACGATGACGCCGAGGACGATCAGGACGGCCAGGACGATCAGCGGCTTTTTGCGCCGCTTGAAGAAACTTGCCTTTTCACTCATGGGTACAAGCCTTTCCGGTCGGGTTCCAAAGTCTTCCGTCTATTATACTACGGAATCCGGCCGTCCGGGTTCAGGCCGCAAGACGGGGCCAGACCTAGACGTTTTTAGTTTTGGCCTGCATCGGGCCAAAGCTAACGCGTATCCGCCCTTGACCCTGGCCTCGATTTCCCCTATAAGATAGAAGCTCATGGACGATCTCAGGGAATTCATCAGGGTCGGCGAGGCCGTGGTCCTCGAGGCCGGCCGCTATCTGAGGGGAAATCTCGGCCGTCACGTCGAGGCCTCCTTCAAGGGGGCCGTCGACCTGGTGACGCCGTTCGACGTCGGGGCCCAGGAGATCGTCGTCGGCCGCCTGGCGGCGGCCTTCCCGACCCACGGCTTCCTGGCCGAAGAGGGCCTGGCCCGGGCCGGGACCTCCGACTGCCGCTGGATCATCGATCCCCTCGACGGCACGACGAATTTCGCCCACGCCTTCCCCGTCTTCAGCGTTTCGGCCGCCCTCGAATGCGCCGGCCGGCGGGTCCTCGGCTTCGTCTACGACCCGATGCGCGAGGAGATGTTCCGGGCCGAGGCGGGCCGGGGGGCCTTCCTGAACGGCGCCCCGATCCGCGTGTCCGGCGTCTCCGAGCTCGGCCGCAGCCTTCTCGCGACGGGCTTTCCCTACGATGTCCGCGTCAGCCCGCTGAACAACCTCGACCATTGGGGGCGGTTCATCGTCCGCGCCCAGGCGATCCGGCGCTGCGGTTCGGCGGCCCTCGACCTGTGCTATGTCGCCTGCGGCCGCTTCGACGGGTTCTGGGAGCTCAAGCTCAAGCCCTGGGACGTGGCCGCCGGGGCCCTGATGGTCGCGGAGGCGGGCGGCCGGGTCACGGACTTCGAGGGCCGGGAGTTCGAGCTCGGGGCGCCGGGCCTCGTGGCCACGAACGGGCTCATCCACCCGGACATCGTCGAGGTCCTGAACCTGCCCGGGCCGAAGGGAGAAGGTGATGACCGTTAGGGCGCCGTCCGGGACGCTTCTCGTTCTCGCTCTCGCCGCGCTGGCCCTGGGCTGGGGTCGTCCCCAAAACCCGCCCCAGGATGTTCTCCAGATCGCCGCGCCGCCTCTCGAAAAGACGGTCGCCGTTCCCGCCGCCGCCGGCTGGGTGGACACGGGGATCGACGTCGTCCCCGGCGAGGAGATCCGCTTCTCCGCGTCCGGGGAGATCGACCTGCAGAAGGGGAATCCCGAAGCCGTCTGCGGCGCCGCGGGGATCGACCTCATCACCGTGCGAACAGCCCATCCCCAACGCGAACCTGGGGGCGCTCATCGGCAAGGTCGTCCAGCTCGTCGCCAGCCGCGTCGACGAGGATTCGGGGATGGAGGTCCGCGACGAGATCTTCGTCCTCTTCCTCATCGGGCCGGAGAACGCCGTGGCCGTCCCCATCAAGGGCCGGCTCTATCTGGGGGTCAACGAGAACGTCCTCAGGGACAACGGCGGGCAGTTCTCGGTCGTCGTCCTCCGGCGCCCGCTCTGACGGGCCGCGCCTTCAGACCGCTTCCTCGGCCGCTTTCGAAGCCAGGTGCTCGTCCATGAACTGGGTCGTGTACCGGCCGGCCAGGAAATCCGAATTGGACAGGATGTCGAGGTGGAGCGGGATGTTCGTCTTGATGCCGACGATCGTCGTCGTCTCCAGGGCCGCCCGCATCTTGCGGATGGCCAGGTCCCGGCTCGGCGCGTAGGCGATGATCTTGGCCACGAGGGAATCGTAGTCCGGCGGCACGACCCAGCCGCCGTAGGCGGCGGAGTCGACGCGGATCCCCTCGCCTCCCGGCAGGACCAGGAAGTCGATCTTGCCCGGCGAAGGAGCGAAGGTCACCGGGTCCTCGGCGTTGATCGCGGCATTCGATGGCGTGGCCCCGCATCTCGAGGGCGTAGGGCGGGGCGTACTTCTCCCCGGCGGCGATCCGGATCTGGGCCTTGATGAGGTTGATGCCGTAGACCATCTCCGTGATCGGGATGCTCGACCTGGACCCGGGCGTTGGCCTCCATGAAATAGAACTTGTGGTCGTCGTCGACCAGGAACTCGAACGTGCCCAGGCTCTGGTAGCCCACTTCGGAGGCCGCGTCCTCGACCTCCTTGATCATCCGCCGGCGCGTCTTCCAGTCGATGAAGGGCGACGGCGTCTCCTCGATGAGCTTCTGGTAGCGGCGCTGGACGGAGCATTCCCGCTCGCCGAACGCCGTGACCTTGCCCTGCCGGTCGCCGATGACCTGGATCTCGATGTGCCGCGCCCCGCTGACGAACTTCTCGATGTAGAGCGACGAGTCGCTGAAGGCCGCCTTGGCCTCGCCCTGGGCGATGGGGAACTGGTCCTCGAGCTGGGAGGCCGAGCGGCAGATGCGCATGCCCTTGCCCCCGCCGCCGGCCGCGGCCTTGATGATGACCGGGTAGCCGATCTTCGGCGGCGGTCTTCTTGGCCACGGCGAGGTCGTCGATGACCGTGTCGCTGCCGGGAAGGATGGGCAGGCCGGCCTTCTTCATGGTCTGGCGGGCCTTGTTCTTGTCGCCCATGAGCCGGATGATCGACGGCGGCGGGCCGATGAAGACGAGGCCGTGGGTCTTGCAGATCTCGGCGAACTTGGCGTTCTCGGCCAGGAAGCCGTAGCCGGGGTGGATGGCGTCGGCGCCGGTGATGTCGACGGCGCTGAGGATGTTGGCGACGTTGAGGTAGCTCTCGGAGGCCTGGGCCGGCCCGATGCAGACCTTCTCGTCGGCGAGCAGGACGTGGAGGGCCTGGCGGTCGGCCTCCGAGTAGACCGCGACGCTCTTGATGCCGAGCTCGCGGCAGGAGCGGACGATGCGGAGGGCGATCTCTCCGCGGTTGGCGACCAGGATCTTGGAGATCATCGGGACTCAGCTCCCCGGCAGGATGGCGAAGAGCTTCTGCCCGAACTCCACGGGCCTGGCGTTGTCGACGTAGATCTCGACGATCGTCCCCTCGACGTCGGCCTCGATCTCGTTCATGAGCTTCATGGCCTCGATGATGCAGAGCGTCTGGCCCTTCTTGACCTGTGTCGCCGATGTCGACGAACGGGGCCGAGGTCGGGTCGGGCGCCCGGTAGAACGTCCCGACCATCGGGGAAGTGATCAGATGATGGCCTTTGGCGGCTTCGGCCGCCTGGACGCGGGCTTCGGCCGCCGCGGCCGCTTCCGGCGTCATGGCCGCGGGGGCGGCGGCCGGAGCGGGGGCGGGGGCCGGCGCCGCGGGGGGGGCGCTCCGGGAGATCTTGACCTTCAGGCCTTCGACCTCGAGCTCGAAGAGCGAGAGGTTCTTTTCCTCGAGCAGGCCGACGAGCTTGCGGATCTCGTCGTAGTCGATCTTGCCGCTCATGGCGCTTTCCCCAGGTCCTTCAGGCTTGTCGTTCTTGTCGTTTTTACCCATATGCACCTCTCCGGAGTGACTTTACCTTATCGGCATGCCCCCCATTTGTCAAGTTAGCAGCCTCCAGGGCTCTCGCTCATGAGGACTCGGCTCGGAGCACGCCGCTCGTCGGGTCGCGGATTCGGCCGGCGAGACAACTCGCTCGGCGTCCGCTGAAGCCTGCTCAGACGCGTTTATGGGCGTCGTTTCTCCAGATAACTTCCCTCGACTAGTCAGACGCGTCTGCCGACTTTCCCAAATCGGGCTCGACGCCAGCCTGCGCTTCGGCCCTCTCAGCTCTCCAGGCATGCCGCGACACCGCCCTACCGCTCGCGCCCCGCGGATGAAGTTGACGGATGGGGGGGCTTCCTTAAGATGGCCCGAGGGACAAGGAACGATGTTCGATCAGCTCGCCGGCGGCCTCGGAAAGATGGTGAAGTTCCTCCGGGGCGAGGTCAAGGTCACGGACAGGAACATGGCCGAGGCCCTGAAGATGATGCGCCTGGCCTTCCTCGAAGCCGACGTCAACTACAAGGTGGTCAAGGACTTCGAGGCCCGGATCAAGGCCAAGGCCCTGGGCGAGGAGGTCCTGAACGGGCTCAACCCCGCCCAGCAGGTCATCAAGATCGTCCACGACGAGCTCACCGGCGATCCTCGGCGGGGCCCAGAAGCCCCTCCGGTTCTCGAGCCGGCCCCCGTCCATCTTCATGCTCGTCGGCCTCCAGGGCAGCGGCAAGACGACGACCTGCGGCAAGCTGGCCCGCTGGGTCCCCGGGATCGGCAAGAACCCTCTGCTCGTCTCTTTCGACCTGAAGCGGCCGGCCGCCCAGGACCAGCTCAGAACGATCGCCGCGGGCCTCGGCTTTCCCTTCTACGAGATGACCGCGGCCCGGATGGCGACCCCGAAAGAGGCCCTGAAGGAGCTCCTCGAGTCCACGTCCAACCGCGGCTTCGATCCCCTCATCGTCGACACGGCCGGCCGCCTCCACATCGACGACGAGCTCATGGACGAGCTGCGGCTGGTCAAGGACATCCTCGATCCCGTCGAAGTCATCTACGTCGGCGACGCCATGACGGGACAGGACGCCGTGCGCAGCGCCCAGGCCTTCGAAGAGAAGATCGGTCTCACCGCCGTCATCCTGACCAAGCTCGACGGCGACGCCCGGGGCGGCGCGGCCCTGTCCATCGTCTCCGCGACCGGCCGGCCCATCAAGTTCATCGGCGTCGGCGAGAAGCCCGACAAGCTCGAGGTCTTCCACCCGGAGCGCATGGCCTCGCGCATCCTGGGCATGGGCGACATCCTGTCGCTCATCGAGAAGGCCCAGGACGAGGCCGATGTCGCCGAGGCCGAGGACATGGCCCGCAAGCTCCGCAAGCAGGAGTTCACCCTCGAGGATTTCAAGAAGCAGATCGTCCAGATGAGGAAGATGGGCTCGCTCTCGGACCTCCTGGGCCACCTCCCCCAGGTGGGCCCCCTCAAGGCCCTGGGCAAGGCCCAGGTCGACGAGGGCAAGATCGCCCATTTCGCGGCCATCATCGATTCCATGACCCCGGCGGAGCGGGCCGACCCGAGGATCCTCAACGGCAGCCGCCGGGCCCGCATCGCCCGCGGCAGCGGCCGGCCGGTCCACGAGATCAATCAGCTGGTCAAGCAGTTCCTGGAAATGCAGAAGATGATGAAGCAGGGCGCTCGGTGCAGAAGCTCCTCGGCGGCCTGAAAGTAGAGCGGAAGTCCTAGCGCCCTTCGAGGACCTGCTCCACGCACTCGAGCCAGAAGGCGGCGTAGTCCTCCCAGAAGACGAAGTTCAGGCCCCAGTGCGGGGCGGGGTCGGACATGTAGGCGAGGACGCGGCCGCGGCCGCAGCTGCGGACGGCCAGGAGGGGGTCGCCCGTGTCCCGGACCTCGAGGAGGACGCGGCCCTCGGGAATGGCCATGGTCTTGTTGTAGCCCAGGATCGGCGGCATCGTCCGGAGGTTGATCGACTTGAAGAAGCGCTCGCCGGCGGCCGTGAGCTCGGCGTCGAAGCCCTCGGTGCTCTCCACGAGGTCCTCGTGGTCGAGGCAGCGGACCGGCAGGACCTCCCGCAGCCGGGTGCGGCCCCAGCCGCCCTTGCCCAGCTCGCCGGTGAAGGAGTACCAGCCGCCGAGGAACATGGCCGCCTTGCCTTCCTTGATGGCTTCGACGGTCAGGCGGATCCGGTCCGGATAGGTCAGGACGGCCTTCCCGAACTTCTCGCGGTCGAAGAAGTTCGGGGCCAGCTGGAAGAGCTTGGCGTCGACGTCGGTGAAGATGATAGACGTCGTAGTCGGCCAGGACGCGCTCGTAGTCGCCCGGGCCGAGCCGGTTGTAGAAATCCCAGGACGGGACGGACTCGACCTGGTGCTTCCCGGTCGATTCCAGGGCGTCCTTCAGCCACTTGCCGTAGTTGAAGATGTCGAGACCCTTGGGGGAGTGATAGAACGGCGTTTCGGCGAAAACGGGTCCCGTCAGGACCGCCCAGTCGCCGACATAGTAGATCTTGGCCATGTCCCTTGTCTCCTTCCTGAGGCCATAGGATAACAGAGAACGCCGGGCGAGAGGAAGGGGCCTTCCGAAGGGGTGTCCTCTCGAGGGACAGGGCCGGATTTCCAGTTGACTTGCCCCTGAATTCCGCTATGATTCTCGAGCAATTACCTCTACACGGAAGTGAAACCACAATGCTGACCATGCGCTTGATGAGATTTGGCACGAAGAAGAAACCGACCTACCGGATCGTGGTGATGGACTCGAAGAGAGCCCGCCAGAGCCAGGCCCTGGACACGCTCGGGCACCTACACCCCCCTCGACGACCCCGCCGGCGTCAAGCTCGACCTCGAAAAAGCGAACGAATGGATCGCCAAGGGCGTGCCGCCCGTCGGCGACCGTCCAATCCCTCTTGGATAGGGTCTCCAAGTCAGCCGCGAAACCCGCTCCGAGACGCGAAAGCATAAAGGAGGTCACCGTGAAAGAACTCGTTGAGCTCATTGCCAAGGCGTTGGTGGACCAGCCGGACCGGGTGCAGGTTTCCCAGCTCGAGGGCGAACAGACCACCATCCTCGAGCTCAAAGTCGCCCCGGAGGACCTCGGCAAGGTGATCGGCAAGCAGGGACGGACGGCCCGGGCCATCCGCATCATCCTCGGCGCCGCGGGGATGAAGCTCAAGAGGCGCTTCAATCTCGAGATCATTGAAAAAGCCCTGACCTCGTCGCCCTCGGCAAGGTCGTCAGGAGCCAGGGCCGCGACGGCGAGCTCAAGCTCAGGCTCAACGAAAAGGGGCCCACAGGATTCGGCGGCGCGACGGTCTATCTCCCGAGCGGCGACGGCTTCGAGCCGTTCGAGGTCGAATCCCTGACCCTCGACCGCAACGCCTACTTCCTGAAGCTCAAGGGCGTCGACTCGCTGGCCGCGGCCGACGCCCTGGCCGGCCGCGAGATCTACGCCGCCGGATCGGATTTCGCGGGCCTCGGCGGAAGGCGGCTTTTACGACTTCCAGGTCATCGGCAGCCGGGTCGTGACCCGGGACGGGGCCGAGGTCGGCGACGGTCGCGGCGGTCCTGGCCGCCGGCGGGCCGGACCTGCTCGTCGTGAGACGGGCGGAGGACGAGAGGTCTACGTCCCCTTCACCGAGGCCATCTGCCTGAAGGTGGACGCCGAAGGCGGGAGAGATCGTCATCGACCCCCCCGACGGGTCTTTTGGACTTGAATGAGATTTGATATAATCACGATCTTCCCGGAGATGTTCGCCGGCGTCTTTTCGGGGGGGGTCGTCAAGAGGGCCGTGGACCGGGAGGTCGTCCGGATCGCGGTGCACGACCTGCGGGATTTTACCACGGACAAGCACCGCCAGGTCGACGACAGGCCCTTCGGGGGCCTGGAAGGAATGGTCTTGAAGCCCGAGCCGGTCTTTCGCGCCGTCGAGGCCGTCCGCGAGGACGGGCGGAGCAAGGTCTACCTGCTCTCGCCCCAGGGCCGGACCCTCGATGCCGGGCTGGCGCGGGAGCTGGCCGCGGAGCGTCAGGTCATTCTCATCTGCGGGCGCTACGAGGGCGTCGACGAGCGCGTCGCCGACGCACCTCGTCGACGGCGAGATCTCGATCGGCGACTACGTCCTGTCGGGCGGGGAGCTGGCCGCCGCCGTCGTCGTCGACGCCGTCGCGCGCTTCGTCCCGGGCGTCGTCGGCAAGGAGGAGTCCGTGCGGAACGACTCCTTCTCCGGGGGCATCCTGGACTATCCCCAGTACACGCGGCCGCGCGAGTTCCGCGGCCTGAAGGTGCCCGCGGTCCTCTTCTCGGGCGACCACGCGAAGATCGAGCGCTGGAGGCGGAAGAAGGCCCTGGAAAAAACGGTCCGGCAGAGGCCGGACCTGGTCTGGACAGGAGACCTGTCCCCGGAAGACCGGGAGTCTTCTGGAGGAAATCCGGAAGGAAAGGAAGAACGAATGAACCTGATCAACGCGGTCGAGGATAAACATCTCAAGAAGGACCTCGCGCCCTTCAACGTCGGCGACACGGTCAAGGTCCACGTCATCATCCGGGAAGGCGACAAGGAGCGCATCCAGATCTTCCGCGGCGACGTCATCGCCAAGCGCGGCGGCAGCGTCAAGGCCACCTTCACCGTCCGCAAGGTCTCTTTCGGCGTCGGCGTCGAGCGCGTCTTCCCCCTCCACTCGAAGATGATCAAGACGATCGAGGTCGTCCGCAAGGCCAGCGTCAGGCGGGCCAAGCTCTACTACCTGCGCGACCTCAAGGGCAAGGCCGCCCGGCTCAAAGAAGACCAGGCGTCCCTGACGCCTGCGCCGTGGCCGGACTTCCGGATCGAGAAGGAGCCTCGCCCGGGGGCGTCCGCCTCGTCGCCGGGGTCGACGAGGTCGGCCGGGGGTCCCTCTTCGGGCCCGTCGTGGCGGTCGCGGTCATCCTGCCGGCCGCCTGGCTCACCCGCCGCCCGCCCGCCTGGGCCAGCGACATCGACGATTCCAAGCTCCTTGCCCCGACCCGACGCGACGAGCTGGCCGGCGCCCTCCTCGCGCGAGGCCCTGGCGGTGGGCGTCGGGACTGGCCTCCGACGCCGAGATCGACGCCCTGAACATCTTCCGGGCCGCCGAGCTGGCCATGGTCAGGGCCGTCGACGGCCTGCCCGACAGCCCGGACATCGCTCCTGGTTGACGGCTTCCCGATAAAAGATGTAAAGTACCGCCAGATGGGCATTCCGCGGGGGCGACCGGAAGAGCCGGTCGATCGCCGCGGCCTCCATCGTGGCCAAGGTCTTCCGGGACGGGCTCATGGAGACCTTCGATACGCTCTACGAAGGCTACGGCCTGGCCCGGAACAAGGGGTACGGGACGGAGGAGCACCTCCGGGCGCTGAGGGAGCTGGGGCCGACGGGCCTCCATCGGACCTCTTTCAAGCTCGGCTGAGGACGGGACGCCATGAGCGCGCGAGCCGATCGGGTCAGGATCGTCGAACAGGCCGAGAAGTACGTCAGGGCCGGCCGGGTCAAGGAAGCCATCGCCGAGTACGAGAAGCTCTCGCTCGGCGACCCCCAGGACGTCGGCACTCTGCAACATCATCGGCGACCTCTACATCCGCGCTCGGCCAGAACGACAGGGCCATCCGCGTCCTTCCAGACGGGTCGCCGAGGAGTACGAGCGGCGGGGCCTCTATCTCCCAGGCCCTGGCCATCTGCAAGAAGATCCACAAGCTCACGCCCGACAGCCCGGATCACGCCCTCAAGCTCGGCGACCTCTATGTCCAGCAGGGTTTCGCCGCCGAGGCCAAGGCCGTCTACGCCCGGTCGCGGGCCGGCTGGCCGGGGCGGGCCAGACCGCCGAGGCCATCGCCATCTTCGAGAAGATCGTCAAGCTCGACCGGGAGGACCACGACGCGCGGAAGGCCCTGGCCCGGCCTCTTCCGGGAGTCCGGGAACCTCGACGCGGCCCTGGCCCAGCTCAACGAGAGCGCCGACGTCCGCATCGAAAAAGGCCAGCTCGACGAGGCCGCGGCCGTCCTCAACGAGGCCCTGATCCTGCGGCCCGGAGACGCCCGCGGCACTCGTCGGCCTGGTCGAGGTCTTCAAGCGGCAGGGGCGGCCCGGCCAGGCCGTCGAGCTGCTCGAGAAGGAGCTCGCTCGCGGCGCCCGACAACCTCCAGCTCCTCAACATCCTCGGCAACATCCACTTCGAGGCGGGCGACACCAAGAAGGCCGAGGAGATCTTCACCCGGATCGTCACCGGCCACCCCCTCAACGTCAACGCCCGGATCAAGCTGGGCCGGATCCAGATCCTCAAGGACAAGCTCGACCAGGCCTACGAGCTCTTCGAGCCCCTCATCAACAACCTCGTCAAGAAGCACCAGGACGAGAAGGCCATCGGCCTCCTGGGCCTCATCCTGGAGAGCCAGAAGCCGCATCTCCCGGCCCTCGAGCGGCTGGCCCTGATCTACCGGGCCGAACAAAGAGGTCAAGAAGCTCGAGGTCGTGGACCGGGCCATCCTCGACGAGCTTCGGCGGCTCGGCGAAAAGGAGCGGATGGTCGGCGTCTTTTCCGAGCTCCTCGAGCTGCGCCCCGACGACGCCGACCTGGCCCGGGAAGTCCGGTCCCTCCGGCTGGAGCTGGGGCTGCCCGTCGACGAGGTCGAAGGAGGAGCTGCCGGACCTTTCGGAAAAGGACCGCGAAGCGATCCGCGAGATCATGGACCAGGCCGACCTCTACCTCCAGCAGGGGCTCGTCCGGATCGCCCGCCGGCTCCTCGAGAACCTCCGCTTCCGCTACCCCGAGGACCCCCAGATCATCCGGAAGATCGCCGTCCTCGACGAGGTCCGGACCCACATCGACGAGGACGAGATCCGCCGGCGGGTCGAGAAGACGACGCTCCTCGAGGCGCAATACAAGGAAAAGGCGGCCGGCAAGAAGGCCGAGGAGAAGAGAGCCGGGGAAAGGAAGGCCGAAGAGAAGGCCGCCGAGGAAGGACGGGCCGGGGACAGGACGGCCGAAGAGAGCGTCCCGGGGCCGCGAGGACCGAGGTCCGGAAGGTCGAGGCGAAACGGAAGGCCGTCCGGGTCGTTCAAAGCCGAGGTCCTCGAAGGGGAGAAGGTCAGCACGGCCGACATCTTCGCCGAGACCGACATCATCCCCTTCATCAACGCCGATACCGGCGAGCGGGCCTACTACGATCTCCGGGAGGCCGCCGCCGTGGAGCTCCGCTGGATCGCCGCGATCCGGGCCCGCCAGCTCCAGGGGAACGCCACCCCGCTCGAGCGGGACCTGACGGGGATCGTCTCCGATTTCCGCAAGGACCTGCGCAAGACCGCCGTGGCGGACGGACGCCGAGACCCACTACCAGCTCGGGCTGGCGTTCATGGGCCAGGGCCTCATCCCGGAGGCCGTCGACGAGCTGACCGAGGCGGCCAAGGACAAGAGGCTGGCCATCGAGAGCTACAGCCTCATCAGCCAGTGCTACCGGCAGAAGAGGGATTTCGACGAGGCCGCGAAGTGGATGAAGAGGGCCATGGCCGAAGCCAAGGCCGGCACCGACCAGTACTACGCCCTCGTCTACGAGCTCGCGGAGATCATGGAAGCCGCCGACGACCGCGAGAAGGCCGCCGGCGCTCTTCCGGGAGATCCGGGACTGGAACCCCGGATTCCGGAACGTGGCCGCCCGCCTCGAGGCCCTCGAAAAGGCCGCCGCCGGCTGATCCGGCGGCCGTGCCGTCAGAATCCCAGGACGAGACCCGTTCCCAGCCGGACATGCCGTTCGGCGATGCTGCGCAGGACGTAGGTCGCCTCCGCCGATGAGCCGCATGTTCCGCCGCAGGAGATAGCCGGCGTGGGCCGTCGCGGCCGTGTAGCGGAGGTCGGGCCTGGTCGGAATCCACCCGTTGAAGAGCCCGACGCCGTACCAGCGGCCGTCGTCGCCCTTGGGCCGGAAGACGAGCTCGGCGAACCCGCCCCGGGTCATCGACCTCTCGATCGGGCAGGATGGTCGGCGAAGAACGGGTTGTCGTCCCGCCGCTCCACGTACTGGAGGTTGAGCTCGAACGGCTTGGCGCGCCAGCGTCGCGTCGGCGCCGGCCATCCAGACGGAGTTCACGAGCGTCCTCGGGCTGCTCCTTGCCCGAGGTAGCCGAAGGCGCCCACGCGGACGGCCGGGGCCGACGTCCTGGGAGACGCCGGAAGAGGACGTTCTTGTACTGGTCGTCGTCGAAGTTCGCGAAGACGTTGGCCTCGCCGATGCCGTTGCCGTTGACGACCTCGAAGGTGACGTCCGTGCCGGTCTTGAAGCCGTAGGTCAGCATGACGCCGCGGTCGTAGGTCAGGTCGATCCTGCGAGTCGCCCGGCCTTCGCGCCGTAGATCTGGTAGTCCTCGAAGGGCAGGCGGATCTCCCGCTTGAAGAGCGGGTCGGAGACCTGGAACTGGCCGACGTAGAGGTCGAGGTCGCGGCCGAAGAGGTCGTTGAACATGACGAAGGCGTCCTCGAGCCCGGCGACCTCGCCCCGCTCGCTGAAGAAGAAGTAGAAATAGTAGGAGACGTTCTTGGCGATCTCGCCGCCCGAGAGGAATCTTCAGGATGTAGGGCGCGGAGAAATCGAGCGTCTTCGGGCGTCGGCGTTGTTGTAGGCCAGGAAGCCTTCCAGGCGGAAGGCGATGGGGACGTCCCGGAGGAGCGACAGCGGTCGCGTCGCCCGTGTCGACGTAATAGCGCGGCGTCGTCCTTGTCCTTGATGACGAAGCCGTTCGCCGGCGAACTCCTCGCCGTAGGGCTTGAGCTTGGGGAACGGCGCGTGGCAGGTCTTGCAGGTCATGCTGTACTTGCGGGCGAAGGCCGGCATGGCCTGGAGGCTGGCCCAGCCGCGGCGCGGCCAGGACGAGCGCCGGCGCCCAGGCGGTGCCGAGGATCCTCTTCATGGTCGGCCTCCTTTCTCGCGTCGCCGTCAATCGACGATCGTGACCGTCGTCGAGTGCCGGTTGACCTCGATCGATCTCGGCTTCGTCGGCCGGGACGCCCAGGAAATCGGCGACCGGCTTGACGAGCTTCTGATAATTGAGGACGGCCGTGACCGTGAGCGGTCGCCGAGGGCGACGTCCGTCCGGCAGGCGTGAAGGTGCAGGTCTCGAGCTTGGTCTCCCGCGGGCCGATCCGGTAGTCGACGCCCAGCGACTTCGTGTTCCACTGCTGGAGGGTCATCCGGCCCTGGGGATCGAAATAGGCCATGCGGAAGATCCGGTCCCCGACGGGGATGCCGTCGCGCTGCGACGCCCTTGAAGGCCGGATCGTCGAGGGCGATCCCCATGTCCTGGTAGGCGAGCGCGTCGGCGCCGATGGTGTATTCCTCGCCCGCGAAGCCCTTCTTGTCCACCGGCAGGTGATAGACCTTGCCCTTGGCGTCCATCGCCTCGACGTGCATCCAGACGATGCGGTCCTCGACCGAGCCGGTCGGGAACTTGTGGCCGGTCTTCTGGTTGAACAGGGCGATCGTGAACCGGACCGTGTCGCCGGGCTCGGCCTCGCGGATGTCGGGGTGGATGCGGAGCTCGATCGTCCCCCGGACCTTGCCCGTGGTCGTGGGCGCCGTGGAAGAGGTGCTGGCGGGCGTCGGGATAGGCGTTGCCCATGGCCGCCGTCTTGGCCGGCGGCGTAGGTCATGTGGCAGTCCTGGCACTTGACGCCCTGCTTCGGCGTACGGGCCCTCCTTCCACTCGAGGTGGGTCGACTTGACCCAGACGCCGTAGGGGCTCTTCTCGTTATGGCAGGTCCCGCAGAACTCCGCCGTGCCCAGGAACTCCGACTTGACCAGGTCGTGCTCCGGCGAGTTCTTGCCCTCGCGCGGGCCCGTACTTGGTCCTGCCCGGGCTCGGAGATCCAGTTGAAGTTGTAGGGCGTGTCGCCGGTGAAGCCGGTGACCGTGTGGCAGACCTCGCACGAGACGGACTCGTTGGCCCGGCTCGTTCTTCGCCGGAAGGGGCGGCGGGCACGTCGCCGGCCAGGAAGGCGATCGGCGCGTGGCAGCCGTTGCAGCCGGCCTTGACGCCGGCCACGACGCGGGTCCTTTTCGGCGTGCGGCACGGCCAGCTTGAAGTACTCGATCTCGTCCCAGTGGTGGGTGTAGGCCTGGGACATCAATAGGCGAGCGTGTCGGCGCCGATCGTGAATTCCTCGCCGTCGAAGCCCTTCTTGTCGACGGGCAGATGGTAGACCGCGCCCTTGGCGTCGACCGCCTCGACGTGCATCCAGACGATGCGGTCCTCGACGGAGCCGGAGGGGAACTTGTGGCCCGTCTTCTGGTTGAAGAGGGCGATCGTGAACCGCACCGGGTCGCCGGGCACGGCCTCGAGGATGTCCGGGTGGATGCGGAGCTCGATCGTGCCGCGGACCTTGCCGGGATCGTGGGCGCCGTGGAAGAGGTGCTGGCGGACGTCGGGATAGGCGTTGCCCATGGCCGCCGACTTGCCGGGAGCGTAGGTCATGTGGCAGTCGTGGCACTTGACGCCCTGCTTGGCGTAAGGGCCCTCCTTCCACTCGAGGTGGGTCGACTTGACCCAGACGCCGTAGGGGCTCATCTCGTTGTGGCAGGTGCCGCAGAAATCGGCCGTGCCGAGGAAATCGGACTTGACCAGGTTGTGCTCCGGCGAGTTCTTGCCCGCGCGGGGGCCGTACTTCGTCTTGCCGGGCTCCGAGATCCAATTGTAGTTGTGGGGCGTGTCGCCTTCGAAGCCCGTCACCGAGTGGCAGACCTCGCACGAGACCGACTCGTTGGCCCGGCTGTTCTTTGAGGGCGGGGGCGGCGGAACGTCGCCGGCGAGGAAGGCGATCGGCGCGTGGCAGCCGTTGCAGCCCGCCTTGACCCCGGCCACGTTGGCGTCCTTTTCGGCCTGGGGCACGGCCAGCTTGAAGTACTCGATCTCGTCCCAGTGATGGGTGTAGGCCTGGGACATCATGGCCTGCTGCCACTGCCGGTAGATGTCGGTGTGGCAGGACGTGCCGCAGAACTGGGGCGTCTGGTAATCGGCGTACTTGCGCGTCTTGAGCGCGGCGTCCCCGGCCTTGGGCGCCTGGGCCGCGGTCAGGCCGAGAAAGAAGATGACGGCGAAGATGAGAACGACGGGCAGGGCGGATCGTCTCATGTGGACCTCCTCTTTCGCTCCTTCAGCCGGTCTCATTTTACCCGAAGTCGCGCGCCGGTAAAAGAAGAGAGGCCGCGACAGGGCCCCCCGGGCTCGCGATGGGACAGGCGAACGGGACCCGAAGGGGACATGTACCCGAGGGTACGTGTCCCCCGTTCTCGGGACCCGGTTTTCGGTCAGTCGACGATCTTGCCGGAGATGATGAGGATCAGCCCCTTGTCCCGTCCCGTCGAGCTTGGAAACGCCGACGACGGTCTTGTCGCCGGACTTGATGTTGAGCGTCGTCCCGATGAGGTCGGTCGTGATGTACTCGGGCTTGGCCGAGGTCGCGCCCGGAGGCAGCCCGGCCATGCGGATCTGCCTCAGCCTGACCTCCGTCTGGATGAGGGAGCCTTGTCGTCCCTGACGACCTTGGGCCTCATCCGCAGCTCGAACTCGGCCCTTTCGCCGATCCGGACCTCCGAATTCTCGCCGGTCGAGGGCCCGGACGACGGAGGTGTCGAGGAGGGAGTAATCATTGTACTTGAGCAGGCTCCGCAGCTCCTTGATGATGGGGTCGCCTGGCGGCCATGGGTTCGGCGCCCTTCTCCTCGTCCTCCGAGCCGAGGACGAGCTGGACCGTGATAGAGGACGTCGGCCGGCTTGACGTCGAGCTCGCGGATGGCGGCCAGGATCTTCTCGATGTTCTCGGGCGTGTCGCTGATCGACGAGGACCGTGGGCATGTTGGGATTGGAACTGGATGTGGCCGCTCGCGGCTGACGATACGGATAGAGAAGGGGCTGCGATGTCCTGGGCCCGAATGTACTTGAGCTTGACGATCTCCTTGCGCAGGTTCGTTCGCGTCTGCGGCTGCTTCGGCCGTCCTGCGCGGCCGGCTGCCGGCCGGATCTTCGGCCAAGGCGGGCACGACGACGGCCAGAGTGAAGGCCAACGCGAAAAGCGCGATCATTCGTCTTTTTCATTCCTGTTCTCCTTTGTAATCGAAATTCTTGTCGAGGAACCAGACGACCTGGAGCCCGGTCTCCGGAGAGACCATGGTGATGGAGACCCTGTCCTGCCGGGGGTTTTCCGACGCGATGACCAGGCCGCTTCCGCCCGGCGCCCCTCCGGCCGCGGCGACGGGCCTCTTAAAAGGACGGAGAGAACGGCCAGCCCGATCACGGCGCCGAGGGCCGAAGCCGCGGCCCAGCTCGGCCTCGGGACACGCATGCCGGCGCCGGCCGGCGCTCTTGCCGGTTCCCTTCGCTTCCGCGGCCACTCTGGCCATCAGGGCGTTCCATTCGCCCCCGCCCCACTCCGGAACGCTTTCCGCCCTCGCCGCGGCCTTGGCCTCGGCCAGGGCCGCCCGGAACCCCTCGAGCTCCGCCCGGCAGCCCGGGCAGGCGTCGATATGGGCGCGGACGGCGCGCGCGAGCCGGGGCCTCAGATCGTCGCCGGCGATGAGCGGAATGAGCTTGCGGACCTTTCGGCACGTCATCGTTTCTCCTCCAGATGGGGAAAGTCCCGCCGGATGGCTTCGCGCAGCTTGCGCCGCGCCGAGGACAGGTTGACCCGGACCGAGATCGCCGAACAGCCCAGCACCCGGGACGTCTCCCGGATGTCGAGCTCCTCGAGGTCCCGGAGCACGAAAACCTCCCTCTCCCGCGGACTGAGCGCGTCGAGCGAGCGCATGATGCCGGCCCGCAGCTCGCTCCGATCGTGCCCGGCTTCCGGATCCGTCCGAGACAGCCCGGTTGCCGCGGACGGCGCCCGCCCGGCCACCTCGCCGAAGGCCGCCCGCTCCCGCGACTTTCTTTCTATAGCGGTCCCGGGCCTCGTTGGCCGCGATCTGGAAAAGCCAGTTCCGGAACGAGCGGGAGACGTCGAAGCGGCCGAGCGAGCGGAAAGCCCGGAGCAGGGCTTCCTGGGCGACCTCCAGGGCTTCCTCGCGGTCGCGGGTCAGCCGGGTGGCCAGGGCGAGGAGCCGGTCCCTGTAGGGGGTGACCAGCGGCTCGAAGGCCTCGGTGCGGCCGGAGAGAACCATGTCGATGAGCTCCTTCTCCGTCTCGTTCATCCGCATGGTTCTACCCGCGTCCGGGCCGAAACGTTAAGGAGAGAGAGATCAGGCGCCGATATGGACGCGGTCCTTGACCTTCTTGAAGACCTCGAGCACGCGGTCGACCTGGGCGTCCGTGTGCGTCGCCATGTAGCTCGTCCGCAGGCACGAGAACTCGGGCGTGACGGAGGGCGGCAGGGCGACGTTGGTGTAGATGCCTTCCTCGAAGAAGATCTTCCAGGCCTCGATGGCCTTCATCATGTCGCCGATGACGATGGGGATGATGGGCGTCTCGGTCTCGCCGATGTTGTAGCCCATGCCCCGGAGCTCGCCTCCGGACCCGCGCGGCGATCGCGTTGACCCGCTCGACGCGCTCCGGCTCCGCCTCGAGGATGTCGAGGCAGGCCAGGACCGTGGCCACGTTGGACGGCGGCAGGCTGGCGCTGAACATGAACGGCCGGGCGAACATCTGGATGAAGTGGACGGCCTCCTTGGGGCCGGCGATGAAGCCGCCGACCGAGGCCAGGGACTTGCTGAACGTGCCCATGACCAGATCGACGTCCTTCTGCAGGCCGAAGTGCCAGCCCGTGCCCCGGCCGCCGCCGAGGACGCCGATGCGCGTGGGCGTCGTCCGACATGAACCGGGCGCCGTACTTCCGGCAGAGGGGGATGATCTCGGGCAGCTTGGCGATGTCGCCGCCCATGCTGAAGACGCCGTCGACGATGACCAGCTTGGCCGGCCCGGCCGGCAGGGCCTTGAGGACGGCCTCGAGGTCGGCCATGTCGTTGTGCTTATAGGTGCGGATCTGGACGGATCTTGAGGGCCTTGGCCATGCGGACGCCGTCGATGATGCTGGCGTGGACCTCTTTGTCGGTGATGATGATGTCGTCCTTGTCCATGATGGCCGGGATGGTGCCCAGGTTGACCTGGAAGCCCGTGCTGAAGACGAGGGCCGCCTCCATGCCGACGTACTTGGCCAGCCGCTCCTCGAGCTCGATGTGGAGGTCGAGCGTGCCGTTCAGGAAGCGCGAGCCGGTGCAGCTCGTGCCGTATTTCCTGATGGCCTCGATGGCCGCTTCCTTGACCTTGGGGTGGTTGGTCAGCCCGACGTAATTGTTCGAGCCGATCATGATGTACTTCTTGCCGTGGATGAAGACCTCGGTCCCCTCGGCGTGCTCGATGGGGATGAAGTAGGGGAAGATGCCCATGGCCTGGGCGGTCCGGGGATTGATGGGGTAGCCGTATTTCTGGGCGACCGCGGGGTCGGAGTAGAAGCCGATGCATTTCTCGAAAAGGTCCATTTTCACGTCCTTTGGGAGGATTTCCGGCCCTTAGTATAGGATTCCCCGGCCGATGTGTCAATTCTCGGGGGCCGCTCCCGACGCCCTGGGGACTTCAGGCCGAGCGCGTGATCGGGCGGGTCAGGCAGGTCGGGCCGCCGGCGCCCTTGACGGAGATCTCCCGGCCTTCGTAGGTCAGGACCTCGAGGCCGGCCTTCTCGAGGAGCCCGGCCGTTCGCGGATTCCCGGCCAGGGCCAGGCATTTCCCCGGAGCGAGGGCCAGGACGTTCGTGGCCATGGTCGCGTATTCGGCGTCCGGGACCTCGATGAGCCGGTAGCCCGCGTCGAGGAGGCGCTTGCGGAAAGGCACGGCGAGGAGGCGGGAATAGACGAGAAGGTCCCTCTCGCCGACCGGGCTGAGCATGGACATCAGGTGGAGGACGTCCCCCGGCCCGTCCCAATGGGGGAGGGGCGCCTCGATGACCTCGACGCCGTCCCGGGCGACGATGGCCGCGAATTGCCGGATGCCCTCGGCGTTGGTCCTGTAGCCGTGACCGACGGCGACCGTGCGGCCGTCGAGCCAGACGACGTCGCCGCCCTCGAGCGTCCCGGGTTCCCGGATCTCGCCGGCGACCGGCCAGCCGGCTTTGACGCAAAATTCCCTGACCGCCTCCGGCTCTCCCCGCCGCAGTGTCTTTCCCATCCGGCAGAGAACGATGCCGCCCGGCGCGACACAGGCCGCGTCGCGGACATAGATCGAGTCGAGGCCGGTTCGCGCGTCCGCGGGAAGGAAGCGGATATCGGCCGCGTGCCTGGTCAGGATCGCGACGAACGCGTCGTATTCGGCGCACGCTCTTTCGAACTCGGGCTCCTCCGTGTAGCCCAGGTCCTTCCATTGGCTCCGGATATTCCGCTGGTCGAGCCAGGCTTGCCGCGGGTGCTTGAGGAGGATCTCCCGGATCGGAGCGACCTCGGACGGCCCGCCGAAGCGACTGTCTTCGTTTTTCACGCCGCGATTCCTTTCCTTCGACGTACGCATCTTATCCCCGCCGGAGGCTCCCGTAAAGCCCTCATCATCGACCCGTCCGGATGGCTCTCTTGGCTCCGGCCGGCCTGCCGCGTCCTTGAGGAACTACAAATCTCTGAAAATAAACAGGTTGTGAGAGCCAGATGTTTTTTGTAGATTTTCTGGACAAGATGCGTTAAAATCCTCCGACAAACAGGAGGTTATCATGAAAACAATGTCTCGGATGTTCCTAATCGTGGCGTTGGCCGTGGGCCTGACGACGGGCCTCTTCGCCAACGGCCTCAACATGAACGGGTTCGGCGCCCGGGCCGCGAGCATGGGCGGCGCGTTCGTCGGCCTGGCCAACGACTACACCGCCGTCTTCTGGAATCCGGCCGGTCTGGCCCAGCTGACGAAGGCGACCTTCGGCCTCAGCGGGGACTTCCTCATCCCGACGGCCAACTACACGCTCAGCTCCTTCACCATGAAGACCCAGTCGAAGGTGTACCCGGCCGGCCTCATCGGCTATGCCCAGCCGATCGGCGAGAACATCGTCGTCGGCCTCGGCGCCTACACCCTGTCCGGGCTCGGCGCGGCCTGGAACAACACCGGCACGCCGTTCCTCGAACAGGCCCTGGTCTCGCCCTTCCCGCCGGCGGCGTTCACGCCGACGCTCACCCCCTCGATCTGGGAGAGCTTCATCGGCTCGGTGACGCTGGCGCCGACGATCGCGGTCAAGGTCACGGACCAGTTCTTCCTCGGCGCGAGCTTCAACATCAACTACGGCTTCTTCAAGATCGAGCAGTGGGGCCAGTACGTCGCGCTCGGCATCGGCGCGCCCGCCTCCGAGAACCTCATGGCCGCCCCCACGCTCGTCAACCTCGGCCAGCAGACCCTGGACGTCAAGGGCTGGGGCTTCGGCGCGACCTTCGGCGCCCTCGTCAAGCCGGCCGAGTGGATCAGCATCGGCGCGACCTTCCGGACCGAGAGCAAGATCAAGCTCTCCGGGACGACCGAGATCGAGAACATCAATCTCCTCGGCCTCGCCAACACGTCGGACACCAAGATGAGCGTCGCCAGCCCGATGTGGCTCGCCGGCGGCGTCGCCCTCAAGCCCATCGACGGACTGACCTGGACCGTCGACGCTCCAGTGGACCAACTGGTCGAAGCTCGACGAGATCGCGCTCGAGTTCCAGGATCCCGCCTGGGCCGTCGGCCTGGCCGATGCCGCCTCCCTGCTCCTCAACTGGACCAATAAGACCCAGTATCGGACCGGCCTCGAATACGACTGGGGCACGTTCGCGGTCCGCGGCGGCTACTACTACGACCCCGCCCCCGCTCCGGACGCCACGCTGAACATCCTGACCCCGAGCTTCACCTTCCACAGCGTCCAGGCCGGCTTCGGCTTCAAGAGCGGCGGCCTGCACGTCAACCTGGCGGTGGAATACCTCATGGGCAAGGACCGGACGGTCGCCCCCTCCGGAGACAACCTGCCCGGGCTCTACGAGATGAAGATCCTCGTTCCGATGATCTCGCTGAGCTACGAGTTCTAAGCCGCGATAATCGAGACCTTCAGAGAGGAGGGCCCGCGCCCTCCTCTTTTTTTTTGCCTCTCGGCATCCTTCTTCGCCGTCACGAGTGACCGCCTGCGGAAAGACGCGCCTTTGTGATATAAGCCCTCTTGGCATCGGACACCCGGCGCCATGAGGACATTGACCCTGTCCGCGTCTTTGTGATATAAGCCGTCTTGGCCTCGTACGTCCCGTCCCTTGAAGCCACCGATGCCTCCGATCGCGCCAGCCATCAAATCTCTCCGATAAGGAAGGTACGCAACATGGACGAAACGAAAAAGACCCCCTCGCCCGCCGAATCCGTCCTGGAGCCGGCGGAAGTTCCTGGGCGCGGCCTCGACCGCCGCGGCCGGGATCATGATCGTCCCCCGCCACGTCGTCGGCGCCACCCAGAAGAAGAAGGCGCCGAGCGACACGCTCAACATCGCCTGCGTCGGCGTCGGCGGCATGGGCTTCTCGGACACCCGCGGCGTCCGCTCGGAGAACATCGTCGCCCTCTGCGACGTCGACGACGAGATGATCGCCCGGCTCCTCCGCAGTGAAGACGTCGAGCCGGCCGAGCGGGCCATGTACGAGAAGGCGGCCAAGTACCGCGACTTCCGGCGCATGCTGGAGAAGGAAAAGGTCATCGACGCCATCACCGTGACGACGCCCGACCACAACCACGCCGTCATCGCCATGGCCGCGATCAAGCTGGGCAAGCACGTCTACGTCCAGAAACCGCTGACCCACACGATCAAGGAAGCCCGCACTGCTGGCCAAGGCCGCCAAGGAAGCCAACGTCGTCACCCAGATGGGCAACCAGGGCCACGCCGGCGAGGGCGCCCGCCTCGTCTGCGAGTGGATCTGGAGCGGGGCCATCGGCAACGTCTCCGAGGTCCACTGCTGGACCAACCGGCCCATCTGGCCCCAGGGCGTCGACGCGCCCGCCGAGATCCCCTCGGTGCCCTCGACGCTCGATTGGGACGTCTGGCTCGGCCCGGCCCCCTTCCGGCCCTACCATCCCGCCTACCATCCCTTCAAGTGGCGCGGGCTCTGGGACTTCGGCACCGGGGCCCTCGGCGACATGGGCGCCCACATCATGGACCAGCCCTTCTGGGCCCTCAAGCTCAAGTCCCCGACGAGCGTCCAGGCCTCTTCGACCGTCTTCACGAAGGATTACGCCCCCCGGGCCGAAGTCGTGACCTACGAGTTCGCCGCCCGCGAAGGGATGGGCCCGCTGACCCTGACCTGGTGGGACGGCGGCCTCATGCCGCCCCGCCCGCCCGAGCTCGAGCACGGGCCGGATGGTGGGCGACGACGGCGGCGGCTGCTTCTTCCGCGGCGACAAGGGCCTGCTCATGTGCGGCACCTACGGCGAGAACCCGCGGCTCGTGCCCGAGACCCGCATGCAGGACTTCAAGCGGCCGGAGAAGACGATCCCCCGCTCCACGGGCATCCGCCTGGAATGGATCGAGGCCATCAAGAAGGGCACGAAGTCGACGACCGACTTCGCCTATTCGGGTCCCCTGACCGAGACCATGCTCCTGGCCAACGTCGCCGTCCGTCTGGCGGACAAGAACATGAAGCTCCTCTGGGACGGCGCGAAGATGGAGTTCACCAACCTCCCCGAGGCCAACGAGCTCCTGCACTTCCCGTACCGGCCCGGCTGGAGCCTGTAGCCGAGGGACCCATGCGACGATGCGCTCAGGCCACAGGCTGTTCGCGGCGGCGCTGGTCTTCTCTCGTGTCGCCGCCGTCGGCACGGCCCAAGATCAATGGCCGGTCCACGATCATGAGCCGGCCCCTGCCGCCGGTCGTGACGCCCGGCCCGGCCGGGCCGCCCGTCCCGGCGCCGTCCGACGCGGTCGTGCTCTTCGACGGCAAGGGACCTCGGCCAATGGACGGACGCCAAGGGCCAGCCGGCGCAAGTGGAAGGTCGAGAACGGCTACATGGAGGTCGCGCCGAAGACCGGCGACATCCGCACGGTCAAGGGTTTCGGCGACTGCCAGCTCCACGTCGAGTGGATGGCCCCGTCGCCGGCCAAGGGCGACGGACCAGGACCGCGGCAACAGCGGCGTCTTCCTCATGGGCCTCTACGAGGTCCAGGTCCTCGACTGCTTCGAGAACAAGACCTACGCCGACGGCATGACCGCGGCCATCTACGGCCAGTACCCGCCGCTCGTCAACGCCTGCCGTCCGCCCGGCGAATGGCAGACCTACGACATCGTCTTCCACCGGCCGCGCTTCGACAAGGACGGCAAGGTCGTCGACGCCCGGCCCGGATGACCGTCTTCCACAACGGGCTCCTCGTCCACGACAACGACGTCCTGACGGGGCCGACGGCCCACAAGGCCCGGCCGCCCTACAAGATGCACGCCGACAGGCTCCCGATCTCCCTCCAGGACCACGGCCACCCGGTCCGCTTCCGGAACATCTGGCTGCGGGAGCTCGAGTGAAAGGAGCCCATCATGAAGAGAACGATCCTGCTGGCCGCGGTCCTCGCTCGGAGTCGCCGGTCTCCTGGTCTGTTCCGGGCACGGCCCAGGCGCCCCAAGGCGCAAAAGTCCGCCCTGGTCGTCTGGGGCGGCTGGGAGGGCCACGAGCCCAAGCAGTGCGTCGACATCTTCGCCCCCTGGCTCGAGAGCCAGGGCTTCAAGGTCGAGATCTCCCACACGCTCGACGCCTACCTCGACCTCGAGAAGCTGAAGAAGCTCGACCTCATCGTCCACATCTTCACCATGTCCGACATCAAGCCCGAGCAGGAGAAGAACCTCGAGGAGGCGGTGAAGAGCGGCGTCGGGCTGGCCGGCTGGCACGGCGGCCTCGGCGACGCCCACCGCTCGGCCGTCGAGTACCAGTTCATGGTCGGCGGCCAGTGGGTCGCCCACCCGGGCGGGGTCATCGACTACGACGTCGACATCACCGACCCGGACGACCCGATCACCAAGGGCCTCAAGCCGCGCTTCCACATGAAGTCGGAGCAGTACTTCATGCACGTCGATCCCGGCAACGAGGTCCTGGCCACGACGACCTTCACCGGCGAGCACGCCGCCTGGATCGCGGGCGAGGTCATGCCCGTCGTCTGGAAGAAGATGTACGGCAAGGGGCGCGTGTTCTACACCTCGCTCGGCCACGTCGCGGCCGACTTCGACGTTCCCGAGGCCCGCGAGATCGTCAACCGCGGGCTCCTCTGGGCGGCCCGGGTCATGGGCGACGACGCGGCCAAGATGGACATCTACGCGCCGCTGCTGAAGAAGAAATAGGCGCCGGGCGTCAAGGGCCGCGGCGGACGAAGAGGGCCAGGACGACCTCCGGGCGGAGGCCGTAGAAGGTCTGATCGTATACGCTCGCCGAGCCCGGCGGCGAGCTCGTCGGCGAAAGCGGCGGCGGAGATGACCACGGCCGCCTGGCCGGGCTGGACATCCCGCCGCGCCGCCTCCGGGCTCGTCCAGTAGCCGACCCGTCCGAATTTCCGGAGATACCAGGGCAGGGGCCAGGTCTCCTCGGGCGGGGCGACGACCTCGACCAGCACGTCCCGTTTTTCCGGCGCGGCCGCGGCGGCCTTCTCCACTTCCGCGACGAGCTTCAGGAGATCGGGGCTCGTCTGGGCGTAGACGTAGGGGTTCGCGGGGTCCGCCGGCAGCTGGAAATTCGCCCGGTAGTCCTGCCGGGCCAGATCGGCGAAGCCCGGCACGAGGATGGCCAGGATGAGGATCTTGACCAGCTTGAAGCGGCTGACCCTCAGCAGGAGCGCGACGCCGTTGCCGGCCAGGATGACGAGCCCGAGGTAGAAGGGGAGCATGTTCCAGGGCGTCTTGTACGGGATGAGGCTGTAGACGGCCGCGGTGACGACGGTGAAGAAGAGGATGAAGCGGAGGAAGCGCGGACTGCCGTCCCGGCCCGCGTCGTGGCCCAGGGCGGCGATGCCGCCGGCCGCGGCCAGGAAGAGAACGAAGGCCTCGCTCCAGACCGGGCCGCCGGCCGTCCTCGAATAGGCCAGCGTCTGGAAATAATAGGACCAGGGATGGGCGTGGACGCCGGGGTGGCCGGCGCGGACGAACGACGCGCCGATGGCCCGGATCGAATCGGCCAGTCCCTGGGGGTTCTGGAAGAACGAGGTGTAGAGGAGAGCGGCGGTCACGGCGCCGGCGGCGAGGAAGAGCGCGGCGTGAAAAGCGCTCGGAAGCCTCGGTCCGGGGATCCCGCCAGACCCACCCGCCCCCGTCCGTGACGGCCCCGCGATGACGGGCCCCGAGGCGCTCCGATGAGCGACAGGAGCACGAAGGCCGCCGCGAGCCCGGCGAAGAGGACGAGGCTCGTTTCCTTCGTGGCGAACATCAGGCCGGCCGCGGCCCCGGCGACGACGGCCCACAACGCCGAACGCTTCTTCGCGTAGCGCCAGCCCGCGCCGATGAGGGCCGCGAGGAAGAAGACGAGCAGCGTCTCCTGGATGTAGAAGCGGCTGTAATAGGTCAGCGCCGGCGAGACGGCGGCCAGCGCGGCCGCCGCGAGCGTCGCCTCCCGGGAGAGCCCGCCGGAGAAGAGAAGGAAGAGCGAGCAGGAGGGCCGCGCCGAAAACGGCCGGGACGAGCCGGAGGACCCGCTCATCGAGCCCGGCCAGGGTCGTCGCGCCGGCCGCCCGGGCCGCGGGCAGGGTCAGGTAATAGAGCGTCGGGCCGTGGTGGTCCTTGGGGTCGAAGCGGTAGTCCCCGCGCTCGAGGAGGTCGCCGAACTTGAGGGCCTGGTTGGCCTCGTCGGCGTGCATGGGCCGGAGGTCCAGGCGGACGCGTGCGGAAGGCGACGGCGCCGCAGGAGGGCGCAGAGGAAGAGCCCCCGGAAGGCCTTTTTCGTCATTTGGCCGGGAGACCGTAGACCTCGACCTCCACGTAATGGTTCATGTCGTTCGACGTGTTGCCGCCGCTGTAGAGCCGGACGTAGCGGGCCTTGACGCCCTTGGGATCGAAGAGCCGGCCGTCGAAGGTCTCGATGTATTCCTTGTCCTTGCCCGCGCCGAGGCCGGACGTGTTGTCATGGTCGTTGTTGAAGACCGTCGTCACGCCGCCGATGAAGTCCTTGTCGTCGGAGACCTGGACGATGACGTCGCGGTAGACGCGGGCCTGGCTGTGGTAGTGCCAGGCGACGATGGCCGTGAGCTCCTGGGACTTGCCGAGATCGATCTGGACCCACTGGAGCATCGGCCCGAGCTCGACGTAATAGCCGTCCTCGCCGGACTTCTTGCCGTCGGTGACGAAGGAGACCTCGCCGATGACGGGCTCCTTGTCGCTCGCCGTGACGGGCTTGCCCGCCGAAAGAAGCACGGTGCCGACGGGGACCATGAAGGGCCCGCGGGGCCTCCCGGTGACCGTCTCGAGGTTGGGGGTGCGGATGTTCTTGGGCGTGCCGACGAACATCGGCTTGGGAAGCTGGATCTTGAGGACCTCTTTCCCCGTGTCCTGGGCCGGGGCGGCCGGGGCCAGGACGGCCAGGCCGAGGCCGAGTATCGCGATGCCGCTGAGCCATTTCTTCATCGTCTTCGTCTCCTTGCCTGCGCGGGCCGCTTTTCTTCGATCGAGCCCGCGTTGAATATTCTACACGTTTTGGGGCCGGTTTTCACGAGGGCCCAGACGGCCGGATGCCGGGCGCAGAAGGCGGCCACCTCCTCTGTGGCCATGACCATGAAGGCCGTCGACAGGGCGTCCGAGGCCGCCGCCGAAGGATGCGAGGCCCAGGCCGCCGCGTGCCCGCCGGCCGGCCGGCCCGTCCGGGGGTCGACGATATGGGCGCCCTTGACCTCGGTCCCCGAGCCGCTCAGGGCGCGGTTGCGGAGGAGGACGCGGCCCGGCCCCGACGTCGCCTCCGGCCGTCGATCCCGCGCCGACCGGCCAGCCCCGTCCCCGCCCGCTTCCCGCCGGACCGGGTCCGGCGGCCAGGGCCGTGCTCGTTCCGGCGTGCAGGAGGACGTTCTCGACGGTCCAATCGCGCAGCACGGCCAGGGCGGCGTCGAGAGCATAGCCCTTGCCGACGGCCCCGAGGTCGAGGTCGAGCGCGCGGCGGCTCGCCCGGCCCTTGGGCCGGAGCCTGGTCACCTCGAAGCCCCGGCCGTCCGTGTCGATCCGGAGGAGCGACGTCAGCGGCCGCGGCCGGGACCGCCTCCGGCCGCCGGCGGCCTTTTCCAGCCCGAGATAGGCGATGTCGAAAGCGCCCCCTGTTTCGGACTGGACGAAGGATGAAAGCCCAAGGACCTCGGCCGTCTCGAGCCCGACCCGCAGCGACCCGCCCGGCGCGAGCCGTCCGATCGCGGCTGATCTCGCTCGACGGGTCGAAGCGGCTGAAGAGCCGCTCGAGACGGTCGATCTCGTCGAAGGCGGCGCGGGCCGCCTGCCCGGCGTAGGCCTTCTCCCTCCCGGCGATGAAGATCTCGAACACCGTCGCCATGGCCTCGTGGGCGAACAGATGGACGGCGGACTTCTTAGCCGGCATTGGCAGAAGGCCCTGGCCCTATTCGGATGTCTTTCGGCCCGAGGGGCAGCTCGCGGACGACGTCCGAGCCGAGCTTGATGCGCGCGGCGACGTCCTTCTCCCCGCGGATCTTGTCGTCGGTCAGGTAGTGGACGTCGAGCAGCCCGTCGGAGTGGAAGCCCGTCCGGAAATAGTTCATCTCGGCGAGCGACTGGCTCCAGCCCTGGAGCCAGGTCTCGAGCTCCTTGCGCTGCCGGCCGCCGCCCAGGAAATGGACGATCAGCCGGATCGGGGCTGGCCGGCTCGATCTCGCCGCCGTCGCTCGTGTCGATGACGTAGACGCCCCGGACGCCCCATTTCGGGTCGCCGCAGTGGAAGGCGATCCGCTCGGCCATGCGCAGGCGCCAGCGGGAGGGGTCCTCGTCCTCGCGGACCGCCCGCCCCCTCGACCGCGCAGGCGGTCCGCACCGCGGCGTCGGGGGCGGCGAAGAAGCCGACGGCCAGCTCCCGGTCGGCGTTCATGAGCACGCGCAGGACCTTGCCGCCGGTCGCCTCGGGGATGTCGATGACCCGCAGGGTGTCGGCGAGCGACGGCGCACTCGGGACAGTGCTCGGCCAGCATGTTCGGCGCCTCGAGCAGGAACTTCTCGTTGAACTTGACCCCTTCGTCGTCGGGATAGAGGGGCAGGTAGCGGATGCCCGACTCGACGAGGTCCTGGAAGAAGTGGGTCCCGAAGGACACGTCGGGGACGTAGTTGCCCTTCTTGCGGGCCACCTCGATGAGCATGGCCGAATTGTTGATCTCCGAGTAGGTGACCCGGACCCCGAGCTTGATGTCGCCGCGGCTGCCCCACCGGCCCGGGCCCATGAGGATGAACTGGCGGCGCGGCAGGAGCTTGTTGAGCTTGCCGACGGCCTGCCCGACGGTGACGAGGTCGGCGAACTCGGCCAGCTCGCCGTAGCGGTCCGGGTCGACGTAGACGAGGTGGGTGATGTCGGCGACCCGGCCGTTCGAGATGTGCTTGCGGGCCGTGAACAGGACGGACTCGTCCTTGAGGTTGGCCGGGATCTCCATGGCCACGTCCTCGGCGGCCTGGCTCTGCGGCCGGCACTGGAGGAGATAGAAGTCCGTGCCCGTCGAGGCGAACTCGATGTCGACGGGGACGCCCATGGCGGTCGACAGGGTCTTGAGGATGGCCTCGAGCTGGAGCATGAACGGGCGTCCCGGAGAAGAGCCCGTCGAAGGTGACGACGGCGTCGGCCTTGGCGATGTCCGTGGCCAGGCCCATGGGCCTCTGGAGGAGGCCGTCCCGGTAGATCGAGAAGACCTTGGTCAGGGCGGGGAACTCGTGCCCGACCTCCCGCAGGACGTCCTGGATGTCCTTGGTCAGGAAGGTGTTCTCCTCGAGGTCGATGACGTCGATCTTCTTGGGCGAATAGCGGACGACCTCGTCGGTCGAGACGTTGACCCGCAGGTTCGGCTGGCTCGGGGAGACCAGGACGGGATAGTCGTCGCTGACCCGGTCGACGGCCCGCGTGCCCAGGCCGGGCACGAGCCGGAGCAGGCCGTCCTCGCGGCGGATGCGCGGCGACCAGCGGAACTCGTTCCGGCTGAAGGCGACGCCGGCGTAGGCCGGGAAGAAGTACTTGCCGGCCCGGGTCCCGACGACCTCCTGGATCATGACCGCCATCTCCTCGTAGAAGTCGAGGAGGCCGCGCTCGGCCCGGTACTGGATCGGGTCGGGGCTGAAGATCGAGGCGTAGACCTCGGCCACGGCGTCGAGCAGGGCCTCGAGGCGCTGCTGCTTGTCGCCCTGGTTGGCCAGGAACAGGCTCTTGTACTTCCCGGCGAAGGCCGTGCCCAGCCGGTCCTCGAGCAGGCTCGAGCTGCGGACGATGAGCGGGCACCTCGCCGAAGTCGTCCAGGGCGACCGACAGGCCCTTGACGATCTCGGGCGGGAAGGTCGAGTTCTTGAAGACCTGGACGAGGTGGGGGTACTCCTGGCGGACGACGTCGATGTCCTTGTACTTCTGCTCGTGGACGTCGTCGAGGTTGTTGTAGGTCGTGAAGGCGATCAGGCCGTCCGAGGTGACGTACCAGGTCTTGGGCCTCTTGACCGCGCCGATGATCTTGGTGCGGCGGGCCGCCTGCGTGAGGATCCGGTGGCCCAGGAACAGGCCGGCGCTCTTGCCGCCGAGCTTGCCGTGGCTGCCGGGCGGGAAGACGATCCGCTCCATGAGGCTCGAAGAAATCCTCGATGTCGACGTACTTCTTGGCGACGTTGATGAACTCGAGCTGCTCGGTGAAGAAGCGGCGGATGAGGGCGACGCGGACGCTGTTGGCCAGGGACCGCGGCAGCTGGATGCCTTCGGGCGCCAGGATCTTGATCCGGCGCATGCTGTCGAGGACCTCGGCCAGGTCGGCGTAGACGTTCTCCAGGTTCTTGACCGCCGCGCTCGAGCGGTCCTCGTTGATCCACTTCTGGATGCGGTCGAGGACCTCCTCGTCGGTCAGGTTGGCCGAGGCGATGCGGAAGGTCTCCTCGGTCAGCTCGAAGAAGCGGTCCATCGATTCCCGGGTCTGGGGCAGGTTGGACTCGCCGAACAGGCCGTCGTTCATCCCGTCGCCGCTGAAGCGCTGCAGGAGGTCGCGGGCCTCGGCGACGCCGCGCCAGCCGAGGTAGTTCATCATCTTGCGGGAGACCCGGATGAGGAGGCTCGGGTTGGTGTTGCGGAGGAGGTCCAGGGCGATCCGCCAGCCCTGCTTCCCGCCGGCCGCCTCGCGGCGCTCGTCGCTGATCTGCTCGTACATGCTCCGCAGGCGCTGGTGGAGGATGAAATGGCCCGAGGCGCTCGGCGATCGACTGGATGAGCTTGATCTCGCCCTTCATGAACGGGCCGCAATCGCTCTCCGGCGTCGGCTTCCTGTAGGACACGCAGAGACGGCCGACCGAGGCGTCCTGGACCCGGATCTCGGCGCAGTGGACGTACGGCGTCTCTTCGAATTCGGGGGTCTCGAAGACGTCCGAGCCGTAGGTGATCTGGGCCTGGCAGCAATCGGGGTGCTGCCAGCCCGGCGGGATGGCCTCGATGATCTGGCGGAAGACCTCCTCCAGGGGGACGTCGTAGATGCTGAGGATCTCCTCGACGCGGTAGAGGCAGCTCAGCTCCTTGGCCCGCTCGTGGAGGGTGGAGAAGAGGGTGTTGACGGCCGTCGGGGTGCGCTGGTTGGACATGTCGCCGCGTCCCTCCTCGGCCGCCTCGCCCTCCTCGACGGGGCTGTCCCCGGAGAGGACCGCCCTCTCGATCGACGGGTCGGCGGCCCGCTCTCGTCCGGCCCGGGGCCGGGTACCGAAGATCGCCCCGCCTCCCCGGACGGCCGGGGAGAGGCGGGCCGTGAGTTCGCGGCGCTAGCCGGCGATCAGACCCAGCCGCGGTCCCTGCAGGCGTTGGCGACGCGGCTGACGGAGATGACGTAGGCGGCGTCGCGCATGTAGAGCTTCGCGTCCGGGCCAGCTCGCTGACGGCCTTGAAGGCGGCGGTCATCTTGTCGTCGAGCTTGCTCAGGACCTCTTCCTTGGTCCAGAAGAAGTTCATGTTGCACTGGACCTGCTCGAAGTAGCTGCAGGTGACCCCGCCGGCGTTGGCCAGGAAATCGGGGATGACGAAGATGCCCCCGCTTCTTGATGACCTCGTCGGCCTCGGGGGTCGTCGGGCCGTTGGCGCCCTCGGCGATGACCTTGACCCGCGGCCCGATCTTCTTGACCGTCTCGGCGTTGATCTGGTTCTCCAGGGCGCAGGGGAACAGGATGTCGACGTCCTGCTCGATCCAGGCGTCGCCGGGCAGCCGCTCGTAGTCGAGGGACTCGGCCTTGGCCTTGTCGATCCCGCCGAAGCGGTCGGTGATGGCCAGGAGCTCGTCCACGTTGACGCCGCTTTTCTTCCGGTAGGTGTAGGAGGCCTGGTCGTTCTGGTCCCAGCAGGAGACCGCGACGACCTTGCCGCCGAGCTTGCAGTAAAGCTCGATGGCGTACTGGGAGACGTTGCCGAAGCCCTGGACGGAGGCCGTCGTCGCCTCGGGCTTGATGCCCATCTCCTTGAGGGCCTCGCGGAGCGTGAAGACGACGCCGTAGCCCGTCGCTTCCGTCCGGCCGAGGGAGCCGCCCATGCCCACGGGCTTGCCGGTGATGAAGCCGGGGTATTTCGCGCCGTGGATGGTCTCGAACTCGTCGAGCATCCAGAGCATGTGCTGCGGGCTGGTCATGACGTCGGGGGCGGGGACGTCGCGGAGGGGGCCGACGTCCTGGGCCAGGACCCGGACCCAGCCGCGGCAGAGCCGTTCCTGCTCGCGCTGGCTGAGATCGTGCGGGTCGCAGATGACGCCGCCCTTGCCGCCGCCGAGCGGGATGTCGACGACGGAGCACTTCCAGGTCATCCACATCGACAGGGCCCGGACGGTGTCGATCGTCTCCTGGGGGTGGAAGCGGATGCCGCCCTTGCAGGGGCCGCGGGCGTCGTTGTGCTGGCAGCGGAAGCCGCGGAACACGCGGACGCTGCCGTCGTCCATGCGGACGGGGATCGTGAAATGGTACTCCCGCATCGGCTGGCGCAGGAGATCCCGGGTCGGTTGGTCGAGCTCGAGAAGGTCCGCCACAGAGTCGAACTGCTTCTGGGCCATCTCGAAGGCGTTGAACCCTTTTACGGCCATTGATAAGCTCCTATCGATGATGAGGTTATGAGTGCACGCAAAGATGCATCATTATCGCGTTGCCGCGACAGAAAATCATAGTCCAAGGCGGGGGAAATTGCAAGGCCCGCGGGGGGGCCGGGGGGCGGGATCCGGGGGAATTCCCGGGGATTGAACGGGACGGGGCTTGGCGATAGGATGGGGCCTCGAAACCGGAAGGAGGTCCCCCATGCCCGGACAGCAAAAGCGCGGAGAAAGCGGCCGGAGGGAGGTCGACCGGCGACGGTTCCTGGGCTATTTCGGGGCCGTGGGCCTCGGCGGGACCCTCCTGCCCGGAGCGCTCCTGGCCGTGGCCCAGGACGCGCCGGAGATCAAGCCCGAGATGGTCGCCGCGGCGGCGAGGATCGCCGGCGTGCCGCTCACGCCCGAGGCCGAAAAGGCCGTCGCCGAGGGCCTGAACCGGCGCGGCAATCTGCTCCAGGATTTCCAGGCCCTGCGGGACATGGGCCTCGGCAACGACACGCCTTCGGCCCTTGTTTTCAACCCGGTCCTGCCGGGGACGCCGCTCCCGGCCGGGAAGTCGTTCCTGAAGACGACGAAGAGGCCCGGGTCGCGAAGCCCCGGACGGACGAGGACCTGGCCTTCCTGCCGGTGACCCATCTCGCCGCCCTCCTCAAGAAACGCGAGATCAAGTCCGTCGACCTGACCCGGCTCTGCCTCGAGCGGCTGAAAAAATACGATCCCGTTCTCCATTGCGTCGTCACCCTGACGGAGGACCTGGCCATGGAGCAGGCGGCCCGGGCCGACAAGGAGATCGCGGCCGGGAGATACCGCGGACTTCTCCACGGCGTGCCCTGGGGCGCCAAGGACCTGCTCGCGGTCAAGGGATACAAGACGACCTTCGGCGCGTCGCCCTACAAGGACCAGACGATCGACCGGAACGCGACGGTTTTCGAGCGGCTGACAGAGGCCGGGGCCGTGCTCGTCGCCAAGCTGACCCTGGGCGCCCTGGCCATGGGCGACCGCTGGTTCGGCGGCCAGACGAAAAGCCCCTGGGACCCCGCGAATCCCGGGCAGGGCTCGAGCGGCTCGTCGGCCGGGCCGGCCGCGGCCGTGGCGGCGGGGCTCGTGCCCTTCGCCATCGGCACCGAGACGCGCGGCTCGATCATCTCGCCTTCGAGCCGGTGCGGCGTCACCGGCCTGCGGCCGTCCTTCGGCCGGGTCAGCCGCTACGGCGCGATGGCCCTGAGCTTCTCCATGGACAAGATCGGCCCGCTCTGCCGCGCGGCCGAGGACTGCGCCGTCGTCCTCCACGCCATCGCCGGCCCGGACGGGCGCGACAACACGGTCCTGGACATGCCCTTCGCGTGGGACGCCGGCCGCGACGTCCGCAAGCTCAAGGTGGCTTATCTCGCGAGCGACATCGAACGGGAGATCCCCGACGATCCGAAGAACCCCGACAGGGTCCGCAGAATGAAGGAGGGGCAGGCTTTCAACAAGGCCTCGCTCGAGATCGTGCGCGGGCTCGGCGTCGAGCCGGTCCCGGTCGAGCTCCCGAAGATGGGCTCGGGGCCGATGGACTTTCTGCTCACGACGGAAGGCGCGGCCGCGTTCGACGACCTGGTGCGCGGCGGCCAGCTCGACCTGATGTCGGCCGAGCCGGAGAGGAGCAGCTGGGTCGGCTCGTTCCGGCTCCATGAATTCGTCCCCGCCGTCCAGTACATCCAGGCCAACCGGGCCCGCTACCGGCTGATGGAGGCTTACCACGAGTTCTTCAAGACGATCGACGTCCTCATCGGCAGCGCCTTGGGACCGACGAACCTCACCGGCCATCCGGAGATCGCCTTCCCGCAGGGCTTCGATTCCAAAGGCCAGCCCGCGGTCCTCCGTTTGACCGGCAAGCTGTTCGCCGACGCCGACATCCTGCTCCTGGCCCACGCTTTCCAGCAACAAGACGGACTTCCACCTCAAGAGGCCCCCTCAGTTCCAGGGGAGATAGGAGCGTCTGGGCTTCTTCGCCTCGAGAAAGACCTCGATTTGACAGCTTATAAGTGACTAGATTATAATATTGGTCATAAGTCATCATGAGACAAATAGCCAGGCGCTCAGACATCCGGGATCTCATCCTCGACGCCGTCGATGATCTCCTGGCCAAGTACGGCTACGGCAAGATGACCGTGGACGATGTGGCCAGACAGGTCGGCATCGGCAAGGGCACGATCTACCTCCATTTTCCGTCCAAGGAGGAGCTCGTCCTGGCCCATATCGACCGCATCGCCGAGACCGTCGTCCGGAAGCTCGAGGAGATGGCCGGCTCGTCCGACTCCGTCGACAGGCGGCTCCGCGGCATGCTCGTCCTGCGCGTCCTTCACCGCTTCGACAGCGTGGCCCACTATTCCCAGAGCCTCGGCGACCTCCTGTCGTCGGTCCGGGCGGCCCTGCTCGTCCGGCGCCAAGCCTACTTCGAAAAGGAAGCGGCCGTCTTCGAAGGCGTTCTCCGCGAGGCCAACCGGCTCGGGACGCCTCGATTGCCCCGATCCCCGGACGGCCTCGTTCGTCCTCATCCAAAGCACGAATTCCCTTCTCCCGTTCAACCTGTCGGCCCGCGAGCTCGGCCGCAGGGAAGAGCTGGAGGACCAGGTCGGCCGCATCGCCGACCTTTTGATCAAAGGGCTTCTGCCGAGCCTGTCGCGGCCGGCCAGCTGGACGCGATGAATCCGGCCTCGATCATCATGACTCACGAGGAGGTTTGAAATGTCCAAGACGCTTCGTTTGATACTCATCGTCACCGTGGCCCTCATGCTGTGGGTCTCGGCGCTCTTCGCCCAGGAGGCCAAGGCGCCCGGCGGTCGACCGGGCCAAAAAGCAGGCCGTCGTCGACGAGATCTCGACTCTGCTCAACAAGAACTATATCTTCCCCGAGACGGCCAAGAAGATGGAGGAGGCGCTCCGGGCCCGCTCGCGACCGGCGGTTACGACGCCTTCGACCGCGCCCCGGCCTTCGCCCAGGCCCTGTCCAAGGACCTGCTCGAGGTGAGCAAGGACAGGCACATCGGCTTCGCCTACAATCCCGAGATGGCGGACAATCTCAGGCGCCGCTCGAGCCGGAGCGAAGACGAGGTCAAGAGGGTCCGCGAGGAGCAGCTCCTCGAGTCCAAGCGGGACAACTTCGGCTTCCGCAAGGTCGAGCGTCTCCAGGGGAACATCGGCTATCTCGACTTCCGTGTTTTCGAATCGGCCGCCGACGCCGGCCCGACGGCCGTCGCGGCCTTGAACTTCCTGGCCTACTGCGACGCCGTCATCGTCGATCTGCGCCAGAACGGCGGCGGCGACACCACCGGGATCCAGCTCATCTGCTCCTATTTCTTCGACGAGCCCGCCCATCTCAACGACATCTATATCCGGTCCACCGACAGCACCGAGAACTACTGGACCCTGCCCTACGTCCCCGGGCCGAAGCCGTCCGGCGCCGACCTCTACATCCTGACGAGCGCCCGGACCTTCTCGGGGGCCGAGGAATTCTCGTACAACATGCAGAACCTCAAGCGGGGGACCATCGTCGGGGAGACGACGGGAGGCGGAGCGCACCCGACGACGGGTGAGATCGTCCAGAACGACTACATCCTGCGCGTGCCCTTCGCCCGGGCCATCAATCCGGTCTCCAAGACGAACTGGGAAGGGACAGGCGTCAAGCCCGATATCGCCGTCCCGGCCGCGGAGGCCTTCGACCGCGCCTATGCCATGGCCGTCGAAAAGCTCGCCGCCAAGGCGACCGATCCCGGCCGGAAGGCCGAGTACGAGTGGATCCTGGCGGGCGCGAAGGCCAAGCAGAATCCCGCCCGCGTCGACGCGAAGGTCTTGAAGACCTACGCCGGCGAATACGGCGAGCGCAAGGTCACCTTCGAGAACGGGGCCCTCTTTTATCAGCGGACCGGGCCGAAGTACCGGATGATCCCCATGACCCCGACCCTCTTCGCCCTCGACGGCCTCGACAGCTTCCGGATCGAGTTCGTGGTCAAGGACGGAAAAGCGGTGGAGCTCCTCGGCCTCTACGACAACGGCGAGCGCGATCCCTCGCCGCGGACGAAATAAGCCCGGCGGCGCCGCAGGACCCGTTTTTTTCTTGACCTCTTCTAAGCGGGCGGGCCTTGGAAGACGTATTCTCCACGATCGAGCCGGCCATGCCCCCGAGGACAGACGGCCTCGGCATGGTGAGGCGGCCGGCAGGAGAGGAGACCGCATGGAAACGAAATCGCCTGACCATCACCGCCCTGGTCGCCCTGCTGGCCCTGTCCGCGGCGGCGGAGCCGCAGGACCTCTTCGATCGGCTCCGAGAAGGGAACATCCCGGCCGTCAAAGCCATCATCGAGAAGGACCCGGCCCTCATCGGCGCGCGGGACCGGAACGGGGATTCGCTCCTCCATCACGCCGCCGCGGCCGGCGACGCCGGCCTCGTCCGGTACCTCATCGACAAGGGCGCCCAGCCCGATCTCACCGGCGCGGGAAAGAAAACCCCTCTTCATCGGGCCGCGACCGATGACCGCGCGGAGGCCGTGGCCGCGCTTCTCGAGCGGAAGGCGGCTCTCGAAGCCCGCGATGATTATCAGCGGACGCCCCTCCTCCTTTGCGCCCGCGAGCGCGGACAGGCGGCGACCGGACGCCTTCTCATCGAAGCCGGCGCGGACGTCAACGCGGAGGACCGATTCGGGAGTACCGCGCTCGAGCTGGCGGCCTGGCGCGGCAAGGGCGATTTCATCGACCTTCTCCTCGAGAAGGGAGTCCGGCTTCCGGAGCCGGGGGAAAAATGGTATCACCTGCTCCACATGGCCGCGTCCCAGGGACTTGATAAGCTCTTTCACCCCCTGGCCGAAAAGGTCAGGGATCTCGAGGCCGCCGCCGGACCGGGACTGCTCTGCACCGCGGCCGAGGGAGGTTCGGCCGCCATTGTCGGGTTCCTTATCGAAAAGGGCTTTGATCCGGCCGCGGCCGACCGCTTCGGCTGGACGCCTCTCCATTACGCCGCGCGGGACGGCCGGACCGAGGCCGCCCGGATCCTCCTCGACAAGGGGGCCCCTCTGAACGTCCGCACGATCATGGGCCAGACGGCGTATAACGTCGCCACCGAGAGGCAGATGAAGCCCGTGGTTTCGCTTCTCGCCGCGAAGGGCGCCGATACGGCCCCCCTCCGGTTTCCGGTCCTCGAGGGAGATTATCTCGGCCAGAAGCCGCCCGGGGAGAAACCCGAGCTCTTCGGCCTGGGCATCGTCTCCTCGATCTGGGGCCTTCACAGCACGGCGGTCTTTTCCCCGGACGGGAACGAGGTCTATTGGGCCCCCATGGTGACGGTTCCGGGGGAGCATCTATTCCCAGGGCGGGCTGCTCATGATGAAGCGCGCCGGCGGGCGGTGGACGCCGCCTGACTGGGCGCCCTTTTCGGGCCCGGGTCTTGGAGACGATGTGCCGTTCTTTTCGACCGACGGGAAGCGGATCTATTTCATCTCCCGCCGGCCGCTTCCGGGGGAATCGGCCGCGGGCAGCGAAAAGATCTGGTTCGCGGACCGGACGGCCGCCGGCTGGGCCCAGCCCCGGCCTCTCGACCGCGTCGTCAACGAGCACAACATGCACTGGGAATTCTCCTTGGACAAGGCCGGAGACCTCTACTTCGCCGGGCAAGCCCCGGACAGCCTCGGGATGAACGATATCTATCTGGCCCGCTTCGTCGACGGCAAGTACGAGAAGCCGGTCAACGCCGGCACGCCTGTCAACTCCGCGGCCGGCGAGGAGAGCCCCTTCATTTCCCCGGACGGCAGCTATCTCCTTTTCTCGCGCCAATACGACCTCTGGGTGTGTTTCCGGGGCGAGGGCGGGGTCTGGTCCGAGCCCGTCAGTCTGGGCCCGGAGGTCAACAGCCCGGCGGTCGAGCTCTGCCCGGTCGTCACGGCCGACGGCAAGTACCTCTTTTTCCTGAGCCAGCGCGACGGCGAGAGCCACGCCTACTGGGTCCGCGCCGAGGTCATCGAGAAGCTCAGGCCCGGGCGTCCGGCGCTAAGGCCGGCGGGAGGCGAAGAGCTCGAGGCCGGCGAAGACCATCGCCGCGACCGTGGAGACGAGCGCGCTGTAGCGGTGGAACTCGAACATGAACCGCTGCCCCGCGGTGCGCAGGAGCGGCAACATCGGGAGCAGGGCGGACAGCGTCAGCAGGACCCCGGCCGCGGCGAAGGCCCAGAAGGCCCAAAGCTTGACCCGGGCCGGGGTGATGCCCATCTTCCGCGGGTCGAGGAGCGCGAGGCTGAGGCTGGCCGGCTTCGGGACGGAGATGAAATCGCGGCCTTTGAAGAGGACGAGGATCGTGAGGCAGACGGCGAACAGGCCGCCGGCCATGACGTGGCCGACCAGGGGATAGCCGAAGAGGCCGCGCGGGATGAAGAGGCCGAAGAAAAACCCGCTCGCGGCGAGGTAGAGGAAGCTCCCGTAGAAGCAGGCATAAAGCCACTTTTCCAGGACCGGCTGGCGCCACAGCGGCAGCCCCTTGACGTAAGCCCACCAAGCCTTCGGCGACGCCCGGCGCGACATCTGGACCGTTCGGAGCGCCAGCCAGGCGGAGAACTTCTTGAAGACCTCGGCGTAAAGAATGGTCGATTTGGCTTCTTCGCGGGTCGTCCAGAAGCGGTGGAAGGCGATCCCGAGGAACGTCCCCGCGACGGCGAGGATGGCGACGATCGTGAACAGCATGGCCTTACCTCTTCTCCATGAACCCGGCGACGCGGCCGAGCGCGACGAGGCCGGCCACGAAAAGGAGGGCTCCGGCGACGAGCGCGCAGATGGCCAGGACGATCTTGAGGGCCGGCCGGACGATGAACGACAGGCCGAAGACGCGCTGGAAGATCCCGCCGAGGCCCATGAAGGACGCCGCCGAGCGCTTCTCGACGCTCTTCGTGAGGAGAGGGCCCGTGCCCTTGATCTTGGCGAAGAAGAAGTCCGAGCCGCCGCTGTGGCAGTCCGTGCAGCCGTTCCAGCCGAGCGATTGCTGGGCCGGCCGGACGTTGTGGGCCAGGGGCCAGGTCACGGGCCCGGCCGCCTTGTCCTTGCGGGAGTCGAGGTGGCCGCCCTTGTCGAGCCGGAAGAGCCGGCCGCCGGAGATGTAGACGAACTCGCCGTCCGCCGCCGTCTTCGCCAGGGCCCCGAGGACGAGGCCGACCTGCTCTTCGGTCAGCGTCTGCTCCGTCCCCGCTTTGGCGGTCACGGTCCGGACGTCGAATTCCGCGGCCAGGGGAGCGAACTTCCCTTCGATGATCCAGCCGGGGCCGGCGGCCCCTTCGAGCTCGGCCGGGGTCTCGGCGATATTGAGATAGCCGTCGACGATCCGGTAAACCGTCTTCCTGACGGCGATCGCCGGCTCGCCCGGCTTGTCCACGACCGTCCCGAGCGCCTGGAGGAATTCCTGGAACCGCGTTTCGACGGCCGGGTCCTTGTCCTCCGCCGCCGGGTCGAAATCCGGCACGAGGGGCAGGACCTCGGCGCCTTTTCTGATCCCCCAGAAGGCCGGCCCGTCCGTCTGCGGCCCCGGTCCGTTCCGCGGCGTCGAGGCCGCCGTCGACGTTCGGGGCGAATACGAAGGCGCCGGACACGAGGACGGGCGTCTCGTCCTCGGCCATGACCTGGCTCAGGCCGATGAGGACCTGGGCGATGTGCTCTTCCGGCTTGAGGAGGCGGCCCGCCGCGGCTTCGACCGCGGCCGGCTCGAGCGGGACGATGTCCTTGCCCGTCCGGCGGGCCCAGAACGCCGGCCAGACGAGCCGCTGCGGCGCGATCTTGTGCCGCTCATCCTTCTTATAGACGGGCTCGATGATCGCCGGCGTGTCCGTCGACCAGGTCGCGACGCCGTAGATGCCGAGCCGGTTCGCCCGCGACGTCCGGACGCGCGTGAACCCTTCCCGCGGCTTGGGGCCCGAATGGCAGACCGTGCAGGCGAGTCTCTTGAAGTGGACGAGCGGGATGCCCGTGTGCCTGGGGTAGGGCGCGCCGAGGCGGCCGGGCACGACCGACCTCTCTCCCTCGGCGTTCTCGCCGAGATGGCAGCCCCGGCAGGTGAAGGACTCCGCGGCCCGGTTGCCCGTTTCGGCCGCCTCGCCTTCGTAGCCGCGGAGGATGGCGTGGCCGATGTCGTTCCGGTGGCAATCCGCGCACTTCGAGGCCGGCCGCCGCGTGGACGTCGGCGTCGGCGCTCCACATGGCCGCGTCTTTCGGCGACACCGAGTGGCAGGTGAGGCAGCGGTCGCTCGAGGGCTGGTAGTTCAGGTCGAAGAAGTAGCGGTGCTTGGAGTCGAAATCGGCCGTCCGGTATTTGACCGACGGCACGACGGCCCATTCGTGATCGTCGAGGTTGGGCCCGTCGTAGATGTCCCACGTCTCCTTGAGACGGGAGGCCATGCCGCCGACCTCGCCGAGGCCGCCGGCCGCCGTGGCGGCCCAGCGCAGGTTCTCGCGGAGGACCTGCTTGGCCCATTCGCTGTGGTCCTGGCGTCCCGAGCGGTTGTGACAGGCGAGGCAGTTCGCCTCGGCCCGGCCCGAGACGCTCCAGCGCGCCTCCGGGTGGGCGGCGATCTCCTCGTCGGAGGGCTCGGCCGGGCCGCCGCCGGGCATGCTGCCGGCCGAAGAGAACGGTGAAATCCCAGGCGGTGAGCCCGACGGACTCGGGAGTCGAAGCTTCCCGGCCACTTCCTGTAGGAGAGAGGCAGGATCGTCCCCGTTCTCGGGTCGACCTGGAGCCAGGGCTCGCCCGGCCGGCCGCTTTCGGCCGCCGTCATGGCGCCGAAGTGCCAGCCGCCCCGGATCTTGGCGTAATCGTGGCAAGGCCCGCAGGTGAAGCGGGCCGAGTACGGCAGGGGATCGGTCTCGGTGGGGATGATGGGCTCGTCGTTCTCGTCGCGCAGGGGAATGAGGTGGGCCGGAAGCGTCCGGTTGCCGTCCCAGGTGACGTGCTTCTGGGCCTGGCCGGCGTCCGGCGCGGCGGTCTGCCCTCGGGCCCCCGCTGAGAGGACGAGGACGGCGGCCACGGCGCCGCCGAGGCCCCAAAGAGCGTTCCGTCCGGCGCGGCTCATGCTTTGAACTGCTCCGGCCGGAACTCCATGACGCGGCGGGTCTTGACCGCTTCGTTGGCCTTGAGCACGGCGACGCAGGATTCGTACGCCAGCTCGGCGGGGCAATTGAGCGGCGCGCCGTTCCTCACGGCGTCGAAGAAATTCTCGAGGTGCGGCTGGTGGGCCGGCTTGGCCAGCTCCACGGGCAGGGGCCAGCGCCCCGCTTCGGCCGTCACCCGGACGTCGACGTAGATGTTCTTCGTCGACGATTTCTGGATGGGCACGGCCTCGGACTGGAGGAGCCCGGCCTTGGCCAGGGAGTCCCACTCCGGGGCGTGGGGCTCGCGCATGGCCCAGTTGCCGCGCTGGGGGATCTCGGACAGGACGAGCGAGCCGTTCTCGCCCATGAAGGTCTCGTAGAAGCCGCCGTGCTGGGTCGTCGTCTGGACCTGGTAGAAGGCCCGGGTCGCGCCCTCCGGCGTCTCGAACTCGTAGATGGCCATGACGTTGTCGTACCATTCCCAGTTCTTGTAGTAGTCGAGGCCGCCGCTGGCCACGACCGACTTGGGCGGCCCGCCGTGGACCCAGCTGAAGAGATCGATCTGGTGGGAGCCCAGGTCGACCATCGGTCCGCCGCCGTACTTCTTGTACAGGCGCCAGTTGCGGAACTCGGTCATGGAGCCGTAGCCGTATTTGTCGAGCGTGGCCTGGTCGATGACGTACTTCTCCGGCCAGCCCAGGAGGTCGGCCTTGGCCCGGTTCCACTGGGCGTAGGCGACGGTCACCCGCCCGAGGAGCTTCTTCTCGCGGATGAGCCGGTCGATGGCGTGGATGTAGCGGGGATTGGAGCGGCGCTGGTGGCCGATCTGGAGGAGCTTGCCCGTCTCGCGCGCGGCGAGGACCATGGACCGGGCCTTGTCGAGCGAGTTGGACATCTCCTTTTCGCAATAGACGTGGCAGCCCGGCCCGAGACAGGCGTTGGTCTGCTCGGCGTGGACCCAGTCGGGGGTGGCGACGACGGCCGCGTGGAGGCCTTTCTCGGCGGCCAGGAGATCGCGGTAGTCCTCGTAGACGTTGGCGACTGCCCGTACTTCTTGAGGTAGTTCCCGGTGTATTGGCGGCTGTAGGACCAGATGTCGCAGATGGCGGCGATGCGGACCGACGGGATGCGCAGCATCGACTCGATGAGCACGCGGCCCTGGGCCCCGCAGCCGATGACGGCCACGCGGAGCTCGTCGGCGCTTTTCGCGGCGGCCGCGGCGGGGACCGGGGCGGCCTGCGGCGGGTCCTGCGCGAGGGCCGACCCGGCCAGGGCGGCGCCGAGCCCGGCCGTGGCGGAAGACCTGAGGAAATCCCGGCGGCTGATCCGGCGGGCCGCCGGAGTCCTGACTGCGATGCCCATGGTGTCTCTCCTGCCTCGGTCGAGGCCGGCCCATCATACTATAAAAAGGGCGTTCCGCAGAAGCGAAAAAGGAGCGTGCGGGGATCTTGGCCTTCAGCCAAGCCGCTCGTCCGTCGCCACCTGCTCGTTCCGGCTGCGCCCCGTATGAAGCTTCAGCCCGCCGGGCCGATCTCTTCGGTCAGCAACAGCTCGACGGCCGAGTGGACATCCTCGAACCGATCGGGTCCTCGCCCGCCTCGATCCTGCCGCCGACCGTCGCAGTCCGCTTTCGATCGCCTCGCCTCGCCCTCCGTCGATGTCCGCCGCGCGCTGCAGGCCCGGGCATAGGCGGCCGACGCCGCGATCTCCGCTTCCGCCAGGAACAGGTCCTGCCCGATCGAGGCGTTGAAGCGATCCAGGGCGCGGAGCGGTCCTCCCGCCCGTCGCCCGCTCGTCCCGGACCGGGCGCTCATCCCGTTCTTCAGAAAGCCCGTCACCTTCTTGCCCCGCCAGCGCATGATGACGTGGTGGGCCTTCAGCCGGATGGCGTTGATGGCGATGAAGCCGCGCGAGTCGTTCTGGTCGAACCCGCCCTCGATGTCCATGCTCGACAGGTCCTTGTCGTAGAGCGAGCTGTGCGATTCCCGGCCGGCGATCGATGGCGGCGCCCTTGTAGAGCGCCGAGCCTGACCACCCCGTCCATGACCTCCTGGCTCTTGTCGATGGCGGCCATCAGAAAGTCCATCTCGGGCGAGAACCAGAAGCCGTTGTAGACGAGCTCGGCGAACTTCGGGGTCAGCATGTCGCGCAGCCGCATCACCTCGCGGTCCATGGCGATGCCCTCGATGTCCTTGTGGGCGGCCCTCAGGATGGTCAGCCCGGGCGTCTCGTAGACGCCCCGGCTCTTGATGCCCGACGAAGCGGTTCTCGACCATGTCCACCCGGCCGATGCCGTTCGCGGCGCCCGAGGTCGTTGAGCATTTGAACATCTCCAGCGGGTCGGTCTTGGCCAGGCCGTGGGTCAGGTCCTCGACCTTGACCGGCACCCCGTCCTTGAAGGAGATCTCGACCAGCGTCTGCGCGTCGGGGGCGGCCATGGGGCTCGTCGTCCAGCTGAAGATGCCCTCGCCCGGTCGGCGCCCGGGTCCTCCAGGATGCCCGACTCGTGGCTGATGTGGATCAGGTTGGCGTCCTCGCTGAACGGCTTGCCGGAGGAGGCCTTGACGTCGATGCCGTGGGCCTTGGCGTAGTCCAGGAGGTCGGGCCGGCCCTTGAAGGCGGCCAGAAACTCCGGGTCCTTCCAGGGCGAGATGATCTTGAGGGAGGGGTCCAGCGCCGCATAGCTCAGCTCGAAGCGGACCTGGTCGTTGCCCTTGCCCGTGGCGCCGTGCGCCGCCGACGGTTGACTTTGCCGGCCTCCCGGACTACCCTGCTTTTTAAAGGTGTCGTGGTCCTGGCGCGACCGGACGACCGATTCTCAGGGGAGGGCATTCCATGACCAAGAAGACCGTGGGCTCGATCCTCATCGCCGTTTGCGTCCTCGGGCTGGCCGGCTGCAAGTCGAAGAAACCGGCCGCGGCCGAGGCGGAAAAGGACTGGTATCGCTATATCAGCGCCTTCACCTCGGGGACGATGTCTCGCAAGTCCCCCGTGCGGGTCCTCTTCGTCGACAACGCCGGGACCCCTGGGCCGGCCGCGGCCGGGCTGTTCGAGTTCTCGCCGTCGATCGACGGGGCGGCGGAATGGACGAGCCCGCGCGAGCTCGTCTTCAAGCCCAAGGGCGAGCTGAAGCCGGGCCAGGAGTACAGGGCCGTCCTCCGCGTCGGCAAGATCCTCGACCTGCCCAAGGCCTACGCCCGGTTCGAGTTCCGCTTCGGAGTCGTCCGGCCGGACATGGAGGTCACGATCGAGGGGCTCTTCGCCGAGGACCCGGAACGGCCGCAGGCCCAGGTCCTGCGCGGCCGCGTCGTCACGGCCGACATGGAAGAGAAGGCCCTGGTCGAAAAGGTCATCGAGGCCGAGCAGGACGGCCAGGTCCTGCCGGTCGAATGGAGCCATGCCCAGGAAGGGCTGACCCATTATTTCACCGTCAAGGAGGTCGTCCGAAAGGAGGGCGCGTCGGCGGTCAATCTGTCGTGGGACGGCGCCCCGATCCGCATCGACAACCGGGGCCGCCGCGACGTCGAGGTCCCGGCCATGGGGGACTTCACCGTCGTCTCCGTCGAGCCCGTCCTGGGCGAGACGCGGCACGTCCTGGTGCGCTTCTCCGACGTCCTGGCCAAGGACCAGAAGCTTCAGGGGCTCATCGATATCGGCGACCGCCCGCTGACCTTCGAGATCGAGGGCAACGTCGTCCGGGTGTATTCGACCCAGGAGTTCCTCGGCGACGTGGCCGTCCGGTCCTGCCCGGCGTCCGCAACTACCTGGACCGCCGCTTGAAGGAAGGCACGGACCGGACCGTCACCTTCGAATCGATCCGGCCCCAGGTCCGCTTCGTCGGCCGGGGGCTCGTCCTGCCTCGCAAGGACCGGCTGACCGTGCCCATCGAGGCCGTCAATCTGAGGAGCGTCCAGGTCGCGGCCTTCCAGATCTACCCGGGCAACATGGCCCAGTTCTTCCAGGTCAACAGCCTCGAGGGGTCGGAGGAGCTGGCCCGGGTCGGCCGCTATCTCTGGCGAAAGACCGTCCCCCTCTCGGACGATCCGGCCGTGACCGGCCGCGTCACGCGGTTCGACCTCGACGTGACGCCCCTGTTCAAGGAGAACCCGGGCAGCCTCTTCCGTCTCGTCCTGTCGTTCAACCGCGGCAACTCGACCTATCCCTGCGCCGCGAGCGACGCTCCGGTCGTCACCGAGCCGCCGCTCAAGAACATGGACGACGCCGGCTACGACCGCTATTCGAACTGGGATTACTATGACGAGGGCTATGGCTACAACTCCGGCGACTGGACCCGCCGGAACGATCCCTGCGCCGACGCCTATTACATCCCCCGCTACAATCACGAGGCCGTCGCCGGCCGCAATTTCTTTTCCTCGGACATCGGGCTCGTGGCCAAGCTCGAGGAGAACGGGACCCTCCACGTCGTGACGACCGACATCGGCACGGCCAGGCCGCTCGTCCGGCCTGCGCGTCCGGGCCTACAACTACCAGAACCAGCTCCTCGGCGAAACGACGAGCGACGCCAACGGCTTCGCCGTCTTCGCCCTCAAGGACCGGGCCTTCTACGTTTCGGCGGAGGGCGGCGGCGACATCGGCTACCTGCGCATCGCCGGCGAAGGCGCCCTGCCCCTGAGCCATTTCGACATCGGCGGCGAGGTCACCGAGAAGGGCGTCAAGGGCATCCTCTACGGCGAGCGCGGCGTCTGGCGGCCGGGCGACACCCTCCACCTGACCTTCGCCCTCTTCGACCGCCAGAAGGTCCTGCCGGCGGGCCATCCCGTGCGTCCTGGAGATCTCCAATCCCCAGGGACAGCTCGTCATGACGGCCAAGCCGGACAAGGTCGTGGCGCCGTTCTACGCGTTCCGCGTCGAGACCGACGAGGCGGCGCCCACCGGCAACTGGCAGGCCCGCGTCCTCGTCGGCGGCCTGACCTTCAGCAAGACCCTGAAGATCGAGACGGTCGTGCCCAACCGGCTCAAGATCGTCCTCGACCCGGGCCGCGAGGTCCTCGTCCGCAAGGACATGCCCTTCGACGCGGCCGTCACGGCCCAGTGGCTCCACGGCGCGCCGGCCGCGAACCTGAAGTACGACGTTTCCGTCCGGCTCTCGCGCCGGCCGACCCGTTTCGACAAGTACGCCGGACTACAGCTTCGACGACCCGGCCCGCGACTTCGAAGGCGCGACCGTCGAGGTGGCCAAGGGCACCCTCGACGCCGGGGGCCGCGGCGACCGCCCGGATCGACATCGATCCGCAGCAGCCCAGCCCGGGCATGCTCGACGCCGCGTTCACCAGCCGGGTCTTCGAGGACAGCGGCGATTTCAGCGTCGATACGTTCTCGCTTCCGTTCCATCCCTACGACGCCTATGTCGGCGTCCGCTTGCCCAAGGGCGATCAGGCCCGGGGCATGCTGCTGACCGACAAGGACCACGAGGTCTCGATCGTCACCGTCGACCCCGCGGGCCGCCCCGTGTCCCGTGACAAGATCCTCGTCTCGCTCTACAAGATCGAGTGGAAGTGGTGGTGGGACCGGAGCGGGGAATCCCTCGCCCAATACGTCTCGAGCGTCCAGAACCTGCCCATCGCCAAAGCCGAGGTCTCGACCCGGGACGGCGCCGGCAAGTGGACGTTCCAGATCCGCTACCCCGACTGGGGGCGCTACCTCATCCGCGTCGAAGACCCGGTGAGCGGCCACGCCTCGGGCCAGATCGTCTACATCGACTGGCCCGGCTGGGCCGGACGGGCCCGCGAGGAGGGCGGGGCCGGGGCGACGGCGCTCAGCTTCACCGCCGACAAGCCCTCCTACAAGGTCGGCGAGAAGGCCGTCATCTTCCTGCCCGAGGCCGTCCAGGGCCGGGCCCTGGTGTCGATCGAGAGCGGCACCTCCGTCATCGACAAGTTCTGGGTGTCGACGGTCAAGGGCGAGAACCGCTTCGAGGTCCCGCTCACGGCGGCCATGACGCCCAACGTCTACGTCCACGTCACGCTCATCCAGCCGCACCGCGACAAGGCGAGCGACACGCCCATCCGGCTCTACGGCGTCATCCCCATCCTCGTCGAAGACCCGGGGACGCGGCTCGAGCCGGCGATCCAGACGGCCGACGAGTTCCGGCCCAAGGAGAAGTTCCGGGTCGAGGTCCGCGAGACCGGCGGCCGGCCCATGACCTACACGCTGGCCGTCGTCGACGAAGGCCTCCTCGGCCTGACCCGGTTCGCGACGCCGGACCTGCGCAAGGGGTTCTACGCCCGCGAGGCCCTGGGGGTCACGACCTGGGACCTCTTCGACATCGTCGCCGAGGCCTACGGCGCCGAGATGGCCCGCATCCTGGCCCTCGGCGGCGACGAAGGCGCCGAATCGAAAGACAAGGCCAAGCAGCCGCGGCGCTTCCCGCCGGTCGTCCTGTTCGAAGGCCCGTTCGACCTCAAGGCGGGCGCGAGCGGCGTCCACGAATTGACCATGCCGCAGTACTTCGGGGCCGTCCGGGTCATGGTCGTGGCCGGGCGCGACGGCGCGTTCGGCCTGGCCGAGAAGTCCGTGCCGGTCCGGCGCGATCTCATGACCCTGGCCACGCTGCCGCGGGTCGTGCGGCCCGGCGAGGATATCGTCATGCCCGTCACCGTGTTCGTCACCAAGCCGGAGATCAAGGAGGTCACGGTCAGCGTCGAGACCAACGGCCTCTTCGAGGTCGTCGGCGAGCGCACGAAGACCGTCGCCTTCGCCAAGCCCGGCGACGACATCGTTCCCTTCGCGCTCAAGACGACGGGCGGGATCGGACAGGGCGAGGTGAGGTTCCGCGCGACCGGCGGCTCCGAGCGCGTCGAAGACATGATCGCCATCCCGGTCCTGGCCAGCAACACGTCCATCACCCAGACGACGCACCTCGAGATCAAGCCGGGCGAGACCGTCCGGCAGGACGTCGTCCCGTTCGGCCTGGCCAACACGAATACCGTCATCCTCGAAGCGTCGCCCCTGCCGCCGCTCAATCTCGAAAAACGCCTCGATTTCCTCATCCGGTATCCCCACGGCTGCCTCGAGCAGACGCTCTCGGCGGCCTTCCCTCAGCTCTACCTCAAGGGCCTGGTCAAGCTCGAAGAGCGGCAGACGCGCGACGTCGAAGAGCACGTCAAGGCGGCCATCCAGAAGCTGACCGGGTTCCAGATGACCAACGGCGCCTTTTCCTACTGGCCCGGAAGCCGCGAGGGGCACGAGTGGACGACCGCCTACGCCGGCTACTTCCTGCTCGAAGCGGCCCGCCTGGGCTATCACGTGCCCCAGGCCATGCTCGACGCCTGGCGGGCGAACCAGAAGATGCTGTCCAACGCCTTCGTCACCGGCGGGGCTTCGGCCCGGCTCACCCAGTCGTTCCGTCTCTTCACGCTCGCCCTGGCCCGGGACCCCGATCCCGGGGCCATGAACCGGCTCCGGGAGAGCGCCGAGCTTCCCGGGTTGGCCGGGCTCATGCTGGCCGCGGCCTTCCACATGACCGGCCAGACCGACGCGGCGGCCGACCTGGCCGAGCGGGCCAGGCTCGAATTCAAGCCCTATCGCGACGACAGCGAGACCTTCGGCTCCGACTTCCGCGACAAGGCCCTGGCCGTCCGGGCCTTCGTCCAGATCGGCCGGTCCGACAAGGCCCGGCCCCTTCTCGAAGACATGTCCAAGACCCTCGCCTCGGACCTGTGGCTTTCGACCCAGGAGACGTCGTTCGGCCTGATGGCCCTGGCCGCGTATTACGGCACCGCGGGGGTCAAGCCCTTCCGCTACCGTTTCGGCTGGGACGCGGAGAAGGCGCTCGACGTCGAATCCGCGACGCCGTTCGACCGGCGCGAATACGCCGACTTCCCGATCAAAGGCCGGACCCTCGCCGTGACCAACACCGAAGCGTCGACCCTCTACGTCAACGTCTACCGGCGGGGCGTGCCCGCGGCCGGCGTCGAAACGCCGTCGTCCGAGGGTCTCTCGATCGACGTCCGCATGCGCGACATGAAGATGAACGGCATCGCCATCGACAAGATGGCCCAGGGGCTCGACCTCGTCGCCGAGGTGCGGGTCAAGAACCTGACCCCGAGCCGGCTTCAGAACCTCGTCCTGACCCACCTCGTGGCCTCGGGCTTCCAGATCAAGAACCCGCGGTTCGGCGGAGAGGCCGGGGCGGCCGCGGCCGTGGACTACCAGGACATCCGTGACGACCGCGTCTTTACGTACTTCGGGCTCGACGCCGGCCAGGAGAAGGTCTTCCTCGTCGTTCTCAATGCCTCCTATCGGGGCCGGTACTATCAGCCGGGGGTGGCCGTCGAGGCCATGTACGACGCCGGGCTCCATGCCAACACGAAAGGACAATGGGTCGAGATCGTGCAATGAGCGCTGCGACGGGACATGTCCGAAGGTACGTGTCCCGTCCCTTCGGGCGCGAGATCGGGACACGTACAAAGAGTACATGTCCCTCTTCATAGCGCCGCAGACTCCTCGTCGTCGGGGGGGCCCTGCTTCTTATGGCGCTTCTTTGGCTGGCGGTCCCTGTCGTCCGCTTCGACGATCCCGTCTCCCCGGTCCTCTTCAGCGCCGAGGGCCGGCTCCTCGGAGCGCGGCCGGCCGCCGACGGCCAGTGGCGCTTCCCGCCGGCCGAGCGCGTTCCGGCGCGCTTCTCGGGCGTCCTCGTCCGCTTCGAGGACAAGCGCTTCTTCGTTCACCCCGGGATCGACCCCCTGGCCGTGGCCCGGGCCGCTGCGGCAGAACTTCCGCACCGGGAAGGTCCGGAGCGGGGCCAGCACGATCACCATGCAGGTCGTCCGGCTGGCCCGCAAGAACCGGCCGCGGACATATATCGAGAAGCTCAAGGAAGCCGTCCTGGCCCTGCGGCTCGAGACGCGACACTCGAAGAAGGACGATCCTGTCGCTCTTCGCCGCCCACGCGCCCTTCGGCGGCAACGTCGTCGGCATCGACGCCGCCTCGTGGCTCTATTTCGGCCGGAGCCCCGAGCAGCTGAGCTGGGCCGAGGCCGCTTTCCTGGCCGTCCTGCCCAACGATCCCGGACTCCCGGCCACGGCGGACGGACGGGAGCGGCTTCTCCGGAAGCGGAACGGGCTTCTCGAGAAGCTGCGGGCGCACGGGGCGATGCCCGATCTCGAGTGCCGCCTGGCCCTGGCCGAGCCCATGCCCGGCGGCACGCGCGCCGTGCCGCGCGACGCGCCGCACCTCCTCGACACGCTGGCCGCCCGGCCCGGCGCCGCGCCGCCTTTCCGCTCCTTCCTCGCGGCCGACCTGCAGAGAACGGCGAACCGGATCGCCGGGCAGCACGGGGCGCGGCTTCGCCGACCGCGGCATCCGGCAATCTCGCCGCCGTCGTCATCGACAACCGCACGGCGGCCGTCGTGGCCTACGTCGGGAATACGGGGCTCGAGCGGCGCGGGGAGCACGGCCAGAACGTCGATATCCTGCAGAGCCGGCGCAGCACCGGCAGCATCCTCAAGCCGTTCCTCTACGCCGCCATGCTCAAGGAAGGCGGGCTGACGCCGGTGACCCTCGTCCCCGACACGCCGGTGCGCTTCGAGGGCTTCCGGCCGGAGAATTTCGACCGCCGCTTCCGCGGCGCCGTGCCGGCCCGGGCCGCCCTGGCCTGGTCGCTCAACGTCCCGGCCGTGCGCGAGCTGCGCGAGTACGGCATTCCCCGCTTCGAGAACCTGCTCCGGCGGTGGGGGATGACGACCCTCGACCGGCCGCCCGGACGATTACGGGCTGACCCTGGTGCTCGGAGGGGCGGAGGGCCGGCTCCTCGAGGTCGCCGGGCTCTACGCGAAGCTGGCCCAGCTCGCCTCGGGCGCGCCGGGCGGCGGGCGCGAGGTGAGGCTGCTCAGGGACGAGCCGGAGGCGCCGTCGAGGATGCGCGAGCTCGGGGCCGCTTCCGCCTACCTCACGCTCCAGGCCCTGACCGCGGTCAACCGGCCGGACGAGGAGGGCTTCTGGCGGAATTTCAGCTCCTCGAAATGGGCGGCCTGGAAGACGGGGACGAGCTTCGGGCTGCGCGACGCCTGGGCGGTCGGCGTCACGCCCAACTACACGATCGGCGTCTGGGCCGGGAACGCCGACGGCGAAGGCCAGCCCGGGCTGACGGGCCTCGGGGCGGCGGCGCCCGGTCCTCTTCGATCTCCTCGGCGCCGTCGACGGCGGCGGCGAGATCGTGCGGCCGCCGTCCGGTTTCAAGACCGTCAAGGTCTGCCGCGATTCCGGCTATCTGGCGACCGATCTCTGCCCGGCCGAGGAGATCACGGTGCCGGAAGAGAGCGGCTTCGACCGGATGTGCGCCTTCCATCAGATCGTCCATCTCGACGCCGGGGGCCGATTTCGGGTCGACAGCCGCTGCGAGCCGGTCGAAAACATGCGGCACGAGCCGTGGTTCGTCCTGCCGCCGGTCCAGGAATACTTCTACCGGGCCGACCACGCCGAGTACCGGCCCCTGCCGCCTTTCCGGGCCGATTGCGGGGGAGGGCCGGCGGGCGAGCGGGGGTCGCGGGTGATGAGCCTTGTCTATCCGGAGCCGGACATGTCCGTCTACGTCCCGGTCGGGCTCGACGGGAAGGTCGGCGAGGTCGTCTTCGAGGCCGTGCACCGGGAGGGCGGGGCGACCATCCACTGGCACCTCGACGAGACATTACCTGGCGTCGACGCGGGTCTTCCACCAGATCGGGGTGGCGCCCGAGCCCGGTCCGCACCGGCTCGTGCTGACGGACGACGAGGGCCGGCGGCTGGTGCGGGACTTTCAGGTCGTCAGCCCGCCGCGGCGCGGCGACCGCTGACGCCGTCCGAAGTCCGTCGTCCTGCCGATCGGGGCATTTCCGTTCTTTTGGGCCCGGGAGTATCATGGAAACCTGAAAAGAGGGAGACCATGAGAGGAACGGCCCTTCGTTTATCCCTGCTGTTCTCGTTGACCGTCCTGGCCGCGGCTTGCGGCGCGTCGAACGACAACGGCGGGACCCCGCCGCCCACGACATCGAAGGTCACGATCGCGCCAAGTTCGGCGACGGTCTCGAGGGGGGGCACCCAGCCGTTCAGGGCGACGGTCTCCGATTCCGAGGACCAGACCGTCGTTTGGAAAGTCAACGGCATCCGAGGCGGAGACTCCGTCCACGGCTTGATCTCCCTGGAGGGCGTGTATGTCGCCCCCACGACCGTGCCCACCCCCGCGACCGTGACCGTTGCGGCGACGGCCCTCTCGGACTCGACGAAGTCCGGCACGGCCACGGTGACCCTCCAGACGGGCTCCGCCGTCAGGGTGGTCGTCGCCGGGAGCGGCTCCCGGGTGACGGTCCCGACCTTCGGCTCCCGCGCGTTTTCAGCCACGGTGACCGGGAGCTCGAACACGGCGCTCACCTGGAAGGTCAACGGGATCACCGGCGGATCGGCCAGGACCGGCACGATCTCGCAGGCGGGGCTTTATTACGCGCCGCATTCGGTGCCGGTCTCGACGGCCCCCAACAACGCGGACAAGACGACGGAGGTCCTCGTGACCGCGGTCTCGCAGGCGGATCCGACGGCCTCGGATTCCGTCATCGTCGTTCCCACGCCGCTCCAGGCGGCCCACTTTCCTCCCCCCGTCCCCCTGGGGACGACCGGCGGGAACGCTCTGGACTCCTCGGTCTCGGGCGGCCTGACCTACTGCTGCGGCGGAACGATCGGGTCGCTGGTCAGCCGGGGCGGGAAGCTGTTCATTCTGAGCAACAACCATGTCATGGCCCGCAGCGACCTGGCCGCGATCGGGGAGGACATCATCCAGCCCGGGCTCGTCGAAAACAACTGTTCGGCCGTGGGCACGGTCACGGCCGCCACGCTGTCCCAGTTCTTCCACCTGGAAAACGACCCTCGCCCGAACGCGGACGCGGCGCTGGCCGAGATCGTGCCCGGCGCCGTCGAACCCTTGGGGACCATCGTTCAGCTGGGCGGGACAGCCGTCGGCGGCCAGCCGACGGACGGCACGCCCAATCCGGGCCTCGGCGTGGCCCCGACCATCGGCCGGAGAGTGGCCAAGAGCGGCGCCGCGACCGGCCTGACCTGCGGCACCATCCTGTCCATCGCCGCCGCGGTCAACGTCGAGTACCAGAAGGGCTGCAACTCGGGGTCCACGTATGTCTGCGACTTCACGGACCTGATCGCGGTCGCCGACGCCGGCTTCAGCGCCCACGGCGATTCCGGCTCTCTCATCGTCACCCAAGACACGGCCGACCCGGTGGGGCTGCTGTTCGCCGGGACCTCGACGGACACGATCGCCAGCCCCGTGGCGGTCATCATGCAGCAGCTCGCCGACAAGGACACCGGCGAACAGTTCGTCTTCGCCGGAGACAGCTCGGTCGGCCCGCACGCCGTGGCCGCCTGCTCGATCCCCCAGCAGACCCCGGCCCAGGCCTTCGGTATGGAGGGCGTCATCCTCGCTTCCGTGGACCGGCAGGCCGCCGTCCGCGCGCGTGACGCCAACGCCGGCGAGCTGCTGGGGCAGGCGGGGGTCCTTGGCCTCGGCGTCGGCTTGAGCTACGACCGTCCCGGCCAGCCGGCCATCCTGGTCTTCGTCGGCCGGGGGACGTCGCCGGGCCGCCTCCCGGCGTCCGTCGACGGCGTCCGGACAAGGGTGGTCGAGGTCGACACGATGCGGTCGAGAGGCCTTCTGACGGCGGCGGAAAGCGACCTGGCCGAGCGGTTGGGCGATCCCCCCCGGTTCGCCCAGCCGATCTCCGAATCGGAAGAGGAGCGGGCCCGGGCCGTCCACCGCGCCCGGGCGGCCGGGCTCATGAAACAGCGCGGCGTCCAGGGCGTCGGCATCTCGTCGAGCGCGGACGCCCCCGGCGAAGCGGCCCTCATCATCTTCGTCATCGAAGGCGCCCCCCGCGACCCCATCCCGCCCGCGATCGACGGCCTGCGGACGCGGGTGCGGGAGACGGCCCGGTTCCGGGCGAAGTGAGGGCCGGCCGGCGTCGGCGGCCCTATTTGTCCTTTCCGAAGTCCTTGTCGAAGGCGACCTTGGACGGCGCGAAGTTCATCTGACGGACGAACTCCAGGGATTCTTTGGCCCCGAACTCGCGGTCCATGGCGTTGTCCTCCCACTCGACCGAGAGCGGGCCCTCGTAGCCGACGGCGTTGAGCTCGCGGATGACGGCGTCGAAATCGACGTCGCCGTGGCCGAGCGAGCGGAAGTTCCAGCCGCGCCGGACGTCGCCGAAGGGCAGGAACGAGCCGAGGATGCCGGCCTTGCCGTCGAGGGTCACGGCCACGTCCTTCATGTGGACGTGGTAGATGCGGTCGGCGAACTCGCGGATGAAGAGGTGCGGCTCGACGCCCTGCCAGACGAGGTGGCTCGGGTCGAAGTTGAGGCCGAGCGTCAGCCGGCACTTGAAGGCATCGAGAAGGCGCCGCGTCGTATAGAGGTCGAAGGCGATCTCGGTCGGGTGGACCTCGAGGGCGAACTTGACGTTCTGCTCGTCGAAGGCGTCGAAGATGGGCGTCCAGAGCCCCAGGATCTTCTTGAACCCCGCCTCGACCATCTCCTCGGTCGTCGTCGGGAATGAATACCAGGCCTTCCAGATGGGCGAACCCATGAAGCCGTTGACGATGTAGCAGCCCATGGCGCGGGCGGCCCGGGCGGTGGCCTTCATCTCCTCGACGGCCCATTTGCGCAGGGCCTCCGGGCTTGCCCTTGACGGCGTCGGGGGCGAAGCCGTCGAGGCGCGGGTCGTACTCGTCGCCGACGCACTGGCCGGCGAGGTGCGCGCCGAGGGCCCAGCACTTGAGGCCGTACTTCTCGAGCAGGCGCTTCTTTTTGCCGACGTAGGCGGGGTCGGTCGCGGCTTTGCGGACGTCCATGTGGTCGCCCCAGCAGGCGATCTCGAGGCCGTCGTAGCCCCAGCCGCTCGCTTTCTTGCAGACCTCTTCGAAGGGCAGGTCGGCCCACTGGCCGGTGAACAGCGTTACGGGTCGAGCCATCTTCTCCTCCTTAGTGGGGGACGCGAACCTGTCATGTCGCCATCTTCAGCCAGATCGCGCCCTTGGCCGAGCTCTCGACGCATTTCTCGATGTAGCGGACGCCGCGGACGCCGTCGTCGACGTTGGGAAAGTCGAGGTCGTCGCCGGCGAGCGGCTCGCCGCGGAGCTTCTTCGCCGAGGGCGGTGATGAAGGTCGCATAGACGTTGGCGAAGCTCTCGAAATAGCCCTCGGGGTGGCCCGACGGGAGGCGGGAGAGCGATTGGGCCCGGGGCCACATCGGGTCGCGGCCGCGCGAGATCGTTCCCGACGGGCGGTCGAGGAACGAGACGCGGGCCGTGTTGGGCGTCTCCTGGAACCACTCGACGGCGCCCTTGGTGCCGTAGATGCGCAGGCGCAGGGCGTTGTCGTGGCCGGCGGCGATCTGGGAGCTCCAGTAGACGCCCTTGGCCCCGCCCTTGTAGTTGACCATGATGGTGGCGTTGTCGTCGAGGGGGCGGCCGGGGCCGAAGCGGTCGAGCCGGGCGCAGAGCGCCTCGATCTCGAGGCCGGTCATGTAGGCGGCCATGAACTCGATGTGGCTGCCGATGTCGCCGACGCAGTTGGAGATGCCGGCGAGCTTGGGGTCGGTCCGCCAGGCGGCCTGCTTCTGGCCGGTGTCCTCGAGCTTCGTCACCAGCCACTCCTGGGGGTATTCGCCGTTGACGAAGCGGATGTCGCCGATCTCGCCGGCGTGCGATGATGTCGCGGAGGTGCTTGACGATCGGGTAGCCCGAATAGGCGTAGGTGACGCAGAAGAGGAGCCCGGTCTCGCGGACGAGGCAGGCCAGGTCCGCGGCGTCGCGCGGAGCTCGTGGCCAGCGGCTTCTCGCAGACGACGGAAAAGCCGTGCTCGAGGGCCATTCTCGCGGCGGGGAAGTGGGTGCTGTTCGGCGTGACGACGCTGATGAAGTCCGGCCGGTCGTGCCGCTGGGCCTCGCCCCGGATCATCTCCGTCGAAGGTCCGGTAGAGGCGCTCCTTCGGAAGCCCGAGGGAGTCGCCCGTGGCCAGCGTGTTATCGTAGCTCTGGGAGAACGCGCCGCAGACGATCTCGGCCTTGCCGTCCATGGCGATCGACTTGCGGTGGACGTCGCCGATGAACGCGCCCTGCCCGCCGCCGATCATGCCGTAACGGAGCTTGGGCGACTTCCCGCCCGACGCCTGTCCTTCGATCATGTCTGCTCCTCCCAAGATGGGGTCAAACCGTATACCTTTTTAATTTTTTCGAGTCGTCGCGAATCGGCACAGAATTAAAAATTAGAAAGGTCTAGGTTTGACCCTCTTTCTTATTTCAAGGCTTTGCGGATGCGGTCGGCGGCCAGCTTGGCCTCCTCGGCGACGGTCGGGTCGGAGAGGAGCGACTCGGCCGCCTTGAGGGACGTGACGCAGGGGAAGCGCCCGAGAAGGCCCAGCACCAGCTTCCTCTCCTCCGGCCGGGGCGAGTTGGCCATGGCCTTGAGGAGGTCCGCCGCCGCCCCTTCGGCCTGCCTGTTCGGCTCCATCCCGATCATGCGGATATAGGCCCGGAAGGCCAGGACGCGGTGGTTGAGGACGAGGGACGTCCGGGCGATCTCGAGGACATCGTCCCTGGGCGCGACCGTCGGCCAGTCGGCCAGGGCCCGGACGGCCGCGTCGACGACCGTCTCGTCGGGATCGGCGAGGGCCGCCCTGACCGTCGAGAGGGCCGAGTCGTCGCCGATCTTGCCGAGGACGCGCAGGAGGTCCGCCCTCTTCTTCGCGTCCTTCTCCGCCGCCAGCCGCGCCTTGACCTCGCCGGCGCGGGCCAGCTCTCTCGGATTCGTCCGGGCGACCGCGGCGACCGTATCCTGCATCGCCTCGCGGGCCGTCTCGTCCTCGAGTCCGCCGAGAAGATCGAGAAGCTCGGGGATATCGCCCTGAACGGCGATCGTCCGGAGCGCGGCCGAGGCCCGCGTCTTGAGCCCCGGCGAGCCGGATCTCGCGAGGGCCATGAGCGCGGGCTTGGCCCCGGCGATGCGCCGGGCGCTCGCGGCCTGGACGAGCTCGGACTTGACCGCGTCGTCCGAGGTCTTGGCGAGATGCTCGAGGACCGCGGCGTCGACGTCCAGCCCCCTGAGCCGGGCCAGCGCCTCGCGGGCGGCTTCCTGTTCGGCGCCGGATGTCCGGGCGGCTTTGGTCGCCAGGAAGACGACCGATTTCCCATCCCCCGCCTGGGCGAGGGAGCGGAGCGCGGCCAGCCTCATGGCGAGGGAGGGGTTTTCGGCGGCCGTCAGAAGGTAGGGCCGCGACCGTTTCGGCCGGATACTTCGCCAGGATGGCCGTGAACTGGATCCGCGCCGGCTCGGGCAGCTTGTCCACGAGATCGGCGACCTGGCCGATCTCGCTCGCTCCGAAATGGTCCGGGACTCCGGCCAGGGCCGGCGCATAGAGCGATGCGTCTTTCCCGACCAGCGCGCCAAGGATCAGGCCCTTCGGCGTCAGGCCCGACGGATCGGGCCAGGTGGCGATCTCTCCCTTGAAGGCGGCTTGGCGCGAGACGGGGGAGACATTGGCCGCGAAGACCTTGTCATAAATGGCCGCCGCCGCGGCCTTGTCTCCCGACTTGAGCGAACCCTCGGCCGCAAGCAAGAGGGCCGAGGCGATCTCGGACTTGAGCGACAGGCTCGACTTGCCGAGCAGCGCGGCGTAGCGTCCTTGATCGGCCTCGGCGCCGCCGGTCTTGCCCAGGGCCTTGACGGCGTCCGCGGCCAGGGCCGCGTCCTTGCCGCCGGCCAGCCGCGCCAGGGCCGGGACCGCGGCGGCCGACTTCCTCTCGCCGAGCGAGAAGACGATGCCGCGGCGGATGTCGCCCTGGGCCTTATCCAGCGCGGCAAGGAGCGCCTGGTCGGCTTCGTTGCCGGGGATCCTCTCCAGGGCGTACCTCGCCGGATCAGTCGCTTCGGGCTTGAGAACGAGGGCCGCGAGGACGGGCACGGAGCCCGGGCCGCCGATGAGCCGGAGGGCCCTGCAGGCGGCCATCAATCCCCCCGGCGCGGGCGAGCCCTGGACGAACTTGAGGAGCGCCGTCTCGGTTTCCTTTCGGGCCTGGGGGTTGTCCTTGTGGGCGAAGACGTAGGCCCTGAAGGCGCATCGGCGGCGCCGACGTCGGCAGCGTAATCGTAGGTCTGGAGATCCTTGAGAATGGCGTCCAACGAATCATAGACGAGGCCCATGTCCTGTCGCGCCCGTTCGTCGATCTGTCCGGCCGCGGGAATGGCCGCGAGCGTCAGCGAGGCGATCGAGGAGGAGAGCCGCGATCGCGATCGTTTTGCTGTGTCTTTTTCATGATCGCTCTCCTCACTCCGGCAGCTGCCAGGGCTTGCGGTAGGAGTGGCCGAGGAGCCTCTCCGCCTCGGGGTCGCCGATGATGGTCTCGGTCGCGGGGTCCCATTTGATCTTCCGGCCGATCTCCATGGCGATGACGCCGAGGTGGCCGACGCTGGCCGACCGGTGGGCCGTCTCGGCCGGGGTGATCGTCTTGGCCCGGCTGCGGACGCAGTCGAGGAAGTTCTGGTGATGGTCGCGGCTCTTGTAGAGCCGGATCTCCTCCGGGCCGATGACCTCGCGCTTGAGGCTCGCGGGCTCCGTCTCGAACTGGCCGCGGTCGACCCAGATCCAGCCGTACTCGCCGATCCACTTCGTCCCGCTCCAGATCTCGTCGTGGCCGCCGGCCAGGACCATGGGCGTCCCGTCGGCGTACTTGGCCTTGACGTAATAACGGGTCGGGCTGTTGTAGATGCCGGAGGTCGGGTACTCGCCCACGGCCTCGATCTCGACCGGGCCGGTCTCGTCCCAGCCCATGCCCCAGTGGGCGATGTCGAGATGATGGCCGATCCAGTCCATGTACTGGCCGCCGCCGAAATCCATGTTCCAGCGCCAGTTCATGTGGACGCGGGCCTTGCAATAGGGCCACCAGGGCGCCGGACCGACCCAGAACTCGTAGTCGAGGTTCGCGGGCGGCGCGACCAGCGCCTCCTGGCCGAACGTCCCGGCGAAGTCGTAGTGCCCGGACGGCAGTCCGACCTCGATCCCCTTGATCTTGCCGATGCGCCCGTTGCGGACGAGCTCCGCGGCCTGGTGGAAGTTCTCGACCGAGCGCTGCCACGAGCCCGTCTGCCAGACGCGGCCGTAGCGCTTGACCGCGTCGCACAGGGCCCGGCCCTCCCGCAGGTTGTGGGTCAGGGGCTTTTCGCCGCAGACGTCGAATCCGGCCCGCAGGGCCGCGATGCTGAGAATGGCGTGCCAATGGTCGGGCACGGCGATGGACACGGCGTCGAGGTCCTTGCGCAGGTAGAGCTCGCGGAAATCGTGATAGGTCGCGCAGGCCTTGTTGCCGTACTTCTTGTCGACCATGCCCTTGGCCATGGCCAGCGGCTCGGTGTCGAGGTCGCAGACGGCCACCCACTGGACCTCGGGCTTCTCGAGGAAATTGGCCATGTTCCAGGGGCCCTGCATGCCGAAGCCGATGCCGGCCATGACGATCCGGTCCGAGGCCGCGACGGCCCCGTCCTTGCCCAGGGCCGAGGCCTTGACGATGGTCGGGAACCCGGCCACGGCGGCGCCGCCGGCCACGGCGACCGTCTTGAGGAAGTGCCGTCGATCCATCTTTTTCATGAGTCCTCCGGATATCAGGGATGCCATTTCCAGCCGCCGCCGACGTAGAGGAGCTGGCCGGTCAGCCAGCGGGCCTGGTCCGAGGCCAGGAACACGACGACGTCGGCGATGTCCTCGGGCCGGCCGACCCGGCCGAGAGGGGTCCTTCGCGAGATCTCAACGTCCTCGTCGGGGCTGAGCCAGCCCGTCTGGACGGGGCCCGGCGCGACGATGTTGACCGTGATGCCGTACTTGCCGAGCTCGTGCGCGGCCGACCGGCTGTAGGATTCGAGAGCGTGCTTCGAAGCCGCGTAGCTCACCGCCCCGCTGTGGGCGTCGGCCGCGTCCGTGCTGATGGTGACGATCCGGCCCCAGGCCGCCCCGCGCCCGATATGCCGTTTGGCGAACTCGACCATCATGAGCGCGCTCGCCCGCGCGTTGACGGCGTAATGCGCGTCCATGCGGGCGGCGTCCGTCAGGCGCATGCCGAAGCCCGCCGTCCGTGACGCGGGCGGGGTCGAACGTCTCGTATTCGCAGTGGGCGTGATCGGCGACCAGGATCTCCACGGGACCGAGCCGGCTTTCGCAAGCGTCGAAAAGAGCCGGGATCGCGGCCGGGTCCGCGAGGTCCGCCTCGAGGCAGGCGGCCCGGCCGCCCGCCGCCGTGATCCCGTCGACGACCCGCTCGGGCGGCTGCTGCCTGAGGGCCTCGTAGAGATCCAATCCGCCGGCCCCGGACTTCAAGGCCGCGGCCTGTCGCTCCGCGCTGACCGGGGAGGGGCCGCGGTAGGACGTAATGAATACGCCGGCCCCCTCGGCGGCCAGGGCCTTGGCGATGGCCGCGCCGATGCCGTGGTTCGCTCCCGTGACCAGCGCGACGCGGCCGGCCAGGCGTGCTTCGATCATATCGATCCCTCCCGAGGAGCGGACATCCGTGCCTGAGCTAAACGAGCGGCGTCACGCCCGGGACGGCGACCGGATCGACCGGGTGCGGGCCGAACTCGAGCTTGGCCGGGAAGAGGTCGAGCTTGGAGGCGTTCATGGCCCAATCCCAGGACAGGGCCCGGCCGGTGTAGGCGCTCATGCGGCCCATGATGGCGCAGAGCGTGCTCTCGGCGACGCGCCGGCCCTCGTTGAGCGGCTTGCCGGCGCGGATGCTGGCGATGAGGTCGGCGTGCTCGACGACGTAGGGATTGGGCTCGTCGCCCTCGAACTTCCAGGCGTTCGGTCCGGAGATCTCGCCGTAGCCGAAGGCCGTGCCCTTCGTCCCGACGATCTTCTCCTCGACGCGGTCGGCGCAGCCCTTGATCTGCCGGCACTGGCTGGCCACCCGGGCGCCGTTCGGGTACTCGAACTCGACGGCGAAATGGTCGAAGATGTTGCCGTACTCCGGCGCCGTCCGGACCTGGCGCCCGCCCATGGCCATGACCTTGACCGGCGTCGCGTCGAAGGCCCAGTTCATGACGTCGATGTTGTGGACGTGCTGCTCGACGATGTGGTCGCCCGAGGTCCAGGTGAAGTAGAGCCAGTTGCGGCACTGCCACTCCATGTCGCTCATCTCGGGCGTCTGCTTGATGACCCAGAGCTCGCCCTGGTTCCAGTAGCACTGGCCGCCGACGATCTCGCCGATGGCCCCGTCGTGGATGCGCTTCATGGTCTCGAGGTAGCTTCTGCTGGTGGCGGCGCTGCGTGCCCGGCGACGATGGCCAGGCCCTTCTTGGCGGCCAGCGCCGAGCTGGCGATGACCGAGCGTACGCCGACCGGGTCGACGGCCACGGGCTTCTCCATGAAGACGTTCTTGCCGGCCTCGATGCACGCCTCGAGGTGGATGCGGCCGGAAGCCGGGCGGGGCGGCGGTGACGATGTAATTGATGTCTCTTGATGGCCAGGAGCTTCTTGTAGCCGTCGAATCCGGTGAAGCAGGTCTCCGGCGTGACCTTGACGGCGGCCGGGACCTTCTCCTTGAGCGTCTTTGAGCGAGCTCGTCGATGCGGTCCTGGAACGGGTCGTAGAGGGCCACGATCTCGACCCCCGGGCGCGGCTTCGACGGCGTCGATGGCCGCGCCCGTGCCGCGTCCGCCGCAGCCGATGACGCCGATGCGGATCACGTCGTCGCCCGCGGCGCACAGCCCGCCCGATCCCGCGACCGCCGCGACGAGCGTGGCCATGGAGGCGGCCGAGGCCGTCTTGATGAAATCCCTGCGGGTCACACCGTTGTCGTTCTGTTTCGTCCATCGTCGTTCCTCCTTCAGAAGTTGTCGGCGGCGCGGTAGGCCTCGAGGAGCGCCTTCTCGCCTTCGAGCCCGGGCTTGCTCTTGCCGTGCTCGAGGCAGAGAACGCCCGGCGTAGCCCTTGCCGTGGATATGCTTGAAGATATTCCGGTAGTTCATCTCGCCCGTGCCCGGCTCCTTCCGGCCCGGCGAATCGCCGATGTGGAAGGCGGCCAGCTCGTCCCAGCAGGCGTCGATGTTGGGGATGATGTTGCCCTCGGTGATCTGCTGGTGATACATGTCGTCGAGGATCTTGACCGAGGGGCTCCCGACGGCCTTCGAGATCTGGTACGCCTGGGCCATCTTGGTCAGGAAGAGCCCGGGGTGGTCCTTGGGATTGAGCGGCTCGAGGACGATGACGAGGCCCGACGGCTCGCACAGCGCGGCGAGCCTCTTGAGGTTCTCGACGACGTTGGCCGTCTGGTAGTCCCAATCCATGCTTTCGTTGTAGCGGCCGGGCACGGCCAGCGTCCACTTGCAGCCCGTCCTTTTGGCCGTCTCGATGGCGGTCTTGAAGCGTCCCGCGAGCATGTCGCGGATGGCCGTGTCCCGGGTGACGAACGACTCGACCTTGAAATCGGCGTAGACGACGAATGGGCCGATGGTCAGGCCGAGTCGGCGCGATTCCTTGGCCAGCGACTCCTGCTCGGCCGCGGGCCTGCCCATCAGCCCGTTGTCGAACCAGGCCGAGAAGCCCTGATCGGCCATGAACTTGAGCTGGTCGACGGCGCTCTTCCCGGCGTGGGCTTCGAACATGCCGATGCCGGGAGCGTACTTGAGCTTGAAGCCGGCGCCCTTGCCGGACGCGGGCTTGGTTTGGCCGGCCGCGCCGAGCGGCGCGAACGACAGGGCCGCCGACCCGGCGGCGGCCATCTTGAGGAAATCCCGTCTCGACGGACCGGACTTCAGTTTCTTCACGGTGACCCTCCTCGCCGAAAATCCCGGGGCGGCGAACCGACGGGATCCGAGATCAGGCTCGATCGGGACGGACGGGGAGCGTCCGCACTCGTCGGGACGGGGATTCTCGGAAGGTGTGTCTGTCGCCCACGGCAGGATGATTCTATTAAAAGGAGAGGGGCAATTCAATGAAATCGGGGACACAATATCAATTCCCATTTGCCGGATCGGAAGCCAGCCGGACCGGTATAAAACCTACTATTCAGTAGGATTTAGGACAGCCGCTGTCCCCATTTACGGACATACGGCTCCTTCTCCCGCGACGCGCCGCCCCGAGGCCCATGATCTTCGCTTCCCCTCAGCCTTGGCATGATGCTTGCATTATTGGAAGTCGGCCCGCCGGCAGACAGCCGGTTCGACCAAGGCGGCCCTCCGGGGGATGGAGGGACCGCCCGACAGAAAGGAGACTTCGATGAAAGCTTTCAAGATCGCTTTGGCCGTGCTCGTCCTCGCGGCCGCGGCTTATCCGCAGACCAAGGACCTGGGAATGGGCGCGTTCAGCAACGAATCGGGGGCCATCCTCATGGCCGTGGACGCTTCCCTGGTCAATCAGTCGATCGACACCCCGTATGCCATGTTCGTCCTCTTCATGGCCGCCAACGACAAGGGCGCGTCGCTCACGGTCGCGGCCAAGGACGTCGTCATGGTCTACAAGGGGAAGGAGTACCGCATGCCCACGCTCTCGGAGCTGCGCGAGGATTACAGCGGGGGCATCCGGGACCTCGATTTTTATCGCAAGCTCGGCAAGGAGGGGATCATCTCCTCCTGGGTCCGGCTCTACCAGTTCCCGGAGAGGGCCAACTTCTTCCCCCCGCTCACGCTCCGGTCCACCCTGGCCGTCACCGAAGGGCACATGTCCAACTTCTACGGCTTTATGACCCCCATCTATTTCAAGAACCCCGGGTTCGCCAAGGGGGACACGCTGACGATCAAGGTCAGGGACGTGAAGGACCCGGCCATCACGGGCGAGTGCGACGTCGTCCTGAAGTGACGCTCAGGGGGCCGCTTCAGGGATTCGGCCAGCTCGGCCGCGGATGAGACCGGCCGAAGACAGGCGCCCTCAGAGCAAACGTAGGCGGCGGCCCGGCCGCCGCCTGCGTCCATGTCCTTGGTGAACGGAGCGAGGCGCTCGATCGCTCCCGCGGCCTCCGGTTGGTCAGTCGGCTTGAACAGCCAGGCCGTGTCCCAAGGGCATGTCCCCCGCGAGGCCGCGAGAAGCTGGCGCGTTTCCGCGGCATCGGACCTTCCCGCGACGACCACCTCCCGCGACGGCCCCAGGGCATAATCCAGTCCGCAAAGGAACTCCGTATACATCCGGGGGTGCGCGGCGACCTCGGGCGAGAACGCCGCCGCCAAGCGCGATGCGCGGTCCTCGAACTCGTGCCGCCCGGTCAGACGGCCCAGCCGGAGAAGGTTCATGAACATCACCGAGTTGCCCGAGGGCGCTGCCCCGTCGTAAACGTCCTTGCGCCGGGTCAAGCCGTCTCCTTCATCCCGGGCCGTGAAGAAGAACCCGCCGGCGTCCTCGTCCCAGAAGAGGCCGATCGCGTCCTCCGTGAGCTCGAGGGCCCTCTCGAGGCGCCCCGGCTCGTATCCCGCCCCATAAAGGGCCAGCAGGCCCTTGATGAGAAAGGCATAGTCGTCGAGGAAGCCCGGGATCCGGGCCTGGCCGCCGGCGTAGACGTGGAACAGCCGGCCGTCCGGGGCGCGCATCGTCCCCAGGACAAAGTCCGCCGCCCGGTCGGCCGCTTGCCGGTATCGGTCTTCGCCCGTCACCCGGAAGACGCCGGCCAGGGCCGCGATCATCAGGCCGTTCCAGTCGGCGAGGATCTTCGTGTCCTTGAAAGGCCGCGGCCTCTCGTCGCGCGCCGCCAGGAGCTTCCGCCGGATAGGCTCGATCCGGGCCTCCGTCGCCTGGAGCGAGCTCCCGGCTTCGGCCGCCTGGCCGTCGGGGACCCGGCCTCCGTGGAGGACGCCCGGCCCGGCCATCCGGCCCGCGGGTCCTCTGCCCGCGCGGACTTCCCCGTCGATCCCGAAAACGAGGGCGGCGATCCCGGCCTCCTCGGGACTCAGCACTCGCTCGAGCTCGTCCCGCGTCCAGAGATAGAATCGCCCTTCTTCGCCTTCGCTGTCGGCGTCTTCCGAGGCATAGAACCCGCCCTCGGGGGAGGCCAGGTCGCGGAGGACGTAATCGGCCACCTCGGCGGCCGTCCGTTTGAATTCCTGCCTGCCGGTCGCCGCGTAGGCCTCGGCGTAGACCTCGGCCAGAAGGGCCTGGTCGTAGAGCATCTTCTCGAAATGCGGGACGAGCCATTCGGCGTCCGTCGAATAGCGGTGGAACCCGAAGCCGAGGTGGTCGTAGATCCCGCCGCGCCGCATGGCCTTGAGGGTTTTCCCGGCCATGCCCAGGGCCTCGCCGTTGCCCGTCCTCCGCCAGTATCTCAGGAGAAAGCCGATGTGGTGGGGGATGGGGAACTTGGGCGCGCTCCCGAATCCGCCCCGCGCCCGGTCGAAATCCGCCGCCAGTTCCCGGAAGGCCTCGTCGAGCGTCGCCGCCGTCAGCTTGTCCCCGCTCCGGGCCTTCGCCCCCATTGCGGCCTTTCCGATCGCGGCTTCGATCGCGCCGGCCGTCCGGAGGAGCTCCTGCCGGTCCGTCCGCCAGGTCTCGGCGATCATGGGCAGCAGCTCGAGGAGGCCGGGCCGTCCCCAGCGCCGCGACCGGGGGAAATACGTCCCCGCGAAGAACGGCCGCTTGTCGGGCGTCATCACGATCGTCAGGGGCCAGCCGCCGGCGCCGGTGAGGGACTGGCAGACGGCCATGTAGTGCTGATCGAGATCGGGCCGCTCTTCCCGGTCGACCTTGACGGCGATGAAGCCCGCGTTGAGGACGCGCGCCGTCTCCTCGTCCTCGAAGGATTCCCTCTCCATGACATGGCACCAGTGGCAGGCCGAATAGCCGATGGACAGGAAGACGGGCTTGTCCTCGCGCCGGGCCCGTTCGAAGGCCTCCTCCCCCCAAGGGTGCCAATCGACGGGGTTGTGGGCGTGCTGCAGGAGATAGGGGCTTTTTTCGCCGGCCAGACGGTTGATGTGGGCCATGATCTCCCCGGCTCCATGTTAGCACATGAGGGCCGGGCCTTCCTCCCGCCCCGCCGGGACAACCTTTTCCCCTCCCGGAGAGTATATATGAGCGTCATCCCTATGCCCATTCTTGGATCGAGGTGGATATTGACGAGAAAGCCCTTTCTTCCGATAGCGGCCATCCTGGCCCTTGCGGCATGGCGGCCGTGGCCTTCGCGGCCGCGCCGCCCGAGACCCGGATCTACCGGACCCACCATGTCAACCCGCATTCCCCGAAGATCGACGGCCTCATCGACGACCCGGCCTGGGAGAAGGTCGAGTGGGAGGGCGGCTTCGTCCAGAGGGAGCCCTACGAGGGCCAGGCCCCGACGCAAGCGACCGCCTTCAAGATCCTCTATGACGACGAGAACATCTATATCGCCGTCAAGGCTTTCGACACCGAGCCGGCCAAGATCGAGCGGCGCATGTCCCGCCGGGACGACATCGAAGGCGACTGGGTCGAGATCGGCATCGACAGCTTCCACGACCACCGCACGGCCTTCTGCTTCGGGGTCAACGCCGCCGGCGTCAAGCGGGACGCCATGGCCATCAACGACAGCAATTGGGACGACAACACCGACCTCGACTGGGACCCCATCTGGGAGGTCGAGACGGCCGCGGACGCCGAGGGCTGGACGGCCGAGATGCGCATCCCCTTCACTCAGCTCCGCTTCGCCGCCTGCCCGAGCAGTCCTGGGGCCTGGAGGTCAGCCGCAAGCTCTTCCGCAAGAACGAACGGTCCCTCTGGCAGCACATCCCCAGGGACGCGGCCGGCTGGGTCTCGTTCTTCGGCGAGCTCCACGGCCTGGCCGGGCTCAAGGCCCCGCGCCAGGTCGAGCTCTTCCCCTACACGGTCGGCAAGCTCGGCAGCTTCCCGGCCGAGGCCGGCAATCCCTACGCCACCGGCCGGTCCCGCTCGCTCTACGGCGGGCTGGACGGCAAGGTCGGCGTCACCGGCGACCTGACCCTGAACTTCACCCTCAACCCGGATTTCGGCCAGGTCGAGGCCGACCCGTCCGTCGTCAACCTGACCGCCTTCGAGACCTACTACGAGGAGAAACGGCCGTTCTTCATCGAGGGCCGCAACATCCTGAGCTTCAATCTCATGGGCGGGGACGGCGACATGTCGAGCGACAACCTCTTCTATACCCGGCGCATCGGCCGGACGCCCCAATATTATCCCGAGGTCGACGGCTTCGTCCGGGCGCCCGAGGCGACCTCCATCCTCGGCGCCTTCAAGCTGACCGGCAAGACCCGCGGCGGGTGGTCGGTCGGCCTCATCGAAAGCCTGACGGCCGAGGAGAACGCGGCCACCTTCATCGACGGCGCGGACGGCCGCCTGGCCGTCGAGCCGCTGACGAACTACTTCGGCCTGCGCCTGCAGAAGGATTACAACCAGGGGGCGACGACGATCGGCGGCATGGTCACGGCCGTCAACCGCCGGCTCGACGACGCCCACCTCGAATTTCTCCACGACCAGGCCTACTCGGGCGGCTTCGACTTCTACCACAGCTGGAAGAAGCGGACCCACTACTTCTCGCTGAAGCTCCTCGGCAGCACGGTCCACGGCTCTCCCGAGGCCCTGCTCCGGACGCAGATGTCGCCGCTGCGCTACTATCAGCGGCCCGACGCCGCCACGTCGAGCTCGATCCCTCGCGGACGTCGCTCTCGGGCTTCGGGGGCACGGTCGAGCTCGGCAAGCAGGGCGGCGGCCACTTCATGTACAGCGTCGGGACCACCTGGCGCACGCCCGGCCTGGAGCTCAACGACATGGGCTTCCTCATGGGCTCGGACGAGATCATGCAGTGGATCTGGGCCGGCTACCGGGTCTGGAAGCCCTTCGCCGTCTTCCGCAGCCTGAACGTCAACTTCAACCAGTGGATGGGCTGGGACTTCGGCGGGACGCACATCTACACGGGCGGCAACATCAACGTCAACGCCCAGCTCAAGAATTACTGGAACGGCGGCTTCGGCATCAACCGCAATTTCGAGGGGCTCTCCTCGGCCATGCTGCGCGGCGGGCCGTCCATGCGCCAGCCCGGCGCCATGAATCTCTGGGGGAACATCCAGACGGACATGCGGCAGAAGGTGCGCTTCACGCTGCAGGGCCAGGGCTTTCGCCGCGACAACGGCGAAGCCCGGAACCTGAACCTCCAGGCCGGGATCATCGTCAATCCGAGCTCGGCCTTCAACATCTCGCTGCTGCCGACCTTCGCGGCCGCCGCGAACGAGCTCCAGTACATCGCGACGCCGACCGTCGGCGGGGAAAGCCGCTATGTCTTCGGCCGGATCGAGCAGAAGACGGTCGCCCTGACGGTCCGCCTCAATTACAGCCTGACGCCGGACCTGAGCGTCCAGCTCTACGGCCAGCCGTTCGTCTCGGCCGGGAAGTACTCGCGCTTCAAGGCCGTCACGGACCCGAAAACGCGCGTCTGGGCGGACCGCTACCACGTCTACGAGGGGAGCGAGATCGCTTACGACGAGACGAGCGGGACCTGGCGCGTCGACGAGAACGCCGACGGCGCCGCCGACTTCAGCTTCGGGACGCCCGACTTCAACTTCCTCCAGTTCCGCTCGAACCTGGTCGTCCGCTGGGAGTACCGGCCGGGCTCGGCCCTGTTCCTGGTCTGGTCGCAAGGCCGGACGGGCTACGACTCGCTGGGCGACTTTCGTTTCGGCCGGGACTTCGGGAACCTCTTCGACGTCCGCCCCGACAACGTCTTCCTGATCAAGTTCTCCTACGGCTTCCAGCTATAAGCTCGCCGGGGCCGTGCTCGACGAGCAGGAGCGAGCCGTCCTTGATAAGGCCGACGCCCGGGGCGTAGACCTTGGACTCCCGGGCCAAGGGCTCCAGGGGCGTCGTCTCGATGAACTTGAGGCAGCCCTTGAATTCGCCGGCCGGGGTCTTGAGCGACGCGTCGACCGAGACGATCTCGGCCCGGTCCTTGGCGACGCCGGGGGCGAACTCCTGGTAGAAACGGGCCCCGACCACGGGCTCGCCCGGGATCATCAATCCGAAGCGCGCGCCGTTCTTTCCGGACTCCCAGGCGCCCTCGTGGTCGACGACCTGGCCGTTCCTGTAGATGTCGACCTCTTCGCCGAAATAATAGACGCCGCGGTCGGCCGTGTTGAAGGCGAAGAAGTTCCGCGAGACCTCGACGAGCCGGCCGCCCTTCGACTCCCGCTCTTCGACGACCCGGGTCTCGACGCCGTCGACGAGGCGCGTCTCTTCGAGCACGGTGATGACCAGGCGCACCTTCCCCTTGGCCAGGACCAGGGCATATCCCGGCTCGAGGCGGAAGTAGGTGTTCGAGCCAACGGAGACGAAGGCTGTCTTGTCGACGTCAAAGGTATCGACCCATGCCGCCTTCGACGGGGCCTGGGCCGCGGCCGCGAGCCCGCCGCCGATGAACGCCCCTGAGATCGCAAGGATCGAGAGGATCCGCAGACCGGTCTTCATTTGCCCCTCCTTATCTCCGTCATTTCAACGGGACCAGGGCGACCTTCTCCAGGTTCATGGCGTGGTTGTTGGTGATCGAGGTGATCTTGACCCGGAGCTTGTGCTCGCCCGCCGCGAGCGAGACCTTGCCGACGGAGAACGTGGCCGGGACATAGACGCTCGGCGAGGACTCCGTCTGCGCGGCCAGCTTCTGGCCGTCGATCTCGACCTCGTAGCCGGCCTGGCCGCCCCACATGCTGGCGTAGGAGGCCCGGACCTCGTAGGTCCCGGCCTTGTCCGTGGCGAAGGCCCATTCGGGGAAGTCGTTGACGTTCTGCCAGTTGGCCAGCATCGTCGTCCTGTAGAAATGGTCGAGGTAGGCGCGCTGGCCCATGCCGGACTGGATGTCGGCGAGATAGACCGGGAGGTCGATCCGGCCGTCCTTCGCGGCCGTGATCTTCCAGGGGACGACGACCGGCGGGCCGTCGAGCTCGAGGGCGACGACCGTGGCGTCGGGATCGGCCGCCCGGGCGGGCAGGGTCACGACGACGTCTTCCGCCGAGCGCCGGACGGTCAGGGTCTTCGCCTTATCCGCCAGGAGATAGGCTCTCTTGACCTTCGATCGGAGCCCGGGCAGGACGATCTTCGCGTCCTGCGGCCAGCCCATGACGTGGACGTAGAGGGTCGCGCCCTTGACCGTCGCCCGGCCGAAGAAGGGCAGCCGCTCGAAGGGGCTGGCCGTCGTGCCGTAGATGGCCTCGCCGTTCGTCTTGAGCCATTCGCCGATGCGCCGCAGCCGGGCCGCGAAATCGGCCTGGATCCGGCCGTCCGGCTGGGGCCCGACGTTGAGGAGCAGGTTCCCGCCCTTGCTGACGATCTCGACGAGCTGGCGGATGAGCTGGCTCGCGCTGTGGAACTCGGTCTCGTAGCGGTTGTAGCCCCAGCCGTTCCAGTTCATCGTATAGCAGGCCTCCCAGAGGCGGGGCGTCCCGTCCGGGTTGCGGATGCCCGTCGCCGGGACGTAGTTCTCCGGGGTCCCGAAGTCGCCGAAGCCGGGCTCGCGCCGGTAGAGGCGGTCGTTGATGAGGAGCGACGGCTTCATCTCCATCAGCATCTTGCCGATGGCGAAGGCCCGCTGCTCCTCGTTCGAGTGCTCCCACTCGCCGTCGAACCAGAGGACGGCCGGGTCGTACTTGCGTCACCAGCTCCTTGAGCTGGCTCGTCGCGAAGTCCATGTAGCGGCCGAAGTCGGCGCCCTTCGTCGTCCGGTCCTTCTCCCAATCCCGGCGGGGGAGGTAATCGGGATGGTGCCAGTCCATGATCGAGTAGTAGAACCCGAGCGGGATGCGCGGCCTTTTTCATCGAGGCCGAGAGCGGCCCCAGGATGTCTTTCCCGTACTTGGCGTGCATGACGTCGTAGTCGGAGACGGCGCTGTCGAAGATGGCGAAGCCGTCGTGGTGCTTCGAGGTGATGATGACGTACTTGACTCCGGCGTCCTTGGCCAGGGCGGCCCACTCGTCCGGGTCGAAGCCCGTCGGGTTGAAGTTGTCGGCGTAGTACTGATACTCCTTGAGCGGGATCTGGAGGATCTGGCGGGCCCATTCCTCGCGCCCGATCATGGAATAGACGCCCCAGTGGATGAACAGGCCGAACTTGGCCTCGCGGAACCACTGCAGGCGGTCGGGCGCCTGGGCCTGGGCCGGCCCCGAGGACGGAGCGGCATCGGCGGCCACGCCCAGGACGAGAAGGCACAGGCTGAGGGCGGCGAGCATACGGGTTCTCATGGATGGACCTCTCTTCGACGGATGGCCCAAGGTTATCCCCGTCGCCGGAGGCTGTCAATCCCGGGAAAAGCCGGACCGGCTTGATTTCGGCTCTTATTATTGTATATACAAAAATGAGCAAGGATCAGACGGATCCCCCGGAATACGGAGAGAAACCTTAAATAAGGAGGCTTAGCGCCGCCATGACGATCGAATATTTTCATGCCTCGAAGTATGGAAACGGGGCCATGGTCGCGGAGGAGTTCAAGAAGCATATGGCCGCGAGAGAAGTCACGGTCAATGTCCATCACATCCGGGATGTGAGGCCAAAAGAGATGCCCCATGCCGACCTGTACGTATTCAGCTCGCCGGGACGCTTGGGCAAGCCCATCGGGCGCGTGCGCCGTTTCCTGAAGAAGGTCCGGCTGCCGGCGGGAACGAAGTACGCCATCTTGACGACTGAGGGCGCCCCTCGGCCGGACAAGAAGACCGGACGGATGCCCACCGAAGAGGAGATGGCCAAGTGGCAGCGCGTTATCCCGATCATGAACGAAATCCTGCAGGACATGGGCTTGGTCAAGGTCGCCGAGGGCAAGATCCTGGTGACCGGCCTCAAGGGGCCGCTCGAGGAGGGCTGGCAGAAGAAAGTGGGCGCCTACGCCTCCGAGATCCCCATTTTGCCTTAGCGCCGCGGAGGCCATCATGAAGCTGCGACCCGCCGTTCTGGTCTTTCTTCTCGCCGGGGCCGCCGGCGCCCTTCCCGGAGCCGTCATCTGCGCGCCCGGTGCGGCCGGGCTGACGGATGCCGGGATCCCCGAACGTCCGGGTCACGAGTATGCGTTCGTCTGCCGCGACGGCGGAGCCGGCGGATACGAGGCCTTCCCCGATGTCTGCCGTCTCGCAGACGGCCGGCTCATGGCCGTCTTCTATGCCGGCTATGATCATGTCAGCTTGCCGACGGCCAAATGGCCGAAGGGCGGGCGGATCGATCTGGTCCTCTCGAGTGACGAAGGACGGACCTGGTCAAAGCCGCGCGCCCTCTTTGACGGTCCGGACGACGACCGCGACCCATCCATCGTCCAGCTGCCCTCCGGGAAGCTCCTCTGCAATTTCTTTTCGCTGCGACGGAAGCCCGCCGAGGCCGGCGCCGCCGGGGCTTGGGACGGCCTGGGGACCTGGATCGTCGAGTCGATCGACCAGGGCCGGACCTGGTCGGCCCCGCGTCTCGTCTCGGCCGATTACTATTGCAGCTCGCCGATCCGGCGCCTCCCCGACGGCCGGCTCATGCTCGGTCTCTATCGCCAGGAAGGGGAGAAGGCCTGGGGCGCCGTCACGACGAGCGTCGACGACGGCAAGACCTGGAGCCCGGTCGTCGACATCCCCAACGGCGGCTGGAAGCTCGACGCCGAGACCGACGTCATTCCGCTCGATGACGGCCGCATCCTGGCCGTCGAGCGCGAACCGGCGACCTCGATGTGCGTCTCGGTTTCGGCCGATGGCGGAAGGACCTGGAGCGTCTCGAAGCCGCTCGGCTTCCCCGGCCATTGCCCCTATCTCCTGCGGACCTCCGGCGGCGTCCTCGTCCTGGCCCACCGCCTGCCCGGCACATCCCTCCATTATTCCCATGACGACGGCCGGACCTGGAGCGAGAACGTCGTCGTCGACGATCTCATCGGCGCCTACCCGTCCATGGTCGAGCTCAAGGACGGGAGCGTGCTCGTCGTCTACTACGAGGAAGGGCCCGGCTCGAACATCCGCGCCCGCCGCTTCCGCGTCGGCCCGGGCGGCCTCGAGTGGCTGACCGTCCCCATTTACCCCCTCTGAAGGGGGACACGTACCCGAGGGACATGTCCCTGCTTCTTTCCGCCAGCTGGGGCCTATTTCGCCAGGGTCAGGAAGAGGATCCCGGCCAGACCGGCCGCGATCCCGAGATAGCCGAGCGGCTTGATCTTCTCCCGGAAATAGAAGACCGAGAGAAGGACCGCGGCCAGGATGGGGCCGGCCATGGAGACCGGGAAGACGACGGGCTCCGGCAGCTTGGCCAGGGCCCTCAGCGTGAAGAAGTTCCCGGCGACGCTCCCGACCGCCGCCAGCGCCCCGTACGTGAAGAGGCCGCGGGCCGGTTTCGCGCCTTTGACCAGAAGGAAAAGCCAGAGCGCCGCGGCCCCCGCGAAGAAGGTCAGGAACAGGAAGAACCAGAGGTTGATGGCCCCGAGCCGGGCCGCCGCGGCCTGTGAGAGCTGGGGGATGCCCGTCAGGACGAAGGCCGCTCCGAGCAGGGCCAGCCACTTCGTCCAGGCCGCTTTCGCCTCGCCTTTCGCGCCCGCCCCGGACACCGAGATGAGGGCGATGCCGGCGACAATAAGAGGATCCCGGCGGCGGTCGACCGGCCGAGCGGCCTGGACCAGACGACGATGGAAAAGGCGACGGGGATGAGGAACGACATCGTATAAATGGAAATGGTCAGGGCGTACGGCCCGGCCTTGAGGGCGCTCAGGAAGAAGAAATAGGCGACCGCCCCGCCGACGCCCGCCGCCCGACGGCCAGGAGGACGACCGTCGTCGAAGCCAGGAGCGGCTGCCCCGAAACGCCGAGGACGATCAGGCAGAGAACGGCCGCCGCGGCGAAGAGCGCCGCGGTCAGGGCCGGCGAGGAATGGCCCTTGAGGCTGCCGAGCTTCATGACGAAGTTCATGGCCACGAACCCGGCCACGACAAGACCCAGATAGATCCATCCCATGGGCGTCTCCTCCGCTTCTCAGATCGACCGCAGGGCCTCGCGGCCGGCCTTCAGGAACAGCCGCTCGACCCCGGCCCGGAACGGGAAGAGCTCGTAGAACATCGGCGCGCAATAGCAGGCGTAATCGGCGGCGTCGCGGAAGTCCCGGTCGGCCGGGACGTAGCCGATGTTGCCGTTGGCGTAGCCGACGGGGACGAGCGGGTCGTCCGTCTTCCGGAGCTTCAACCCGATCTCGCTGAAATATCTCGCCGGGCAGGGCGACGAGCTTCAGCCCGCCGACGGCGTTGCGCGCGTCCAGCGCCTCCTGCGTGGCCGGCACCATGATCGGCGCACCCTCGTGCGCAAAGGCTTGGCACTGGTCGACATAGGGGCGCAGGCGCTCGTGGTACAGCGGCGAGGCGGCCGCCATGTTGCCACCGCATTCCGTCCAGGTGGTCGCCAGCGTTTCAGCAGAGACCATCGCCAAGGTGGTGCCCATGCCTGACAACAGCGCGCCGCAGTGGCCTGCGTCCCCAATGACCGCGACATGGCCCTTGATCCAGCTGGGCATGTGGGTCTGGCTGACCGAATCGAAGTAGAAGCCTCTGGCGGAGGGGTCGGCGAAGGCCGCATGCAAGGCAGGGACCTGCCAGGTAGCGACACGCGAAAGCAAGTCACCGATCATCTTCCGCTGCGCCTGCAGATCTCGGTAGTCGTAGTCCACCCAGGCACTGGCGGCCAGCATCATGGCCTGCGGCCCGTCGCCCGCGTCGCGCACGACGACCGTCAGGCCGGGCACGTTGAGCATGGCGCGCTGCCAGTCCCGGTCGTTCGGCAGATCGACCAGGGCGACGTAGTAGCCGAAGTGGCGGACGAAGTCCTTCTCCGGCCCGAAGGCCAGCCTGCGCACCGTGGAGTGCAGCCCGTCGGCACCGACGACCAGGTCGTACCGGCCATGCCGGCCGTCCGCGAAACCGACGTCCACGCCACCGGAGCCGTCGGCGATCGACGTGAGCGACGTATTGAAGCGGAACTCCACCGTGTCCGGCACCGCGCTATGCAGGATGCGGTTCAGGCGGTCACGTGTGATCTCGACATCGTGGTCGGTCTCGTTGGCAAACCAGCGCAGGTCGAGGCTGGCCACCTGTTCGCCCGTTCCGTCGAGCACCGGCATCGGCTCGACAATCGAGACCTTCTCCGCCTCGATCTGGGCCAGGATGCCCATGCGTTCGGCCGTGCCGAGGGCTTTTCCACGCACGTCGATCGGTGCGCCACCGGGGCGTAGGCCCTCGGCACGTTCGACCACCGTGGTGCGGTGGCCGAGCCGGGCGAACCAGTAAGCGGCCGACAGGCCAGCCATGCTGGCACCAGCGATCAGGACGTCCATCGCTTTCACTCCTTGGATTGTGGGTCGCCCAGCAGGAAGCGGACGAGGTGCTGGGCCAAAAGCTCCGGCGCCTGCAGGGCGGTGGCATGGCCGATGCCGGGCAGCATGGCGGTGCGGGCGCCCCGGATGTGCGCGGCCATCGACAGCGTCACGCCCGGCGGCACCACGCGGTCGAGTTCGCCGGCCACCAGCAGCGTGGGCGCGGAGATGGCCGAAACATCCGCGTCCAGCGCGCTCTGCACCGTTGCGGCGCGCCGGGCCGAGTGAGCCGACTCGGGCCGCGCGTTCGCGAACACAGCGCGCAACTCGGGCCGCTGCTGCAGGAAGGCCTCGGGGAAGAACCAGGTGGCCAGCTCTTCGGCCGTGGCCGGCAACTGACGGCGAAGTTCCGCCAGGCGCGGCGCATCCGGGCACAGGGATTCGTAGGCCGCGGGCAGCGGCCAGGTGCTGCCCAGCACCAGGCGGCGGACCGAGCGCGGATGCCGCAGCGCCAGCGCCTGGGCCACGCGGCCACCGAAGGACGAGCCGAACACATGAGCGCGTCCCAGGCCCAGCGCCTCGATCAGCTGTCGCGCGTCGTCGGCCAGGTCGGCGAGCGTCGACCCGGCTTGCGGGCCATCGGTGTCGCCGCAGTCGCGTTGGTCGTAGGCTATCACGGTGAAGCGCTGAGCCAGGTGGGGCATCAGCGCCGCGAACATCAGCCGCGAGGCCTCTGCGCCGTGCATCAGCAGCAGCGGCGGGCCGGCGCCCTGGCGGTCGAAGGCGAGGCGCAACTCGCCGGCCTGCACGAAGCCGGTCATACGGCGCGCCCCTCTTCCTGGTCCATGAAGAAGGTCATCTCGATCTTCAGGCCGCGCGGATCGTGCACGAAGACCTGGTGCAGCGGCCAGCCGGGCACCGGTGCCTCGGCGAAGGACACACCCTGCGCGGTCAGGTGCTCGCGCATCTCGACCAAGCCCCGAGACCGAAATGAGATGTGGTCCACATGGCCCGTGGCGGGCTCGCCGGGCTGGTCCGGCGTGGCCAGATGGGCATACAGATGCACGATGGGCTGGCCGTCGGCATACAGCCAGGCGCCTGGCGCCGGGATCTCCGGCCGGGCGCCGACCGTCAGGCGCATCACCCGCGTGTAGAAGTCCACCAGCGGCGGCAGTTCGTCCGGCGTGCAGCGAACCGTGAAGTGGTGCAAGGCGGTCACGGGCATGGCTCTCCCCTTTGTCAGTGCGGCCGCTAGCGCATCGCAGCGGGCAGCCAGAGCGCCAACCCGGGCCAGGCGATCAGCGCGAAGGTCAGAATGATCGTCAGCCCCAGGAACGGGTAGCAGCCCCGAAAGATCACGTTCGTCGGCACGTCCGGCGCCACGCTGCGCATCACCGCCACGGTGATGCCCACCGGCGGGCTCACCGCGGCCAGCTCCATCATCACGCACAGGAAGATGCCGAACCACACCTTGTCGACACCCGCGGTGGCCATCAGCGGCATCACGAAGGGCAGGCTCAGGATCAGCATGCCCAGCCCGTCGAGCGCGGTGCCGAGGATGAAATACAGCACCAGCATGGCCAGCAGCAGGCCGGTGGTGCTGAGGTTCCAGCTCCCTATCGTGGCCACAAAATCGGCGGTGACGTTGGTATGCACCATGAAGCGCGTGAACATGATGCCGGTGACGACGATCACGAACACCATGCCAGAGGTCTGGATCGTCTGGCGCAGTGAATCGGTCAGCGCGGTCCAGCGGAAGCGGCGCATCGCCACTGCAATGACCAGCACACCCACCACGCCCACGGCCGCCGATTCCGAGGGCGTCATGATGCCGCCGTAGATGCCTCCGAGCACCACGGAGATCAGCACCAGTGCCGGCAACAGTTTCTTCAACGAGGCTAGCCGTGCTGACCACGGGTAGCTGGGTCCCGGCGGCCCCATCTCGGGCTTCAGTGCGCACCACAGAGCAAGCACCGCGCAATAGACCACGGTCAACAGCAGACACGGCACGATGCCAGCCATGAAGAGCTCGGCGATCGAAGTCTCTGTCCACACCCCGTAGATCACCAGCAAGGTGCTCGGGGGCACCAGCACCGCCAGCGTGCCAGCCGATGCCAACGTGCCTGTGGCCAGGCTCAGGTCGTAGCGGTACTTGCGGAACTCGGGCATCACCATCGGACCGAGCGTGGCCACCGAAGCGATGCTGCTGCCGGTGACTGCGCCGTAGGCGGCATTCGACAGGACGGCCGATACAGCGATGCCACCGGGCATGTGACCGAACCACTTGCTGATGCAGTCGTACAAGTCGTCGGTGATGCCCGTGCGGTAAGCCAATTGCCCCATCAGCAGGAACAGCGGCAGCGCGATGAAGACGAACAGCGTACCGTTCTCCCACAGCGTCAGGCTCAGCTTCGACGCCGCGGCGGTAAACCCGGTGACATAGAACTCACCGAGTACACCGACGATGGCCATCGACCAGCCGATCGGGATGCCGAGCAGGATCAACGCGAACATCGCGATCACCGCGATGTAGCCGACGGTGATCAGACTCACCGGCGCCCCTTCGGCCAGAGCGCGTCGCGGCTGCGCTGCACCATGCGCAGCAACAGTTGCACCAGCCCAAACAGCATGCACAGCGCCACGAACAGGCTGATCGGCCAGTACGGGATGTCGATGAATTCGGCACCTTCGCCGCGCGCGACCATACCGGGCAACTCGCGGAACTGCCAGTACGCCACCACTCCCATGAATATCGCGCCGCACAGCGCGCCCACCGCATCGGTCAGCGCCCGCCCGCGAGGCGTGTATTTTTCATACAGCGTTTCCGTGCGCACATGGCCGTTCGATGCCGTGGTGAACGGAATCGCGGCCACGAAAAGCAGCAGCAAGGCCAACGTAGCGATTTCCTGCGACCACTGGAAGGGGTGGCTGAAGAAGTATCGGCCGACCACGTCGACAGCGATGACGACCACGATCAGCGGCAAGAAGACGAACGCGGCGATGTCGCGCAGGATTTGCGGCAGTCCCACGTTCAGCCACAGACCGCCGAGCGCGTCGGGGTCCAGCGCCGGCGGCGCTAAGCCCTGATCGCGTGCGTCCTGCGATTCCAGGACCGGGTCGCTCATGGGACGACCCCGCGTGCCGCGAACTCTGGCACGAGCGCTGCGCAGCAGCCGTGGGCGCTCATTGCTGCACCACCACCGGGTTCTCGATCGACAGTTTCATCAGATCGGCCGGCGGCATGCCCTGGTACTTGGCTGAAAGCGTCTGGATGTCCTTCAGCAGCGCCTTGGCGGGCAGCTTGTCCCTTTCCAGGTCTTCGGCCCAGGCATCGACCACCGGTTGAAGCTTGTCCTTGAAGCGCTGCAGCTCGGCGGGGCTGAGAGTGATCATCTCCACACCCGCGACCTTGTAGGCCTCCTTCGCCTTGACGGAGAAGTCGACGCCCGAGATCTTGGTGTTCTGCATGGCGGAGGGCTCCAGGCCACGCAGGAACAGCTGCTGCAGGTCCGGAGGCAGCTTCGCGACCGCGTCAAGGTTGTAGCAAGTCCAGGCGCCACCGCCGGTCAGTCCGAGCGTGGTGTGGTACTTGGCCACTTCTTGCAGCTTGAAGGGAATGAAGCCCGCATCCACCCAGAACACGGCGTCGATGATGCCCTGCTGCAGCGCGGTATAGAGCTCGGGGTAAGGCAGGTTGACCAGCGCCACGCCGAGCGCCTTGGCGACGTCGGGCGACATGCCCTGTGCGCCGACCTTCAGGCCCTGCAGATCTTCCAGCTTACGGATAGGCTTCTTGCTCAGGATGTCGGCGGGCTGAAAAGCGACATGGTTGGCCCAGCCAACGCCTTGCTTCTTGAACTCGGGCACAAAGTACTTCGATGCCAGCTCCTGCGCAATACGCGTGGCCGCCATCGGGTTCGACGGGGTCACGAAGGGCTGTTCCCATACCCGCGACAGCGGCATGCCGCGGCCTTCGTAGGTGGGGTAACACACGCCCCACTCGCCGACTCCAGTGCGAACGCCCTTGAAGCCGTCCTTGGCACCGAACAGGCTGCCCGATCCGTACTCCTTGATCAGCAGCTTGCCATTGCTCGCGGCTGCAATGCGCTTGATATTGGCCTGCGTCGGCGCCACCAGCACGGACGCCGGAGGCGATGGGTGACCGTACTTGAACTCGATCGGTGGGCCAGCGTAGGTGATCGCAGGGTTGCCTGTGGTGACCTTGCCGGCCAGCCAATCGTCGCCGAGGTCGGCGCGGACAAGTCCGGCGCTCAGCAACAAACCGGCGGCGGCAATCGAATGGAATGTGGTGCGCAGCATGTTCTCTCCTTGGTGGGGTTTCGGTCTCATGTGGATTCCAGCGAGTACGACAGTCCAGGCGCTGGCGAGACCCAGCGTGCGGCGGCCATCGCCAGCAGCCGCAGCGCCAAGACCTCCGACGGTTGCCAGCCGCCGCGTGTGCCGAAGACATTGAAGGTGGCATAGCACAGCCGATCCTTGAGCAGCGGCACATTGACCACCGCGTTCAGACCGAGGGGCCGCATCTGCTCATAGTCGTCGAACGTCCGCTCCAACGCCGCACTGCCCTCGGCCACGAAAACCTCGCCCCTGACGAACAGTGTCTCGGTCCACGGCGTCAGAGTCTTGCGCTTGCGCCCCTGCACCGGAAATTCGCTGCCATGTGACGAGTACACACGTTGCAGGAGGACCTCGTTGCGCGGGTCGTCTCGCGTGGTCACGTTCAGCTGGATGCTGAAGATGCCCGGTCCGGCGAGGAGCCTGCGGTACGCGTCGATCTGCATCAGGGCGGCCTCGGCATTGGAGGCCTCGGCTATCGCATCGAGCAGGTTTGAGCACAGCCCGAGGCTCAGCATCGAACCGGAATCTGCGAGGGCAGTGCGCGGGGTGAACATGCAGCGAAGTCTAGGGTTACGAAATTACCGTACGGTCCGATCTTCTGATAAGGGTATAAGCCTGAGGTTATGGCCTCCGAGGACCGTTCCGCCCGCCTGCTCCATAGCGTGGGCTCGCGCTTGAAGCTGCGCCACCTGTCGCTGCTGCATAGCGTAGAGCACCACCGTACGCTGAGCCGCGTGGCCGCGGAAATGAACCTCAGCCAGCCAGCCATCACCAAGGCGCTGCGCGAAATCGAAGACATCTTCATGACCCGGCTATTCGAGCGCACGAGCCGCGGCTTGGTGGCCACCGCAGCGGGCCGAGCGGCGTTGCGCTTCGCACGGGTGACCTTGGCCGACGTGGAGTCCACGGCGAACGTGCTCACCGCTATCGACACTGGGTTCATCGACCGAGTGCGCCTCGGCATCACCCCGCAGGTTCCGGAGGGCTTGCTGCATGCTGCGCTGGCGCACCTGCTCGGCCAGTCTCCCCGTGTGTCGGTCCTGTCGAAGGAGGGTACAACCGATGAACTGGTGGCTGCGCTGTCGACGCGCGAGATCGACTGCGCAATCGGCCGCTCCTTCGATCACAGCGTCGGAGTGGACATCGACCAGGAACCAATCTACGAGCAGGAGCCCTGCCTGCTGGTGCCGGCCCGCAGTCGCATGCGGCTGTCGCGGGGGCCGCTCGATTGGGCTCGGCTGGCCCAACTGGACTGGATCTTCCCGCCGCCGAACACGCCGATGCGCCGCACCTTCAGCGCGATCTTCCTGAGCGCGGGTGTGCAGCCACCCTCGCCGATCGTCGAGACAATGTCGTTGCGCACCATCGAGACCGTGCTGCGCAACGTACCCAATGGCGTGACGATCTTGGCTAAGGACATCGTCGCCGATCTGGTCCAGCGAGGCGAATGCGGTGCGTTGCCCTACAAGTTGAGCTGGAACCTGCCCCGTCAGCTTCTTCGTGTCCCGACACATGGCGCAGCACCCG
>CAWJKR010000006.1:0-448085 GCA_963843505.1 Candidatus Aminicenantota bacterium | reverse complement strand
ATCAGCCGGGCATTCAAGGCCGCGGGCATCCCCCAGGGCTGGAGCTGCTGGTGGTGCTCGTCGGACGAGGACGGGATCGTGGAGATCTACGGCGGCTCGCGGTCGAACTACGAGGATTTCCGCCGGCGGGCCGAGATCTCCGAGCCCGTCCGGATCGAGTACGCCGACAAAAAGTGGGCCGCTCAGCAAGCTTATTTGGACAGCCTCTCCCGCCAGGCGGACACGGCCGGGGCCCTGTCTCTCCTGTCGCCGGCGGGAGCCTTCCGCGCCGTCGCCTCGGAGATCTGCCGGACGGACCTCGCGTCCCACGCCCGCCGGATGGACCGGATCCGCCAGTACCGGGAAAGCTTCGTCCGCTGGTTCCAGGGAAAGGACATCTTCAGGTCCTTCGCCTGGCTCACGGCGACGGACCCGGCGACATTCAAGACCGAGGACCAGCTCGTCGAGAAGCGAACGGGAGGCGAGTTCAAGACCGAACGGGAATACGACGCCTGGGCCTCCATGCAGAAGGACTTCCGGGCCCGCTGGTCGAAGCTCAGCGCCGTCAAGGTCGTCGGCGACAGCCCGGACGATTTCCCCTTTCTCGACATCTCCGACATGCCCCGGTTCCAGGAACAGGCCGGGTCGCTCCTCTCCGGGACTCGAGTCCTCGGTCCTCAGGCTGGGTCTCCTCGCGGTCACGGCGGTTTTTCTGTTCGCCCTTGGCTACGTCGCGTTCCTCCGATATGACGTGAGGTGAATCGTGTTCCGGGTCATCATCAAGCGCGAACTCCTCCACAACCTCTACAGCCTGCGGTTCCTCATCTCCCTCGCGCTCGTCATCGTCGTTTTCGCCGCCGGCGCCGTCTCGTCCGTCCGCACCGTCGCGGCGAGCCTCGAGAAGCACCGCGAGACCCAGGGCCAGTTCCTGGAGACGATGCGCGGCTTGGCGGACCAGAACGCCACCGAGCTGGCCGTCCGCAAGCAGACCTTCTCCCTGAAGCCCCGGGCCAACGCCTTCATCAGCGACGCCAAGGAAAAATACCTGCCGAACGCCATCGTCTTCAGCGCCTGGAACGTCTTCTCCTTCGAGAACAAGAGCGGCACGGCCAACCCGTTCCTCCAGCGATACGACGAGCTGAGCTGGGCCTTCATCGCGGCCCTGATCGTCAGCTTCATCGCCCTGCTCTTCACCTTCGACGCCGTTTCGGGCGAAAAAGAATCGAAGACGCTGGCCCTGTCGCTGGCCAACCCCGTCTCCCGGGGCACGCTCCTCGCCGGCAAGCTCGCGAGCGCCGTCCTGTCGGTCATGGCCATCGTCGGGACCGGCGTCCTGGTCAGCCTGATCATCGTCCTCGTCCTCGGCCCGGGAGGCCTTTCCCCGGCCCTGGCCGGAGAGGTCCTGGGCTTCCTCGCGGCGGCCGCGCTCCTCGCGTCGACCTTCGCCGCGTTCGGCCTGCTGGCCTCGGTCATCGCGCCGAACTCGAACGTCAGCCTTCTCCTCGCGCTGGGGTTCTGGCTCGCCTTCGCGGTCATCATCCCCAACTCCAGCACCTTCGTGGCCAAGAGACTTCTTCCCGATCGAGAGCTCGGAGACGGTCCAGAAGAACGTCATCGCGGCCTTCGACGATCTCAACAAGAACGCTCCGCCGGGGAGCTGGTCGATGAATAGTGGCGATCCCGTTCCTGCCCCTGCACGAGCTCCGGGCCAACCTCCAGAGAAAGCGCCTGCAGGCGGAAAAGGACATCCGCGACGCGTATTATCAGGCCATGTTCCGTCAGTTCGAGCGGACGCGCCTCGTGACCGCGCTCTCGCCGGTCTCGATCTTCGAGTACCTGGCCGAAGCCGTGACCGGCGGCGGCTATCTGCGGTTCCGGAAGGCCTGGGGCGACATGCACATCTACCAGGGGCAGCTCCTGAATTTCTTCAAGACGCTCGACGCGGCGGACAAGGACAGCCCGCACTGGTACAACCCGAACGAGAACGTCTCGACGACGCGCAAGCCGGTGGCCTTCGAGAAGGTCCCTCAGTTCGAGGAAAAGCCGCCTGCGTTCGCCGGCCGCGCCGGGAGCGCGCTGCGGTATCTCGTCATCAATATCTTCATGGCCGGCGCCGTCTTCTTCCTGACCTTCATCCTGTTCGTCCGGTACGACGTGCGCTGAGGAGGCCGCAGGCAGCATGTTCAGAGCCATCGTCGGGAAGGAGATCCTGGGGAACATCCTGTCGTTCCGCTTCGTCGTCACGCTCGCCCTGCTCCTCGTCGTCGTGCCCGTCACGACCTTCGTCCTGACGAGCGATTACCTGAAAAAGGTGAGCGACGCCTCGCTGCGCCGGGCCGAGACCGAGACCTACCTCCGGAGCTACGGCCACTTCAACCGCATCGGGGCCATCCTGCAAGCCGGCGATGCCGCCGCTCGCCTCGGAGGCCTTGGTCCGGGGACTCTCGGCCGACGTCAACCTGTCGGAGTTCGACGACGATCCCCTGCCGGTCATGTTCCCGCTCGTCGACCTCGTCTTCGTCGTCACCATCCTCATGAGCCTGGTCGCCCTGATCTTCGCCTACGACGCCGTGAGCGGCGAGAAGGAGGACGGGACGCTGAAGCTGATGCTGGCCAACGGCCTGGCCGCGGCCCAAGGTCATCCTGGCCAAGATCGCGGGCGGCGGCCTGACGCTCCTCGTCCCCTATGCCATGTCGCTCATCGTCGGGCTGCTCGTCGTCCTCCTGCACCCCGGCGTCGGCTGGGGCGCGGCGAATTGGGGCGCCCTGGCGCTGGTCACGGTCGGGACCGTCCTTTATGTCATGCTCTTCTACGCGCTGGGCGTCTTCATCTCGGCGCGCCATCACGCGAGCTCGTCCTCCATCATGACCGCGCTCCTCGTCTGGGTCGTCCTCGTCCTCGTCGTGCCGAGCCTGAGCCCGTACATCGCCGCCTTCCTCTCGCCGACGCCGTCGCGCATCCAGGTCGAGCGGGAGGCCCAGCGGCTGGGCGATACGGAAAGGGACGAGCTCGGGCGGAAGCTCCAGGCGGAAAAGACGCGCGGCATCGTGGCCCGGTACCCCATCGTCACCGAGAAGATGTCCGAAAGCGATCGGAAACGGCTGATCGAACGGGACCCGGCCGCGCGCGAGGCCTTCGAAGCGCTCGGGAAGGCCGTCCAGGACGCCTGGGACGAGGCCAACCGGGTGCAGGGGGAGAAGATCACGGCCGTGCGGAATGCCGCGGCGAAAAAGGAAGAAGCCCAGACGGCCCTCGCCCGGACGATCTCGATGGCCTCGCCTCTGGCCGTTTTCACATACCTGGCCACCGACCTCACGTCCACGGGGATGAAGAACGCGGCCTACTTCGGACGGGTGAGCGGCGTCTGGGACCGGGCCTTCTGGGACTACGCCCGAAAGAAGATCGCTGATCTCGAGGCCAAGGACCCGGCCACCGACTGGTGGAACACGGCCGTCGACATGAGCGACCGGCCCCGCTTCGAATACCGCGAGGAAGGCCTCGGCGCCCGCGCCCAAGCGGCGCTGCCGGAGTTCCTGCTTCTCTTGGGCTACGGCCTCGTCTTCTTCGTCCTCGCCTACGTCTCGTTCCTCAAGTACGACGTTCGCTAACGGGCGAAGGCGTCGAGGTCGAGGTCAGTCGCGAGATCCGGCGAGCAGGCGAACCTCTTGAGGGCGACGGCGCCGACCATGGCCGCGTTGTCCGTGCAGAGCTTCGGCGAGGGCACGTAGGCGTCGATCCCGGCCCGCCGGGCGATAGTCCTGGAACCGCGTCCGCAGGCGGGTGTTGCGGGCGACGCCGCCGCACAGGACGAGCGATCGCGGCTGGACCTGGTCCGCCGCCGAGCGCACATGATCGACGAGCGTCCGGGCGACGATCTCCTCGAAGCTGGCCAGGAAATCGGCGAGCCGCGGGCCGTCCTTGGTGATGCCGTGTCTCCCGGATGATCTTCAGCGCCCCGGTCTTGAGCCCGCTGAAGCTGAAGTCGAGGCTCCGGTCCTTCATCCGCGGCAGGGCGAAAGGGAAGGCCTTGGGGTCGCCGCCCTTCCCGAGCCTCTCGATGACCGGCCCGCCGGGATAGCCGAGGCCGAGGAACTTGGCGATCTTGTCCAGGGCCTCGCCCGCCGCGTCGTCGCGCGTCCTGCCGAGGAGCTTGTAGGAAAGCGGCTCCTCCATCAGGTAGAGGGCCGTGTGCCCGCCCGAGACGAGCAGGCCCAGCACCGGATAGGCGATGGCCGGGTTCTCGAGGAAGCAGGCTTCGAGATGGCCTTCGAGGTGGTCGACCCCGATGAGAGGCTTCTTATGGAAATAGGCCAGCCCCTTGGCGAACGACAGCCCGACGAGGAGCGAGCCGATGAGCCCGGGGCCCTGGGTCACGGCGTAGAGGTCGATCGCTTCGAGCCCGACCCCGGCCCGGGTCAGCGCCTCGCCGACGATGGCCGTGATCGTCTTGATGTGCTGGCGCGAGGCGAGCTCGGGGACGACCCCGCCGTAGGGCGCGTGGACCTCGTCCTGGGACAGGACGATGTTGCTGAGGATCTCCGGGGCCGCGCTCGAAGAAGTCGGCGCTTGGGCAGGCTCTTGGGGACATGTACCTCCGGTACGTGTCCCCGATTTGGCCGGTTCGGGCGCGCGCAGCACCGCCGCGGACGTCTCGTCGCACGACGTTTCGATGGCGAGTACCAGCATGGGATCCCGGCCTTTCGCGGTCAGTCTACCAGAAAAATCGGTTTTTGGGGACAGTCCACTTGGGGACAGTCCCGCTCATGCCCCTATGCTAATTTTTTCGCACTTTTCGCAACGCGGCGGCCCGTCCGGGCGTAATTATCTCGAGAGTCGCGGGAAAATTCCCGGGCCCCGGCTGTCTTTCTCTATAAGGCGCTCGCCGCGCGCTCGCGGCTCGAAAGTTGCTTATTTCGTGCTCAAAAAGTACAATCCATCCAGTCTTCGATTCCGGGCGCCGAACGCACGCTTCTGTTTCGATCTGTCAGGAGGTTGCTGATGCGCATCCCCAAGGCCGTTCTCGGCGGGTTCCTGGTCCTCGTCCTGGTCGCCGCCGCCGTCTATTTCTTCGTCCTCGACAAGAGCCCCGCCGCCCCCGCCACGCCGGCTGAAACACCGGCCGGAGCGTCTTCCGCCGCGCCCTCGGCCGCCGCTTCCCCGGACCAGAAGGTCGAGGCCGCGCCTCTCCCGGTCAAGGTCTCCAAGGCCTTCCTGGGCGACCTGGTCATGACCCTGAAGTCCCCCGGCGAGGCCTACACCGAGAAGCGCGTCGCCGTAAAAGCCGAGGTCGGCGGGGTCGTCAAGAACCTCTACGCCGCCGAAGGCCGCCACGTCCGCGAGGGCGACCTCCTCGTCGAGCTCGACGACCGCGAGTACCGCCTCAACCTGGAGCGGCTCGAGGCCCAGCGCCTGCGCTATCTGTCCGAGCTCTTCCTCGAGAGGCAGTTCTCGGTGACCGCCGAGGCGCCGGCCCAGGCCATCGTCGACAAGCTGGCCAAGGCCCAAGCCGACTACGACCGCGTCGCCCAGGGCTTCAAGAGCGGCGTCGCCTCCCAGGCCGACCTCGAGAAGGCCCAGGCCTCGCTCGAGCTGGCCCTGATCGAGGCCGGACGCAAGAAGGACGAGGTCCAGGCCGCGACCAAGGGCCTGACCCAGGCCGAGGTCGACGTCAAGATCGCCCGTCTCTCCTCGAGAAGACCCGCATCCGCGCCCCCTTCGCCGGGATCATCACCGACGTCAAGCTCTCGCCCAAGGAGCGGCTCGATCCGGGCCGCGAGCTCTTCACGCTCGTCGACATCAGCCGCATCAAGGTCAAGGCCAAGGTCCTCGAGAGCGAGGTCGGCAAGGTCGTCGCCGGCCGCGAGGTCGACCTCCGCTTCAGCGCCTTCCCCGGCCGGACGCTTCACGGGCCGCATCGAGGCCGTCAGCCCGGTCATCAACGCCGAGGACAAGACCTGCGGCGTCTACGTCACGATGGACAACCCGTCCGAGGAGATCAAGCCCGGCATGCACGCCGAGGTCGAGTTCCCGACCGAGATCTTCACCGGCCGGCTCCTCGTCCCCCAGCAGGCCATCCTCGTCCGCGGCGGCCGCAAGCTCGTCTTCGCCGTCGAGGGCGACATCGCCAAGTGGCGCTACATCGAGGTCGGCCTGGAGAACGAGAAGTTCGCCGAGGTCCTGCCGGGCAAGGAGCCGGGCTGGGGCGTCGCGGCGGGCGACACCGTCATCATCGAGGGCCACATCACCCTGGCCCACGACACCAAGGTCAGCATCGTCCAGTAGCCCTGGACCGAGGAGGCTGCCGTGAACAAACCCCTGCGCTTCGATCGCTCCTCGCCGTCGTCCCGCTTCTCGTCCTCGCGGCCCGGTCTCCGCCGCGCAAAAGATCGAAACCGTCGACGGCGTCCGCGTCGTCCATAACGTCAAGGGCGGACTTTGGGGCAAGACCCCCAAGGTCGTCCTCGAGCTCGTCCGCAAGATCGGCGATGTCGACACCGAGGACGAGCACGTCGCCTTCAACTACCCGTCCGACGTCGCCTCGGACAAGGACGGCAACATCTACATCCTCGACTCCGGCAATGCCCGCATCCAGAAATTCGGGCCGGACGGCAAGTACCTGGCCACGATCGGCCGCAAGGGCCAGGGCCCGGGCGAGTTCATCTTGCCCGGACGCGCTCTCGCTTCGACAAGGACGGCAACCTCGTCGTCGCCGATTCGGCCCAAACCCGCGTCCATGTCATCATCGGCGGCGGCAAGGACGTCCGGTCGTGCGTCGTCAACGAAGGGCCCGTCAGCGGCATCCGGCCCCTGCCTACGGGGGATTTCGTGGGCAAGGCCTCAACCATACGCATTCTCCAGGCCCGGCGAGCCGGCCAAGGTCGGCTCGAGACATGCGCCTCTTCCGCCGCATCGGCCGGACGGGCGGACGGCGGCGGCTTTCGGCGGTGCTGACCGACTTCGGCGAGCCCACGACCAGCGCCATGGGGAACGCCACGCGACGTTCGACGTCGACGCCCAGGGCGCCCTCCTGGTGAGCTTCAAGGCCCAGAACCGCGTCGAAAAATACGCGCCTGACGGGGCGCTCCTCTGGCGGGCCGACCGGCCGCTCGCTACGGCACGGAGGTCAAGAAGAAGGGCAAGATCGAACAGCATGAGGGCGGGATCTCGTGTTCGGCCCCCGAGATGAACAGCTGCTCGGCGAGGCATCGCCGTCGACGCTAAAGGCCGGTCCTGGGTCGTCACCTACGCCCGTCAGCTCAAGGAGGAACGAAAAGGTCCAGACCATGATGATGAGCGGGGACGAGGCCGGGAGCGTGAACAACGTCTCCGTCAAGACCGAGGGCAACACGGACGTGCGGACGACCGACGCCTTCAGGCTCGAGATCTTCGATCCGGACGGCGTCCTCCTCGGCGAGATCCCGCTCACCCACTTCGCCGACATCATCCGCGTCTTCGGCGATCAGTTCTTCCTCATCGACCGCGAGCGCGGCGTCACGGTCTATCAATACAGGATCGTCGAGAAATGAGCAGGGGCCTCGCTTCCAGAGGCGTCCGGACGGCCGGGCAGGGATCAGGAGCAGCGAGAAGTTGAAAGCGAAAGCAGTCTTGGGCCGCGGGGAGCGTCAGGAGATGGGGATGAATGCGAAAAGGGGCGTGTTCATGGGGCTCATCGCCGCCCTCGCCGGCGTCGCCGTCGCAGGTTTCGCGCAGGTCATCGAGAACCCGGCCAAGCCGATGGCGGCGAACGCCGGGCGGGTCGTCGCGCCGGAAGAGGTCCTGGCCGTCTCCGACGAGGGGACGAGCGATTACTATTTCAAATGGCCGCGCGGGCTCAGGACAGCGGCGGACGGCTCCCTCCTCCTGACCGATGAGGATCAGGTGCTGGAGTTCGATGCCAAGGGCCAATTCGTGCGCAACCTCTTCAAAAAGGGGCAGGGACCTGGAGAGATGCCGTACGCGGGCGCCTGCCTGCCGACAGACAAGGCCATCATCGTCTATTCCGGATATCCGAGCAAACTCGTCTTTTTCAGTCCGTCGGGCCGATATGAGCGAGAGGTGCCGGTCCGGCCGGAAGGCCGAACGCGCCTGACCTTGATCGGTCATCGGGCGGGCCGGCTCTATTTCGAGTCCGGGGAATTCCCGAGGACACCGGGCGATCCGGACATCATCGATAATCCCCGGACTATCGTCGCCGTAAGCGATTCGGACGGCTCGATCACGCCCCGGACCACTTTCGTGACCCGGGCCTGGGTCGTCTCCTCGCCCAGCGGAGGGGGCGGCATGTTCGCCATCACGAGCCTGATCGCCGTTCCGTTCGGCCGGGACCTCCTGGCCCTTGCGCACACGGAAGAGTATCTCGTCAAGATCTTCGACCCGGCGGCGAACAGGGTCATCAAGGAGTTCCGGCGACCCTACGAGCGCGTCAAGCCGGAGCCCCTCACAGAAGAGCAGAAGAAGGGCGGGATGATCATCAATGGCAAGCATTACGGTCCGCCGGAGCAGAAATATCAGACCGACGTCAAGAATCTATTGACCCGGGGGGACGAGATCTGGGCGGTGACTTCGACCAAAGACAAGGCTAAGGGCGTTCTCATCGACGTCTTCGACGGCGAGGGCGTCTACCGGGACTGCTTCTGGCTCAAGCTTCCCGAGCCGGCGCTCGGGAAGCCTCTGGTCGCCTGGCCAATGCGCCCTCGACGGCGAATTCCTCTGGGTCGTCGAGCGGTCCGAAGAAGAAACTTTCGCCATCAAGAAATACCGCATCGCACGATAAAGCGACGAAGTCGCGACGGAACATGACGAGGAGGACGAGATGAGATCGGACAAGGAGCGGCCGTCATGAAGCTCGCCCGCATGGCCGTCGACCGGCCGGTGACGATGTACATGTTCTACGTCGCCGTCATCCTCCTCGGGGTCGTCTCGCTCCGGGAGCTCTCGGTCGACCTCCTGCCCGACATCAGCTACCCGCGCCTGTCCGTCATCACCAATTACCCCGGCGTCGCCCCCGAGGAGATCGAGACGCTCATCACCGCCCCGCTCGAATCGGCCGTCAGCCGCATCCCGCGCCTCCGCCGCGTCGAGTCGGTCTCGAAAGAAGGGGTCTCGCTCCTGACCCTGGAGTTCGACTGGGGCACGGACATGGACTTCACCATGCTCCACACCCGCGAGCAGCTCGACAACGCCAAGGACCGCTTCCCCGAGGACGCCGAGAGCCCGACGATCATCCCCCTCGACCCCCAGAGCCGGCCCATCATGACCCTGGCCCTCTCGGGCGACCGGACCCTCCTCGAGCTCAAGGAGCTGGCCGAGGAGCTCATCAAGCCGCGCCTCGAGCAGATCGAGGGCGTCGGGTCGGCCGAGATCACGGGCGGCGTCGAGCGCGAGATCCAGATCGAGGCCGATCCCCAGAAGCTGGCCCTCTACGGGCTGACCGTCGAGGACGTGGCCGCCCGGGTCGGCGCCTTCAACCGCAACCTCCAGGGCGGGACGATCCGCAAGGGGACATTCAAGTACGCCCTGCGCGTCGTCGGCGAGTTCGAGTCGCTCAGCGAGATCGGCGACATCGGCCTCCTCGTCACCCAGGAGGGCGGCGTCGTCCGCCTCCGCGACGTGGCCACGGTCCACGACTCCATCAAGGAGCGCCAGGGCATGACCCGGCTCGACGGGGCCGAGAGCATCGGCCTCCTCATCCGCAAGGAATCCGGGGCCAACACCGTCAAGGTGACCAAGCTCGTCCGCGAGACGATCGGCCAGATCCGGGCCGAGAACGCCGGCATCGCCCTGAGCATCGTCAACGAGCAGGCCAAGACGATCGAGGACGCCATCGGCGCCGTCAAGGACGAGCTCATCCAGGGCGCCATCCTGGCCTTCCTGACCCTGCTCATCTTCCTCCAGGAGTGGAAGACGCCCCTCATCATCGGCACGGTCATCCCCATCTCCATCATCGGCGCGTTCAGTTTGCTCTTCTTCGGCCACATCACCCTCAACATCATGTCGCTCGGCGGTCTGGCCTTGGGGGTGGGCATGCTCGACGACTGCGCGGTCGTCGTCTCGGAGAACATCTTCCGCCATCGCAGCCTCGGTAAGGGGCTGAAGGAGGCGGCCTATATCGGGACGAAGGAAGTCGGCCCGGCCGTCGTGTCCACGGCCCTGACGACGATCGTCGTCTTCCTGCCGGTCATCTACGTCCACGGCGTCGCCGGTCAGCTGTTCAAGGACACGGCCCTCACGGTCACGTTCGCCCTCCTGGCCTCGCTTCTCGTCTCGCTGACCTTGATCGCCACGCTCGAATCGCGCGAATTCGATTTCGGGATCGGGAAAGAGAGCCGCTGGAGATGGCATTGGGGGCTCGGCCGCGTTTGGAAGCCGGGGAAGGGCGTAGGGCCGGGGGCGGCCTTGGAGCCGGCCGGCGCCGGCGAACCGTCCCGGCCGAAAAAGCGCCTCCCGGCCGTCCTCGCCGTGCCGGTCCGCGCCGTCCGCTGGTTCCTCTACGCCGTTTTCAAGGGCCTCGGATTCGTCCTGAATTTCCTGGTGAGCTTCATCATCCAGCTCTTCGCCTTCGTCGCCCATTACCTCGCCCTCCCCTTCCGGCCGCTCCTCAAAGCGGTCTTCTCCGCTTTCAACGCCGTCTACGGACGGTTCATCGACGGCTACCAGCGCTTTCTCCGCTGGAGCCTCGACCACAAGGGCCGGGTCATGGCCTGGACGCTCGTCTTCTTCGCCGTCGTCTTCGCCCTCGGCGGCCTCATCCGCAGCGAGCTCATGCCGCCGATGGAAACGACGGCCTTCGAGCTCGACCTGAAGATGCCCGTCGACTTCTCGTTCGAGCAGACGACCGAGATGGCCGTGATGCTCGAGTCCGAGCTCCGCGGCCTCGGCCCCGTCAAGACCGTCCTCGCCCAGGTCGGGATCGTCAGCGGCATGGAGAGCGCCGATCCCAATATCTCCGTCAATTCAGCCCGCTTCTTCGTCGAGGTCGGAAGGCCCCACCAGCTCGAGGGCGTCCTCGACGCCGCCCGCGCCCGACTGGCCCGGTTCCCCGACATCGCGTACACGGTCTCCCGCGGGCAATCGACGTTCAACGAGTTCCTGTCCCTGTCGGCCGCGGAGATCGGCCTCCAGATCAAGGGCAAGGACCTCGACCGGCTCAAGGAGATCGCCGCCGACCTCACCGCGCGCCTGGCGGCCATTCCCGGCGTCGCCGACGTGGCCACGAACATCGGCGAGGGCAAGCCCGAGTTCAAGGTCACGGTCGACAAGGACGCCCTGAAGAAGTACCCCGGCCTCTCGCCCTCCACGATCGGCGACTTCCTCGTCAGCGCCGTGCGCGGCCGGGTGGCCACCCAGTTCCGGGAGATGGAGAAGAAGTACGACATCCTCGTCCGCCTCGAGGACTCGTCGCGCGAGAACATCGAGGCGCTTCTCGGAGAGACCCTGCCCTTCGAGGGCCGGGCCGTACCCCTCCGCGACCTCGTTTCCTACGAGGTCGTCCGCGGGCCCCGCGAGATCCGCCGCGAGAACCAGCAGCGCGAGGTCCTGGTGACGGCCAACCTCAAGGGCCGGAAGATCAGCCAGGTGACGCCGGCCATCGACAAGGCCATCTCCGCCGTGCGCCTGCCCGCCGACTATCGCATCGCCTGGAGCGGCGAGCGCGAGGAGATGTCGCGGTCGTTCCAGTCGCTCGTCATGGCCCTGCTCCTGGCGGCGCTCCTGACCTACATGATCATGGCCGCCCAGTTCGAGTCGCTCGTCCACCCCTTCATCGTCATGTTCACGCTGCCGATGGGGGCGGCCGGGGCCATCGTCGCCCTGCTCGTCACCGGGCAGACCTACAACGTCATCTCCATCATCGGTCTCGTCGTCCTCGTCGGCATCGTCGTCGACAACGCCACGGTCAAGATCGACTACACGAACCAGCTCCGGCGCGGCGGCATGCCGCTCCGGGAGGCCGTCGAGGAGGGCAGCCACGTCCGGCTGCGGCCGATCCTCATGTCCACGGGGAGCACCCTCGTCGGCCTCGTGCCCATGGCCCTGGCCCTGGAGCGGGGCGCCGAGCTCATGCAGCCGCTGGCCATCGTCGTCATCGGCGGCCTGCTCTTCTCGACCTTCATGACCCTCATCCTCATCCCCGTCCTCTACGAATGGGTGGAGCGCCGCAAGGGATGAAGCTCTTCATCGACCGCCCGGTGGCCACGGCCATGGTCTTCCTGGCCCTCCTCGCGACCGGCGTCTATTCGTTCCTGAGCACGCCGATCGAGCTGGCGCCGAAGGAAAGCTTCCCCATGGCCGACATCGTGACCAGCTGGTACGGGGTCCCGCCCGAGGTCGTCCAGACGCAGGTGACGGCCCCGCTCGAGGAGGCCTGCGCCACGGTCAAGGGCATCACCAAGATGACCTCGACCTCCGAGATCGGCCTGTCCCGGATCACCCTGGAATTCGATCCCAAGACGAACATGGAGTTCGCGACGCTGGCCCTGCGCGAGCAGCTGACGAAGGCCCGGCCGCTCCTGCCGCCGCTCGTCCGGCCGTTCGTCCAGCCCTACGTCCCCGAGGACTTCCGGGTCCGGCCGTTCCTCGAGTACACGGTCTCGGGCCGCTACGGCCTCCAGGAGCTCCAGGAGCTGGTCAAGGAAAAGCTCGAGATCGGCCTGGGCTCGGTCCGCGGCGTCTCGGACGTCGAGGTCGCCGGCGGTTCGGAGCCCGAGATCCGGGTCGTCCTCAACGAGGACCGGATCAAGGCCCTCGGCCTTCATCCCTACACGGTCAACGCGGCCATCGGCGCCCGGCTCGGGACCTATCCGACGGGGCGGGTCCGCCGCGGCAACCAGGAGTTCCTGTTCAAGTTCGCCGACCGCATCGACAGCCTCGACGAGCTCCGCGACACGATCGTCGCCCACTCCGGGGAGAACCCCATCCTGGTCAAGGACGTGGCCAAGGTCGAGGTGACCTACGCCGACATCCGCCAGATCCACCGCATCAACGGCCAGCCCACGGTCAGCCTGATCGTGTCCAAGGAGCGCGGCGCGAACACCCTGCGCGTCGCCGCCGACGTCAAGCGCAAGCTCGAGGCCCTCAAGGGAGAGCTCCCGCCCGACCTCGCCTTCAAGAGCGTCGACGACGAGAGCGAGGAGATCCGCAAGAACCTCAACGACCTCTATGCCCTCGCCGGACTGATCACGGTCATCGTCTTCGTCATGATCTTCGTCGTCCTCCGGCGGTTCAAGCCGTCGCTCCTCATCCTGTCCTCGATCGCCTTCTCCATCGTCATCACCTTCAACCTCATCTACGCCTTCAAGATCTCGCTCAACATGCTGACCCTGGGGGCCCTGGCCCTCGGCTTCGGCATGTTCGTCGACAATTCCATCGTCGTCTTCGAGAACATCCTCCGCCTCCGCGAAAGCGGCCTCTCGCCGCGGGAGGCGTCGCTCCAGGGCCCGAAGGAGGTCTTTGTCGCCGTCGCGGCCTCGACCCTGACCACGATGGCCGTCTTCTTCAGCTTCCCCTTCTTCCAGGGCAAGCTCAAGATCTACTATCTTCCCCTGGCCATCGTCATCGCCTCGGCCATGGCCGCCTCGCTCCTCGTCTCCTTCACGCTGGTCCCCTCGCTCAGCCCGCGCCTCCTCAAGAAGAGGAAAGGAGCGGGGTCCGGCGAGAAGAGAAGCCCGAGGTTCGAGAAGGCGCTCGGCGTTCTCATCCGCCACCCCGTCGAGGTCCTCCTCGTCGTCGCGGCCCTGCTCTTCGGGTCCTACAAATGGTTTCGCGCCGAGGTGACGATGGGCCGTTGGTACTCCTGGTACTCCAAGGAATACCTCTACGTCCGGGTCGGCATGCCGCCGGGGACCGACATCGCCCGGACCGACGAGACGATCCGCGCCTTCGAAGAGAAGGTCATGGCCCAGGACTACGAGAAGGAGATGAACGTCCGCATCGTTCCGGAGAACGCCCAGGCCATCATCGGCTTCCCCAAGGATATCGAGAGATCCTACCGGCCCTACGCCCTCAAGGAGGAGCTCATCCAGCTGGCCACCCAGTTCGCCGGCATCGACATCAGCGTCTCGGGCTTCGACCCGCAGTACTACGCCTCGAGCATGGGCGCCGGCACCTACTACAGCTCACGGATCAAGTTTTACGGCTATAACCTCCGGAAGCTCAAGGAGATCACCGGGGACCTCGAGAAGACCCTGCGCCGCAACCCGCGCATCAAGGAGGTCCGGACGGTCTCCAGCCGCTACGGCTGGTGGCGGGGCGACACGGTCGAGGACGTCCTCAAGATCGACAAGTCCGCGCTCAAGGACTACGACGTCGACCCCGCCTACCTCTACTTCAGCCTCCAGACGATGATCCAGGGGACCTTCGGCCAGCCGGCCCGGATCCGCACGGAAGGCAAGGACATCACGGTCTCGGTCAAATACCCCGACGCCGCGACGCTCGACATGCGCGCCCTCGGCGAATCGCTCATCCAGACGCGGGGCGGGGAATACCTCCGTCTCGGCGAGATCGCCGCCTTCGTCGAAACGCCCATCCCCGGATCGATCGACCGCGAGAACCAGCAGTTCCAGCAGACGATCATGTGGGAGTTCCGCGGCCCGTCCAAGGCCGAGGAGCGCTACCGGAAGGCGGTCTTCGAGTCCCTGCACCTCGCGCCGGGCTTCTCGGCGACGCTCGACGAGACGTGGTTCGTGACCGAGGAGGAGCAGAAGCAGATCAACTTCGCCATCGTCGTGGCCCTGGTCATCATCTTCATGATCCTGGCCGCGCTCTACGAGTCCTTCGTCCTGCCCTTCTTCATCATGTTGGCCGTGCCGCTCGCCCTCATCGGCGTCTTCGTGGCCTTCGTCGTGGCCAAAGCCCCCTTCGACCCGACGGCCTACATCGGCGTGATCCTACTTTCGGGCATCGTCGTCAATAACGCCATCCTGCTCGTCGACCACATCGGCCTGCGTCGGCGACAGGGACTGGCGCTCCTGGAGGCCGTCGTCCGCGGCACCAGGGACCGGGTCCGGCCCATCCTCATGACCACGGCGACGACGGTCTTCGGCATGCTGCCGCTCCTCCTCATCGGGGCTGAGACCAACAAGCGGCAGATCTGGTCGTCGCTGGCCCTCTGCACGGTGGGCGGGCTGACGACGTCGACCCTCTTCATCTTGATCGTCATCCCCGTCCTCTACTATCACGGGGACGGCCTGCGGGCCTGGGGCGCGGAAAAGGCCCGCGAGGCGCGGGACCTGTTCAAGAAGGCCAGGCGAACGTGCCCGGGAAGGCTCCTTCAGTATTCCTCGAACGCGCTCCGAGACGCTCCGCGGCCTCGATCTCGCTCCCGAGCGCCCCGGGCCGTGACAGCGCTTGCAGTCGAGCGCGATGAGATCCTTGTGGTAGGTGTACTTGAAGAACTCGTTGTCGAGGAGCATCTCCTGGGCGATCTGGGTCCTGGCCTGGAAGATGAGATCGGCCAGCTCCGCATCGATGGCGGCCCCCGGATCGGGGTGCATCCGGCCGACCTCCTGGCCCATCCAGTAGATGATGATCTCCGGGACCTTGGTGACGGCGTTGTCGGCGATCAGGGTCTTCGGCTCGGTCAGGTCCTCCGCGACGGCGACGAACTCCACGGACAGGGCGGGATTGGCGGCCGCCGCGGCCGTCTGGCCGATCTCCGCGGCCAGCTTAAGGTCTGAAGGGCGCGAGGCGCAGAGGAATACGCGGATGAGGACGGGGTCGATCAGGGCGATGAACGAGGCCAGCGCCTCGGGAGACGGCGTGAACGAGGTGATCGAGCCGTCGGCGGCCGCGGCCAGCTCGACGACCCGGTCCTTCGAGATATAGCCGACCGGCGCCTGCTCCTGACCGGCCGCGTCCGCCCAGCGGCGGCGAGCGCCGACAGGAGAACGGTCGTCCCGCCCGCGACGGCGCTCTTCGTCCTCTTCATGTCATCTGATCGGCAGGCAGGACGTCGCATCCCGATGGGATGATATCGCCGAGGCAGGCACCGTCAAGACCGGAGAGATGGCGGGGACAGAGAGTGATCCCGGCGGCCGGCTACTTGACAACGGCCGGCAGGATGTATCGCTCCATCATCTTGTCCACTTGGGAATGCATGTAGGGCTTGCCGTAGGCGGTCGCCGTGACGACGACGACCAGGGGCTGGTCCCGGAACACGAAGATCTTGTTGCCGCCGTTGCCCGTGCAGAAGAACGTCTCGTACGGACGGCCGTCGACATGGTAGGTCATGTTCCAGAACAAGAGCCCGTAATAGCGTATCGACATTGTTGGGAACGGGCAGGTATTTCTGGAACGACTCGACGACCCACTCTTCCGGCAGGACCGGCACGCCGTTCCATCGGCCGCCGTTCTTGTAGAGCTGTCCGAACTTGGCATAATCGAGGGAGGACATCGCCAGGCCTCCGGCCGTGTTCACGACCTTTTGCGGCGTGTACTGCCACTCGTATCTCGTGATCCCGAGGGGCTTGAACAGGACCTTGTCGGCGTAGCGCTCCAATCCGCCGGGAACGGAGCGATCGAGGATATCGCCCAGGACGACGACGCCGGCCGTGAAATAGTCCCACTGCTTCCCGTTCTCCTTGGCCGCGTCCATGGGCAGGTCGAGGGCGAATTTCACCCAGTTCGGCGTCGGATACATGTTCTCCTCGTTCCCGGGCGAGGCGGCGTCGTTGTCCGACCCGAGGAAGGCCGAGCTCATGGTCATCAAGTCCTTCAGCGTGACCGCGCTTTTCTTGGGGGAATAGTTGGCGAAGGACTTCAGGTCGTAGAATTCGCCCAGGGTCTGGTCGAGGCTCTTGATATGGCCGTCGCGGATGGCCGCGCCCATGAGCGCCGAGGTGAACGTCTTCCCCACCGAACGCGTGTTGTGGAGCGTCGTCCGGTCCGCCCCGTTGAAGTACTCCTCGACGAGGAGCTTCCCGTCCTTGATGACGACGACGCTGGTGATGTCCTTGAAGTCCTTCTGGGCGATCTTCCTGTTGAGCTCCCGGATCTTCGCGAGGTCGTACTTGTCGCTCGAGACCGGCCAGCCTCCGCCCGGGCGGACGGCCTGCGGCGCGATGGCCGCCTCGTCGACGGCCGGCTTGACGACGTTCAGAGCGATCTCGCCGGCGGCGATGAGGTCGCCGGTCTTGAGCTCCGGGTTCTTGAGGTAAGGCCGGATCTCGATCTTCAGAACATGCTTCCCTTCGCTCAGGGCGTCTTCGCCGCCCCGGATCATGAACCGCATCCAGAGGAACCGGCCCCAGGAATCCTCATCCGTCGTGCTGATCAGGGGGACGCGGAAGACGGTCCGGCTGTTCTTGGCTTCGAGCCCCCCGGCCCCGGGATTGAGGTTCTCCGTATAGACCGCGGCCCCGTCCACAAAAAAAGAGAACTGGTAGTTGCCGATCCTGTCGAGCTCGGCCGCCCCGAGGCCGGGCGCCAGCCGGTGCAGATAGTTCGTCAACGAATTGGCCATGAACACGCGGATGTTCAGGTCGCGGCCTTCCATGAGATCGAAGGCCTTCAGGAAGTCCGATCGCCTTCATCTGCTCGAGGGGGATGGGCTTGGCCAGGAAGACGATCTCGCCGATGTGGGCCCGGTGCAAAGGACCCGAGATGCCGTCCGTCTTGACCAGGTCGGGGCCCTGAGCGAAGAGCGTGACCGACAGCATGAGGCAGCCATACAGGAGGACCGTTGTTCTTCTCATGTTCCATCCTTTACGCGAGAGCGATCGCGGCCGGCTTTAACTATAATACGTTCCGGCCGCTCGCCCGGATGGCGGGGACGGCGAACGAGAACGGCGCCGATCGGCTCCTAGTCCGGGCGGGCCAGGCTCTTTTCGAAGGGCGGGCGATGGACGCCGCGCTCGGTGACGATGGCCGTGATGTAGGCGGCCGGCGTGACGTCGAAGGCGGGGTTGCGGACCTCGACGTAGGGCACCGTGATGCAGCCGGCCGCCGACCTCGCGGACCTCGTCCGGGTTCCGCTCCTCGATGGGGATGCCGCCCCCGTCGGCGAGCGTGAGGTCGACCGTGCTCATCGGCGCGGCGACGTAGAACGGGACGCCGTTCTCCTTGGCCAGGACGGCCAGCGAGTAGGTCCCGATCTTGTTGGCCGTGTCGCCGTTGCGGGCGATCCGGTCGGCCCCGACGACGACGGCCTTGATCTCGCCGCGGCGCATGAACCAGCCGGCCATGCCGTCGGTGATGAGGACGACGGGGATGCCGTCCCGGTCGAGCTCCCAGACGGTCAGGCGGGCGCCCTGGAGGAAGGGCCGCGTCTCGTCGGCGAAGACCCGGATGCGCTTGCCCTCGGCGACGGCCGCCCGGACGATGCCGAGCGCCGTGCCGTATTCCGCCGTGGCCAGCGCCCCGGCGTTGCAGTGCGTCAGCACGGTCCAGCCGTCGCGCGAGGAGCGCCTGGCCGTGGCGGCCGATGGCCCGGTTCGTCTCGGCGTCCTCGCGCTCGATGGCCTTGGCCTCGTCGAGGAGGGCCGCGCGGAGCGCCCGCAGGCCCGTCGGCCCGCGTCCGCTCGTAGACCGCCTTCATCCGCTCCAGGGCCCAGAAGAGGTTCCGGGCCGTCGGCCGCGTCCGCTCGAGGCGCTTGTAGACCTTCTCGAAATCGCGGTCGACGGAGCGGCCCGTCTCGGCGCTCATGGCCATCGTCCCCAGGACGAGACCGTAGGCCGCGGCGATGCCGATGGCCGGCGCGCCGCGGACGACCATCTTCTCGATGGCCTGGGCCACCTGGATGTAGGTGCGGCAGCGGACGTAGATCTCCTGCCCGGGCAGCTTGCGCTGGTCGATCATGATGACGGAACGGCCTCGCCAGGCGATCGTCGGCAGCATCGGTCACTCCTTCTTCCAGGCCGGCGTCCGGTCGTCCCGCCAGCCCCACTTCGCCGCCCAGCGCGCCTGGGCCGCCGTCAAGGCGTCCCGTTCGGCCGGGGGCAGCGAATCGCGCAACCGGACATAACAATACACGAGCTCGTTGTCGTTGTCTCGCCCGATCTTCTCCGAGGGCAGGCCGAGCTCGCGGGCCATGACGGCCTCCTCGTAGCCGCGGCGGAGGTCGCCGAGGTGGCCGTCGACCTGGGCGTGGAGGTAGTGGTAAAGGCCGCAGGCGAAATCGCGGTCGAGGAGCCGGTCGAGGACCTTGACCAGCGCGGCGAGCGTCCGCTCCCTCTCGCCCGGCTCGAGAGCGGCGGCCCGGGCCAGCAGGAGGTTCGTCCTCCGCTCGGCCGCGAGCATGAGCGCCGGCTTGAAATCGGACTTGTCGACGATCTGGGCGTAGATGCGGAGGGCCGGGGCTTCGAGGTCCAGCGCCTCGAAGGACGCCGCGAGCCCGGCCAGGGCCGAATCGGAGGCCCAGGCCTCCCCGTCGTCGAAGCCGAGGCTGAACGCCTTGAGGAACGACCCCTCGGCCTCGCGCCAGAGGCCGAGGCTCGCTTCGGCCAGGCCCTTGACCGTGAAGGATTGGGCCGAAGGCCGCCGGCGGCACTCGCGGCCGGCCTCGTCGAGGGCCCTCTTCCAGGACGCGACGGCGTGCTCGGTCCGGAAGGCCCGCGCTTCGTCCTGGCCTTCGGCGTAATACTGCTTGGCCCGGCCGAGGCGGGTCAGGCAGGAGGCTGACAGGGCGACGACGAGGGCGAGAGCGAGGGCGAAAGCCGCGAGGCGCCGGGTCTTCATGCTTCGGGCGGGACCGTCGGTCCCAGGGCGGACCGGTCCCTTGATCAGGCCGATGATCATGTCCTGGACCTCTTCGTCCTTGAGCAGGTGCAGGCCGAGCGCGGCGGCTTCGGCGGCGATGAGGAAGAGGGCCTTCCAGAATTCCGGGTCATCCGCGGCGGGCCGGATGTCGTCCCGGGCCTTGGCCGTCCGGGCGGCGAACTCGACCACGATGGCCCGATAGTCGGCCGCGTCGATCTCGGCCTTGAAGAGGGCCTTGAGGAAGGCGTCCTCGAGGCCGAGGACGGGGTAGAGGGCGGGGAAGGCGGCCCGGAGGACGCGAAGGTCGCCGCGGGCGATCTCACCGGCGTATTCGCGGCGCGAGGGCGTCGTTGCCCGCGGAAGAAGTCGAGGACGAAGTCGTCGGGCTTCGTCCGGACGAAATCGGGATCGAGCCAGACCTGCCAGGCCAGGATCCGCTCGCGGTAATCGAAGACGCGCCGGACGGCCCAGACGCAGGCCGAATAGAGGACGGGGAAGACGAGCCAGGACTTGAGCGGCAGGAACGCGTCCAGGATCTCGACGCCCCGGGCGAGGGCCGCTTCGATGTCCTTCTTGCTCATCCCCTGCCCCTCACGAAAGCCTGAGCCCGGGACATGTGCTCTTTGTACGTGTCCCGGGCCGGGCATGTATCGGGGACACGTACGAAGCGTACATGTCCCCAACGATCATTGCTTCTCGACGGCGAACGTGCCGGCGGCGCCGCCCTGGGTGAATTCGCCGGTGAGCTTCTTGCCGGTCTCGTCGAGGGTGCCCTTGAAGGTCGGCTCGCCGGGGACGTTGGCGTCGTCGATCATGAAGGTGATGGTCTTGTCCTTGATCTCGATATTGCCCAGCTTGATGCCGAACCCTCCCTGGCTGATCGAATCGAAGGTCCCCTGGATCTTCTTGGCCTCGTCGAGCGTGAAGTTGAGGCCGATCTCGAGGTCCATGCCGGCGACGCTCAAGGTGCCCTTCCAGGCGCCGATGAACGGCTTCGTGTCCGCGGCCTGGGCGGCGGCGACGGCGGCGATCGCGATGATCCCGAACACGACCGCGATGATCTTCTGGTGGTTTTTCTTCATGGACATCTCCTTATAAAAATCGGTATTCCATTATACGACATCCCGGTCCGACCGTTCAGCCGACGGGGACAAGAATGGGGACACGTACCGAAGGTACATGTCCCCGTCCCTATTTGACTTCCAGGATGGCCAGGAAGGCCTCCTGGGGGATATCGACCTTGCCGACGCGCCGCATGCGCTTCTTGCCGGCCTTCTGCTTCTCCAGGACCTTCATCTTGCGCGTGTAGTCGCCGCCGTAGAGCTTGGCCAGGACGTCCTTGCGGAAGGCCTTGACCGTCTCCCGGGCGATGATGCGCTTGCCGATCGCGGCCTGCAGGGCGACCTCGTACTGCTGGCGGGGGATGACCTTGCGCATCCGCTCGACCAGGGCCCGGCCGATCGTCTAGGCCTTGTCCTCGTGGACGATGAGCGACAGCGCGTCGACGGGGTCGCGGTTGATGAGGATGTCGAGCTTGACCAGCGGCCCGGCGCGGTAGCCGATGAACTCGTAGTCGAGCGAGGCGTAGCCCTGCGGACAGCTGCTTGAGCTGGTTGTAGAAGTCGAAGACGACCTCGTTGAGCGGCAGCGTCGTAGGTCAGGAGGACGCGCTGCGGCGCTGATGTATTCCATCTTCTTCTGCTCGCCGCGGCGGCCCTCGAGGAGCTTGAGGATGGCGCCGAGATACCGGTCCGGGCGTCAGGATGACGGCCTCGATGATCGGCTCCTCGATCGTCGCGATCTCGGTGCGGCTCGGGCAGCTCGGAGGGATTGTGGACCTCGAACGTCTCGCCCGTTCCGGTCTGGTCACCCGGTAGCTGACGCTCGGGGCCGTCGTGATCAGGGTCAGGCCGAAGTCCCGCTCGAGCCGCTCCTGGACGATCTCCCGGTGGAGGAGGCCCAGGAAGCCGGCCCGGAACCCCAGGCCCAGCGCCGGCGAGTTCTCCGGCTCGTACTGGAACGAGGCGTCGTTCAGCCGCAGCTTCTCCAGGGCGTCGCGGAGCTCCTCGATGCGGCTGTCGCCGGCCGGGAAGATGCCGCAGAAGACCATCGGCTTGGCTTCCTTGAAGCCCGGGCAGGGGCGTCGGCCGTCGGGCCGGTTCCTGAGGGTGACGGTGTCGCCGATCCGGGCGTCGCTCGAGCTTCTTGATCCCGGCGATGAGGTAGCCGACCTCGCCCGTCGTCAGAGCCGGTCCGTCTTGACCGGCTTGGGGGTGAGGTAGCCGACCTCCTCGGCCTCGTATTCGGCGCCGGAGGCCATGAGGACGATCCGGTCGCCCGTCTTGAGCTCGCCGTCGAAGATCCGGACGAGGACGACGACGCCCCGGTAGGTGTCGAACCAGGAGTCGAAGAGGAGCGCCTTGAGCGGCGCGTCCGGGTCGCCCTTCGGCGGCGGGATGCGCTCGACGACGGCCTCGAGGACGCTCGGGCAGGTCCCTGGCCGGTCTTGGCGCTGACGAGCAGGGCCTCGTTGCGGGTCGAGGCCGATGATGTGCTCCATCTGCTCGAGGGTCTCCTCGACGTCGGATCTGGGGCAGGTCGATCTTGTTGATGACCGGGATGAGGACGAGGTCGTTGTGGAGGGCGAGGTAGGTGTTGGCCAGGGTCTGGGCCTCGACGCCCTGGGAGGCGTCGATGACGAGAAGGGCGCCGTCGCAGGCGGACAGGCTCCGCGAGACCTCGTAGGAGAAATCGACGTGGCCGGGGGTGTCGATGAGGTTCGAGGACGTACTCCTCGCCCGTCCTTGGCTCTTGTAGGTCAGGCGGACCGTCTGGGCCTTGATGGTGATGCCGCGCTCCCGCTCGAGGTCCATCGTGTCGAGGACCTGCTCCTTGAGCTCCCGGGCGGACAGGGCCCCGGTCAGCTCGATGAACCGGTCGGCCAGGGTGGACTTGCCGTGGTCGACGTGGGCGATGATGGAGAAGTTCCGGATGTTCTTCATGGAATCGCCTATTATCGCAGAATTCGCCCAAAAAGTCCCTCGGCCGCCTGGTCTCAGGGCCCCGAGATTGACTTTTAGGGGGGGGGAGCGTATCTTCTAGGGGAGAAAACAAGGCTGAAATCAAGGAGATCGGCATGATTGGATCTCGGACTGACCGACTGATCCTGATCATACTCCTGATCGTCATCCTGCTCTTCGGCGCCCGGAAGCTGCCGGACCTCGGGAAGTCCCTCGGCGAGGGCATCAGAGAACTTCAAGAATTCCATCAAGGGCAAGGACGACCACGACAATCCGAAGAACCCCGAGCCCCCCAAGGGCTGACGGCTGACCCGTGACGCCCGCCGGGCCCTCCCGGCCGGGCGGGCCTTCGAGAATCCCCCATGACATCCGCATATGACGCCGGCTTCGACATCGGCGGCACGCGGCTGAAATTCGGCCTCGTCGACCGCGACGGCCGCCTCGTCCACAAGGGCCGGGTCCGCAGCCCCGAGGCCATGGACGAGATCCTGGCCGTCCTCGAGGAGGCCTGGACCGGCCTCAAGAAGAGGGCCCCCGGCCCCATCCGCTCCTGCGGCTTCGGCATCGCCGGGTTCTACAGCATCAAGGAGCGGAAGATCCTCCAGTCGCCCAATTACCCCAGCCTCAACGGCTACCCGCTCCTCCCGGCCCTGCGCAAGTTCATCGACGTCCCCATCCGCATCGGCAACGACGCCAACATGGCCGCCTACGGCGAATTCCGGCACGGGGCGGGGCGCGGCGCCCGCAGCCTCGTCCTCCTGACCGTCGGGCACGGGCATCGGCTCGGGCGTCATCCTCGACGGCAAGCTGTGGCAGGGCGAGGGCGGCTACGCCGGCGAGATCGGCCACATCACCGTCAATCCCGAGGGCGAGGCCTGCGGCTGCGGCAACCGCGGCTGCCTCGAGACCGAGGCCTCGGCGCCGCGGATGGTCCGCAATTTCCAGGCCCTGACGGGCCGGACGGATATCACGGATTCCCGGGACATCTATCTCCTGGCCAAGGCCGGCGACCCGGCCGCCCTGGAGAGCTTCCGCACGCTCGCCTATTGGCTGGGGATCGGCATCGGCATCGTCATCAACATGCTCAATCCCGAGATGATCCTCATCGGCGGCGGGGTCGTCTCGGCCGGCAAGCTCCTGCTCGGGCCGGTCGTCGAGGAGGCCCGCCGGCGGTCCCACCGCATCTCGTTCGCCGGCTGCCGGATCGAAAAGGCCGCCCTGGGCAACGACGCGGGCCTCGTGGGCGCCGCCGCCTGGGCCCATCTCAAGTCCGGGCGCCGGGGATGAAGCGCGGCCGCCGGGCTTTCGCCGGCTGTAACCATCGCGCCGGGGCGGGAGTTTATTGCTTTGACAACCCCGGACGAAAAAAATATAAAAGAACGATAGAGACCGAGACCAAGGAGGCCTTATTGACCAGAAAATCCATCATTTCTCTGGCCATATGCGCGGCCCTCCTCGTTCTCTGCCTGCCCGCCGCCCCGGCCGGCCCGACCGGGGCCATCAAGGGCCGGATCCTCGACGACAAGGGGGCGCCTCTCTCGGGGGCCTATCTCTACGTGACCTCGCCGGCCGCCCTGGGGGTGGCCAATTTCATGACCTCCAAATCCGGCCGATTCGGCATCCTCGGCCTCGTCCCGGGGACCTACAAGATCGTCGCCGAGGCCCCCGGTTTCAAGACCGTCACCATGGACGGCGTCGTCGTCTCGTCCGGGGCGACGTTCACGGCCAACTTCAAGATGGAGGCCTCCCCGCTCGAGGAGGAGTCCACGACCGTCCGGCCCGGCCCCGGCCTCGACCGGGACTCGGCCCGTTCCGCGGTCATCCTGGACCGGGACCTCATCGAGCGCCTCCCCCTGCGCCGCGATTTCACGGCCCTCCTGGGGCTCGTCCCCGGGCTCATCTTCGAGACCGACACGGCCGACGGCCGGATGTCCCTCAACGGCGCCCCGCTCACCTCCGCCGTCCTCGTCCAGGACGGCATCATCGTGACCCACCCCACCGACGGGCGGATCATGGACCGGATCAGCACGGACCTCATCGACGAGGTCGTCATCGAATCGGCGGGCCACTCCGCCGAGACGGGACCCGCGCAGGGCGCCTATATCAACGTCGTCCACCGCCCGGGATCGGCGGCGACGCAGGGCAGCCTCTCCTACAGCGCCTCCGGGCGAGGGCCTGTCCGATTCGCTCTGGACGGCCGCCGAGCTCGCCGAGATGCCCGACGCCGCGCCGACGTCGCTCCGGCGGGAGCACGACCTGTCCTTCACGCTGGGCGGTCCCGTGCTCGAAGACATGGCCTGGATGTTCGCCAACTTCCGCTACAAGAGCCTCGGCCGCCGGGCCCCGTTCACCTACTTCACCGACCCGCTCGGCGTCCGCCATTTCGTCTACGATTACAGCTCGCGCGACCTGGCCGCGACGTTCAAGCTGTCCATGAACGTCCTCGGGAAATTCAAGGGCGTGCTGGAGTTCGGCACGACCGGCTTCAGCGAACCCGTCTACGCGGCGGACGTCGACAAGCTCCGGCCCGAGGCCTCGACCCGCAACCTCGACGGCGAGGGCGCCTTCCTCGCCCGGGTCGGCGGGACGTACGTCATCGACCCGAGCACGCGGGTCGATCTCTCGGTCGGATACGCGAAGTACAAGCAGCCGCTCCTCCTCAACGAGGCCGGCGCCGCCAAGCCTCAGTACTTCGACGTCATCACGGGATACACTTGGGGCAGCGGACCGCTGAACGACCGGGAGGCGGCCAACCGGATGCGGGTCGGGGTGACGATAACCCGCCTCCTGGACGGCTTTCTCGGCGGATTCCACGAGTTCGTCGCGGGCGGCGAGTACGAAACGACGTCGACGACGTCCAAGACCTGGAAGGCCGACAACCTCATCTACAATTACGCGGACGGCAGCCCCTACACCTACGGGATGACCGAATCCCCGACCTCCGGAGAGCGAGGTCGGCTGGGGGCTCATCGGGTTCTATATCGCTCCCTCGGCCGAAACCTCCATGAAGCTCCAGCGCGAGCTCAAGAGGATCGGCCTCTTCGCCCAGGACACGATCAAGATCGGGCCCCTGTCCCTCTCCGGCGGACTGCGGTTCGACAGGTCCGAAGCGAGGTTCGGGACGTTTTCCAAGGGCGCGAGCGGCAACTCCGTGAGCGTCAACCTCGGGAGCGCCCTCGTCGACCCCGTTCTCGGCTACAACCTCTTCAGCTCGATCAGCCTGCCAAGCTGGGAAAAGGCCATCGTCTGGAACACGCTCTCGCCGCGCGCCGGTCTGAGCCTCGATCTCCTGGGCGGCGGCCGGACGATCCTCAAGGGCGTCCTGGGCGAGGATCCCCGAATATCTCAACCTCGGCTATTCCCAGGACCTGGCCCAGGTCGATCCCCAGGCCTCCCACGATTTCATCTGGTACGACGAGGACGGCAGACGGCGCCGTCAACAGCACCGACGGCTTCGCCCTCCTGCCGTACGATTTCCGCGTCTACAAGAGCGAGTACTTCCGGCAGGCCGTCGATCCCGACCTCTCCGCCCCGGTGATCGAGGAGTGGACGGCCGGGCTGGAGCAGGCGGTCGGCCGCGATTTCACTCTCGCCGCGCGCTACATCGACCGTCGCAGCTCCAACAATATCGGGCACGTCGTCTACGACCCCTCGACCGGGGCGCACTGGTGGCGCGCTCGAGGAATCCCCGGAGGGCTGGTGGGTGCCCTTCTCGACCGTCGTTCCGGGTACGGACGGCTACCCCGACGTGACGGTGGATCTGTACATGCCCTCCGCGACGGCCCCCGCTTTCTTCGAGCGCATCGAGAACGTTCCCGAGCTCACGGCGAGGTACCGGAGCCTGGAATTCTCCTTCCGCAAGAGGATGTCCCACAACTGGCAGGCGTTCGGGTCCCTGACCTGGAACCGGGCGACGGGGACGACGACCATCGCCTCGCGCTGGAGCGCCGGGAACTCGCCCGTCCTGCTGACGCCGAACTCGTTCACCAACATCGCGGCGACCGACCGCCTGCTCCAGGACCGGCCGCTCGTCGCCCGGCTGGCCGGGACCGTGCGCTTCGGCTGGGACATCTACGCCAGCTTCCTGTTCAAGGCGCAGAGCGGCGCGCCGTGGGCCCGGACGGTGACGATCATCCCGCCGGCCGCCTGGGCCGCCGCGAACGGCGCCGTCACGACCCCGGTCAAGGTCTATCTCGAAAGCCCGGGCTCGCGGCGGTTCGGCTCGTGGAAGACCCTGGACTTCAGGCTGGAGAAGGAGTTCACCCGGGCCGGCCGGAACGTCTTCTCGGCCTCGGTCGACGTCTACAACCTGCTCGGGGAGAAATACCGGACGCTCGACCTCAACGACGGCGGCACGTGGGCCCCGGACGGCGAAGGCGCGAGCACGGGCACGCGCACCCTCAGCGGAACGTACGGGACGTTCAATCCCCTGCTCGGGACGCGCGTCGTCCGGCTGAACCTCAGCCTAAAATTTTAGCTGGAACGACACGGTCTTCTTCTGCGCCTCGCCCTCGGTCGTGCTCTTGACCGAGACGTCCATCCTGAGCTTCTGCGTCTTCAGCCGGTCGAGGTCCTTGTCGAGGCGGAACGGGAACTCCATGCGGAAACGGCTCTTCCGGTTCTCGGTGAGGTCCTTTTCCGCGAGCGACAGCGGGAACGCGCCCTGGGTCTCCCAGAGGGTCGTCCCCGACTCGTCCGAGACCTCGACGCGCACCTCGAAGCCCGTCTCGAGCCGGCCGCCCTTGAACGTGAACCAGATCGTGTCGTAGGGGATGTCGACGAAGACGCGGCCTTCGTAGACGCCGCCCTCGGCCAGGGTCTTCTTCATCGAGACCTCGTAGTCGAAGAGCTTCTTTTCCTGGGTGAAGGTCTTCTGGAAATGGCCCTGGGCGATGTTGAGCTCCTGGAGATGCTCGAGGTTGATGGCCCGCAGGACGAAGCTGCCCGACGCAGTGCTCGTCGATGAAGACGACGGGGAAGGCGCCGTAGTACCAGACCTCCCGGCAGAAGCCGGTGGCGTCCATGGGATAGGTCAGGCGCTCCGACGGGGGGCCGAACAGGATGAAGATCCGGCCGCGGTCGGTCTGCCAGCCCGGACGGCCTTCGCCGTGGAACATGATCCCGGCCTTGGCCACCCGGTCCTCGTACTCGAGCCGATACTCGTTGCGCTCGGTGTCGGGATCGGGATCGCGCCGCTTCCAGAACTCGGCGATGAAGTCGTCCCGGCCGCTCTCCGGCAGCTCGAGGAAGATCTTGCGCTCCTCCTTGGTGATGATGTAGCCGACCTTGGCCAGGAACTCGGCGTGGGCCGGCGCGAGCTTCCGGGTGACGCTGGCGCTCCGGCAGGCCGGGAGCGCGGCCAGGCCGGCGAGGAGGAGGGCGGCGCCGAGAGCGGCGAGGACGGCCGGCGCGACGCGCATCTTTCGTCCGGGGAGGACGGTGCTCATGGGGTCTTCATCCTTTCGCCATCTAAAGTAGTCTTCGGGGGGCGAATTAGCAAATCGGACCGTCAGCCGGGCGGGCGCTCGAGCGCGTTCGCGTCGTCCGGCGAGAGGCCGCTCTTGAGGCAGGCGAAAGCGGTCTTGTTGTGGAGGAGGGGGTCGCTGTCGGCGGCCAGGAGCCCCGGACCGGACGAGCGACGCCCATTCCGCGGTGCCGGGAATGGGCGAGAAATGGGCGAGCCGGGGCGTGGCCCCGAGGCCGCGGACGACGCGGACGCTTTCGGCGACGCCTTCCGGCGATTGCCCGGGAAGCCCGGTGATGAGATAGACGCCGATGTCGCCTCTTTGGTAGCCCGCGCCCTCGAGCTCGCGGAGGGCGTTCTCCAGGTCCGCCGGGGACGCCTTCGGTCCCCGCTCCTTCATCAGGTCCGTGTCGGCGGATTCCAGGCTGAGATAGAGGGACGCGAACCCCGCCGCGCGCATGAGCCGGGCCGTCGGACCGTCGATCTCCCGGAGGTGAAGACCGTTCGGGCTGTGGAGCGCCAGTCCCGCGCCGGCCGCGGCCAGGCCCTCGAACAGGGGCCAGGCGTGCCCCTTCTTCCCCAAAGAAGCGCGTCGTCATAGAAGGCGAAATGCCGCGTCCCGAAGCGGGCCCGGTTGTCCAGGATCTCGGCCACGGCGGACGACGGCCGGCCATTGCTCGAAGCCCGGCGAGAGGAGCGAGCTCGCGCAGTACGTGCATCGCAGCGGGCAGCCCCGCGAGGTCAGGACCGGGAGCCAGGTCCTGTCGCGGAGAAGATCGAACGCGGGCGGCGGCATGGCGTCGGGGCCGGAGAGGCCGGGCGTCTCCGGGACGGGCCCGCCCAGGACTTCGGCCAGGGCCGCGAAGAGTCCCGTTCCCGCCGGACCGGGAACGACGACGTCAGCCCCGGATTCGGTCCGGGCATGGCCGGGGCAGAGCGTCGCGTAGATCCCGCCGAGCGATGACCGGGACGGGACCGAAGCTGCGGCGGACGAGGTCGATGACCGCCTGGACCCCCGGATACCAGTAGGTCATGGCCGAGGTCACGAGGACGGCGTCCGGACGCGGCACGCGGGCGAGCTCCTCCTCGAACAGGGCGACGGGGAGGCCGTAGCGCGAGAAGCGGCGGGGCACGCCGCGGACGGCGTCGGGCTTGGGGACCTCCTCTTTCGGGAAGGGGCCGCGGCCGTCGGGCTTCCCGGCCCGGGACCCGGCCAGGCCGGGATGGAAGCGGTCCAGGCAATCGACGAACGACACGCGGTGCGGGGTGAAGCGGCGGATGAGCGCGGCGACGTAGAGAAGGCCGAGCGGCTTCATCCAGAAATCATAGGCCGTGAAGTCGTAGATCCAGGGGTTGATGAGGAGGATGTCCTTGGCGCGGCCCATGTTCTTAGCGGACGGCGGGAAACAAAGATGGTGCGGAAGGGGGGACTCGAACCCCCACAGCCTTGCGGCCACAAGCTCCTGAGGCTTGCGCGTCTGCCAATTCCGCCACTTCCGCACTCAGGGAGCCGCTATTATAGCGATTAATGGCCCCGCAGGTAAATAACGTTTTCAGGACCCGTTTCCGGCCGGCTTGACAAAGTGACGCCCGCCGCCTATTGTGGAGTCGTTGATGATCTCCCACACCGATCGGCTTTCGCGTCGGCGCTTTCCCCTGTAATTCCACACAAGGAGGACGTATGAAATTTCAAGACCGCTCCCAGATCGAGGCGCTGGCCAAGTTCAAGAGCCAGGGCGATCTCGTGACCTCGCTTCTACCTGGACACGGACAAGGGCCGGATGGGCCGGAAGGAGATCCATCTGACCCTGAAAAACCTCCTCAACGAAGCCAAGGACCAGGCCTGCGGCCTGTCGGCCGCCAAGGAAAAGACCGACGTCCCTGCTGCGGGACCTGGACCTCATCTCCGAATACGGCAGCCAGTCGCTGGGCTCCTCGAACGCCGCCGGCCTGGCCTTCTTCTCGGCGCAGCCGGAAGGACTTCAAGCAGGTCCTGGAGCTGCCCCACGGCCCCCGCAACCGCGATCGTCTTCGACTCGAACTTCTACGTCCGCCCCCTGGCGTCGATCCTGGACAAGTACAGCCACATCTGCGCCCTCCTCATCGACCGCCGCGAGGCCGTCTGGTACGACGTCGCGATGGGCGAGATCAAGTTCCTCGACAAGATCCAGAGCGACGTCCCGCGGCCGGGTCAAGGAGGGCGGCTTCGAGGGGACCGCGGCCAAGAGGATCGAGCGCCACATCGACGCCCACCTCCAGGAGCACTACAAGAAGACGGCCCAGAAGACCTTCGACCTCAGCAAGAAGCACCCCTTCGACTGGCTCTTCATCGGCACGCGAGGAGAACCACAGCTCGGAGTTCGAGTCCCACCTCCACAGCTATCTCTGCGGCAAGGTCAAGGCCCGGCTGCACTCCCGCGTCGAGCGATTCGCCGGCCAAGGTCCTCCAGGAGGTCCTCGAGGTCGAGACCCGGCTGAAGAAGACGGAAGAGGACGAGATCGTCCAGAAGCTCATCGCCGAGCTCGAGCGCGGCGGCCTGGCCACGCTCGGGCCTGCGGGACACCATCCATCGCCTGAACCAGTTCGAGGTCCAGACGCTCGTCGTCACCCACAATTTTTCGAGGCCGGGGCGGATCTGCCCGACCCACAAGTTCCTCTACCTCGACGAGCTCAAGTGCCCGATCGACGACAAGAAGACCGACGTCGTCCCGGACATCGTCGACGAGGCCATCGAGACGGTCCTCAAGCGGGGCGGGACGGTCCGGCAGATCGACCCGCCGTCGAAGCTCGACCGCTACGGCGAGATCGGCGCCTTCCTGAAGTACAAGGCCTGAAGAAACGGCCGGGCCCCGGCGGGCGCCTGAACGAAGGGGACACGTACTGGTACGTGTCCCCTCGGTATTGCTCTATCGCCGGTTTAAGCCGCGCGCTTCTCTTCTCCTTGAATCGTATCTTGTTGAACACGCTGTAGATGACCGGGATGACGAAGAGCGTCAGGAACGTCGTCGCGGTCAGGCCGAAGAGCGACGGTGACGCCGATGGGGGCCCGGAATCTCCGAGCCCGAGGACCGGGTGAAGGCCATGGGCAGCGTGCCCAGGATGGTCGTCAGGGCGGTCAGCAGGACGGCCCGCAGACGCGTCGTCGCGCCCTGGAGGATGGCCTCCCGCTTCTCGACGCCCTGCTTGATGAGCTGGTTGATGTAGTCGATCATGACGATGCCGTTGTTGACGGCGATGCCCGCGAGCAGGATGAACCCGATCGAGACCGGCATGTTGACCGTCCGGCCGGAGATGAGCAGCCCGATGACGACGCCGATGAAGCCGAGCGGGATCGTGAACATGATGATGAAGGGGTGGACGAAGGACTCGAACTGCGAGGCCATGACCATGTAGACGAGCAGGATGGCCAGGGCGAAGGCGGCGGCCAGGATGAGGAAGGCCTCGCTCATCTGCTCGTAGGAGCCGCCGTATTCGAGGAAATAGCCCGGCGGCAGGCTCCTTCTCGAAGCCGGCCAGCCGGCGCCTTGACGTCCCGGACGACGCTGCCGAGGTCGCGGCCGACGATGTTGGCCGTGACCGAGACGCGGCGGGACTGGTTCTCGCGGGTGATCTGGATGGGGCCTTCGCCCGTCGTGATGTCGGCGACCTGGTCGAGATAGACCGTCTGGCCCGGCCGCCGTGACGAGCGGGATGCTGCGGATCTCGTCGATGCTGTCGCGGTACTGCTCCTTGAACCGGACGCCGGACATCGATCTCCTCGCTCGCCCTCGCGGTAGCGCGTGGCCACCTTGCCGAGCGTCGCCGTCTGGACGGTGTTGGCCGACCTGGTCGACCGATCAGGCCAGCGGGCGGCCCGGTCCCGGTCGATGCGGATCTGGTATCTCGGGCTTGCCCGGCGGCCAGGGAGTGGGTCAGCGTCGCGGATCCCCGGGACGTCCGAGATGCGCTCGACGATCTGGTCGGCCTGGCCTCTTCAGCGTGGGCGAGGTCCTTGCCGAAGAGCTTGATCTCGACCGGGGTCCGCGGCGCCGCCCATGAATCACTGGCTCATGTCGAGGGCTTCGAACTTGACGCCGCTGGAGCTTGGGCAGCTTCGGGCCGGATCCGCTCCAGGACCTGCGTTGTCCGATTCCTTCCGCTTGTCTCTCTTGACCAGCCCGATGCAGAGGAGGCCTTCGTGCGTGCCGGCGTTGGCGGACGATCGAGGCGGCGTCGCCGGCGTCCTGCCTCGGCCTGGGAGCCGACCTGGGCCGAGATCGATGTTGATCTCGGGCTGGCCGGCCATGATGTTCTCGACCATGCCGACGACGCGGTCGGTCTCCTCGAGGGACGTCCCGACGGGCATGCGGACCTTGAGGATGATCATGTCCTGGTCCATGGGCGGGCATGAATTCCGTGCCCAGGAAGGGGACGATGGCCAGGGACAGCGACGAAGGCCAGGATCGCGCCGCCGAGGACCCAGCGGCGGTGGTGGAGGGCCTTGTCGAGCCACTTCCGGATAGAACGCCTTGGCCTTGGCGAACTGCGCGCTCCTCGGGGGCTCTTCGGCGATGCGGCCTCGAGGCTGCTTCTCCGACCGGAAGAGGAGCGACGTGGACAGCGGGACGATGGTCAGGGCGACGAAGAGCGAGGAGAGGAGCGAGAAGGCGATGGACAGGGCCAGGCCTCGGGTCAGCTTGCCGGTGATGCCCGAGGCGAAGATCATGGGCAGGAAGACGACGATCGTCGTCAGGGTCGAGGCCGTGATGGCCATGCCGACCTCGGACGCGCCGAGCGATGGAGGCCTGGTCTTGGCGTCCTCGCCCTCCTCGAGGTGGCGGAAGATGTTCTCGATGACGACGATGGCGTTGTCGACGAGCATCCCGACCCCCAAGGCCAGGCCGCCCAGGGTCAGCAGGTTCAGGGTGTAGCCGGCGGCGTAGAGGGCGATGAAGGTCGTGATGATGGACAGGGGGATGGCCAGGCCGATGATGAGGGTCGGCCGCCAGTTGCAGGAGGAAGAGGAAGATGAGGACGATGGCCAGCAGGCCGCCCTGCCAGGCGTTGTCGACCGTGTTCGCTCGTGACCTGTCTTGATCATGTCGGACTGGTCCATGACCGATGTGGAAGACGGGGTCGGCCGGGAGATCGTTCCCGGAGCGTCGTCGAGCTCGCTTGTGACGGCGTCGCCGACGATGGCCGTGTTGGCGCCCGGACTGCTTGCTGACGATGAGGAAGACGCCGTTCTGGCCCTGGATGCGGGCGTCGTAGCGGATTTCCTTGAGCGTGTCCTTGACCTCGGCGATGTCGCGAGACGTAGATGGGCTCGCCCGTCGGCGCGGCATGCCGACGACGGTCCGGCGGATGTCGTCGAGGGACTCGTGAACTCGCCCATGGTCCGGACGAGGAGGTCGGAGTGGCGCTCGACGAGGTTGCCGGCCGGCATGTTGAGCGTTCTCGGCCTGCAGGGCCAGCGACGACCTGGTCGAGGGTCAGGCCGCGGCTCTCCAGGGCGGCCTTGTCGACGTCGACCAGGATCTCCCGGTCGTCCATGGCGAAGACGCGGGCCGAGGCGACGCCGTCGATCCGCTCGAGGCGCGGCGCGACCTCGTCCTCGATGAGCTTCTTCAGCTTCATGGGCGGGCATGTCGCCGGTGACGCCCCAGAAGATGACCGGGAACTGGCTGAAGCTGAACTTGACGACCAGGGGTCGCCGGCGTCCGCGGGCAGATACTGTCTCGTAGAGGCCGATCTGGTCGCGGATGTCCTGGGCGGCGAAATCGAGGTTGGTCCCCCACTCGAACTCGACCTGACGGCCGAGACGCCCTCCGAGGTCGTCGAGGTGACCTTCTTGACCCGGTTGACCGAGCTGACGACCTGCTCCAGGGGCTTGGTGATGGTCGTTCTCGATGTCCTCGGACGAGGCCCCCGAGTAGGTCGTGATGACGGAGACCGTCGGGAACTCGAGGTCGGGGAAGAAGTCGAGCCCCAGCCGGGTGAACGAGATGGCGCCCAGGACGACCAGGATGAGCGACCATCATGGACGTCGTGACGCGGCGGTTGACCGAGAATTCGGGGAGTTTCATGGTCTTCACCTCTTCGAGGATCTGGACGGCGGCGCCGTCCTCGAGGCCGTAGTTGCCCTCGACGATGACCGACGTCGCCCTCGGCGAGGCCCGTCAGGACCTCGACCATGGTCGTGTTCTGGAGGCCCAGGGTGACGGTCTGCTTGACGGCCTTGCCGCCCTCGACGACAAAGACGTAGGTGTTCTCGAGGACGGCCTTCTGGGGGACGGCCAGGGCGTTCTCGTGCGATGCTGGACCTCGAAGACGACGTCGCCGAACGTCCCCGGCCGGAGCGCGGCGTCGGGATTGTCGAAGACGGCCTCGACGCCGAACTTCTTGGTCAGCGGGTCGGCGGTCAGGTTGACGACGCGTGACCGCGCCCGCGGAAGTCGCGGCCGGGGAAGGACGGCGACCCGGAGGATGGCCGCCTGGCCCTTCCGGAGGCGGACGATCGTCCTCGGACGAGACGTCGACGACGATCTTGATCTTGGCGTAGTCCATGAGCGTCAGGACGCCGCCGGCGCCGCCGCCGAATGCCGCCCATCATCGGGTTGATGACGTCGCCGACCTCGGCGTTCTTCGAGGCGATGACGCCGGCGAAGGGCGCCTTCATGAGGGAGACGTTCAGGGCGTGCTGGGCCAGGTTGAGGCCGGCCTGGGCCTGCTCGAGCTGGGCCGCGGCCGCGTCGAAGGCCAGCTGGATCTTCTCGCGCTGCTGCTCGGAGACGGCGTTCTCCTTGATCAGCCGGTCCATCCGCTCCTTGTTCCGGAGGGCGTCGGCGTAGCTGGCCTCGGCCACGGCCACGCCGGCCTCGGCCTGCTTGAGCTGGAGCCGGATGGACTCCGTCTCGAGCTCGGCCAGGAGCTGGCCCTTGGCGACGCGGTCGCCTTCCTCGACGTAGATGCGGGCGATCTTGCCGCCCGATCTCCGGGGTGATGTTGATCTTGTCCAGGGCCTCGAGCGTGCCGGTGTAGGTGATCTTCTCCGTGATCCGCTGCCCGGGCGACCTTGAAGACCTTGACGGGCGCGGCGCCGTACGGTCTCGGCCGGTCCGGCCGCTGTCCCGGCGGGCTTCTTGCAGGCAAGGCGACGGCGACGAGGACGGCCGCGGCGAGCGCGACGACGACGAGCTGGCGATGGGAGTTCGGGTGTTTCATGGGTTCCTCCGTTAGTTCGAGCGGCTCTCGGACCGGCTCCGGCCGACGGCCTTTTCGAGCTGGGCCAGCGAGATGACGCAGTCATAGAGCGCCTGGGAACGGTTGGTCCGGGCCTGGCTCAGGGCGACCTGGGCCGTGCGGACGTCCAGGTTCGTGGCCAGCCCTTCGGCGATAGTTGAGCTCCGCGATCCGGACGGCCTCGCGGGCCTGTTCGACGTTCTTCTCCTGGGAGAGCAGGGTCTCCCGGGCCTGGTTGTGGTTGAGGACGGCCTGCCGGACCTCGAGCGTGATGGCGTCCGAGAGGCCCTTGCGCGGTCCAGTCGAGCTCGCGGAGCACGGCCTTGGACTGGCCGATCTGGGCCTGGGTCTCGAACCCGTTGAAGATCGGGCAGGGTCGAGGGACAGGTTGATCGTGTAGTAGTTCTCCCAGGTCCCCTTGCGGAGGTTCAGGGCGTCCGACCAGAAATTGTAGGCGCCGCCGATGGCCGAGCGGTCGGCAGCATCGAGCCGCGGGCGATCTTGAGCATCTCGGCCGGCCATGCCGGCGCTGGTAGTCGAGCTGGCGGAGCTCCGGCCGCTGCGGCCAGGGCCTCCTCGACGATGGCCTCGCGAGATCGACGTCGAGGGGCGGCGCGGCGAGCTCGCCCTTGACCTCGACCGGGCGTGTCGAGGTCGAGGCCGAGGACGGTCTTCAGGCCGAGCGCGGCCACTTCGACGCTGTTGCGGGCCCGGATCGCCTGGGGCTTGAGATTGGCCACCTGGACCTCCGAGCGGAGCAGGTCGAACTTCGAGGCCATGCCGACCTCGTAGAGGTTCTTGACGTTCTCCATGAATTTCTCGGCCAGGGCCAGGGCCTCCTCGGCGACCGCCGAGAACTCCCTGGCCAGGAGATAGCCGTAGAACGCCCGCTTGACGTTGAAGACCGTCTCCTGCTCGGACAGGCGGACCGATTCCTGGCTGGCCTTGAGGCCGTAGTTGGCCTGCTTGTAGCCCGGCCGTCAGCCGGCCGCCGGCGAAGAGGGGCAGGGAGAAGGCCAGGGCCATCTGGTAGTCCTTGGTGAAATCGATCGAGATCCGCTGGGCGGCTCGCCGGGGATGAGCGACGGGAATTCCAGGGTGAAGAGCTTCTTGTCGAGGATGTCCGTTCCCTGGGCGTTGAGGGTCGGCAGGAAGCCCGACACGGCCTGGCGGACCTGCGAGCCGGGCCTGGTCTGACCTTCTCCTGGGTGGCCAGGTAGAACGGGTTCTGGCGCAGGGCCAGGGCGACGGCATCGTCGAGTGTCAGGACGAGCGTCGGCTTGGTTTCCTGGGCGGCCAGGGCGGCCGGCCCGAGGGCGGCGAGCGTCAGGGCGATCGAGCAAAGCGGCCGTCTTTCTCATGTCAGATCTCCTTGCCGGAATGTTCGGGGTTCCGGATCCCCTCGATGATGAACCGGGTCAGGCTCTCGGCGGCGACGGGCCGCAGCGGCGCGTCGCCCTTGCCAGAGCTGCGAGTGGGCATAGCCCTGGAGCACGGCTTCGATGAAGGCCGCGGCCTGGCGCGGTGTCCATGGGCCGGAATTCGCCGGACGGCGATGCCATCGCTCAGGATGCGGGCCGCGACGTCGATCAGCTCCTGCCGCTTCTGCCTGAGCATGGCCAGCATCTTGCGGTCGGCGGCCGGCGCCGAGCCCGCCTTGCCGGGCGGATGGACGAAGAGGCGCATGAGCTTGAACATGGCCTTGTCCATCCACAGGACCCGGTTGAAATGCTTCGTGTCTTCGCCGCTCTGGAGGACGGCCTGGACGACCCGGCCGAGCTTGTCAGCGGCGCTGCCGGGGCCGTCGGCGATCTTGACCAGTCCCACCCGGATATCGTCGAAGAAATGCCCCAGGATCTCGAAGAGCAGCGCGCCCTTGCCCGGGACGTACTTGTAGATCGTCGCCTTGGACAGCTGGGCCTCCCGGGCGACGTCGTCCATCGTCAGGGAGCTGTAGCCCTTGCGGAGGATGACCTTCTCCGCGGCGTGCAGGATGATCTCCCGGTAGCCCTCGCGGCGGCGGACTTCGCGCTCACGTCGGACGTCGCTCGTTTTCATTGTTTTGAACCTGTAAGTTTATAGATTGAACTTATGAGTCTATTTCTTGAACCAGTATAGTTCTCGCTAAGATACGCCTCCGGATCGCGTTTGTCAAGACCCCCGGAACCGCGGTAGAATGGGGGCGCTTTCAAGGTCATACGGGATAAGATGGAAGAGAGTTTCCCGGCGCCTCTCGGGGGCCCTGCTCTGGGCGCTCCTACTCGCCTGTCTCGCTCCGGGACCCTCCCCGGCCGCGGCCTGCCCTCAGGACGTCCAAGCCGGGCGCTCGGCCTGGTGGGAGGTCCGCCTCGTCGTCACGGCCGAAGGCGAGTACAGCGTCAAGGGCGGCCCGACGCCGGTCGCCGGGACCTACGCGTGCAAAGCCAGCTGGGAAGGCCGGCTGGAGCCGGACGGCGAGGATTTTCTCCTCGTCCATATCAAGACCGAGATCCTGGAGTGGCGCCTCCGCGAAACGCTCGCGCCGGGCCGGGCGGGAGAGCGTCCTCGAGCCCCCCGCCGCGGCCAAGCCCGCGTTCCGCATGAGCTACGTGCTCAAGGACGGGCGGGAGGTCGAGTTCGTCTTCGAGATCAGCGCCTTTCAGGTGCCCTTGCACGCGTCCGCGGTCTCGGTGCCGCTGGAGCTGCCCCGCTCATCGAGCCGGTCGGCCGGGCTTCCGGGCCGGCGCTACGGCGATTTCGTCTGTCGCGGCTCGAGCCGGATCGTCATCCCCGAGACCGACCTCGCGCGGACGAGGCCCGAGCGCTCGTTTTCCTGGGACTGGCGGAAGGACAGGCAGGTCGTCATGGAAGGACGGGTCTTTTCCGTGAGCCAGGCGCATACGGCCAAGGCCGTCATCGCCCTGGTCGCCCACTGACCGGCGCGTCAGGCCCGGGGATGGAACTTGTCGTAAACGCGGCGAAGCCGCTCCCGGTGACGTGAGTGTAGATCTGCGTCGTCGTGATCTGGCTGTGGCCGAGCATGAGCTGGACCGAGCGCAGGTCCGCTCCCCGCTCGAGGAGGTGCGTCGCGAACGAGTGCCGGAGGACGTGGGGGCTGATCTTCTCGGCGAGGCCGGCCTTGGCGGCGTGCTGGCGCAGGAGCTTCCAGACGCCTTGCCGGGTGAACGGGCGCCCGCGCCGCGACAGGAAGAGCTCTTCCCGGCCGTCCGCGTCGTCGAGCGGCCGGGCCGTCGGCGAGATAGCGCTTGATCGCCTCGCAGGCCGAGCGGCCGAGGGGGACGATCCTTTCCTTGCCGCCCTTGCCGCGGCAGACGAGGAAGCCGTCGTCGAGATTGATCTCGGCGAGCTTGAGCGAGGCGAGCTCCGAGACCCGCAGCCCCGAGCCGTAGAGGACCTCCAGCATGGCCCGGTCCCGCAGTCCGTGCGGCTTCTTGGCGTCGGGGGCCTGGAGGAGGGCTTCGGCCTCGGCGACCGTCAGGAACTTGGGCAGGGCCAGCCAGGTCGAGGGCGTGGTCAGAAGGGACGTGGGGTCCTTCTTGAGGAAGCCGCTGAGAACGAGGAAGCGGAAGAACGACCGGAGGGCGGAGATCAGACGGGCCAGGGACCGGGCCGAAAGCCCGGACTGGCTCTCGCCGTGGATGAAGCGCACCAGGGTCTCCTCGGTGACGCGCTCGAGCGGGACTTTGCCGGCCTTGAGGGCGGTCGCGAGCTTGCGGATGTCCCGGGCGTAGGACTGGACGGTGTTCGCGGACAGGCCCTTCTCGACGGCCAGGTACTCGAGGAACAGGCGCAGGGCGGCCTCGGGCGAGGCGGCGGGACGCTTCATGTCAGGAACGGATTCGAGCTGCGCTCCTGCTCGACCGTCGTCAGGGGCCCGTGGCCGGGCAGGACGACCGTCTCCTCGGGAAGCGTGAGGATGCGCTCCCGGATGGACCGCTCGAGGTCCTTCCAGGAGCCGCCGGGGAGGTCGGTCCGGCCGACGCCGCCGCAGAAGAGGGTGTCGCCGGAGAAGAGGATCCCGCCGTGCACGAAGCCGATGCTCCCCGGGGTGTGTCCGGGCGTGTGGATGACCCGGAGCGAGGTCCGGCCGACGGCGATCTCGTCGCCGTCGGCGAGGAGGCGGTCCGGCGCGGGCGAGTTCCGGGCCCCGAGGAGCAGGGACAGCTCGATGTAGTCGGAGACCTGGAGCATGCCGGTGTCCGCGGCGTGCATGGCCAGCGGAACGGCGTACTTCTGGATGATGTCGCTGTTGGCGCCGATGTGATCGACGTGGCCGTGGGTGTTGAGGACGATGACGGGCTTGAGCTCCAGATCGGCGACGGCCGCGATGATCTTCTCGGGATCGGCGCCGGGGTCGATGACGGCGCAGTCGCGCGTCTCTTCGTCGTAGACGAGATAGCAGTTGGTTTCGAGGGCCCCGACCACCACCAATTCGTACTTCATGCCCGCACCCGCAGCCATCTTAATGCCAAAGCTCGCGGTAGTCAACCGACGGACTGCACCGGGTACGTGCCATCCAGAGCCCCTCGTCCGGCTGCGATGGGACACGTACGGATCGTACATGAACCGATGCGGCCTTCTATTCCGCAGATCCAGGACACGTACTTTCGAGAGTAGCACGTCCCCGCTTTGATGCGGTGCTATAATTGGGGCATGGACGTGTTCATCACCCCCGAGGCGGGGCGGGAGATCGAAGCGCTCAAGGCCCTCCGGCCGAGGCCGGGGACGTGGGGCGCGATCGTCGGCCACAGGCGCGGGTCCCGATTCATCGTCGAAAAAATCACGCTCGGCGGAAGCCCGGGGACCGTGCCGGACGATCGGCTGCTCGCCGGTCTCGAAAAGATCTGGCCGGGGCGGGTCGTCGGGATCGTGGCCGTGCGGCCCGGCGCCGCGTTCAGGAAAGCGTTGCTCGGGCCGGCCTGGTACGGCAAGCTCGTCCTTCGCTGGTCCGGCTCCGTCGGAGCGCCGGTCCTGCAGCCCGTCCGTGGTCGAGTTCGAGCGGAGGTTCTTCCTGGCCCCCATCCCGTTCGCGCCGGCCGCCAAGGAGAAAGCCCATGAGTGAGCCCCTGACGCGCGAGGAAGAGATGACCTGCCTGAAGCTCGCCCGCGAAGCGCTCGAGCACTACTTCAAGACGGGCGGCCGGATGCGCTCGCCCGTCAAGGCCGGCCCGCTCAAGGAAAAGAGGGGCGCCTTCGTCACCCTGACCATCGACGGCGAGCTGCGCGGCTGCGTCGGCTATCCCCTGCCGGTCAAGCCGCTCGACGAGACCATCATCGAGATGGCCGTCGCCGCCGCGTGTCACGACACCCGGTTCGAACCGCTGGAGGCTAAAGAGCTGGCCCGGCTGAAGATAGAGATCTCCGTCCTGGGCCTGCCCGAGCCCGTCGGCGACCCCGGCAAGGTCGAGGTCGGCCGCCACGGGATCATCGTCTCGAAGGGCTACAACAAGGGGCTGCTCCTGCCCCAGGTCCCGGTCGAGCACGGCTGGGACCGGGAGACGTTCCTCAGCCACGGCTGTCTCAAAGCGGGGCTCCGGCCCGAAGAATGGAAGAAGGGGGCGGAGATCGAGACCTTCACCGCCCAGGTCTTTTCGGAATAGCGCCGCCCGGGCGGGCCTATTTTTTCTTCTTCGCCAGCGCGTCCAGCTCCGTCTTGGCTTCGGCCTTCAGCATGTCGTCCTTCGAGGTCGTCTTGGGCAGGTCGATCGCCTTCTGGAAGGACGCGGCCGCTTCGTCGTACTTCTTGAGGGCGACGAGCGTCCGGCCGAGCTCGAGGTAATGGTTGACGTACTCGGGGTGGAGCTCGATGGCCTTGCGGAGATACTTCTCCGATTCCGCGAAGGACCCCTTGGGGATGGAGCCGTAGATGACGCTGCCGAAGAACCGCTTGGCGCCGCCGATCTCGTCCATCCGCCGGTGCCAGCGCCCGAAGGCGTGATAAGCGAGATGGTTCGTCGGGTCGAACTCGATGGCCTTCTCGATCTCGGCCCGGACTTCCTTCGAGGCCTCGATCTGCTCCTTCTTGCCGAGCAGGAGGAGCCGCTTGCCGTTCGACGCGGCCAGCTGGAAATGGCCCCAGGTGTCGTTCGGGTTGGCGGCCACCGCCTTGCGGGCCAGGGCCGTGGCCTCGGTGTACATCGTCTTCTGGCGCTCCTTGACGTCCTTGTCCGTCGCGGGGATGACGTCGGCGATGTCGACGATGGCCCGCGAGGTCTTCCACAGGGCCTCGTAGTTCGCGGGCTCGAGGGCGAGCGCCGCCCGATAGTGCTCGAGGGCCTTGGCGTCATCCAACATGGCGTAAGCCGCGTCGCCCTCCCGCACGTGGTCGGCCGCTGTCTGGGCCAGGGCCGGCGCGGCAAGCAGGGCGGCGACAACAAAGGCAAACAGGATCTTCTTCATTGTTATCCCTCCGTGACAACTACCTATGGCAATATTCGCGAAAAATGTCAAGCGGCGGGCGCCCCGGGACGGCCCCTCGGGCTCCGGCAGGCCTCGACGGCCAGTCCGGCCAGAAAGCCGGCCGCGCCGACGGCGACGCCGAGCGGCAGGGACCGCGGCCAGGGGGGGATGGGCAGGAACCGGAAGCCCGAATCCCCGAGGAACGAGACCGCGGCATACCCGCCGCCGAGGGTCAAGCCCAGGATGCCGGCCAGCGGGACCCTTTTCTTCAGGAAAAGGGCGGCCAGGCCCGGGACGAGCAGGCCTTCGGCCATGATGGCCGAGGCCAGGCCGAGGGTCTTGAGGATGTCGCCCAGGCGGGCGGCGATGAGGAGCGCGGCCAGCGCCAGGGCCGCGGTCGAGATCTTGGCCAGGACGAGAGGCCGGCCGCCGGCGCCGCGGCCGTGTCCGCGCCGCCTTCCCGCCCGAGCAGGGCCTTCGTCAGCGTGAAGGCCCCGGCGTTGAGGGCCGCGTCCATGGTCGACAGGATCGCCGCGAGGACGGTCACGAAGACGAGCCCGCCGAGGAAGGACCCCGCCTCCTCTGAGACGAAGCGGGTGACGAGAGGAACGCCGGTCCCGCCGTCGGGGAAGAGCGGCAGGAACAGCATGCCGGCGAGGACGATGCCGGCGTAGAAGAGCCCGAGAAGGACGGCCGCGGCGGCGGTGCCTCGGCGGGCGGCCCCTTCGTTCCGGGCGGCCTGCATCCTCTGCCAGGCGATGGGCGAGATCGTCCAGGCCAGGACAAAAGAGAGGGCGATGAGGACGTTGCGCTCCGCTCCCGCCAGGACGTCGAAATACCCGCTCTTCCCGGACGCGGCCGCGGCGTCCCGCACCGCGCCCCAGGTCGTCCTCGAGGCCAGGGAGGCCACCATTCCGGCGACGCCGGCCACGAGGAGCGCGAACTGAAGGACATGGGTCCTGGCCAGGGCCTGAAGTCCGCCCGCCGTCGAGTAGACGATGACGATCCCGGCCGCGACGGCCAGGCTGACCAGGGGCCCGGTGCCCAGGAAGGCGCCCAGGAAAGGCCCGGCCGCGACGATCTGCGAGGCGGCCAGGGCGGTCATGTACCAGACGATGAGGACGGTCGTCAGGGTGCCGGCCGTTTTCCCGTAGCGGTCGCGCATGAGCTCGGCCGGGGTCGAGCCGGAGACGGCCCGGATGGGCCGGACGAGCGCCGTGAGGACGAGCAGGGTGGCCACGGCGGGCACGCCGATGATCCAGATCGCGCTGAGGCCGTCGCGGAACGCCTCGTCGGTCGAGACGAGGAGCGAGGCCGCCCCGATCCAGGAGGCGCAGAGGGAGAACGCGACGCGGCCGGCGCCGAGCCGCCGCGAGGCCAGGAAGAACGACTCGAGGCTTCCCGGCTTGCGCCGGAAGCCGAAGCCCGCCGCCCAGAGCGCGGCCACGTAAGCGGCGATGGCCAGGACGAAGCCCGTTTTCATGCGCCGGGAGTATACACCAAAACGGGCAGAAACGATCCCCCTTCGGGGACAGTCATGTTTCGCGATATAATAGCCGCCATGAAGCGTTTGGGCGTTCTCTTGGCCGGCCTGACCGTCCTGGCGGGTACGGTCTTATCCATGGCGCGCGTCCCCGGCCGTGTCCGCCGCCGAGGCCGTGGCCAACCTGGAGCGGGCCCTCAAGGCCGTCACGTCGCTCCAGGCCCGCTTCGAGCAGCTCTACTATTCCATGTCGATCTCGGAGCCCCTGCGCGAGAAGGGCGACCTCTTCCTCCAGAAGCCCGACCGCATGCGCTGGACCTACAAGGACCCCCAGGACAAGACCTTCCTCTATAAGGAGGGCATCCTCGAGATGTACCTGCCCGAGGAGAACCAGCTCACCCGGAGCCCGGTCTCCGAGGAGGCCCTGAAGTCCGACATCTTCGGCATCTTCCTCGGAACGATGTCCTTCGGCGACGCCTACGTCATCGAGGACAACGCCTTCCCGACGGAAGCGACCCGCGTCCGCCAGGTCAAGCTGACCCCCAAGGTCGAGGGCGATTTCACCCATATCCTCCTCGAGATCGACGAGGCGACCTGGCTGCTCCGCCGGGCCATTTTCCTCGAGTGGGAGGGGAACAAGCGCGAGTTCGTCTTCAGCCAGATCAGGACCGGCGTCCGCATCCCGGCCAAGACCTTCACCTTGAAGGTGCCCCCGGGCACCGAGATCATCGACGACACGGAGAACGTCAAGCGCTGAGGAGCGCTTGAACCTTTCGGGCCGAGGATCGTATGAACACTCGAGGGCAGGATGCTCTCTCGATGACAGAAGACCGTCAGCTTGTGTCCCGGGCCCTCTCAGGAGACCGCAAGGCGTTCGAAATGATCGTCCGCAAATACGAGCAGCCGCTCACGAGCTACCTCGGCCGCATGACCGGGGAGCGCGAGGCGGCCCTCGATTTCGCCCAGGAAGTGTTCCTCAAGGCCTACTGTTCGCTGGCGTCCTACCGCCCGGCGTTCAAATTCAGCACCTGGCTGTTCAAGATCGCCTCGAACCACCTCATCGACCATTGGAGGAAGAAGAAGCTGCCGACCGTGTCGATCGACCAGCCGGTCGACGACGGGGAAGGCCCGCTCTCGCCGCAGGTCCCCGACCCGGCGCCGTCGGTGGCCCGCAAGATTCGAGCTGGCCGAGATCCGGGAGAAGATCGAGCGGGCCCTCGAGACCGTCCCCGAGGCGCTCCGGGAGCTCTTCGTCCTCCGGCACGTCAACGAGTTCTCGTACGAGGAGATCGCCGACATCAAGAGCCTGCCCGTGGGCACGGTCAAGAACCGCGTCTTCCAGGCCAAAGAAATGCTGAGAAAGAGAATGGAGGCCATCGTGACGTCCTGCCCTCGCCCCGAAGACCTCTATCTCTATCTCGAGGGCGAGCTCGGCCCCTATGACGCCCGGAAGCTCGAAGAGCACATCGAGTGCTGCCCGGCCTGCCGCGACGCCCTGGACGAGAGGCGGCTCCTCCACGAGGCCTTCACGACCCTCCCGCCGTTCGAGGTGCCCGAGGATTTCGCCCGCTCGGTCATGGACAGCCTGCCCGAGCCGGAGGCCGGGAAGGCCCGCTGGCTCGCGCCCCTCGTCGCGGCCGTATCCGCGCTCGCGGTCGGACTGGCCGGCTTCCACATCTTCACGGGCCTGAGCGTTTTCGAGGTCCTGGTCGCCCTCAACCGCTTCATCGGGTCGGTCGTCGCCCAGGCGACGCCCTCTCGCCGCCAAGGCCTTCAAGATCGGGAACGTCCTGCTGAAGGTCGCCGGGGACCTCGTGAACATGGGCTTCTCCGGCCTGGCGACCTTCTCGCGCGTCCTGGGCCCGCAGGGGATCGTCGTCGTCGTCGGCCTGGGCGCCCTCCTATCGGTCCTCGCCTTCTTCGGGGCGAGACGATTCCTCCGCCAGGGAGAAAACTCATGATGAAGAAGATACTGACACTGGCCCTTTTCGGCCTGTTCGTCCTGGCCCCGCTCGCCGCCCCGCCGGCGGCCCGGGCCGAGATCAGCTCCCAGAAAGAGATCCACGTCGCGCCCGGGGATACGCAGGAGGAGATCATCAGCTTCGGCGGCCACGTCCTCATCGAGGGCAAGGTCAAGAACGACGTCGTCGTCATCGGCGGGTCGATCACGATCAGCGGCGAGGTCGGGCAGTCCGTCGTGGGCATCGGCTCGCGGGTCATCGTCAAGTCCACGGCCTCGATCGGGAAGGACCTGGCCGCCGCTGGGCGGGACGCCTGGAGAAAGAGCCGGGCTGCACGATCGGCGGCGATACGATCTATTTCCAGACGCGCGAGCTCGGCGACCGGCTGTTCCGGGACGGGCACCTGTTCGACGGCGTCTTCTCGCTCTCGCTCATCCCCATCATCGTCGTCGTCAAGCTCATCATCATCTTCCTCTGGCTCATCGTCGCCGTGATGGGCGCGGCGCTCTTCCCCAAGCCCATCGCCTTCGCCGCCGGGGAGATCCGCAAGCACTTCTGGCCGGCGCTCGGGACGGGCGTCGTGGCCATCCTCGTCTTCACGATGCTGGTGGTCTTCGCCGCCCTGCTGAGCTTCATCCTCATCGGCATCCCCATCGCCCTCGCGCTCGCCGTGGCCGGGTTCATCGTCAAGGTGTTCGGCCGGCTGGCCGTCTTCTTCCTCCTCGGCGAGAGCGCCCTGCGGGCCTTCGGCTCGAAGAGCGTCTCGGCGATGGGGGCGGTCCTGATGGGCCTGTTCGTCTTCAGCCTGGCCGGATTCGTGCCGGTCCTCGGGTTCCTGTTCACGTTCGTGATGAACGCCGTCGGCTGGGGCATCGCCATCCGGACGAAGTTCGGGTCGCGCGAGAACTGGTTCGTGAAGAAGCCGTCGGCTGCTGACGTGCTGATTACCGCTCGAGGATCTCTTTTTCCTTGGCGGCGGCGAGCTCCTCGGCCTTGGCGATCGTCTCGTCGAGGAGCTTCTGGAGCTGCTCGAGCCCCGAGAACTTCTCGTCCTCGGTGATCTCCTTCTCCTTCTCGAGCTCCTCGATGAAATCCTTGGCGTCGCGGCGCATGTTGCGCAGGGCCGTCTTCTCCTCCTCGAGCATCTTGCCGATCTTCTTGGCCATCTCCCGGCGGCGCTCCTCGTCGAGGGGCGGGATGGGGACGCGGAGGAGCTTGCCGTCGTTGAGCGGGTTGAGGCCGAGGTCGGCCCCGCGGATGGCCTTGTCGACCGGCTCCAGCATCGAGGGGTCGTAGGGCTGGATGACGATGAGGGTCGGCTCCGGCACCTTGACGGTGGCCACCTGGTTGACCGGCGTGAGCACGCCGTAATAGCTGACCTTGATCTCCTCGAAGATGCTGATGTTGGCCCGGCCGGTCCGGAGCATCCCGATCTCCTTGCGGAAGTGCTCGGTCGACGTCTTCATCTTCTTGGCGGTATCGGCGAGCGCGTCTTTGACCATGGTGTTCCTCTCGAGAACCGGATCGGGGCCGCCCCGCGACGGGGCGTTCCCTCCTGGCAACCGATAATAGAATAGGGCGTCCGGGGTGTCAAGGCGACCCGGGATCCAGGGCGGGGATCGGAAAGAGAGCGGACGGGCGGCGCTCGCGGGCCATGAGGTCCTTCAGCTCGGGCGACGGTGTCGGGATGCATGGCCGCGATGTTGGCCGCCTCGGCGGGGTCGTTTTCGATGTCGTAGAGCTCGATCGGAGCGGCCGGGTTGGCCAGGAGGTCCCGGCGGACGGCCTTCCAGCGGCCCTGCCGGGCCATCTGCTGGCCGCCGTAGCCCGGGAATTCCATGTACAGGGGACGGGCGGCGGCCGCGGCGGCGTTCCCCGTGATGACCGGGAGAGCGGCTCGCCCCGTCCAGCCCCGACGGCGCGCGGGCCGACGCGCCGGCGGCGTCGAGCAGCGTCGGGAGCATGTCCTGGAAGGCGACGATCGCCGGCGCTCTCGCGCCCGGCCGGGACCGAAGCCCGGGCGCCGGGCGATGAACGGCACCCTGATGCCGCCCTCGTAGACGGAGCCCTTCTGGCCGCGGAAGCCGTCCGCGCCGCCGAAGAAGGCCGCGTCGTAGCCGCCGACGGCGAAGGTCGGGCCGTTGTCGCTGGCGAAGAGGACGAGCGTGTCCCTGTCCAGCTCGAGCTTCGCGAGAAGGGCCAGGACGCGGCCGACGCTCCGGTCGAGGCGCGTGACCATGGCCGCGTAGGCCGCCCGGGGCGTGGCCTGGGGCTGATAGCCGTCGCGGCCGTCGTAAGGCGTCTCCGGCCAGAGGCCGGCGTATTCGGCGAGCGAGTCCTCCGGGACCTGGAGGGCCAGATGCGGAACGGTGGTGGCGAAAAAGAGGAAGAACGGCCGCCGCCGGTTCCGGGCGATGAAGTCGAGGGCCTCGCGTCTCGAAGAGGTCCGGGGCGTACTGCCGTCCCGCCGGCCCGCCCTCGTTCCCTTCGAGCCGGACACGCTCGCGGTTTCGCCAAAGCTCGGGAGGGTAATGATCGTGGGCCCGGCGCTGGCAGTTGTAGCCGAAGAAGAAGTCGAAGCCCTGCGAGAGCGGCTCCCCTTCCGAGCCGGGATAGCCGAGGCCCCATTTGCCGACGAGGCCCGTCGCGTAGCCCTCGTTCCGGAGAAGCCCCGGCAGCGTCGGCGTCCCCGCCGGCAGGGGCGCCTGGCCTTCAGGCTCGATCTCGGCGTTGTCCCGGATGTGGGCGTGCCCGGTGTGGAGGCCGGTCAGCAGGACGCATCTCGAAGGCGCGCAGACCGGGCTGCCCGAATAGGCCTGGGTGAAGCGCGTCCCTTCGGCGGCCAGCCGGTCGATGTGGGGCGTCCGGATCTTCGTCTCTCCGTAGCAGCCGAGCTGGGACCAGCCCAGGTCGTCGGCGAGGATGAGGACGATGTTGGGCTTCGCGCGGGCGGACCGGCAGGCCGAAGCGCCGGCCGTCGAGAGCGCCGCGGCCCCCGCCCCGGTGCGGACGGCGGCTCTCAGGAAATCGCGCCGGCTCGGCATGCGCTCAGATTAGCCGCGCTTCGGCGCGAAGTCAAACCAGACGGGTCACCTATACCTTTTTAATTCCATCAGATGAGGGGATGTCGCACCCGAGGCTCCGCCCGGCTCGGGAAAATAAAAAGGTATAGGTTGACCCCTCTTGATCCTAATAGACGCGGGTGCCGATGGCCTCGCCCATGACGGCGCGCTTGATGTTGCCGCCCTTGCCGAGGGCGAAGACGAGGATGGGCATGGCGTTGTCGCTGCAGAGCGAGATGGCCGTGGCGTCCATGACCCGGAGGTTCTTCTTGAGGACGTCGATGTAGCGGATGGCCTTGAACCGCTTGGCCGCCTTATCGGTCACCGGGTCGGACGAATAGACGCCGTCGACCTTGGTGGCCTTGAAGATGATCTCGGCCCCGATCTCGAGGGCCCGCTGGGCGGCCGCGGTGTCGGTCGTGAAGAAGGGGCTGCCGATGCCGGCCGAGAAGATGATGATCCGGCCCTTTTCCATGTGCCGGATGACCCGCCGCCGGATGAACGGCTCGGCCACGGACTTGATCTCGATGGCCGAGACGTGGCGCGTGTCGGCCCCGGCCTTGTCGAGCGCGGCCTGCAGGGCGATGCCGTTGATGACCGTGGCCAGCATGCCCATCTGGTCGGCCGAGCCCTGGTCGATGCCGTCCTTGATGCCCTTGGCGCCGCGGAAGAGGTTGCCGCCGCCGATCATGACGGCGACGTCGACGCCGAGGTCGTGGACCTCCTTGATCTCGCGGGCGACGGCCAGGGCCCGGTTGAAATCGATGCCCGTGGTGATGTCGCCGAGAAAAGACTCGCCCGAAAGCTTGAGGAGGATGCGCTTGTAGGCCGGCTTGCTCATGGGTCTGGCTCCGGCCCGTATTCTATACCGGTTCCGGAGATGGGGTCAAACCGGGTTTGATCCCGTCAGTCCTGCCCGATCTCGAAGCGCGCGAACCGTCCGACCTTGATGTTCTCGCCCATCTTGGCGACGAGCTTGGTGATGAGGTCCCGGACCTTGATCTTGTCGTCGCGGATGTAGACCTGGTCGAGGAGGCAGACCTCCTCGAAGAACTTGTTCAGCTTGCCCTGGACGATCTTCTCCATGATCTCCGGCGGCTTCTTCATGTCGCCGAGCTGGGCCAGGATGATCTCCTTCTCCTTGGCGACGATGTCCGCGGGGACGTCGGTCGAGGCGATCCAGCGCGGCTTGGCCGCCGCGATCTGCAGGCCGAGCTCCTTGACCAGGTCCTGGAACTCGCAGTTGCGGGCCACGAAGTCGGACTCGCAGTTGAGCTCGACGAGCACGCCGATCCGGCCGTTCATGTGGATGTAGGACCCGACCAGGCCTTCCTTGGCGGCCCGGCTGGACTTGGCCTCGGCCCGGGCGTAGCCCTTCTTGCGCAGGATCTCGATGGCCTTGTCCATGTCGCAGTCGCACTCGGCCAGGGCGGACTTGCACTCCATCATGCCGATGCCGGTCCGCTCGCGCAGCTCTTTGACCTTATCTGCCGTGATCTCCATGATATCCTCTTTCGCTCCGATCAGCCCTCTTCGGGGAGCTCGCCCTCGGGCGTCCCCCCGGCGGCCGCTTCGGCGGCGGCCTCGGCCGACTTCTCCTCGAGAAGCTCCTTGCTGATCCGGTTCTTCTTGCCTTCGATGATCGACTCGGCGGCCTTCGAGGCGAACAGCTCGATGGCCCGCACGGCGTCGTCGTTGCCGGGGATGGGGTAGTTGATGTCCTCGGGGTCGCCGTTCGTGTCGACGACGGCCACGATGGGGATGTGCATCTTGCGGGCCTCGGCGATGGCGATCGTCTCCTTCGAGGAGTCGATGATGAAGATCGCGCCGGGCAGCCCGGCCATGTTCTTCAGCCCGCCGAGGTTCTTCTGGAGCTTGCGGTAGACCTTCTCCTGCTTGGACTGCACCTTCTTGGAGAAGAGGTCCCAGCGGCCGTCCTCCTTCATCTCCTCGAGCTCCTTGAGCTTGTCGACGCTCGTCCGGACGACCCCGAAGTTCGTCAGCAGCCCGCCCAGCCAGCGCTGGTTGACGTAGGCCGACTCGCACTTCGTGGCGTAATCGCGGACGATGTCCTGGGCCTGCTTCTTCGTGCCCACGAAGAGGATCATCTTGCCGTCCTCGGCGACGCTGCGGAGGTAGTTCAGGGCCTCCTTGAAGTTCTTGATCGTCTTCTGCAGGTCGACGATGTAGATGCCGTTCCTCTGGCCGAAGATGTATTCCTTCATCTTCGGGTTCCAGCGCTTGGTCTGGTGCCCGAAGTGGACGCCCGCTTCCAACAGTTCTTTCATCGTAACGGAAACCAAATGAGCCTCCTCTTTAGCGCTTGTGGTACTGAGGAGCCTTGCGGGCGCCCAGCAATCCGTATTTCTTCCGCTCTTTGACCCGCGCGTCGCGCGTCAGCAGGCTGGCCGCCTTGAGCACGGGCTTGAGCTCGCGGTTGAACTCGACGAGGGCCCGGGAGATGCCGAGCCGGATGGCCTCGGCCTGGGCCTTGGCGCCGCCGCCGCTGATCCGGAGGAACATGTCGAACTTGTCCTCGGTCTCGGTCAGCTGGAGCGGCTGGCGGATGATGGTCTTGTAGGCGTCGAGCCGGAAATATTCAGCGTAGGGCCGCGGCCTCTTGTTGACGAACAGCGTGATGTCGCCCTTGCCCGAACGCAGGAAGACGCGGGCAATGGCCGATTTCCTCTTCCCCGTTCCGTAGTACTGGATCAGACTCAAAGGGGCCTCCTAAAACTTGTATTCCTGGGGGTTCTGGGCTTCGTGGGGGTGGGAGGGTCCGCGGTAGACCTTGAGCTTCTTGTACAGGGCCCGGCCGAGCTTTCCCTTGGGAACCATGCCCCAGACGGCCTTCTTGATGACCTCTTCCGGCTTGGTGGCCAGGAGGTCCTTGAGGGTGATCTCCTTGATGCCGCCGGGATAGAGGGAGTGATGGTAGTACTTCTTCTGGTCGAGCTTGCGCCCGGTGACCTTGATCTTCTCGGCGTTGATGACGACGACGAAGTCCCCGGTGTCCAGATGGCTGGTGAACTGGGGCTTCTTCTTGCCGCGGATCAGGTCGGCGATCTCGGTGGCCATGCGGCCCTCGGCGTCGATCAGCCACCACTTCTGTTCGATGTCGTCCTTTTTTGGGATAAACGTCCTCATGAGCTTCTAACCTTAAACAGAGATAGAAAGACGACCTAAAATACTAAAATTCGGGGGAAAAGTCAACTTCATGCCGACGAAGGTCCGCGGACGCCCCGGCCCGGGCCAGCCGGATGAGGAGCAGGCCGGCCAGGAACCCCCCGACGTGGGCGAACCAGGCCACCCCGCCCCCCATGCCGACGTTGAGGATCTGCAGGACGAACCAGAGGCCGAGGACGATCCCGGCCGGGACCGCGACGACGTCGATGTAGAAGATCAGGAAGACGAAGACCTTCACCCGGGCCCGGGGGAAGAGGACCAGGTACGGCCCCGAGGACCCCGGCGATGGCCCCGCTCGCCCCGATCATGGGGACGCGCGAGCCCGGCTCGAACAGCGACGTGCGTCAGGGCCGCGGTGACGCCGCTCGGCGTAGAACAGGCACCACTTCTGTCCGAGGTCATCCTTTTTTGCCGAAGAAAGTCCACATGAGCATCTTGCCTTAAACGAGAGATGGAAAGACGACCTGAAGTACGAACATGCCGGAGCAGAGTCAACTGTGGCGGGAAGCATTCCGCGGCGCCCGGAAACCCTGATAGCGATATGAGGGGACGGCCCGAACGCAAACGGCTCGCCAGCCCGAGGCCGCGGAGCAGGCTGGGAATTCAGGGGACACGATACGAATTCAGGAGAATCGTTCATGTCCGCGATCCGGCTCAGACCGTCGGACCGGGCGGGCGGAGCGCGATCGAATGTCCTCGGGGGTCCGCGCCGGGGCTACTTCTTCAGCTCTTCCTCGAGCTTCTTGCGCTCGGCGGCCCGCTTGCGCAGCTCCTGGAACTTCTCGAGGTAGCGATCGCCCTCGGCGTTGTAGCGGGCTTCCTTCTCGGGCTCGAGCTTGGCCAGAACGGCCTTGTAGAGGGGGCCCATCCAGGAGTAGGGCTCGGGGTAGTTCGGGTCGAGCTCGATGGCCTTGCTCGATCGCGGCCTTGGCGTCCTGGCGCCGGCATCCGCTCCTGCTTCATGCGTCGGGTCAGAACTGGAACGGGTCTGGAACCGATAGACCGCGATTCCACGGTTGACGCCCAGCGCCAGCCAGGCCTCGGCGTGAGTCGGGCTCGAGGGCGATCCGCTTGTCCCAGAATTCGTTGGCCTTGTCGTAGTTGACGATCGCCTGGTCGATGCTCTCGGGCCGCGGCCGGCAGGTTCTCGTAATAGGTGGCCATATAGGCGTAGCCCTGCGGATTGTCCGGGTCGGTCTCGATGCGGCGGAGGTACATCGACTCGGCCTTCTTGGCGCATCCTCGTTGTCGGCGGATGTAGCGCTTGTAGAACTCGGCGACGACGTAATAGTTGCTCATGTTGTCCGGCTCGAGCTCGATGATCCGCAGGTAGAGCTTCTCGGCCTCGGGGAAGTTCCTGAGCTTGTCGTACATGTCGCCGAGCGAATAGATGATGTCCTTGTTGTTGGGCTCGATCTCGAGGGCCTTGCGTCAGGGCCGCGAGGGTCTTGGCCTCGAGCTCCTTGTTGAGGGCCGAGTCGACGCCGGGCTTGTAGAGCTGCTTGTAGCTCTCGCCCAGGAAGCGGTAGGCCTGGGTCATGTTGGGATTGTACTTGAGCGTGGCCTCGTATTCGGTGATGGCCTTCCGGTACTGGTTCTCGCGGAAGAGGCTGTTGGCCTTGCCGAAATGATAGTTGGCGGAAAGCTTGGAATACGAGATGTCCTGGCAGCCCGTGAAGGCGAAGATCACCGCGATCGCGGCGGCGGCGAATACGATTCTCTGGGTCTTGCGAGACATCCTGACCTCCTTACTGTCGAAGCGCAATGACGCAGAAAGACAGAAACTATCTTATAAACGAAGCCCGCCATAAAGTCAAGAAAAAAGCCCCCTCGACGCGCCGTCGGGCTTCTTCTTTCCGGGCCTCGGCCGCGCACGGCTCAGCTCGTCCGGACGATGAGCCGGATGGGGCTCCCGTCGAAGCCGAATTCCTGGCGCAGGGACTCGATGAAGTGCTTCTCGTAGGTCGGCGAGAGGGGCCCGCGGGAGCCCAGGAAGAGGATGAAGGTCGGGGGCGAGACCCCCTTCTGGGTGATATAGCGGAGCTTGGCCCGGGCCCCGTTCTTCAGGCGGGGCGGGTGGGCCTCGGTCGTCCGGGCCAGGAAGGCGTTCAGCTTGGACGTCTCGACCCGGGTCGTGGCCCCCTTGTGGACCTGCTCGGCCGTGTCGAGGAGCTTGACGATCCGCTGCCCCGTCCGGGCCGAGATGAAGAGGAGCGGCGCGTAGGCGACGAAGCCGAGCTTGCGGAAGACCCGCTCCCGGACGGCGTCCGGCCGGACGGCGTCCTTGTCGACGAGGTCCCACTTGTTGAGGGCGATGATGAGGGGCCGGCCCGAATCGAGGGCCAGCTGGGCGATGCGGGCGTCCTGGCGGGTGGGGAACTCCTGGACGTCGAGGACGAGGCAGACGACGTCGGCCTGGCGGATGTTGGCCTTGGCCCGGAGGATGCCGGCCTTCTCCCGGCTGTCCTCGGTCGAGGCCATGCGGCGGATGCCGGCCGTGTCCACGAGGCAGAACGGCTTGCCGTCGCGGATGAGGAGGGTGTCCGTGCTGTCGCGGGTCGTGCCGGGGATCTCGCTGACGATGAGCCGCTCCTCGCCGGCCAGGCGGTTGACGATGGACGACTTGCCGACGTTGGTCCGGCCGACGATGGCGATGCGGAGGGGCTCCTCCGCCGCGCCGCGGCCGGCCCCCCGGGCGGCAGCGCGGCCACGATGGCCTCCTCGAGGGTGCCGATGTTGATGCTGTGCTCGGCGGAGACGAAGTGGATGGCCTTTTCGCCCAGCCGGTAATAGTCGGCCGTCATCGACTCCTCCTTGACGGGGGAATCGAACTTGTTGACCACGAGGAGGATCGGCAGGCCGCGCCGCTTGAGCTGGAAGTAGAGCTCCTCCTCGGCCGAGGCGATGTCGCGCTTGCCGTCGAGGACGAAGAGGACGAGGTCGGCCGCGGCCGCCTCGGCCAGGGCCTTCTCGCGGACCTTGTCGCTCAGGGGCTCGTCGGCGACGCCGAAGAGGCCGCCCGTGTCGACGAGGGTGAAGCGCCGGTCGCCGAGCACGCACTCGGCGGCGAGGCTGTCCCGGGTCATGCCCGGGTCGGTGGTGGACGAGGGCCTTCCGCCGGCCCAGGAGGCGGTTGAACAGGGTCGACTTGCCGACGTTGGGAAGGCCGACGATGACGACCCGGGGGAGCTTCGTCACGTCGCTCCGGGTTATCTCGCGACGAGGGAATAGTCGGGGAAGAAGGCCCGCGACAGGTCGACGTGGCCGCCGAGGGTCTCCCGCTCGGCGCCCTCGACGAGCAGGACGACCTTCTTGACCGGCTTGAAATTGTAGACGAGCGTGTTGACGACGGCGTAGACCGCGGCGAGCTCGGAGGAGGAGCCGTAGGCGAAGCCCTCGGCCGACGTCCCGGCTGAAATCGACGGTGGCCACCCCGTCCCTGGCGATGAAGACCTGGCGGACCCGGGTCTGCGGCGGGAGCGGCGAGACGAGGCCCTGCTCCGAGCCCGCGACGAGCGCGGCCAGGGCCCGTTCCGCTTCGTCGGCCTCGGTCGGGCCGGCGGCGATCTCGCGCGTCTCCTTGTGGAGGAGGTCGTCGTCGTCGGCGATGAAGAAGAGCGTCACGGTCCGGGTGGCGGCCGGCCCCCCGGCGGTCTCGGGCGCCTTGGGGAGGTTGGCGTCGACGAAGCGCCTGACCTTCTCCTCGCCCCCGCCGGTGAAGAAGATGACGACCAGGACGAGCAGCACGAGGGCCGAGGACGCTCAGGAGGAGCGCCGGGCCGGAGACCTTGCCTTTCTTTTTCGAGGCCATGGCGTCCTATTCGTTCGCGCGGAGATAGCGGGCCAGCCCGCGGTAGATGGCCTCGGCGACCTTGGTCTGGAACTCCGTCGGAGGCCAGCTTCTGCTCTTCGTCGGGATTGGAGATGAACGCGGCCTCGACCAGGACGGCCGGGCAGGCGACCCCGGTCAGGACCTTGAAGGGGGCCTGCTTGATGCCGCGGTTGCGGCGTCCCGAGCATGGCGTCGAGCTCGCTCTGGACGAGCTCGGCCAGGCGGCTGCTCTGCTTGATGTAGGCGTTCTGGGCCATGTCCCAAAGGATCATCATGAGGTCGTCGTCGGAGGAGGGATCGATGCGGCTCTGGAGGTCGGTCGAATTGTTCTCCAGGTAGGCCAGGCGGCGCGTCTCTTCGTCCGTCGCGTTGAGGCTGAGGAAGAAGGTCTCCGAGCCGGCGGCCTTTCTCTGGACGGCGCCGTTGGCGTGGATGCTGATGAACAGGCCGGCCTTGTGGTTGTTGGCGGTCGCCGAGCGGTTCTCGATCGAGACGTCGACGTCGCGGTCCCGGGTCAGCACGACCTCGAAGCCCATGTCCTTCTCGATGAGGGCCTTGAGCTTGAGGCTGATGGCCAGGGTGATGTCCTTTTCGAGGTTGCCGAACCGGCCCTTGGCCCCCGACTCGATGCCGCCGTGGCCGGGGTCGATGACCACGGTCCGCAGGGCCGGGTCCTGGGCCGGCGCGGAAGCGGGCCCCGCGAAAGCGAGGCAGAGGAGCGATGATGACGGCCGCGCCCGAGGGCCGTTCGTTCTATCCTGGAGTCTCTGCATATGCGGGTCTGGTGGAGGCGGCGGGAATCGAACCCGCGTCCGAAAGCATTCAACAGCAGGTCTCTACACGCTTATCCCCTTCATTGTTCTCGCCTCGCCGGCGCTCGAAGAGGAAAAGCGCCGGAAGGCCAGCCCCGAAGTTGTTTCGCTCCCCGGCCTCAAGGCCGGACCGGTTCGCTATCCCGCCCGATTGACGCTCCCGAAACCCCGCGGGAGGGGATCCCGGGAACGGCGTGCCTTTCTATTAGGCCGCGACTGCTAAAGGTTCTGCAGTTAGGTTGTTTCCACCAGTTTAGCGAGGTGGGTGGGACCTCGGCGTGCAACCTGTGTCTCATTACCTCCGTCGAAACCAGTTCGCCCCCATACTCCTTTCAACTTTTTATTATAGGGGGCAACCGGTAACTTTTCAACTCCTATCTGGGCCGCCGGTCATCAAGGGGTCAAATCTACTCATCGTCACTTTTGTTGAGCCGGCTGCCGTGACTTGCGAAGGCTAGGTTTGACCCCTCTTATTGACTCGGCGAGCGGGCGGCTTTATAGTCCGAGTCCGTCAGAACGTCCGTCGAGGAGAGTGCCGCAATGATCGGGAATATCCTGAAAAAGGCGCCGGCCGCGGCGATCGCGGTCCTTCTTGTCGCGGCCGTTTTCGCGGCCTGCGGGCCCGGGAAGGCCGGGAAAGAGCCGGCCGCGGCGGCCCCGCAGACGGCGGCGAAGGCCCCCCAGCCGGTCCTGGCCCCCGTGCCGCCCATGGGCTTCAACACCTGGAACAAGTTCGGCTGCAACGTGGACGAGAAGCTCATCCGCGAGACCGCCGACGCCATGGTCGAGACCGGCATGCTCGACGCCGGCTACAAGTACCTGGTCATCGACGACTGCTGGCAGGTCGAGCGCGCCGCGGACGGCACGATCGTCGCCGACCCGAAGCGCTTCGCCGGCGGCATGAAGGCCCTGGCCGATTACGTCCATAGCCGGGGCCTCCTCTTCGGCATCTACTCCGACATCGGGCCCCAGACCTGCGCCGGCCGGCCGGGCGCGGCCGGCCATTTCGACCTCGACGCGGCCACCTACGCCGGGTGGGGCATCGACTACATCAAGGTCGACTGGTGCAACTGCGACGACCTCGACGCGCCGTCCGAGTACGCGAGGTACCGCGACGCCCTGCGCCGCGGCGGGCGCCCGATCGTCCTGAGCATCTGCGAGTGGGGCCGCAACGACCCCTGGAAATGGGCCAAGGGCGTCGGCCAGCTCTGGCGGACGACGGCCGACATCGGGGACAGCTGGGAGAGCGTCGTCTGGATCATCGGCGCCAATTCCCGCCACGCCGACGCGGCCGGGCCCGGCGGCTGGAACGACCCCGACATGCTCGAGGTCGGCAACGGCGGCATGACCTTCGACGAGTACAAGACCCACTTCTCGCTCTGGGCCATCATGGCCGCCCCGCTCATGGCCGGCAACGACCTCCGGGCCATGACCGATGAGACCAAGTCGATCCTCCTCAACAAGGAGGTCATCGCCGTCGATCAGGACCCGCTCGGCGCCCAGGGGCGGGTCGTCATCGAGCGCGGCTACGGCGGCCAGGTCTGGATGAAGCCGCTCGCCGACGGCTCCAAGGCCGTCGCCTTCGTGAACTACACCGGCCGCGAGCTGGCCCAGTACGTCCGCTGGTCCCAGATCGGCCTCCCGGCCGGCCCGGCCAAGGTCCGCGACCTCTGGGCCCACGCGGACATGGGCGTCCACTCGGACACGGGCCAGCGCTACGACGAGCGCTTCGAGGTCAAGGTCCCGTCCCACGGCGTGGTGATGGTGCGGATCTGGCCGGGACAGTAATCAAAAAAAGGAAAGGACCGGGTCTTCGCAAGCGGCTCGCGAAAACCCGGTCCTCTGAGATCTTCGATCGTCAGCGGATGAATTGGTAGGCGATCACGCTGTAGGCGTGCCACCTCAGGGTCCCGTCGTCTTCCTTGACCGGATGGACCCAGATCTTGACCTTGTCGACCGTGGGCGTCAGCAGGGCTTCCCACTCCGCGGGCAGGACCGGGAGCGTGAAGGTCACGATATTGGTGTCGGCCTTCCAGATGAACGAGCCGACGATCGTCTGGATGGCGTCCGTGGCCGCGTGGTCCAGCTTGATCGTCATGGCCTCCGGCGTCGTCGAATCCCAGCAGTTGAAGCTGGAGACGTCCATCGTCTCGGTGGCGGCCGTATAGCCGGTCGTGATCCGGGTGAAGTCGTGCAGCTTCATGGGGGCGAGGACGAGGTCCTCGACGACCCACCGCGCGCCGGGGGCGTCCCAGGTCAGCCCGGCCCAGGCGAAGACCCACAGGCGGGCCGTGCGGGCCGCGGCGACCGAGTCGATCAGGGCCTGGCGGTCGGTGGAGCGGATGGAATCCGTCCCGTAGAACCACCAGCCGAACTCGTGGCCGCTGACCTCGCTGTAGAGCATGGTCCTGAAGCGCCACATCCAGCCCAGCTTGAAGTTGTCGAGGGTCGGCTCGACGACGAGCCCCTCGGCGTGGGCGAACTGGATGTTGACGAGCTGGGCCACCTTCGGAGAGGCGTCTTCGCTGACGTAGGTGACCTCCACGCGGAAGCCCCGGGCGAGATGCCTGAGCCCGTCCGTGCCCGTGAGGCCCATGTCGGCGCCCTGGAAGTTCCAGACCGTGGCCGCGTCGACGAAGACCGTCTCGGCGTTCCAGTCGCAGCGATGGTGGTTATTGCCGGTCGCCAGGGCCTCCGTCCTCTTCTTCTGGATGCTGAACCAGTTCTCGCCCACCCTCCGGACCAGGCCCTCGGGGGAGAACTGGGGCAGGGAGGCGATGTCGTCGGCGTACCAGACGCGGCGCGCGTACAGGCTGCCGTCGGAGTTCATGTTCGAGGCGACGAGGGCCGCCCCGGTCCCGGCCAGGGCCTTGAGCCCCTCGAAATTCCCGTTGGCGGGCGTCCCCGACGTGAGGTCGGTGTAGACGGTGTTGCCGTTGCCGGTGAACTCGACGGTCGCGCCCTGGACCGTCTTGATCGTGAACGTGCCGGTGCCGTCGGCGTTCGCCGTGGCCTCGGTGATGTCGCCGAGGGTGCGGGCGAACTGGATGCTGCCGAGGTTCGCGCGGCAGGCGTTTGTGGCGGACCTTGAGGCTGATGACGACCTTGCCGTCCAGGTTGACGATCGACAGCGGATGGGCCAGGTCGAAGTCGATGGACAGGATGTTGTTCTTGTCGGCCTCGACGACGAGGTCCTCGGAGAGATCGATCTTGATCTCGCCGACGCCGCTCGGGTCGACGACCGTGATGTCCTCAGGCTTGATGACCGTCCCGTCGTCGGTGACGAGGTTCATCGATTCCGGGGCCGTGCTCGGTGTTCATGACCAGCTTGAGCCGGTCGTACGTGCCGGCCTTGATGGTCGCCGCCTGCAGGATCTCGGTGACCCCGCTCAGGTCGACCAGGTTGACCTTGCCGGAAGCCGGGTCGGCCGTGTTGGCCGTCCAGAACGACTCCCAGGTGTCGCTGTTCTGCCGGTGGAGGCTGGCGGAGAGGAAGTGGACGGTCACTTCCGTCCAGTCGTCGGTCGGGCCGTCCGTCACGAGCAGCTTCAGGTTGCCCGTGCCGCCGGACGAGCCGCCGATGATGTTGCATGAGGTGACCGCGCCGAATCCCACGACGGCCGCGATCGCCAGGGCCAAGCCCAGGAATTTGTGGATAGAACGACTCATGAGATCCTCCTTCTGACGTGCGTCAGGCCGGAAAGACGCGCTGACCCCTCTCCAACGTTATGCTAATCCCTCCGAGGGTCGGTGTCAAGGATCGGGACAATTCCTCGTGCCTCATAGGACTGTCTGTTGGGGCCATTATCCCCGGGCCCCTCCCGGCCATAATCCCCGCGAAGGGGGATTTCCGGGGGTATTCCGCCTGGTTCTTGGCTAGTCCTCCCGCCTGGATCATCGCTTCCTCTGTCCTTTTAGACGCCGACGCCCTCCCGGCCTTTGCGCCGGCCCTTGATGCCCCGCCGCCCCGGCGATACAATGGCCTCAGGGGCCGGCCCGCGGCCTCTTCCGACAGGAGGGACCCGTCATGATCAAAAAGTTCTTCGCGACCGACAAGAGCTTCGCCGAGACCGATCCTCCGCGTCGCGCTCGGCGCGGTGATGTTCCCGCACGGCGCCCAGAAGCTCCTGGGCTGGTTCGGGGGCCGCGGCTTCGAGGCGACCGTCCAGGGCATGTCCTCGAACTTCCACATCCCCGAATTCCTGGTGATCCTCGTCATCCTGACCGAATCGGCCGGGGCCGTGGCCCTCGTCCTGGGCTTCTTCACCCGGCTGGCCGCGCTGGCCATCGCCGTGGACATGGCCTGCGCCATCGTCCTCGTCCACCTGGACGTCGGGTTCTTCATGAACTGGTCGGGGAAGGCCGCGGGCGAAGGCTACGAATACCACCTTCTGATGATCGCCATGGGCCTGGCGCTCATGATCAAGGGCGGGGGGCTGTGGTCGGTCGACGGCGCGATCGCGAAAAAAATGAGGTGACGGATGAGTCGACCCCGCATCGATCGAGCCCTCCCCCGCGCCTTCGGCTGTCTCGCGGGCCTGGCCGTGATCTTTTTCACGGCCTGCGGCGACCGCGGCCGGCAGAACGCGAAGCCTTCGGCGTCTCAGAAAGCCCCCGAAAACGCGGCCGAGCTGGGGGCCTTCCAATACGCCGACCGTGACCTCCTCGGCGAGCTCGAGCTCGGGCGGACCGACGATCCGACCTTCGAGTCCGTCGCCTCATATCTTCCCGGGCTGAAAAAGCCGCGCGAGGCCGTCGGCGTCAAGCACCATCCGCACGACATCGGCGTCGCGCCCGACGCCGCGCTCGAGCTGTCGGACGACGCGAGCGTCCCGGGGAATCCGCGGGCCTATTTCGAGGTCGGCGAGCCGGCGGTCCGGTTCGGCGCGGCTCCCGCCGGGTGCCGCAAGAGCCTGGTCGAGGGCGTTCCCGTCGTCACGGCGGTCTTCGAGCACGAGGGCGTCCGATATCGGCAAACCGTTTTCGGCTATTCCGAAGGCCTGAGCGCCGAGACCCCTCTATGGGCGATGGTTGAATTCGGCGCGACCGCCACAGACCCTGGCGTCCGCCGGATCAAGGTGGGCTTGCACATCGGCCCCGGGAGCGCGGCCGCGATCGTCCGCACCTGGGACCTGGCCCTCTCCCCCGGCGTCCCCGCGGCCATCCGGCTCAAGATCCCCTTCGACGGCCCGGAGCGGGGCTGGGCGGAGATCGACGGGTCCGAGTTCGAAACGAAGACGCGGGAAGTCCTTGATTTCTGGAGATCGGACCTCCGTTCGGGGACCGCGCTCCGCACGCCCGAAGCACGGGTCAACGAAGCCCGCGGCGCCTGGCTCGCGTTCGCTTCGCTCGACGTCGACAAGCGCGGCGGCGTCCTCGAGCCTCACGACGGGGCCGGATTCTACGAGCAGGTCTACGGCTACAGCGCCGCGCTCTATGCCCACGCCCTCGACCTCTGGGGAAGGCCCGAGGAAGCCCGGGAGATCCTCGACTCCCTCCTGACCCTCCAGGCGCCGGACGGGGTCTTTACCTCGCACTTCGGGACCCCGGACACGGGGGCGCTGCTCTTCGCCATGTGCGAGCATTTCACGCTCACGGCCGACGCCGCCTGGCTGAAACGGGTCGCGCCGAACATGGTCCGCATGGCCGCCTGGGTCGCGGCGAAGCGCCGGGAGTCGATGACGCCCGAGGGCGCGCCGCGGACCGTGACTTACGGCCTGATCAAGTTCCGGCCCTACGCCGACAGCCTGGCTCCGGCCTACGATTATTTCGGGGACACGTATTGCGCCGCCGGGCTCGGGAGAACGGCGCGGGCCCTCGCGGCCGTCGGCCTGGCGGAGGACGCCGCGCGCATCGCCCTCGAGGCCAAGGCCTATCGCCGGGACATCCTGATCTCGATGGACATGGCGGCGTTCGAGAGCGGCGGCCTGAAGGTCCTGCCGCTCGAGCCCGAGACGCGTCGCATCCTCAAGGATTCAAAGGGACGGGCCAGCGACTATTACAGCCTCATCGCGAGCTGCATGCTGGAGAGCGAGTTCCTGCCCGCGGCCGACGAGCGCGCCGGCTGGGTCATGCGCTTCATGGAAGAGAAGGGCGGCCTGCGGCTCGGCATGTGCGCCGCCCGCGGCCCTGGCGAGCCGGTACATGGCCAGGGCGCGGAGGCCCTCGACGGCGTGGTCGACGATGGGCGCGGGATACCCCCCGGGACGGCGTCCTTCGACCCGGTCGAGGCGATGGACGAGATCGGGCGCGGCCGTTTTGAGCTCTTTCACCCACCTCTTGATATAGACGGCCTCGGGATCGTACCGCTTCTGCTGCAGCCAGGGGTTGAAGACGCGGAAGTACGGCGCCGCGTCGCAGCCCGTCGAGGCCACCCACTGCCAGTTGCCGTTGTTGACGCAGGGGTCGTAGTCCTCGAGCTTCGTGGCGAAGTACCGCTCCCCTTCCCGCCAGTCGATGCGCAGGTCCTTGACCAGGAAGGACGCGCAGACCATGCGGACGCGGTTGTACATGAAACCGGTCGCGTCGAGCTGGCGCATGCCGGCGTCGACGATGGGGAAGCCGGTCGTCCCCTCCCGCCAGCGCCGGAACCGGCGCGGGTCGTCGCGCCAAGCCAGCCGCTCGTACTCGGCGTGAAAAGGATGGCCGAACACGCGGTCGAAGTGAAAGGCGACGTGGGTGAAGAAGTCCCGCCAGTAGAGCTGGCGAAGGACCGGGTGCCCGGGACCGAGCCGCTTCGTGACGGCCTGGTGGAACTCCCGGATGGAAATCGTGCCGAACTTGGCGTGCGGAGAGAGCCCGGTCGTTCCGTCGACGGCGGGGAGGTCTCTCGTCCTCGCGTAGTCTTCGAGGCGGCCCATCCCGGCCAGGAGACGAAGGGCCTCGGCCCGGCCGCCGGTCCGGAAAAGCCGGTCGTTCCGCCTCGGCAGGACCCGGGCCAGGACCGACGGCCCCGCTTCGGCGTCGATCTTGCGGACATGATAGTTGGACGAGGCGTTCTCCCGCGGCGGGGGCACGGCGAGGGCGCGGGCGGCGCGGAAGAACGGCGTGAACACCGCGTAGGGCGTCCCGTCGGCTTTGGCGACGGCCTCCGGTTCGTTGAGAAGGGAATCGCCGGCGCTCACGAACGCGGCGTTCTTCTCGCGGCAGGCGTCCTCGATGGCCGCGTCCCGGCGGCGGCTGAAAGGCGTGTAGTCCCGGTTGAGATAGACCGCGTCGAGGCCCTCGGACCGGAGGAGGGCGGAGACGACCTTCTCCGCCCGGCCCTCAAAGAGAAAGAGGCGCGCGCCGCGGGCCCGGAGCTCCCGGTCGAGACCGGCCAGCGAGGCGGCCATGAACTGAAGGGCGGCGTCGCTCCTGTAGGGGTGTCGGCCCGTCTGCCGGGGATCGAAGATGAAGGCGGGGATGACCTCGCCGGACTCCCGGAGAGCCCGGATGAGTCCGGTGTTGTCCTTCAGGCGAAGGTCCCGGCGAAAGATGAAGAGCGATCGCCTCATCTCGGAGCGTCGGCCGGGCCTCGCGCGCCCTTCTTCGGGAACCAGGGGAAGAAGACCGGCGTCCTGGCCTTGTAGGCTTCCCAATCCGGCCGGCCGGCGTACTTTTTCTCGAGCAGCGGCACGCCGGAGACGAAGATGAGCAGGAAGGTGATGACGGCCGGCCCGATGAGCGCCGCCCAGCCGTCGACCGACCGGAGCGCGACGAGGCCGATCCCCCACCACAGCGTCGCCTCCCCGAAATAATTCGGATGGCGGGTCGTCGCCCAGAGGCCGCGGGTCATCAGCCGTCCCCTTGTTCGCGGGGTCGCCGATGTGCGCGGCCAGCTGGCGGTCGCCGACGGCCTCGAAGAGGAAACCCGCCGCGAACACGAGCGCTCCGATGACATCCAGGGCGCCGAGCGGCCGGGCCGGGGAGCTGAAGACGACGGTGATGGGGAGCGACACCACGAGCATCAGGAAGCCCTGCAGCATGAAGACGAAGAAGAACGACTTGACGCCGACGGCCTTTCCCCATTTCCGCCGCATGGCGGCATAGCGGAAGTCCTCGGGCTTGCCCCGGTTCCTCGATCCGATGTGGACGGCCAGCCGGAGCCCCCAGACGAGGACGAAACCGATGATCAGCGCCTTGGCGGGATAGAGGGCGGGTTCGCGAGTGAGGAGCGACGCGCTCACGACGGTGAAGCCGAGACCCCAGGCGAGGTCGACGATGGCCGAGGTTCCGGCGCACCTGGGCCAGGACGAACGCGGCGGACATGAAGACGAAGACCGCCATCGCGGCGGTGAGGAGCAGGCTCAGCATGGCTTCCCCCGGCTAAATGGGCAAATGGGCGCGCGCGTCATCCTTCGAGTCAGGAAGGCGACCGCGACCGCCCCCACGCCCGCGTGCAGGCCGATCGCGGGCGAGATATCCATCGTGAAAGCGGGCTTCACGCCGAAGACACTTCTCGGCTTCGGCGGCGTAAGCGAGCGCGTCCTCCGGATCGTGGGCGTGGAGGACGCAATAGTCCCGGACGCGGCCCGGCCCCGTTTCGGCCCTCAGGCGCCGCAGGATCTTCCTGAGGCTTCCCCGCTGGCTGAAGGCCTTGTCGAAGATCCGCGTTTCCCCGGTCTCCCTCAGGGACACGATCGGCTTGAGGTTCAGGAGATTCGCGACGACTCCGGCCATCGGGCTGACCCGCCCGCTGCGGACCATGTACTTCAGCGTCCGGACGCCCACCAGGAGCTTGGAGCTCGGCAGGGCCCTTTCCGCCTCCGCCGCCGCGGCGTCGTGCGAGGTCCCTTCTTCGATGAGGCGGGCGATCCGGAGGACCAGCAGCCCGAGCGCGCCCGAGATCGTCCTCGAATCGATGACCGTGATCGTCTTTCCGGTCCGCTCCGCAGACCTTGCGGGCGGCCGCCAGGGCCGTCGAATAAGTGCCGCTCAGCTTCTGCGACAGGTGGATCGAGATGATCGAATCGTAATGGGCGGCCAGGTTCGCGTACAGGCTTTCGAAGGCCTGCGGGCTCGGCTGGGCCGTCTTGGGGTATTCCCGCCGCTCGTCGAGCATCCGGTAGAACTGGTCCGGCGTGATGGTCACCTTGTCGAGATACGGGCTGTCCCCGAACTCCAGCCGCACGGGAACGACATGGACCTGATAACGGTCGAGGACCTCCGGGGGCAGGTCGCAGGCGGAATCGGTGACGAGCGCGATCGGCCCTTGCGGTGATGCGCGGCCTCGTACTGCCGGAGCATGTCGTCGGCCTTCTGCGAGACGATGGCGCCGAAGTTCCGGATCTTGTAGAACAGCTCCGCGGGCGCGTCGGTGTGGATGTGGAACCGGAGGGCGTCCTTGGAACCGGCGATGACGAGCGAATCGCCGAACCCCGAGATGTCGCTCTTCAGCGCCGTCCCTGTCGAGCCCGGGGCCCTCGCGGCCCGGCAGGGGCTTGATCAGGGCCTCGGTGCAATAGCGGCGGCGGCCCGGCTCGGAGGGGACCTCGGCGACGCCTTCGATCCCGGCCGCCTCCCGCCTGATCGACAGGAGCTTCTTGTGCGACGGCTTGGCCAGGAAATCGATCATGCCCTCGAGGAAGAGGACCATGCCCTTGGAGCCGGCGTCGACGACCCTGGCCCGCCGCATGGCTTCCAATCTGTATCGCGTCTCCTGGAGGGCCTCGACGGCCCGGACCTGGGCCCTGGTCAGGACCTTCAGGAAGCTCTCGGATTCATCTTTGGGGGAGGCCACGGACTCCGCCCACTTGCGGATGACCGTGATCATCGTCCCTTCCTTCGGCTCGGCGATGGCCTCGTACATGGTGCGGACCGCGGCCCGGACGGACCGGCCGAAATGGGCCACGGAGATCTCGTGGGAGCCGCACGATTCCGCGCCGAGGCCGTGCAGGAACTGGGCGAAGATGACGCCCGAATTGCCGCGCGCGCCCTCCAGGGCGGCGGCGGCGATGGCCGCGGACGTGACCGTGTACGACCGGTGCGGCCGCACGCGCTCGATGATGGCCCGGACGGTCGAGGCGAGGTTGGATCCCGTGTCGGCGTCGGGGACGGGGAAGACGTTGATCCGGTCGAGCTCCTTCTGGTTCTCCAGGATCTTTTTGGCGCCGGCCAGGAAGGCGTAGTAATACGCTTTCCCGGTCAGGCGGCCGCCTGGCGTCCTCATGCCCGAACCCCGAAGGACGCGAGTCCCGGCGGCGCGCATTTCAGGACCATTTATTTGCCTTCGATCTCCCGGATGAGCTTCTCGACCTCCGGCTGATCCGTGTTCAGCTTGAGCGAGGCCCGAAGGGCTTCGAGGGCTTTCTCCTTTTGACCCAGCCTGAAATAGCCCGTGCCGAGGGCGGCCAGGAGCCCGGCGTCGCTGTTGTAGATCCTGTTCCCGGCGAGCAGGCTCTGGACGGCCTCGTCGTAGCGCTGGAGTCCCAGAAGCGCCCGGCCCCTCACGAGATGATACTGAAACCGGGAATTCGCGTCGTCCTTGACCGACTCGATCACGGCCAGGGCGTCTTCCGGTTTCCGGACTTTCACCAGGAAGGCCGCGTACTCCGGGACCTTCTGCAGATAGGACGGATTGATGGCCCAGCCCCTTTTATAGGCCGCCTCGGCCTCGTCCGTCCGGCCCATCTGATCGTACTGATGGGCCAGCATGTAGTGATAGAGGAACGCGTTGGACAGCGGAGAAGGTCTTCGAGGCGATGATGGGGTGCGGCAGGCTCTTCGCCGGCGAGACGATGAAATGGCCCGTTTGCTCGTCGAGGGCGCGGTCCTGGGCGTCCTTGAGGACGAGCGTCAGGTCGTAGTACCCCGGGGGGAAGCCCGCCGCCGGCAGGGCGTTGGCGAAGCTCTGGGCCCGCCGCGTGGCCCTGGCCGTCGAGGGGAATGACGAACGATGCCTGGTGCGCCTCGGCGCCCGCCGTGCCCCTGACCAGGACCTCCACGCGGCCGCCTTTCAGGACCTCGGCGGTGAGCCCGATGACGCTGAACTGGTAGACGATCTCGTCCGAGGCCGAGAACAGGGCCTTGGGGTCGGGATTGAGCTTCTTGCGCTCGGCCTGGAACGGCAGCCGGGTGCCGGGCTGGGCCTCGACCAGCTTCACGCCGAGGACCGGCCCCACGATCCGGGGCGGTCCGGCGACGGGGGGAACCTCGAGGTCGCGCTCGAAGACCGTGAATTCCTTTCCGGCCGTGTTCCTGAGGAGGACCGTCAGGTGGTACTGCCCGTCGATGACCGGGAAGGAATCGGCGATCGCGAAGCCCATGCCCTCGGTCTCCTTCAGCCGGCTCCCGGGGATGGTCAGGGGATACTCCTTGCCGTACTGGAAGACCGTCTTTTCGCCCGACCTCAGGCTGACGTCGATCTGGAACGAGCTGAAGTACTCTTCTTTGGGGACGTAGTAGTCGAGGGACAGGCGCTCGGGGACCACGACGAAGTCGCAGAACGTCAGGCCCGCCGAGGGATCGTAGACGACGGCCGCCTGGCCTTCGCTCTTCATGTAGTTCGTCAGGTATTCCGTGCTGACGACGCCTTTGAAGTTCAGGAAATGGGTGGCGTAGCTCTCGTCCAGGCCCTTCTTCGGCGAATCCATGATGGCCGCCATGTAGATCGTGCTCTCGAGCGAGGGCTGGAACCCGGCCGACATCTCGCCGGGGATGATGGAGAAGGCCACCAGGGCGAGGTCGGGTTGCTTGTCGAAGAGGGTCTCGTACATCGCCTTATAATCGGTGGGCAGGTAGTCCGTCAGCCCGTTGACGAGCAGGCGGGCCGGCCCGTCCGAGACGGGATCGTAAAGCTTCAATTCCCCGGCGTTCTTGTACTGGTAGAAGACGAGCTCGAAATGGACCGGCATGCCCTTGTCCGTGTCGCCGTAATAGGACCAGATCTCGGCCGGAAAGACGTCGTTGTCGCCGGCGATCTGCGTCGTGCTCTTCGGCGCGCCCAGGATGATGTACATGCGCCCGCGGTCGGTCATCCATCCCTGGCGGGCCGAGCCGAACCGGAATCTGTAGTTGGCCTCCTTGAAGCGCTTGAGATGCTCGTCCTGATATTCGTTCTCGGGCGTCCCCGGCGTCGGGTCCCGCATGCGCCAGAACGCCTGGATGAAGAGGTCGCGGTCGCGGTCCGTCGTCAAATGCAGAAAGACGTCCCGTTCCTTGTCCATCATGACGTAGGTCACGAGCTCGAGCCAATCCTGGTACTGCACGGCCAGGTCCTTGGGCCTGACCTTGGCCTGCCCTCCCCGGAGGGCCGTCCCGGGCGTGAACAGCCAGGATCGAGAGCCAGAAAGGCCGCGCCGGTCCGAATGGTTTTACGGCCCTTTACTTTCCTCATAATTTTATATATACAGAAAACGCCCATGGAATACCATGGGGCTCTGTCTCCGGGACCTAGAAAGATGAAGGGTTCATCCCGAATCTGCGGGCCATCGCTCAATACAAAAAAATGGGGCCTCTCCAATTTAATGGATGACCGCGTCCGGAATGTCGAATTAAGCTCAGCAGAAAGAGCGCCTTACAAAAATCCGATATGGCATGTTTATTGCCGTGATTCTGGGAAATGAACCTCGATAAAGGGGGTCGCCGGGACAGATCAAAACACAACAAACAAATGGGGACGGGGGAAGGGCAGTCTATCGCCCTTGGGTACGGGATGGGAGAGAGAGTTCCAAAAGGAGGACTGATGAAGAGAATCATTGCCGTTCTCTTTTGCCTTCTGATTCCGATCTCCGCTGTCGCGCAGCAGAGAACAGGCAACATCTACGGCACCGTTGTCGACACCGACAACAATCCGCTTCCCGGGGTCAGCGTGACGTTGACGGGCAAGACCATCGCCCCGATCACGACGACGACGAACGAGGAGGGCCGCTTCCGGTTCCTGTCGCTCTTCCCGGCCAACGACTATGAGATCAAGGTCGAGCTCCAGGGATTCAAGACCCGGATCGAGACCGGCATCATCGTCAACGTGGCCAGGAACGCGGACATCGTCGTCGCGCTCGAACAGGGCGCTCTCGAAGAGCAGGTGACGGTCGTCGCCCAGACGCCCGTCGTCGACACGAAGAAGACGCAGGTCACTCACACGGTCAGCTACGAGATGCTCCAGGACCTGCCCTCGGCGAGAGACCCCTGGGTCGTCCTGCAGATGACGCCGTCCATCCAGATGGACCGCGAGAACATCGGCGGCGTCGAATCGGGCCAGCAATCGAGCTTCGTCGCGCGGGCCAGCTCGACGCAGGAATGGACCGTCGACGGCATGCAGATCACGGACCTCAGCTCGGGCGGGACGCCCGGGTACTTCGACTTCGACTCCCTCGAGGAGATGAACATCTCCACGGGCACCCTGGACGTCGAACACCGGGACCCGGGGATCGTCATCAACATGGTCACCCGCCGGGGCGGCAACAAGGTCAGCCTGGGCGGCCGGTTCTACTGGACGAACGAGAAGTTCCAGTCGACCATTTCGGACGCCAAGCTGGCCGATCTCAACCTCATCGGCTACAACCGGGCCAACGACATCAAGGACTTCGGCTTCAACGCCGGGGGCCCCATCGTCAAGGACAAGGCCTGGTGGTGGATCTCCTACGGCGTCAACCAGGTCAAGACGTACAACGCGGTCAACGTCGCCGACGACACCTACCTCAACAACTACAACGGCAAGCTCAACTTCCAGCTCATTCCGTCGAACCGCCTGGAGATCCTCTATCAGCTCGGCGACAAGACGAAGTTCGGCCGCAGCTCTTCGCGAGTCCTTCCTGCCCGGGTGGAGGCAGGGGAGCACGGCCTATTTCGGTAACCCGACCGTGAAGATCCAGGACGAGCAGATGATCGGCCAGAACCTGTTCCTGTCGGTCCGGGCCGGCAGCTCGAACGGCGGCTTCGGGATGAGGCCGGAGAACGACCTCAACTCCGAGAAGATCGCCACCTACGATTACGCGGGCGGCTACTGGTACAATTCGTACTGGTGGTTCTACTCCGACCGCCCGCATCCGTACGGCGTCGTCCAGGCCCAGTACTTCAACGACAACCTCTTCGGCATGGCGCACGAGATGAAGGTCGGCTTCGAGGTCAACAACAACAAGCGGGTCTACACCGGCGTCTATTACGGGAACGGCAACCTCAACATCTTCCGCGATTACAACACGCGGACCGTCGACTGGAACGGCGACGGGACGAGGGACGTCGTCCTGGTCGAGGACGGGTTCGACCTCCAGCGCATCTCGATCCGGCGCTATGACACGGCCACGACGGACGGAACGAGGCGCCTGGCCGCGTATTTCAGCGACACCATCTCCGCGGGGCGCTTCAACTTCAATATCGGGCTCCGTTTCGACCACGCCAACGATTACCGGGAGGAGGCTCTCTTCCGGGGGCTCTGGCTCCCCGGACAGGAGGTCCCCACCCCGCAGATGGCGAACTACGCCGCTTTGACCGAGAACCTGTTCGGCAGCGCGGCGGCGGTGAACGCGATCTCCGCGCTCCTGCCCGACAGCACCAGGCCGGCCGTCGAGTCCATCAAGACCTTCTGGTTCTTCTCGCCGCGCCTCGGCGTCACCTACGATCTCTTCGGCGACGGGAAGACGGTCCTCAAGGCCGCCTACACGCTCTACCCCGGCGGCGGCTTGGGGACGCAATACAACAGCCCGTTCGGGACGGGCGGCACGCTCCATTTCTGGTGGGCTGACGGGTTCGGGTTCACGCCGAGCTCTCCGGACGGCGTCGCCAGCCTCGACGAGCTCTATTGGGCGTCCTTCGACTCGACCCGGACGCCTTACCACGCGTTCGACGCGGCGGGCAATTTCGTCGGCAACACGGCCCGCGAGAGCGGGTACATGTACAGCGGCTTCACGTGGGGCTCCACATCGCTCCAGGATTCCCGGTCCCTGATCGATCTCGCGAATTGGAAGACCAGCCTGACCCATGAGGTCAATCTCTCCATCGAGCGCGAGATCTTCGCCGACTTCGGCGTCAGCCTGGGCTTCAACTGGAAGAGGATGGGACGGTTCTCCTGGTCCCCCGACTATTATCCGGAATTGGACCACCTCCGGACGCAAGGATGACTACATCATCGCCGGCACCGTCCCCGACACCCTGACCAACGGCCTCGGGGATTCCTTCGATCCCGGCGAGGCGGCCGGCAAGCCCTGGTACCTCCTGACGGGCGGCCCGGAAGGGCAATACACCGAATACACGAAAACCGTCATGATGGACTCCCAGCGCCACAACACGTATTGGGGCATCGATCTCGTCTTGACCAAGCGGCTCACCAACAGATGGATGATGAACGGGTCGGTCACCTACCAGAGCCAGAAGAGCTACTTCGGCGACAACGGCTACCTGGACCCGACCAACCTGTGGGCCAGCGAAGGCCAGATCTACGCCTTCGACATGGGCGGCAGCAGCGGCAAGACGACCCGGCCCTTCTTCACCCGTTGGATGTTCAAGCTGAGCGGCCTCTACCAGTTCCCGTACGACATCAACCTCTCCGGGACCATTTCCGGCCACGAAGGCACGTTCTACCAGACCTACTTCTACCTCGAAGACGACACGTGGCCGAATCCCGACTCCTACTACAATTCCATGCCGACGACCACGTTCAACAACCGGGAACGTCTGGGGAACGTCTGGGTCATCAACTTCAAGGTCGAGAAGGCGTTCAAGATCGGCAACGTGGGGAAGATGTATCTCTCCGCGGACCTGTTCAACGCCTTCAACAGCCTGACGATCCTCCGCAAGCGCGACATCCAGTACGGCACGTTCTACTACGCCTCGAACGTGTTCGACGGATGGTCCGAAGGGGACGCCAACAGCGGCTTCAACAACGAGGTCCTGAACCCGCTCCTGCTTCGGCTCGGCTTGAGATTCCAGTTCTAGCTCGGACACTTCGCACCAGCAGACGCGCAGAGCCCCTTCCGCCGCGAGGCGGAAGGGGCTTTTTATTGTATAATGAGCCCATGTCGGCTGGTAAATCGGTCTGCCTCGCGGCCGGGATCCTCCTCCTGGCGGAGGCCGCCGCGGCCGCCGGCCCCAACGTCCTCCTCATCACGGTCGACACGCTGCGCGCCGACAGGCTGAGCTGCTACGCCGCGGGTCACGCGCCGACGCCGGCGATCGACGCCCTGGCCGCGAGGGGCGTCCGCTTCGAATGGGCCTTCGCCCACAATCCGACGACGCTGCCGTCCCACGCCAACATCCTCTCGGGGATGACGCCGCTCTTTCACGGCGTCAGCGAGAACGCCAAATCGAAATTCCCTCCGGATCTCCCGACCATGGCCGGCGACCTCAAGGCCGCCGGATACGCCACCGGCGCGTTCATCGGGGCCTTTCCCCTGGATTCCCGATTCGGTCTCGACCGGGACTTCGACGTTTACGACGACGCGTTCGCCGGCAGGACCGCCCCCGGCGGGCCTCTCCGGGAGCGCCGGGCGGCCGAGGTCATCAAGGCCGCGACGGACTGGCTTTCCGGCCGGACGGGAAAATGGTTCTGCTGGGTCCATCTCTGGGACCCCCACGCGCCTTACGCGCCGCCCGAGCCGTTCGCCACCCGGTATCGGGAAGATCCCTATTCGGGGGAAGTGGCCTACGTCGACTCCCAGATCGGCTCGCTTCTGGCGGAGATCGAGCGTCTGCGTCCCGGGGAGCGAACGCTCGTCGTCCTCACCGCCGACCACGGGGAAGCGCTCGGAGAGCACGGCGAGCTGACGCACGGCTACTTCGCTTACAACGGCACGCTCCACGTCCCCTTGATCATCGCCGGTCCGGGCGTCGCGCCGCGGCGGGTGGCGACGAGCGTCGGACACATCGACATCCTCCCGACGGTCCGCGATCTCCTCGGCCTCGCGCCGCGGCCGTCCCTCCAGGGCCGGTCCCTTGCCGGCCTCATGAAGACCGGCCGCGCCGAGGACCGGGCCATTTACTTCGAATCCCTCGAGCCCTTCTTCGACAAGGGCTGCGCTCCGCTCCGGGGCTTCATCCGGGGCCGGCTCAAGTTCATGGACTCCCCCATCCCCGAAGTCTACGACCTCGATCCCGATCCCGGGGAGTCGAAGAACCTGGCCCCCGCGCGCGACCTCGTTCCTCTGCGCGAGGATCTCGAACGGATGAGGACGGCGCTGTCGTCGCCCCGGGCCGGAGGCGGCGTCCGCGTGGCGGACGCCCAGACCCTGGAGCGGCTGCGGAGCCTCGGCTATACGGCCGCCCCGGCGGCCCAAACGAAGGCGTCGTACGGGCCGGCGGACGACGTCAAGACCCTTCTCCCCTTCCAGCAGCGGCTCGAGCGGGCCATTCTCCTCGCCGACGGCGGCAAGGCCGAGGACAGCATCCGCGAGCTCGGCGCGCTCGTCCGGGACAAGAAGGACTTCACGCCCGGCTACATCTACCTGTCCCAAACCCTCATGTCGCAAGGCCGGCCCGACGAGGCGGTCCTGGCCCTGGACGAAGGGGTCCGCGACAACCCGGAGAACTACGCGCTCCTGTCCTCCCTCGGCATGCTTCTCGTCATGCGGCGCCAGGACGGCCGGGCCGAAGAGGTTTTGAAAAAAGCGCTCGCGGTCGTCGACTTCGACCCCGACGCCTGGACGACGCTCGGGGGCATCGAGATGCGGAAGGGCGACCCCGCCAAGGCCCTGGAGTGCTTCGACCGGGCCGTTTCGCTGGACCCGGCTTTCACGCCGGCCTATTTGAATATCGGGGCGGCCCGGATGGCCCGGTATTTCGGCCACGGCCGGGACCCGGAAGACCTGGCCTCGGCCGTCAAGGGTTTCCGCCGGGCCGTCGCCCTCGACCCGGCCCTGCACCCGGCCTGGCGGGGATTGGGCGCGGCCTCGATGGCCTCGGGGAATCCCGACGAGGCCATCGCCGCCTGGGAAAAAGCCCTGGCCCTGGATCCCCGCGACGGCTTCTCCACGTATAACCTGGGCCTGGCTTATCTCGGAAAAGGAGACAAGCCGCGGGCCCTCCGCCTGTTCGAGACCTACCTCGAGCTCGCCAAGGCCACTCTGACGGACGAGGAACGGAGCCGGGTCATGGAGCTGATCGCGAAATGCCGATGAAAACCCTCGCGAGCTTGGCTTTCGCCGCCTGGCTGGCGCTGCCGGCCTTGGCCGCCGGAGCGGGCGGCGCGGACCTGAACCTCCTTGTCATAACGATCGACACGCTGCGGCCGGACCGGTTGAGCTGCTACAGCCCCGAGCATCTCCGGACGCCCCGGATCGACGCCCTGGCCGCGAAGGGCGTCCTCTTCGAGCGGGCCTTCGCGCATGATCCCGAGACCCTGCCTTCGCACACGAACATCTTTCTGGGCATGACGTCTTTGGCCCACGGCGTCTCCGAGAACAGCAAGTCCGTCGTGGCCCCCGATTTCGAGACCCTGGCCGAGCTCCTCAAGGGCCGCGGCTACGCCACGGGCGCGTTCGTCAGCGGCTTCCCGCTCGATTCGCGTTTCGGCCTCGACCAGGGCTTCGACGTCTACGACGATCACTACCCGGCCAAAGCGCGTCCCGGCGACGCCTTTTCGGAGCGGCCGGCCGGGAAGACCGTCGCCGCCGCCCTGCAGTGGCTCTCGGCCCAAAAGGGCAAATGGTTCTGCTGGGTCCATCTCTGGGACCCGCATGATCCCTACGCGCCGCCCGAACCCTACGCCACCCAGTTCAAGGACGACCCCTACTCCGGCGAAGTGGCCTACGTCGACGCCGAGATCGGGCGGCTGATGGACGCGCTCGGCCAGGCGGGCCTGGAGGGCCGGACGGCCGTCGTCCTGACCGGGGACCACGGCGAGTCCCTGGGCGACCACGGCGAGACGCTTTCACGGCTATTTCGCTTACAACGCGACGCTCTGGGTGCCCCTCATCATCGCCGCGCCCGGGGCCAAGGCCGGCCGGGTCAAGGACTTCGTCAGCCACGTCGACATCTTCCCGACCGTCTGCGATCTCGTCGGCCTGGAGAAGCCGGCGGCGCTCCAGGGCGGGTCCCTGTCGCCTTTCCTGAGGGGCCGGACGCGACCGGCCCGGCCGATCTACTTCGAGGCCCTGGAGGCCTACATCAACCGGGGCTGGGCGCCCCTGCGGGGAGTCATCGAGAACGGCAAGAAGTTCATCTCGTCGCCGATCCCGGAGCTCTACGACATGGAGAGCGACTTCGCCGAGGCCAAGAACCTGGCCGGCGCCGCGGACCTCCCGCCCTATCAAAAGAGGCTGCAGGAGGTCATGAAGCTCGGCGAGTCGTCGCTCGCGGCGCTCAGCGGCCGTCAGGCGACCGACCGGGAGACGCTCGAGCGGCTGCGCAGCCTCGGCTACGCGGCCTCGCGCGTGAGCCAGATCAAGTCCTCCCACGGCCCCGAGGACGATCTCAAGACGCTTCTTCCGCTCGAGCAGAAGATCACCGAAGCCGCCCGGCTCAAGAGAGAGGGCCGGCTCGCGCAGAGCGTCCGCGTCCTCGAAGACGTCATCAAGGAGAGGAAGGATTTCGCCAAGGCCTACGACCAGCTCTTCGAGATCTACCGGTCGCAGGACCTCGTCGACGACGCCCTCCAGGTTTTCAAGAGAGGCTACGACGCGAACCCCGGCGACTTCGTCTTCAGCTCGGGATACGGCGTCGCGCTGGTCAGGCAGGGACGATACGCGGAGGGGGCCGAGGTCCTGGAGAGGTCCCTGAGCCTCTACGACCGGGACGCGGAGGTCTGGAACTCGCTCGGCGTGGCCTACGGGAACATGGGCGACATGGAGAAGGCCCGCGAGGATCTCGGCCGGGCCCTGGCCCTGGCGCCGGATGACGCGCTCTTCAACGACAATCTCGGCATGTTCTACGTGAGAATGTCCCTGAGGACGCGGGACCCGGAGCCGGCCCGGAAGGCCATCCCGTATTTCGAGAAGGCCATCGCCGCCGATCCGACCCTGGCCTCGGTGTACAACGGCCTGGCCGGCGCCATGCGGATATTGGGCCGGAGGGACGAGGCCATCGCCAACTGGGAAAAAGCCGTCGAGCTCGATCCGACCTTCGACATGCCCGTCTTCAACCTGGCCGTGGCCTATCTCGAGAAGGGGAACAAGGCCAAAGCCCTCGAGAACTGCGAGAAATATCTCCTCGTCAGAGGCAAGGCCATCACCCCCGAACGAGCGGCGGGAGATCGACTCGCTCATCGAGAAGTGCAGGGAGAAATAGAGCGACGTGACGCCGACCGTTTGCCCGCGGGGACGCCGCCTGTTGTCCGTTTTTCTATCGGGAGCCTTTTTATTGGCGGGCGGCTCGGCGGCATTTCCCGGCCCTCGCCCGGACGCCGGGGCGAAGGCGGCGCCCAATCTGCTTCTCATCACCGTCGACACGCTGCGCTCAGACCGCGTGAGCGCGTACGGCGGCGACCGGCTCGAGACGCCGACGATCGACCGGCTGGCCGCGGCGGGGACCGTTTTCCGGCGGGCCTTCTCGCAAGCGACGACGACGCTTCCGTCGCACACGAACATGCTCCTCGGCCTGGACCCGCTCCGCCACGGCGTCCACGACAACAACAACTTCACCGTCGGCAAAGAGTTCCTGACCCTGGCCGAGCACCTCAAGGCCGCCGGCTACGCCACGGCCGCCTTCATCGGCGGGTTCCCCTTGGATTCGCGGTTCGGGCTCAACCGCGGCTTCGACGTCTACGACGAAACGTACGGGACCCAGGGCCCGGCCCAGCAGACGCGATGGGAGAGGAGGGCCGAGGCCGTCGTCAGCGCCTCCCTCCGATGGCTCGAGGGCCGGGGCCGGACCTCGCCCTGGTTCGCCTGGGTCCACTGCTACGATCCGCACGAACCCTACGAGCCGCCTCAGCCGTTCCTGTCCCAATACGAGGGCCGGCTCTACGACGGTGAGGTCGCCTATGTCGACTCCGCCCTGAAGAAGCTCCTCGACGCCGTCGAAAGCCAGGGCTGGGGCGACAATACGGTCATCGTCCTCACCGGCGATCACGGGGAATCCCTGGGCCAGCACGGAGAAGAGACCCACGGTTTCGCCGCCTACAATACGACCCTCTGGATCCCTCTCATCATCTGCGCTCCGGGGTTGAAGCCCGGGACCGTGAGCCAAACGGTCACCCACACGGACATCTTTCCCACGGTTTGCGACCTCCTGGGACTGCGCGTGCCGCCGCGCCTTCAGGGCCTTTCGCTCCTGCCGGCGGTCAAGGGCAGGAAGCTCGCGGAGCGGGCGATCTATTTCGAATCCATGTATCCCTATTTCAGCCGCGGCTGGGCGCCTCTCTACGGCTATATGCGGGACGCGCTGAAGTTCATCGAATCCCCGGTCCCCGAGCTTTACGACATCGAAAAGGACTTCGACGAGAGCACGAACCTGGCGGCCGGCCGGGACCTGAAGGAGCTTCGCGCCGGGCTGGCCCGGGCCATGGGCGGGCGATCGCCGCTCGATCCGACGGGACAGGAAGGGCGGCTCGATCGGGAGTCCCTGGAGAAGCTGAGAAGCCTGGGGTATGTCTCGACGCCTCAAGCCGCCAGGAAGAAGACGTACGGTCCGGAGCAGGACGTCAAGACGCTGCTCCCGTTCCACAACAAATGCAATGAGGCCCAGCGCCTTTTCGAGGCCGGCCGCGGGGCGGAGGCGGCGGAGATCCTCAAGGGCGTCCTTTCGGAGAGGCAGGACTTCGACGGGGCCTATCCCATGCTGGGCGTGATCTACGCGAGGATGGGCCGGCTCGCCGACGCCCTCGCGGTCCTGAAAGCCGGCGTGGAGGTCCTGCCGGAAAACTACATGGTCGCGTCGCCCTACATCCGTCTCCTCAATCAGGTCCGTCGATATGACGAGGTCGTCCGCCTGATCACGGCGGACGGCGGGTTCCCCTACGAGAACGTCCCCGACAGCTGGAACGACCTGGGCGTCGCCTACATGAACACGGGAGATCTCGACAAGGCCCGGGACGCGTTGGGAAGGGCGGCGGCCGTGGACGGCCGGAACTACCTCGTCCACCGGAACCTGGGGGACGTCGAATTCGCCGCCTTCGGCAAGACCAAAGACCCGGCGGCCTACGAGAGAGCGCTCGCCTGCTATCTGAAGGCCGTCGAGCTCAATCCTCAGGACCCGTCGAGCCGCAACGCCCTCGGCTACACCTATTTGCAGGGAGGCCGGCCGAAGGAGGCCATCCCGCCTCTGAAAAAGGCGCTGGAGCTTGTCCCCGACTACGACACGGCCCTCTACAGTCTGGGCCTGGCCTATTTCAATACCGGCGATTATGGGAAAGCGCTCGAGAGTCTGACGACGTTCCGGGAGAAGTTCTCCGGCCCGCTGACGCCGGCCCAGATACGGGCGGTCGACGCGATGATCGAGCAGTGCAAGGCGAAGCTCACCGGGCGCTGCCCGGCGGGGCCGCCCTGGTCCGAAATGGCTTCGGATGAAACAAGGCGTTGCCGGCGTCTGCGGCTGCGGCGCTGCTGGGCTTCCTGGCTCCCCTGTCTCCGGGATTGGGGAAGACGAAGAGGTGCCATGGGACGCCAGGCCGATAACAGCCAATTGAAGCAGGAGCTCGATGGGTCGCGCGAGCGCTTCGCCAAATTAGTGTCCATTATGGGGGAAGATCTCGGCGCCGTCACCCGCGACAAGGTCCTGGCCCGCTTGGGCCGCGAATGCGCCCAGGACTACAGCTCTCTTTTCCAGAAATACAGCGGCGACCTTCCGGGTTTTCTGGCCAAGATCAAAACAGCCTGGGTCGAAAAGGCCGAGTACGATGAGAAAACCGGCATCCTGCGTATCATCGGAAAGCCGAGCCCATGCGCCTGTCCGCTGGTGAAAGTGGGCCGGACTCCGGCTGATTTCTGCAACTGCACTCTCGGCTGGCAACGGGAGGCCTTCTCGACCGTCATAGGCAAGCCGGTCACCGCCGAAATCGAAGAAACGGTCCTGAGCGGCGGCAAAAGGTGCAGCTTCCGAATCACCGTCAAAGCATAGGCCAGATTTCCTGTGTACCGGTCATTGCCTGAATTCAGCTGACTATCGCAAGCCGGATTCCGGGTACTGGTGCCTAAACGGACGACGAAGGAAGACGCTCGATTATATGGGGAAAACCAAGGATAAGGTGGCGGGGCCGACGAGACTCGAACTCGCGACCTCCGGCGTGACAGGCCGGCGTTCTAACCAACTGAACTACGACCCCGCGAGGGCCCGCCTATTATAGGGAAACAATCCCTGAGTTTCAAGGTCAAGGGGCCAAGAGGGGCAATCCCCTAAGCCTGGCCTCAAAGGGGCCCTCCCTGGAGGCGGGCCTAACGGACCGGTTCGTAGTCCAGCAGGATCGTGCCGTTCTTGAAGGTCCGCGAGCTCACGAGCTTCAGGGGGAAGCGGTCCTTCACGCCCTCGAACATGGTCTTGCCCTGGCCGAGGACGACCGGGACGAGCAGGATCTGGAACTCGTCGATCAGGCCTTCCTGGGCCAGCTGCGAGACGAGGCTGCCGCTCCCGAGGATAGTCAGGCCCTTGTCGCCCGGTCCCTCTTTCAGCCTCCGGACCTCGGCCGCCATGCCGTCTTTCACGAGTCGCGTGTTTTGCCAATCGGCGCTCTTCAAGGTCCGCGAAAAGACGATCTTCTCGGCGCTGTTCATGCCCCGGGCCACGACGGGATCGTCCCGGATCGCCTCCGGCGTCGGCCAGTATCGGGCCATGAGCTCGTAGGTCACCCGCCCGAAAAGAAGCGTGTTCCCCGAGTTCGAGGCGGCGTTGGCCAATTCCTGGAATTCCTCGTCCGGATTGTGCCAGGAGATGTCCCCGCCCGGGCCGGCGAAATACCCGTCGAGCGACACCAGGTTGAAAACGCCCAGTTTGCGCATCTCGATCTCCTTTCCCAATTGCGATCCGATACCTATATCCAAGATACGTGCCAAGAAAGCGAGGGCGATCAGCGGCTCGGATCTGGAGACGGGGGCCGGGATTTCTGGTAAATTAATGCCAGGAGGGGACACCATGGCAAAGCTCACCAAGACCGACGAATTCATGGAGAGGCTCGGCATCGAGATGGACCACATCAAGGCCGGGCTGATGGAGCTCAAGGCCCGGGGCCGCAAGCTCGGGCTCGAGGCCCGCCTGGACTTCGAAAAAGGCCTCAAATCGCTCGAGAGAGACCGAGAAGGACCTCAAGGTCAAGATGGGGGAATGGGCCAAGGCCGGAGAGAAGGCCGGGGCCGACGTGAAGACGGGGCTCGAGCGCGCCGCCAAGGAGCTCAAGAAGGCCGTCGGCGACGCCGCGTCCCGCCTGAAGTGACGGGCCGGCCCGCGGTCGCGCCGACCCATGCCGATCCATAACAACGACGTCGCCGGGATCTTCGACGAGCTGGCCGACTTCCTCGAGATCAAGGGCGAGAACCAGTTCCGCGTCCGGGCCTACCGGAACGCCGCCCGGACCGTGTCCAGCCTGTCGCGGAGCGTCGCCGATCTCGCCGCCGAAGAGAAGGGCCTCGACGGCATCCCCGGCATCGGCAAGGACCTGGCGGACAAGATCCGGACGATCGTCGCCACGAAGAAGCTGCCGCTCCTCGAGGACATGAAGAAGGAGCTCCCCGAGGGGTTGAGCGCGCTGATGAAGGTCCGCGGTCTCGGGCCGAAGAAGATCGCGCTCCTCTATAAAGAGCTCAAAGTCGCCTCGCTCGACGACCTGAAGAGAGCCGCGACCGGGGGGAAGATCCGCGAGCTCCCCGGCTTCAGCGAGAAGACGGAGCTGGCCATCCTCGAGGAGCTCGGCCGGACGGAGGGCGCCGGGCACGGCCCGGCGCGGTTCAAGCTGGCCGTGGCCGAGCAGATCGTGACCCCGCTCTTCGAGGACCTCAAGCGGGCCAAGGGCGTCGAGAGGATCGAGTTCGCCGGGAGCTTCCGGCGCCGCGCCGAAACGGTCGGGGACGTCGATATCCTGGTCGCCGCGGGCAAGAGCCGGGACGTCGTCGACCGGTTCGTCCATTACGACGACGTCTCCAAGGTCCTGGCCGAGGGCGAGACCAAGGCCTCCGTCCTCCTCCGCGGCGGGCTCCAGGTCGACCTGCGGGTCGTGCCGCTCGTCTCGTTCGGGGCGGCGCTCCACTATTTCACCGGCTCCAAGCCGCACAACATCGCCGTCCGTCTCATGGGGGTCAAGCGGAAGCTCAAGGTCAACGAGTACGGCGTCTTCCGGGGGAAGAGGATGATCGCCGGGCGGACGGAAGAGGAGATCTACAAGCTCTTCGGCATGCCCTATATCGAGCCCGAGCTGCGGGAGGACCGGGGCGAGCTCCAGGCCGCGCTCAAGGGCCGGCTGCCGCGCCTCGTCCGCCTCGAGGACATCAAGGGCGACCTCCACTCTCACACGAAAGACACCGACGGCCACTACACCGCGGTCGAGATGGCCGGGGCGGCCAAGAAGCTGGGCTACGAGTACCTGGCCATCTCCGATCATTCGAAGCGCGTGACCATGGCCCACGGCCTGGACGCCAAGCGGCTGGCCCAGTCGATCAAGGAGATCGACAAGCTCAACGCCAAGCTCAAGGGCATCACGCTGCTGAAGTCGATCGAGTGCGATATCCTCGCCGACGGCTCGCTCGACCTGCCGGACGACATCCTCGGCGAGCTCGACCTCGTCCTCTGTTCGATCCACTACAACTTCAATCTGTCCAAGGAGAAGCAGACCGAGCGCGTCCTGCGGGCCCTGGACAACCGCCTGGTCAACATCTTCTGCCATCCCTCGGGCCGGCTCATCAACGAGCGGCCGGCCTACGAGATCGACATGGGGAAGGTCATGCGGGCGGCCGTCGAGCGGGGCTGCTACCTCGAGCTCAACAGCCATCCCGACCGGCTCGACCTCGACGACGTCCACTGCCAGGCGGCCAAGAAGATGGGGCTGAAGGTGGCGCTCTCGACCGACGCCCACAGCCTGGACGACCTGTCGCTGATGAGGTTCGGGATCGGGCAGGCGCGGCGGGGCTGGCTCGAGCCGGCCGACGTCGTCAACACGCGCGGGTTGAGCGAGCTGCGCAAGCTCCTCAAGAGGAAGTAGGCGGCTCGGGCGGCGGCGTCAGGTCGCAGGAGCCCCCGGCGCAGGGGACGCCCTCCTCGGTCTCGATCTGGAAAGTCGTGTGGAGGATCTTGAAGCGGGAGGACATGGCCTCGTGGGCCTGCCGCAGGACGTCCTTCCCGTCCGCCCCCGTCCGAACGCGGAGGTGGGCGCTCACCGAAACGAACCCCGAGGTGATCGTCCAGACGTGGAAGTCGTGGACGTCGAGCGACGCCGTCGATCGCCGCGAGCGCGGAGCGGACGGCGCCGGGGTCGAGGTGGGAGGGCGCGCCTTCCATGAAGATGCGAAGGGAATCGCGGATGAGGCGGGCCGAGCTCCAGAGGATGAGCAGGCAGACCGCGGCGCTGACGACGGGGTCCCAGACGAACGAGCCGGTCACGGCGATGAGCAGGGCCGCGACGAGGACGCCCACGCTGCCGAGGGCGTCGGCGGCGACATGGAGGAACGCCCCGCGGATGTTGAGGCTGTGTTCGCGGCTCCGGTAGAGGACGGCGCCGGAGACGATGTTGGCCGCCAGGCCGAAGACGGCGACGGCGAGCATCAGGCCGCTCTTGACCGGTTGGGGGGACTGGAGGCGCTGATAGGCCTCGAAGCCGATCACGGCGGCGATCCCCCAGAGCGCGATGCCGTTGAGGAGGGCGGCGAAGATCTCGAAGCGGCGCCAGCCGAAGGTGCGGCGGGGCGACGGGGGCCGGGACGAGAGCCAGAACGCGAACAGGCTGAGGCCGAGCGCGGCGACGTCGGTGAGCATGTGGCCGGCGTCGGCGAGGAGGGCCAGGCTGCGGCTCGCGAAGCCGCCGGCGAGCTCGACGACGAAGATGGCCGAGGTGATGAGGAGGGCGACCTTCAGCGGCCGCTGGTGCTCCGTGTGCGAGTGGCTCATCGCCCGGGCTACATCTTCTCGAGGGCGGCGATGCGCTCCTCGATGGGCGGGTGGGTGCTGAAGAGGCGGTTGACGCCGGAGTTGCCGCCCTTGAGGTTCTTGAGGGGGTTGACGATGTAGAGGTGGGCCGTGGCCTTGTTGGCCGCCTCGAGGGGCTCGGTGTCGGCCGAGATCTTGCGCAGGGCCGAGGCCAGGCCGGCCGGGTAGCGGGTCAGCTCCGCCGAGCTCGCGTCGGCCAGGAACTCGCGCTTGCGCGAGACGGCCAGCTGGATGATCGTGGCGATGAACGGCGAGAGCACGGCCAGGGCCAGCCCGACGAGGACGAGGATGCCTCCGGCGGCGCCGTCGCCATCGCGACGACGGCCGCCCCGCCGGCCGCCGCCCCACATGAAGCTCCTGCAGCATCCAGTCGCTGAGAAGGGCGACGACGCCGGCCATGACCACGACGAGCGTCTGGAGCCGGACGTCGTAGTTCTTGATGTGGGACATCTCGTGGGCGATGACGCCTTCGAGCTCGACCCGGTTGAGCTTCTCGAGGATGCCGGTCGTGACGCAGATCACGGCCGTCTCCGGCTTGCGGCCCGCGGCGAAGGCGTTGGGGGCCGTGTCGTCGATGACGTAGCACTTGGGCGCCGGGATCCCGGCGGCGATGGCCAGGCCCTCGACGACGTTATAGAGGTAGGGGTACTCGTCCTTGGAGACGGGCTGGGCCCGGCTGATGCCGAGGACGATCTTGTCGCTGGCGTAGTAGCCGGCGGCGGCCATGCCCATGGCCACGGCGACGGCCAGGACGAGGCCGCCCTTCCCCCAGCCGGTCACGTACTCGAAGAACCAGACGAGGAGGAAGATGAAGGCCATGAAGAAGACGATGAGGGCGGCCGATTTCCACTTATTGCGCGAGATCTGTTCGTACATGGCCGGCCTTCACGGTCAGCGCAAGGCGCGGGACCGTCGAAGTGGGGAACGGGTATCGTGTCCCCGACTCAGAACTGGACCTTGACCGGGCCCTTGGCCACTTCCTCTTCGATCTGGTAGTAGTCGCGCTCCTTGAAGCCGAACATGTTGGCGATGATGTTCGAGGGGAAGACCTGCTGGCGCATGTTGAACTTCATGACCGTGTCGTTGTAGAACTGCCGGGCGTAGGCGACCTTGCTCTCGGTCCCGGCCAGCTCCTCCTGGAGCATGAGGAAGTTCTGGTTGGCCTTCAGCTCGGGGTAGTTCTCGGCGACGGCGAAGAGGGACTTCAGGGCGCCGGTCAGGACGTTGTCGGCCTGGCCGTGCTCCTTGATGGTCTGGGCGTTGACCGCCGCGGCCCGGGCCTGGGTCACCTTCTCGAAGACCTCGCGCTCGTGCTTGGCGTAGCCCTTGACCGTCTCCACGAGGTTGGGGATGAGGTCGTAGCGGCGGCGGAGCTGGACGTCGATCTGGGACCAGCCGTTGTCGCAGCGGTTGCGCAGCGTGACGAGGCTGTTGTACATGCCGATGGCCATGATGGCCACGGCGCCGATGATGACGAGCAAGAGGATGAAAGCACCCATTCTGTCCTCCTTCGGACCTGAGGTCCGTTCTTAACAATAAGGGCCTGGGGCCGAAAAATCAAGGCCCCGCGCCCGGAGCGTCCGGGCAGATGTCGATATGAGGAAATACGTAACCCCGCCCTTCCGGTTTTATTCGGGGACACAGTACCATTTTCCGATTTATTAATTCTCTCAATGGTTGCGCTAGGGACGCGCGTAAAGCGATCCTCAGGTTTCGTCCGGGGGCCTCGTTCCGAATGGAATCGACAGCCATCCGCTATACCCTGAGCTTCTCGCTCTTTATCCTGCGGGCGATTACCTCCGGAGAGACAGCGAACTTCTTGCAGATCGATCGTGAAATGGCCTGAATGATCTGCTCTTCGTCGCCTCCTCCGCGCCTCTTGAAGTCCTGGATCTTCGGAGTCAACCTCTTGATCTCATCGACCAGAGGGTTTCGAGGGACCAGCAAGCGCCCGGCAAACTCATAGGCTTGTTGCTCAAACCATAAGAGGTCGTCATCCTCAAAATCATCGCGAAATCGAATCCAGTCGGCCGGAGTACGGAAACGGCAAAGCTGGATCTCTCTCCTGTGGAGGACGAGATGGCCGACCTCATGGGCAAAGGTGAAACGCAGCCGGTTTTCTTTTCGAGGGTTTTCATAGACTTCTTGATCGATACAAATGCTCTTGAGATCCTTCGTCAGGAAGCCATCGACGTCAATCTCCTCGAGCAGACGGAAAACGGGGATTGGTATAAGTCTCAGTTTTAGTTCGACAATCTCGATAATGGGAACGGGCAAAATATCGAGGGGAACGACGTGGATAGCCCGAAATTCATCGGCTTTCTCTCGGACTTGTGGCCAAGTAAGTCTGGGAGGTTGGATATGAGCCAACAGCCTAATCCAGCGTCAACTCTGCTTGACTTTCTGAATGAGGTTCTCCAGCTCTTTTCGGGCGGGCCTGTCGCCACGGAGAGTCCGAAAAAAGACTGGCAGCTTCTCCACAACCGATTGATCATCGAGCAGTTCCCGGGGTATGAAACTGATGCTGGCCAAGTCGAAAAGCGCCTGCCATTCATCGGAATGCTCGGCCAGCTTTAGGGCCAGGGCGATTTCTTTAAGGACTCTCTTGCTCTTAGGGGGAGGAAGCAATCCCCGCTCGATCTTGCTCCAATTACCCGGATCAGCGTTCATGATTCGGCAAAAACCTCTGAGAGTTAAGCCGGCTTCTATCCTGGCCTCTTTAATAAACGCGCCAAAGGTCATTTTATTCTCTCCCATGTTGTTGGCAATATTTACTACGTTGTATAATATTACAACGTTTTCGGAGGATGTCAAGTCCTTTGGGCGGAAACGACCTAAAGAGCTGCCCCTACCACTTGTCGGTGCGGAAGGGCGAGGCGGGCAAGCCTTCCTTGTTGGCCAGGTTGGGCACGGCCAGCTGGTGCCAGCCGAACCGGACCGCCTTCGGCGCCGGGACGCGGGGGCTCCAGACGACGACCGTGTCGCCCGCGACCTCCGCCTCGGCCTTATAGAAAGTGCGGTCCTCGCCGGCGATCTCGAACCACTTGAGCGGCTGGCTGTCGTTCGAAACGAGCCCGCTCCCGACGTGGTCGAAGGAAAGGCGGATCAGGTTCCCGTCGACGGCCATGGATCTGTAGAGCGGCCCCGAGTAGACGAGCGTCTTCTCGCCGTAGGTGCGGGCCCGGGCCCACAACGACAGCCGGTAGCCGACGTCCTCCTTGTTCGTGGGATGGATGTCGTTGAGGTCGGTGATGTCCGTGATGACGGCCATGCCCGTGTTGGGGATGCGCAGCGCGTTCCGCTGGGCCTCCCAAATGAGGGGCAGGCGCAGGAAATCGGGGACGTCGCCGGTGGGCGTCTCCCGGTTGTAGCCGTAGTTGTAGGGCGCGAGCTGGACGTAATAGAAGGGGAAATCGCCCATCTTCCAGGCCAGGCGCCAGCCCTGGATGAGGGCGTCCATCTTCGTCTCGTAGAAAAGGCCGTCGTTGCGGTTGTTCTCGCCCTGGTACCAGATGGCGCCGCGGATGGCGAAGGGCGTCAGGGCGTGGATCATGCCGTTGTAGAGGGTCGTCGGCGCCTGCGGGCTGTCGTAGGGGTTGTCGGGGAAACCCTGCTCCGGTTCGGCGGGCAACGGGGCCTTGGCGAGAAGCGCCTTGCGGCTCTCGCGGACCCATGTCTCCCAGGCCGGAAGGGCCTTGGCCAACTCGTCCCGGAATCCGGCGTACTTGGCCGCGTGCGCCTCGAGCAGGGGCTTCACCTCGGGAACGGCGACGAACCCGACCGGAGGCGTCCAGGGCTCGATGTCCGTCCCGCCCCAGGCCGATTCGATCAAGCCGACCGGGACTCCGAGCCGTTTGTGGAGCTCGAGGCCGAAGTAGTAGGCGACGGACGAGAAAGTCCGGACCGTATCCGGGGAGCAGGGCTCCCATTTCGCGATGACGTCGTCCTTGGGCCTGTCGGAGGTGCGCTTCGGGACGAAGAAGAGGCGCATGCTCGGATGATCCGCCTGGAGGGCATCGGGGGCGGGATACCTGAGCCAGGACATGGACATCTCCATGTTGGACTGGCCCGAGCACAGCCAGACCTCGCCGACGAGGATGTCCTTGACGGCGATCTCCGCGCCTTTCGAGCCGCGGACGGTCATCGTGAGCGGTGAATCGCCCGCCTTGAGCGGATCGAAGACGACGCGCCACGTCCCGTCGGCCTCCGCCACGGCCTTTTTCTCCTGGCCGTTGAACAGGACGGTGACCGCCTCGGCCTTTCCCGCCCAGCCCCAGACCGCGACGGGCTTGTCCTGCTGGACGACCATGTGATCGCCGATGACCGAGGGCAGGCGGACCTGCGCCGGGAGAAGCGCGGCCAGGCCCAATATCGAAACGACCGCGAGGGCGAGGGCGAGCCCGCGCCGGACAGGGCCAGTATTCTTTCGGTTCATCGCATCTTCTCCTTATCAGAACTGCAGCCGGAAGCTGACGCCGCCCGGCCAGAGGCCGAGGGACCACCGAGGCTCCCCGGACGCGAGCGGTGAAGGCGCGCCGGCGCCCCACGATCCCGATTCGTATTTCTTCAGGTCGCGGGTCGCCCGCATCGGCTGGCTGAAGATGTTCAGAAGTGAAACGGCCTCGCCGACGGCGAAGCTGATGAGCCCGTCGGTCCAGGGCCGCTTGAACGCGGCCGCGGTGACGACCCCGGCCGCCGCGTTGACGCCGAGGTTCAGCATGTGCGTCGTCAGGCCCCGCCCGGCCCTCTCGCGGCGCGCGCACTCGCGCAGGAGCGCCTCGGCCCGCTCGAGCTTCGCCGACCGCTCGAGGGGCGTCGTCTCCGGCAGGGGCTTCAGCTTCCGCGCGGCCGTGGCCGGGTCGAACGGATCGATGGCCAGACCGACGACGCCGAGGGCGAAGGTCGCGCCGCCGACCAGCATGTCCTGGGCCGTGCTGTTGTCGACCTCGGGGACCGGCGCGAACGTCTGGATGTCCGGCTCCGTCTTCCAGCCCGTGGCGGCCAGCACGCCCATGGTCACGGCCCCGGCCGAATAGCCGGCGATCCAGCCGTACCACCACCGTTTGGCGGCGGGCTGCCCGGCCTCGAGGGCGTTGGTGATGAATCCGAGCCGGCCCTTCACTTGCTCGTCGGAGAGGGCGGCATCCTGGGCGTAGGCCGCCGTCAAGCCCGAGACGAGAAGGGCCATCGCGATGCAGGCAACGTGTTTTGAGCGGGCCATTTTTGTCCTCACCTGATGTCCACAGAGAATCACCTGACGTTGATCGAATATTAGCACGGGGCGGGCCGGGAGACAACCGGACGATCCCGGCGGGCGCTCGCCCGCCGCGATACCTGTTGCGGCCCGGCCGTCGAATGTGGAGAATAGGGGGCTCGACGAAACGCCGGACAGGAGGTCCCTCATGAAGCCGATCACCCGGGCCGTCGCGGCCGTCATTCTCGCCGTCGCCGTCGGCGCGTTCGCATCCGACCAGGTCCCGACCGTCGATTGGGACATGGCGGCGAAGATCCGCGAGGAAGGGCTGCAGCGCTCGCAGGTCATGGACATCGTCGGCTACATGACCGACGTCCTCGGCGCGCCGCCTGACGCTGTCCGAGGGCATGAGGCGGGCCCAGCTCTGGGCCAAGGACAAGATGGAGAAGCTCGGGCTCGAGAACGTCGCCATCGAGCCGTTCATGGATTACGGCGCCGCCTGGGACAACGAATATTTCTCGCTCCACATGCTCGAGCCGGAGTACCAGCCGATGATGGGCTTCCCGCTCGCCTACACGTCGGGGACAAAAGGCAAGGTGGTCTGCCCGGCGGTCATCGCCGCCGACATCCAGACGAAGAAGGACCTCGACAGGTACAAGGGCAAGCTCAAGGGCGCGGTCGTCCTGTCGACGCCGCCCGTACACGCTCGACATGGCCGCCCTGACGCAGGGCGTTTCGCGCCTGACCGAGGCCGAGCTGAAGCAGATCGAAGAGACCGTCATCCCGCGGCCGCAGCGCGCCCGGACGACGCCGCCGCCGCCCAATCCCGACCTCGTCAAGGCCGAGGAAAGGCTCGACTTCTTCCGGGCCGAAGGCGCCGTCGCGGTCCTCCAGTGCACGGGCGGCCAGATGGGGACGGTCGTCGGCTTCTCCCGGCCCGGGGCGAACGAGGACAAGTGGTCGCGCGAGAGGACCCTCAAGACGCTGCCCATCATCGCGGTGACGCCGGAGCACTACAACCGGATGTACCGCATCCTCAAGCGCGGCATCCCGGTCAAGGTCGAGGTCGAGGTCCGCAACCGCGTCGGCGACAAGGTCGAGAAGGCCTCGAACGTCCTCGGCGAGATCCCGGGCACGGACCTCGCGGACGAGGTCGTCATGCTCGGGGCGCACTACGACAGCTGGCACGCGGCCTCGGGCGCGAGCGACACGGCCGCCGGCTGCGCCGTGGCCCTCGAAGCGGCCCGCATCCTCAAGGCCATCGGGGCCAAGCCCCGGCGGACGATCCGCGTCGCCTTCTGGGGCGGCGAGGAGCAGGGCCTCCACGGCTCGCGCGAGTACGTCAACGCCCACTTCGGCAACCCGAAGGACCCGAAGATCGGGGCCAAGCCCGGACTACGAGAAGTTCTCGGTCTATTTCAACCAGGACTACGGCGCCGGCCAGTTCCGCGGCGTCTACCTCCAGGAGAACGAGCGGGTCCGCCGCCTCTTCGCGGCCTGGATGGAGCCGTTCCGGGACTTCGGCATGACCGCGCTCTCGATCCAGAGCGTCGGCAGCACGGACCACGTCTCGTTCGACGCGGCCGGCCTGCCCGGCTTCCAGTTCATCCAGGACCGCATCGGCGGCACGGCCGGGCACACGAACATGGATTTCTACGACACGCTCCGCGCCGAGGACCTGATGAAGAACGCCGTCGTCGAGGCCTTCTTCGCCTATCAGGCCGCCATGGCGGACGAGCGCGTCCCGCGCAAGCCGTTGAAATAAATATAGTTACTGCGCTGCGATTGCGCAGCGGGCCGGGCGCGGCGTTTTCGCGATTGACACCCCGGATCGCCATGCTAAGATGGAGCGCTTTGCGGGGTGATTTTCACCCTTTAAATACATCATACAGGAGGTTCTATCAGGAATGGCGACACTGAAGGAAAAATTCTTCGCGAAGGTGGGCCCGATGAAGGCCCGGGTCCAGGCGCTGGCCAAGGAACACGGCGACGGTCAACGTCTCCAAGGTCGACGTCGGCCAGGTCGTCGGCGGCGCCCGCGACATCATCTCGATGCTCTGGGACGTCTCGCTCCTCGACAAGTTCGAAGGCATCCGCTTCCGCGGCTTCTCCATCCCCGAGCTCCGCGACAAGCTGCCCAAGGCCCCCGGCGGCACCGAGCCCCTGCCCGAGGGCATCTTCTATCTCCTCCTCCTCGGCGAGATCCCGACCGCCGAGGACTGCGTCGCGATCACCGAGGAGTGGCAGAAGCGCAGCGTCCTGCCCCAGTATCTCATCGACGTCGATGAACGCCGTCCCCAAGGACACGCACCCGATGACCCAGTTCTCGATGGCCATCCTGCAGCTCCAGAAGGAATCGGAGTTCGCCCGGCGCTACAAAGAGAAGATGCCGAAGACCCAGTACTGGGACGCCACGTATCGAGGACGTCATGAACCTCATCGCCAAGCTCCCGAACATCGCGGCCTACATCTTCCGCCGGACCTACTTCGGCGGCAAGCACATCGCCCCCGACCCGAAGCTCGACTGGGGCGGCAACCTGGCCCACATGCTCGGCGTCAGCAACGATCCCGCCTTCAAGGAGCTCATGCGGCTCTACCTCTGCATCCACAGCGACCACGAGGGCGGCAACGTGTCGGCCCACACGACCCACCTCGTCGGCTCGGCCCTGTCCGACGCCTACTACTCGCTGTCGGCCGGCATGGACGGCCTGGCCGGCCCGCTCCACGGCCTGGCCAACCAGGAAGTCCTGGCCTGGATCATGGACCTCATGAAGGAGTTCGGCGGCGTCGTCCCGACCAAGGAGCAGATGGAAAAGTTCATGTGGGACACGCTGAACGGCGGACGGGTCATCCCCGGCTACGGCCACGCCGTCCTGCGCAAGACCGACCCCCGCTACGTCGCCCAGCGCGAGTTCGCCCTCAAGCACCTGCCCGACTACGACCTGTTCAAGATCGTCAGCCTCGATCTACGAGGTCGCGCCCGACGTCCTGACCAAGCACGGCAAGACCAAGAACCCGTGGCCGAACGTCGACGCCCACTCCGGCGTCCTTCTCTATTACTACGGCGCCAACCAGTTCGACTTCTACACGGTCTTCTTCGGCGTGTCGCGCGCCCTCGGCGTCCTGGCCCAGCTCATCTGGGACCGCGCCCTCGGCCTGCCGATCGAACGGCCCAAGTCCGTCACGACGGAGTGGCTGGAGAACTTCATCAAGGAGAATCCTCCCGCCCCGGCCGCCAAGTAAGCGCCTGGCGAAAGCAGACGCAAGGGCCGTCATCCTCCGGGATGGCGGCCCTTTTTTTTAGCGGCGGGCCAGGCTGAAGTCCGTGACGATCTCCAGGAGGTCGCCGGAGGTGAAGGACACCGACCGCTCGCCGGTCCGCGTCGCTCCCGGCACCTGGGCGGCCCTCCGGGCCTGGTTCTCGTCGTTGAAGACGATCTCGAGCTTGTAGGGGGCGGCCGGTTTGTAGGGCTTGTAGGCCTTCAGGTTCCGCAGGGCCGCCGCGACCCCCTTCTGGATCATCTCCTGGGACTTGGCCGGGTGGATCATCGAGGCGGCCGGGCCCATGGCGTCCTTGACGGCGACGGTCTCGATCGGCCCGATGATCTCCTGGATCTGCTTGCCGATGGCCGAGTCGCCGGACAGGAAGACGACCGGGACGCCGAAGTATCCGGCGATGGCCGCGTTCCACGCGCCCTCGGGCATGCGCACGCCGTTGAGGATGACGTCGAAGAGCGACTGGCTCATCGTGTGCTTGAGGACGGCGTTCGGCGTGCCCGCCCGGGCGTGGTAGCCGATGAAGACGACGGCGTCGAACGTCTTGTCGATGCCCTCCATCATGCTCAAGGGGCTGTTCCATTCGCGGATGAGCCGGGCCTCGGGCCGGAGGAGGTCCGGCAGGATGTTGCGGGCGCTGCCGTGGGCGTCGCGGACGACGATCTCGGTCGCCCCCGCTTCGAGGGCCCCGGCGATGGCCGCGTTCGCCTCGGCCGTCATGATCTTGCGGAACAGCGGATAATCCGCTCCGCCCTCCTCCGTTTCGTCCCAGTGGATGAGGCCGCTGATGCCCTCCATGTCGACGGAGATGAACACCTTGAGCTTTTTCGCCGGCTGTTGGGCAGAGGCGAGAGCCGCGACGAAGAAGATGACGGCAACGATCGAGAGCGCTTTTTTCATGGGGCCTCCTCGCCGGGGCGCCTGTCCCCGGCCGCGATAGGGCCCATTCTCACTCCGATGCCCCCGCCCCGTCAACCCCACAAATCGGGGACACAATACCAATTCCCCATTTCCTAATTGGGGAATTGGTATTGTGTCCCCGATTTATTCTTCGGACATGTGCGGGTAGAAGGGGTCCCTGGGAGGCAGGAAGTTCTCCTTGACGGACTGGGGGCTCGTCCAGCGCAGCATGTTGAAGTAGCCGCCGGCCTTGTCGTTCGTGCCGCTGAGCCGCCCGCCGCCGAACGGCTGCTGGCCGACCACGGCGCCCGTCGGCTTGTCGTTGATGTAGACGTTCCCGGCCGCCTGGGACAGCCGGTCGAGCGCCAGCCGGATCATGCCCCGGTCGCGGCCGAAGATCGAGCCCGTCAGCGCGTAGGGGCTCGTCCCGTCGATGAGCGCCAGCGTCTCTTCGAACCGCCGGTCGTCATAGACGTAGACCGTGAGGACGGGCCCGAAGATCTCCTCGGACATGCCGCGCGACTTCGGATCGGAGGTCCGGATCACGGTCGGCCGGATGAAGAAGCCCTTGGCGTCGTCGGATTCGCCGCCGATGACGATCTCGGCCTGGCCCGAGGCCCGCGCCTCCTCGATATACCCCGTGATCCTCTTGAACGCGGACCGGTCGATGACGGCCCCCATGAAGGTCCGGAAATCGGCGACGTCGCCGACCCGGGCCTCCTCCGCCATCTTCGACAGGCGGGCCAGGACCCCCGGCCAGAGCGACTCGGGGATGTAAGCGCGGCTGGCCGCCGAGCACTTCTGCCCCTGGTACTCGAAGGCGCCCCGGAACATGGCCACGGCCAGGGTGTCGATATCGGCGTCGGGGCAGGCCAGGACGAAGTCCTTGCCCCCGGTCTCGCCGACGAGGCGGGGATAATTCCGGTAGACGCCCTGGCCCAGGTTCCCGGCCACCCGGCCCCAGATGTAGACGAACGTCCCCGTCGATCCCGTGAAGTGGATGCCCGCGAGGTCGCGGTGATCGATGGCCGGATTGGCGATCTCGCCGCCCGTCCCGGGGACCATGTTGATGACCCCGCCGGGCAGGCCGGCTTCGAGCAGGATGTTCATGAAATAGTGGGCGCTCAGGACGGCCGAGCTGGCGGGCTTCCAGACGACGGTGTTCCCCATCATGGCCGGCGCCGTCGGCAGGTTGCCGCCGATCGACGTGAAGTTGAACGGGGCGACGGCCAGGACGAAACCGTCGAGCGGCCGGTACTCGAGCTTGTTCCAATTCCCCTGCGGGCTGACCTCGGGCTGGCCGGAATAGATCCGGCACACGTAGGCGACGTTGAACCGCAGGTAATCCGCGAGCTCGCAGGCCGCGTCGATCTCCGCCTGATAGACGGTCTTGCTCTGGCCGAGCATCGTGGCGGCGTTCATGGCATAGCGGTGGGGGCCGGCCAGCAGGTCGGCCGCCTTGAGGAAGACGGCCGCCCGGTCCTCCCACGGCAGGCGCTGCCAGGCGTCCTTCGCGCCCGTCGCGGCCTCGATGGCCCGGGCGACGGTCTCGGGCGTGCCCATGTGATAGACGCCGAGCTCGAGGCCATGGTCGTGGGGACAGGCGATCCGCCCCGTCTTTCCGGTGAGGACCGGTGCGCCGCCGATGACGATCGGCACCTCGACGGGGTTCTCGGCCTGCCGTTTCAGCTCCTGTTTCAGGAGCCGCTTGTCCTCGGATCCCGGCCCGTAATCGCGGACTTTCTCGTTGACGGCTCGAGGCGTGATGAAGCGTCCGGACGGCATCGCACCCTCCTCCCTGTCTTGCGTTTTCTCAATGATACGCCCTCCCCGCCCGATCCTCAAATCGGGGACACAATACCATTTTCCGAATTCTTCAGGAGCATCCCCCTTCCCAAGAATCCGCTTCCCGCCGGTCCCCGAATTTGCTATCATGACGGTTCCCAAGATGCTCGAGGAGGCGTGAGATGGAACACAAGATCGGGCTCATCGGCTGCGGCACCGTCGGGCAGGGGCTCCTGCGCATCCTGCACGATAAAAAGAACTTCCTCCGCGACTCGCTCGGGTTCGAGGCCCGGATCGTGGCCATCTCCGACAAGATCAAGGGCACGCTCCTCCTCCCCGACGGCATCGACATTCCCACGGTCCTCGCCGTCCTCGAAGCGGGCAAGCCGCTCGCCGAGTACCCCGGCGCGACGCCGCCCAGGTCGAATCGCTCGATCCCCTGGACATGATCGAGCGCACGGACGCCGACATCATCGCCGAGCTGACGTACACCGACATCAAGACCGCCGAGCCGGCGACGAGCTACATCAAGAAGGCCCTGCGCCTCGGCAAGAGCGTCTGCACCTCGAACAAGGGGCCGGCCGCCCTCCATTACCGCGAGATCCAGGACCTGGCCCGCCAGAACGGCCTCCAGTTCCGCATCGAAGGCACGGTCATGAGCGGCACGCCCGTCTTCCATCTCGCCGAGTGCGGCCTCGCCGGCAACAGCATCCGCGAGGTCAAGGGCATCCTCAACGGGACGACGAACTTCATCCTGACCAAGATGGAGACCGAGGGCATGGACTACGGCCCGGCCCTGGCCCTGGCCCAGAAGCTCGGCTACGCCGAGGCCGACCCGACCGCCGACGTCGAGGGCTTCGACGCCCTGGCCAAGGTCGTCATCCTGTCGAACGTCCTGCTCGGCGGCTCGCTCAAGACCTCCGACGTCCCCTGCAAGGGCATCTCGGCCATCACCAAGGCCGACGTCGAGGCGGCCAAGGCCCAGGGCTTCCGCTACAAGCTCATCGGCCAGGCCAAGATCGAGAACGGCGTCATCACGGCCTCCGTCGCCCCCCAGAAGCTGCCCCTGTCCGACCCCCTGGCCGGGGTCATGGGCGCCCAGAACGCCCTGAGCCTCGAGACCGACCTGATGGGCAAGATCACCATCCAGGGCGCGGGCGCGGGCAAGCTCGAGACCGGCTTCGCGATCCTATCGGACATCCTGGCCATTCACCGCTGCAGGAAAAAGAACCCGTGCAGCCGCCGTGTCGTCGGACGAGGCATATCGTCGACGGAAGCAATGCAGCGCTGATCCAGGCGCTCCGGACGCCGTGAACGAGGTGACGCCGAGGTCGCCCGGAGACGATATCCCGAGGCCAACTTGACTCTCCGCCTCTCTTCTTTATATGCTAGGGGCGCAGTCTTGACTGTGTCATGCCGTTTGCTTTAACAGCGACCATCCGTTTCTTCGCACCCCCGTCTATCCCGAAATCCGCATTGGAGGACCCATGAGCTCCGCCCCGAAACTAACGCCTGGCGTCCAGAAGTACGTCGACGCCGCCTGCAAGCTCCTGGCCCAGCGCGACGCCGCCCTGGCCCGGATGAAGGCGATGAGGTTCGACACCATCGCCGTCCACGGTCTCTACACCGTCGAGGAGGCCCTGGAGCGCAACCAGGGCGCGGTCATCGAGCCCCTCTACCTTTCCGCCTCCCAGGCCTACGCCGACGCCGACGAGCTCGAAGCCGCCCTGGCCTACCTCGTCCCGACCTGGTGCTACACGCGCATCGCCAACCCGACGACCTACTACCTCGAGTGGGTCCTGGCCCTGCTCGAGGGTTACCGGACGGGCTGCGATACCTCCTGCCTCGTCACGGCCTCGGGCATGTCGGCCATCGCCGCCGCCGTCGACCCGTTCCTGGTCAAGCAGAAAGACGGCCCCGAGCGGATGAATTTCGTCTCCTGCGTCCAGGTCTACGGCGGGACGTTCCAGCACTTCTCCGTCCGCAAGATGAAAGAGCACGGCGTCGAATGCCGCTGGGTCCAGCATCCCTGGGACATCGAGGACTGGAAGTCCAAGATCGACGACGACACGCGCTTCCTCTACATGGAGATGCCCTCGAACCCCCAGCAGTCCTTCACCGACATCAAGGCCCTGGCCGACCTGGCCCACAACTGGGAGGTCCCGCTCATCATCGACGCGACCTGCGCGACGCCGGCCCTGATGAGGCCGATCGCCCACGGCGCCGACATCGTCGTCCACTCGCTGACGAAATCGATCACCTCCGGCGGCCTCGCCATCGGCGGCGCGCTCATCAGCCGCAAGCCCATCACGACCAAGGTCAAGAACGACCATCCCCTCTTCAAGGACAGCTTCGCCGAATACGTCAAGTTCCTGCCCTACCGCGACAACGGGCCGTCGGCCTCGCCGGTCAACGCCATCTTCGCCCTGAACGACCTGCGGACCCTGCGCTCCAAGATGGACCTCGTCAGCGCCAACTGCCAGAAGGTCGCCGAGTTCCTCCAGAAGCACCCCAAGGTCTACCAGGTCGACTACCTCGGCCTGCCCAGCTATCACCTCCACGAGGTGGCGAAAAAGTACATGAAGCTCGTCGATTCCGACGACGGCACGGGCCATGAGATCAACCGCTACGGCCACCTCATGAGCTTCCGCGTCGACGGCCCCCCCGAGAACGCCCGCAAGGTCTTCGACGGCTTCAAGATGATCTACCGGGCCACGGACCTCGGCCGCATCAAGAGCGTGGCCACCATCCCGGCCATCTCGACCCACCAGCAGCAGGGCGAAGAGGCCCGGCGCATGGCCGACGTGCCGCCGCAGCTCATCCGCCTCTGCGTCGGCGCCGAGCACCCCGACGACGTCATCGCCGACCTCGACCAGGCCCTGGGATCGCTCTGACGTTCCGATCGACGAGGAGATCACCGTGCCCGAAGCAACGAAGACGACCGGATACCGGGGCCGCTGGGCCTTCATCGACCTGACCAACAGGACCGTTCGCATCGAGCCGGCGGACCCGGGCTACGCCCGCGACTACGTCGGCGGCCGCGGCCTCCAGGCCCGGCTCCTCGCCGACCATCTCGAACGGACGGGCCCGCTCGCCGACCCGCTCTCCCCCGGGAACAGGATCGTCATCGGCACGGCGGCGCTGAACGACACCGCCGTGGCCACGGCCGGGCGCGGCTCCTGCTCGTTCGTCGGGACCATGGCCCGCTCGCCCGAGCCGGCGGCCTGGGTGCCCGGCCACAAGCCCATCGCCGGGCTGGTCACCCACTCGAGCGCCGGAGGGCTCTTCCCCAACATGCTCAAGCGGGCCGGCTTCGACCAGATCGTCATCGACGGCCGCGCGGACCGGCCCGTGCGCCTCGAGATCGTCGACGGCGCCTGCCGCATCGTCGACGCCGGGGACGAGCTCTTCGAGACCGTGGCGGGCCGGCGCGTGCCCCGGGCCGCCTCGATCATCACCGACACGCTCACGGCCGGGCTCAAGGGATCGTCCACCCTGACCGTCGGCCCGGCCGGCTGGAACCTCGTCGATCTCGCCTGCCTCACCGCCGACCGCCATCGCAACTTCGGCCGCGGCGGGGCCGGCGCCGTCTTCGGCTCGAAGAACCTCGTCGCCGTCACGGCGCTCGGCGGCCAAGCCGTCACCTACGCCGACCCCGAGGCCTTCCGGCGCCTCAGCAAGGAGCTCGACGCCCAGATCAAGGCCAGCGTCGACGACCCCGCCAGGACGGCCTCGTTCCGCCCGACGACGGGCACGACCTGGTGGCTCGACCGCGCCTTCAACGGCCGCTACCTCGGCGCCAAGGGCGGCTACCTGCCCTGGCACAATTTCGACGAGGGCGCGTTCGACGCCGCCGACTACGACAAGGTCTCGACGGACGCGTTCCTGGCCATCTCCGGGAAGCACAACGTCTGCAACAAGTGCCGGCACGTCTTCTGCACGCGCGGGGCCCGGGTCGAATCCGGGCCTTATGCGGGCGAGGGGGTCCGGCCGGAGTTCGAGACGATCGCCCTGTGGATCAACTGCGGCATCCTCGACCGCGACGCGATCTTCCACATGAACGCGCTCTGCAACGAGCTCGGCGTCGACACCATGACCTTCGGCAGCGTGATGTCCGGGGCCATGGAGCTCCAGGAGAAGGGCCTGTTCGGCCGCCTCGCCGGAGCGCCCGCGTTCGGCGACGCTCCGGGCATGATCCGGGTCCTCAAGGAGATCGCCCACGCGTCGAGCGACCTCGGCCGCCTCCTCGGCCACTACAGCGACCGGGTCATCGCCGAGCTCGCGGCGGCGGCGCCGGCGTCCCAAGCCGACATCGCCTATTGCCTGACCACGGCCTTCGGCGGCCTCGGCTACGCCGGGATCAGCCCCAAGGCCTTCCCGGGGATGTTCGCGGCCTACGGGACCTCGAACCGGGGGCGCGGCGACCACACCTACGCCTGGACCGTCCAGGCCGAGGAGGGCGGGCTCAAGGACGCGCGCGACCTGGCCGCCTATGTCGCCGAAGGGCAGGCCGGCAAGGCCCTCGTCGATTCCCTCGGGCTGTGCGATTTCTTCACCGGCGACATCACGGCCGAGCCGTTCCTGTCGCTCTATCACGCCCTCTCCGGGGTCTCGTACACCCCCGAATCATTGAAGGCGTGCGGCCGGAGGATCTACGCCCTCGAACGGCGCCTCAACAACGCCCAGGGCCGCGACCGGGCCTACGACGCCTATGTCCCGCCCAAGCTCAAGGTCCCCATGGCCCGCGGGGCCCACGCGGGCCGGGCCGTCGACGAGGCCTTCTACAACGCCGTCCTCGACGCCTACTACGAGGCTTGGGGCTGGACGAAGGACGGGAGAGTCGTCTGATGGAAAAGCTGCTGATCCGCGGCGACCCCGGCCTTCGCCTGCGGGGCGAGGTCCGCATGAGCGGGGCCAAGAACGCCGTCCTGCCGGCCATCGCCGCCTCGCTCCTGTCGAGCGAGGAGATCCGCCTCACCAACGTCCCGCACGTCAAGGACGTCGAGACCATCCTGACGCTCATCGCGGAGCTCGGCGGCTCGTACAAGCTCGCCGGCGACGGCGTCGCCCTGCGCGTCCCCAGGATCCGCTCCGACGAGGCGTCCTACGAGCTCGTCCGGGCCATGCGCGCCTCCATCCTCGTCCTCGGCCCGCTCGTGGCCCGCTTCGGCAAGGCCGTCGTGGCCCTGCCCGGCGGCTGCGCCATCGGCTCGCGGCCGATCGACCTCCACATCGCCGGCCTGCAGAAGCTCGGCGCGACGATCTCCCTCGAGCACGGCTACATCCAGGCCGAGGCCGGCCGCCTCCGCGGCGCCGAGATCGTCTTCGAGAAGAAGACGGTCACCGGGACCGAGAACCTGCTCATGGCCGCCGCCCTGGCCAAGGGCGAGACCGTGCTCAAGAACTGCGCCCGCGAGCCGGAAGTCGCGGACCTGGCCGTCCTCCTCAACAAGATGGGCGCGAAGATCGATTGGCCCGACCCGGACACGGCCCGCATCCGCGGCGTCAAGGAGCTCGGCGGCGCGAGCCACGCCATCATCCCCGACCGGATCGAGACCGGCACGTTCCTCGTGGCCGGGGCCCTGACGTCCGGCGACTTCGTCGTCCGCGGCGTCGTCCCCGAGCACGTCGAGAGCGTCGTCGCCAAGCTGCGGGCCTCGGGGGCCTACGTCGAGCCGGAGGGCGAAGGGGCCCTGCGCGTCGTCGGGAAGAGCGAGATCGGGTCCCAGGACATCACGACCTCGCCCTACCCGGGCTTCCCCACCGACATGCAGGCCCAGTTCATGGTCCTCCTGACCCAGGCCGCGGGGACGTCGATCATCACCGAGACGATCTTCGACCGCCGCTTCTCCCACGTCAACGAGCTCGTCCGCCTCGGCGCGTCGATCGAGGTCCAGGGCGACAAGGCCGTCGTCAAGGGCAAGACGCCGCTCTCCGGGGCCGAGGTCGTGGCCACGGACCTCCGGGCCTCGGCGGCCCTCGTCCTGGCCGGTCTCGTCGCCTCCGGAGAGACGACCGTGACGGAGATCGAGCACCTCGACCGCGGCTACGAGCGGATCGAGGAGAAGCTCCGCGGGCTCGGGGCCTCGATCGAAAGGATCAAGGCGTGAACGACCCCGCCAGCCCGCCGACTGCATCTTCTGCCGCATCGTCCGCCGGGAGATCCCGGCCAAGGTCCTCTTCGAGACCGAGCGCGTCCTCGCCTTCGACGACATCCGGCCGCAGGCGCCGGTCCACGTCCTGGTCATCCCCAAGGCCCACTTCGCCTCGCTCAACGACGTTCCCGACGGCGCGGAGGACCTCCTCGGGGAGCTCCTCCTCGCGGCGCGCCGGGCGGCCCGCGAAAAGGGCGTCGCCGAGACGGGCTACCGGGTCGTCCTCAACACGGCCCGCGACTCCGGTCAGGACGTCCTTCACATCCACTTCCACGTCCTCGGCGGGCGGCGCCTCGGCTGGCCGCCGGGGTGACGGGGGAGGCCCGAACGGCGGCGCGTCATGGCCTACCTCATCGACGGCAACAACCTCCTCGGCCGCATCGCCCCGCACGAGCTGCGGGAGCGCGGCGGCCGCGACGGCCTGGTCGTCAGGCTTCTCGCCTTCCAGCGGGTCACCCGGGCCCGCATCCATCTCGTCTTCGACGGCAATCCCGAGGAGTCGCCGACGGACATCCCGGTGAACGCCAAATTCACCATCCACTATCCCGGCGCGGGCCAGAGCGCCGACGACGTCATCCGCGAGATGATCGACCGGCAGACCGACCGGCGCCGCTTCTTCGTGGTCAGCTCGGACCGGGCCCTGCGCGAGCTGGCCAAGAAGAAAGGGCTCGAGGCCGTGACCTCGGACGTCTTCGCGCGCGAGCTCAAGGCGACCATCAAGGAAGGCAAGAAGCGGCGCGAGCTCGACAAAAGGACGGAGACCCCGACGGGCCTCGAGATCGATCTTTGGGACGAGGTGTTCAGATCCAAGCCGTGAAAAGATTCTCGATCGTCGGCGCGGGACGGCTGGGGACGGCCTTGGGGGCGGCGCTCGTCCGGCGGGGCTGGCTCGCCGAGGCCATCGTCGACAAGGACGCCCGGGCGGCCCGCGAGAGCCGGCGCATCATCGGCCGGGGCCGGGCCTCGACCTCCTACGCCGCGGCGGCCGGAGCCGGCGGCACGGTCATCATCGCCGTGCCCGACGACGCCGTCGGCCGCGTCGCCGCGGCCCTGGCCCGGTCGGGCGGGGATTGGGCCGGACGGCCCGTGTTCCACACGAGCGGACTCGTGCCTTCGAGCGCGCTCGGGCCCCTCGCCCGGCGCGGCGCCCGCACCGCCTCGCTCCATCCGGTCCAGTCGTTCCCGCGGAAGGACGTTCCGGCGTCGGTCTTCAAGGGCATCACGTGGGGGATCGAAGGGGGCCCGGCCGGGGTCGAGGCCGCCGAGGAGATCGTCCGCGCGCTTCGCGGCCACGTCCTTCTGCTCTCGGAGAAGGACAAGCCCCTTTATCACGCCGCCTGCGCCCTGGCGTCGAACGCCTTTGTGGCCCTGGAGTGGACGGCCGCCGGGATCTTGCGGAAGGCCGGCCTCGCGGAAGACGCGGCCTTCGCCGCGCTCCTCCCGCTCGTGCAAGGAACTTTACAGAACGTAAAGTCCCTGGGCCCGGAAAAGGCCCTGACCGGCCCGATCCTCAGGGGGGATATCGCCACCGTTCGGGAGCACCTGGAAGCCCTGAGGGCCGATCCTGGCGCAAGGGAGATTTACCGCGCGGCGGGACGGCTCGTCCTCCGCCTGGCCGCAAAGCGCGGCCTTCCGGCGGGGCGCGTCAGGGCATTGAAGCGTCTGCTCGAAGGTAGATGACCTCTTCCTCGAGGCGGACGCCGAACATCTCGTAAGACCCTGTCCTTGAGCTCCGCGGCCAGGGCCAGGACGTCGCTGGCCCGGGCGTTCCCCTTGTTGATGATGAAATTGCAGTGGACGTCCGAGACGGCCGCGTCCCCGACGGAGAGCCCCCGGGCGCCCGCCTGGTCGAGGAGCTGGCCGGCGGCGACCCGGGCGCCGCTCGCGGACGAGCAGTTCTTGAAATAGCTCCCGGCGCAAGCGGTCCCATGGGGAGGATGCTTGGCCCACCTCTTCTCGAGGATGCCGCGGACCCGGGCCTCCGATTCCTGCCTGTCCCCCGGAGAGCACAGGAGCGTGGCCGAGAGGACGATGCCGCCGCCCCTTTTCAGGGCCGAATCCCGGTAGCCGAAGCCCAATTCCTCCCTGGAGACCGTTCGGAGCCCGCCTGAAGGGGAAAACAGGCTGGCCGTCTCGAGAACGTCCCCGATGCTCCAACCGTAGGCCCCGGCGTTGCCGTAGACGGCCCCCCCGACCGTGCCCGGGATCCCGGCCAGGAATTCGAGCCCGGTCAGACCGGCCTCGATGGCCTCCCTGAGGACGCAGGCGAGGCTCGTCCCCGACTGAACGCTCAGGCGGGGCCCCTCCCGGCGGACGCCGTCGAGGCGGTTGCGGACGATGAGCCCCCTGTAGCCGGCGTCGTCGAACAGGAGATTGAAGCCGCCCCCGATGACATAAAAGGGGTATTTTTCGGAGGCGGCCAGGGAGACGGCCGTCTCGAGCTCGGATCCCGTTCGGGCCTCGAAGAAGAGGTCCGCGGGCCCCCCGATGCCGAAGCTGGACATGGCCGAGAGCGGCACGTTCTCCGAGGGAGAAACCCCCAGTTTCTCGAGAAAGGCCTCCCGAAACAGCGATCTCCGGTCCATGGCCGGTATTATACCCCGGATCGGCCGGCAGGGCACGGCGGAATTCCGGCCCCCGGCGAAACCCCGATCTGTCGCCGATCCGGGGCTCCGTCCCGGTTCTGGCATATATATTGCTATTATTTAGGGCGTGAGCGCACGAATGTTGACAAAGACAGGGATGCGGGCTATGATTCCTGAAATTTTGGAGAGAGGTTAGCATGAAAAGGACACTCCTCGCGATCGTGACCTTGGTATGCGTTCTGGCCGGCTTCGCGGCCGCCCAGAGCCCCGACGAGGAATACCTCAAGGCCATGCAGATCGCGGATAATTGCCAAAAGGCCAAGGCCCTGGAAGCCTATATCGGCAAATACGCCGGCCAGGGCACGACCAACGAACATTGGGCCTATGCCTATTACTGCCTGACGCCGTGCGCCTCGACCGACGCGGCGAAAGCGGCCGAGTACGGCGAAAAGGCCCTCGGCACGGCCGGCATCGACGGCCAGACGAAGCTCCAGCTTCTGGTCGCGATCCCGACCCTGTACAACAAGGCCGGACAGACCGACAAGGCCGACGCGGCGGCCCATAAGCTCATCGATTTCGGCAAATCCGCGAGCGACGCCAAGACCGGCGCCCAGCTCCAGGCCGGCGGCTACGTCATGATCGGCCAGTTCGCGGAGAAGGCCGGCGATTTCGGCAAGGCCGCCGAGAACTACATCAAGGCCTACGGCATCTTCAAGGACCCGAGCATCTCCAAGCAGCTCAACGGCCTGGCCGCGACGCTCTACAAGAACGGCAAGTTCGCCGAGGCGGAGCAGGTCTTCCGGCAGTTCTACGCCGCGGACAAGGGCCCCGAGAGCGCCGCGCTCCTCGGCCAGACCCTCTACAAGCAGGACAAGATCGACGAGGCCCTGGCCGTCTATAAAGAAGGGTACGCGATCAAGAAGACCCCCTCGCTGGCCAAGAACATCGCCACGATCATGAACGGCAAGGTCAAGTCGAATCCGTCCCTGACGAACGAGACCATCAACGCGCTCATCGAGGCCGGCATCCTCAACCCGAAGGAATCCAAGAACTTCTTCGGCGCGGCGGAGTACCTCTTCGTCGGCCAGGACAAGGACCTGGCCGCGAGCTACGACAAGATCGCCGAGCACAACAAGGCCATCGAGGAGTTCACCAAGACCTACAACTCCAAGATCGAGGGCAAGAGCGAGGAGGACCTCTCCGATTCCGACAAGCGGCTCCTCAAGACGCTCGAGGCCAACATCGAGGCCGAGAAGCAGGCCATCGCCAAGATCCAGGCCGGCCAGAAGGGCGTGCGGGACAAGTTCAACGCCCTGGTCGCCCAGGTCAAGGCCCGGCTCGGCAAGTAGGCGATCCCGGTCCGCTCACGACACCCGCCGTCCGGCTCCGCGAGGCGCCGGAAGACGGGGGGCATCGATAGAAGAAGGAGGGAAGACGTGTCCTCCTCTCCCGCCGGGCCGAAGGACCGCGCCCGGGCCGAGGCGTTGCGCCGGAAGATCCTCTACCACGAGCGCAAGTACTACGTCGACAACGATCCCCAGGTCTCCGACCCGGAGTTCGACGGCCTCATGCGCGAGCTCCGCGACCTCGAGGCCCGCTTCCCCGACCTCGTGACGCCCGAATCGCCGACCCAGCGGGTCGGCGAGAAGCCCGTCGAGGGCTTCCCCACCGTCGTCCACCGCAGCCCGATGATGAGCATCGAGAACGGCTACAGCGAGGACGAGATCCGCGAGTTCGACGAGCGCGTCCGCAAGCTCCTCCCCGGCCGGGACATCGCCTACACGGCCGAGCTCAAGATCGACGGCCTCGGCATCTCCGTCGTCTATCGCGACGGCAAGTTCGCCCGGGCGGTCACGCGCGGCGACGGCGTCCGGGGCGACGACGTCAGCGGCAGCGTCAAGACCATCCGCTCCCTGCCGCTCGTCATCGAGGCCGAGCGGCGAAGTCGAGGTCCGCGGCGAGATCTACCTCCCGTTCGCGTCCTTCCGCAAGATCAACCGGGAGCGCGAGGAAGCGGGCGAGGCCCTCTTCGCCAACCCCCGCAACGCCGCGGCGGGCTCCATCCGGCTCCTCGATCCCAAGCAGGTGGCCTCCCGCGACCTCAGCGTCTTCCTTTATTATCTCGTCGTCGACGGCCGGGAGGAGCCCGGCCAGTGGGGCGCCCTCGAGAAGCTCCGCGAGCTCGGCTTCCCGACCAATCCCCACTCCCGCTTCTGCGCGACCATCGACGACGCCCTGGCCTACTTCCGGGAGTGGAACGCGAAGCGGGACAGCCTCGATTACGACGCCGACGGCATCGTCATCAAGGTCGACGCCGCGGACGAGCGGCGGGAGCTCGGGGCGACGGCCAAGTCGCCGCGCTGGGCCATCTCCTACAAGTTCCCGGCCCGGCAGGCGACGACCCGGGTCAACGACATCGTCATCCAGGTCGGCCGCACGGGCGCGCTGACGCCCGTGGCCGTGCTCGAGCCGGTCAAGCTCTCGGGAACGACGATCAGCCGGTCGACCCTCCACAACGAAGAGGAGCTGCGAAGGAAGGACGTGCGGGTCGGCGACTACGTCCTCATCGAGCGGAGCGGGGACGTCATCCCCCACGTCGTCTCGGTGATGAAGGAGCGGCGGCCCCGCGGCGCCAGGGCGTTCGCCTGGCCGAAGCGCTGCCCCGTCTGCGGCTCGAAGGTCTTCCGGCCCGAGGGCGAGGTCATCTCGCGGTGCGAGAACACGTCCTGCCCGGCCCGCGTCCGGGAATCCATCCTCCACTTCGCCGGGCGCCGGGCCATGGACATCGACGGCCTCGGGCGAGGCCATCGTCGACCAGCTCCTCGGCGCCAAGCTCGTCCGCTCCATCCCCGACCTCTACGATCTCCGCATCGACGGCCTCGTGGACCTCGAGCGGCTGGGGCCGAAGAGCGCCCGGAACCTCCTCGACGAGATCGAGGCCTCGAAATCGCGGGGCCTGGCCCGGCTCCTCTTCGCCCTGGGCATCCGCCACGTCGGTGAGCGGCTGGCCCAGACGCTGGCCGCCCGCTTCCCGAGCCTCGAAGCGCTCGAGGCGGCCGGCCGGGACGAGCTCGTCCAGACGGAGGACATCGGCCCCAAGGTGGCCGAGAGCATCGCCTTCTTCTTCGCCCAGCCGGAGAACCGCGAGCTCGTCCGCCGGCTCCGGAAGGCCGGGGTGAGCGACAGGGCCGCCGCGGCCGCGGCCGGCCCCAAGCCCCTGGCCGGCCAGGTCTTCGTCATCACCGGAACGCTCTCCGGGCTGAGCCGCGACGAGGCGCGCGATCTCCTGGAAGCGCAGGGGGCCGAGGTCGGGTCTTCCGTGACCCGCAAGACGACGGCGCTCATCGTCGGGGAATCGCCGGGCTCGAAGCTCGACCGGGCCCGCGAGCTGGGCGTCCGGATCGTCGGGGAGAGCGAATTCCTGGAGCTCGTCGGCCGGAAGCCGTAGCTACTTCTTTTTCTTCGGGCCGAAGATGTTCAGCCCGAAGGGGCCCTTGGCGGTCTTCTTCTTCCCGCCGGTCAGCTCTTCGAGGGCTTCGCGGGCGGAGGCGTGCTCGGGCTCGACCTCGAGGGCCTTCTCCAGCTGCTTGATGGCCTTGGTCTGCAGGCCTTCGGCCTTGTAGAGCAAGCCGAGACCGACGTAACCTTCGGGATTCCAGGGCTCGAGCTGGATGGCCGTCAGGAAATCCTGCTCCGCCTTCCTGACATAGGCGGTCAGCTTCGATTCGCACATCGCCAGGAGAAGGAAGTAATCGCCCTTGTCCCGGCGCACCCGGACGGCCTCCTCGAGGTAGGCGATGGCCTCGTCGTAGCGTCCCTGGGCGTGAAGGGTCTTGCCCTGGCGGAACTTGATGTCGGCCTTCTTGATACGTTTCCTGGATGTCTTCCTGGGTCGAGACCTGGCCGGACTTGGCGTCGTAGATCCGCCGGGAGTCCTTGTTGCTCAGGACCCGGTAGGCGTTGGTGATGCCGTCGAAGACCTCGTCGATCTGGGCCTTGAACTCGGCGGCGATCTTGCGGTCGAACCGGTCGGGGTGGAAGCGGCGGGCCATCTGGAAATAGGCCTTCTTGACGTCCTCTTCCGTGGCCGTCTTGGGGATGTCCAGGATCTGGTAGAGCGTCATCGCCGGCAGGGTCTCGCGGAAGGCCAGGACCTCGGCGATCGCCTGGGGGACGTCGGTCCGCGTCGCCGCGGCGCTGAGGCGGGTCTTCAGGTCCGGCGGCCGGGCCCTGGGCCTCGCCCTGGAAATCGACGACGCCGAGGCAGTAGAAGAGATACAGGCTCTTCCAGAACTGGTCGCCCGGGATGGTCAGCCCGCGCAGGATGATCTCGGCCGTCTCCTTGCCGTTGACCTTCTCCAGGATCTCCCTCTCCTCGACGGTCAGGAGATAGGCGTAGGTCTTCCGGCCCAGGATGGGGGTGCGGCCGGCCAGGAAGGCCTGCAGGAGCGGGTTCGTCTGCATGCGGCGGATGCCGTACTCGATGAGGAGGGGGACGCTGACCCGGGATTCGGTGGCCCCGGCGGCGATCTCCGCGAGCGGCTGAAAATCGATCTCGGCGTCGAAGACGGCGAAGACGTTGAGGATGCTCTCCCGGATCTGGTGGCCCAGGGCCTCGGCCAGGTCGTCCTCGGAGATCACGCCCTGGGTCGTGAGGACCTCGCCGATGCTCTTGCCGGGCTCGATGAACTCGTCGATCTTGGCGTGGGCCTCCTTCGGGATCCGCTCGAGCTTGAAGAGGATCTCGCCCAGGCGCTCGTCCGGCTGGTTCGTCTTGACCTGGACGATCGCGCCCTTGTCGAAGAAGAAGTACTTGAGGACCTCCTTGCGCCTGTAGATCAGGCGGCCGGTCTTCTTGTTGAAGAAGATGTCCCTCAGGTAGGTCGCGATGTGGTTCATGGCGCTTCGAGTCCTCGAGCGGCCCCAACTATAGTCAAATCGCCGCGGATTTTTCAACTTGGCCGGCATTGAGGATGGGACGCTTCTTTTTCGCGCAAAATAGAACGTCCCCATTTCCGGCAGGTTTGAAAGGGCGGCGGGATTGTGCTAATTATGGCCCATGAAGATCGCGATGGCACAGATCGTGCCGAAGCTCGGGGACGTCGACGCCAACGTCGACATGCATCTGGACATCCTGGACAAGGCCCGGAAAGCAGAAGGCCGACCTGGTCGTCTTCCCGGAGCTGGGGCTGACGGGCTACACGCTGAAGGACCTGGTCGAGGAGGTGGCCCTCGATCCGGCCGCCGACCCGCGCTTCCGCAAGATCGTGGCCCGCACGAAGGGGCTCTCGGCCGTCGTCGGCTTCGTCGAGGACAGCCCGGCCGACCCGGGCCTCTTCTACAACGCGGCCGCCTTCATCGCCGACGGCAAGATCGTCCATGTCCACCGCAAGGTCTTCCTGCCGACCGGCGGGATCTTCGAAGAGGCCAAGTTCTTCGCCCAGGGCCGGGACTTCCGGACCTTCCGGGCGCCCTTCGGCCGGGCGGGGCTTCTCGTCTGCCGCGACTTCCTCCAATACGGCTCGAGCTACGTCCACTACGCGTCCGGGCGCCGACATGATCATCTGCATATCGGCCGCGCCGGGGCGCGGCGTCGCGGGCGGGGACGCTTTCGAGACCAGCCGGATGTGGGAGCTCATGGGCGAGGCCGTCTCCTTCTTCTCGACGGCCTTCGTCGTCTACGTGAACCGCGTCGGAAGCGAGGACGGCGTGACCTTCGCCGGCGGCTCGTTCGTCTTCGCGCCCGGCGGCCGCCTGGTCGCCCGGGCCTCGTCCGTCGACCCGGAGCTCGTCGTCTGCCGGATCGACCTCGCCGCCGTCCGGGAGGGACGCCGGAAATGGCTGTTCAAGCGGGACGAGCGGCCCGAGGTCATCTGGAGGTCCCTCGAAAGGATCGTCCGTGCCCCCGAAGATTAACGGCGCGTTCGTCGAAAAAGTCCTGGTCGCCTTCATCCGCGAGGAATTCGGCCGGCGCGGCTGCGGGAAGGCCATCCTGGGCCTCTCGGGCGGGCATCGATTCGTCGGTCTCGGCGGCCCTGGCCGCCCGGGCCCTCGGCCCGCGGAGCGTCCTGGGGCTGATCATGCCGTACGGCAAGGCCTTCCCCGAAGACGTCCGCCACGCCCGGGCCTTCGCCTCGCGGCTGGGCATCCGGCACGAGACGGTCGATATCGCCCCCCAGATCGACCTCTACTTCGCCGCCCACCCGACGAAGAGCCGCGTCCAGCGCGGCAACAAGATGGCCCGGGAGCGGATGTCCGTCCTCTACGACTATTCCGCGCGCGAGGGCGGGCTCATCCTGGGGACGAGCAACAAGACCGAGCTCCTCATCGGCTACGGCACGATCCACGGCGACATGGCCTGCGCCGATCAATCCCATCGGCGACCTCTACAAGACGCAAGTCCGCGACCTCGCGGCCCACCTCGGCGTGCCGGCCTCGATCCGCGGCAAGGCCCCGACGGCCGGCCTCTGGCCCGGCCAGACCGACGAGGGCGACATCGGCCTCGCGTACGAGGAGCTCGACTCGATCCTCTGCCTCCTCGTCGAGGGCCGCGGGAGCCGCCGCGAGATCGTCGAGGCCGGGCACGCCGCGGCCGCCGTCGACCGCGTCCTCCGCATGGTCAAGGGCTCGGATTTCAAGCGCATGATGCCGCCGATCGCCAAGCTCTCCATCCGCTCCGTCGGTCACGACTTCCTCTATCCGTACGACCGGGAAAGATAGCCCATGGCCGGCGTTCTCTATGTCGTCGCGACGCCCATCGGCAACCTCGAGGACATCACCCTCCGGGCCGTCCGCGTTCTCGGCGAGGTCGCGGCCATCGCCTGCGAGGACACCCGGCAGACGGTCAAGATCCTGAACCGGTTCGGACTCAAGAAGCCGCTCATCAGCTATTTCCATCCCCGCGAGGGCCAGCGCATCCCGGAGATCATCGGCCTGCTCAAGGAGGGCCGGGACGTCGCCCTCGTCTCCGACGCCGGCACGCCGGGGATCTCCGATCCCGGCTTCCCCCTCATCCGCGAGGCCCTCAAGGAGGGCGTCCGCGTCGTCCCCATCCCGGGGCCCGCGGCCGTGACGGCGGCGCTGTCCGCGGCGGGCCTGCCCACGCACCGCTTTCTCTTTCTCGGCTTCCCGCCCCCGAAGGCGACGGGCCTGCGCAAGCTCCTCGAGGCCCAGGCCGGGCAGGAGGCGACCCTGGTCTTCTACCTGCCGACACGCCGGCTGGCCGAGTTCCTGGCCGCGGTCATCGAGACCCTCGGCGACAGGCGCGTCGTCGTGGCCAGGGAGCTGACCAAGATCCATGAGGAATTCCTGCGGGGGACGGCGCGGGAGCTGGCCGCGGCCATCGGGGCGCGGGCCCTCAAGGGCGAGGCGACGGTCCTCGTCGAAGGATCCCGCTAGCCGGATCATTTCCATATCATGATTATTGTCAGATAGATAACGGGGGCAATTATTTCCCCATGATACTTGACGGCTGCTGACTGGGATATTATATTGGTAATAGAGCTAAGATATTAAACGGGGAGGTGTCCTATGGCGATCATCAGATGGGATCCCTATAGGGACATGGTCACCCTGAGGGACAGGATGAACAGGCTCTTCGAGGACATGTCCGGTTCCAAGGGCGAGGAAACGGACCTCGTGGCCCATTCCTGGGCCCCCTCGGTCGATATCTATGAGACCGAGAACGAGGTCGTCCTCAGCGCGGAGATCCCCGGCGTCGACGAGAACGACGTCGAGATCAAGGTCGAGGACAACAACCTGACCCTCCGCGGGGAACGGAAGTTCGAGAAGGAGACCAAGGAAGAGAATTATCACCGCATCGAGCGCTCGTACGGGTCCTTCTTCCGCTCCTTCGCCCTGCCGAGCTACATCGATCAGGACCGGATCGAGGCCGAGCACGTGAACGGCGTCCTCAAGATCCGGATGCCCAAGAGGGCCGAGCTCAAGCCCCGCAAGGTCAAGATCCTGAAGCCGAATCCAGGTCCCCGCCGAAAAGGCGAAGAAGTAAGCTCGACCGGATCGTCCGGCTCCTGGAACCCTGTCGATAGCGAGGTCGAGGATGACGGCTCGCGCGATCGCCTGCGTCGGCGCGTTGGGACTCGCCCTTTCGACCGGTCCCGGTCCGTCCGCTCTAAGGCGAGGCGCTTCGGGCTTCGGGGGCCAAGGCCGCGTCGTCATCGAAAAGGGCGAATTCAGATTCACCTGCGATGAGCGGGGCGTCTCGGCCCTGGCCAATCCCCGCGATCCGTTCAAGGCGACGATCATGCCGTCGGACGCGCCGCGCCCGGGCGGGACCGGATCGCCGAATCGTCCGGCCGCCCCCCAGGCGAGCGAGCTCCCCGTTCTCGGCCTGTCGGTGAGCTATCGCTCCCAGGGCGGGGGCGAGTGGAAGGAGATCTCGACCCGGGGGCCCGGCTGGAGCGCCTCGTCCGAGGCCGGGATCGCGACCTATGAGAGCGGCGCGCCCGGAGACCCGGTCAAGGTCGCCGAAACCTATCGGACCGACGGCCGCGTCCTCGATTGGGCGATCGACCTCCAAACGACCTCCGGCCAGCCCGTCGAGGTGGGCGACCTGGCCTTCTCCATCCCGGTGGCCGGCCCGAGCGGCGAGGACCCGGCCCGGATCTTCGAGCGGGGCTTTCTCCGTCACCAGTTCATTTCGGGGGCCGGCTCCTTTCTCTACTTCGTGCGCGCCTCGGGGGCCCCGCCGTTCCTCCTCGTGACCGTCCTGCCGGGGACCAAGCTCGAATACTGGACGGGCGGCGACCGCGGCGGCGGCCGGATCTTCGTGCATTCCGGCCGCAGCGGGCCGGCGGAGACCCGCGGCACCTGGCGCCAGGCCCACACCTCGCTGGATCTCGCGGCCGCCGGCCGGCCCGGCTGCCGGGCCGGCTACGGCCTCAGGTTCCAATGGGCGGCGAGCTACGACGAGCTCCGCTCCAAGATCTACGAGGCGGGGCTCTTCGACGTGCGCGTCGTCCCGGGCATGACCGTGCCCGAGGACCTCGCCGGCCCGGTTCTCGCTGCATTCGAAGGCCCGGATCGAAAGCGTCCAGGCGGAGTTCCCCGGCCAAACGACGATCAGGCCCCTCGGGGAGACGGCGCCGGGGCACCGCCTCTACGAAGCGGCGTTCCGCCGCCTGGGCGAGAATATGCTGACCGTCGTCCATGACGGCGGCCGGCGGACCTATCTCGAGTTCTTCGTCACGGAGCCGCTCGAGACCCTGGTCAAAAAGCGAGCGGCCTTCCTGGTCGGACGCCAACAGATCAAGGATCCCGCGAAGTGGTGGGACGGCGTCTACGGACCCTACGACATGTCGGCCAAGGTCACGCGGACGATCGAGGATCCGGACATCTTCCTCGACCGCATGGTCTACGTCCTGACCTGCGACGATCCGGGCCTGTGCAAGGCGCCCTTCCTGGCGGCCAAGAACGTCGTTTATCCTGATAAAAGGGAGATCGAGTCGATCGAGTATTACCTGGAGCATTTCGTCTGGGGCAAGCTCCAGCGCCGCGCCGACGAGCGGCCTTATCCCTACGGCATCTATGGCACGCCCAACTGGTTCGTCAACCGCGACCCGGCCCGCCGCCGCGCCTACGCCGAATCGCTGCGCGACAACGCCGCCGCCCTTCGCGACCTGGCCAAGGAGCACGTGTGGCGCTCTTATGATTACCCGCACGTCGTCATGCTCTATTTCCATATGTACCAGATCGCCAAGATGTACCCGGGGCTGTCGACCTACCTCGACGCGGCCGGATACCTGGAGCGGGCCTGGGGAACGGCGCGGGCCTTCTTCACCTATCCCTACGAGATCTACCCGAGCTATTACGAGACCTACTAAGTGGGGGCTTTACAACGAGCTGCGTCATCCCCGAGCTCGCGGCGGCGCTCGAGCGCGAGGGCTTCCCGGAGCGGGCCGAGGGCTTCGCGGCGAGTGGGAGAAGAAGGTCAAGTACTTCGTCTATGACGACCGCTATCCCTTCCGCTCGGAGTACGCCTTCGACCGAACGGCGTTCGAGTCGACCTACGCCTTCGCCAAGTACGGCGCGACCCGGGACATGGCCCCGGACAAGGACCTGTGGTTCGACGTCAAGCTCCAGAAATGGTATTCCCACCCGGAGGTCAAGCGCGAGGATTCGCGGGCCTTCATGGACCGCCAGCTGGCCGCCGGCCTGTGCGTCCGGGGATGGCTCAATCCCGCCTACTCCACGCTCGGCTGCGATCCGGGCGTGAGCTACATGGCGGCCATGGGCGGCTGGGGAGTGCTCGATTATGCGCTCAACTTCGCGCCGGGTCCTTTCGATTGGCTCCAGCTGGGCTACGCCTCTTACCTGAGCTCCTGGTGCCTGATGAACACGGGCCGGGCCGAAACCGGATACGGGTTCTGGTTCCCCGGTCGGGAGAACGACGGCGCTTCGGGCTGGCAGTTCCAGAAAGCCAAGGCCGGCGGCGCCTGGATGGGCTCAAGCTATCCCGGCGGCGTGACCGTGCCGCGCGGCCCGTGGCGGTATGACGGCGAGATCGACCTCGGCTACGGCGGCGCCCTGCGCATGGCCGTGACGGTGATCGCGAAAGACCCGCTCTTCGGCTGGATCGCCTACGGCGGCGCGCTCGAGGACAGGGGCCGGGAGCTTTCGGTCGAGCCGCGGGACGGCCTTCGCCGGCGCTTCGCGGCGATCGTTCCCGGTCCGGGCACGGGCGGTTTGCTGCGGCTCAAGATCGAGCTCGAGCGGGACGGCTTCGCCGCGGGCCGCCGGATCGTCGCGGACAAGTCCTTGCGGAAGATCACGTTCTCGATCGAGAACCGGACCGCGGACACCCACAAGGCCGGGCTGCGTCTTTCCGCTCCGGCCGGCTTCGCCTATGACGTCGTCCAGGACGGCCGGCCCGTGCCGCTCGTCGCGACCGGGGATTGGGACTATCCCTGGAGAGCGGAGCTCGATATGGCGGGCGTGACTTCGAATATCGAGCTGTCCCTGTCTTCCCGCCGGGATCCGGCCATTCAGGGGACGAAAGGCGGCGGGACTTCATTCGAAGGCGCGAAGGCCGGGGAGGAGCGCGAAGTCGCCGGCGTCAGGCTCTGCTGGTGTCCGCCGGGAACTTTCCTCATGGGCAGCCCGCCCGATGAGGTCGACCGGCGACCCGACGAGGCGCAGGCCGTGACCCATTTGACCAAGGGCTTCTGGATCGGGAAATACGAGGTGACGCAGGGCGAGTGGAAGCGGGTGGCGGGAGATCTCCCGGGCGGGCAGCCGGACGGCGAGGGAGACGATCTTCCCGTCGTCGAGGTCAATTACGCCGAAGTCGAGAAGTTCTGCGCCGCGCTGACCGCGAGAGGGCGGGAATCCGGAGAGCTGCCGGGGGACTGGGAATTCCGGCCGCCGACCGAAGCTCAATGGGAGTACGCCTGCAGGGCCGGCACGCGGACGGCGACTTCGTTCGGCGACCGGCTGAGCGGCAAGCAGGCGAATTTCAACGGACGCGCGCCCTACAACGGGGCCGAGACGGGGCCGGGATCGGATCGGGCCGCCCCGGTCGGAAGCTACCCTCCGAATCCCTGGGGCCTGCACGACATGCACGGAAACGTCTTCGAATGGTGCCGCGATTGGTACCATGCGCGGTTGCCCGGCGGCGACGACCCGGATCTATCGGCTCGCAAGGGCTTGGCGAACAGGGACGGCACGTATTCGCGCGTCCGCCGCGGCGGGGCGTGGAACGACGAGGGGAAGTACTGCCGGTCGGCTTTTCGCCTGCGCTACGAGCCGGAGCGGCGCTCAGACCACATCGGCTTTCGCGTCGTCGCCGTCCCCTCTTTCACGCCTGGGCCAGAGTGATCGCTCTCACGTCCTTGGCCCCCGCCTCCATGAGCACCCTCGCGCACTCGCGGACCGTCGCCCCCGTCGTGGTGACGTCGTCGACGAGGATGAGCGTTCTCCCCGCGACGCGGTCCGGCCGCCGCACGGCGTAGGCGCCGCGGGCGTTCCACTCGCGGTCGGCCGCGCGCAACCCGGCCTGGGCGGGCGCGTTGCGGGTCTTGACGAGCGCGCCCGCGATGACGCCGAGGCCGCGGAGCGCGGCCAGGTCGCGGGCCAGGAGACGGGACTGATTGAAGCCGCGTTCCCTCCGGCGCGAGGGATGCAGGGGCACCGGGACGAGGAATTCCGCTCCCTCCCAGAGCCCCGCTTCTCCGGCCAGGCTCGCGGCGGCGTAGCCGGCCAGCGGCCGGCTGAGGGGGGCGTACTTCCGGTACTTGAAGAGCAGGATGACGTCCTTGAGCGCGCCGCCGTAGACGCCGCAGGAGCGGTGACACGAGAAGGCCGGGGCCGCGCCGAGGCAGCGCGCGCAGAGATGGTCCCCGCCCGCGCCCTGGTGGAAGCGTCCGCACCGCGGGCACGCCGCGCCGCGCCGCGGGGCGAGGCGGGACAGGCAGGCGCGGCAGACGATCTTTTCACCGGCCGCTTCGAGGGGTTCCCGGCAGATATGACAAAAGGACGGGAAGACGAGGAGCCCGGCGAGCCTGGACAGCCCGGCCGCCGCGGCCCGCAAACGGGGGATCACTGGGCCCGGAGCTCTTCCTCGACCTTCTCCTGGCAATCGACGCAGTAGCGCGTCCAGGGAAAGGCCAGGAGCCGCTTCCCGCCGATCTCCTTCGAGCAGCTCTGGCAAACGCCGAATTCGCCGTGCTCGAGCCTCTTGAGGGCCTCGTCGATGAGGAGGAGCGTCTCGCGATCGCCGTCGGCCAGGCTGAGGAGGAATTCCTTGGTGTAGGAGGTCTCCGCCTTGTCGACGAGGTCCTGGGCGACGTTGGATTCCATCTCCTTGCTCTCGGTGATGGTGTCCGTGAGCTTGCGGATGATGGTCTCTTTTTTATCGGCCAGCTTCTTCCGGAATTCGTCTTTGTCTTTCTTGTTCATCTTTCGAGTCATCGGACAATCCCTTCATTTCGCATAGTGCCGGCCCCCGACGATGGTCAGGGCCCGGTAGACCTGCTCGAGCAGGATGACGCGGGCGAGCTCGTGCGAAAAGGTCAGGCGCGACAGCGACATCGTCATGTCCGCCCTCTCCGTCACGCCGTCCGCGAGTCCGAGGAAGCCGCCGACGACGAAGGCCAGCGGTTTCCCCGAGTCCTTCTCCCGGCCGCGGAGGAACCGGGCGAACTCATCGGACGTCAGCTCCTTTCCGTGATCGTCGAGACAGATCACGTAGGCTCCGTCGAGATACTTTTCGAACCCGCGCGCTTCGAGGTCCTTGATCTTGCCGGCGTGCTTCTCCTCCAGCCCTCGGGCCTCGCGCGTCTCGATGATCTCGATGCCCGCCAAGGACCTGATGCGCGCCTCGTAAAAACCCTGCAACCCCCGTAAATCGGGATTCTTCGTCTTGCCGGGCCAGAGGAATTTCAGGCGCATCGCCGAAATCGCCCTAAAACAATAGCGATTCGATACCGGCTTGTCAACCCCTTTTTCCCGCCGCGGCCGGACGGAGGCCGGGGGCCGTCAGAAAGCGAGGCGGGGGGCGTCGCCCCAGAGCTTCTCGAGGGCGTAATGGTCGCGCGCCGCCTTCGAAAAGACGTGGATGACGAACGAGCCGTAGTCGAGCAGGATCCATTCGGCCGATTCCCGGCCTTCGATGCCGATCGGCCGGAAGCCGGCCGGCTTGAGCGCCGCCTCGATCGCCTCGGCGACCGCGCCGTTCTGCCGGGACGAGTCCCGTTGGTGACGATGAAAAAGTCGGTGAACGAAGAGAGCTCCCTCAGGTCGAGGACGATGAGCTCCTCGGCCTTCCGGGCCAGGGCGGCCTCGACGGCCAGGCGGACGGGCGCGGGGAGGCTTCGCTTGGTGAACCTTTTCTTCTTCTCTTCTGCCATGGCTCCTGTCGGCTCCTATCGGTTTCTGTAGAGTTCGTGTTCGCGGATGTAGGCGGCGACGGCCCGGGGGACGAGCCCTTCGAGGGACCGGCCCCGCCGGGCCAGCTCCCTGACGGCCGTCGACGAGATGTCCAGGGCCCGGATGGGGGTCAGGACGACGCGGAAGCGCGGCGCGGCGGGGCCCCCGAGGTCCCCCGCTTCGGCGAGCGGGCCGATCCGGCGCCGGAGCCGTCCGCTCGAGGACGTCCCGGGCCCGCTCGAGATCGAAGCCCGGCCGCCCGGTCACGATGAAGCGGCACTCCTCGAGGACCTTCTCGTACTGGTGCCAGGTGCCGATGTCGAGGAACGCGTCGACCCCGAGGATGAAGTACAGCCGGGCGCCGGGATACAGGGCCTTGACCTTGCGCAGGGTCAGGATCGAGTAGGACTTCCCGCGGGCCTCCACCTCGATCGGCGAGACCTCGAACCCGGTCCGGCGCCGGCAGGCGAGCTCGACCATCCGGAGCCGGTCGGCCGGAGAGGCCGCGGCGCCCCCCGTCTTGTGCGGCGGAAGGTAAGAGGGGATGAAGAGGACCCGGTCGAGCCGGGCCCGGCGGCGGACCTCGGCGGCGGCCTTCAGATGCCCGAGGTGGACGGGGTCGAAGGTCCCGCCGTAGAGGCCGAGGGTCCGCACTACGGCTTGCTCCCGCGCCGCCTCGGCGAGCTCGTCGAGCTTGCGGGCCACGGCCTCGACGAGCGGCTTGAGGCCCTCCCGCTTGAGCGCCGAGATGGCGAAGACGGGGATCTTCTTCCGGGCGGCCATCCGCCGCAGCCGGACGAGACGCGACGTGTCGCCGCCGAGGAGGTCGACCTTGTTGGCCGCCAGGACCTGGGGCCGGGCCGCGACCTCGGGCGAGAAGGCCTCGAGCTCCTTCATGATGACCTTGAAGTCCTCGACGGGGTCCCGGCCCGAATAGGGCGAGACGTCGACGATATGGACCAGGAGCTTCGTCCTCTCGATGTGGCGCAGGAAGCGGATGCCCAGGCCCTGGCCGAGATGGGCCCCTTCGATGAGGCCGGGGATGTCGGCGACGACGAACGAGCGGAACCCGCCGATGTCGACGACACCGAGGTTCGGCGCGAGCGTCGTGAAGGGATAGTCGGCGATGAGCGGCCGGGCCGCCGAAATGCCCGATATCAGGGTCGATTTCCCGGCGTTGGGAAAGCCGACCAGGCCGACGTCGGCGATGAGCTTGAGCTCGAGGAAGAGCTCCTTCTCCTCGCCGGGACGGCCGGGCGTGAATTCACGAGGGGTCTGGTGCGTGGCCGTGGCGTACGAAGCGTTGCCGCGCCCGCCGCGCCCGCCCCGGGCCGCGACGTAGGTCTGGCCGTGCGCCGTCAGGTCGGCGAGGACGGCCCCGCCGTCCTTGTCCTTGATGACCGTCCCGACCGGGACGCCGAGAGAGACCTCGGCGCCGCGCTTGCCATGGCGGTTGCCGCCCTCTCCGGGAGCGCCGTTCTTGGCCTTGATGATGGGGTAGAAGCGGAAATAGGCGAGGGAGCTGACGTTCTCGTCGGCGACGAAGGTGATGCTGCCCCCGTCGCCGCCGTGACCGCCGTCGGGCCCGCCTTTCGGGACCCGGGCCTCGCGGCGGAAGCTGACGCAGCCGTTCCCGCCCTTCCCGGCTTTCAGCGTGACGGTGACTTGGTCAACGAACAAGGGCGGTTTGGCTCACCCTCAGGCGGGCAGGACGGAGACGACCTTCCCCTTCCGGCCCTTGTCGGAGAACTTGACGGTCCCCGTGACCAACGCGAACAGGGTATCGTCCTTGGCCCGGCCGACGTTGAACCCGGGCTTGATGGGCGTGCCCCGCTGGCGGATGATGATCGTCCCGGAGTTGACCGTCTGGCCGCCATAGCGTTTGACGCCCAGCCTCTTTCCCGCGCTGTCGCGTCCGTTCTTTCCGGCTCCGCCGGCTTTTTTATGGGCCATGGCTTACTCCTTCGTCGCTTTCTTCGTCTTGGCCGGGGCCGGCTTCTTTTCGGCCTTCGGCTTGGCGGCTTCCTTCTTGGCGGGCTTGGCCTTGGCCGCCGCCTTGGCGGGCTTCGCGGCCGGGGCCTCCGCCGGAGCGGGCGCCTTCGCCTTGGGGGCCGGGGCGGGCTTCTCGACCGGAGCCGGCTTTTCTTCGGCCAGATCGGCGGCCGTGAGCTGGGTCCGGTCCGGGGCGATCCGGGTGATGCGGACCTTGGTCAGCTGCTGCCTGTGGCCGTGGGTCCGGCGGTACTGTTTCCTCCTCTTCTTCTTGAAGACGAGGACCTTCTCGTCCTTGAACTGCTCGAGGACGAGCCCCAGGACCATGGCGGCATCGAGGACGGGCGTGCCGACCTGGACCGTCTCGCCGTCCTCGATGAGGAGGACGCGGTCGAACTGGGCTTTCCGGCCCGGTTCGAGCTCGAGCTTCTCGATGGCCAGGACGTCGCCGACCTTAACGCGGTACTGCTTGCCGCCGGTCACGATCACTGCGTACATGGGGACCTACCCTTCGGTTGAGATAAGAAAGTTGGACGTCAAATTTAGCATAGGACCCGCCTCCTGTCAAATTGGGCGGTGCAGGGCTCGAACCTGCGACCCCCGGCTTGTAAAACCGATGCTCTACCGCTGAGCTAACCGCCCCCCGATCGCCGGCCGGGTCCTTCCGGGAGAGGGAAAGCGCCCCCGACGGGATTCGAACCCGTGTTGCTGCCTTGAAAGGGCGGTGTCCTGGGCCTCTAGACGACAGGGGCGAAAGAAATGAGCCGTGCTGGACTCGAACCAGCGACACCCGGCTTAAAAGGCCGGTGCTCTCCCTCTGAGCTAACGGCCCAAAAAAAATACTATTATAGTGATAGGGCGGAAAGAGTCAATCACGGTCGGCTGAAGTCCGGGCCCCTCAGGAGAGGGGCTCGAACTTGATGATCTTCCACTGGCCGCGATGCGGGATGTTGTTGACCTCGTCCTTGAGAAGGTACTGCCTCATCGCCAGCCTGTAGTTCTTGGTGACGCCGGCCCTGTTCGTGACGGAGATCTCGACATCCTTGGAGTGGACTTCGCCGGTCAGCTCACGGACGGTCGGCAGCTCGCGCTGGGCGAGGGAGAACATCGTGATCTCTTCTTCCTCGGCGGCGGCGGCCTTGGCGGCATTGTAGGCCTTCTTGTATTCCTGCATCTTGCCGTTCTCGATGTCGTACTTGGCCTGGAGCTCGTCGATCTTCCTCTGAGCGGCGGCCTTGCCGGCGGCGGACCGGGAGGTGTCCTTTTCGAACTGGGCGTCCTTGAGGGCCCCGTCGGCGTCGATCGTCGGCCCGATCTGCGCGTCCTGCAGCTTCTTGGCCTCGATCTCGGCCTTGTTCAGCGCGGGGAGAGAGGCCGGCTCGATCTTCTCGACGCCGATGCTGACGATCGACCACGAGCCGAGCTCGGGCTGGAAAGGTTCCAGGGCCATGCTGGACATCGTGTCGTTGTCGTTCATCTGGACGGCGTTGAAATACTTCTTGAGCAAGGTCTTCTCGGGCGCCGAAGAGCACCCCTGGATAGCGAGGAACGCGACCAGAAGACCGATCACGATAAAAGCCTTATTGCGCATCATGCCTCCTTCCTGTTTTGTTCCGAGACTTCTCTGAGCCACATGATATATTCTTTCGCGGGGGAAAATCAAGCCCTTTTCGTGTTTTCCTGTCCGGACTTTTGTGCTACACTACATCGCTCGAATACCTAGCTTCCGGGGATAGAACATGGCACAAGAGAAAGACATCATCCTCAGGCACCCGAAGGACCCCGCGGCCCTGCTCGACGTCATCCGCGACGTCCAGGCCCGGGACGGACGGGTCTCCGACGACGCCGTCGCGCCGTATCGCCGCCCACCTCAGGCTTTCGGAGGCCGACGTCCGCGGGGCGGTCACGTTCTACCACTTCTTTTCCCTCGCCCCCCGCGGCGCCTCGACGGTCTACCTCAACGACTCCATCACCTCGAGGATGAAGGGCCGGACCGCGGTGGCCCGGGCCTTCGAGGAGGAGGCCGGCTGCCGCTTCGGCGAGGTCTCCGCCGACGGCACGATCGGCCTCTTCCCGACCTCCTGCATCGGGATGAACGACCAGGAGCCCTCGGCCATCGTCGACGGGGTCGTCTTCACGGCCCTCACCCCCGACAAGGCCCGGGCCATCGTCCGGGGCCTGCGGGCCGGGACGCCCGCCCGGGACCAGGTCGTCGCCTTTGGCGACGGTGCTAACCAGTCCGAGCCTCGTCCGGGCCATGGTCGTCAACAACATCCGCAAGCGCGGGCCCGTCCTCTTCGGCGCCCACGAGCCGGGCGCGGCCGTCCGCAAGGCCGTGACCATGACCCCCGAAAAGGTCATCGACGAGATCAAGAGATCCGGCCTCCTCGGCCGCGGCGGGGCCGGCTTCCCGACCGGGCTCAAGTGGGAATTCTGCCGGCGCGAGAAATCCGCCCAGCGCTTCGTCGTCTGCAACGCCGACGAAGGCGAGCCCGGGACGTTCAAGGACCGGGTCATCCTGACCGAGCTCGCCCGGCTCCTGTTCGAGGGCATGATCGTGGCCGGCTACGCCATCGGGGCCAAGACCGGCGTCCTCTACCTCCGGTCCGAATACGCCTATCTCAGGCCCCACCTCGAGTCCGTCCTGGCCGGCCTGCGGACGGACAAGCTCCTGGGCCGGAAGATCGCCGGCTCGGGGGACTTCGATTTCGACATCGTCATCAAGTCGGGCGCCGGCGCCTACATCTGCGGCGAGGAATCGGCCCTCCTCGAATCGGCCGAGGGCAAGCGCGGCGAGCCGCGCGACAGGCCGCCCTTCCCCGTCCAGAAGGGCTACCAGGACCAGCCCACGACGGTCAACAACGTCGAGACCCTGGCCACGGCCGCCCGCATCCTCGTCGAGGGCGCGGCCTGGTTCAAGGCCCTGGGGACGGCCCAGTCGGCCGGCACCAAGCTCCTGAGCGTGTCCGGGCGATTGCGGCCGCCCCGGCGTCTACGAGGTCGAGTACGGCCTCACCGTCGCCGAGCCTCCTGGAGATGGCCGGCGGCACGGGGGCCAAGGCGGTCCAGGTCGGCGGGCCCGTCGGGCACCTGCGTCGCCCCGGCCGGGTTCGGCCGGAAGATCGACTTCTCCGACCTGGCCACGGGCGGCTCGATCATCGTCTTCGGCCCCGACCGCGACATCTTCGAGATCGTCGCCAACTTCATGGACTTCTTCGTCGAGGAATCCTGCGGCTGGTGCGTCCCCTGCCGGGCGGGCAACGTCCTGCTCCGGAAGAAGTTCGACAAGGTCGCCCGCGGCCTGGGCACGGAGGGCGACCTCCGCGACCTCGAGACCTGGGGCAAGCTGGTCAAGGCCACGAGCCGCTGCGGGCTCGGCCAGACCTCGCCCAATCCCATCCTGACGACCCTCAAGAACTTCCCCGAGCTCTATGAGGCCAGGATCCGGAAGGGCGAGGACGTTCGTCCCCGACTTCGACCTGGCGGCGGCCATCCAGGCCGGCTGCGCGGCGGCCAACCGCCAGCCGGAGTGCAAGGAGTCCCTCCATGACTGAGATCCACTTCACCATAGACGGCAAGGCCTGCGCGGCCAAGCCGGGCCAGACGATCGTCGACGCGGCCAAGGCCAACGGCGTCTACATCCCGGTCCTCTGCCACTACGAGGGGCTCAAGCCCGTCGGCAGCTGCCGCATCTGCACCGTCCGCGTCGCCGGCCGTTACATGGCCGCCTGCACCCAGCCCGTGACCGAGGGCATGGCCGTCGAGAACACGGCCCCGGACCTCGAGGACATGCGCCGGTCCCTCATCGAAATGCTCTTCGTCGAGGGGAACCATCTCTGCCCGTCCTGCGAGAAGAGCGGCAACTGCGAGCTCCAGGGCCTGGCCTACCGCTACCGGATGCATGGTCCCCGCGGTTCCCCTATCTCTGGCCGGTCCGGACGGTCGACGCCACGGCCCCGCTGCTCATGCTCGACCGGAACCGCTGCGTCCAGTGCCTCCGCTGCGTCCGCGGCGTCCAGGCCCGCGACGGCCGGAAGGTCTTCGCCTCGGTCGAGCGCGGCCGCCCGGGTGACCATCGAGGTCGACAAGAAGCTGGCCGCGCAAGCTCTCCGACGAGGAGGCCCGCCGGGCCATGGACATCTGCCCGGTCGGCGCCATCCTGACGGAAGGAGAAGGGCTTCGCCGTGCCCATCGGCAAGCGCAAGTTCGACCACGCGCCGATCGGCAGCGACATCGAGAAAGGGACGCGGGAGGTAGGCCATGGGCAAACCCGTCATCGCCACCGCGTCCCTGGCCGGCTGCTTCGGCTGCCACATGTCGCTCCTCGACATCGACGAGCGCATCCTCAAGCTCGTCGAGCTCGTCGAGTTCAACAAGTCGCCGATCGACGACATCAAGACCTTCACCAAGCCCGTCGACATCGGCCTCATCGAGGGCGGCTGCTGCAACAGCGAGAACGTCGACGTCCTGCGGGCCTTCCGCAAGAACTGCAAGGTCCTCGTCTCGGTCGGCGAGTGCGCCATCATGGGCGGACTGCCGGCCCTGCGCAACAGCATCCCCCTCAAGGAGTGCCTGGACGAGGCCTACCTCAACGCGCCCGACGGTCGAACCCGGGAACCGCATCATCCCCAACGACGAGGACCTGCCGATCATCCTGGACAAGGTCTATCCCTGCCACGAGATCGTCAAGATCGACGACTTCCTGCCGGGATGCCCGCCCTCGGCCGACCTCATCTGGGAGGCCGTGACCGCGCTCGTCGAGGGCCGGCCCGCTCAACCTGACCTACGACCTGATCAAATTCGACTGAAGGAGTGAACGCCCATGGGTAGAAAGATCACGATCGAACCCGTCACCCGGGTCGAAGGCCACGGCAAGGTCACCATCCGGCTCGACGACGCCGGCAAGGTGACCCAGTCCCGCTTCCACATCGTCGAGTTCCGCGGCTTCGAGCGCTTCGTCCAGGGCCGGCCCTACTGGGAGGCCCCGGTCCTCGTCCAGCGGCTCTGCGGCATCTGCCCCGTCAGCCACCACCTGGCCGCGGCCAAGGCCATGGACGTCGTCGTCGGCGCGGGGCCGGGCAAGCTCACCGCGACGGCCGAGAAGATGCGGCGCCTCATGCACTACGGCCAGATGCTCCAGTCCCACGCCCTGCACTTCTTCCACCTCGCCTCGCCCGACTTCCTCCTGGGCATGGACGCCGACCCGGCCATCCGGAACGTCATCGGCATCATCGCCCTCGACAAGGACCTGGCCACCCGGGCCGTCCTCCTGCGCAAGTTCGGCCAGGAGATCATCCTGGCCACGGCCGGCAAGAAGATCCACGGCACCGGCGCCGTGCCCGGCGGCGTCAACAAGAACCTCAGCCCCGAGGAGCGGGACCGCGTTCCTCAAGGGCCCCGACCCGCTCACGATCGACCGGATGATCGAATGGTCCCAGGCGGCCATCGACCTCTTCAAGGACTATCAGCGGAAGAACAAGGACCTCGTCGACGGCTTCGCCGCCTTCCCCTCGAACCACCTCAGCCTCGTCCGCAAGGACGGGGCCCTCGACTTCTATCACGGCGTGCCTGCGGGCCGTCGACGCCGACGGCCGCAAGATCCTCAACGACGTCGATTACCAGGACTACCTCGAGCACATCGGCGAGGAGACGCGGACCTGGAGCTACATGAAGTTCCCCTACCTGCGCGCCCTCGGCAAGGAGAACGGCTGGTACCGGGTCGGCCCGCTGGCCCGGCTCAACACCTGCGACTACATCCCCTCGCCGCTCGCCCAGAAGGAGTTCGAGACCTACAAGGCCTACACGGACGGCAAGCCCAACAACATGTCGCTCCACACGCACTGGGCCCGGCTCATCGAGCTTCTCCACTCGGCCGAGGTCATCAAGGAGCTCCTCCTCGACAAGGACCTCCAGGGGACGAAGCTCGTCAAGAAGGGCCGCCGCGCGCCGGAGGGCGTCGGCCTCGTCGAAGCGCCGCGGGGGACGCTCTTCCACCACTACCGCGTCAACGCCGACGACCAGATCACCATGGCCAACCTCATCGTCTCGACGACGAACAACAACGAGCCCATGAACCGGGCCGTCAACTGGGTCGCCATGAACGTCCTCTCGGAGAAGCCCGAGATCACGGAGGGCATGCTCAACCGCGTCGAGGTGGCCATCCGGGCCTACGACCCGTGCCTGAGCTGCGCCACCCACGCCGTCGGGCCGGATGCCGCTCGAGGTCAGCCTCGTCGACGCGAACGGCCGCGTCCTCCAGAGGAAGGTCCGCTGATTCCGCGTCGAACGAGGACCCTGCGGGTGCTCGTCCTGGGGATCGGCAACCCCGGCCGCCGCGACGACGGCCTGGGGGCCGCCGCGGTCGAGCGGCTGAAGAAGCGCCGCTACCGGAACGTCACGTGCGACGCCAACTACCAGCTCAACATCGAGGACGCCCTGGCCTGCGCCGGCCACGACGTCGTCGTCTTCGTCGACGCCGGCCGCGGCCTGCGCCGGCCGTTCACGTTCACGCCGGTCGGGCCCGCCGCGGCGCTGCCGGCCATGAGCCACGCGCTCGGGCCGGCCGCCGTCCTGGCCGTCGCGGCCGGGCTCTACGGCAAGCGCCCGGAGGCCCGGCTCCTGGCCGTCCGCGGCCACGACTTCTCGGTCGGGGAAGGGCTCACGCGGCGGGCCGAGGGGAACCTCGCCCTGGCCCTGGCCTTCCTGGAGGCGTTCGTGAAGGGGGTCCGGTCATGACCATGAAGACGATCACGGTCGTCCGCGACCTCCTGGCCACGAACAAGCAGGCGGCCGCGGCCATCCGCGCCGAGCTCCGGGCCCGCGGCATCCTCTGCGTCAACCTCCTGAGCTCGCCCGGCTCGGGCAAGACGACGCTCCTCGAAGCCCTGGCCGAGCGCTTCCGCGGCCGCTTCCGCATGGCCGTCATCGAGGGCGACATCGAGACCGAGCGCGACGCCGAGCGCATCCGGGCCAAGGGCGTGCCGGCCTGGCAGATCACGACCGGCGGCGCCTGCCACCTCGAGGCCCGCATGATCGGCCAGGTCCTCGGCGACGTGCCCGCGCGAGATCGACCTCCTGTTCATCGAGAACGTCGGCAACCTCGTCTGCCCGGCGTCCTACGACCTCGGCGAGGACCTCCGCCTCGTCCTGCTCTCCTCGCCGGAAGGCGACGACAAGCCGGCCAAATACCCCCAGGCCTTCCTCTCGGCCGACGCCCTCGTCCTGACCAAGGCGGACCTCCTGCCCTACCTGCCCTTCGACCCGGCCCGGGCCGCGGCGGAGGCCCTGTCCATCAAGCCCGGCGCTCACGGTCTTCACCGTCTCGGCCCTCCGCGGCGACGGCGTCGACGCCCTGGCCGCCTACCTCGTCGAGGCCCTCGAGCGCCTGAGGTCCGCCCGTGCATGAGCTGTCCCTCATCGCCTCCGTCTTCGACGTCCTGGAGGAGAAGGCCCGCAAGCACGGCGCCGGCCGCGTCACCGCGGTCGTGCTGAAGGTCGGCGTCATGTCGGGGGTCGTCCCCGACCTCCTCGAATCGGCCTTCGAGACCTATAAGAAAGGAGACGATCGCCGACGACGGCCCGGCTCGAGATCGTCGTCGTCCCGGTCAAGCTCCGCTGTCCCGACTGCGGCGGCGAGGCGGTCCGCGAGGACACGGATTTCTCCTGCGCCGGCTGCGGCTCGCGGCGGGTCGAGATCGTCGAGGGCCGCGAGATCGTCGTCGAGACGGATCGAGCTCGAAACCTGATCGCGCTTGACAAGCGCGAATTCGTTCTGTTATAAATGCCGTCTTGTTGTTTGGTCTGCAGGTCTCCTGGCAATCGCTTTAAGGAGATTTTTATTTTTATAGACCATAGTCGCCTGCCCGCGAGGCCGGCAGCCGGCCGAGAGCCGCATGCCGCCTCCGCTTCGCCCGTCCCCTGTCTGTCCGCATCCCCGGCGCTGCCGCGCCTCGTCCGCCGGCGCCCGATCGCGAACGAAATCCTCGTACCGGAGGGATGATTTGGACACTGACAAAACGAAGGTCCAGTCGATCATCGACAAGCACAAGGGCCTCAAGAAGAACCTCATCGCGATCCTCCTCGACGTCCAGGAGATGCTTCAACTACCTCCCCCCGGAAGCCCTGCGCCAGGTCGCCAAGGGCCTGGGCATGCCCCTCATCGACGTCGTCGGAGTGGCCACGTTCTACCGGGCCTTCAGCCTCAAGCCGCGCGGCAAGCACACCTGCCTCGTCTGCCTCGGCACGGCCTGCCACGTCCGGGGCGGCCCGAAGATCCTCGAGGAGCTCGAGCGCAAGCTCGACGTCCCGGCCGGGCGAGACGACCAAGGACGGCCAGTTCACCCTGGAGACGGTGGCCTGCCTCGGCTGCTGCGCCATCGGGCCGGTCGTCGTCGTCGACGGCGAGTACCACGGCCACGCGACGATCCGGAAGATCGGGCCGATCCTCGGCAAGTACCAGAAGCCGGCAGCGCCTGAGGACGGAAAGGAAGGACATCCGATGGCCGGAAAGAAAAAGCTCAGCATTCAAGACCTGGCGAAGATCCGGGAAAAGACCAAGTCGCTGATGACCATCCGGGAAAGCGAGGGCCGGGCCCGGGTGACGGTCCACATGGGGACCTGCGGCATCGCCGCCGGCGCCCGCGACATCATGGACGCCCTCCTCGGGGAGATCAGCAAGGCCAAGGTCCAGGACGTGATCGTCACGACCTCGGGCTGCGCCGGGCTGTGCAACGCCGAGCCGATGGTGACCGTCGAGCTCAAGAACCAGCCGCCCGTGAAGTACGGCGACCTGACCCCGGCCAAGATGCAGAAGATCTTCGTCCAGCACATCCTGGGCGGCCAGATGGCGGCCGACCTCGTCCTGGCCGTCGGAAGCGAAACCGTGTACTGAGAGGGACCCGTGAAACACTATCGAGCTCACTTATTGGTCTGCGCCGGCACGGGCTGCGTCTCCTGCGGCTCCTTCAAGATCAAGGAGGCCCTCGAGAAGGAGATCAAGAAGAAGGGCCTCGCAGGACGAGATCCAGGTCGTGGCCACGGGCTGCAACGGCTTCTGCGAGCGGGGCCCGATCGTCCTGGTCCAGCCGGACGGCATCTTCTACCAGCTCCTCAAGGTCGAGGACGTGCCCCTTCTCGTCGAGGAGCACCTCCTCAAGGGCCGCCCGGTCAAGAAGCTGATGTACGTTCCGCCGGCGGAGAAGAAGCCCGTCCCGAAGATGAAGGACATCGAGTTCTTCAAGCACCAGCGGCTGATCGTCCTCCGCAACCGCGGCCGGATCGACCCGGAGAAGATCGAGGAATACATCGCCTTCGACGGCTACGAGGCCCTGGGCAAGGCCCTGACCGAGATGACGCCCCGAGGCATCATCGACGAGATCCTGCTTCCGGGCCTCCGCGGCCGCGGCGGGGCCGGCTTCCCCACGGGCAAGAAATGGGCCATCTGCGCCCAGGAAAAGCGGACGCCGAAGTACCTCATCTGCAACGGCGACGAGGGCGACCCCGGCGCCTTCATGGACCGCTCCGTCCTCGAGGCCGACCCCCACGCCGTCATCGAAGGCATGATCATCGGGGCCAGGGCCATCGGGGCCGCCAAGGGCTTCATCTATATCCGGCACGAATACCCCCTGGCCCTGAAGCGGATGGAGATCGCCATCGGCCAGGCCCGGGACAACGGCCTCCTCGGAGAGGACATCCTGGGCTCGGGGTTCGATTTCGACCTCGAGATCGTCCAGGGCGCCGGGCGCCTTCGTCTCCGGCGAGGAGACGGCCCTGATCGCCTCCGTCGAGGGCAGGATCGCCATGCCGCGGCAGAGGCCGCCCTATCCGGCCCAGAAGGGCCTGTGGGGCAAGCCGACGGTCATCAACAACGTCGAGACCTGGGCCACCGTCCCCAACATCATCCGCCGGGGCGCGGACTGGTTCTCGGGCCTGGGGACGGAGACGAGCAAGGGGACCAAGATCTTCTCCCTCGTCGGCAAGATCGACAACACCGGCCTGGTCGAGGTCCCCATGGGCATCACCCTCCGGGAGATCGTCTACGGCATCGGCGGCGGCATCCCCGACGAGCGGGAGTTCAAGGCCGTCCAGATCGGCGGCCCGTCCGGCGGCTGCCTGCCGGCCAAGCTCCTCGACCTGCCCGTCGACTACGAGAGCCTGACCGCGGCCGGGGCCATGATGGGCTCGGGCGGCATGATCGTCATGGACGACAAGACCTGCATGGTCGACATCGCCAAGTACTTCCTCAACTTCCTGCAGGACGAATCGTGCGGCAAGTGCGTCTCCTGCCGGGAAGGCACGCAGAGGATGTACGAGATCGTCAAGGACATCACCGAGGGCAAGGGCAAGGAAAGCGACCTGGCCCTGCTCGAGGAGCTGGCCACGGTCTGCAAGGACGCCTCGATGTGCGCCCTCGGCCAGACGGCCGGCAATCCCGTCCTGACGACCCTGCGCTACTTCCGCCACGAGTACGAGGCCCACATCCTCGACAAGCGCTGCCCGGCCGGCGTCTGCAAGAGCCTCATCCGCTACGTCGTCCTGGCCGAAAAGTGCACCGGCTGCCAGTCCTGCAAGAAGGCCTGCCCGAACGATTGCATCACAGGGCACCCTCAAGGACGTCCACCTGATCGACCAGACGAAGTGCATCAAGTGCGGCGCCTGCAACGAGGCCTGCAAGTTCGAGGCCATCGAAGAGCAGCGCGACGAAGCCATCCAGATCATCTGAGAGGGAATCATGATCACCTTTCGCATGAACGGTTTGGAAGTCAAGGTCGAAGAGGGCTCGACCCTCCTCGAGGCGGCCAAGTTCTACGGGCTCGAGATCCCGACCCTCTGCTACAACGAGGGGCTGACGCCCTTCGGCGGCTGCCGGCTGTGCGTCGTCGAGATCGGCGAGGGCCTGAAGAGCAAGCTCGTCTCCTCCTGCACCTATCCCGGCCGAGGAAGGGCTCGTCGTCCGGACGGACACGAAGCGGGTCTGGGCGTCGCGGCGGATGATGATCGAGCTCATGCTGTCCATGGCCCCGGGCTCCAAGGTCCTCCAGGACCTGGCCTCCAAGTTCGGGGTCACCCGGCGTCCGCTTCAAGCCCCGCAACGAGGAATGCGTCCTCTGCGGCCTCTGCATCCGGATCTGCGCCGAGCAGATGGACGCCCGGGCCATCGGCTTCCAGCAGCGGGGCCACAAGAGGAAGATCTCGACGCCCTTCGACATGCGCTCGGAGGAGTGCCGGCTGTGCGGCGCCTGCATGTACATCTGCCCCGCCTGCCAGCTCCGCTGCCAGGGCCCGAACGCGGAGACGGCCCTGTGCAACGCCTGCCTGACGATGGAGCCGACCTGCCTGGACCACTACGACGATCTCCAGTGCTGGATGTACGACGCGGGCCGCTGCGGCACCTGCGTTCAAGAAAAGAAATCGTAAAAGGCATATGAGGAGGTAACATCATGCCGAGTCTCACGAAACTCAACAGAAGCGCCGCCACCCTGACCAAGAACAGGACGGAGGGGTCCGTCAGCCCCTTCAGCGGCATGTGCGTGACCTGCGTCGACGGCTGCATCGGGATGTGCGAGATCGGGAAATCCGCCTACCGCGGGGCCGAGGTCCTCTATCCCCAGCCCTTCGGCATCATCACCGCGGGCTGCGGAGAAGGACTATCCCGTCGACCTGTCCCACTTCAGCATCATGGGCACGGCCGACGGGGCCTACGGCGTCGAGGCCGACAGCGACAAGGCGACCTTCGAGAAGGTCACGCATCGAGACCAAGATCGGCGTCAACAAGGACATCAAGCTCAAGGTGCCGTTCATCATCGCCGGCATGGGCTCGACCAACGTCGCCAAGCAGAACTGGGCAGGGCCTGGCGGCGGGGCGGCCATCTCCGGCGCCATCCTGACCATCGGCGAGAACGTCTGCGGCATGGACGACGAGACGGAGATCAAGAACGGCCGGGTCGTCCGCTCGCCGGACATGGAGTTCCGCGTCAAGTTCTTCCGCGACTGGCAGGACGGCTACGGCGACGTCGTCGTCCAGGCCAACGTCGAGGACACGCGGCTCGGCGTCCAGGAATACGCCATCGAGAAGCTGGGCGTCGAGACCGTCGAGCTCAAGTGGGGCCAGGGGGCCAAGGACATCGGCGGCGAGGTCAAGATCAAGACCGTCAAGAAGGCCCAGGCCCTCAAGAAGCAGGGCTACATCGTCCTGCCCGACCCCGAGGACCCCAACGTCATCGCGGCCTTCGAGAAGGGCAGCTTCAAGGAGTTCGAGCGCCACTCCCGCCTGGGCATGGTCGAGGAGGACACGCTTCATGGAGCGGGTCGAGGAGCTGCGCAAGGCCGGCGCCAAGTACGTCTTCCTCAAGACGGGCGCCTACCGGCCGGCCGACCTGGCCCGGGCGGTCAAGTTCGCCTCCAAGGCCAAGCTCGACCTGCTGACCGTCGACGGCGCCGGCGGCGGCACGGGCATGAGCCCCTGGCGGATGATGAACGAGTGGGGCATCCCGACCGTCGAGATCTGGTCCCTGACCTGGAAGTTCGCCGACCAGCTGGCCAAGCAGGGCGAGTTCGTTCCCGACCTGGCCTTCGCCGGCGGCATCACCTTCGAGGACCAGATCTTCAAGGCCCTGTCCCTCGGCGCGCCCTACGTCAAGGCCGTCGGCATGGCCCGCTGCCCCCTGGCCGCGGCCATGGTCGGCAAGACGATCGGCGGCCGCATCAACGACGGCCAGATCCCGGTCTACGTCGAGCGCTTCGGCAGCACGCGGACGAGATCTTCGTCACCGCGCCCGAGCTGCAAGCGGCGCTTCGGCGACCGGTTCGACGACCTGCCGACCGGGGCCATCGGCGTCTACACCTACTTCAAGCGGCTGAGCCAGGGCCTCCGCCAGATGATGGCCGGCGAGCCGCAAGTTCACCCTGGAGCTACATCACCCGCGACGACATCGCGTCCCTGACCAAGGAAGCGGCCGACATCAGCGGCATCCCGTTACATCACGGACGTCGACAAGGACGAGGTCCAGAAGATCCTCAAGGCCAAGTAAGCGCGTCCGCGAGACTCGGTCACCTCCAACCGGCGGAGGAAGGGCGGTCCTCTCCTCCGCCGGTTTTGTTTTGAGCCTCCTCGCCGCCGATTCACGGCCTATATAATGAGAGTAACTGCCCGGACTCCGGCGCGGCGGGAGGTCCCGATGATCGTGCTCAAGGACGTTCTGGCCCTTCTCGACGGTGAGCTCCTCACCCCGCCGACCTCCCCCGAAGCGGCCTTCCGGACGGTCTTCGCCTCCGACCTCATGAGCGACGTCCTGACCTCCGCCGAGCCCGGCTCGCTCCTCCTGACGGGCCTGGCCAACGCCCACGTCGTCTGCACCTGCTCCGTGGCCGACCTCGCCGGCGTCGTCTTCGTCCAGGGCAAGCGCCCGGCCCCGGACGTCGTCGACGAGGCCCGGACGAAGGGCCTCCCCCTCATCGCCACGAGGATGACCATGTTCGAGGCCTGCTCGCGGATCGCCGGGCTGGTCGAGGACGGAGGCCATGCCCGCCGCTGAGTCCGTCTTCCGCCAGGAGTTCCCCGTCAGGGGCGGGGACTTCGCCAAGGCCGGCGCCGCCGCCTGCGAGATCAAGGAGCTCCTGAAGGACCTCGGGCTCGACACCGCGACGGTGCGCCGGGCGGCCATCGTCGCCTACGAGGCGGAGATGAACGTCATCATGTACGCCCGGCGAGGCCCGGATGGACCTGGCCGTCTCGCCCGGAGGAGGTCCGCATCACCGTCGACGACCGCGGCCCGGGCATCGCCGACGTCGAGCTGGCCCTGACCGAGGGCTACTCGACGGCCACGGCCGAGATGCGCGAGCTCGGCTTCGGCGCCGGCATGGGCCTGCCGAACATCAAGAGGAACGCCGACGTCTTCGCCATCGACTCGGAAGTGGGCCGGGGGACGCGCCTCGACATCATCATCCGGACGAACGGACACGTGAACGCCATGAACGACCAGGAACTTCCACGCCATCCACATCACCAAGGACAAGTGCATCGGCTGCGTCCACTGCCTGTCCGCCTGCCCGACCCGGGCCATCCGGGTCGAGCGACGGGCAAGGCCCGCATCATCGACCAGCTCTGCATCGACTGCGCCGAATGCCTCCGCGTCTGCCCCCACGAGGCCGTCCATTCCCACACGACCTCGTTCGCCTCGCTCGACGCCTTCGACTACAAGGTGGCCATCCCCTCGACCGTGCATCTACGGCCAGTTCGGTCCGACCGTCCTGCCCAACGAGATCCTCTCCGCCCTGCGCCGCGTCGGCTTCGACGAGGTCTACGACCTCAGCTCGATCTGCGAGCTCAACTGCGCGGCGACCGAGGAGTACCTCAACGAGCATCCCCGGCCCCGGCCGTACATCACCTCGACCTGCCCCGTCGTCGTCCGCCTCATCCAGCGGCGCTATCCGTCCCTCTGCGGGCAGATCCTGCCCATCGAGCCGCCGCGGGAGATCGCGGCCAAGATCCTGCGGACCATCCTGCCCAAGGCGCTGGGCATCCCGGCCGAGAAGATCGGCATCATCCACATCACGCCCTGCCCGGCCAAGATGGTCTCCATCAACAGCCCGGCCACCCTGGCCAAGTCCTACCTCGACGGGGCCATCTCGATCCGGGACATCTTCCCCCAGATCCTCAAGGCCCTGCGCAAGAGCGACGAGGACGCCATGATGCGGCACCTCTTCCCGGAGACGCTCTTCAGCGGCATCGGCATGGGCTGGTCGCTCTCCGGCGGCGAGACGCGCGGCCTCAAGAGGCCACCGGGCCGTGGCCGTCTCGGGCATCCGGGACACCATGCGGGTCCTCGACGAGGTCGAGGGCGGGCTCCTCCAGGACATCGACCTCCTCGAGTGCACGGTCTGCCCCGACGGGTGCGTCGGCGGGCCGCTCGAGGTCGAGAACCGCTTCCTGGCCAAGAGCCGGATCCTGGAGCTCGTCGCCGCGGCCGGCGAGCACGCCGTCGTCGACCAGAAGGACGTCAGCCGGCTCTACCACAAGAATTTCCTGTCGTTCGACCATCCCGTCGTCGCCGGTCGAACCCCGTCCCCTCGACAGCGACCCGGCCAAGGCCATCCGCAAGGCCAAGCGGAGGGAGAAGATCTTCGCCGGCCTGCCGCTGCAAGGACTGCGGGATCTGCGGCGCGCCCGACTGCCGGACCCTGGCCGACGACATCGTCCGCGGCTACGCCCGCCTGGAGGATTGCCCGTTCGTCAAGGGCAAGAAGGAGAAGCGATGACACTCAGCGACCTGGCCGCCCGTCTCGAGCTCAAGGTCTTCACGCCCGGGATCCCGCTCGACCGGCCCGTCGGCGGCGGCTACGCGAGCGATCTCCTGAGCGATGTCATCGGCCACGCCCGCAAGGACGACCTCTGGGTGACCATGCAGGTCCATCCGAACATCGTCGCCGTCGCCGTCCTCAAGGACCTGGCCGGGATCGTGCTCGTCGGCGGCCGCGAGCCCGCGGCGGAGACGCTGGCCCAGGCGGAGCGGGAGAAGGTCCCGGTGCTGGGGACCGGCCTGGGGACCTTCGAGCTCGCCGGCCGCCTCCACGGGATGGGCGTCCGGGGGGGCTGATGGCGCTCCGGCGTCTCCGGGCCGATCTGCACATCCATACCTGCCTGTCCCCGTGCGGCGAGCTGACGATGTCGCCGCGGGCCGTCGTCGAGCGGGCCCGGGCGGCCGGGCTCGACATCATCGCCGTCACCGATCACAACACGACGGAGAACGCCGCCGCCGTGATCGAAGCCGCGGCCGGCACGGGCCTCGCCGTCCTTCCCGGGATCGAGATGACGACCGCCGAAGAGGTCCACATCCTCGGCCTCTTCGAGGCCGGCGACGGACCTCGGGCCTTTCCAGGCGGAGGTCTACCGCAATCTCCCCGACGTCCCGGCCAAGATGAAGTTCGTCGACGACCAGGTCATCGTCGACGCGGCGGACTACGTCACGGGATTCAGCCCGCGCTGCCTGTTCGGGGCCACCCTCTTCTCCGTCCACGAGGCGGTCGCCCTCGTCCATCGCCACGGCGGCCTGGCCATCGCCTGCCACATCGACCGGGAATCGTTCAGCATCATCTCCCAGCTCGGCTTCATCCCGCCCGGCCTCGGGCTCGAGGCCGTCGAGGTCTCGCCGCGCCTGAGCCCCGACGAAGCCCGGCGGCAATTCGGACCGTCGGATCGCTTGCCCATCGTCCGCTTCTCCGACGCCCACAAGCCGGAGGAGATCGGAACCGCCACGACCGATTTCCTCGTCGAGGGCCCCGGACTCGATGAGATCCGCCGGGCCCTGGCGGGCGAGGACGGGAGGAGGGTCATCCCGTCATGATGGAGGACCTCTCGCTCCACATCCTCGACATCGCCGAGAACGCCGTCGCCGCGGGCGCGACGAGGGTCCGCATCGCGGTCAACGAGAACGAGCGGCGGGACGTGCTGACCGTTCCGGGTGACGGACAACGGCCGCGGCATGCCGCCCGAGGAACAGGCGCGGGCCCTCGACCCGTTCTTCACGACCGGGCGGAAGCGGACGGGCCTGGGGCTGCCTCTCCTGGCCCAGACGGCCGAGCACTGCGGCGGCCGGTTGACCCTCATCTCCGCGCCCGGACGCGGGACACGGGTCATCGCCCGCTTCCGCTATCTCCCACGTGGACAGGCCGCCGCTGACCAAGATGGCCGAGACGATGATGGCCCTTTTCTTCGGTCATCCCGGAGATCGGCTGTCCATCTACCGTCACACCCGTAACGGATTGCGTTTCAGCATCTTGCGTCGCGGCGCCGAGCGCCGGGATGGCCTCCCCGGCCGAGATCGCCGGCCTCCGGGAGGCCCTGCGGTCCGGCTCGGGCGGATCGGGGCTTCCTGACCTGGACTATTCAGAGACGCCGTTTCTCATGACAGGACCCAGATCGGCGTTTTTCCCCGGCAAGCCGATCCTCTTTTCGAGGCTTTCGAGCTCGGCCCGCGCTTTGCGGATGTTCTCCTCGCTCTCGCCCTGCGAATTCCGGAGATACATCCTCAGCGCTTCCGCGGCTTCCTTGAGATCGCCCCGCTTCTCATAGGCCACAGCCAGGTTGAAGAACCCCACCGGCGTCGGCCGGATGGCCAGGGCCTGGCGGAGAAGATCGATGGCCCGGTCGTATTCCCCGAGGTAGGAATGGGCGATCCCGGCGAACTGGTAGAAGGCCTGCTCGTCCGGAAAATCGGCGATCAGCCGCTCATAGACGGCGATGGCCTCTTTGAGGGAGCCGGTCGAGGCCAGGTTCGCGGCGTAGCTCGTCCTCAGGTGGCGGCTTTCAGGCTCGACGGCCAGGGCCCGCTCGTACGTTGCCCGGGCCTCGGCCTTGCGCCCGGTCGCGTCGAGGATGCCGGCCGCGACGGTCAGGGCATCGACGCTCCGGGGGTTGAACGCCAGGACCTTCTCCATCGCCTCCAGGGCCTCGCCCGGCTTGCCGCTGACAAGATAGGTGTGGCCGAGACGGACGAGGAGGACCTCGGAGTCCGGCAGGCGGGCGAGCCCGCGGCCCAGGGTCTCCAGGGCCCGGTCGAACCGTTCCTGTCTGGCCTGGGCGATGGCCAGGTTGACGTAGCTTTCCGGCGAATCGGGGATCTCCGCGATGATCTGGCCGTAAACGCGCTCGGCCTCGGCGAAATTCTCCGCGAGCTCGAACGCCTGCGCCTGCTGGACGAGCTTGAGCAGGCCGATCTTGTCCTTGGGATCGGGGACGGCGGCGGCGCCGGGCTTGGCCGGCGCGAAATTGACGTAGCCAAGGGACCGCAGCCTCTCCCGGTCGTCGGTCCGGACGGCGGCCTGGCCGCCCGTCGCGCCGGCCGGCGCGCTCAGGCGAAGGAGCTCCTCTTCGAGCTTCTTCCGGAGCTCGTCCGCCTTGGCCGGCGACGAGCCCGCGAGGTCGGTCTTCTCGCCCGGGTCGCTCTTCAGGTCGTAGAGCTCGGGACGCGGCGCGAGGATGTACTTCCACGGGCCGGAGACGATGCCGACGAGCTCCGACCAGCCGAAGTTCTCCCTGGGGTAGAAGGACTCGATGAGACAGTCGAGGTCGGCCGGGCTCTTGTCCTTTATCCGGGGGAGCAGGCTCTGCCCCTCCATCCCCGCCGCTTCCGCCCCCAGGCCGAGCGTCTCCAGGATGGTCGGGGCGACGTCCACCAGGCGGACCGCGCTCTCGACGGCCCGGGGACGGGGGAAGGCCCCGGCGTTGTGGAACAGGAGAGGCACCCGGAGGGTCTCGTCGTAGAGGAAGATCCCGTGACCCGTCTCCACCTTGTCCCCCAGGCCTTCGCCGTGGTCTCCGGCGACGACGACGAGCGTCTTGCCGCGGAGGCCCTTGGCCTCGAGAGCTTGGAGGACGGCGCCCACGTAATGGTCCATGTAGGCGATCTCGCCGTCGTAAGGACGGCCGGGCGAGCCTTCCTTGTAGGGTGAAGGCGGGTCGTAGGGCAGATGCGGATCGTAATAATGGACCCAGGCGAAGAACCTGTCCGGCCCGCTTTTGTCGAGCCAGCGGGAGAACCGGGCGAAGGTCTCCTCGGCCCGCCGCTCGGCGTTCGCCCCCTTCAACGGCGCCTGCGGCTGGAACGTGTCGTCATAGACATCGAAGCCGCGGCCGATGCCGAACCGGGAATCGACCGAGAAGGACGAGACGAAGGCCGCCGTGGCGAAGCCGTGCCCCTTCAGGATCTCCGCCAGCGTCCGCCACTTCGGCGCCAGGTCGTGGCCGTTGTTGCGGACCCCGTGGGTCGCCGGATAAAGGCCGGTCAGGATCGAGGAATGGGACGGCAGCGTCAGGGGGGCCGGACAATAGGCCCGGGCGAAGCGGACCCCCTCGAGGGCCAGACGGTCGAGGTTGGGGGTCGCGGCCTGGGAGGATCCGTAACAGCCGAGATGGTCGGCCCGGGTCGTATCGAGAGTGATGAGGAGGACGTTGAGGGGAGCGGCCGCCCGGGGGCGAAAGAGCCGCCGGCCCGGCCCGACCGTGAGGAACACGGCCAGGAGAGCCGAGGCCAGGGCCACGATCGGGACGGCGCTCTTCTTGCTCATCAAGGTTCCAGATTAAGGGATTCCGCGAAATAGTCAAGAAAAAGGCCCGCCCCCCTCGCGGGGGACGGGCCCTTCGTGTCCGAAAAGTCCCGGGTCTCGCCGATCAGAACGAGAACTTGAGGCCCAGGCGGGCCGACCAGGCGCCGAACCTGGAGGCCCATTGACCGTAGGCGGGATGCACGGTGTCGTCCGCCGCGGTGAACTCGGGGTAGTGCGTGGCGAACGTGCCGTCGAGGATCTCGGCGTCATAGCCCGAGAAGCCGTCCAGGTTGTAGTCCGAGACGACGCTCTGGACCGTCTTGGTGTTGGTCACGTTGTTGATCTGGAGGTTGATCGAGGCCCGGTACTTGGCGCCGAGCTTGAGCGAGTAATCCAGATAGACGTCGCCCCAGAACGTGAACGGCAGCCGGCCCATGTCGCCGCGGCCGTTGGGATAGAAGTATTTGCCGTCATAGTAGAGCTTGGTCGTCAGCGGCAGGCCGCTGCGGCCGTAGGCGACGACGCCGACGGTCAGGCCGAAGGGGAAGATGTAGGAGCCGTAGGCCTTGAAGTAGTGGGTGCGGTCCTGCGGCAGAACGCCGTCGAGGACATGGCCGAGCGCGTCATAGCCCATGAACCACCGGTCGTAGTCCTGTTCGACGTTCGGCCCGAGACGGCCGTCTTCGTCGGCGCTGGCCAATCCGGTGTAGCTTCCGGTGATGCGGCTCCAGGTGTAGTTGGCCCCGCCCTGCCAGTTGTTGGCGAATCTCTTTTCGAGGGAGATGTTGACGCCGTAGTACTCGCGGGTCGCCTTCGGGCAGCGCCAATAGTCGTCGGAGAACAGGCCGCCCTCGGAGACCGGCCGGGAGACGCCGAAGCCGGGATTGGTGACGTAGAACTGCTGTTCGAGGGTCGTGCCGTCGAAGACATAGACGCCGACGTCCTCGATCGTCCGGAGGAGGTGCTTGTTGACCAGGCGGACGGACAGCGACAGGTTCTCGACGAGCTTCTTCTCGGCGCCGAAGGAGATCTCCCGCTGAGCGGTCGGCTTGAGGTCGGGGTCGACGCGGTCGAAGGAGGGCGGCAGGAAATCGACGGTCCCGGCGTAGATGCCGCCGGCGCCCTGGCTCGCGGCGTCGTCGAGATCGCCGCTGGCGGCGATCAGCCGCCAGTCCGGGGTGGTGAGGGAGTAGTAGTCCTGTTTGCGCTTCCAGCCGCCGAAGGTCAGCTCGGCCATGTAGAGCTTCATGACGTCGTAGTAGATGCCGAAGCTGCCGAAGATCTTCAGGCTGGAATCCCCGAACACGTCGTAGACCAGCGCCGAGCCGCGGGGCCAGCATCTGGCCGAGGTCGAACTTGACCGGCCGGGCGTTATAGCCGACGTACGACGTGTCCTCGGTCATGGCCGGGATGTACTGGCTCTCGGCCCGGACGCCGAAATTGATGGTCAGCCTGCGGTTCAGCGTCCAGGAGTCCTGGAGGTAGGCCGAGAAATTGTTGGCGTGAATGTTCCAGACGCCGCCGTAAGGCGAGGTGAACGAGCCCCGGACGTAATAGTAGCCGTATTGGCCGTAGTAGGTGCTGCCCATCGGCGCGCCGACGCCGACGGGGAAGCCCAGGCCCGTGTAGGTCGCGGCCCCAGTACAGCCAGATCCGGGGGTGCGTCGAGGCATCGAAGACGTCTTCGTGCAGATAGTAGTAGCCGACGCCGGCCTTGAGGGAATGCTCGCCCATCGCGTTCGCGTAGAGGGTCGCGTCCAGGTTGTTGCTGATCTTCTCGGTCTTGTACCTTTGGACCTCGAAGTAGTTCCAGGTCGTGGCATAGCCCGAGGGCTGGATGAGGTCCGGATTGGTCTGGTAGAACGGGTCGGTGCTGTAGATGGAGTTCCCGTAGGCGAAATAATACGTCGAGCCGTCGGGGGGGAGCAGCTGCTGGTTGTTCTCGTTCTGCAGGTGGTAGCCGCCCCGGTAGCTCAGGAGCAGGTTGTTGCCGAGGGAATAGTCCGCCGTCAGGGCCGCCGTCCAGTTCGGGTAGTCCATCCCTTCCTGCCCGTATTCGTAGGTGCTGTCGTCGTTCCCGATGAGGCTCGGCAGGACGCCGCGGTACCGGGTGAAATTGTTGATGAAGCTGGCCGCCAGGCGAAGCCCGGCGACGGGAGCGGCCGTGAGCTTGAAGGACCCGTTCAGCCCGTCGTCCTTGGCCTTGAAGGAGCTGAAGGGGCCCGCGCCCAGGGCGAAGTCCCTCGAGCCGATCGTCCGGTTGGTGGCGAGGTCGAGGGAGCCGAAGAACCACAGCTTGTCCTTGACCAGGTAGCCGCCGAGGCTGACGATGCCCTCGTAGCGGTCGTAGTTGTCCCTGGCCTTTCCGCCGTTGAAATACAGGGTGTCGTTGTTGACGTACTCGTAGACGTAGTCGTCGAGCGGGCTCGAGCGGAGATAGTCGCGGGCGTAGCCGCGCATGAGCCGCGAGTTGTTCTCGTAGAAGCCCATGATGTCGCCGTGGAACTCGTTGCCGCCGGTGCGGGTGATGACGTTGACGACGCCGCCCATCGAGCCGCCGAACTCGGCGTTGTAGCCCGAGGCCGTGACCTTGACCTCGTCGAGGAGCTCGAGAACGACGTTCTGCCCTTCGACGCCGAGGTGGAAGTTCGTCACGTCCGCGCCGTCGACGTAGAAGACGTTCTCGGCGCCCGACGCGCCGTCGACCGAGATCCCGCCGGTGATGGCCTCGATCTGGACGCCGGGGATGGTGCTGATGAGCGAATCGAACGACCGGCCCCGGGGCAAGGACATGTAGGTCTCTTTGGTCATGACCTGGCCCTTGACCGTGCTCTTGACGTCGATGAGCGGGCTCTGTCCGATGACCGTGACCTGCTCCTCGATGGTGGCCTCTTCGAGCGTCACGTCCAAGGCCAGCGTCTGGGACAGCTCCAGGAGGATGCCCTTGCGGATCAGCGTCTTGAAGCCCTGGAGCGTGAACGTGATCTCATAAGTGCCCGACGAAAGGGCCATCAGGCGGTAGACGCCGTTGGCGTCGGTCACCGCGGTGGCCTTCCCGATCAGCCGGGGGCTCGTCGGCCTCGACGTTCACGCCGGGGAGAGGATTCCCCTGCTGGTCAACGATCCGTGCCGTTGATCCGGCCTTCCGGCGTGAGCTGGGCGAACGTCAGGCCGGCGGTCGTGAGTACGATGAGTGCGATAATAAACAGCCTCTTCTTCATTCGCTTTGACTCCTATCGTTTCTCCTGTCTGACTTCATTTGCGGCGCCCCTCCGGGGTTCGCCGCAAGCTGGGGGCATAAGGGGTGGGGGTTCGCTGCCGTCATTCACCTCCCGATAACAAGGTGATACCCGGGAATCCCCGGATCGGGCGCTCCCGGACCGCGTTTTTATCTGGCCCAAGGGTAAATCCGTCCGGGGGGAATTGTCAAGACTCTCGACAGGCGTGTCAACCCTCATTCGAGATCCTGGTCCTTCGGGTCGACATTGATCGGGTTGTACCGCGGATTGACGGCGGAGGACACCACGACGAAGGTCTCGGCCCGCTCGATCATCTGGACCTTCGAGAGCTTGGCCATGAAGAACTCTTGGTACTCGTCGATGTCCCGGACGTTGACCTTGATGAGGTAGTCGATCCGGCCGGTGAGGAAATAGATCTCCTCGATCTCCTCGAGCTGCTTGAGGTGCTCCTCGACGCGCTGGTAGGCCTCCTGGCGATGAAGGTGCTTGATCTGCAGGGCGAGAAAGCAGGTCAGGCCCCGGCCGAGCTTCTTCTTGTCGAGGATCGCCCTCTGTCCCTGGATGATGCCGTTCGTCCGGAGCTTCCGGACCCGTTCGAGGGTCGCCGGCGGAGAGAGCTTGATCTTCTGAGCCAGGGTGGAGTTGGAGATCTTGCCGTCTTCATACAGGATCTTCAAGATCCCCTTATCAAATTCGTCATATTTCATATTATTAGGAATATTATGCGGCCCTAAACGTCAATGTCAAGCAAAAAAAGTAACATTTCAGCTCACATCTTTAATATTGTTAGGAAGGAGGTGGTCAGCTGATCTCGCCGGTGAGGTAGGCGCGCGTCCGCGGGTCCCTCGGGGCGGCGAAGACGTCGGCCGCGGGCCCGTGCTCGACGAGCTCGCCGAGGTACAGGAAGGCGAGGTGGTCCGCGATCCGGCGGGCCTGGCGGAGGATGTGCGTGACGACGACGACGGTGTATTCTTTCTTGAGCTCGAGCAGCCGGCGCTCGACGTTCTGGCTCGACTGGGGGTCGAGGGCAGAGGTCGGCTCGTCGCCGAGGATGATCTCGGGCTCGACGGCCAGGCCCCGGGCCAGGCAGAGGCGCTGCTGCTGCCCGACCGAGAGGACGGAGGCCGGTTCGCGCAGGCGGTCCCGGACCTCGTCCCAAAGGCCCGCCACCCGGAGATAATGCTCGACCCTGGCCTCGAGGTCCTGCCCCGACCGGAGGCCGTGGAGGCGCGGGCCGTAGGCGACGTTCTCGAAGATCGACATGGGCAGGACCTGGGGCTTCTGGGAGAGCAGGCCCATCTTCTTGCGGATCCGGGTGACCTCCGTCCGCGGGGCGTAGATGTCCTCCCCGTCGAGGACGACCTCGCCGCGGACCCGGGCCCCCTCGACCCCGTCGAGGAGCCGGTTGAGCGACTTGAGCAGGGTCGTCTTGCCGCATCCCGACGGCCCGATGATGACGGTGATCTGCCGGGCCGGGATGTCGAGGTTGACGTCCTTGAGGACCTGGAGGTCGCCGTAGTAGACGCTCAGGTTCCGGACGCTGATCGGGGTCTCGCCGTTCATGGTCGCTTCCGTCCTTCACTTGACGACATGCCGCGTCACCTTTCGGCTCATGGCCCGGCCGGCCAGGCTGATGATGAGGATGATCAGGGTCAGGACCGCGGCCGAGGCATAGGCCCTCTGCCGGACCTCGGGGAACGGGGTCCCCAGCTGGAAGAAGATGGCCAGGGGCAGCGTCGCCGCCGGGTCGGCGAGGGAGGCCGGGACCCTGTCGGTGAAGCCGGCCGTGAACAGCACCGACGCGGCGTCGCCGATGCCGCGGCCGAAGGCGAGGAGGACGCCGGTCAGAATGCCCGGGGCCGACTGCCGGACCATGACCTTCAGGGCGGTCTCGAAACGGGTCGCCCCGAGCGAGGCCGAGGCCTCCTTGAGCTCGAGGGGGACGAGGCGCATGACCTCGTCGATGGCCCGGGTCATGATCGGGAATTCGAGCAGGGCGACCGTCAGGATGCCGGCCAGGAGCGAGGCCCGCAGGCCCAGGGCCAGCATGACGACGAAGCCGAAGGCGCCGTAGACGATGGAGGGCACGCCCCAGAGGACGTCGAGGAAGAAGCGCGTCCAGACGGCCGTTTTCGAGTCCCGGCCCTTGTACTCGTTGAGGTACAGGGCCAGCGGCAGGCTCAGGAGGAGGGCCAGCGCGGTCGCCCCGAGGCCGAGATAGAGCGAGCCGACGATGGCGTTCAGGATGCCGCCCTCCTTGCCCAGGTAGAAGCCGCCCTTGGGCGTCTGGGTCAGCATGGACAGGCTGAGGGCGGGGACCGATTTCCAGAGGATCGTCCCCAGGATGACGAGGAGCGACAGGAGCACCGCCGCGGCCGAGGCGGCGGCCAGGACGCGGAAGAAGACGTCGATCCGCTTGCGCCCCGCGATGCGGCCGTCGGGCAAGGGCTTCAACGGACCCTCCGCTCGACCCGGATGAGCGTCCGGCGGGCCAGGACGTTGAAGAACAGGACGATCAGCATGAGGACGAAGGCGGCCATCATCAGGGCCGCGTCGTAGCGCGGCACGGACATCATCTCGCCGTAGTTGTTGGCGATCAGGGCCGGCAGCGGGTAGCCGGGATCGAAGAGCGAGCGCGGCACGACGGGGACGTTGCCGACGACCATGAGAACGGCCATGGTCTCGCCGAAGGCCCGGGAGAAGCCGAGGACGGACGCGGCCAGAATGCCCTGGGCGCCCTTTCTCAGGACGACGTGCCGGGTGGTCTCCCACTTCGTCGCCCCGAGCGACAGGGACGCCTCGCGCAGCGCCGCCGGGACGGTCGAGAAGACCTCGAGCGTCACGTGGATGATCGTCGGGAAGGTCATGATGGCCAGCACGATGCCGCCGGCGAGGATGCTGTAGCCGGACGAATAGACGCCCGCGAGCGGCGCCAGGACGTCGCCGACGAAGGGGACGACCAGGAGGACGCCCCAGACGCCGTAGACGACGGACGGCAGTCCGGCCAGGAGGTCGATGACCGGCTTGGCGCTCTCGCGGACCCAGCGCGGGGCGTACTCGGAAAGGTAGACGGCCGCGAGGATCGAGACGGGCACGGCCAGGACAAGGGCCGTCACGGTCACCCAGACCGTCCCGGTGATGAACGGGAGGAGGCCGAACTCGCCCTTGAGCGGGTGCCAGGCCGACGAGAAGAGGAGCTTCGACAGGGGCTGGACGCCGAGGATGGCCTTCGATCTCAGGAACAGCCCGACAACGATGAGCAGGACGAGGAGGCCCGGCAGGGCGGTGACGAGGCCCATCGCCCGGCGGGCCAGGGCGTCCTTGAGAAGCCTCATTTCTTCTCCGCGGCGCCGCGGACCGCGGCCAGGCCGGAGGCCAGCTGGTCCGGGCCGACGGCGATGTAGCCCATCTCGGCGACATATCTCTGGCCCTCGGTCAGGACCCAGGTGAGGAACTCAGCGAGGAGCGGCCGGCCGGGCTGGCCCTTGACGACGAAATAGAGGTCGCGCGCCGGCGGCGAGGGGTAGACGTTGGCGGCGATGGCCCGGACGATGTCGTCGCGCGTGGCGTAGACCTTCTCGGCCGGGTCGACGAGGCCGTTGCCGTCGAGGTCGATCGGGCAGATCGCCAGGCCGGCCACGGGCTTCAGGGTCTTGGCGTCATAGGCGAAATTGACATTGTTGAAGCCGACGGCCAGCGGGTCGCGGCGGACGGCCTCGGCCAGGCCGGGATCGCCGTAGACGCCGACGCCGCCCAGGTCCTCCTGGTGGCCGCCGAGGTAGGCGGCCCAGGTCTCCGCGGCGCCGCAGGCGTCGGAGCGGGAGAAGACGTGGACGGGCGTCCGCCCGCTCTTTCCGAGCAGGGCTTCCCAAGAGGTCGCCGTCCGGCCGATCCATATCGAGACGAGGTCCTCGCGCTTGAGGCCCCGGCGGAGGAGGTCCGTGAGGAACGGGTTCCGGGCGCTGAGGGTGGCGACGACGGCGTCCTTGGCCACGGCCAGGGCCACGGCGCCCTTCTCGACCTCGATGGGGTGGATCTCGCGCGAGACCATGCCGATGTCGACGGCGCCCGAGAGTGTGTCCGCGATGCCCTTGCCGGCGCCTCCGGCCTGGACATCCACGTTGACGCCGGGATGCGTCTTCTGGAATTCCTCCTGCCAGCGCACGGCCAGCGGGTAGAGGGCCCAGGCCCCCGAGAGGGACAGGCTGCCCCGGGCCTGGGACGCGGCGGTCTGGGCCGTCGCAGGGGGCGGCCCCGCGGGCCCGGCCCAGGCGACGGCGAGGAGAAGCGTCAGGACGGCGACGATCCTTGTCATGACGGTCTCCGCTTTCTCGCCCGCCGCGGGCTTGCTCCGGCTCACGAGGTCGGCGAACGTCGTCTTCTCCAGGATCCCGGCCACCGCGTCCCGGACATCCTTCCAGAGCCAGCGCAGGCCGCACGTCCCTTCCATCGGGCAGGCTTCGTGGGCCATGACGCTGACGCAGTCGATCGGGGCCAGGGGGCCGTCCATGACCCGGATGACCTCGGCGACGTTGATCTCGTCCGGGGCCTTGGCCAGGAGGTAGCCGCCCTTCCGGCCTTTGCGGCTCTTGAGGTAACCGGCCCGTTTCAGAAGGAGGAGGATCTGCTCGAGGAAATTCTGGGGGATCTCCTGGGCTTTGGAGATCTCCCGGCTGTGGATCGGGCCGTCCTGGTATCTCCGGGAAAGCTCGAGCATGGCCCGGCTGGCGTATTCGCCTTTTGTCGAGAGCCTCATCTCGCCTCCATAGCCAGTTAATTGACTAAGTCAATAGACTAATGTCTATTAACATGGCGCGACGAGGCCTGTCAAGTGTTTTTTTGGCTCCTCAGAGGATCAGGTCGAGATCAACGGACGAAGGCCTTCCTCCCCGCGTAAACGGCGTCGGGGCCAAGCTCTTCCTCGATCCGAAGCAGCTGGTTATATTTCTCGACGCGCTCGCCGCGGCAGGGGGCGCCCGTTTTGAGGTGCCCGGTGCCCATGGCCACGGTCAGGTCGGCGATGAAGCTGTCGACGGTCTCGCCGCTCCGATGGGAGACCATCGCGCCCCAGCCGGCCTTCCGGGCCATGGTGATCGCCGCCATGGTCTCCGTCAGCGTGCCGATCTGGTTCAGCTTGATCAACACCGCGTTGGCCGCGCTTTCCTCGATGCCTTTGGAGATGCGCTTGACGTTGGTCACGAACAGGTCGTCGCCGACGAGCTCGGCGGACCCTCCGATCGTCTGATTCAAGAGCTTCCAGCCTTCCCAATCGTCCTCCGCCAAGCCGTCTTCGATGACGCGAATGGGATATTTCCGGACCCACTCCTGGTACATCGCCACCATCCCGCCGGCGTCGACCTTCTTGTTCTCCGTCCTCAGATGATAAAGGCCGTCCTCGTAGATGCTGCTGACGGCCCCGTCGATGGCCAGGACGATGTCCCGGCCTGGCTTGTACCCGGCCTTCTCGATGGCCTTGAGGATCGCTTCGACCGCGTCGGCGTTCTTCTTGAAGGCCGGGGCGAACCCGCCCTCGTCCCCGACGCCCGTCGTGAAGCCGCCGCTCTTGAGGACGCTCTTGAGCGCGTGATAGGTCTCGGCCCCCCAGCGAAGGGCTTCCCGGAAGCTCGGGGCGCCGATCGGCGCGATCATGAATTCCTGGAGGTCCGTGCTCTGCCAGTTGGCGTGGACGCCGCCGTTGAGGATATTGAACATCGGCACGGGCAGAAGGTTGGCCGACGCCCCGCCGAGGTAGCGGTAGAGCGGGAGCTTCGAGGAGGCCGCCGCGGCCCGGGCCACGGCCATGCTGACGCCGAGGATGGCGTTGGCCCCGAGCTTGGTCTTGAACTCGGTCCCGTCGAGGGCCAGCATGGCCCCGTCGACGGCCGCTTGGTCGAGCGCGTCGAGGCCCGTGACGGCCCCGGCGATCTCGGCGTTGACGTGCCCGACGGCCTTGAGGACGCCCTTGCCGAGATAGCGGGACTTGTCCCCGTCGCGGAGCTCCAGGGCCTCATAGACGCCGGTCGACGCGCCCGACGGGACCGCGGCGCGGCCGAAAGAGCCGTCGACGAGCGTGATCTCGACCTCGACGGTCGGATTGCCGCGGGAATCGAGGATCTCGCGGGCGTGGATTTTCTTGATGAGAGCGGACATGGGTTTCCTCCTGATCGTTCCGACGCGTCATTTTATCAGACGGGCCCGCGATTGACAACCTTCCCCGCCGATGTTAAATAAGGATGAAAAAGGAAGGCGCCATGGAGATCCTCCGAATCCTGCTCAAGCTCGTCATGGCCATCGCCCTGGGCGGCCTCATCGGTCTCGAGCGGGAGGCCAGTCAGAAGCCGGCCGGATTCCGGACGAACATCCTCGTCTGCGTCGCCGCGACGATGATGATGACCCTGGCCTCGCTTCTCGTCCAGGGCCAGGGCGGGGGCCCGGACACCCTCGTCCGCATGGCGGCGGGGGTCATCACCGGGGTCGGCTTCCTCGGCGCCGGCACGATCTTCCAGACGCGGGGGACGATCGCCGGCCTGACCACCGCCTCGACGCTCTGGCTCGTGGCCGGATTGGGGCTCGTCATCGGCGCCGGCTTCTACGTGCCGGCCCTCATCTTCACCGCCCTGACCATCGTGACCCTGTACCTGTTCGGCAGGATCGAGAGCTCGTACCTGCACAAGGCCCAGTTCCACTATCACCTCAAGGCCAAGGCCCGCCCCTACATCCTCTCGAGCCTGCGCAAGCTCGCCCTCCACCACGGCGTCCGGCTGGAGCGGCTGACCATGAAACAGGAGGGCTCGTCCTACCTTCTGGCCTTCTCCTTCTCGGCCTCCGAGGACAAGGAACAGGAATTCAACCAGGGTCTCCTCGAGCTGGCCGACATCGAAGAGCTGAAGATTGACTGAGCGTCGCCTCCTCCTGGCGACCGGAAACCCCGGCAAGGTCCGCGAGATCCGGCGCGCCCTGAAGGGCCTCACCTCCGGCGGCCGGGCCCTCGAGATCGTCGGTCTCGCCGGCGTCCTGCCCGGGCTGCAACACGCCGAGCGCGGCCGCACGTTCGAGGAGAACGCCCGGGCCAAGAGCCTTTTCTACAGCCGGAGATGGCCCGGCCTGACCCTGGCCGAGGACTCGGGCCTCGAGATCGAAGCGCTCGGGGGCGCGCCCGGGGTCCGATCGGCCCGCTTCTCCGCCCCGCGGCCGTCGGACGAGAAGAACATCCGCAAGGTCCTGCGCCTCCTGGCCGGGCTTCCGGCGAAGGAGAGGAAGGCCCGCTTCGTCTGCGTCATGGTCCTCGCCGAGCGGGGCCGCGTCGTCGCCGAGTTCCGGGGACAGGTCCGGGGCCGGATCGCCGCGGGGCCGCGCGGGGTTTCCGGATTCGGCTACGATCCGGTCTTCTATTACGCCCCGCTGCGAAAGACCTTCGCCGAGCTCCCGCCGGCGGTCAAGAACGAGGTCAGCCACCGCGGCCGGGCCGTCCGCAAGCTCCGCCGCTTCCTCGAGGCGAAAAAAAAGGCCCCGTCCGGAGGCGATCCGGACAGGGCCTCTGCCGTCAGTCCGGCGCGGTCGCGGCCCCCACGGTGATCAGGTCTTTGATCTGCTCGAAGACCTTCTCTCCGATGCCCTGGACCTTCATGATCTCCTCGACCTTTTTGAAGTTCCCGTTCTTGGTCCGGAAATCGACGATCCGCTGGGCGACCTTGGGGCCGATCCTCGGCAGGTTCTCGAGCTCCGAGGCCGGGGCCGTGTTGATGTTGATCCGCGCCTTCGCCGCCGGCGCCTGGGCGTAGGCCGGGGCGAGCGAGAGGGCGACGATCGCGGCGGCCAGCCCGAGGGCCAGCACCTTCTGTTTGGTTGTGGTCATGGGTGAGACCTCCTTTCGCCGGCTCTTAGATGCAACGGCCGTGCCATCCTCTCGCTCCTTCTTTTCCCCTTGTTTTGAATCGTTTACTGAAAAGCCTCCGGCCTTCGCGTCAAGCCCTGTGGACAAAACGCGGAAAAACGGGAAACACTGATTGCCGTGGTGAAGGCCGACGAAAAGGGGCTGAGATGACACCAGAAGCCCCTCGTCGGCCGGGCGGGTGACTTGGGGACACGTACCGGTGCGGTACATGTCCCCGGTCAGGACCGCGGGTGGCTTTTCTTGTAAACGGTCAGCAGCTGCTTGAGGTCGACGTGGGTGTACTTCTGGGTCGTGGCCAGGCTGGCGTGTCCCAGAAGCTCCTGGATGACGCGCAGGTCGGCGCCCCGGCCGAGGAGGTGGGAAGCGAAGGAATGCCGCAGCGAGTGGGGGCTGATCTTGCGGGCCACGGCCGTGCGCCGGATGGCCTTGTGGACCATCCGCTGGACCGACCGCGTCGTCAGCCGGCCGCCGCGGTAATTGAGGAAGAAGGCCTCGCCGCCGCCGCCTCCGCCGGCCAGCGCGGGCCGGGCCCGGCGGTAGGCCTCCAGGGCCTCGCGGGCCTTGCCGCCGAAGGGGACGATGCGCTCCTTCTTGCCCTTGCCCCGGACGCGGACGAGCCGCTCGCCGAGATGAAGGTCCGCCGTCTCGATGCCGACGAGCTCGCCGACGCGGATCCCCGTGGCGTAGAAGAGCTCCAGGATGGCCTTGTCGCGGAGATCGATCGGCTCGGCCGACCGCGGCAGCTCGAGGAGCTCCGACGTTTCGTCCTCCGAGAGGAAGGAGGGGACGCGCTTCTCCTGCCGCGGCGTGGCCAGGATCTTGGCCGGGTTCTCGGCGATCCATTTCTTCCGCAGGCAGAAATCGTAGAAGGACCGCAGGGCGGCCAGCTTGCGCCCGATGGTCGTCTTCCTGCGCTTCTTCTCGTGGAGCTCGGCCAGGAAGCCGCGCAGGATGACGTTGCCGGCCTTGTCCCAGCGGACCTCCCGCTCTTTCAGGTAGGCCGCGACCTGCCCGAGGTCGCGCTCATAGGCGGCGATGGTGTGGGGGGACGCGTTCTTCTCGTGCTTGAGATAGGCGAGGAACTCAGCGATTTCCTTGTTCATCGGTGCCGCCGGACCCGGCCGCGCCGGGCTCCGTTCCCCCGGGTCCGCCTTCTTCCGGCGCCGCGGACGGCGCCGGTCCCCCGGGCGTCCCGGCCTTTCCCTCGGCCGCGGCCGCTTCCCAGATCTTCTCCCGGGGCGCCGCTTCCTTGAAGGCGCACTTCTCGTTCTTGCAGTAGATGTAAGGCTCGCCCCGGAGGAGGTTCTTCTTATAGAGGATCTTGGCCCCGCACTGCGGGCAGGCCCGATCGATGGGGTCGTCCCAGGTGGCGAAGGTGCACTTCGGATAGCGGCTGCAGCCGAAGAAGAACTTGCCCCGCCGCGTCTTCCGCTTCAGGATCTTGCCGCCGCACCCGAGCGGGCAGTCGATCCCCGTCTCGACGGGCCGGTCCTTCTTGATGTACTTGCACTTGGGGTAATCCGAGCAGGCGACGAAGGGGCCGAAGCGGCCGAACTTCTGCTCCAGCGGCGAGCCGCACTGCGGGCATTTCTCGTCGAGGGGCTGGGACTCTTTCTTGTCCAGGCTCTCCCGGAACTTGCACGCCGGATAGGCGGAACAGGCCTTGAACTGGCCGAAGCGGCCGCCTTTGACGACCAGGGCCGCGCCGCACTTCGGGCACTTCTCGTCGAGGGGGATGCCCGTCTGCTTGACGCCCTCGGCCTCCCCGGCCCCTTTGAGATAGCCCTCGAGGAGCTCGTAGAACTCCTTGAGGCTGTCGGCGCCCTTCCGGGCGCCCTCGGCGATCTCGTCGAGCTCCTCTTCCATGTGGGCGGTGAACTTGTACTCCAGGAGCTTGGAGAAGTGCTTGATCAGGAACTCGGTGACGTACATCCCCAGCTCGGTGGGCCTGAACTTGCCCTCCTCCTTGACGACGTAGGTCCGGGTCTGGATGGTGGCGATCGTCGGGGCGTAGGTGCTCGGCCGGCCGATGCCGCGGGCCTCGAGCTCCTTGACCAGCGTGCCCTCCGTGTAACGGGCGGGAGGCTCGGTGAACTTCTGCTTGGTCTCGAGCTCCAGGAGCTTGAGCGTCTCGCCGGCCTCGGCCTTGGGCAGGACCTCCTTGTCGCTTCCCCCGTTCGGCCAGGCGGCCAGGAAGCCGTCGAACTTGACCACTTCGCCCTTGGCCTGGAAGAGGTAGCGGCCGACGGTGATGTCGAAGGCCGTCTCCTCGATCTTGGCCGGGGCCATCTGCGAGGCGATGAACCTCCGCCAGATGAGCTTGTAGACGTCGTACTCCTCTTTCTTGAGGAAGGGCTTGACCTTCTCGGGCGTGAGCTCGACGTGCGCGGGCCGGATGGCCTCGTGGGCGTCCTGGGTCTTTTTCTTGCTCCTGTATTCGTTCGGCTTGGCCGGGACGTGGGCGGGCGAGTAGGCCTGACCGATCCAGGCCCGGGCCGCGGCCTGGGCCGACTCGGAGATGCGGAAGGAGTCCGTGCGCATGTACGTGATGAGCCCCGTCTGTCCGGCCTCGCCGATGGCCATGCCTTCATAGAGCTTCTGGGCGACGAACATCGTCTTCTTGACCGGAAAGCGCAGCAGCCGGAAGCCGTCCTGCTGGAGGGTGCTCGTGATGTAGGGCGGCCCGGGGTGCCTGAGCTTGGGCTTGACCTGGACCTTGTCCAGGACGAAGGGCGCCCGCTCGCATTCCTCGCGGACGATCTTCGCTTCTTCGGCGTTGTGGACCTTGGCCTTTTTCCCTTCGATCTTGGCCAGGACGGCCTTGAAGGCCGGAGGCTCCTTGGCTTCGAGCCGGGCCGTGAACGGCCAGTATTCCTCGGCGACGAAGGCCTTGATCTCCTTCTCCCGGTCGACGATGAGCCGCAGGGCCACGGACTGGACCCGGCCGGCCGACAGGCCCCGGGCGATCTTCTTCCACAGCAGGGGACTGATGAGGTAGCCGGCCAGCCGGTCGAGGAGGCGCCGTGTCTGCTGGGCGTCGAAGAGGTTCAGGTCGATCTGGCAGAGGTTCTTGAAAGCGGCCTGCACGCCCTCTTCGGTGATCTCGTTGAAGGACACCCGGAAGATGTTCGGGTTGGCGTCGGCCAGCAGCTGGCTGAGGTGCCAGGAGATGGCCTCGCCTTCCCGGTCGGGGTCGGCCGCGAGAATGACCCGCTCGCTCTCTTTGGCCGCTTTCTTGAGCTCGGCCACGGTCTTTTTCTTTTCGGCGATGACCTCGTAGGTCGGCTGGAAGCCGGCCGCGATGTCGATGCCCATCTTCTTCTTGGGCAGGTCGCGGACGTGGCCCATGGAGGCCTTGACGATATAGTCTTTGCCGAGATAGTGGTTGATCGTCTTGGCCTTGGCCGGCGATTCGACGATCACGAGTGATTTCGACACTTACATTCTCCTCTGGAATTCTTTCCCGGGATGCTGGACGACGGCCCCCTTCAGCTCGAGTCCGAGCAGCAGCGCCAGGAGGCTCGAGACCGACAGGCCCGTGCGTTCGGCCAGCTCGTCGATGGCCACGGCCGCGTCGACGGGCAGCTCGTCGAGGAGCCGGCGCTCATCCCGGCTCAGAGAAGCGGCGCTATTCTCCTCTTTCTCGTCCCGCCGCGCAAGGAGATTCTCCCGCCACGGCGACGGCAGGCCCTCGGCCACGTCTTCCCAGGACGCGACGGGCCGGGCCCCGTCCCGGATCAGGCCGTTCGGGCCGGCGCTCAGCTCCGAGGTCACGTTGCCCGGGACGGCCATGACCTCCCGGTCCTGGGACAGGGCCAGCTTGGCCGTGATGAGCGAGCCGCTCTTCCGGGCCGCCTCGACGACGACGAGGCCGAGCGCGAGGCCGCTGATGATCCTGTTCCGGACGGGGAAGTTCTCCGCGAGCGGCGGCGTCCCCAGGGGGAACTCCGACACGACGGCCCCCCGCGCCGCGATCTCGCGGTGGAGTCCGCGGTTCTCCCACGGATAAGGGACATCCAGACCCGAGCCGAGCACAGCCACCGTCCGTCCTTTCTTGAGAGCCCCCCGATGGGCGCAGGCGTCGATGCCCGCGGCCAGGCCGCTGGCGACGACGCAGCCGCGGCCGGCCAGGTCGCCGGCCAGCTTCTCGGCCACGGCCCGCCCGTAGGGGGTGGGCCGGCGCGCGCCGACGACCGCCACCGCGGGATTTCGAAGAGCCTCCGGATCGCCCTCGCAATAGAGGACGAAGGGAGGATCGAAGATCTCTCTCAGGTACCCCGGATACCCGGGGTCGCCAAAGGTCAAAAGAGTATACGCCTTCTTTTTGATTTTTTCCAATTCCCCCCTGGCCCGGTCCACGGCCCGGCCCGAGACGATGGCCTCGACGGCGGCCCCGTCGACGCGCAGCCCCTCGAAGTCGGCCCGGGCCGCGCGGAAGATATCCGTGATCGCGGCGAAGCGGCCGAGGACCCGGCGGGCGGCGGCGCTCGGCCCGTAGAACTGGAGGTGAAGGGCCAGCCAGCACAGGTCGCCATCGTCCACGGGAATCCCTCTGCTCAGAAAGACGACCGGCGAGGCCGGATTATCCCATTCAGGTCACAACCGGGCTTCCGCCGATCACTATCGCGGCGGCGAGGGATGTTGCCTCGAAGATCCCCGTCCGTGGAGGGGGGACCCGCGCAGCGGGGGGAACCGGACGACTGAGTTCCCGGGGGGCCGAGGGAGCTAGAGGCATATCCCGAGCGAAGCCGGAGAGAGTGATCGGTCTGGAGCTCGGGCTCAGCGGCCGAAGAGGACGGAGGAGCCGGTGTAAAAGGTTCCGGCCACGGCCCCGGTCATCAGGCAGGCCAGGGTCGCGGCGAGAAGGGCCCGGAAGCCGATCCGGGAGAGGTCCTTGATCCGGGTCGGGACGAGCGCGCCCGTCCCGCCGATGAAGATGGCCAGGGAGGCGACGTGGGCGAAGCCGCACAGGGCGTAGGAAGCGATGATGGCCGAGCGCGGGTCCTTCAGCGCCCCGCCGGCCATGAGCTCGGCCAGGCGCCCGTAGGAGAAGACCTCGGTCAGGATGGTCCTGTCGCCGAGGACCTTGGCCACGGGGAGGGCGTCGGACGGGCGGCACGCCGATGGCCAGCGTCAGCGGGTAGAAGAGATAGCCGAGGAAGGCCTCGAGCGACCACTCGACGTGCCAGCCGAAGAGCCCGTTGAGGAGGCCGCCGGCCCAGCCGAGCCCGAGGTTGACCAGGGCCAGGAGGCCCAGGAAGGCGATGAGCAGGGTGACGATGCCGCCCAGGAGCTTCAGCCCCTCGCCCGCCCCGTTGATGATGGCCATGATGCAGGTTGTCTTCGCGCTCGTAGTGGGGCTTGACGTCCAGGCCGAGGGTCAGGGGCTTCCCGGTCTCCGGCATGATCAGCTTGGCCATGACGATCGAGGCCGGGGCCGAGATGAACGAGGCCGAGACGAGGTGGCCGGCGATCGTCGGGATCTCCTTCTGGAGCATCAGGACGTACATCGCCAGCACCGTCGAGGCGATGGTGCCCATGCCGGCCGTGATGATGGTCCCCAGCTCCGACACGGTCATGTCCTTGAGGTGGGGCCGGACGACGAGGGACGATTCGACGCCGACGAAGATGTTGGCCGAGACGGACAGCGCCTCCGCCCCGCTGATCCTCATCGACCGGGAGAAGAGGCGGGCGAACAGCCGGACGAAGAAGGGCATGACGCCGAGATAGTAGAGGGCCCCGAGGAGGGCGGCGAAGAAGATGATCGTCGGCAGGCCCTGGAAGGCCAGGAAATAGCCGAGCGAGGTCTCGCCGGCCTCGTTCACCGCGCCCGGCGGCAGGGCCAGCCGGCCGAAGACGAACCGGACCCCGGCCGTGGCCGTCCCGAGGACGGCGGTGACGGCGTCGTTCACCCAGAGGAAGACCGTGGTCCCGGCCGGGACGACGAAGATGAACGCAGGCCACGAGGAGCTGGAGCCCGATGCCCCAGACGAGGACGCGGGCGTTGACGACCTTGCGGTCCGAGGAGAAGAGCCAGGCCACCGCCGGCCAGGACGAAGATGCCGGCGAAGCTGACGAGGTTATAGACGGTCATGCGCGGGCTGTCTCGAGCCGGAACTGCTTATGGGACGACGACGCGCCCCGGACGAGCGTCAGGCGCGACGGCGGGACGCCCAGATGCGCGGCCAGGCGCTCGGCGACCTCCGCGTTGGCGCGCCCCTTTTCGGGGGCGGCCCGGACGCGGACCCGGAAGCTGTCCGGCCCGGTCTCCTCGACGCCCGGCGCCTTCGAGCGCGGCTGGGCCTTGACCGTGAGGATGCGGGCCATGCCTCCCGCTCCGGACGCTTCCGCGCCCGGCGCGAGTCCCTCCTAGTCCTTGTCCTTGAGGATCGACTTGTATCGCTCGAACAGGTCCTTCAGCTCTTTCTTGGAGATGACGTAGCGGCTGACGTAGATCGACAGCGTCGAGCGGACGGGGTCGTTCGATTTGATGAGGACGTAATCGCGGCAGGACGCCGGTCTTCGACTGGGGCGGGAAGCGGAGCTCGACCTCGCGCGATTCGCCCCGGGGCAGGAAGAACGGCGAGGCCAGGGGCTTGCCGCCGGAGAAGAACTGGACGTTCTCGTGGGCCATCTCGACCTTGAGCTCGCGCTCGCCGGCGCTCTTGATGACGATCTTGGCCGTGGGCGACTCGCCCTTCGAGGACGAGGCCCATGTCGACGTTGTAGCGGTCGACGTCGATGCGGGCCGAGGGCGGGACCTCGATGTCGGCGACGAGGGCTGAGCTCGCGCCGGGGGTCCTCGCCGTCGTTCGAAACGAGGTAGATGTAGCGCGACAGGCGCCCCGAATAGCCGCGGGTGTCGAAGGTCGTCTTGATCCGGCCCTCCTTGCCCGGGGCGATCTTCTTCTCGGACACGAGCGCCGCCGTGCAGCCGCAGGTCGTCTCGACCTTCTCGACGACGAGCGTGGAGCCGCCTTCGTTCGTGAAGACGAACTCGTGGGTGACGACGTCGCCCTGCTTGACCTTGCCGAAGTCGTGGGACGTCTCCTTGAACACGGCCCGGGGCTTCGAGGGCTGGGCCAGGGCGGCGGAGGCGAGAAGGACGGCCGCGGCGGCGATGACGGCGCCGGGGCGCCGGGGTCTTCGTGGGCTCATCGGGTGTCTCCTCAGGCATCCAGAATACTCCAGCCCCCTCGTCTCCATCAAGCCCTCGGTACAGCCCGTCTCAGTGCGACGTTCACGAGCGTTTTATTCGACGGTGACGCTCTTGGCCAGGTTGCGCGGCTGGTCGACGTCGAGGCCCTTGGCCGAGGCGGAATAGTAGGCGAAGAGCTGGAGCGGCAGGACGGTCAGGAACGGGGTGAACAGCTCGTGCGTCTCGGGGATGGGGAAGACCTCCTCGGCCGCGGCCCGGGCCCTCTCGTCGCCCTCGAAGGCGACGGCCAGGATGCGGCCGCTCCGGGCCTGGACCTCGGCGATGTTGGACAGCATCTTCTCGTGGACGCGGTCGCGCGGCACGACGGCCAGGGTCGTCATGCCCTCGTCGATGAGGGCGATGGGGCCGTGCTTCATCTCGCCGCCGGCGTAGCCCTCGGCGTGGGTGTAGGAGATCTCCTTGAGCTTCAGGGCCCCTTCGAGGGCGATGGGGAAGTTGATCCAGCGGCCGAGGAAGAGGTAGTGCTCGCAGCCGAGGAAGCGGCGGGCGGCCCGCTCGACCGCGGCGGCCCCGCCGAGGACCCGGTCCATCTTGAGAGGCACGCGCTGGAGCTCCTGGACGAGGGCCCGGCTCGTCCTCCTCGCCGAGGGCGCCGCGGGCCTGGGCGAAGGCCAGGGCGAAGAGGGCCAGGGCGGCCATCTGGCCGACGAAGGTCTTGGTCGCGGCGACGCCGATCTCCGGCCCGGCGTGGAGGTCGAGGACGCCGTCCGCGTCCCGGGCCATCGAGGACCTCGGATTGTTGGTGACGGCCAGGACGGCCCGGGCCTTCTCCCGGGCCAGGCGAAGGGCGGCCAGCGTGTCGGCCGTCTCGCCCGACTGGGAGATGCCGAGGACGAGCGTCCCGCGGTCCATGGCGAAGTCGCGCGAGCGGAGCTCGGAGGCGTATTCGACGTCGACGGGGACGTGGGCCAGCGTCTCGAGGAGGTACTTCCCGACCAGGCCGGCGTGGTAGGAGGTGCCGCAGGCGATGAGGACGACGCGCGAGACCTCGCGGAAGACCTCGGGCGCGATCCCGAGGTCGTCGAGGAAGACCCGGCCGGAGTCGAGCGACACCCGGCTCTTCAGCGTGTCGCGGACGACGTCGGCCTGCTCGAAGATCTCCTTGGCCATGAAGTGCTCGAAGCCGCGCTTCTCGATCATGGCCGGCTCCCAGTCCAGCGTCTCGACGGTCTTCTCGACCGGGGCCCCGGCGAAGGTGGCGAAGCGGACCTCCGGCGGCGTCAGGACGGCGATCTCGCCGTCGCCCATGATAGGCCACGCGCCGGGTGTGGGCGAGGAGCGGCGTGATGTCCGAGGAGAGGAAGGTCTCGCCCTCGCCGAAGCCGACCACGACCGGCGGGCCGTTGCGGGCGGCGACGATCTTGCCCGGGTCGCGCGACGAGATGCAGGCCACGGCGAAGGCCCCTTCGAGCTCGCTGACGGCGGCGCGGAGGGCCTCCTCGAGCGAGCCGCGGAAATGCTTCTCGACGAGGTGGACGATGACCTCGGTGTCCGTCTCGGTCTTGAAGACGTGGCCCTCGGCGCGCAGCTTCTCCTTGAGGGACCAGTAGTTCTCGACGATGCCGTTGTGGAGGAGGGCGATCGTCCCGCTGCAGTCGGTGTGCGGATGGGCGTTGTCCTCGCTCGGGCGGCCGTGGGTGGCCCAGCGGGTGTGCCCGATGCCGCAGCGCCCGGCGATCGGGTGCCGGCGGATCTCCTCGGCCAGGTCGCGGACCTTGCCCTTGACCCGCCGCCGCTCGAGCCCGTCGCCGTTGAGGACGGCGATCGCCGGCCGAGTCGTAGCCCCGGTATTCGAGGCGCCGCAGGCCCTCGATGAGGCCGGGGACGGTGTCCCTGGCGCCGGCGCAGCCGATGATGCCGCACATGGTCTGTCTCCTTTACTCGAGGTCCGGCTCGTCGTCTTCGGCGTCGTCGCCGGCGACGGCGGGCGGCGCCGGAAGGCCGATGAGCGGCAGGTACTGGGACCCCTCGGCCTGGGGGTTCAGGGACGCGAGGATGCGCACGTCGGGCCGCAGGGCCAGGTCGACGGTCTCCCCGGCGTTCTCCGGGGCGATGACCTGGACGGAGGGCCGGTCGACGTCGACGTCGTTCACGGCCCGGACGACGCCGACCCGGCCGTCGCTCATCGTGACCAGCGTCCCGATCGGCCAGACGCCCATGAACGAGAAGAACTTGTCCAGGAGCTGGGGCTCGAAGATCTTGCCCTTCTCGAGCATCATCAGCTCGTGGATCTTCTCGGGCGGGTAGTCCTTTTTATAGGACCGCTTGAGGGCCAGGGCGTCGTAGACGTCGCAGATGGAGATCATCATCGAGGCCGGGTGGGGCTTGCGGGCGTAGGGCGACTTGGGATAGCCGGTCATGTCGTACCGGAGGTGGTGCTCGTAGCAGGTCACGATCGGCAGGATGCCCAGGGCGTCCTTGTAGCCTTCGAGGATCCGGGCCCCGAGGAGGGGGTGGTTGCGGACCTGGAGGAACTCGCCCTCGGACAGCTTCGACTCCTTCTGGATGACCTTGAGCGAGATGTAGAGCTTGCCGACGTCGTGGTAGAGGGCGGCGATGCCGAGGTCGAGGACGTCGTCCTTGGTGAACTGCAGCTTGGAGGCGAAGAACATGGCCAGCAGGGTGACGTTGAGGAGGTGGACGAAGGTCACCAGGTCGCGCCGCTTGACCGAGACGAGGTTGAGGAGCTCCTGGTGGCGGCCGACGAAATCCTCCATGATGCCGAGGATGTTGAAGCGCAGGTCGAGGTAGTCGACCTCCTCCTTCTCCAGGACGACGTTGAGGGCGTTGGAGACGGTGTGGACGGAGCTCTCGTAGCGGGTCCGCGTCTCGTCGGCCACCGTCACGGCCTCCTCGCCGCGGACCATGGTCCTGAGCTTCCCGGCCCGGATGTTCTGGATGCCGTGGAGGTTGAAGTACTCCTGCTCGCTGATCTTCTCCTGCCGCTTGACGCGGGTCAGGAAGATGATGAACTCCCGCAGCTCCTCGAAGCGCAGGCCCTGCTGGAAGATGATCCGCTCGACGCCGTTCTTCTCGAGGAAGTCGATGAGCAGGCCGAGCTTGCCGCGGAGGTTGAAGAAGATCTCGTCCTCCCAGGCCGCCTCGCCGCCGATGATGCCGAGGACGAGCTCCTTGCGGTCCTCGAGGATCTCCTGGACGACGCCGTAGAGGCGGTTGAGGTACTCCTTGAACTTGGGGTGGTCGCCGGTGTAGATCTTGCCCGCCTGGATGGCGTTCATCAGGTAGATGAAGCAGATCTTGATCTTATCCCTCACGGTAGGTCTCCAGACCCCATTTGGCCATGAGGCGCTCGGCCTCGTGCCGGACCTTGCGGTTCCAGAAGTCCTTCCGCCCGGCCAGCGGCTCGACGTACGGGGCGGCCTCGCGCAGGTCGTAGCGCTCGACGATGCCGATGTTGCGCAGGAGTGTTTTGTTCCGCAGGCCGTAGGGCGAGGCCAGGCCGAAGAGCTTGGTGAAGGCCACGTGTTTCGTCCGCTCGTGGCGCATGAGCAGGATCAGGGCCTCGGCCTGGATGAGCTCGTTCTTCTTTTCGAGGACCGGGAAGAGGAAGGCCTCGTCGTACTCCTTGAGGTTCTGCATGGCCTGGAGGGCCTTGACCTTGACGCCCGGGTCGCCGGCCTCGTAGATCTTCTTCAGGGACTCCAGGGAGAGCGGCGTGTCGATGAGCCGGAGGCCGTCGGCGATCCGGCCCAGGAGCTCGCTGTCGGAGGACCTCTTCTTGATCAAGGCGTGGAAGTCCTCGGTCTGGTCCGGGAAGAAGCGGAAGCATGGCCCGCAGGAGCGAGGACGAGACGATGCGGTCCTTGAACATGGTGTCCGAATAGGATTCCCAGGGGTGGAGGCTCCGGCCGAGCCTCTCGACGAACGTGTCGAGCTCGGGCCCGGTCTCGCCGCGCAGCAGGCAGCCCTCGACGTGCTCGGCGATGGACTTGCCCGCCTGCTCGAAGGCCGGATCGCCGGCCAGGTCCCCGGACTTGGCCCCGAGGACCTCATGGAAGGCGAGCAGGAACTCGAAGTCGCCCTCCTGGACCGTCCGTCTCCCACTCCTCGGCGATCCGCGCCAGCTCGACGACGGCCTGCTCCTTCTGGGCCTCCTGCGACAGCAGGACCAGGAGCAGGAAGCGGTAGTTCCGCTGGAGGAGCTGGTGGTCCAGGGTGAGCCGCTGGTCGAAGGAGATCTCGTTGAGGACGTTGGACAGCGTCTGGCGGTACATCTCGGAGTGGAGCTGGGAGGACACGCCCGACAGCAGGATGCGGATCTTCGACTCGGTCTCGGACCGGCGGTTCTGGGGATTGTCGGAGTGGAAGAGGGCGTGGAGCGAGGTCGAGATCTTCTTGTGCCGCTCCTTGTCGATGAGCCGGGAGAAGATGCTGAAGCTCAGCGAGTCGAACTTGTCGTTGCCGAGGATCTCTTCCCAAAGGGTCGAGGCCAGGTCCTCCTCGCTCAGGTCGGAGATGAGGAGCTTCAGGTTCTCGAACTTGGCCTCGGTCGGGGTCTTGCGGGCGGAGACGATGGTCTTGAGGAGCTGCTTGGAGGCGACCCGGTGCTTTTCCTCGGACGTTTCCTTGAGATAGTGGAAGAACTTGGCGAAGTTCTTGTGGAGCTCCTCGTTCTGGATGAGGTCCTCGGTGTTGAACTTGCCGACGACCTTGCCGAACGACCCGGCCAGCTCCTCGAGCTTCTCGCTGTCGTTCTCCTCGACGGCCTCCATGAGGAGGTAAGGCCAGATGTCCTTGATCTCCTCGCCTTCGCCCTGGAGGAGGATGGAATAGTTCAAGGTGTCGACGGCGATGTGGATGATGTTCTCGCGCTTGATGATGGCCTGGGCGCCGCCCTCCTTGATGAAGAGCTTCACCGGCAGCATGATCTTGGAGGCGAAGCGCATGAACTCGGCGTGGGGCAGGCCGGGCCGGATCTCGAGGCGCTTGATCTTGCGGAAATGGAAGAGCTGGGCCAGGTCCATGTAGGTCCGCTCGCCCTCCCAGAAGCGGCCGTCGATGAGCAGGGCGTGGGGCGAGAACCCGATCGAGAGGGGATTGACGTAGACGAACAGGGCCTCGAGACGGGCCATGAGGTCGTTGACGCTGCTCTTGAAGGCCGGATGGTCGGCGTTGTACATCGAGGCCATCTTGAAGGCGACGCGCATGGACCGGGCCATGGAGCGGATGAGCTCGTCCTTGTCGGCCGGGATGACCGGGCCCTGGGCCGGGACCGGGGCGGGAGCTTCGGCGGCCGGCGCGGACCCGTCCGCCTTCTCGAGCGCCGCGTCTCCGCCGTCAGATGGCATGGTTCACCTCACCGCCGTAGCCCTGGCCCCATTCTCCTCTTCCCCGATGAAAATACCATGCTCCGGACAGGTGAATCAAGGGGTGAGAATCGCCTCCTCCCCGCGCTTGAGCCCCCGGAGGGCTTGTGCTATACTGCCCCGAAAATGGAACGGAGGCAGACCTCATTCGCAGAGCAGCACTGGCCCTGGCGGACGGGACCGTCCTCGAGGGCGTAGGTTTCGGCGCGGACGCCAAGTCCGGGGGGGAAGTCGTTTTCAATACCGGGATCGTCGGCTACCCGGAGAGCATCACCGACCCGTCCTACCGCGGCCAGATCCTCTGCCAGACCTACCCGCTCATCGGCAACTACGGGGTCGACCCGGCCCGCTTCGAGTCGGAGAGGCCGCAGATCGCGGGCTACATCGTCTCGGAGCTCTGCGCCCGGCCTTCGCACGCCACGTCGCGGAAGACCGTCGACGACTGGCTCCGCGAGAACGGCGTCCCCGGGATCGCCGGCATCGACACCCGGGCCCTGACGAAGAAGCTCCGGGTCCACGGCGTCATGACCGGGCTCATCGACGCCGGAGACGGGCCGCGGAGCCCCGCCCGGCTGCGCCGCGAGGCCCGGGAGGTCCCCGATCCGAACGCCCGCGACCTCGTCGCCGAGGTCACGACGCCGGAGATCCGCATCTACAACCCCAAGGCCGCGAAGACGATCGTCCTCATCGACTGCGGCGTCAAGGCGAACATCATCCGGGCCCTCGTCCGGCGCGGCGTCTCCGTCGTCCGCGTCCCGGCCGACTCCGGCGCCGAGCGCATCCTGGCCTTCGCGCCGAAGGGCGTCGTCATCTCCAACGGCCCGGGCGACCCGGAACGGGCGGCCGCCGCGGTCGCCGCGGTCCGCCGGCTCCTCGCCGAGAGGGTCCCCCTTTTCGGCATCTGCCTCGGCAACCAGGTCCTGGCCCTGGCCGCCGGCGGCAGGACCTACAAGCTCAAGTTCGGCCACCGGAGCCAGAACCAGCCCTGCCTCGAAGAGGGCACCAAGCGCTGCTACATCACCAGCCAGAACCACGGCTTCGCCGTCGACACGGCCAGCCTCCCCCGCGGCTGGAAGCCCTGGTTCCGCAACGCCAACGACGGCACGAACGAGGGCATCCGCCACAGCCGCAAGCCCGTTTTCGGCGTCCAGTTCCACCCCGAGGCCTGCCCCGGCCCGACGGACACCGAGTTCCTCTTCGACGCCTTTCTCGAGGCCGCCGGATGAAGAAGCCGCGGAAGGTCCTCATCCTGGGGAGCGGCGCCCTCAAGATCGGCGAGGCCGGCGAGTTCGACTACTCCGGCAGCCAGGCCATCAAGGCCCTCAAGGAGGAGGGCCTCGAGGTCGTCCTCATCAACCCCAACATCGCCACGATCCAGACCTCGGAGGGGATGGCCGACAAGGTCTACTTCCTGCCCGTGACGCCGTACTTCGTCCGCAAGGTCATCGCCCGGGAGAAGCCCCAGGGCCTGCTGCTCTCGTTCGGCGGCCAGACGGCCCTCAACTGCGGCGTCGCGCTGTGGAAGAGCGGCGTCCTGGCAGAGGCCGGGCTGCCCGGTCCTCGGCACGCCGATGGAGGCCATCGAGAAGACGGAGGACCGCAAGCTCTTCAACCGGGCCCTGGCCGAGGCCGGCCTCAAGACGCCGCGGGGCCTCGCCGTCCGGACGGTCGAGGCCGGGCTGCGGGCGGCCGAGACGATCGGCTACCCGGTCATGGCCCGGGTCGCCTACGCCCTCGGCGGCAAGGGCAGCGGCGTCGCCTATTCGCCGCGCGAGCTGCGGGAGGCGCTGCGGCGGGCCTTCACCGCCGCGCCGCAGATCCTCATCGAGGAATACCTCGAAGGCTGGAAGGAGATCGAGTACGAGGTCGTCCGCGACCGGGCCGACAACTGCGTCACGGTCTGCAACATGGAGAACTTCGACCCCATGGGCATCCACACCGGGGAGAGCATCGTCATCGCCCCGTCGCAGACCCTGACGAACGACGAGTACCACCGCCTCCGGGCCATCGCCCTCAAGGCCGTCCGCCACCTCGGCATCGTCGGCGAGTGCAACATCCAGTACGCGCTCAACCCCCGCGACGGCGACTACCGCATCATCGAGGTCAACGCCCGGCTGTCGCGGAGCTCGGCCCTGGCCAGCAAGGCCACGGGCTATCCCCTGGCCTTCGTCGCCGCCAAGCTGGCCCTCGGCCACCTCCTGCCGGACCTCCCGAACTCGATCACCAAGGTCACCGCGGCCTGCTTCGAGCCGGCCCTCGACTACCTCGTCGTCAAGATCCCGCGCTGGGACCTCAAGAAGTTCGGCCGCGTCTCCAAGAAGATCGGCTCGGAGATGAAATCGGTCGGCGAGGTCATGGCCGTCGGCCGGTCCTTCGAGGAGGCCGTCCAGAAGGCGGCCCGGATGCTCCAGGTCGGCGTCTACGGCCTCGTCGCCAACGAGAACTACTCCTTCCGGAGCCTCGAGAAGGAGCTCCGCCAGCCGACCGACGAGCGGCTCTTCGGCATCGCCGAGGCCCTCAAGAAGGGCTTCACCGTCGACCGCATCCACGAGCTGACCCGCATCGACCGCTGGTTCCTCCACAAGATCAAGTCGGTCGTCGACTGCGAGGCGCGGCTCCGGGGCCGCCGCCTCGGTTCCCTCGAGGCCGACCTCCTGCTCGAGGCCAAGCGGAAGGGCTTCTCGGACAAGCAGATCTCGCTCCTCACCGGGTCGTCGGAGCTCCGCGTCCGGAAGAGGCGGAAAGAGCTCCGCCTCCTCCCGGCCGTCAAGCAGATCGACACGCTGGCCGCCGAGTACCCGGCCCAGACGAACTACCTCTACGTGACCTACAACGGCCGCGAGGACGACGTCGCCTTCCGCGACGGCCGCGGCCGGCCCGGCAAGGTCATGGTCCTCGGCTCGGGCTCCTACAGCATCGGCTCCTCGGTCGAGTTCGACTGGTGCTGCGTCAACGCCGCCCTGGCCCTCAAGAAGCTCGGCTACGGGACGATCATGGTCAACTACAACCCGGAGACGGTGTCGACGGACTACGACATCTGCGACCGGCTCTACTTCGACGAGCTCAGCTTCGAGCGCGTCCTCGACATCTACGAGAAGGAAAAGCCCCTCGGGGTCCTCCTGTCGATGGGCGGGCAGATCCCCAACAACATCGCCCTGCGCTGCCACCTGGCCGGGGTGCGGGTCCTGGGGACGCCGCCGCCGAGCATCGACCGGGCCGAGGACCGCTTCAAGTTCTCCAAGCTCCTCGACGAGCTCGGCGTCGACCAGCCGGAGTGGCGCGAGCTCCGCAGCGTCGCCGAGGCCAAGCGCTTCGCCCGGGCGATCGGCTACCCCGTCCTCATCCGGCCGTCCTACGTCCTGAGCGGGGCGGCCATGAGCGTCGTCTTCAACGAGGACTACCTCGACCGCTATCTCCAGAAGGCCTCGCGGGTCTCGCCGGAGTACCCCGTCGTCATCTCCAAGTTCATCCTCAACGCCAAGGAGATCGAGCTCGACGCCGTGGCCGACCGCGGCGAGGTCGTCGCCTCGGCCATCGTCGAGCACGTCGAGAACGCCGGCGTCCACTCCGGCGACGCGACCATGGTCCTGCCGCCCCAGAAGCTCTACATCGAGACGATCCGCCGCATCCGCGAGATCGGCCGCGAGATCGCCCGGGCCCTCGAGATCACCGGGCCCTTCAACATCCAGTTCATCGCCAAGGACAACGCCATCAAGGTCATCGAGTGCAACCTCCGGGCCTCGCGCTCGTTCCCGTTCGTCAGCAAGGTGGCCCGGACGAACTTCGTCGAGCTGGCCGTGGCCGCCATCATGGGCCGCGGCGTCCGCAACGGCAAGACGACCCTCGACCTGAACTACGTCGGCGTCAAGGCGCCGCAGTTCTCGTTCTCCCGGCTCAAGGGCGCCGACCCGGTGCTCGGCGTCGAGATGGCCTCGACCGGCGAGGTCGCCTGCCTCGGCGAGGACGTCCACGAGGCCTATCTCAAGGCCATCCTCTCGACGGGCTTCATCCTGCCGAAGAAGAACATCCTGCTGACGATCGGGGGCGAGGAGTCCAAGAACCGCTTCCTCGCCGCCGCCCGGACCCTGGCCGGGCTGGGCTACCGGATCTTCGCGACCGAGAAGACGTCGGCCTACTTCAAGGACAACGGGGTCCGGGCCACGCGCCTGTTCAAGGTCCACGAGCGCCGCGGGCCGAACATCCGCGACTACATCGCCGGCGGCAAGATCGATCTCGTCATCTCCATCCCCAACCCGGCGAAGAGGGTCGAGTTCAACTCGGCCTACCGGCTCCGGCGCCTGGCCGTCGACTATTCGATCCCCATCCTGACCAACCTCCAGGCGGCCGACCTCTTCGTCCAGGCCCTGGCCGCCAGGAAGCCCGCCGACCTCGAGATCAAGCACTGGGCCGAGTACCAGTAGGCGCGAGGTCCCGGGCGCCTCGGCCGCGCGAATCTTGACCCTCTTTGACAAATTCCTTGACAAATCACCCCCCGGATCGACTTAAATTAAGTGTGCCCGGCCGGTCCGGGCGAAAATTCTCAAAAGGAGGACCTCATGAAAAAGGTCGTTTTAACCGTCTTGGCGGTTGGCCTGATCGGCGGCCGTGGCCGCGCCCGGCCTGGGCCCAGGAGCCAGAAGGCGAGTTCAGCCTGAACGTGCGGCATCCAGACGAACGTCTGGAGCGGCAGCTCGTTTGACAACGTCTGGTTCACCCTCGACGCGCGGGTCGGCATTCCGCTTGGGCCGCTCGTTCGAGATCAGCCCCGAGTTCATGTCCGTGGTCAACGACGCTTCCACTTCGACGTGCGGCTGGCTCTATCCCGGGCGTCCTGTTCAACTATCAGAGCCGGGCGGCTTCTTCTTCGGCGCTCGGCGTCGTCCTTCCGCATCGTCTTCGGAGAGGGCGAATCGGACACCGGGAACGTCTCGCCGAAGATCAACATCGGGTACAAGTTCGGCCAGCGGCAGCTCACGGCCTACATGATCATCCTGGATCGATTCGGGGCATCGATTTCCTCGACGTGAATTAGGTCGGGCTCACGCTCGGCTACAGGTTCTGATCCCAGCCCGCCGAGCCTGCGGACGCGAGCGTCCGGGGCCCGCCCCTGCCCCGGGCGTCGCTCCGGCACGCGCCGGACCGGCCTCGCCCTTGTCCCGCGTCCGTGGGTCGTCTATAATCGGCCAGGGTGAACCCAGCCATGCGCATGAAACGAACCGTCCTTTCCTGCTCCTCGTCCTGGCCCTCGGCTGCCGGGACGGCCTCGCCGCCGCGGCCCAGGACGCCCCGGCCCGGGCGACGAAGATCAAGGTCACGGCCGAGCAGGCCAACCTTCGGGAGAAGCCCGACATCGGCAGCTCCATCGTCCAGCAGATCCCCGAAGGCACCGTCCTCGAAGCGGACAGGAAGGAAGGCGAGTGGTACTTCGTCCGCTACACCCTCGAGGACGGCGGGGTCATCGGCGGCTGGATCCACGAGAGCCTGGTCGAGGTCGTCGAGACGGGCGGGCCGGTCACGGAGACGGTGAAGAAGCCGGCGCGCGGAGGCGCCGCCGCGCGAGCGCGCGCCCGCGGCCGATCCGGATCGGCCGGATCAAGGCGCCCGAATTCAGGACCGGCTCCATCCCCCTCGAGTTCTCCGTCTCCGCCGGCGTCGCCACGCTGGCGCCCCGGGACCTCAACGACGGGACCCGGGGATACGCCGACTGGTTCGGCGCGCGACCGGCCTTCCGGTCCCCGGGACCGCCGACGTCCTGCACCTCGCGGGCCTGGTCGGCTTCGAGCTGTCCTACCGGTTCTCCTCCCGGCTGGCGGTCGGCCTCGGCGCCGACTTCCTTCGCGGCGCCAACGGGGACGGCATCGACCTCGCGGACCCGCTCGCTCTCGGAGACGGTATCGACCAGGCCCTCCGCTCCGGGGCGTCCCGATCAAGATCATGGCCCGCTTCTATCCCGGCGCGGGCTTCTACGTCCGCGGCGGCCTCGGGCTCTACTCCGTCAAGGCCGGCTACCTCTTCCGCCACGAGGGGGCCGACGCCTGGGAGCAGTGGAAGGGTTCGGCGACGGCGAGCGGGCTCGGCGGCGAAGCCGCGTTCGGAGGCGAGTGGGACATCGCGCCGAGGACGGTCTTCTTCGCCGAGGCGGGCCTCCGGCATGGCCAGCTTCGGCGGCCTGACGGGACGGAACGTCTACACGAACTCCGACGGCGAGCCGGTCGTCGAGCCGGGCACCCTGTTCTTCTTCCGCAAGACGGCCGGGGACGAGAACGCCTATCCGCTCATCTTCGTCCGCGGCAGCGCCCCGGCCGAGGACGGGCGTCGTCGATGCGCGCCGGGCCAGGATCAACATCTCGGGCACGGCCGTGCGGGTGGGTGTCCGCTACAGGTTCTAACGCCTGATCGGGGACACGTACAGAGCGTACTGTCCCCGGCGTCCCCGGCCTACAGCCGGATGACGCGAAGGGCCTTGTCGATGTACTCTTCCGGCAGGCCGCATTCCTTGGCCCCGTCGATCACGATCCTCTCGTAGTCGGGATGCGGCTTGCCCGAGGGCCCGGCCGGTCCGGAAATAGGTCATGGCCCGGTAGACGTTCCCGTCCCGGTCCTCGACCTCGACCTCCTTGTGATCGTAGCTCCGCGGATAGCCCTCGAAGGCGTCGAGGGTCAGCCGGTCGCGCTCGGTGATCTCGTAGAGGGCGCCCCAGACGCTTCTCGGTCTCGGACTTGACGATGTTCCCGACGGCGCCGTCCCAGGTCACGGAAAAGCCGTCGTAGACGAAGCGGAACCCCTCCAGGAGGACGGCTCTTGAGGAAGCGGCTCGCCGGGCACCACCGCTGTCATCTGGGCCCGGTTCATGTTCGACGCGATAGGCGAAGTACAGCACGGCCGGCCTCCTGCCGGTCGAGGATCGGTCCCTTGGGCCCGATTATAAACCTCGCGGCTCGCGGCGGCAACCGCGGCGGACTGATCGGGAGATCAGCGGTTCAGGACGGCGATCTCCATGACCGGATTGACCTCGTGCCAGCCCCGGCCGGGCTGGGCGTCGAAGCGGGCCCGGCCGTAGACCCTGACCCGGCTGCCCTCTCCGGAATGGTCAGGCGGCTGGAGATCCCGGACCTCGCAGATGACGAACGGCTCCGGGTCCGGACGGCGCCTCCGCGAGCTTGATGTGCAGGGTCCGCTCCTCGTCGTCGTAATAGACCTCGTGAACGAAGCCCTCGGTGACGATCGCGGCTCCGGGAGCTCTGTCGGCGAACTCGCGGATGGCCAGTCGGCGCGAACTCGCGCCGTGCCCGGAGCAGGCCCGCCCGACGGCCGGTCGTCGCGGCCGGCGAGAACGAGGATCACTGCCAGCCTGCGCGACGGCCAGGAGGGCGCCGGCACCGCGAGCGCCGGCGAAAGGCCCGGGCGGGATGACCGGCCGGCCCCGGCTCGGTCGAGCTCCGGCAGACGGGCCGGCAGGTCCGGCGAGAGACGCCCGAACCGGCGCGCCGCCTCATGCCCGGCGCGGACGCGCTCGCCATCAGGCCCGCGCATCCCGCGCAGCCGGCCAAGTGGGTCTCGAGCCGCGCGGCCTGCCGCGCTCCGAGCCCGCCCTCGAGGATAGGACACGAACCGGCGGCGCTCGATAGGACAGCGGAGGCTCATCGCGGCCCTCCTCCGGCCGCAGTCTGGCCCTCGAGCTCCGCCAGGGCCCGGTTGAGCCGCGAAGCCACCGTGCCCGGCGGGCAGCCGAGGACGCGGCTCATCTCGTCGTAGGACAGATCCTCCTGATACTTGAGAACGACGACCTCGCGCATCTTGAAGGGCAGCGCGAGGACGGCGCTCCTCACGGCGTCCGGCGGCGGCCGGGGTCGGGTCGGAACGCGGGGCGCGGTCGGCCTCGTAGCGGCTGCCGACGATGTCCTCCAGCGGCACCGCGGGGGCGCGGCGCCGCTTCAGGTGGTTCGCGGCACTCGTTGCGCGCGATCCGGTAGATCCAGGTGAACAGGAGCGTCGACTGAAAGCGGAAGCCTGGGCAGGCCGCGGAAGGCCTTGAAGAAGACGACCTGGAGAATGTCCTGGCCCTGCAGGGGATCGCCGACCAGGGATACGATGACGCTCCAGGACCGGCTCCCGGTAGGCCCGGTAGATCTCGCGAATGGCCGCTTCGTCGCCGCGCCGGGCGGCCTGGACGAGCGCCTTGTCCCGGTCCGCCGCGACGACCGGGGCGAGCGTTCCTTCGGACGAGTATTCCGGCGGCATCGCCCCACTGTAGCGCCCGGGGGAGCGCCCTGTCAAGACGCGCCGCGGAGGCCCCAGAACCGATGGAAGAAAAACCCCGCCAACGGGGTCTATAGCAGAAAATGGAGGTCTTTCCATGACCAAGCTCCCGACCCGTCTTCCCGCGGCCGTTCTGACGTTCGCGCTGATCGCGGCCCTCTGCGCGGGGCCGTCCTTCGCCCTCTCCGGCGGACCGGAGAAAGAGGATCCGGCCCGGCCGGCGACGGCGTCGTCGAGGTCCCAGGAACAGGAAAAGGCGGCTCAGTCCGCGACCAACGTCGAGGTCACCGTCACCGCGCCGCGCGTCGAGATCCCGCTCAAGAAGAACCCGGCCGCGACCACGGTCGTCGAGACGCCCGATCCTCAAGGCCATGCCCCGGACGATCGCCATCGACGAGGCCCTCAAGCTCGTCCCGGCGTCCAGGTCGACAACCAGGCCGACGGCGAGCGCGTCCACCTCTACATCCGCGGCGAGGGCATCCTGACCGAGCGCGGCACCCGCGGCGTCAAGACCCTCGTCGACGGCATCCCGCTCAACGATCCGTCCGGGTACGTCTCCGACTTCTACGACATCGACTGGACCGCCGTCCGGCGGATCGAGGTCCTGCGCGGGCCGGCCGCGGCCTTCTACGGCAGCGGCTCGTCCGGCGGCATCATCAACATCCTGACCCGCGACGGCGGGCCGACCCCGATCTCCGGCGAGCGCCGCCCTCGTCCGGGGCGCCTTCGGCCTCAAGAAGGGCTACGCGGAGATCGGCGGCACGACCGGCATCATGAATTACAGCCTGACCGGCTCCATGCTCTCCGGGGACGGCTACCGGGTCTGGTCCGCGTACAAGGGCGATAACGTCCGGGGCAAGTTCGCGTTCACGATCAGCCCGAAGGTCAAGATCACGGCCATCGCTCGGCTGGACGGATTTCTATAACCAGAACCCCGAAGGGCTCAACCTGGACTGGTTCAGCGCCGACCCGAAGACCCTGCGCCGCCAGGCCAATCCCGATTCCGCCAGCAAGAACGAGTTCCAGAAGACCCGGCGGGCGACCGGCGGGGCGACGGCCTCGATCGTCCTGGCCAAAAACCTGGACCTGAACGCCACCGCCTATTACCGGAACACGCGGTACACCGAAGCCGTCCCGTCGACGGTCATCCATCGCGACTATCGACACGCCGGGCCTGATGACCCAGCTCAACCACCAGGACGGCCTGGGACCGGTTCACGAACCACCTGAGCGCCGGCGTCGATTACGCCTGGCAGGCGCATCGACGAGACGAAATATCCCAACCTCGGCGGCGCCGTCGAAGGCCCCGACCGGGTCGCCGACCAGACCCTGACCCAGACGGGGGCGGGCGTCTTCGTCCTCGACCGGCTCGAGATCGGCCCTCACTGGGGCGTCTTCGCCGAGCGCCCGCTACGACCGGGTCACGAACAAGCTCGCCGACCACCTCCAGGCCGGCGGCACCGACCTGTCCGGCGACGTCGCCTACAAGCGGGCGACGGGGCGGCTCGGCGTCACCTGGAATCCGGTCGCCGATTTCGGACTCTACGCCAGCTGGGGCACGGGCTTCCTCCCGCCCGGCACCGAAGAGCTCGTCAACAACCCCTACGCCCTCGGCGGCTACAACACCCAGCTCGTCGCCGCGACCTCGAGCGGCGAGGAGATCGGCGCCCGCGGCTCGATCGGCAGGTCCCTGAGCTACGACGTCGCGATCTTCTATCTCGACACCAAGAACGATTTCGGCCGCTACCGGATCGTGACCCGGCCGCTCGAGACCTTCTACGGCAACGTCGGCTCGACCCATCGCTACGGCCTCGAAACGTCCCTGGCCTGGTTCCCGATCGAGGACCTGACCCTGCGGGCCGCCTACACCTATTCCCACTTCAAGTACGTCACGGTCGAGACGCTGACCGGAGACACCTATGCCGGGACCTGGCTGCCGAATTCGCCCCAGCATCATCTCTACGCCGACGCCGAATACCGCGTCACCCCCGCCCTGACGGCCGGGGCCGCGCTCGAGTACGTCAGCGGCTGGTATATCGACTCCTCGAACCGGATCCTGGCCAACGGCTACGGCCAGACCGATCCCTATACCCTCGTCCACGTCCGGATCGGGCTACAGGTTCGACCTGGACGGCTGGCCGCTCGAGCTCATGCTCTCGGGCCGCAACATCTTCAACGTCCTCTACTACGGCTTCACCGAGCCCGACCCGGACGGCAACTCCTACCAGCCGGCCCCGACGGCCGAGTGGTCCCTCGGCCTGAGGATCGGCCTGAAATAGGGTCTGCGAAGGGCGCTCGGCGCCCGGAGGAATCAAGGCTGCCCTTGACGGCGGGCCGCGCGGCGGCTATTCTGGAGGCGGAGAAGAATATGCCGATCAGCGCCTCGCTCCTGGCCATCCTGGCCTGTCCCCTGTGCAAGGCCGACGTCAAGCTCACGGCCGACGAAAAGGGCCTGAAGTGCGTCTCCTGCCACCGCGTCTACCCCATCAAGGACGACATCCCGGTCATGATCATCGACGAGGCCGTCGTCGAGCCCGGCCGGGCCGTCAAGGCCTGACCATGTGCGGCGTCATCGGCATCTGGGGCAACGGCCCCGTCATACGGGACCTCTACCAGGGCCTCCTGGCCATCCAGCACCGCGGCCAGGACTCGGCCGGGATCATCACCTTCGACGGCCGCTTCCACGCCAAGAAGGGCAACGGCCTCGTCCACGACATCTTCACGCCCGAGGCCGTCGAGCACCTGCGCGGCGCGATCGGCATCGGCCACACCCGCTACCCGACGATCGGCGGCGGCGGCGGCGAGGACGCCCAGCCCTTCCAGCTCAATTCGCCCTTCGGCATCATCATGGCCCACAACGGCAACGTGGCCAACTACCGCGAGCTCCGCGACGAGCTCTACCGGGACCAGCACCGGCTCCTCAACTCCGACTGCGACGTCGAGATCATCCTCAACCTCTTCGCCGAATCCCTGGCCCACGAGCGGACCAAGGCCCTCGAGCCCGAGCACATCTTCCGGGCCGTCGAGGCCGTCTACGCCAAGGTCCGGGGCAGCTACTCCGTCGTCGCCTACATCGCCGGCCAGGGCCTGGTCGCCTTCCGCGATCCCTACGGCATCAAGCCCCTCGTCTACGGCGTCCGGCGCGACGGCCTCCTGCCCTCCTACGCCTTCGCCTCGGAGACGGTCAGCCTGAACATCATGAACTTCGGCGAGATCAAGGACGTCGAGGCCGGCGAGGTCGTCTTCATCGACAAGACGCGGACGCTCCACAGGAAGCACGTCCGCAAGGGCTGCCTATCGCCGTGCCTGTTCGAGTGGGTCTACTTCGCCCGGCCCGACACGTTCATCGACAAGGTCAACGTCTACAAGTGCCGGGTCAACCTGGGCCGGTCCCTGGCCACGGAGATCCGGCGGCGCAAGCTGGCCATCGACGTCGTCGTGCCCGTCCCCGATTCGGCCCGCGACGCGGCCATCGAGATCGCCCGCAAGCTCAACCTGAAATACAGCGAGGCCCTGGTCAAGAACCGCTACATCGGCCGGACCTTCATCATGCCGGTCGACGAGAAGCGGAAGAGCTCGGTCCGCCAGAAGCTCAATCCCATCGCCTCGGAGATCCGGGGCAAGAACGTCCTCCTCGTCGACGACAGCATCGTCCGCGGCAACACCTCCCGGGCCATCGTCGAGATGCTCCGCGAGGCCGGGGCCAAGAAGGTCTATTTCGCCTCGTACTCGCCGCCGCTGCGCCACCCCTGCGTCTACGGCATCGACATGCAGACGAAGACCGAGTTCGTCGCCCAGGACGCCGACGAGGCCGCCGTGGCCCGCAAGATCGGCGCCGACAAGGTCATCTACCAGTCGCTCGCCGTCCTTGAAGAAGGCCGTCCAGCAGGAGAACCCGAAGATCAAGAACTTCTGCGCCGCCTGCTTCGACGGCATCTACCCGACGGGCGACATCACGCCCGACCTGCTCGACGACATCGAGGCCGACCGCAAGGCCGCCCAGGACGCCCAGCTCGAGCTCAACCTCTGAGCCGGGCGGACGCCTCCGCTCAGAGCGAGCGCGTCCGGACCTTGCGCCACCAGGCCTTGTTCGCCGCGTACCAGCGCACGGTCCGCTTGAGCCCCTCGGCGAACGGGACCTCCGGCTCCCAGCCCAGGGCCCGGATGAGGCTCGAATCCATGGCGTAGCGGCGGTCGTGGCCGGGCCGGTCCGGGACGAACTGGATGAGCTCGTGGGGCGACTCGACGGCGTCCAGGATGCGCCGGGCGAGATCGATGTTGGCCAGCTCGACCCCTCCGCCGACGTTGAAGACGCCGCCGCCGCGGGCCCGCAGGAGGGCCGTCTCGACGGCCCGGCAGAGGTCGTCGACGTAGAGCCATTCCCGCACGTTCAGGCCGTCCCCGAAGACCGGGACCGTCTTCCCCTCGAGCGCGTTGGTCAGGAAGAGCGGGATGAGCTTCTCCGGGAACTGGCCGGGCCCGTAGGTGTTCGACGGGCGAAGGACGACCGTCGGCAGGCCATAGGTCACGTGGTAGGCCCGGGCCAGGTGGTCCCCGGCCGCCTTGGTCGCCGCGTAAGGCGAGGACGGCTGGAAGGGGTCGGTTTCCCGGGCGGCCCGGCCCGTCCGGCTGCCGTAGACCTCGTCGGTCGAAACGTGGGCGAAGACCTCGACCGCCGGGAAGGCCCGCAGGGCGTCGAGGAGGGTATAGGTGCCGTGGACGTTGGTCAGGACGAATTCGCCGGCGTCGTAGATCGACCGGTCGACGTGGGTCTCGGCCGCGAAATGGACGACGGCCTGGACGCGGGCGAAGAGCCGGCGGACGAGCTCCCGGTCGCGGATGTCGCCGAGGATGAACTCGTACCGCGGGTCGTCCTGGACGTCCCTGAGGTTGTCGAGGTTCCCGGCATAGGTCAGCCGGTCGAGGTTGATGACCTTCGCCGGCTTGTGGCGGCGGAGGAGGAGGCGGATGAAGTGGCTGCCGATGAAGCCCGCCCCGCCCGTCACGAGGATCGTCTTGCCGTCGAGTGTCCGTTCCGTGCTCATGGCCGCTCTCCCGTTCTCAGAATCCGAATCCCCCCAGGAAATCGAGCGTCTTTCCGATCGTCCCCAGGCCCAGCGAGAGGCGCACCTGGACGTCCGGCGCGGCGCGATAATAGAAGGCCCGGACGTCGACGAGGAGATCGACGCATTGATAGTGGTAGGTGAGCTGGGCGCCGGTATAGAGGAGCTTCCGCTCCTTGATGTTGTAGTCGGCCTCGAGCTGGAGGTCGACGTCGAGGGACGGGATCCGGAGCCCCCCGAAAGCGCCGACCTGGTCGCGGTTGTAGAGCGCGATGAGGTCGGGGTCGACGCCCGCGACCCAGGAGTTGCGGCTCGAGAACCAGTTGACGGTCAGGAAGTCGCCCTCGGCCTTGGAGCCGGCCGTGGCGCTCAGCCGCAGGCTCGACAGGCTCTTATAGTAGGGATTGTAGGCGGCCGAGGCGTCGAAGGAGAACTTGGACTGGGGATAGAAGCGGAGCGTCCCGGTCACCTCGGAGAAGCGGGGCGCCCGGCCGTCGACGGGGAAGACCGACAGGGGGCCGTCCTCCGGCGAGAGATAGTAGATCTGCCCGAGGCCGAGCGAAAAGACCTCGACGGCCCGCTCGTCGGCGCCCTTGAAGAGGAAGCGGCCGGTGACGCCGTAGCTCACCTGATGGTAGCGGAAGAACCCGAAGTTGGTCACGATCCGGTCCGACTGGGTCGTCGGGCTGTCGTAGGAATAGGTGACGTAGGGCTCGATGATGTTCTTGAGCCGGGCCCGGCCGTCGCGGCCGTAATAGAGCTTGGTAGAAGACGGGGCCCACCATCTCGATCGCGGCGACGATGTTCCGGGTGAAGAGGGGTTCGTCGACGATCCCGCCGGACTCCGGATCGAGGCTCTGGCCGTAATAGGAGAGGTTGGCGGTGACCGACGTCGTCGCCGTGAGCCAGGGGATCGAGGAGAACGGCAGGCTCAGGGTCGGGCTGACGGCCAGGCGCGACGAGCGCCGCTCCGTCCCGGCCGCGTATTCGGCTTTCCAGCCGTACTGCGGCGCGGTTGAAGGACGTGGCCATCGAGAAATAGACGGGGGCGAAGAGCCGGGTCTTGAAGACGTTGAAGGTCAGCTGGGGCAGCGAGGTCGAGACGTTCGAATCGTCGATCTGCGAGAAGTAGGTCTCGAAGCGCGAGGCCCGGGCGCTCAGGTTGAACCGCCGCCACGACCGGGACAGGTAGACCTGGGACGTCCGGGTGAACGACAGGGCCCGCTGGAAATTGTTGTCGAACTCGCGCAGGAAGCTGAACGAGGTCTGATAGTCGACGTTGGCGACGAGGGTGAAGCCGAGCGGCAGGGCCTGGGTGTGGTCGAGACGGACGATCGAGGAATTGCCGGGGCGTGTCCCGCTCTCTTCCTTCTTATAAAGAAAATAGTAGAGGTTGAGCTCGCCCTTGGTCCCGCCCGGGAACATGTACCGGTATTCGAGGCCGGCGCCCGTGCCGCGCGCGAGATAGAAGTCGACGCCGAGCGTCGCGTCCATGTTCGGGGCCATGGCCCAGTAGAAGCTCTGGGAGAGGGAGAAGCCTTTCTCGCCGGCGAAGCCGATCCGGGGCAGGAGAAAGCCCGTCGCCCGCTCCTTCAGGGGATAGCGCAGGTAGGGCAGATAAAACAGGGGGACGCTCTTGACCCGCACGACGGCGTCCCACATCTCGATGTAGTCGCCCTGCTTGAGATTGGCCTTGGAGACGCCGAAGCTCCAGCGCGGGTTCGGCTGGGTGCAGGCCGTGACATGGGCCTTCTTCAGGCTGAAGAGGTCGGCCTGCCTGCGCTCGAGGATCTCCGCGTCGAAGAGGACCGAGGGCGCGACGAGGCCGGAGGCCCGCTCGACCGTCCCGCGGCCGGACTCGAGGCTGTAGCGGACCCGCTCGGCCCGGATGACCTCGCCGCCCGACTGGATAACGACGTTGCCCTCGGCCAGGACGTCCTTCGTCGCCGTGTCGTACTCGACCCGGTCGGCGAAGAGGAGGAAATCGCCGTAGCGGATCTCGACGTCGCCCGCGGCGAAGACGCGGTCCCCGTCGCGCTCCTGGCTCCTGGCCACGATCCGGACCTCGGCGGGGGTATCGGCGGCCGCGCCGGCGGGGGGCTTGGGCGGCGGCGGCGTTTGGGGCGTGAGGATGGCCGGGAAAAGCGCGACGATCAGGCAGAATCCGGCGGCGAGGCGCGGGAGGACCGGCCGGAAAAGACGAGACTCCATCGCTTGATTTGTAGCATAGCGGTCAGGGAGAAGCAAACCCCCTTCTTAGGACTTGCTGTCGTCCTTCAGCTCTTTCCGGAGCGCCCGGAACAGGCTGAGGAGCCCGGAGACGATGCCCAGCACGGTCAGGATGAGGAGGAGCCAGGGGGCGGTGCCGAGCCAGCGGTCGAGGAAATAGCCGAGAAAAAGCCCGACCGCGATCGAGGACGGGAGGATGAGGCCGATCGAGCTCAGCTCGGCCAGCCGCCGCAGGTCCGGACGACGGGGCTTGTCGTCCGTCACGCGGTCCGCCTCCCCGCGCCGGGATCAGGTTCGCCCGCGCTTTCGGGCTTGACGGCCCAGGCCCCGCCTTCGTTGACGAGGGCGTTCCAGCCGAAGCCGAACCCGAAGGCCAGGCAGAAGAGCTTGAAGAAGGCCTCGAAGGTCTCCGCGCCGGCGCCGGCCTCGAACTTGGGGAAGATGGTCAGGGTCAGGATGAGGCCGATGGCCAGGGAGGCCAGGGCCGAATAGACATAGCGGCGGCTGAAGCCGCGAACTTTCCCTTCTTTCACCTTCCGCAGCCAGGGCAGGACCGTCCGGGCCAGGACGCCGGCGAAGAGGCCGAAGAATGTGACCAGGAATGCCGTGGACATCGCGCTCTCCCTTCCGTCGCGCGCCGCGTTCCCGGCTTATTCTCAGAGAAGGCGGACATGATGTCAAGGAGCCGGGCGCCGCCGCGGACGTCACGCAGTATTATACGAACGGCCGCGGATTTCGTTCAGGTCCCGGAAATCCCATGAACATGCTATAATCGCCCCGCCATGCCGCCCGAGCCGCCCGACCCCTTGGAGGAACGCGTCCTGCGGCGGATCCCCGTCGAGATCGCCGTCTTCGCGGCCGTGCTGGCCCTGGCCGCGGCCCTCCTTCTCGACCCCCTGACCGGGCTCTTCGTCCTCGCCGGCGGCGTCTTTTCGGCCTTCGGCTTCGTCTGGCTCAAGCGGTCCCTGACCCGTATCCTCTCGAGGGACAAGAAGGGCGCGCTGCGGTCCGGGATCGTCTTTTACGCCCTCCGTCTCGTGTTGATTTGCGCCGTCTTTTTCCTTATAATCCTCGTCTATCCGAAGAAGATCATCGCCTTCGTCGCGGGCTTCTCGACGGTCGTTCCCGTGACCCTCCTCGAGGGCGTCCGGGGTCTTCTTCTCATGAGAAAATGGAAGGATTAGAGCACAGCCTCTGGATCGTCGACGCCTTCAACCGCGTCTTCGGCCCGCCCATCGCCGCCCTTCTCGGCCTCTTCGGCGTCAAGATCGCCGACCCGCTCCACGCCGTCCCCGATTACCTGGTCATGGTCTTCATCGTGGCCGCCCTCCTCATCCTCCTCCTCGGCCTGGTCTCGCGAAAGCCGGCCCTGGTCCCCGGCACGCGCCAGAGCGTCGCCGAGATGATCGTCCAGCTGTTCGAGGGGCTCATCGTCGACACCATCGGCCCGGAGGGCCGCAAGTATCGTGCCGGTCATCGGCACGGTCGGCCTCTTCATCTTCGGCTGCAACATGATCGGCCTCGTCCCCGGCTTCATGTCGCCGACGAGCAAGCTCAACGTCACCATCGGCTGCGCCCTGGTCGTCTTCTTCTACTACCACGCCCAGGGCGTCAAGGCCCAGGGCCTCAAGTATTTCAAGCACTTCACGGGGCCCATCCCGGCCCTGGCCCCGCTGATGCTCCCGATCGAGATCATCAGCCATTTCTCCCGGCCCGTCTCCCTGTCGATGCGGCTTTTCTGCAACATCTTCGCCGAGGAGCTGCTCATCGTCATCATGGCCTCGATCCTCCCCTTCTTCCTGCCCCTGCCGTTCATGGCCCTGTCCATCTTCACCGCGCTCATCCAGTCCTTCGTCTTCGTCCTGCTGTCCTGCATCTACATCGCGGGCGCCATCGCCCATGAAGAAGAGCACTAAACGCAAAGGAGTCCCGTCATGTCCAAGAAGCTCAAAGTCCTGTGCCTGCTCGGTTTCACCCTCGCCCTGACGGCCCTGCCCGCGCTGGCGCAGGAAGGCCGGCGCCGAGCTCGGCAAGCCCCGCGCCGATCTCTTCAAGGTGTCGCTCATCGTCGGCGGGGCCATCATCAGCCTGGCGGTCATCGCCGGCGCCTACTGCCAGTCCCGGGCCATCTGCTCGGCGTGCGAGGGGATCTCCCGGAACCCGGCCGGCGCGCCGGCCATCCGCGGCCTCCTCATCCTGGGCCTCGTCCTCATCGAGACGCTGGTCATCTACGCCCTGCTCATCACCATCATCATCCTGATGGTCCAGTGGGGAAAATACGTCTGAGGCCTGAGGGCCGGGGCTTCCGCCGGCCCAGGAGCCGATGAAAGGTTCGACGCTCTCGCTCGTCGCCGCGTCCTTCAAGCGGTTCAACGGGGACAAGTGCTGGACCTCGTCCATCGTCATCTCCTATTTCGCCCTGCTCTGCTGCGTCCCGCTCATCGCCCTGTTCTTCACCATCGCCGGGCGGTTCCTGGGCAACACGGAGATGGCCCTGCGGAGCCTCAACATCTTCACCGACGAGTTCTTCGCCAAGCTCGACCCGAGCTTCTTCAAGGGCCTGGGCGACCTGTCGACCCCCGGTCTTCAGCTGGGGCTTTTCGGCGTCGTCGGCTCGTTCATCTCGGCCAGCTTTCTCTTCTCGAGCCTGATCACGACGATCAACCAGATCTTCCGGACGAAGTACCACCGGTCCTTCTTCTACAACCGGCTCATCGAGTTCCTGATGATGGCCGTCGTCGGCATCTTCATGTTCTTCTCGCTGGCCATGACGGCCGTCTGGACCGCCTTCGGCCGGACCCTCCAGAAGAGCGAGCTCGTCCGGGCCACGCTCAATCCCGAGGCCGTGGCGGTCATCAACAACGTCCTCCTGATCTATGTCATCCCCTATGCTTCTGACCTTTCTGATGTTCTACATCCTTTACAAGTACATCCCGGAGACCAAGGTCCACACCCGGGCGGGGATCATCCCGGCCGCGCGTCGCCGCCCTGCTCTTCGAGCTCTTCAAGCGGGCCTTCGCCTTCTACGTCGCCCACTTCTCCGCGCTCGGCATCGTCCTGAGCAAGATCCTCCAGGGCACGCTGACCTCGGTCCTCTTCTTCCTGCTCTGGATCTCGACGTCGATGGTCATCCTGCTCTGGGGGGCGGAGCTGGCGGCGCGTGCTGAACGAGAAGTACGACGCGGCCGCCGCGGCCAAGGCGTCAAAGGGCCAGACTGCGGCTATCAAACCGGTCTAGCTGGACCGGCAGGGAGCGGAGTCCTGCGAGAGGGGACATGTAGCCGTCGGTACGTGTCCCCGAGGCATGATCAGCTTCGGGGACACGTACCCGGGGTACATGTCCCCGCAGCCCGTCAGATGTGCTTGGCGATGCGCTCGAGGAGCTTGGCCTTGGACTCGACGCCGACGACCTTTTCCTGAGCTCGCCGCCCTTGAACAGGATCAGGGTCGGGATGGCCATGACCCCGTAGGTCTGGGGCATCTGGCCGTTCTCGTCGACGTTCATCTTGACGACCTTGAGCTTGCCCTTGTGGGCCTCGGCGATCTCGTCGACGAGGGGGGCGATCATCCTGCAGGGGCCGCACCAGGGGGCCCAGAAATCCACCAGGACGGGGAGGTCGGACTTGAGGACCTCGGCGTCGAAAGTGGCGTCGGTTCCGGTGATAATGGCGTCGGACATGGGTATCTCCAATTCTTAGTTTTTTTGTAGTATTTCGGCGAAAACCCATGATAGCGACCGGCCTGCGACTTGTCAAACCAGGGCACCGCCCGCGGGACAGCCGCTATTCGGCCCAGCCGAGCTTTTCCTTGACCAGGTCGTAATAAGATCGCTTCGGGCGAGGTGACGAGCTGGAGCTCGAAGGGGGCCTTGCGGATCTCGACGATGTCGTTGCCGACCATGACCCCGCCGCGCTGGCCGTCGAAGGTCACGTGGACCTCCTCGCCCCCCGTCAGCAGGCGGACGCCGATCGTCGACGTCGCCGGAACGGCCATGGGCCGGAAGGACAGCGTGTGGGGGCAGATCGGCGTCAGAACGATGGCCGGGACCTGGGGATGGAGGATGGGCCCGCCGGCCGAAAGCGAATAGGCCGTCGAGCCGGTCGGCGTCGAGACGATGAGACCGTCTGCCTTGAGCGTGGCCACGTCCTGGCCGTCGATGGCGATGGCCAGCTCGATCATCCGGGCCACGGCGCCCTTGGTGATGACGGCGTCGTTCAGGCAATAGGAAGCGGCGTTCGCGGTCCGGGCCTCGAGGAGCCAGCGCGGGCTGACGAGGGCCGTGTCGCCCGCCAGGAACCTGTCGAGAGTCTGCACGGCCTCGCTGACGGGGATCTCGGTCAGGAAGCCCAGCCGGCCCAGGTTGACGCCCATGACCGGGACCCCGGCTTGGGCCGCGTGATGGGCGACGCTGAGGAGCGTCCCGTCGCCGCCGAGGACGACGACGAGATCGGAGGCGGCGGCGATCGCGGCCCGCTCCAGGCCGTCCGGCGCGGCCGAGCTTCCGCGCCGCGACGTCCTCGAGGACGCAGGCGATGCCGCGGCCCTCGAAGTATTCGACGACGATCTTGAGGATGCCCTCGACCGAGGGCGCGTGGGGCTTGATGACGATGCCGGCTTTGCGCACGTTATTCATGGCTGACCGCCTCCTTGATCCAGGCTGGGACGAGGTCCGCGTTGAGGTCCGGCGTCCCCTTGACCCACCAGGCGAAGAACTCGACGTTCCCCTTCTGGCCGTGCGTCGAGCAGCGGATGAGGCCCTTGAGGCCGAAGCCGAGTCTCGCGGGCCCCGGCGATGACCCGCGCCAGGACCGCGGCGTGGACCGCGGCGTCCCGGATGACGCCCTTCCTGCCGACGTCCTTCGGGGCGGCCTCGAACTGCGGCTTGATGAGCGAGACAAGGGTCCACTCGCCCGGGATGGCCTTGAGCGCCGGCAGGATCTTGAGCACGGAGATGAACGAGACGTCCATCGTGACGATGCCCGGCGCCTCCGGAATGTCGGCCGGAGAGAGCTCCCGGGCGTTCTTCTCGATGGGCACGACCCGGGGGTCCTTGCCGAGCCCCCAATCGAGCTGTTTCGTGTCCACGTCGACGGCGTAAACCCTTGCGGCGCCTCGCTTTAAGCAGGCAATCGACGAAGCCCCCGGTCGAGGCCCCGATGTCGAGCGCCGACCAGGCCGGCGACGTCGATACGAAACCGGTCGAGGGCCTCCTCGAGCTTGAGCCCGCCGCGGCTGACGAAGGGAAGGGGAGGCGCGATCTCGAGCGGCGCGTCGGCGTCCAGGAGCTCGCCGGCCTTGCCGATCGGCCGGCCGCCGCTCGTGACCAGGCCGGCCATGATCAGGGCCTGGGCCTTTTCGCAGCTCGGCGCGAGGCCCCGGGCCGCGAGGAGCTTATCCGCGCGTTCTTTCATCGGCGCCACAGGAGAGGGGCGTCTTGGAGAGGTCCCGGATCCTCCGGACGATGCTGGGGACGTCGAGGCCGACCTTGGCCCGGATCTCGTCGGACTTGCCGACGGGATGGACGCCGACCGGCACGCCGAGCGCCATGAAGCGGACGCCGAACCGGCCCTCCCGGTCGAGGAGCTCGCGCACGGCGCTGCCGGCGCCGCCCTCGACGATGCCCTCCTCGAGCGTGACGACCGTCCGCCCCGGCCCGGCGAAGCGGAGGATCATGTCGCGGTCGAGCGGCTGGACGAAGCGGGCGTTGACGACGGCGAACGAGAGGCCGTCCTTCTCGAGCTCGTTGGCCGCCTCGAGCGCCGGCGCCACCTGGTTGCCGACGGCGAAGATGAGGTCGCGGCCGTCCTTGACGAGCTCGCTCTGGCCGGGCGTCAGGACCCGGAGCGTCTCGTCGATGGGAACGCCCAGGCCCTTGGCCTTGGGGAAGCGCACCGAGCAGGGATGGCCGTAGGAGATGGCCGACCAGAGCATGTGCTGAAGCTCGTTCTCGTCCTTGGGGGCCATGACGATCATGTGGGGCATGTGCCGCATGTAGGCGATGTCGTTGACGCCCTGGTGCGTGGGGCCGTCGTCGGGGACGATGCCGGCCCGGTCGAGGACGAAGACGACCGGCAGGTCCATCAGGCAGACGTCGTGGTAGATCTGGTCGTAGGCCCGCTGCAGGAAGGTCGAGTAGATGGCCACGACGGGCTTGAAGCCCGCGATGGCCAGGCCCGAGGCGAAGGTCACGGCGTGCTGCTCGGCGATGCCGACGTCGAAGAAGCGGTCGGGGAGCTTCTCGGAGAACTCCTTGAGCCCGGTGCCCTCGCCCATGGCCGCGGTGATGGCCAGCACCTTCTCGTCCTTCTTCGCGACCTTGATCATCGCCTCGCCGAAGGCGGCCGAGAACGAGGGGCCCCATTCGCGCTGCAGCGGCTCGCCCGTCGCCACCTTGAACGGCCCGAGCCCGTGGAACTTCTCCGGGTGGGCCCGGGAGGGCTGGTAGCCCTTGCCCTTCTGGGTCACGCACTGGATGAGGACGGGGCCGTCGTAGGTCTTGGCCGTCTCGAAGGCCTCGACGAGCGACTCGACGTTGTGGCCGTGGACCGGGCCGATGTAGCGGATGCCGAGCTCTTTGAAAACGAGCCCGGGGAAGAGGATCTTCTTGGCCAGCTCCTCGAGGGCCCGGCCGGCCTTGATCACGGGCTGGCCGAGCTGGGGGACCCTTTTGAGGAGCGATTTGGCCTGGTCCTTGATCCGGATATAGCGCTGACCCGAAACGAGATAGGAGAAGTACTTCGACCAGGCCCCGACGTTGATCGAGATGGACATCTCGTTGAAGTTGAGGACGATGATCAGCCGCTCGCGGAGATGGCCGATCTGGTTGAGCGCTTCGAGGGCGACGCCGCCCGGTCAGGCTCCCGTCGCCGACGACGGCGACGACGTGATGGGACTCGCCGGCCCGGTCCCGGGCCACGGCCATGCCCAGGGCGGCCGAGAGGGCGGTCGAGGCGTGGCCGGTGTTGAAAATGTCGTGCTCGCTCTCGTCGCGGCAGGGGAAGCCGAGGATGCCGCCGCAGCGGCGCAGGCCGGCGAAGCTGTCCTTCCGGCCGGTCAGGATCTTGTGGGTGTAGCACTGGTGCCCGACGTCCCAGACGATCTTGTCCCGGGGCGAGTCGAAGGCCAGGTGCAGGGCCAGCGTCAGCTCGACGACGCCGAGGTTCGAGGCCAGGTGGCCGCCGTTCTTGGCCACGGTCTCCAGGATGAGGGCGCGGATCTCCAGGGCCAGGATCGAGAGCTCGTCCGGCGTGAGCTTCCGGATGTCGGCCGGCTCACGGATGGAGTCGAGGATCTTGGCCATGGCTTTCGCGGGCGCCTCAGGCGGTCCCGCCGTCCTCCCCCGTTCCCTCGCCGTCGTCCGTCTCGGCCTCGAAATCCTCCGCCTTGAGCTTGCCCTTCTCGTCCTTGAGCAGGATCTCGACCTTGCGCTCGGCCTTGTCGAGCTCGCTCCGCAGGAAGCGGGACATCTTGACCCCTTTCTCGAAAAGCGCCAGCGACTCGTTGAGCGAGATGCCGCCCTTCTCGAGCTTGGCCACGATCTCTTCGAGGTCGGCCAGGGCCTTTTCGAACGTCAGATTGGTCATGACCCCTCCTTCAGGAACCGGGATTCCAGGAGCTTCTTGCGGTCGACGGACTCGACCCGGGCGCTGAACTCGCCCTTGAAGAACGAGACCTCGACGGCCTCGCCCTCGACGATGTCCTCGATCCGTCGGGCCAGGCGCAGGCCGCCGTCCTTCCAGACGAGCGTGTAGCCCTTCTTGAGAACGGCCAGGGGGCTCAGGGCGTTGAGGGCGGCCGAGAGCCGCTCCCAGCTCGCCTGGTGCTCGCCCACCGTCCGGCGCAGGATGTTCGCCGAGCCGCTCGGCGGCGAGAAGGGCCGCGCCCTTGTGCTCGGCGATGGCCTGGCGCTCGGCCCTGAGGACGTTCCGGCCCCGCGTCTCGAGGTCGTCCACGCGCCGGGCCAGGTTGGCCAGCTTGACCTGGAAATTCTGGAAGATGCGGTTCCGGGCCAGCTCATCGACGTCGCCCCGCAGGTCCTGGATGCCGTAGCGGAGGAGCTCCCCGAGCCGGCGCGTCTGCGCCTCGATCCTCTCGGCGAAGGCCTCCTCTGTCTCGATGACCATCTCCGCGGCCGCCGAGGGCGTCGAGGCCCGGACGTCGGCGACGAAGTCGGCGATGGTGAAGTCGACCTCGTGGCCGACGGCCGAGATGACGGGGACGGGCGAGCGGGCGATGGCCCGGGCCACGTTCTCCTCGTTGAAGGCCCACAGGTCCTCGATCGAGCCGCCGCCGCGGCCGACGATGAGGACGTCGATCCCCGGCCAGGCCCCGAGGGCGTCGATGCCCTCGACGATCTCGGCCGACGCGCCCTCGCCCTGGACCCGGGCCGGATAGATGACGACGCGGAGCCTGGCGTAGCGGCGCTCGAGGACGCGCAGGACGTCGCGGATGGCCGCGCCGGTCGGCGAGGTGACGACGCCGATCGTCCGGGGCCGGAGCGGCAGCTTCCTCTTGCGCCTCTCGTCGAACAGGCCCTCGGCCTTGAGCTTTTCCTTGAGCTGCTCGAAGGCGAGCTGGAGGGCGCCCTTGCCCTTGGGCTCGACGAGGTCGACGTAGAGCTGGTAGTCGCCGCGGGGCTCGTAGACGCTGACCTTGCCCCGGCAGACGACCTTGAGGCCGTCCTTGAGCTCGAACAGGATCTTGCGGGCCGTCGACTGCCACATGACGGCCTTGATGACGCTCTTGTCGTCCTTGAGGTTGAAGAAGACGTGGCCCGAGGCGGCCTTCTTGTAGCCCGAGACCTCGCCCTCGACCCAGACCTGGGGCAGGGCCACCTCGAGGGCGGTCTTGACGATCTCGGTGACCTGCGAGACCGTGTAGACGTGGTCCTTGACGACCAGGCCTTCAGTCTTCGTGACCATCCTCCGCCAGGACCTCGCGCGTGATCGAGCGGGCGCGGCCCGTCTCCGGCGTCGATCGCGACGTAAACGCCGGACAGGAACAGGCCGTCGCGCGACGGCTCGAAGCGCTGCGGCCGCGAGGTCAGGAACCGCGGCCAGGGCCTGCTCGCGGGCCATGCCGATGACGGCGTTGCGGCCGCCGGCCATGCCGGCGTCGGTGATGTAGGCCGTGCCGCCGGGCAGGACCCGTTCGTCCGACGTCGGGACGTGGGTGTGCGTGCCGATGACGGCCGAGACCCGGCCGTCGAGATACCAGCCGAGGGCCTGCTTTTCGGAAGTCGCCTCGGCGTGGAAATCGACGATGATGATCGGGGTCACCGCGCGGAGGGCGGCGACCTCCTCGTCGGCCCGCTTGAACGGGCAGTCCAGGGGCTCCATGAAGACCCGCCCCTGGAGGTTGAGGACGGCCGCCTTGATGCCCGTCGGCCGATCTGGAAGACGTAGGAGAAGCGGCCCGGGTTGACCGGCGGGATAATTGGCCGGCCGCAGGAGCCGCGGCTCGCGCTCGAGGTAGGGCAGGGCCTCTTTCTTGTCCCAGATGTGGTTGCCCGAGGTCAGGACGTCGACGTGCATGAACAGGTCCGTGCCGATCTCCTCGGTGATGCCGCTGCCCCCGGCCGCGTTCTCGCCGTTGGCGATGATGAGCGACGGCGCGTACTTCTTGACGAGCCCGGGCAGGAACTTGTCCATGGCCCGCCGGCCCGGCCGGCCGATGATGTCGCCGAGGAAGAGGACCCCGAAATCAGCGGGCATACTCGACCGCCCTCATCTCCCGGATGACCGTGACCTTGATCTGGCCGGGGTAGTCGAGCTCGGCCTTGATCTTGGCCGCGACGTCCTTGGCCAGGAGGGCCGCCTTGTCGTCGGAGACCTTGAGGGCCTCGACGATGATGCGGATCTCGCGGCCGGCCTGCAGGGCGAAGGCCTTGGAGACGCCCTCGAACGACGCGGCGATCTCCTCGAGCTTCTCCAGCCGCTGGATGTAGGTCTCGAGCAGCTCGCGCCGGGCCCCGGGCCGGGCGGCCGAGAGCGTGTCGGCGGCCTGGACGAGGACGGCCTCGATCGACGGGAAGTCGATGTCGCGGTGGTGCGAGGCGATGGCCTGGCAGACCTTTTCCGACTCGCCGTACTTCTTGGCCAGCTCGACGCCGAGCTCGGTGTGGGTGCCCTTCGGTGTCCCTGTCGACGGCCTTGCCGATGTCGTGGAGCAGGCCGGCCCGCAGGGCGACGTTCGTGTCGAGGCCGATCTCGCGGGCCATCATGGCCGCGAGCATGGCCACTTCCTTGGTGTGCTGGAGGACGTTCTGCCCGTAGCTCGTCCGGTACTTGAGCTTGCCCAGGAGCTTGATCAGCTCCGGGTGGATGTCGCGGACCTTGAGCTCCAGGACGGTCGACTCGCCCTCCTGCTTGATCTTCTGCTCGAGGTCGGCCTTGACCGACTCGACGATGTCCTCGATGCGGGCCGGGTGGATGCGCCCGTCGGTGACGAGCTTCTGGATGGACAGGCGGGCCAGCTCGCGGCGGATGGGGTCGAAGCTCGACAGGATGACCGCCTCGGGCGTGTCGTCGACGATGATGTCGACGCCCGTGGCCATCTCCAGGGCCCGGATGTTGCGGCCCTCGCGGCCGATGATCCGCCCCTTCATGTCGTCGGACGGCAGGTCGACGACCGAGACCGTCGTTTCGACGACGTGCTCGGCGGCCGAGCGCTGGATGGCGTTGGTGATGATCTCCCGGGCCGAGACGGCGGCCTTTTCGCGGGCCTCCTCCTCGATGCGCCGGACGCTGCCGATGGCCTCCAGGCGGGCCTCCTCCTCGATCTTCTTGACCAGCATGGCCTTGGCTTCTTCCTGGGACATGCCGGAGATCCTCTCGAGCTCCTCGACGCCCTTCTGGATGGCCTCGGCGATCTTGGCCTCTTCGACCTCGAGGTCCTTCTCCTTCTGGGTGAGCTTGCGCTCCTTCTGGGAGAGATCGCGCTCCTTGCGCTCGATCGACTGGAACCGCCGCTCCAGGTTCTCCTCCTTGCTGAGGAGCCGGCGCTCGGTCTCGTTGATCTTGCGCTGTTTCTCGCGGCTCTGGGCCTCGAAATCGTTCTGGCGGGCGAGGTCCTTCTCGCGGGCCTCGATGGCCGCCTCCCGCTTGATCTTTTCCCCTTCCTCCCTGGCCCGGTCGAGGATCGTGCGGGCCTGCTCTTCGGCCTCGGCGGCCTTGCGGGAGCCCTGCTGCCGCTTGAGCAGCAGGACGCGACGGCCGCGGCGAGGATGACGATAACGGCGATGCCGGCGTACGTCAACGCGTTCATTGGGATGACCTCCTCATCTATTCGAAATGAGGAGACGGGAAGGAAAGCGCGGAGGCGTCAGATGCCCGTGCCGGGAGCGGCCCGGCCGGCGAGCCGGCCGCGAAGGGCGGGCCCGTCAAAGCGGGGATTTATCGGCGTCCGTGTATGTATTTTCATCTGCGAAGAGATGAACCTCCAAACTTTCGATCTCCGTCTCCATGTGGCCCAAGGCCTCGTTCAGCTGATCCAGCTTCTTCTGGCTCAGAAACAGCTCGTCCGCGATGTTCAAGGCCGCCAGGACGGCGATCTTGGTCGTGTCCGCGGACTTCGATTTCACAGCCACTTCGTGCATCTTCTGGTCAACGAGCGAGGTCAAGTGGCCTATATACTTCTCATCCTCCTCTCCTTTGACGCGGATCTTGTACCGCTGTCCGAAGATCTCTATCTCGAGGATTCGTTCCGTCATAAGCCGAGCTTGTCGATCTCGCCGATAATGGCTTCGATCTTCCCCTTGAGGAGCTCCCGTTCGCCCTCGTACTTCTTCATCTCCTCGTCCAGGCGGGCGATCTTGCGGGTGCTTTCCTCGAAGTCCTTCTTCTCCGTCCGGAACTCCTTGAGCTGCTGCCTCAGCTTCTCGTTCTCGGTCGTGAGCTTGTGGATGTGATCGACGACCTGTCCGATCTTGCCTTCGAGTATTTTAATTCGCTCAAGTTCGGAAGTCAATTTTTCCCCTCCCTGAGTTGGATTGCGAGCGCGGACCTGAGGTGGCCGACGATCTCCTGCTCGGCGCGGTCCACTTCCCCGGCCACGAGCGTCCTCTGCGGATGCCGGAAGCGGAGCCGGATGGTCAGGCTGACCTTGTCGGCCGGCAAGGGCGCGCCCGAGAACCGGTCGACGAGCTCGAAGCCCTCGAGCAGGGGCTGGTCGAGCCGGCCCAGGGCCCGGGCGATCTCGCCGTACGTGACGGAGCGGTCCATGAGGAACGACAGGTCGCGGACGACCCCCGGCAGCTTCGGGACCGGCACGTACTCGAACGGCCGGGGCGTCTTCTCGAACAGGGCCGAGAGATCGATCTCGGCCGCGTAGACCGGCCCGTCGACCGACGCGGAGGCGGCCAGGTCCCGGCGCAGGAGGCCGAGACGGCCGACCTCCTGGCCCTCGATAGAGGACGGCCAGGGCCCGGCCGGGCTCGAACGAGGGATGGTCCCGCTCTTCGAAGCCGGCCGGGTCGAAGCGAAGCGCCTCGAGGGCGGCCTCGACGGCGCCCTTGAGGACGTAGAAATCCGTGGCCGCGGCGGGCGCGGCGAAGCCGGCGCCGGGCAGGAGCCCGGTCGAGAGCAGCCCGAGGTGAAGGTCCTCGCGGTGCTTCTCGTCGTCCCCCCAGTAAAAGACGTTCCCGAGCTCGAAGATGTGGACGCCCTCGACTCCCCGGTTGAGGTTCCAGGCGGCGTTCTCGAGGAGGCCGGGGAAGAGGGACGTGCGCATGACCGAGGCCCGGTTGGAGATGGGGTTCTGGATCGCCACGGGCGTCCGCCCGCTCGGCGACGGCCGCTTCCCTCTCCGGGTCGGCGAAGCTCCAGTTGATGACCTCGTCGAGGCCCTGGCCGGCCAGGGTCTCGCGGATCCGGGCCAGGCGCTCCCGCTTCCGGTTGACGACCGGGGCGAACGAGTCGACGGGCGTGACCTCCGAGGGGATGCGGTCGTAGCCGTAGAACCGGGCGATCTCCTCGACGAGGTCCGCTTCCCTCGAGACGTCCACGCGGAACGTGGGCACTTCCACCCGCCAGGGGCCCTTCGGCGACGCCCTCGACGCGGAACCCGAGCCGCCCGAGGACATCGACGACGAAGCTCTCGGGGACCTCGACGCCGAGGAGCTCGGCGATCCGCCGCAGGCGCAGACGCACCGTCCGTCGCCTTCGGGGGCCTGGGGTAGCGGTCGATCAGGCCCCGCGAGGCCCGGCCGCCCATCCGCGTCAGCAGGGACGCGGCCATGAGGGCCGCCTGCGGCGCGAAACCGATGTCGGCGCCGCGCTCGAAGCGGTACGAGGCGTCGGTCGAGAGGCCGAGCGCCTTGGCCGTCTTGCGGATCCCGACGGGGTCGAAATGGGCGCTCTCGATGAAGACGTCGCGGGTCGACTCCGTGATGCCCGAGGCCTGGCCGCCGATGACGCCGGCCAGGGCCACCGGCCGCGACTCGTCGGCGATGACGAGCATGTCGGCCGCGAGCGCGAGGGTCCGGCCGTCGAGGTCGACCAGGGTCTCGCCGCGCTTGGCCTTGCGGACGACGATGCGGCCGCCGCCGATCCGGCCGAAATCGAAGGTGTGGATGGGCTGGGCCGTGGCGAAGAGGACGTAGTTCGAGACGTCGACGACGTTGTTGACGGGCCGCAGGCCCATGGCCTCGATCCGGCGCGTGAGCCAGTCGGGCGACGGCCCGACCGGGACGTTCCGGACGACGATGCCGCAGTAGCGGGGGCAGAGGGCCTCGGCGACGATCTGGACGTCGGCGATGTCCGTCGTGGCCTCGGGGAGCTCGGCGACGGGCCAGTCCTTCTCGATGAGCGGAAGGCCCAGGAGCGCCGCCATCTCGCGGGCGACGCCGAGGTGGCCGAGCGTGTCGGGCCGGTTGGCGTAGGTCTCGAGGTCGAGGACGAGGTCGCCGTCCCTCTCCTCGGTCGTGTCGGCGACGAGGCCGATCATCGTCAGCTTGTCGAGGATCTCCTGCCGGGGGAGGTCGACGGCGACGTATTCGCGGAGCCAGTCCAGGCTGATCTTCATTTCGTCCCGAATTGCCTGAGGAACCTCAGGTCGTTCTCGTAGAAGTAGCGCATCTCGGGGATGCCGAAGGCGAACATGGCCGTGCGGTCGATGCCGAGCCCGAAGGCCCACCCGGAGTATTTCTCCGGGTCGATGTTGACGTTCTTGAGGACCTGGGGGTCGACCATGCCCGAGCCCAGGATCTCCTTCCAGCCCGTGCCGGCGCAGACGCGGCAGCCCGGGTCCTTCCCGGAGCAGACGATGCACTCGATGTCGACCTCGGCCGAGGGCTCGGTGAAGGGGAAGAAGCTCGGCCGGAAGCGGATCTTGACCTTCTCGCCGAACAGGGCCCGGATGAAATATTCGAGCGTGCCCTTGAGATGGGCGAAGGTGACGCCCTTGTCGATGACCAGCCCCTCGACCTGCATGAACATCGGCAGGTGCGTCGGGTCGGGCGTCTCGCGGCGGAAGACCCGGCCGGGGCAGATGATGCGGATGGGCGGCTTCGACCGCTCCATGACCCGGACCTGGACGGGCGAGGTGTGGGTCCGCAGGAGCAGGTCGCCCTTGATGAAGAGCGTGTCCCACTTGTCGCGGGCCGGGTGGTGCGGCGGGAAGTTGAGGGCCTCGAAGTTGTAGTAGTCGGTCTCGATCTCGGGGCCCTCCTCGATGGCGAAGCCCATGCCGAGGAAGACCCTCTCGATCTCCTCCTGGAAGAGCGTCAGCGGATGGAGCGACCCGGCGTAGCGCTTCCGGCCGGGGAGCGTCAGGTCGATCGCCCGGGCCGGGCGGACGGCCGTCCGGGCCTCCGCCTCGAGGGCCTGGAGGCGGTCGACGACGGCGGTCTTGAGCTCGTTGACGAGGCGCCCGGCCTCGCGCTTCTCCTCGGCCGGGACGGACTTCAGGTCCTCGAAGAGGAGCGTGATGTGGCCCCTCTTGCGGCTCAGGAAGGCCGTCCGGAGCTCTTCGACGGCCTTGGCGTCGCCCGCCTTGAGGGCGGCGGCCTCGAACTCCTTCCTGAGACCGTCGATCCGGTCCTTCAAATCGGCCATCGGCGGGAGCTAGGCGGCCGGCGTCTTGGTTCTCTCGACGAGGTGGGCGAAGGTGGCCGGCGCGTTGACGGCCAGGTCGGCCAGGATCTTGCGGTCGAGGATGACGCCGAGGTCCTTGAGGCCGCGGATGAAGCGGCTGTAGGACATGCCGTTGGCGACGGCCCCGGCCTTGATGCGGACGATCCAGAGGCTGCGGAAGTCCCGCTTTTTGGCCCGCCGGTCGCGGTAGGCGTAGAGGAGGGACTTCTCCACCGCCTCTTTGGCGGTGCGGTAATTGCGGCTCTTGGCGCCGAAATAGCCCTTGGCCAGGCCGAGGACCTTGGTGCGGCGGTCGTGCCGCTTGGTGCTGCGTTTCACGCGGGGCATGATGGTCTCCTTGTTGCGCCGGTCGACGTCACATGTCGTACGGGAGCATGGTCTTGAGCATCTTGCGATGCGTCGGGCTGAGCTCGGCCGGCTGGCCCAGCTGCCGTTTGCGCTTGCGCGTCTTCTTGGTCAGGATGTGCTTCTTATTCGCTTTCGCGTGCAGGAGCTTTTTCTTGGCCGTGACCTTGAACCTCTTTTGGGCTCCCTTGTGGGTTTTTAACTTTGGCATCTTTTCCTCCAACTTTCGTGGGGACCAGCAGGGCGGACACGGCCCAATCCTGTTTGCGGGCCGAGCCGTCCTGGGTGGCCATTTCCTTGACGTCGGCCAGGACCCTGTCGAGGACCTGGTAGCCGAGCTCCGGTTTCTGCTTCTCGCGGCCGCGCAGCATGACGGTGATCTTGACCTTGTTGCCTTCCCCGAGAAAGCGCCGGACGTGCTTCATCTTGAAGTCGTAGTCGTGGATGCTGATCTTGGGCCGGAACTTGATCTCCTTGATCTGGATCTGCTTCTGGTGCTTCTTGGCCTCGTGGTCCTTCTTGTGCTGCTCGTACAGGAACTTGCCGTAGTCCGTGATCTTGCAGACCGGCGGGTCGGCCGTGGGCGCGATCTCGACCAGGTCGAGGCCGCGCTCCCGGGCCAGCTGGATGGCCTGGACGGTGGGCATGACGCCGAGGGCGTTGCGCTCCTCGTCGATGACCCGGACCTCGCGCGCCGGGATCATCTCGTTGATCCGGTGGGGCTTGGCTTTGGCGGCCACAGGATAGAAACCGTGTCTCTTGAAAATGGCGGGTCCTCCTCTAGAAATTCACGATGAGACTTTTTTGACGATTCAAAGCCAGGGCCTGCTCGAGGAAGCGGGCCACGTCGATCTCGCCCTTGTCGCCCTGGCCGTGGACGCGCAGGGACGCCGAGCCGCGCTCGACCTCCTTGTCGCCGACGACGAGGATGAGCGGGACCTTCTCGACCTCGGCCTGGCGGATCTTCTTGCCGACCTTCTCGCGGCTGAGGTCGACCGACGAGCGCAGGCCGGCCTCGCGGAGCTTCTCGTCGAGCGCCTTGGCGTAGGCCTCGTGGCGCTCGGCGATCGGCAGGATGACGGCCTGGACGGGGGCCAGCCACAGGGGGAAGCTCCCGTTGTAATGTTCGACGAGGACGCCGAAGAAGCGCTCGAGGGAGCCGAGCAGGGCCCGGTGGACCATGTAGGGGCGGTGCTCCTGGCCGTCCTCGCCGACGTAGGTCATGTCGAAGCGCTCCGACATGTTGAAATCGAACTGGATGGTCGTGCACTGCCACAGCCGGCCGATGGCGTCCTTGATCTTGATGTCGATCTTGGGACCGTAGAAGACGGCCTCGCCCTCCATCCGCTCGTAGGGGTAGCCCGCGGGTCTCCAGGGCCTTGACGAGGGAGGCTTCGGCCTGGCGCCAGAGGGCGTCCGAGCCGGCGTATTTCCCGGGGTTCTTCGGGTCGCGGACCGACAGCTCGATCTTGTTGTCGGTGAAGCCGAAGTCGGCCAGGATGGAGACCGAGAAATCGAGGACCCGCAGGATCTCGTCCTCGATCTGGTCGGGCGTGCAGATGATGTGGGCGTCGTCCTGGGTGAAGCCGCGGACGCGCAGGAGGCCGTGGAGGGTGCCGCTGCGCTCGTAGCGGTAGACGGTGCCGAGCTCGGCCCAGCGCAGGGGCAGGTCCCGGTACGAGCGCATCCGGGACTTGTAGATCTGGATGTGGAAGGGGCAGTTCATCGGCTTGAGATAGTAGGCCTCCTCGTCGATGTCCATCGGCGAGTACATGCTGTCCTTGTAGAAGCCGAGGTGGCCCGAGGTCTCCCACAGGGTCGCCCGGCCGATGTGGGGGGTGAAGAGAATGTCGTAGCCGCCGGCCCAATGGCGCTCGCGCCAGTGCTGCTCGATGACGGCCCGGACGCGGGCCCCCTTGGGGTGCCAGAGGATGAGCCCGCCGCCGAGGACGTCGTTGGTGCTGAAGAGGTCGAGCTCGGCGCCGAGCCGGCGGTGGTCGCGCTTCTTGGCCTCCTCGAGCATGCGCAGGTGGTCCTCGAGCTCCTTCTTCGTCGGGAAGACGGCGCCGTAGATCCGCTGCATCTGCGGGCCGTGCTCGTCGCCCTTCCAGTAGGCCCCGGAGACCGAGAGGAGCTTGACGTTCTCGAGGAGTCCGGTCGAAGGGACGTGGGGGCCGAGGCAGAAGTCGGCGAACGGGCCCTGCCGGTAGACGGTCACGGTCGCGTCGCCCTTCTCGCGGATGAGCTCGACCTTGAGCGGCTGGCCCTTCTCCTCGAACATCCGGATGGCCTCGTCCTTGGAGAGGACGAGCCGCTCGACGGGGACGTTGGCCCGGGCCAGCTCCTTCATGCGCTTTTCGATGGCCTCGAGGTCCTCGGGCGTGAAGGGCGTGTCCCTCAGGAAGTCGTAATAGAACCCGGTCTCGACGGCCGGGCCGACGCCGGTCTTGGTCTCGGGATAGAGATCGAGGACGGCGTGGGCCAGGAGGTGCGCGGCGCTGTGCCGCAGTACGTCGATCGAAATATTCGCTGTCGTCACTCATTCTCGTTGGCAGTCCCTCAGGGGCGGGCGATTCAAGTCCAGCCGGTCCGGCGGTTCGTTGAATTCTGGCCGCAAAGTTCTCTTGGTAGGCGCGGAGGGGATTGAACCCACGGCCTCTTCCGTGTCAGGGAAGCGCTCTCCCACTGAGCTACGCGCCTATACTTCCGCTATTAAAAGCCGTTCTATCTTAAGCAAATCGCCTCCAATAGTCAATATCGCGTTTCCCGCCCCGCAACATCGCCGTTTTTGGGCGTATAATCATAGGAGAAAACCCCAGGAGGTCCCCATGCCGCACCCCATCAATCGCCGCCAAAAGCCCGCCTGGAAGCAGCCCCGCCGTCCCGCCGGCCCCTCCCCGTCCCCAGGAGGGCTTCTCCAAGCGCGCCCCCGGCCGCAAGATCTCGCCCTCTTCGAAGCCCAGATAGCCGGCTGTTCCGGCCCCTCCTTATATTGATTTAAAAGCCTTATTGGGCTATACTTATGCTTCTTTTTCGGACAATTGAAGATCTTTTGATTCTTGTGTGGAGAAGTTTTTTCGAAATGAGAAAGGAGAACGCGGCATGAAAAAGGTCATCATCATGGGCGCCGCCGGGCGCGACTTCCACAACTTCAACACCTACTTCCGTGACAATCCCGACTACCGGGTCGTCGCTTTCACCGCGACGCAGATCCCGGACATCGAAGGCCGCAAGTATCCCGCGGCCCTGGCCGGCAAGCTCTACCCCAAGGGCATCCCGATCGAGGCCGAGGCCGAGCTCGACGAGCTCATCGCCGCCCACAAGGTCGACGACGTCCACCTCGCCTACAGCGACCTCCCCCACGCCTACGTCATGGACAAGGCCTCCCAGGTCCTGGCGGCCGGCGCCAACTTCGTCCTCCTCGGCCCCTGCGACACGATGATCCGGAGCCGCAGGCCCGTCGTCTCCGTCTGCGCCGTCCGGACCGGCTCGGGCAAGAGCCAGACCAGCCGCCGGGTGGCCGAGATCCTCAAGGCCAAGGGCCGCCGCGTCGCCGCGATCCGCCACCCCATGCCCTACGGCGACCTCGTCAAGCAGAAGGTCCAGCGCTTCGCCACCTACGCCGACCTCGACAAGCACGAGTGCACGATCGAGGAGCGCGAGGAGTACGAGCCCCACATCGACAAGGGCATCATCGTCTACGCCGGCGTCGACTACGGGGCCATCCTCCACCAGGCCGAGAAGGAAGCCGACGTCATCCTCTGGGACGGCGGCAACAACGACTTCTCCTTCTACAAGTCCGACCTCGAGATCGTCGTCGCCGACCCCCACCGGGCCGGGCACGAGCTCTCCTACTACCCCGGCGCGGTCAATTTCCGCCGGGCCGACGTCATCGTCATCAACAAGATGGACACGGCCACCCCGGAGGGCATCGCCACCGTCCTGGCCAGCGCCAAGGCGGTCAACCCCAAGGCCAAGATCATCCGGGCCAACTCCCCGACCATCGTCGAGGACGGCGGCCGGATCACGGGCAAGCGCGTCCTCGTCATCGAGGACGGACCGACCCTCACCCACGGCGGCATGAAGTACGGCGCCGGCATCGTCGCGGCCAAGAAGTACGGCGCGGCCGAGATCATCGACCCCCGGCCCTTCGCCGTCGGCTCGATCAAGAAGACCTTCGAGAAGTACAACCACCTCGACAACGTCCTGCCGGCCATGGGCTACGGCGAGAAGCAGACCCGCGAGCTGGCCAAGACGATCGAGGCCATCGACTGCGACCTCGTCGTCAGCGCGACGCCCATCGACATCACCCGGGTCATCAAGGTCGGCAAGCCCATCCTCCGCGTCGGCTACGAGCTCGAGGAGATCGGCACGCCCACGCTCAAGGACGTCCTGAAGAAGTTCTGAGGCGCCCGATGAGACCGAAGATCGCCCTCGTCGCGTTCGGCGGCAACGCCATGCTGCCCGAAGACCAGAAAGGTCTGCAAAGCGAGCAGATGCGCAACGCGCAGAGGGCGGCCGAGCTCATGGTCCACATCGTCCGCAAGGGCTACGAGCTCATCATCGTCCACGGCAACGGCCCCCAGGTCGGGAACCTCCTCATCCAGATGGAGGAGGCCGCCGACAAGATCCCGCCCTACACCCTCGACGTCTGCGACGCCATGACCGAGGGCAGCATGGGCTTCATGCTGGAGCGGGCCCTCATCAACGAGCTCCGCCGCCGCTCCATCGACAAGGAGGTCGCCTCCCTCGTCACCCAGGTCGTCGTCGACCGGGAGGACCCCGCCTTCGCCAAGCCGACCAAGCCGGTCGGCCCGTTCTATTCGAAGGCCCGGGGCGAGGAGCTCGCCCGCGAGAAGTCCTGGACCATGATCGAGGACGCCGGGCGGGGCTACCGCAAGGTCGTGCCCTCGCCGCGGCCGATCGACGTCGTCCCCAAGGGCGTCATCCGCGAGCTCGTCGAGGCCGGCCGCATCGTCATCGCGGCCGGCGGCGGGGGCATCCCCGTCATCATCAACGGCAACGGCCTCTTCGAAGGCGTCGAGGCCGTCATCGACAAGGACTACGCCGCGAGCCTCATCGCCCGCGAGGTCAAAGTCGACCTGTTCATCATCCTGACCGCCATCGAGCGCGTCTTCATCAATTTCGGCAAGCCCGACCAGACGGAGGTCCCCGTCCTGAGCGTGGACGAGGCCCGCAGGCACCTGGCGGACGGTCAGTTCCCCCCCGGCTCGATGGGGCCCAAGATCCGGGCCGCCATCGAGTACATCGAGGCCGGCGGCCGGGAGGTCCTCATCACCAAGGACTCCCATCTCAAGTCCGCCATGCTCAACCGGTCGGGGACGCGGATCGTCGCGTCGGCCCAGGAGGAACCGCGATGCAAAAAGATTTCCTGTCCATCCGCGACCTGAGCGTCTACGAATTCGGCGAGATGCTCGACCGCGCCGACGAGGTCAAGAAGCGCCCCGACAAGTACCGCCAGGCGCTCAAGAACAAGATCCTGGCCATGATCTTCCAGAAGCCCTCCCTGCGCACGCGGATGACCTTCGAGGCGGGCATGATCCGGCTCGGCGGCGAGGCCATCTACCTCGCCCCCTCCGACATCCAGATGGGCAGCCGCGAAGGCGCCTACGACATCGGCAAGAACCTCGAGCGCTGGGTCGACGGGATCATGATCCGGACCTTCGGGCACCAGATCGCGGTCGACCTCGCCGCCAGCACGCAAGATCCCGGTCATCAACGCCCTGACCGACCTCTCGCATCCCTGCCAGGCCATGGCCGACTTCCAGACGCTGCGGGAGCACAAGGGCGCCCTCTCCGCGCTCAAGCTGGCCTACGTCGGCGACGGCAACAACGTCTGCCACAGCCTCATGCTGGCCGCCGCCCGCGGCGGGACGAAGATGGCCGTGGCCACGCCGGCCGGCTACGAGCCGAAGCCGGAGGTCGTCAAGTGGGCCCGCGAGGACGGCCGCGACACCGGCTTCGCCCTGACCCTGACGACGTCCGCCGAGGAGGCCGTCGCCGGGGCCGACGCCGTCTACACCGACGTCTGGGCCTCGATGGGCCAGGAATCGGAAAAAGAAGCCCGGGCCCGCATCTTCGCGCCCTACCAGGTCAACGCCCGGCTCATGGCCCACGCCAAGAAGGACGCCCTGTTCATGCACTGCCTGCCGGCCCACCGGGGCGACGAGGTCACGGACGAGGTCATCGACTCGCCGAACTCCGTCGTCTACGACGAGGCCGAGAACCGGCTCCACGCCCAGAAGGCCATCCTGATCGCGCTCATGGGGAACAAGAACTGACATGAACGACGAAGTGATCAACCTGACCACGGTGACGGACGAGGACCTCGCCCTCGTCGAGCGGGAGCTCGGGCGGAGCCCGGAGCCCCGGTCGACCAAGGACCTCGCCGGGAAGCTGGCATTCGAGAAGACGGCCGCGGAAAGGACGCAGGACGTCAAGAAATACGATTCCGTACGCCACCTACGAGGTGGGGGACTTCATCGAGAAGGACTACAACGAGCCCCTGACGGTCGGCAGCAAGTCCGTCGAGCACTTCGAGGGCCGGGTCATCCTCAAGGTCGTCGCCAAGACCCACTCCAAGCACTTCAACTGCGACATGCTCGAGGTCGACTACCCCGGCGGCGGCGTCTTCCGGAAGTACATCGACTATATGAAGAAGACGCGGACCCAGGTCCTCCTGCCCGCGGCCTGCGACGGCCGGGACCAGTCCGCCGCCATCATGGCCAAGGGCGACGACCCCCGCCTGACCGAGCTGCCGATGACCGAGCGGGACCTCCGGGCGCTCGAGAAGAACCTCCGCCTCCGCCTGGCCAAGGACCCCAAGGTCTTCTCCTGGAACGATTTCTGGCAGCTCTCGGCGAAAAGGGTCGAGATCCTGCCGGAGAAGGTCGAGGAGATCGAGGCCGACTTCACCGCCTCCGGCCGCTCGGCCGCGACCGAGGACCTGGTCCGGAAGTTCTTCGGCCTCGAGGCCTCGTCGGACCTCTTCGACCTGACCTGCCTGAGCCTGAGCGCCCTGCTCGAGAAGAAGTACAAGAAGGACTTCATCCTGCTGGCCGACTCGGGCTGGGGCAAGTGGCACCTCAAATCGATCCTCAACGCCATGCCCGAGAACCTGGCCCTGGCCGCGCCGATGGCCGAGGTCCCCGAGCTCGAAGAGCTCGACAAGCCCGAGATGAGCCTCGTCCAGGACTTCCCGATCAAGATCTACCTGACCTGGCGCGAGATCGCCGCCGGGGGGATCAAGATCCCCCGCAGCCTCGGCAAGGAGCTCTCCCACGCCCGGGAATACACGTTCACGGACTCCGAGGCCGGCCAGCCCTACACGCTCTACTACTATCCCGGCCCAGAACTTCTTCCTGGGGCTCGAGGATTTCTACACGCAGTACAACATCCCCCAGGGCGCCAGCCTGACCCTCGAGCGGACCGGCCCCACGACGTTCAAGTTCTGGGTCAAGAAATCGAAGAAGAAGATGTCCGTCATCCGCCTGGCCTACGACGCGGAGAAGGACGAGTTCGCGGACAACGGCGAGGACGCCTACACGTTCGCCGAGCCCAACAAGATCATCTACATCGAGCGCGAGACGCTCAGCCACCTCCTGCCGCTCACGGCGACCCGCGAGGGCTTCGACCTCCGGGACTTCGTCGTGACGATCTTCCGCGACCCCGTCCTGTCGACCTCGGCCCATTCCCTCCATTTCCTGCGGGCCTACCATCTCATCGACCTCGTCCGGCAGACGACCCAGGAGGACGTGGAGTACGTCCTGCTGAACTCGCCGGAGTTCACCAAGTCCGACAAGAAGAAGGGCGTCTTCACCTACCGCGAGCCTTTCGTCGAGGAGGAAGAGGCCGGCGAGGCCGCTTTCCCCGAAGGCTACGAGGAGGGCCTGCCCGAAGCCTACACGCCCGGAAGAGGCGGCCCTCGCGGCCGTGGCCGAGGAGCTCCGGGGCGTCGAGCCCGAGCCCCGCTACGCGGAGCTCGAGCGGGAGGAGCCGAAGGTGCCGCCGACGCCGCCCGAACCCGGGGCCGCGAAGAAGGGCAAGGAATTCAAGAAGCGGAAGCCCAAGGTCGAGGGCGGCGGGAGCGACAAGGGCCCGCGGCCGAAGAAGAGCGAGCGCCGGGTCATCGAAGAGAAGATCGTCGAAGAGGAATCGGTCCAGGAGGCCCTGGCCGCCGTCAAGGAAAAGCAGGACGAGGGACTCGAACAAAAGGCCCGGGAAAAGAAAGAGGAGATCAAGCCGGCCCCCAAGAAGGAAGCGAAGAAGGAAGTGCCCAAGTTCGGCATCTTCGCCGATCTCCTCAAGACGGCCCTGAAAAAGAAGCCCGAGGACGAGAAGGCCGAAGGCGAGAAAGCGCCCGAAGAGAAGGCCCCGGACGCGGAGCCCGAGGGCGAAGAGCCGAAGTAATTGCTGGTTTCCTTCGCCGAGTCGGAAGTCCTTCTCATCGGCTTGGCTCAGGATATCGCCCTTCGCCCCCGCGCCCCGGGAACCTGCGAATCCGGTTCCCCCCGCCTTCGGCGGGTCCCCCCTCCATCACGGGGGCTGTCGGGCGATATCCATCGCCGCCTCGCGAAGGGCTTCCCAAAGAACGCATGGGCTGCAGAGATACATATCTACAGGGGATCACAGAATATCCCGCACCGATCCCTTTCTTCGCGTGATCCCCATGCTGTCCAGCAGCTCCAACAAGGGGATGCTGTACTTGCGCGAGAGGCCCGTCATCGCCTTGAAATCCGCGACCGTCAGCTCCCGCTTGCCCGAGCCGCGGATCTTGCGGACGATCTCGTCGAGCCAGCGCTGAGTGGAGGATGAAGCCGTCGAAGCCTTCGACGATCTTCTTGCGCTCGGCGAGGGCCGCGAGCAGCGTCTGGAGCCGGGCGGGCGTGAGCTTGAACTTCGCCCGCAGGTCGTCCAGGGTCACGCTGCCGAGCTCGCCGCTGAGGACCATGCCTTCGAGCGCGGTCAGGGTGCCTTCGTCGGCGGCCGACAGGGGGATGCGGAAGTCGGGAAGGCGGACGAACCCGGACTCCTCGGCCGCCCGCTCTTCCTTGGCCAGCAGGCGGAGGGCCAGGACGAGGACCGTCCGGGGCGCGTCGAACCGCTTTTCGAGCGTCTCGACCGGGGCGCCGCGCTGGCCGGGGTGGGCCTTGTGATAGCGGGCCAGGAAGGCGACGATCCGGTCGCGCAGGAAATCCAGGCTGCTCTGGGAGACGAGACGAAGAGGCGAGAAGCCGAGGATGCGGACGAGCCCCTCCTCTTCGAGCGCCCCGGCCAGGAGCTCGACGCGGGAACGGGGCAGCCGGCAGAACATCGCCAGGTCCTCGCCGTTCGAGGCCCTTGAACCCGCCGAACTCCGTCAGGGCCAGGATCATGTCCTTCTCGCCGAGGGCGAGACGGGCCAGCAGGGTTTTGCGCCGGGACAGCCTCAGCTCCTGGGGGGACGGGGGGTCCGGGAAGAGGCACTTGCCGCGTCCGAGGAGGTCGCCCGACGGCGTCCGCACCTCGAAGGGGTCCGCCCATCGGACGTCGACCGGCCGGTCCGTCAGGACGCGGACGAACGGGGCCTTCTTCCTGCCGGGCGCGGCGTAATCCAGAAGCCGGGCGGCCACGGCGCCGCCCAGGAGAACGATCTCGGCGCGGAGCTCCCGTACGGGTTCTCCCAGCGGGAAATCGAGGACGGCGTCGAACACGGGCGCTTTCATCGGCGGTCCTCCTCCGGATCCGCGCGCCGGGACGAAGCTCATGCGGCGCAGGGCCGGATCGCAGGAGACGAGGGTGACGCGAACGGCCTCCCCCAGATCGAACGTCTTCCGGCGCCTCTTCGGCCGGAGCCGCCGGCCGGCGGGCCGGGCGCTGTAATCGCCGCCGAGCGCCGTGAAGGGCAGGAGCCCGGCGACGAAATAGTCGTCGAGCTCGACGAGGAGCCCGGTCTTGATGACGTCGACGACGATCCCGTCGAACTCGTCGCCGAGCCGGTCCTTGAGAAAGCGGAGGATGCGCCACTCGACGAGAGACTGTTCGGCGTCGCCGGCGTTGCGCTCCCGCTCGGAGGCCGCGGCCGCGATCGCCTCGAGATCGTCGCGCTCCACGACTCTCGCGGCAGAGGACGGCCTTGAGCAGCCGGTGGACGATGAGGTCGGGGTAGCGCCGGATGGGCGAGGTGAAGTGCGTGTAGTGGGTCTTGGCCAGGCCGTAGTGGCCGACGTTCTTGGTGGAATAGACGGCCAGCTTCAGGGCCCGCAGGACCTGGCGGCCGATGAACTTCTCGCCCATAAGCCCCTTGGCCCGCTCGAGGACCCGCTGCAGGTCTTTCGAGCGGATCTTGGCGGGTTCGGGCAGCGCCAGGCCGAAGCGGAGGAGCATGTCGCGGAGCTTCTCGAGGTCCCCGGGGTCCGGCACGGGATGGACCCTGTAGATCGCCGGGCACTTCTTCGCCGTGAGGGCCGTGGCCACGGCCACGTTGGCGGCGACCATGAACTCCTCGATCAGCCGGTGGGCCTCGTTCCGCTCGGCGGCGGCGACCGCCAGGAGCTTGCCGGCCTCGGTGATGAGCTCGGGCTCGAGGAGGTCGAAGTCGAGGCTGCCCTCGGCCATGCGGCGCGCCCGGAGGGCCGCGGCCAGCTCGCGCATGACGAGGAGGCCGGGGACGACGTCGGCGAACCGGGCCCGCTCGTCCGCGTCCCCTTCGAAGATCTTGAACACCGAGGTGTAGGTCATCCGGTGGGCCGTGCGGATGATCGACGGCGTGAAATCGGCCTTGCGGACGACCCCGTCCGGGCCGATGTCGAGCAGGGCCGAGACCGTGAGGCGGGGCACGCGGGGGCGCAGGCTGCAGAGCCCGTTCGACAGCCGCTCGGGCAGCATGGGCAGGGTCGCGTCGGGAAAATAGACGCTCGTGCCGCGGGCCGCGGCCTCGCGGTCGAGGGGGCTTCCGGGCTTGACGTAATAGGAGACGTCGGCGATGTGGACGCCGAGAAGCCAGCCGCCGCCGGCGAGCGGCCGGACGCTCACGGCGTCGTCGAAGTCCTGGGCCTTCTCGCCGTCGATCGTCACCGTCGGCCAGTCGCGGAAATCCCGGCGGCCGGCGAGGGCCGCGGCGGCGATCGAGGTCGGGGATGCCCGCGGTTTCCTCCAGGACGTCCTCCGGGAACTCGGTCCGCAGGCCGTAACGCTCGGCGACGACCTGGACGTCGACGCCGGGGTCGTCCGGCCGGCCGAAGACGCGCTTCAGGGCGAGCGTCGTCCGGTCGGCTTCGACGATCATGCCCGGCGCGGGCCGGAGCTTGCCCCGGGACTTGAGCGGGATGTCGTCGACGGAGGGCGAATCGAACGGCTGGAGGTAAGGGGCGCCGCCGCGCTCGACGTAGACGCCGAGGAGCCCGGCCCGGTCCTTCTTGAGGATGCGCTCGATGCGGCCCTCGGGCTTGCCGAACTTGCCCTGCTCGTTGACGACGACGGCGACCTCGTCCCCCGGCAGGGCCCCGTGGGTGTAGCGGGCCGGGACGAAGATGTCCGGGCCGCCGCCCTCCGGCGTGATGAAACCGAAACCGGGGCGCGCGGTGACGAAACGGCCGCGGACGACCCCCGTCTTCTCGGTCAGGCGAAAGCGGCCCCGGAACAGGCGGACGTCGCCCTTGGCTTCGAGCCGGCGGACCTCTTCGAGGACCTTGGCCCGGTCCCGGCGCTTGGCGCCGAGCTCGGACACGAGCTGGTCGAGCGAGAGCCCTTCCTTGTGTTTTTTGAGGAGCGTGAGGATCCTGATAGCGGGCATGGGTGTGTTCTCAGTAGTAATAAAGGGAGACGTGGGGGACGCGGCGGCCGGCCCGGGCCGTCAAGACGACGCGCCGGCGGACCATGTCCTCGAGGCCGGACGGTCTTTCCGCCCTTGAGTCCCTTCCGGACCTCGGCTTCGGCCGCGGCCCTTTCCGCCGCGGTCGCCTCGGCCCAGAGCGTCTCTTCGATCTCCGCGTCGATCCTCTCGAGCGCGGCGGGATCGGCGCTCGGCGCGGCCAGGGCCGCGAGGGCCTTCTCGAGGAGCCGCTTCAGGCCGGCGTCGCCGGCGGGCAGGGCCTCGACGGCCTTGGCGATCTCCCGGCGGGCCTTCTCTTCTTTGTTGGAACGGGGCGCGGCCCCCGTGACCTTGCGGCGGCCGGCGGCCCTGTCCCGGTGTTGGGCGAAGGCGGCCTCGACCTCGCGTTCGCAGAAGGACGAGGGAGACGGCCTTCGTTCCCGCCTTGCGGGCCCGGAGCCGCTCGAAGGTCCGCGCGACGCCCTCGAGGACGACGCCGAGGGGGATCCTCTTGTCTTCCCAGGCCGCGATCATCGCCTGGTCCTTGGGAGAAAGGAAGAACGCCCCGCCGCGGCGCTCGAGGAACGCCCGGGCGATCTCCCGGTAGTAGCCGCTCTGTCCGCTCTTGTCCTCGTCCATGGTCGTGGGCCGGCGCCGGGCTAGTCCCGGCCGTCGCGGTTTCTTTCGTGGATGATCCTCAGGCCCTCGAGGACGAGGTCGGGTTCGTAGGCCTCGATCTGCGTGAGCTCGGAGGCGATCTGGCCGCCGAAGCCGCCCGTGGCGATGACGCGGGCGTCCCGGCCGAGCTCCTTGCGGATCTCTTCGATCGTCTTCGTGACCAGGCCGATGTAGCCGAAGTAGAGCCCGGACTGCATGCTCGACACCGTCGTGCGGCCGATGGCGCGCTTGGGCTTGCGGATCTCGATCCGGGGCAGCCGGGCCGTCTTGAGATAGAGGGCTTCGGCCGAGATCCGGATGCCGGGGGCGATGGCCCCGCCCAGGTACTCGCCCTTGGCCGAGACGGCGTCGAACGTCGTCGCCGTGCCGAAATCGAGGACGATGAGCGGGCCGCCGTACTTCTCGAAGGCGGCGACCGAGGCCGTGATCCGGTCGGCGCCGACCTCGAGGGGGTTCTCGTAGAGGATGGGCATGCCCGTCTTGAGCCCCGGGCCGACGACGCTGGCCGTCGTCGCGAAGATAGGTCCGGCAGACCTCCTCGATGACGGGCGTCAGGGGCGGGACGACGCTCGAGATGATGGCCCCGGTGACCTTTCCGGGGGCGAGCCCGGCGACCTGCATGAGGTCGAGGAGGACGGCGCCGTATTCGTCGCTCGTCTTGTCGCTGTCGGTCTTGATCTTCCAGCTCTTGACGAGCTTCCGGCCGCGGAAAAGGCCCACGGCGACGGTGGTGTTGCCGACGTCGAATGCCAAGAGCATCGCGTGCCTCCTCAGGCCGCCCTGTCGAACGCCAGGACGGCGTCGAGGGCGATCGCGCCGGCCCCGCCGTCGCGGACGACGACGAGCCGGCCTTCCGCGTCGAGCCCCCGGTATTCCGCCCTGAACTTTCCCCCGGACGTCTCGACCGTCACGGCCGCGCCGGGCGGAAAAGCGGACCTGGCCTCGAACGCTCTGATGACCGCCTCCTTGTCTCCCCGGGCGAGGACATTATACCAGCCGTCGAGGGCCCGGCAAAGGGCGTCGAAGAGGGCGTCGACCGTCACGGGGCGGCCGCCGGCGATCTTGATCGAGGTCGAGGCCGCCCGGAGGCCTTCGGGAAAATCGTCCGGCCCGTGGCCGACGTTGAGGCCGATCCCCACGACGGCGAATCCGCCCGCCGTCCCGCCGCTCTGCGCTTCGCAGAGAATGCCGCCGAGCTTCCTGCCGGGGGACATGTCCCTCGGGCTGCCTACGTGTCCCCGGTCTTCCCGATCTCCCCAGTCTCGCGCAAAGGACGTCGTTCGGCCACTTGAGAAGGGTCTCGACCCCGCTCGCCTCCCGGACGGCGTCGGAGGCGGCCAGCCCGGCGGCAAGAGGGATGAGATGGGGGAACGGCAGCGCCCCGCCGCCCGGGCCGCGGAGGACGAACGAAGCGTAGAGCCCCAGTCCCGCGGGCGAATGCCAGGCCCGCCCTTTCGTGCCCCGGCCCCGCGTCTGTTCGCCGGCCAGGACGGCCGTGCCGTGCGCGGCTCCCTCGAGGGCCAGGGCGCGGGCGGCGTCGTTCGTGGAGGGAACGGTCGCGAACCGATGGACGATGGCGCCGACGGGCATGGCTGTCCCCTCCCGCTCTCAGGAGGGATCGGCGAGAGCGGCCAGGTTCCGGCCGAGCTTCTCCCGCCGGGCCTTGAGCTCTTCGAGCCGGGCCCGGTTCTCCGCCACCACGGCGGCCGGGGCCTTGGCGACGAAGTCGGCGTTCCCGAGCTTCCTCTCGACCTTCTCGGCTTCCGCGTCGATCTTGGCCAGCTCTTTCTGCAGGCGGTCGCGCTCCTGCCCCGGATCGGCCGGCCGGCCCGGGACGACGCCGATCTCGAACGAGCCGGCGACGCCTTTGAGGAGCCCCTCCCCTTCCGGGCAGGGCGGAGACGAACTCGAGGCCGGCCAAGCCGGCCAGGGTCCGCACGGACGCGGCCTGGGCTTCGAGGGCGGCCGTCTCTTCGAGGCCGGCCCGCTTGACGACGAGGCGGAGCTTGTCTTTGGGCGCGATCTTGTTCTCGGTCCGGATCGTCCGCGTCTCGACGATGACGGCCTGGACGAGGGCCATGGTCTTCTCGGCGGCCTCGTCGCTCCAGCCCTTTTCGGGGACCGGGAAGGGCGCGAGCGAGATGGACTTGCCGGCCCCGGGCAGGTGCTGCCAGATCTCCTCGGTGATGAAGGGCATGAAGGGATGGAGGAGCTTCAGGATGCGGTCGAGCGCGTCGGCCAGCACCGCCTCGGTCGTCGCGTTCCCTTCGCGCAGCCCGACCTTGGCGAACTCGATGTACCAGTCGCAGAACTCGTGCCAGACGAAATGATAGATGAGATCGGCCGCCTCGTAGAACTTGTAGTCCCGGAGGCTCGCGTCGAGCGCGGCCGTCACCGCACTCATCCGGCTGCGGATCCAGCGGTCGGCGAGCGAGAGGTCCGCCTCCCGGACCTCGGGACGCTCGGACTTGAGGTTCATCAGCACGAACCGCGAGGCGTTCCAGATCTTGTTGGCGAAGGCCTGGTAGCCGGCCATGCGCTCCTCGGACAGGGCCAGGTCCATGCCCGGGACGGCCAGGGCGGCCAGGGTGAAGCGCAGGGCGTCGGTCCCGTACTTGTCGATCATCTCCAGCGGGTCGATGATGTTGCCTTCCGACTTGCTCATCTTGCGCCGCTTGAGGTCGCGGACGAGGCCGTTGATGAACACCTGCTTGAAGGGGATCTCGCCCCGGAACTTGAGGCCCATCATGATCATGCGGGCGACCCAGAAGAAGATGATGTCGAAGCCCGTGGACATCAGGTCGGTCGGGTAGAAGGTCCGCAGGTCCTCGGTCTCGTCCGGCCAGCCGAGCGTCCCGAAGGGCCACAGGGCCGAGGAGAACCAGGTGTCGAGGACGTCCTCGTCCTGGTCGAGCGCCCCGCCGCACTTGTCGCACTTCTCCGGGGGCTCCATGGCCACCATGATCCGCCCGCAGTCGCGGCAGTACCAGGCCGGGATGCGGTGGCCCCACCAGAGCTGGCGCGAGATGCACCAGTCGTGGATGTTGTACATCCATTCGAAGTAGGTCTTGGCCCAGTTCGCCGGGATGAACTCGATCGAGCCGTCCTCGACGACGCGGATGGCCTCGTCGGCGAGGGGCTTGATGCGGACGAACCACTGCCACGAGAGATGGGGCTCGATGATGTTCTGGCAGCGGTAGCAGTGGCCGACGGCGTGAGTCGTGGTCCTCGATCTTGACGAGCAGGCCCAGCTCCTTGAGCTTCTCGACGACCTTGGCCCGCGCGGCGAAGCGGTCGAGGCCGGCGAAGTCCGGGCCGGCCGCCTCGGTCATCTTGCCCGAGCCGTCGATGACGATGATCTGCTCGAGGCCGTGCTTCTTGCCGAGCTCGAAGTCGACCGGGTCGTGGGCCGGCGTGACCTTGACCGCCCCGGTGCCGAAATCGCGCTCGACCCGCTCGTCGGTGATGACCGGGATGGGCCGGTCCTGGAGAGGCAGGATGACCCGCTTGCCGTGGAGGTGCGCGTAGCGCTCGTCGTCCGGGTGGACGGCGACGGCCGTGTCGCCGAGCATGGTCTCGGGCCGCGTCGTGGCCACGACGACGGACTCGTCCGACCCCTCGACGCGATAGCGGATGTGCCAGAGCTTGCCGCGGACGTCCTTGTGCTCGATCTCGATGTCCGAGAGCACGGTCCGGCAGTGCGGGCAGCGGTTGACGAGGAAATAGTCGCGGTAGATCAGCCCTTCGTTGTAGAGCGAGACGAAGACCTGGATGACGGCCCGGCTGAAGCCCTCGTCCATGGTGAAGCGCTCCCGCGACCAGTCGAGCGACAGCGCCGAGCTTCTTGAGCTGGCTCGGTGATGACGCCGGCGTACTTGTCCTTCCAGTCCCAGGCGATGCGGAGGAACTCGTCGCGGCCGATCTTGTCCCGGGTCAGGCCCTTCTCGGCCAGCCGCTTCTCGATGACGTTGTGGACGGCGATCGAGGCGTGGTCGGTGCCCGGCAGCCACAGGCAGTTGTGGCCCTGCATCCGCTTCCAGCGGGTGATGATGTCCGGCAGGGTGAAGCAGAGCGCGTGGCCCATGTGGAGGATGCCGGTGACGTTGGCCGGCGGCAGGACCATGGAGAACTTGGGCTTGGCGGACTTCACGTCGGCGGCGTAAGAGTCTCTCGTCGAGCCAGAATTGTCCCCACTTCTCCTCGACCGGCTTGGGGTCGTAGGCTTTGGCCAGCTCGTCTTTCGTGCTCATGATCTCGAAATCCATTCCTTGACGTCGGCCAGGACGCTGGCCCGGACCCGCTTCTCGATCTCCCTCTCCATGCCGACGATCTCCTCGCGGACGACGGCCCGGATCTCGGGACCGCCGGTCGCCGCGGGAGCGGAGGCGGCCTGCGCCCTGGACCCGGCGGCGGCGCCGGCGGGCCCGTTTCGCCGGGCCAGACGGGCTCCTCGGGCAGCGACGACGGGCCCGTCTTCCGGGCGATGAGCTCGCGGACGACGGCCGCCAGCCGCTCCGAATCGAACGGCTTGGGCACGACCTCGTCGTACTCGGCGGGCGGGGTCTTGTCGGCGTCGACGCACTCGAAGGCCCCGCGCAGCCCGACGAGCGGGACCGTGGCCAGCTCTTTGCGGCTCCTCAGGGTCCGGGCGACGTCGTAGCCGTCCCGGCCGGGAAGCGTCAGGCTGACGACCAGGGCATCGGGCCTGAGGCCGGCCACGGACTCGAGGAGCGAGGCGCCGTCCTCGAACACGGAGACCCGGAATTCCGGCTCGGCGAAGGCGAGCTGGACCGCCTTCTGGACCGAAGGGCTGGGGTCGGCCACGATGATCTTGTAGGGCACGTCGATCCTCAGAAAATCAAGAAAAGAGTCAGCTTAGAATACAGATATCAGGCGGGATTGTCAATTTGCCGCGGTTCGCGGAATCCCCATGCCTGCTGGAGGATCCAGGTCCCTAGCGCGAGACGACCAGAGGACTATGGGTACTGGCCTGGGCTCCGGTGGCCTGGTCGGCGCCATAGATATATAGCCGGTAGCTTCCGGGGGGAACGCCTTCGAGGGAGATCTCGAAGTCCTGTACCTGGAGGCCTGCCCGTGAGGCACGCTCTCGAAGCTGGAACGAAACAGGCACGTTCTGACCGGTCGTCGAATCGACGAGGTTCATCCTGAACTTGAGATCGGCCTGAGCGAGACTTGGTGTCGTGAATGGCACGATGGCCATGATCTTTCCGGCGACCGCCGGTTCGCCTCCGACGACAGGCGTAAGGGCGGAAGCGTCATAGACATAGACGTCAAGCCACGAGGGACCCGCAGGCCCCCCCTTGACGACACCCTCGAGCCTGTAAAGACCGCCGCCCTGAGCAAGGAGCAATGGCGAGAACAATGTCAGCGCCTGACCGGTTGGGGTGACGGAAAACGTCTTGGCGGAAACCACCTCACTTCGCCCCGTTTCGAGATCCCGGATTATGACCCGGCATACAACGGCCCCGGGTTTGGCTTGAGTGGAAGCCGAGAAAAGGACGTCCTTCTCCGCATAGTCCGCCGGCGCGACAACGGCCCGCTGCAGACTCAATAGCTCATCATTGGCATCGAAAAAGACGGCCACAAGCTCCGCGGTGCTTCCTTCGAGATCCCGCCAAAGATCCTTCGGAATCCGGGCCAGGGTCTGAACTCGTGCCCCCCGGCCGATTTCATAAGACATGGCCGAGATGGAAAAGGGGTTCGCGGTGGCCGTCTCCGCCCGGGCGTTCAGAGCCAGATCGAACAACTGAAGGTTTTTCTCGAGAGCGGAGTATTCGCTGAAAGGTTTGGGGTTGAAATAACCGGGCTGCCTCCGCACCTGGCAGCCCTTCCTCTTGACCTCGACCTTGACATCGTGGAACTTGCCGTCTGCGGTTTGGGAGAGGGAATAGCCGAGCACATAAAAAATCCCCGTGACCGCCGTGACTTCCTCGAGGTTCTTCTCATAGCGGAGGATATTAGCGTAGTACTGGCCGCCGGTCTCCTTGGCCAGTGCGCGCAGGGAATCCATTCCCGTCGTTTTATCGTCGCGATAGATATCCCTTTCGACCATGATCCTCGTTTGGGATTGGATCTCGTCCGCAGCAAAAAGCGACGGGATCTTGGACCCCTGCCGAGTATCAAAGGCATAGCACGAGCAATTCGAGGCGCGGAGTTCTTTGATCATCGCTTCCTGGAGCGGTCTCAGCTCGGAATTTCCGATCAGGAATTGAGATCCTCTCGCAGTGCCGGGGCTGCCCACGTACCTATCGGTCCCGGCAGTTCGGGTCACGTTGACGAGAGAGCTTGGCACGCCGCTTGAAAAAAACAAGATGCTCTTTTGCCCATTGACGACGCGCAAGGACTGGGCGAGGCGCGTCAGCGCGCGGAAATATTCGCTGGCTTGGCGCGCCGAATCACGCCGCTGGTTTTCCCAATTCTCGCGGAGCTCCTTTTCCGCCCCGGCGTCGGCGAGAAGCCAATAGGCCTGCTCGACTTCTTCGGCTCGGCCCGAGGTTTCTTTCGCGGTCAGCCCGGCTACGGCCTTACGGATCTTAGTCTTGTCCGTTGTCAAGGATTCGTGGATCCGGAGTCCTTTGATAGCCGAATAGGAAACCAGCGCCGCATCGTCGCCCGGCGCGACCTTCGTGTCCAGGAAATCCAAGGCGGCCTTGATGCCGGCCGCAACGCCCCTGGGCGTGTTCCACGCGAAATCGAAGAAGATGATGAACCGGCGGCGGATGGGTTCAAGTATCGGGGCTGCGGCCGGCGGGACGGTCTCGGGCATTGGCTCCGCGACAGGCGCGAGAGGTGTGGGAGCCGGCATTTGGAGGATATGCTTTTCAAAATCCGTGATGATCACGCGCCGGCCGTTATCGGTCACCTCGAAATCATCTTTCGTCAGGTCGGGGATAGGTTTTCCCGCCTTGTCGGTCACGTACACCTGGACAAGCTTTAGAGCGACTGTGACCTCGTGCTGGAGAGGCTTCGCCAGGGCTTTCTGATCTTGCTGCGGAGTCTGGGAGTCAACCGCCACCGATAAGAGGAGAAGGCATACGGCGAACCGTGTTATCCGGCCGACCGTATTCATGCAGATATCGGGACGCCTCATAATCCGCTCTGGCAGTGTCTCCAAACTGCCCCCAACCCCTCTATTTCCTTTTATAGCCTTTTCCCCTGATCTGTCAAGAATATTGAACTAGTCGGAAGGGACCGGGTCCTCGCAAAACGGCGGGCCGAACGTCTCGACGGGAACCTGGTCCCATCGTGCCTAATACTCGACGAAGACGGCGTTCTCGCCGAGCAGGGCCTCGATCTTCTTGAGGAGGTCCTCCGACGGCGTCACCTTCTGGACCTCGGTGCTCTGGGCCGTGAGGCGGTAGGCGCGGGGCGTTTCGAGCTCGAAGACGACGGGGCACCGGCCCTCGTAGCCGTCGAGGATGGTCTTGAGCTCGGCCAGCGTCGCCTCCTCGAGGCCGGGCAGGAAGATGCGGACGACGAGCCGTTTCGCCTGCTTCTCGAAGGCCTCGGCCAGGGGCATGGCCGCGGTGAGGCTGATGCGGCGGTTCTCCTCCTCGCCCATGTACTTGCCCTTGATCCAGACGAGCTGGCCTTCGCGGAGGTACTGGCCGAATCGTCCGAAGCAATCGGGGAAGGCCACGACCTCGATCTTGCCGGTCAGGTCCTCGAGGAAGAAGGTGGCCATGCGCTCGTCCTTCTTCGTCTTGAGCGGCTTGAACGAGCCGATGATGCCGGCCAGGCGGACGTCCTTGTCGAAGTCCCGCTCGGAGTCGAGCTCGGCGATGAGGTGCGAGACGAGCTTGCGCAGGCGGTCCTTGTGCCGGGCCAGGGGGTGGCCGGTGATATAGAGCCCGAGGGCGTCCATCTCGTAGGACAGGACGTGGGACTCGTCCCACTCCCGCATGTCCAGGACCTCCTGCGGGACGGGCGGCGGCTCTTCCCCCACGGGGCCGAAGAGGGAGTTCTGGCGGGCGGCCTGGGCCTTCTGGACCTCGTGGCCGAAATCGATCATGCGGTCGAGCATGTGATAGCACTGCGACCGCTTCCAGCCGAGCGAGTCGAAGGCCCCGGCCTTGATCAGGCTCTCGACGGCCTTGCGGTTGATGACCTTGGTGTCGTGCTCGAGAAAGAGGTCGAAGGGCGACTTGAACCCGCCCGCCCTCTTGCGGGCCGCCACGAGCTCCTCGACGGCCGCCTGCCCGATGCCCTTGACCGCGGCCAGGCCGAAGCGGATGTTGCCGTTCTCGACGGTGAAGCGGAACTCGCTCTTGTTGATGTCGGGGGGCAGGACCTGGATGCCCATCTCGTGGCACTCGCCGATGTACTTGACGACCTGGGGCGTCGCCCCGCGCTCGGCTTCCGAGGTCAGGAGGGCGGCCAGGAAGTGGACCGGGTAGTGGGCCTTGAGGTAGGCCGTCTGGTAGGCGAGAAGAGCGTAGGCGGCGCTGTGGGACTTGTTGAAGCCGTACTCGGCGAACTCCTTGATCTGCTCGAAGATCTTGTCGGCCTTGGCCGAGGCGACGCCCTTCTTCTTGGCCCCCTGCATGAACTTCTGCTTCTGGGCCTTCATCGTCTCTTTGTCTTTCTTGCCCATGGCCTTGCGCAGGAGGTCGGCCCCGGCCAGGGTGAACCCGGCGAGATCGGTGGCGATGCGCATGACCTGTTCCTGGTAGATGATGATGCCCCGCGTCTCCCGCAGGATGGGCTCGAGCTCGGCGAGCTCGTAGGCGATGCGCTCGGGGTGGTTGCGGCGGTGGATGGACTCGTCGGTCATGCCGCTCTTGAGCGGGCCCGGCCGGTAGAGGGCGTTGAGGGCGATGAGGTCGCGGAACTCCGTGGGCCGGAAGCGGCGCAGGAGGTCCTTCATGCCCGGGCTCTCGAACTGGAAGACGCCGTCCGTGTTCCCGGACCGGAAGACCTCGAAGGTCGCGTCGTCGTCGAGCGGCAGGTCGTTGATGTCGATCTTGAGGCCCGTGTCCTGGCGCAGGAGCTCCAGCGCGTCGTCGATGACGGTCAGGTTGCGCAGGCCGAGCAGGTCCATCTTGAGGAGGCCCAGGGCCTCGACGTCGCCCATGGGGAACTGGGTCGTGATCTCGCCCTTGACCGATTGATAGAGGGGCAGGAACTCGACCAGCGGCTTGGGCGTGATGACGATGCCGGCGGCGTGGATCGAGGGGTGGCGGACCTGGCCCTCGATCTTCTGGGCGATGGCCAGGAGCTGGGCGATCTTGGAGTTGCGGTCGCGCAGGGCCTTGAGCTCGGGGACGCTCTTGAGGCCGTCGGCGATGGTCGCGTCGACCGCGAAGGGGATCATCTTGGCGATGCGGTCGACCTCGGGCAGCGGCACTTCGAGGACGCGGCCGACGTCGCGGATGGCGCCCCGGGCGGCCATGGTCCCGAAGGTGATGATCTGGCAGACGTTCTCCTGGCCGTACTTCCGGGTCACGTACTCGATCATCTCCTGCCGGCGGCGGGCGCAGAAGTCCATGTCGATGTCGGGCAGGCTGATGCGCTCGGGATTGAGGAAGCGCTCGAAGAGGAGGTCGTACTCGAGGGGATCGATCTCGGTGATCTCGAGGACGTAGGCGAGGAGGCTGCCGGCCGCCGAGCCGCGGCCCGGCCCGACCGGGATGCCCTTCTCGCGGGCGGCCTTGAGGAGGTCCCAGACGATGAGGAAATAGCCCTCGAAGTGCATCTCCTCGATGAGCTTGATCTCCCGGGTCAGCCGCTCCTCGTACTCGCTCACCCCGTGCGAGGCGCGGCCGTTCACCGTGTCGGCCTGCCGCCGGGCCATGCGGGCCCGGAAGCCCTCCCAGGCGACCTCCTCGAAGTAATCGCGCAGCGTCCTTGCCCTCGGGCGGCGCGAACAGGGGCAGGTTGTAGCTCTTGACCGGGAAATCGAAGCCGCAGCGGGCGGCGATCTTGCCGGTGTTCTCGATGGCGTCGGGCGTGTCCCGGAAGAGCTCGGACATCTCCGCCGCGGTCTTGAAATAGAACTGATCGGTCGAGAACTTGAGACGGTCCGGGTCGGAGATCTTGCGGTTGGTCTGGATGCAGACGAGGACGTCCTGGCTCTCGGCGTCCTCGCGGCGGGCGAAGTGGATGTCGTTCGTGGCCACGAGGGGCAGGTCGAGCTTGCGGGCGACGGCCACGAGCTGGGGATTGACCGCCTTCTGCTCGGCGAGCCCGTGGTCCATGAGCTCGATGAAGAAGTCGCCGGGCGCGAACATCGCGGCGTACTCCCGGGCCGCGTCCTCGGCCTTTTCGGGGAAGCCGCGGCCGAGCCAGAAGGCGACCTCGCCCTTGAGGCAGGCCGACAGCCCGATGAGGCCCTCGCTGTGGGCGGCCAGAAGCTCCTTGTCGATCCGGGGCCGGTAGTAGAAGCCCTCGAGATAGCTCTGGGTGACGAGCTTGCAGAGGTTCTTGTAGCCGCGGTCGTCCTTGACGAGGAGGATGAGGTGGAAGTGGTGGACGTCGTCGGGGCCGCCCGGCTTCTTGTCGAACCGGCTCCGGGGCGCGACGTAGGCCTCGCAGCCGAGGATGGGCTTGACCCCCTTGGCCTTGGCCGCCTTGAAGAACTGGACCGCGCCGAAGACGTTGCCGTGATCGGTGATGGCCACGGCGGGCATGTTGTTCTCGTAGGCGGCGCTGACGAGGGCGTCGATCCTCAGGCAGCCGTCGAGGACGGAATACTCGGAATGGTTGTGGAGATGAACGAACGTCGGTTCCATGAGCGAAATCTTTTCGTGATCCGGCGGGGCCGCCGCGGCGGGCCGGCCGGAGGGGCTATTCTATCTTATTCCCACTCGATCGTCCCGGGCGGCTTCGTCGTCACGTCGTAGACGACGCGGTTGACCCCCCGGACCTCGTTGACGATGCGCGTCGACATGCGGGCCATGAGCCGGGCCGGCGCCGGGTACCAGTTGGCCGTCATGCCGTCCGTGCTCTGGACGAGCCGGATCACGACGACCCGGTGGTAGGTCCGCTGGTCGCCCATGACGCCGACGGAGCGGACCGGCAGGAGGACGGCGAAGGCCTGCCACAGCTTCTTGTAGATCCCGGCCTTGTGGACCTCCTGGAGGACGATGTCGTCGGCCGCCCGGAGGATCTCGAGGCTTTCCCGGTTGACCTCGCCGACGAGCCGCACGGCCAGGCCCGGGCCGGGGAAGGGGTGCTGGTGGATGAAGTCCTGCGTCGACGCCGAGCTCGAGGGCCAGGGCCCGGACCTCGTCCTTGAACAGCTCCCGGAGCGGCTCGACGAGCTTGAACTTCAGCCCCTTCGGCAGGCCGCCCACGTTGTGGTGGGACTTGATGACCGACGACGGCCCCTTGACCGGGTTGGACTCGATGACGTCGGGATAGATCGTCCCCTGGGCCAGGAAGGCCGCCCCGCCGAGACGCATGGCCTCGCGCTCGAAGAGGTGGATGAACAGGCGGCCGATCGTCTTGCGCTTGCGCTCGGGCGAGACGACGCCGCGGAGCCGTCCAGGAACATGTCGGAGGCGTCGATGCCGACGACCTTGAGGGCGAACTTGTGGCGGAAGGCCTCCATGAGGACCTCGTACTGGCCCTTGCGGAGGAGGCCGTTGTCGATGAAGATGCAGGTCAGCTGGCGGCCGATGGCCTTGTGGATGATGAGCGAGGTGACGAGGGAGTCGACGCCGCCCGAGAGGCCGCAGATGACCCGGCCCTTGCCGACGGTCGCCCGGATCTCCTTGACCTTGCGGCCGACGAACGAGGAGATCGTCCAATCGGGCTTGAGGCCGGCCTGCTTGAAGAGGAAGTTCCCCAGGACCTTGAGCCCTTCCTTGGTGTGGATGACCTCGGGGTGGAACTGGACGCCGAAGAACTTCCGCTTCTTGTCCTCGATCACGGCGGCGCGCGTGTTGGCCGTGCTCCCGGTCAGGCGGAAGCCGGGCGGGACGCACTCGAGCCGGTCGCCGTGGCTCATCCAGACCTGCTGCCCGGTCCCTGACCTTGGCCAGGAGGCCCGAGGGGTCGAGGACGCGCAGGGCGGCGAAGCCGTACTCGCGCTCCTTGGACGGGATGACCTCGCCGCCGAGGAAGTGGGCCATGAGCTGGACGCCGTAGCAGATGCCCAGGATCGGGACGCCGAGATCGAAAATGCCCTTGTCCGGATGGGGCGCGCCCTTGCCGTAGACGCTCTGCGGCCCGCCGGACAGGACGAGGGCGGAGGGGCCGGCCTTGCGGATCTCGGCGAGCGGGGTCGCGAAGGGCAGGATCTCCGAGTAGACGCCGAGCTCGCGGATCTTCCGGGCGATGAGCTGGGTGTACTGCGACCCGAAATCGAGGATGAGGACTTTCTGCATGGAGAGATTTTATCAGAATTGACCGGGATATCCAAAAGACCTAACATTCCCGATGGCGGCTTCCATTCAGGCGTCCGAAGGAGGGTGAAAATGAGACTTCTCGGGCTCGTCCTCATGGCCTCGTGGCTGGCGTTTTTCTGCGGACCGGCCTATCCGGGCGGTCCGGATGACGTGGCCATCTGGAAGGAATTCGTGTCCCATCCTCTACCTCTGCTGGGCGGAGAGCCGTCTTTACGGGAATCTGGTCACCCTGGAGAAGCTCACCGACGAAGAGGCCGTCGTCAGCCTGCAGACGCACTTCTTCTTTCTCTACAAAAGGTCCAGTCATATGAGGCAGTGGCTTCCGTTCGAAGAATACCGGACCATCTTCGAGACCATCTGGCAGGACCGGGCGGCGAACGCCGGCTGGCATCTCGACGATCGAATACAAGGACCCGGAGTGCCTGCAGGTCGTTTTCCGCTTCCGGAAGAAAAGCTAGCCGCGGGCGCCCGGCCGGCCCGTCCAAAACGCGCGCGGGTTGTGCTAAACTGGCCTGGATCCTCGTAAGGAGAATAAGCACATGGAATGGGAAGACCTCGCCAGGGAGCTGAGCCAACAGACGGATTCGAAGATCGTCCTGCTCGTCATGGACGGCGTCGGGGGCCTGCCCGCCGACGGCCAGAGCGAGCTCGAGGCGGCCCGCAAGCCGAACCTCGACGCGCTGGCCAGGGCCGGAGTCTGCGGCGTGTCCGATCCGGTCATGATGGGCATCACCCCGGGCAGCGGCCCGTCGCACCTGGCCCTCTTCGGCTATGACCCCCTGAAGTATCAGCTCGGCCGGGGCATCCTCGAGGCCCTGGGCTCGGGGGTCGAGGTCGGCCGGAACGACCTCGTCGCCCGCGGCAATTTCGCCACGGTCAAGGGCGGCCTCGTCGCCGACCGCCGGGCCGGCCGCATCCCGACCGAGGAGAACGTCCGGATCTGCGAATATCTCAACGCCCATCTCCCCAAGCGCGAGGGGCTCGAGGTCCGGGTCTTCCCGGGCAAAGAGCATCGTTTCGTGGCCCGCTTCACGGCCGAGGGGCTGGCCGACGCCCTCAGCGACGCCGACCCGCAGAAGGAGGGCAAGGCCCCTCTCCCGACGGCGCCGCTCGCGCCCGAAGCCGCCAAGGCCTCGGCCATCGTCAACCGCTTCCTCGACGACGTCGCCTCCGTTCTCAAGGGCGAGGCCAAGGCCAACGCGGCCCTGCTCCGCGGCTTCTCCAAGTTCCCCTCCATCCCGACCATGCAGGCCCTCTTCAAGCTCCGGCCGGCGGCCATCGCCAATTACCCCATGTACCGGGGCCTGGCCAAGCTGCTGGGCATGGAGGTCATCGGCGTCGGCAGCTGAGACGGCCGACCTCTTCGACGCCCTGGAAAAGAACTGGGCGGACCACGATTTCTTCTATGTCCACTACAAAAAGACGGACTCGACCGGCGAGGACGGCAAGTTCGGGGCCAAGGTGGCCGCGATCGAGGCCCTCGATCCGTTCCTGCCCCGCCTCGCGGCCCTCAAGCCGGACGTGCTCGTCGTCACCTCGGACCATTCGACGCCGTCCTGCCTCAAGGGCCACTCCTGGCATCCCAACCCGTTCCTGCTCGTATCGCCGACGGCCGGCGCCGACGACGTCGCCGCCTTCACCGAGCGGGCCTGCGCGAAAGGGTATCTCGGCCGCTTCCGCTCCATCTCCGCCATGCCGCTGATGCTCGCCCACGCGCTGAAGCTGCAAAAATACGGCGCTTAGAAGGGGACTGCGCCGCCGTGCCCCCTTATCGGACAGACGGGTACATGTCCCCTTTTGTGGACAACGGGGCTTCTATAAAATTGATACGAATTGAAATCTGCGCCTAAAAGCTTCGGGTTGCTGCTCCTCGCGGCCCTCGTTCTCTCCCTGACGGCCGCGCCCCAGAACGACCCGCGGGTCGAGATCGTCAACCTCCGCCGCTACACCCACCCCAACTTCACCCGCGTCGTCCTCGACATCGGCAAGCTCCGCGAATACACCTTCGGCGAGCTCCGCGACCCGGGGCGGATCTACGTCGACGTCCTCCAGGCCAAGCTCAACCCCATCCTCCAGGGCCAATCCTACCCGGTCAAGGCCGACTACGTCAGCCAGATCCGGATCTCCCAGAAGACGGCCTCCACGGTCCGGCTCGTCGTCGACGTCGATTTTTCCCGCGATCCAGTCCTACCGGGTCTATCCACCTCTTCGACCCCTACCGGCTGGTCGTCGACATCTACCCGCACGGAGCGACCGCCGCGCCGGCCCAGGCCCAGGTCGCCGGCCGAGAAGCCGCCGCGTCCCGGCGACAAGGTCCAGCCGGCCGTCAAGCGCCAGGTCGACCCGAACGACCCGAACCTCAACGGGACGTCCCTGGCCCGCCAGCTGGGGCTCGGCGTCCGGACCGTGGTCATCGATCCCGGCCACGGCGGGCCGAGGCCGGGCACGATCGGCAAGAGCGGGCTCCAGGAAAAAGAGATCAACCTGGCCGTCGCCCTCGCCCTGCGCAAGCTGCTCAAGGACAAGGCCGGCATCGACGCGGTCCTGACGCGCGAGTCGGACGTCGACGTCGGGCTCGACGACCGGACGGTCATCGCCAACCAGAAGCGGGCCGACCTGTTCGTCTCCATCCACTCCAACGCCCACCGGGACCGCAAGCGCGGCGGCGTCGAGACGTTCTTCCTCAACGTCAGCCCCGACCCCTCGGTCATCGAGCTCGCGGCGGCGGAGAACGCCACCTCGACCAAGAACATCGGCGAGATGAAGTCGATCCTCGAGAAGATCGTCCAGAACAGCAAGATCCAGGAATCGCACGACCTGGCCCAGGCCATCCAGAAGAACCTGGTCAAGGCCCTGGCCCGGGACCTGCCCGCCGATCCAGAACCTGGGCGTCAAGGGCGGGCCCGTTCTGGGTCCTCATCGGCGGGGAGATGCCGTCCGTGCTCGTCGAGATCTCCCACCTCAGCAACGCCAAGGAGGAGGCCAAGCTCAAGACCGCGAAATACCGCGAGCTGGCCGCCCAGGGCATCTATGATGGTATCATGGAATATATCCACTCTCTCGGTAAAGGATAGCGGACATGAACAGACGCGATTTCATCACGGGCGTGGCCGCGGCCGGCCTGGCCCTCCGTTTCGGCCCCCGGGCCTTCGCCGGCCAGGCGGCCTCGATCGGCCCTCTGCCCGCGCTGGCCGCGGTCGAGGGCGAATCGCCGGCGGCCATCACCCGCGAGGCCATCGCCGTCCTCGGCGGCATGGGCAAGTTCGTCGGCAAGGGCGACAAGGTCGTCATCAAGCCGAACATCGGCTGGGACCGGACCCCGGAGATGGCCGCCTGCACCAACCCCGAGGTCGTCAAGACGCTCGTCGAGCTCGTCCTCGACGCCGGGGCCAAGAAGGCCATCGTCATCGACAACACGACCAACCAGGCCAAGCGCTGCTACGTCCGCTCGGGCATCCAGGAGGCCGTCGAAGCAGGCCGGCGGCGACATGCTCTTCGTCGACGACTACCGGGTCAAGAAGATGGCCCTCAAGGGCGAATGGCTCAAGGAATGGGAGATCCTCCTCGACGTCGTCGAGGCCGACAAGATCATCAACGTCCCCATCGCCAAGCACCACTCGCTCTGCCGCCTGACGCTCGGCGCCAAGAACTGGCTCGGCGCGACCGGCGGGGCGCGCAACCAGTTCCACCAGAGCCTCGACAAGACCGTGGTCGACCTGGCCGCCTTCTTCAAGCCGCGGCTCACGGTCCTCGACGCCTACCGCATCCTCGTCCGCAACGGGCCGCAGGGCGGCCGCGTCTCGGACACCGAGCTCCGGAAGACCGTCATCGCCGGCACGGACCCCGTGGCCGTGGACGCCTTCGGGGCCTCGCTCTTCGCGGTCGAGCCCCGCGAGCTGCCCTATCTGGCCATGGCCCGGGACCGGGGGCTGGGCGAGTTCGATCTGGGGAAGGTGCGCATTGAAAAAAGGAAGATCTAGGAAGTACCGGGCCCTCGAGCGCCTGCGGATGGCCAGCCAGGCGGTCTTCTTCGGCCTCTTCCTCTATTTATTCCTCGGCGCCCACTACACCGGCGAGGACTACATCGGCTCGACCGTCCAGCGCTTCTTCCACTTCGACCCGCTGCTGGCCCTGGTCACGATCGTCTCGGCGCGCCTCGTCTACGCCTATTTCGCCTTCGCCCTCATCACGGTCGTCGCGACCGTCCTCTTCGGCCGCGTCTTCTGCGGCTGGGTCTGCCCCCTCGGCGCCGTCCACCAATTCTCGTCGTTCGCTTTCAAGCGGACGAAATTCCTCAAGCCGCCGCGCGAGGACAAGGCCAGCCTGGCCCCGAAATACTACATCCTGATCGCCGTCCTCGTCGGCGCCGCTCTTCGGCCTCGACCTGGCCGGCTATCTCGACCCGCTGTCCTTCCTGACCCGCTCCTTCGCCCTGGCCGTGCTGCCCGCCGCTGGCCCAGGCCCTGTCCAGCCTTGGGCGGCGTCCTCTACGGCCTCGGCGCCGCCGGCCTGGCCCGGTCGCTCTCCCAGGCCCTGCAGAACTGGACGATCAACGCGACCTTCATCCAGGGCTTCTCGGTCGGCCTGCTCTTCCTCGGCGCGATCGCCCTCAACGCCCGCAAGGAGCGCTTCTGGTGCCGCTACCTCTGCCCGACCGGCGCCCTGCTCGGCCTCCTCAGCCGCTGGAACCTGCTCAAGCTCAAGATCGACGACGAGAAGTGCATCAAGTGCGGCCTCTGCACCCAGCACTGCGAGACCCAGGCCCATCCCTATCCCAACGACCAGTGGAAGAGCGGCGAGTGCATCTACTGCGAGAACTGCGCCTCGATCTGCCCGACGGCCGCGATCGGCTTCCGGCTCTCTGCCAGGCCCGAGAAGCTGACCAACGTCTCGAACGTCGACCTGTCGCGCCGGAAGCTCATCCTGACGACCCTCACCGGGCTCGTCGCCGTCCCCTTCTTCCGGCTGACGCCGGCCCGCAAGCGGGCCTCCCTCAAGCTCATCCGGCCGCCGGGCGCCCTCGCCGAGCCCAAGTTCCTGGCCAAGTGCGTCAAGTGCGGCCAGTGCATGCGGGCCTGCCCGACGGGCGGCCTCCAGCCCGTCCTGACCGAGGCCGGCCCCGAGGGGATCTACACGCCGAAGCTCGTCCCCAAGATCGGCTACTGCGAGTACTATTGCTCGCTCTGCACCCAGGTCTGCCCGACCGGGGCCATCAAGAAGCAGACGATCGAGGAGAAGAACAAGCTCAAGATCGGCTCGGCCTGGGTCAACAAGAGCCGCTGCATCCCCTACGTCCTGGGCAAGCCGTGCATCGTCTGCGAAGAGCACTGCCCGGTCTCGCCCAAGGCCATCAAGCTCGTCGAGGTCGAGACGAAGCTCCCCGACGGCATCGATCGCCGTCCAGAAGGCCCCGGTCATCGACCTCGAGCTCTGCACCGGCTGCGGCATCTGCGAGAACAAGTGCCCGGTCATGGACGACCCGGCCATCTTCGTCACGAGCGTCGGGGAAACGCGGTCGGAGACAAACCGCCTGCTCCTCGATATCTCGAGCCGAGATGCCGAGGACTCCGCGACCAGGATCACCCTACGAAGCTAGGCGTCAGGAGCTCGATATCAGTCGCAGGGACTCGGAGCGGGCCCAGCCTTCGCGAGAAGGCATCCGCTCTAGTCTTTGAGGGCCTTCTTGAATTCTTCCGTGAGCTTCGGGACGACCTCGAAGAGATCGCCGACGATGCCGTAGTCCGCGACCTTGAAGATCGGCGCCTCGGGGTCCTTGTTGACGGCCACGATGAACTTCGAGGACGACATCCCGGCCAGGTGCTGGATGGCCCCGGAGATCCCCACGGCGATGTAGAGCTCGGGCGACACGGTCTTGCCCGTCTGCCCGACCTGGTGCTGGTGGCCGATCCACCCGGAGTCGACGGCCGAGCGCGACGCGCCGACGGCGGCGCGGGGGAACACGGCGACCATGTCCCGGAGAAGGGCGAACGCGTCCGGGCCCTTGAGGCCCCGCCCCCCGGAGACGACGACGTCGGCTTCGGTGACATCGAGCTCCGCGCTCTCTTCCTTGAGGACCTCGGCGACGCGGCCCTTGACCGCGCCGTCGGGCACCGCGACCTCGAGCCGGACCGTCTCCCCGGCGCCGCCGGCGGATTCGCGCGAGCGGAAAGACGTTCGGCCGGAGCGTCGCCAGCTTGGGCGAGGTCTTCAGCCGCAGCGACAGGAAGGCCTTGCCGGCGTAGATGGGCCGGGTGAACTCGAGCGTCCCGTCCTTGACGGCGACCTTGGTGCAGTCGGAGGCGAGCGCCGCCCCGAGCCGGGCCGCCAGGCGCGGCGCGAGGTCCCTGCCCATGGCCGTGGCCGCGAAGAAGAGCGCCGCGGGCTTCGCCTCGCCGACGAACGCGGCCAAAGCGAGGACATAGGACTGCGGCGAATAATCCGCAAAAGCAGGATTATCAATGACATAGACCTTGGCCGCGCCAAGGGCGAAGGCGGCCGGGGCCAGGCCGGCGACATCCGCGCCGACGAGGACCGCGGCCGTCCCGAGGCCGAGCTCGGCGGCCCGCCGCCGGGCCTCGGACAGGGCTTCGAGCGAGCTTTTCTTGATCTTCCCGTCCCGGATCTCCAAGTATGCGGCGATCATCGTTCCTCTCCTCTTATATGACCTTGGCTTCGTCCCGGAGAAGCCGCACCAGCTCGCGGGCCGTCTCGGCCGGGTCGCCCTTGAGGACCTTGCCCGCCTGCCTCGCCGCCGGCACGTCGAGCCCGGTCGTCTCGACCGCGGAGACGAGCTCGTCCGGCCCGAATCCCAGCTCCTCGAGCGTGACGGAGGGGATCTCTTTCTTCTTGGCGGCCATGATGCCCTTGAGCGTCTCGTAGCGGGGCTCGTTCAGCCCCTTCTGGGCGGTGACGACGGCCGGGCAGCGTCAGGACGACCTTCTCCATGCCGCCCTCGATCTCGCGCAGGGCCGTGGCCGAGGCGCCCTCGACCTCGAGCTTGGTGACGACGGTCGCCTGAGGCAGGCCGAGGAGCTCGGCGACCATGGCCGGGACCTGGCCGTTGTCGGCGCCGACCGACTGCCGGCCGAAAAGGAGGAGGTCGGCCCCGGCCAGGCGGCGCTCGACGGCCCGGGCGATGATGCGGGCCGTCCGGAGGCCGTCGTAGGTTTCCGGGGAGCCGTCCTTGACGAGCAGGACCTCGTCCGCGCCCATGGCCAGGCACTTGCGGAGGATGGTCGCGGTCTCGTCCCGCCCCACGGACACGACGCGGACCGTGCCGCCCTTGGATTCCTTGAGGCGCAGGGCCTCCTCGACGGCGTACTCGTCGTAGGGGCTGATGACGAAGTTCAGCCCGTCCTCGGCGATCGTCCGGGTCTCGTGCTGGATGCGGATGCGGGATTCCGTGTCGGGCACCCGCTTGACGAAGACGCAGAATGTTCATGGGTCTCTCCTCATCGGGGCCGGGCCGGGCCTGACGGTCCGGCCGGGCCGCCTCACGGCCGCTCGAACGCCTTAAAGACGAGCGCGCCGTTCGTCCCGCCGAAGCCGAACGAATTGCTGAGGGCGTGGACGATCTCGGCCTTCCGGGCGGCGTTCGGGACGTAGTCGAGGTCGCACTCGGGATCGGGGAACTCGTAGTTGATGGTCGGCGGCATGATCTGATGGAAGAGGGCCAGGGCCGTGATCCCGGCCTCGATGCCCCCGGCCGCGCCGAGCAGGTGGCCGGTCATGGATTTCGTGGAGCTGACGGCCAGCCGCCGGGCGTGGTCCCCGAAGACGGCCTTGATGGCCAGCGTCTCGATCTTGTCGTTGAACGGCGTCGACGTGCCGTGGGCGTTGATGTACTGGATGTCCTGCGGGCGCGATGCCGGCGTCCTCGATGGCCCGCCGCATGACGCGCGTGGCCCCGTCGCCGCTGGGGTCCGGCGCCGCGACGTGATAGGCGTCGGCCGTCATGCCGTAGCCGACGACCTCGGCGTAGATCCGGGCGTTCGCGCCGCAGGGCGTGGCCGAGCTCCTCGAGGACGACGACGCCCGCGCCCTCGCTCATGACGAAGCCGTCCCGCTTGGCGTCGAAGGGGCGCGAGGCCTTGGCCGGCTCGTCGTTCCGCTCCGAGACGGCCTTCATCGAGATGAAGCCGGCCAGGCTGAGCGGCGTCAGCGGGGCCTCGGCCCCGCCGGTGATCATGATGTCGGCGTCGCCCCGGGCGATGATCCGGAACGAGTCGCCGATCGCGTGCGTGCCGGTGGCGCAGGCCGTGGCGTTGGCGCAATTCGGGCCCTTGGCCCCGAAGCGGATGGAGATCTGGCCCGAGGCCTCGTTGATGACCGTCTGGATGATGAAGAACGGCGTGACCCGGTCGGGGCCCTTCTCGAGCAGGACCTTGTGGTTCTCCTCGATCGCGCCGAGGCCGCCGATGCCGGACCCGACGTAGACGCCGGCCCGGTCGCTCTGGAGGTCGCCGGGCGGCAGGCCGGAATCGCGCACGGCCAGATCCGCGGCCCCCAGGCCGAAGCGGATGAAGAGGTCCATCTTGCGGGCCTCTTTGCGGTCGACGAAGGCGAGGGGATCGAAGTCCTTGACCTCGCCGCCGAAGCGCGTGGCGTAGCGGGTCAGGTCGAAGCGGGTCAGGGGGCCGATGCCGCTCTCGCCGCGGAGAAGGGCCTGCCAGGTCTTGTCGGTCCCCGTGCCGAGGGGCGAAATGAGACCGATGCCGGTGACGGCGACGCGGCGTTCGGGACGACTCTCCCTGCTCATGGGGCGTACGATCCGAGGTTGTGCGGGACCGGGAGGGGGGCTATTTCGCGTGCCCCACGATATAGTCGATGGCCTTGCCGACCGTGGTCAGCTTCTCGGCCTGGTCGTCCGGGATGTCCAGCGAGAATTCGTCCTCGAGGGCCATGACGAGCTCGACGGTGTCCAGGGAGTCGGCGCCGAGATCATCGATGAAGGACGCGTCTTCCGTGACCTGCTCCTCGCTGATGCTCAGCTTGTCCGAAACGATCGCCCTGACCTTCTTGAGCAGTTCGTCTCTTTCCATGGTGTCCTCCTTCAAGAATTCATAAAGATGATGGCGGAACGCCTACATATACATGCCGCCGTTCACACTGACCACCTGGCCCGTGATATAGGCCGCGTCATCGGAGAGCAGGAATATTACCGCAGATGCCACGTCTTTGGGAAGCCCGAATTTTTTCAGGGGGATGATGTCGAGGTAGGCCTTGCGGATGTCCTCGGGCAGGGCCTCGGTCATGGCCGTGGCGATGAAGCCCGGGGCGACCGCGTTGACGGTGATGCCCCGGCTGCCGACCTCGCGGGCCAGGGACCGGGCCAGGGCGACGACGCCGGCCTTGGAGGCGGCGTAGTTGGTCTGCCCGGCGTTGCCCATGAGGCCCGCGACGGAGGCGATGTTGACGATCCGGCCGTAGCGGGCGGCGATCATCGTCCGCAGGACGGCCCGGGAGAAGTTGAACGTGCCCTTGAGGTTGACCCGCAGGACCGCGTCCCAGTCCTCTTCCTTCATGCGCATGAGCAGGGCGTCGCGGGTGATGCCGGCGTTGTTGACGAGGTGGTCGATGCGGCCGTGCGCGGCGGCCACCGCGGCGACGGCCTGCTCGACGGCGGCCGTGTCGCCGACGTCGACGACGCGGGTCTCGGCCCGCCCGCCGGCTTCGGCGATCGAGGCGGCCACGGCCTCGAGCTTGTCCTTCTGGACGTCGACGAGGACGACCGCGGCGCCCTCGCCGGCCAGGTCGCGGGCGATCGTCTCGCCGATCCCCTGCGAGGCCCCGGTGACGATGGAGACCCGTCCTTCGAAGCGCTTCATGCCGCGGCTCCTCTCAGGGCCCGCTCGTAGCGGAGGATCTCCGCCTGGATCTTCTCCTGGACCCGGTTGGCGACGAAATCCCGGGCCAGCTTGATGGCGTTGCGGACGGCGTCGGGGTTCGAGCGGCCGTGGCCGATGATGCAGACCCCGTCGACGCCGAGGAGCTGGGCCCCGCCGTATTCGGAATAGTCGACCTTCTTGTAGATCTTCTTCAGGTGCCGCTTCATCAGGAGATAGCCGAGCTTGGCGAAGATGTTCTTGGTGATCTCGTGGCGGGCCATCGACAGGACGCTCTGGACGACGCCCTCGGTGACCTTGAGGGCGACGTTCCCGGTGAAGCCGTCGCTGACGACGACGTCGGCGGCGCCGGAGAACAGGTCCCGGCCCTCGACGTTGCCGATGAAGCGCACGGGCGCCGATTGGAGCCGGTCGAAGGCCTCCTTGACGAGGTCGTTGCCCTTGCCCTTCTCCTCGCCGATGCTCATGAGCCCGATGCGCGGGTCCTTCAGTCCGACCACGGCCTCCATGAAGATCTTGCCCATGAGGGCGAACTGGACGAGGTTTTGCGGCTGGCAGTTGGCGTTGGCCCCGACGTCGAGGAGGAGGGTCTGTCCCTCGACCCCGGGGACGAGCAGGGCCAGGGCCGGCCGGTCCACGCCTTTGAGCGCCCCCAGGACGTCGCGCGAGATGTAGACGACCGCCCCCGTGTTGCCCATGCTGACGAAGGCGTCGGCCCGGCCGTCCTTGACGAGCAGGGCGCCGACGCGGATCGAGGAGGCTTTCTTCTTCCGGAAGGAGAGGATGCCCTCGCCCATGCCGATCTCTTCGGGCGCGTCGACGATGGTCAGGCGGGAGGCCTGGGGCTCGTGCCGCCCGAGCTCGCGGCGGATGGCGCTTTCGAGGCCCACGAGGAGGATGTCGACGTCGAGCTCCCGGGCGGCTTTCAGGGCCCCCGGCACCGTGGCCTTGGGCCCGAAATCACCCCCCATCGCGTCGACGGCGATTCTCATGGTCGCCGCCCGGCTCAGTCTTCGGTCCCTTCCGTCACCTGCCGTCCCTTGTAGTACCCGCACTCGGGGCAGGCCCGATGCGGCAGCTTGGGGTTGCCGCACTTGCCGCAGACGGAGAAGGTGGGAAGGGTGAGCGCGTCGTGGGACCGGCGTTTCCCTTTTCTGGTCGGTGAATGGCGTCTCTTTGGATTAGGCATTTAACCCTTGTCTCTCATCGGGATTTTAAGCTTGTTCCAAGCGGTGTGGGGTTCCTTGACCAGGCAGGAGCACTTGGACTCGCGGACGACCTCGCCGCAAACCGCGCAGATGCCCTCGCAGTCCGGCGCGCACAGGGGCTTGGCCGGGAAGGTCAGGTTCAGCTGCTCGAGGACGACGGCGCGGAGATCGAGCTGGCGCCCGGTGTAGAACATCTGGTCCATCTTGTCGTCGGACAGCTCGTCGGAGAACCCGTCGAGCTCCTCGGGGAGATAGACGAGGTCGAACCGGCTGGCGACCGGGAACTCGAAGGGGGTCAGGCAGCGCGAGCAGACGAAGCTCAGCCGGGCCGTGATCTCGCCCCGGACGAGGATCTCCTCGCCGACGAGGCGCACGGTGACCTCGGCGTGGGCCGGCTCGAGGAAAACGGCGTTCTCCTCGACGAGATCGAGGCTCAGGAACTCGAAGTCCCTCGACAGGCGGAGCCCCTCCTCGGGGAGGCGGTCGATATCGATGATCATCGTCGTATCCAAATCATTGAACCTCGAAAAAAATTTCAATCTATTATACCAAGCGGGCCCGGGTTGTCAAATGACCCCGGGCGAGTATAATGACGGGGGAGTTATGGCATGGACGGCTACGATACGCGCGTCGATTACAGGGGCGATGCCTATATCGTCCAGACCCAGGACAAGGGCCGGAGCGCCCAGTACATCGAATCCCTGATCTACAAGTCAGGCCGGCTGCTCACCACCAAGCGGGCCTTCTACACCGCCCTGCTCGACCTGCCCGACGCCGCCGGACGGATCGAGCGGATGATGGAGGAGCAGCACAAGACCATCCTGGGGCAGATCGTCGAAGGCAGGTACGACTGAGTCCGAAACGGCTCTTCCTCATCGACGGGAACTCCCTCTTCTACCGCTCCTACTACGCCATCCGGGGCCTGGCCAACTCGGCCGGCTTCCCGACCGGCGCCATCTTCGGCTTCGTCAGCGCCCTGCGCAAGCTCCTCGACGCCGAAAAGCCCGACTACCTGGGCGTCGTCTTCGACGTCAAGGGACCGACGGTCCGCCACGAGGAGTACGGCGAGTACAAGGCCCACCGCAAGCCCATGCCGGACGACCTCGCCGTCCAGATGCCCGTCCTCAAGGACGTCCTCAAGGCCCTGCGGATCGCCACGGCCGAGTTCCCCAAGTACGAGGCCGACGACGCCATCGCCTCGCTCGCCGTCCGGGCGGCCGAAAAAGGCCTCCGGACGATCGTCGTCACCACCGACAAGGACCTCTTCCAGGTCGTCAACGCGTCCACCTCCATCTGGAACCCGGCCAAGGAGACGGCCATCGACGAGGCCGGGGTCAAGGAGGTCTTCGGCGTCGAGGCCGGCGCGGTCGTCGACGTCCTGGCCCTTTGGGGCGACCCGACGGACAACATCCCCGGCGTTCCGGGCATCGGCGAGAAGACGGCCAAGTCCCTCATCGGGGAGTTCGGCTCGCTCGACGGCCTGCTGGCGCGCCTCGACGAGGTCAAGAACCCCCGGATCCGGGAGAAGATCGCCCAGAACCGGGACCTGCTCGAGCTCAGCCGGCGCCTCGCGACCGTGTGCCGCGACCTGCCGCTCGAGCTCGACCTCGACCGCTACGTCGTCCAGGACCCCGACGAGAAGGAGACCATCCGTCTCTTCGGCGAGCTCGAGTTCTCGACGCTCGCTCACGGATTTCCTGAAGCCCGCCCGGCCGGCCGGAAAGGACTTCCGGACGATCTTCGACGAGAAGGAGCTCCGGGCCCTGGTCAAGCGGATCGCCGCGGCGGGCCAGGTGGCCGTCGACACCGAGACGACCTCGCCGGCCCCGACCCGGGCCCGCCTCGTCGGCCTGTCGTTCTCGCTCGTCCCGGGCGAAGCGTTCTATGTCCCCGTCGGCCACGATTACCTCGGGGCCCCGGCCCAGATCCCCAAGGAGCGGGCCCTGGACATCCTGCGCCCCGTCCTCGAGGACCCGAAGGTCCTGAAGACGGGCCAGAACATCAAGTACGACCTGATCGTCCTCGAGCGGGAGGGCGTCCGGCTGGCCGGGATCGCGCGGGACACGATGGTCCTGTCCTACCTTCTCGAGCCGAACTGGGGCCGGCACGGGCTCGATAAGCTGGCCCTCCACTATCTCCGGGAGACGAAGACGCCTTACGCGGACGTCGCCGGCAAGGGCAAGAAAGAGCAGACCATGGACAAGGTGGCCGTCGAGTCGGCGGCCCCCTACGCCTGCCAGGACGCGGCCTTCGCCCAGGAGCTCGGCGGGATCCTGTGGGAGAAGGTCCGGGCGAGGCGGCTCGAGCGGCTCTACGAGGAGATCGAAAAGCCCCTCATCGCGCTCCTGGCCCGGATGGAGGTCCTGGGGGTCCGCGTCGACCCCGCGGTCCTCAAGTCGATGTCCAAGGAGCTCGAAGGGGAGCTCGGGCGCCTCGAAAAGGAGATCCACGGCGCCGCCGGATGCGCCTTCAACATCAACTCCCCCCGCCAGCTGGCCGACATCCTCTTTCACAAGCTCGGCCTGCAGGCCGGCCGCCGGACCAAGGTCACCAAGGGCTTCTCGACGTCGCTCGATATCCTCGAGGAGCTGGCCGCGGTCCATCCCCTGGCCCGGCACGTCCTCGACTACCGGCAGATGTCCAAGCTCAAGTCCACCTACGCCGACGCCCTGCCCCAGCTCATCAACCCGGAGACCGGGCGCATCCATACCTCCTACAACCAGACGGTGGCCTCGACGGGGCGCCTGTCCTCGAGCGACCCCAACCTCCAGAACATCCCCGCCCGGGGGCCGTGGGGGACCCGCTTCCGCCGGGCCTTCATCCCGGACGAGGGCCACGTCCTCCTGGCCGCCGATTATTCCCAGGTCGAGCTCCGCGTGCTGGCCCACCTCTCGGCGGACCCGACGCTCGTCGAGACCTTCCTCGCGGACCGGGACATCCATGAGGAGACGGCCCGGCTCGTCTTCGGCGAGGCCGCCGGAGAGGAAGCGCGGCGCCGGGCCAAGATCATCAATTTCAGCGTCATCTACGGCACCTCGGCCTTCTCCCTGGCCCGCGAGCTGGGGACGTCCTCGGGCGAGGCCCAGAAGTTCATCGACCGCTACTTCGCCGAGCGGCCGAAGGTCCGGGAGTACCTCGACCGGGTCGTCGAGGAGGCCCGGGAGCGCGGCTATTCCGAGACGATCTTCGGCCGGCAGCGCCAGGTCCCCGAGCTGCGCGCGCCCGACCGGAACCTCCAGCAGGCCGGCCGGCGCATCGCCCTCAACAACCCCATCCAGGGCTCCGCCGCCGACATCATCAAGATCGCCATGCTCCGCGCCGCCGAGGCGATCGAAAAGAAGCAAGCTGCGGACGCGCATGATCCTCCAGGTCCACGACGAGCTCGTCTTCGAAGTCCCCGAGGCGGAGCGCGCGGCGGTGGAGCCGCTCGTCCGCGAAGCGATGGAGGGGGCCGCGGAGCTCACGGTGCCGCTGGTCGTCCGGCTGGGCTTCGGCCCGAATTGGGCCGACGCCAAGTAAGACCTTCTCCCTATTCAGAAGTCCTTCTGAGGCTGCGATGGATGTCGTCCCAAGGCCCCCGTAGGGAGGGGGACCGCCGGAGGCGGGGACCAGCTACAGGTTTCCGGGTGCGGGGGCCAGGGACGATATCCGAGCAGCCGAGAAGGCTTCCCATCGGGAGAGCCGTCTAGAGCCTTCTGAAGGCCCGGAACTTCTTGTAGATGACGCCGCCCATCCTCTCCATTTCGGCCCGGACCCTGACGTTGGCCTCCATCTCGTGGTGAGTGTCCATCATCTCTATGCCGGCCTTGGAGGCCGACTCGAGGACCTTGACGCCCATGAGGGCGTCCAGCCCCTTGCCCCGGTAGGCCTCTTTGGTGGCCCCGAGCAGGAGGTCGAGCTGCTTCGTCTTCTTGGCCGCCCGCAGAATGTGGATGAAGCCGAAGGGGAGGAGCCGGCCGCGGGCCTTGCGGATGCCCTCCGACATGTCCGGCATGGCCACGATGAACGACAGGACCTCGCCGTCCTTGGCCACGACCTTGACGAAGCGGGGGTCGAGGTAGGGCAGGAAGCGGTTGGCCAGCTCGTCCATCTCCTGCTCGTCGAGCGGGGCGTAGCCGTAGATGTTGCCGGCCGTGTAGGTCTCGTTCATGAGGCCGAGGACCTTGTGGATCCAGGGCCTGATCTCCTTGCGCTTCTTGAACTCGACGATCTCGTAGGTGCCGCGCTTCATGTGCCGCTCGTAGATCTTTTTATAGAGCTCCGGTATCTCCTTGGGCACGTCGAGCTTATAGACGAACCAGTCGTTGTCCTTGGTGTAGCCCTCTTCCTCGAGCCAGCGCGGCATCCACTCGAAATTGTAATAGGTGGCGAAGGTGGCCCGGTGATCGAAGCCCTCGATGAGCCAGCCTTCGGGGTCCTGGTCGGAGAAGCCGTAGGGCCCGACCATCTTGGTCATGCCTTTGGCCCGCGCCCAGTCCTCGACGTAGCGGAGGAGGGCCCGGAAGACCTCTCTGTCCTCGTACGTCTCGAGATAGCCGAAGCGGGCCGTCTTCTCGTTCCGGTGCTCGTTGTAGCGGTGGTTGATGATGCCCATGGCCCGGCCCACCGGGCGGCCGTCCTTGCAGGCCAAGAGAAGGATCGTGTCGCAGTAGGAGAAGGCCTTGTTCTTCTTGCTGTCGAAATACTTCAAGTCGTCCGAGACGAGCGGGTTGACCCAGTTCGCGTGGCCGGCGTGGATCTTCTCCGGAAGGAGGATGAAGGTCTTCAGGTCCTTGCCTTTCTGGGGGGCTATCTCGCGGATCTCGACGGCCATGGGCTCACCTCGCGGAATCGGATTTTATCCCCTTCTTATCCTACTTTCCGGCCCAAAAAGCAACCAAATTCGGGTTCTGGAAAAGTCTGTTCAAAAGCTGAGGACGGACTGTGGAAAATCTTGACAACCCCGGGGCCCATCAATATACTGACCCTTCTTCATTAAGGAAGGCAACCCGTCCCAATGAACGTCGAAACAACCGTCCTCCTAACGATCCTGGTCCCCATCCTCGGCTCCTTCGTGACGCCCCTCGCCGGGCTCGCCTCGAAGCGCGTCCGCTCGGTCTGGGCCGTCCTGGTGAGCGGCGCGACGGCCGTCTTGCCACTGACGCTCATCCCCTTCGCTCTCAAGGGAGGGGAGCTCGTCATCCGCAAGAACCTGGCCATGGGCTTCGACTTCATCCTCATCGTCGATCCCCTGTCGATCTTCATGGCCGCGGTGTCCTCCTTCATCGGCTTCCTCATCGTCGTCTATTCCCTGGGCTACATCCACAAGGAAGAGAACCAGAACGAGTACTACCTGATGGTCCTGCTCTTCATCGGGGCGATGATGGGGCTCGTCTTCTCCGGCAACCTCATCTTCCTCTATCTCTTCTGGGAGATCATCGCCATCAGCTGCTGGCGCCTCATCGGCTTCTACCGGGAGCCCGCTCCACGTCCGCAAGGCCGACAAGGCCTTCCTGGTGACCTTCTTCGGCGCCGTGGTCATGCTCCTGGGCTTCGTCCAGATCTTCGGCATCACCAACACCTTCGACATGACGGCCATGCGCGGGACGCTCGTCCCCGGGTCGGCCGTCCTGCTCATCCTCTTCGGCCTGTTCTCCAAGTCGGCCACCGTCCCGCTCCACACCTGGCTGCCGGACGCCGGCGTCGCCCCGACGACGGTCACGGCCCTGCTCCACGCCGCCGTGCTGGTCAAGATCGGCGTCTACGCCTTCGCCCGGCTCTTCCTCTACACCTTCCGCCTGCCCGACGGCTGGCAGCAGGCCCTGCCGATCATCGTCATGGCCTCCAGCCTGGTCGCGGCGGGCGCGGCCGCGGTCGAGAACGACCTCAAGAGGATCCTGGCCTACTCGACGGTCAGCCAGATCGGCTACATCTTCCTCGGCTTCAGCGTCATGAACGCCGCCGGCGTCTCCGGCTCGCTCCTCTTCATCCTCATGCACGGCCTGGCCAAGGCCGGGCTCTTCCTCTGCGCCGGCATCGTCATCCACGCCGTCCACACCAAGGACATCCGGGAGATGGGCGGCCTCATCAAGACCATGCCGGTCACGGCCATGGCCTTCCTCGTCTGCGCCTTCTCCGTCATCGGCATCCCGCCCTTCGGCGGCTTCTTCTCGAAATTCCTGGTCATCCTGGGCACCGTCCAGGCCGGCCACATCTGGGTCGCGGCCGCGGCCCTGTTCACGGCCGTCCTGACGATGTTCTACCTGTTCAAGGTCTTCTCGCTGGTCTTCCTCGGTGAGGCCAAGCATCCGGCCCCCGAGAAGACGAAATCCATGGTCTATGTCGTCGCCGTCCTGGCCGTGCTCAGCCTGGCGGCCGGGCTCTTCGTCTCCTATCCGATGAAGCTCGTGAACGTCGCGACGACACAGATGAGTTGGTGGCTCCGATGACGCCCAAAATGCTCCTTCTCCCGATCCTCCTGCCGGCCGTCCTGGCCGTCGTCCTGCTCGTCCTGCCGCGGACGCTGCGGCTCCTTCGCGACGCCCTGGCCGTCGCTCGGCGCGGGCGTCGCTCCTCTATTACGCCTTCGTCCTCTTCGCCGTGAAGGACCTCCGCTACACCGTCCCCTGGCTCGGGCATGGGCATCGACTTCGACCTCCGCCTCTACCACTTCTCGAGCTTCATCCTCCTCGCCCTGGCGGGCTTCCTCCTCCTCATCACGGTCTACGCGACCGTCAAGATGAAGGACGCGCCCCGGGGCCGGGAATTCATGGCCTACATCTTCCTGACCGCGGCCTTCGCCAACGGGGCCGTCCTGGCCAACCACTTCGTGCCGCTGGTCTTCTTCTGGGAAGGCCTGCTGGTCACCCTGTACGGCATGATCACGATCGGCGGCCGCCCGACGTCCGGGCGGACGGCGGTCAAGGCCCTGCTCATCAGCGGCTTCTGCGATTTCTCGATGATCCTCGGCATCGGCCTGCTCTGGAGCGTGGCCGGCACCGCGACGATGTCCGAGATCTCCGTCGAGCCGACCGGCCTGGCCGCCGCGGCCTTCGTCCTGATGATGATCGGAGCCGCCGGCAAGGCCGGGCGCCATGCCCTTCCACACCTGGATCCCCGACGCCGCCGTCGACGCGCCGGTGACCTTCATGGCCTTCCTGCCGGCCGCCTTCGAAAAGCTCCTCGGGATCTACCTCCTGGCCCGCATCTCGCTCGATTTCTTCAAGATCCGTCCCGGGAGCGGCCTCTCGCTCCTGATGATGATCGTCGGCGCCGTGACCATCGTCCTGGCCGTTCTCATGGCCCTCGTCCAGAAGGACCTCAAGAGGCTCCTCTCCTACCACGCCATCAGCCAGGTCGGCTACATGATCCTGGGCATCGGCACGGCCATCCCCGTCGGCATCGCCGGCGGCCTCTTCCACATGATCAACCACGCCATGTACAAGAGCGGCCTCTTCCTGAGCGCCGGCTCGGTCGAGCACCGCACGGGAACGACCGAGCTCAAGCGGCTCGGCGGCCTGCGCCGCGACATGCCGCTCACGGCCCTCGGGTTCACCGTCTGCGCCCTGGCCATCTCGGGCGTCTGGCCGCTCAACGGCTTCGTCTCCAAGGAGATGGTCTTCCACGGCGCCCTCGAGACCGGCTACACGATCTTCGCCATCGCCGCCTGGGTCGGGGCCATCTTCACCTTCGCCTCGTTCCTCAAGGCCGGCCACTCCGTCTTCTTCGGCGAGCGGACGCCGCGAGGTCCCGGAGGTCCGGGAAAGCCAGCCGGCCATCGTCCTGCCGATCCTCGTCCTGGCCGGCCTGTGCATCCTGTTCGGCGTCTACAACAAGCTGCCCCTGACCCTGTTCATCACGCCGATCGTCGCGCCCCACGCCGAGGCCGGCGCGCACCTCGACTTCGTGAGCCACGCCCTGGCCGTCTTCAACCCGGTCGCCCTGATCTCCATCGGCTGCCTCGTCCTGGCCTTCCTGCTCCACCGCTACGGCTTCCTGAAGGGCGGGCGCAAGGCCTACCTGGCCTCCGAGCCGGTCCACAACCTCCCCGTCGTCCACCAGGCCTACGACCTGGCCGAGCGGCGGGTGTTCGACCCCTACGAGCAAGGCGTCAAGGGCCTTCGCGGGCTGTCGACGGCCCTGTACAAGGGCATCGACCGGCCCATCGACTTCATCTTCGAGAAGGTCGTCACCGTCACCGGCGAGAAATTCACCGGCATCCTGCGGAAGGCCCACAACGGGCATTACGCGAACTACCTGGCCTGGTGCCTGGCCGGCCTGATCATCCTGGCGGGCGCCATCAGCCTGCTCGCGAAGTAGAGAGGAGGAGCGTTGATCATACTCTTCGTCGTCCTTCCGCTCATCGTGGCGGGAATACTCCCTCTCGTCGGCAAGGTCTCCCGGCGCTTTCTCCCGGACCTGCTGGCCAACGCGACGCTTCTCTTCCTGCTCGTCTACGCCGCGGTCGCCGGCCGGGCCCTCATCGCGGGCGGCGCCGTCCTCCAGCAGGCCGCCTGGCTCGGAGAGGCCGTCAACCTCCGGCTGGCCCTGGACGGGTTCAGCCTGTTCATGCTCGTGGCCATCGCCCTGGTCGGCCTCGCGGCCGGCCTGTTCTCCATCGACTACATGGAGCACTACGGGGCCAAGGCGAACTTCTACGCCCTGTACCTGGTCATGATCGCCGGGATGAACGGCCTCGTCCTGGCCACGGACCTGTTCAGCGTCTACATCTTCCTCGAGGTCGCCGCGGTCGCCTCCTACGCCCTGGTCGCGTTCGGGCTCGGCCACGACGAGCTCGAGGCCGCCTTCAAGTACCTCATGCTCTCGGTCGCGGCGTCGGCCTTCATCGTGGCCGCGATCGCCGTCGTCTTCGGCATGACGGGCAGCCTCGATTTCGCCGGCGTGGCCGCGGCCCTCCAGGAGCTCAACGCGGGGCCCGTCCTCGTCATCGCCTCGGCCTTCTTCCTCCTGGGGTTCGGCCTCAAGGCGGCCCTCGTCCCCTTCCACGCCTGGCTCCCGGACGCCCACCCTTCGGCCCCGGCCCCGATCTCGGCCGTGCTGTCCGGGCTCCTCATCAAGGTCTCCGGCGTGTACGCCATGACCCGCATCTTCCTCAACGTCTTCGGCCTGACGCCGGCCCTGTCGACGGCGATCATGTGGCTGGGCGTCATCTCCATTATCGTGGCCGCCTTCCTCGCCCTCGGTCAGAAGGACATGAAGCGGATGCTGGCCTACTCGTCGATCAGCCAGGTCGGCTACGTCGTCCTGGGGATCGGCATCGGGACGCCCCTCGGCATCGCCGGCGGGCTCTTCCATCTCTTCAACCACGCCCTGGCCAAGGGGCTCCTGTTCTTGACGAGCGGCTCCGTCCAGCAGGCGACCGGCACCCGGGACCTCGACGAAATGGGCGGCCTGGCCAAGCGCATGCCGGTCACGGCCGCGACGAACCTCATCGGGGCCCTGTCGATCGCCGGCGTCCCGCCGCTCAACGGCTTCTGGTCGAAGCTCATCATCATCGTGGCCCTCGTCCAGGCCGGCCATCCGGTCTTCGCCGTCCTCGCCGTCCTGGCCTCGGTCCTGACCCTCTGGTACTACCTCCTCCTGCAGCGGAAGGCCTTCTTCGGCAAGCTCAACGAGAAGTGGGCGGCCGTCAAGGAGGCCCCGTTCTGGATGACGGCCGCGACCGTCCTCCTGGCCCTCCTCTGCGTGGGGATCGGCATCCTCTTTGCGTCGACCGTCACGAACTGGGTCCAGCCCGCCGCCGACGTCCTCGCGGACGGGATCCACGCCGTGACCGGATCGTGGGGATTTTAGACGATGATCCTGCAAACAGCCCTTCTCATCGGTTTGGTGATCTTCTCGGTCCTGGCCATCGCGCTCAAGGACCTCCTCAAGTCGGCCATCTCCCTGGCCGCGTCCAGCCTGCTCCTGGGGATCATCTTCTTCCGGATGAACGCCCCGTACGCCGGCGTCTTCGAGATCTCCGTCGTCGCCGGGCTGATCACCGTCCTGTTCATCCTGACCATCGCCCTGACCAAGTCGGGCGACGAGGTCCGCGAGTCGAAGCTCGTCAACTGGGCCTTCCCGGCTCGTCTTCGTCGCCTTCCTCGTCATCGACGCCCTGGTCATGAAGGGCCTGCTCGGCAAGGTCCCGGCCCTGGCCTCCGGCCCGGAGGCGGGCACCTTCGGCGAGGTCCTCTGGAAGGGGCGGACGCTCGACCTCGTCGGCCAGATCGCGGTCATCCTGGCCGGCGTCTTCGCGGTCCTGGCCCTATTCCGCAAGAGGGACAAACATGACTAACACCTGGTACCTCTATCTCTTCTTCGCCGCCGCCCTCGTCGGCGCCGGCCTGCTCGGCCTGCTCGGCAAGCGCAACCTCATCAAGCTCTTCATCGGGATCGAGGTCATCGGCAAGGGCATCAGCCTCCTGCTCCTCTCGACCGGCTTCGCCAAGGCCAGCATCCTGACCGCCCAGGCCCTGGTCATCACCTACATCGTCATCGAGGTCAGCCTGGTGGCCACGGCCCTGGCCCTGATCATCAACATCTACCGGCACACGCGATCGCTGGACATCCGCGATCTGGCCAAGCTGAAAGGGTAAGCCATGACAGGAATCGGCATCCTCCTCTCCCCGCCCGTCGCCTTCTTCGTGTTCCTGGCCGCCGCCTTCGGCCTCTACGGCCTGGGCAAGGGCATGGCGCCCAAGATGACCAAGGTCGGCGGCAAGCTCGCGACCTACGCCTGCGGCGAGAACATCCCCGGGGTCAAGGTCCAGTTCGGCTACCGGGTCTTCTTCTTCGTCGCCCTGTTCTTCACCATGATGCACGTCGCCGTCCTGGTCATCGCCACCGTGCCTTCGGGCAAGATCGTCTTCTTCGCCCTGTTCTACCTGGTCATGATCGCCCTGTCCGTCGCGGCCTTGATCACAAGGAGTTAACATGCTCAACAAGCTCGCCCGCTGGTCCAGGATCAAGTCGCCCTGGATCCTGCACCTCAACTCGGGCGCCTGCAACGCTTGCGACATCGAGATCGTCGCCGCCCTGACGCCGCGCTTCGACGTCGAGCGCTTCGGGATCCTGCTCAAGGCGACGCCGCGCCACGCCGACGTCATCATCGCCAGCGGCCCCGTCACCCGTCAGATCAAGGACCGGATCATCCGCATCTACGAGCAGACCCCCAATCCCAAGTTCGTCATCGCCGTGGGCGCCTGCGCCATGGCCGGCTGCGTCTACCGGGGGGCGTATAATATCATGGGTGGCATCGACCAGGTCATCCCGGTGGACATGTACGTCCCCGGCTGCCCGGCCCGCCCCGACGCCATCGTCGACGGCGTCGTCAAGCTGCTCGGAAAACTCTAGGCCCAGGGGAAACGCCATGTCCGACATCGAGATCGTCGAAAGCCTGAAGCGGGACCTCGGCGGGAAGGCCCTCGAGATCGCCAATCCCGACCGCCGCCGCATCTTCCTCAAGGTCGCGCCGGCGGACCTCGTCGCCGCCGTGACGCTCCTGCGCGACCGCTACGGGTGCCGCCCACCTGTCCACCATCTCCGGCGTCGACATGGGCGAGTCGTTCGAGCTCCTGTACCATTTCGCCTCGACGGCCGCCGTCCTGACCGTGCGGACCGAGATCCCGAAGTCCGCCCCCTGCGTCGCCTCCATCTGCCCCGTCATCCCGGGCGCCGTCCTCTACGAGCGCGAGCTCCAGGAGATGTTCGGCATCGCCGTCGACGGCATCCCCGACGGCCGCCGCCTCAATCTGCCGGACGACTGGCCCGACGGCCAGTATCCGCTGAGGAAGGACTGGAAGCACGTCCGGCCTGAGGAAATCATCCCCGGAGGAAAGTCATGAGTTTCCAGATCCCCATCGGCCCCCAGCATCCGGCCCTCAAGGAGCCGATCAGCCTGCGCATGACCGTCGAGGGCGAGGTCATCACCGACGCCGACATCCGCCTCGGCTACAACCATCGCGGCCTGGAGAAGCTGGCCGAGGAGAAGTCCTGGATCCAGAACATCTACCTGACCGAGCGCATCTGCGGCATCTGCTCCCACTCCCACGCCACCTGCTACGTCCAGGGCGTCGAGAAGCTCATGGAGCTCGTCCCGCCGCGCGCGCGGCCTCTACATCCGCTACCTCGTCTCCGAGCTCGAGCGCGTCCACAGCCACCTCCTCTGGCTCGGCGTGGCCGGCCACGAGGCCGGCTTCGACTCCTTCTTCATGTACACCTGGCGCGACCGCGAGATCGTCATGGACCTCCTGGAGATGATCTCCGGCAACCGCGTCCACTACGCCATCAACACGCTCGGCGGCGTCCGGCGCGACATCGACGAGGGCCAGAAGGCCAAGATCCTCGAGGGCGTCGCCACGCTGAGGAAGCGGAGCGAATACTACTTCGGGATCGGCGCCAACGAGCCGAGCTTCGTGGCCAGGATCGCCGGCGTCGGCATGCTGACCAAGGAGCAGGCCCTCGCCCTCTGCGCCGTCGGGCCCGTCGCCCGGGCCTCGGGCGTGGCCCGCGACGTCCGGAAAGAGGACCCCTACGCCGTCTACGACGAGCTCGACTTCGAGATCTGCACGGCCGACAGCTGCGACGTCCTCGGCCGGGTCGTCGTCCGGGTCAAGGAGCTGCTCCAGTCCTACAACATGATCGAGCAGATGGTCAGGAACCTGCCGGACGGCGACATCGTCGTCAAGGCGCCCCGCAAGGCCAAGCCCGGCGAGGTCGTCAGCCGCTACGAGGCGCCGCGCGGCGAGAACATCCACTACATCAAGGCCAACGGGTCCGACAAGCCCGAGCGCCTCAAGGTCCGGGCCCCGACCCTCGGCAACTACCCGGCCACGGTGGTGATGCTCAAGAAGGGCTTCATCGCCGACATCCCCCTGATCTTCGCCGCCATCGACCCCTGCATCTGCTGCGCCGAGCGGGCCGTGACCCTGGTCAGCGCCCGGAGCGGCGAGGAATCGGTCGTCCGGATGAGCGACCTGCGCCGGACGGCGCTCGCCCGGCCCAAGAATGCCCCCGTGAAAGGGAATGCGGTATGGCCGTTCTGAGAACCTTCCTCTACCTCCTCGTCTATCCCGGGATCGTCTTCCTGTTCGCCTACTCGACGTTCTGCGAGTGGTTCGACCGCAAGCTCTACGCCCGGTTCCAGAACCGGATGGGGCCGACCCACACGGGCCGCTTCGGGCTGCTCCAGCCGATCGCCGACTTCTTCAAGCTCATGGCCAAGGAGGACGTCGTCCCCGAGGCCGCGGACAAGGGCCTCTTCAACGTCCTGCCCGCCATCGGCCTGGCCGTCGTCGCGACGGCGGGCCTGCTCCTCCCCGTCTGGAACTTCGACCTGGCCGTGCCCGGCTGGACGTCGTTCTCCGGGGACATCGTCGTCATGCTCTACCTCCTGAGCCTGCCGACGCTCGTCATCTTCCTGGCCGCCTGGTCCTCGACCAACCTCTTCTCCACGATCGGCGGGGCCCGCGTCCTGACGATGCTGTTCGGCTACGAGGTGCCGCTCTTCCTGGCCGTCCTGAGCCCGGCCATCCTGGCCGGCTCCTGGCGCCTGGCCGAGATCGCCGCCTTCTACCAGGCCCGGCCCCTGCTGCTCCTGGTGAACCTCCTCGGCTTCCTCGTCGCCCTCGTCGCCGTTCAGGCCAAGCTCGAGCGGACGCCGTTCGACATCCCCGACGCCGAGACCGAGATCGTCGGCGGCACGTTCACCGAGTACTCGGGGAAGAAGCTGGCCCTCTTCCGCCTGACCTTCGACGTCGAGCTCGTCGTCGCCAGCGGCCTCCTGGCCGCCGTCTTCCTGGGCGGCTTCCCCGGCGGGGCCGTCCTCGGCTTCCTCCAGTTCGTCGTCAAGACGCTCTTCGTCATCTTCCTGCTGTCCCTGATGCGGGCCCTGACGGGCCGCATCCGCATCGACCAGGTCATCTCTTTCGCCTGGAAGGTGCTGACCCCCCTGGCCGTCCTCCAGCTCCTGGCCACGATCCTCCTGAAGGGATTTGTCTCATGAGAATTGCCGCCTTCCTGCCCGAGCTCCTCCGGCATCTCTTCAAGAAGCCGGCGACCGTCGACTATCCCTTCAAGAAGCTCGCGGTGCCCAAGGACTTCCGGGGCACGCCGTATCTGCGGCCCGAGCTCTGCATCGTCTGCAAGGCCTGCGAGCGCGACTGCCCGGCCGAGGCCATCGAGATCACCGACGTCGACCCGGCCGAGAAGCGGTTCAGCATGATCATCCACAACGACCGCTGCATCCACTGCGCCCAGTGCGTCGACTCCTGCCCGACGACGCCCAAGGCCATGCAGATCGACAGCCTCTACGAGCTCGCCGCGGACGACCGCCACAAGCTGAAAAAGGATTGGGTCTACGTCCGGGCCGTGATGAAGCCCAAAGCGGCCGCCCCGGCCTCGCCGCCGAACCCGACGCCTGATCTCCCGCAGAAACCCGCCCTCATCGGCTTCCGGATGAGGGCCATGTCTTCCTTGCTCCCGGCTTCCCGGGAATCCTCCGCAGGACGGAGTCCCAGCGCCTCGGCGCCCCCCGGCCCCAGGGGGCTGGGAGGAATGCCCGCCGATCGCGGAGGGCTCCGTGGAACCCGCTCCCAGGGCCGTCGAGGTTCCGGGCGGGCAAGGAGCGATATCCGAGCGAAGCCGGAGAGAGGACCCCTCAGATCTTCATGGGCATCAGGACGTAGAGATTCGTCAGGGCCTCTTCGTTCTCCGGCTTGAGCAGGACGGCGCTGTTCTCGTCCTTGATCTCGAAGACGACCTTCTCCGACCCCGACGGCCGTGAGGAAATCCAGGAGATACTGGGCGTTGAACCCGATCTCCAGGTCCTGCCCCTTGTACTCGACGGCCAGGCGGTCGCGGGCCTCGCCGATCTCCGGGTTCGAGGAGAACAGGCGCATGCGGTTCTTCTCGATCGTGAACTTGATCCCCTTGGACCGCTCGGCCGACAGGAGCGAGACGCGCCGGATGGCGTCGGCCAGCTCGGCCCGGCCGACGACCAGCCGCCCGGGGTTGTCCTTGGGGATGACCGCCTGGTAATTCGGGAACTTGCTCTCGATGATCCGGGAGATGAGCGTCCTCGCGCCGACCTTGAAGAACAGATTGCTCTCGTCGAGGTCGAAGGCGACCGTCTCGTCGTCGAACTTCCGGATCTCGGTCAGCGTCTTCTTGGCCACGATGACGCTGATCTCTTTTTCGAGCTTCAGCCCGTCCTCGGCCTTCTTCGTGTAGGACAGGCGATGCCCGTCCGTGCTGACGAGCTCGACCTGGCGGTTCTTCAGGCGACATCAGGGCCCCGTTCAGGTAATAGCGCTGCTCCTGGGTGATGGCGTAGAAGACGCGGTCGATCATGTCCTTGAGGTCCTGGAGGGGCAGGGCGATGCCCTGGTCGAACTTGGCGTCCGGCACCTGGGGATAATCCTCCTTGGCCAGGCAGAGGACCTTGAACTCGCTGGCTCCCGGCCTGGATCTCGAGGGTTTCGTCCTTGAGCTCGACCCGGACGGCCTCCCCTTCCGGCAGGGACTTGACGATCTCGAAGATCTTCTTCCCGTTGACCGTGATGGCCCCGGTCTTCTCGATGTCGGCCGCGATGTGGGTCTTCATGCCGACCTCGAGGTCGGTCCCGGTCAGCTCGATCTCGGACCCCGAGACGTTCATCAGCACGTTGGCCAGGATCGGCATCGTGTTCCGCTTCTCCACGATGCCCTGGAGGATCTGGAGTTCGTCGAGAAAAGCCTGCTTGGGGACTGAGAATTTCATGGGGTCACCTTTCGCTCCGTGTTCCTTCTTTTCTTTCTTATTATTTAATTCAGAAATCCAATGAAATCAAGAAGAGTAATAATAAAGTCCTCTGGAAATGTGCATAACCCGCCGAAGCCGCTGTGTTTCCTCATTGGATGAAGGCCATGAGGCTGTTGATCTCTTTGTTGAATTCGGGATCGTCGTTGCGCATCTTGTCGATCTTGCGGATGCTGTGGATGACCGTCGTGTGATGTTTTCCACCGAATTTCTTGCCGATCTCGGGCAGGGAGGAGTTGGTCAGCTCCTTGGCCAGGTACATCGCGATCTGGCGGGGGAAGGCGATCTTGGGCGAGTTGTTCTTCGATTTGAGCTGCGACGGCTTGATCTTGAACTTGTGGCAGATGAGCTTCTGGATCTTTTCCACAGTGACGATCATCGAAGAGGAATCGAGGAGGCCCTTTGAGGGCCTCTTTGGTCAGGTCGAGGTCGATGCGCTCGCCCTTGAGGGAGGCGAAGGCGATGACCCGCCGCATGTAGCCCTCGAGCTCGCGGATGTTCGTCTGGACCTTGTCGGCGATGTAGAGGGCGACGCTCTCGGGGAAAGCGACCGCCTCGGCCTCGGCCTTCTTCTTGAGGATGGCGATCCGCGTCTCGATGTCCGGCGGCTTGAGGTCGGCGATGAGGCCCCACTCGAAGCGGGAGCGGAAGCGCTCCTCGAGGTGGGGGATCTCCTTCGGGGGGCAGTCGCTGGAGATGACGATCTGCTTCTGGCTGTCGTAAAGGTGGTTGAAGGTGTGGAAAAATTCCTCTTTCGTCCGCTCGCGGCCGGCCAGGTAGTGGATGTCGTCCATGAGCAGGATGTCGACGCTCCGGTATTTCTCGCGGAACTCCAGGACCTTGCCGTACTGGAGATGGGTGACGAGGTCGTTCATGAACTTCTCGGTCGTGACGTAGAGGATCTTGGCGCGGGCGCTCTGCTGGAGCGCGTAATGGCCGATGGCGTTCATGAGGTGGGTCTTGCCGAGCCCGGCCCCGCCGTAGATGTAAAGGGGATTGTAGGATTTGGCCAGGTTCTTGGAGACGGCCGTCGCGGCGGCGTGGGCGAACTGGTTGCAGCTGCCGACGACGAAGTTCTCGAACGTGTAGTTGGGGTTGAGGTTGGGATTGACGGCCGGGCCCTGCTTCGTCTTGCGGTCGTCCGGGGAGCGGCGCATGAAGGCCGCGGGCGTATCTTCGTGGATGTAGCGGATATCGAAGGTCTTATCGAAGATGTCGCGGCAGCACTCGGCGATGACGTTCGAATAGTGGAAGGACAGCCAGTCCCGGAAGTAGGCGTTGGGGACCTTGATGTACAGACAATCCTGCTCCTGGCCGATGAAGTTGGTCGGGTCGAACCAGGTCTCGAAGGAGTTGGGATCGATCTTGGTCTGAACGGCCCGCAGGATTTGAATCCAAGGGTTTTCGTTTTCTTTAGGTTCCATAGGAGCTGTCGTTTTTTCCACAGATTTTTCCACATCTGTGGAAAATCCTCTCCCGGACAGGCTATCGGCCGGGAGAGGCCCGTGAATGATAGCATTCCGGGGGGGCTATTTCAAGCTTTTTTTTAGGGGAAAACCGGTCTCGGAGGATATTTGCCGGGGGCCGCCGCGGCCGGGCCCGGGGCGTCCTCGAAAGGGCCGGAAAAGGCCCCAAAAAGGGCCCGAAAATGGGCCGAAAGCGATATCCGGAGAACCCGGAAAGGGTCGCGTTTTGTCGCTCTTAGAGGGCCCCGCGTCAGCGCCTGAGCGGGGGCCCGATCGGCGGCTTCGATTCGATGCCCGTCGCGGGCCGGAACGCGATTTGCCTCCCGGCCGCATTTATGGTATAAATGCGGCTCAAATCGCGACGAGAGAGATACGACCATGCCGAAAGTTTGCGACGTTTGTCAAAAAGGCCCCGTCTTCGGGCACAATGTCAGCCATTCCCATAAGTCCTCGCCCAAGAAGTGGAAGCCCAACCTCCAGCGGGTCAAAGCGCGGACGCCGAAGGGCGTGCGCCAGGTCTGGGTCTGCACGAGGTGCCTGCGTTCCGGCAAAGTGGTCAAGGCGGCCTAGCCTGCCCTGCCCGATCAAACCCTTTCGACCGACTGGATTTCCTTCAATCCGCTGATCCGCCTCGAGATCGCTTCGAGATGGCGGATGTCCTTGATCCTGATGTCCAGCTTGATCCGGGCCCTGCCCTCCGCGGTCATCGAGGCCTCGGCCTTGGAGATGTCGCCTTCGAGATCGGCGACGGCCGCGGCCACCTTGGCCAGGACGCCGGGCGAGTCCTGCGACTTGACCATGAGCCGGGCCTTGAACGATCCCGCGAACGACGGGTCCCACGACACCTCGACCAGCCGCTGGCCGTCGAGGATCTCCTTGGTCACGAGCGGGCAGCGCAGGGAGTGCACGGTCAGTCCCCGTCCGGCCGTGATGTAGCCGACGACGGGCTCGCCCTTGACCGGTGAACAGCACTTGGCCAGCTTGATCATCTGGCCGTCGATGTCCTTGATCCGGATGCCCGGGCCCGGCCCGGGGGCGAACCGGGCCGCCGCCTTGCCGAGCAGGCCCGGCTTGCGCGGCGTGACGGGGCCGAAGACGGATCCGATGAGCGTCGGGTCGACGACGATCCGGCCGAGCCCCACCTGTCCGAAGAATTCCTCCAGCGACGCGGCCCGCGGGCCGAGGACCTCGGCCAGCCTCCGGGCCAGGTCCGCCTCGTGCCGGAACCCGTGAGGCAGGACGTACTTCCGGACTTCCTTTTCCCAGAGCTTCCGTCCCAGGGCGACGCTCGTCGTCCGGCTCTTCAGATCGAGGGCGCGCCGGAGGGTCTGCCGCGCCCCGGCCGTGGCCGCGGCGGACAGCATGCCCCGGGTCGGGGCCTTTTCGGGGGCCGTCAGGATCTCGACGATGTCGCCCGTCCTGAGCGCCGTCTTGAGCGGGACGGGCGAGCCGTTGACGCGGGCCCCGGAGGCGTGGAGCCCGACCTCCGTATGGATCTTGAAGGCGAAGTCGAGGGCCGTGGCGCCGGGGGGCAGGTTGATGACCTTGCCCTTGGGCGTGAAGACGTAGACCTCCTCGGGGATGAGGTTGGTCTTCAGCGAGCGCAGGAATTCCTGGGGGTTCTTCTTCTCTTCGAACAGGGCGGCCATCTCCCGGAGCCAGTGGAGGCGGCGGTCCTCCCCCGCCGGCCCGGCCGTGCCGTCGTCCTTATACCGCCAGTGCGCGGCGATGCCGTTCTCGGCGAGGTCGTGCATTTCCCGCGTCCGGATCTGGATCTCGAAGGTCTTCCGCCCTTCCGTGATGACGGTCGTGTGCAGGGCCTGGTAGAGGTTCGGCTTGGGCATGGCGATGAAATCGCGGAAGCGCTGGGGCAGGTGGGGCCAGCGCTGGTGGATGATGCCCAGGATGGCGTAGCAGTCCTTGACCGAATCGGTGATGACGCGCAGGGCCAGGAGATCGAAGACCTGGTCGAACCCGATGTCGCGCCGCTTCATCTTGCTCCAGACGCTGTAGGGCCGCTTGATCCGGGAGAAGATCTCGGCCGGCAGGCCGTTCGCCGCGATGAGCTCGCCGAGGGTCGTCTTCATGGCCTCGAGGTCCGCCGCGGCCGCCTTCCGCTGCGGCTCCATGGCCGCGGCGACCTTGGCGAATTCCTCCGGGGCGACGTAGCGGAACGACAGGTCCTCGAGCTCGGCCCGGATGCGGCCCATGCCGAGCCGGTTGGCGATGGGCGCGTAGATGTCGAGCGTCTCGCGGGCGATCTGCCGCTGCCGCTCCTCGTCGAGGAAGCGGAGGGTCTTGAGGTTGTGGATCCGGTCGGCCAGCTTGATGAAGATGACCCGGATGTCGTCGGTCATGGCCAGGATGATCTTGCGGATGGTCTCGGCCCGGCGGACCTCGGGCGACACCTCCTGGACCCGGCTGATCTTGGTCACGCCCTCGACGAGGTCGGCGACCTCCTTGCCGAAGCTCTCGCGGATCACGGCGGCCGTCGTGTCCGTGTCCTCGGGGACGTCGTGGAGGAGGGCGGCGACGAGGGTCGTCTTGTCGAGCCGCATGTCGGCCAGAAAGGCCGTCACCTCGAGCGGATGGCTGAGGTAGGGCTCGCCGGAGCGGCGGACCTGGCCCTTGTGGGCCTGGCCGGCGAAGACGTAGGCCTTGCGGAGGGCCGCGATCTCCTTCTCGCTGATGTAGGAGGAGACCTTTTCGAGGATGTCGTCAAACCGGACCATGGCCGGCGGGCCCTCCTTGCGCGAGGATCCAGGTTATGGCTTCGAGGATGCCCGCGGCCTCGTGGGCCGGCCGGACGCCGCGGGCGGCGAGGGCGGCCGACGGCGGCCCTCCCGTAGCCGGTGAGCACGAGGACGGGGACGGCGCCGATGGCCAGGCCGAAGAGGACGTCGTCCGGCTTGTCGCCGACCATGAACGACGCGCCGAGGTCGAGCCCGAGCTCGGCCGCGGCCCGGAGCCCGAGACCGGGTCGCGGCTTGGCGCAGGAACAGCGGGCCAGGCCGGTCCCGTCCGGAGCGTGGGGGCAGGAATAGATCGCGTCGAGGGCCGCGCCGCGGCGGTCGAACTCCTCGCCGAAGCGGGCGTGCAGCTCCTCGAGCTCGGCGGCGTCGAAATAGCCGCGGCCGAGCCCGGACTGGTGGGTGATGACGACGGCGGCGAACCCGGCCTGTTTCAGAAGCCGGACGGCTTCGAACGCGGCCGGGTAGATGTGGATCTGGCGGAAATCGGCCGGATAGCCCGAGTCTTCGTTGAGGGTGCCGTCGCGGTCGAGGAATACGGCCCTGCGCTTGGTCATGACCTGCGTTCGCCGGTGGCGACGACCTCCGCTCGGACGGCTATGAGGATGATTTGCCGGGCTTGGCCTCTGCGCCCGCGCCGGACCCGGTCTTGACCTCGGCTTTGGGCTCGGCTTTGGTCTCAGCCTTGGTCTCGGCCTTGCCTTCGCCCTTCGCGTGGGCCTTGGTCCCGGCGGGCGTCGAGCTCTTCTTGGCGTAGTCGGTGACGTACCAGCCGCTGCCCTTGAACTGGATGGCCGGAGAAGAGATCCTCTTGACCATCGGGCCGCCGCACTTGGGGCACTTCTCGGGGGGCTTGTCCTTGGCCCTCTGCAGCACCTCGCACACTTCGCGGCACTTGGAGCATTGGTATTCGTATATCGGCATCGCGGCTGTCTCCGGTTCAAGAAGAGGGCTTATTATAGCAGAATTCGCCCCCCTGCGATTAAGGGCAAGCTCCGGTTCCTGCGTGATTTGGAAGCCGAGGGGTGTCGTCGACCGAGCGGATAGCGATGTGGGCGCAAGGGCGGTGATGCAACGGCGTGGGGAGCCCAGCGCGGAGCGGACTCTGGGGAGCGGCAGGACCGATGCGCAGCGAGCGACTCGGAGCGGCGCATGGGATATCTTCGAAGAGAACGTCTTAGGATCTTCGCAGAAGCGGGCTTCGAGTGCTCAGCCCGATTCTGCAGGTCCGCGTCGAAGACTTGGCTCGCCGCCGGAGGAAGGATGGGGGGTGACGCCGAGGGAGGAACCGCCCTGACCGGGAAGCCGTTATCGCGAACGGAGACGATACCCCGAGGCTACTCGTGGAAGACGATGGCCTCGAAGACGGACAGCTTGGCCCCCCGCTTCCAGGCGTCCGGCGGCAGCCCGGCCTTGACGCAGCCCTGGGCCAGGAAGGTCTCGCGGTCCCAGCCGTTGTCGACCGGCACCTGGGGCAGGAGGACGCCCCTGAGGCCGCCCTGCTCGACGATGAGCCCGTGGGTCCCGACCTTGACGAGCTCGGGACGGGCGATCTCCCGGGCCGGGGTCAGGACGGAGATCTCGAACCGGATGTCCTTGAGCTCCGCGGCGGTGACGGGCCGGAAGCGGCGGTCCTCGGTCGCCGCGTAGATCGCGGTCCGGATGACGGCCTGGCCAAGCGGAAGGACGGGCTCGATGTAGCCGATGCAGCCGCGCAGGTCGCCGGCCCTCGTGAGCGTCACGAACGCGCCGCGGGGGGCGCGGAACGATTCCTTTCCGGAAAGATCGTCGATCTCGACGCCCGCCGGCGAGGAACTCCGTCACGGCCGTCCGGGCCAGCTTCAGGAGGTCCCTTTTCTCTTCGGCCGTCAGCGTGAATTCCTCCGCGGCCGGTCCGGCCCCGGCGAATACGGCCGCGGCGAGGTAGCCGACGACAGGCCCCCCGAAGCGGGAGGAGTCCGTTCGGGCCAGGATCTCGACCCGGGCCCGGCCTGCCTTGGCGGCCATCAGCAGAACGGACGCGACCGGTCCGCCGCCGCACATGATGTTCTCCCGGGCCTCGACCTTGCGGATGAGCGCGTCGGTGTCCATGGCCGCGACCAGGGCGGCGGTGCGCGCGTCGGTGGCCCGGGCCTCGTCCTCGGCCAGGAAATGGGACAGGTCGGTCGAGGCGACGACCACGACGTTCTTGTCCCGGCACGCCTTGTCCAGGGCCGCGGCCAGGGACCGGATGGTCGAACGCGTTTGATCGCCCATGACGATGGGCACGATGGCCGCCCCGGGCAAGGGCCCGCTGGACGAAGGGGACCTGGACCTCGACGGAGTGCTCTTCGGCGAAGGCCTCCGGCCGGAACCTCGCGCCCATGGCCTTGGCGATCTCTTTGGCCAGGGCCGCGTCGACGCGGGCGACGCCGAGCGGGGTCTCGAATCCCCCGTCGGGCCAGATCGAGACGCCCTCGAAGGCGAAGCGATGGGTGGGGCCGACGATGACGACCGTGTCGATGGCCCGCCCCCGGAGGAGGGCATACGCGGCGGCCGCGGTCCGGCCCGAATAGACGTATCCGGCGTGGGGCACGATGAGGCCCGCGATCCGGCCGGCCGGGGGCGAGGCGGGGGCCGCGGCGGCGAGATAGCCGTCGATCTCGGCGGCCAGGCGGGCGGGGTCGGCCTCGTAGAACTGTCCCGCGAAAACCGCCGGCCGGACGCCCTGGGCCGCGGCGGCGAGAGGGATCAGAACGATGAGGGCGGCCAGGGCCCGAAGGGTTTTCGTCATCGGCGGTCTCCGCGGCGCGCGGGCCGCGCTCCTCACTTCAATATATCGGCGCCATCCTAAAAAAGCAAACGCGTGTTTGACATTTTCCCGCATTTAAATAAAATGAGAAAGGGAAGGTTGCGATGAAAGGCTTCTTCAAGTTCATGCTGGCAGTGTTGTCGTTGGGCGCGGTGTTCTGCCTCGGCCATTATCTCGGGAAAGAAAAAGAAAAATCCAAGATCCCGATCTTTCAGGACGAGCCCGAAAGCCACGAGTGAGCCGTCCTCGGCCCGCCCGGCTGAGGGCGCGGCCGTCCGGTCGACGGCCGCGGGAGACAGAGGGAGTCCGACGATGAAGTGGAGCACCACGGCGATCCTGATCATCTTCGCCGCCTTCGTCCTGCTCCTCATCCTCAATCCCAACATGTCCTGCTTCGGCCGCCGCATCAAGTCCCCGTTCTATCCCCTCCTCAGAAAAAGAAGGCTCAAAGAAGAGGCCAAGAAGGCGCCTCCGAAGACCGAAGATTATGGGTTCAAATAGGCCGGCCGACGGCGGCCGGATCCTCCTCGCCGAAGCCCTCCTGATCGCTTCGCTCCTCACCGCTTGCGCCCGCCGCCCGCCCGTGCTCGTTCCCCCGTCCGGGGGGGTCGAGGCCGTCGAAGGCTTCGGCTCGGCCTCTGTCGCCGGCGTCGACGCGGCGATCAAAGGCAAGTTCGGGTTCGTCTTCCGGCGGCCGGGGCTCGGCCGGGTCGAGGCGCTCGACCCGATCGGGCGGACGGCCTTCCTCATCCTCTTCCGCGACGGCCGGGCCTGGTTCGTCCTGCCGGGGAAAAAAGCCTACGCGGAGGACGCCGCGGAGGTCATGATGGAGAGGTTCCTCGGCGTCGCCCTGCTCCCCGGCGACGCCGTCCGCCTGCTCTCCGGGACCTGGGAGGCCGGCGCAGAGGGGGACGGGGAGAGCGGCTGGAAGGTCGAGGCGGACGCGAAGGGCCGCGCCGCCCGCGGTTCGCGCGGCGAATTCGCTTTCACCGTCCGCGAGTTCTTTCCGGGCGACGCCGTGCCGAGGGAGATCGGCCTGGCCGGGCCGGGGACGTCCGGCCGGGTCAAGGTCCTCAAGCTCGGCTTCAACCCGCCGCCGCGGCCGGAGATCTTCGACCTCGCCTTCCTCCGCGCCTACGCCGCGAAGACGTGGGAGGGGATGCTGGAGCTCCTGGAGCGATGACCGTCAAGTCGTTCGCCAAGATCAACCTCGGCCTGGAGATCGTCGGCAAGAGGCCGGACGGCTATCACGATATCCGGACGCTCTTCCAGACGATCTCCCTCGCCGACGAGATCGATTTCGGGCCCGCCCCGGACGGCGTCCTCGAGCTCAGCGGCGACGACCCGGCCGTCGCCTGGGACCGGACGAACCTCGTCCACCGCGCCGCCCGGCTGCTTCAGGGCGAGGCCGGGACGGCCAAGGGGGCGAAGATCGCCGTCAGGAAGTCCGTCCCCGCCGGCCGCGGCCTCGGCGGCGGCAGCTCCAACGCCGCGACGACGCTCCTGGTCCTCAACGGCCTCTGGAACCTCGGCCTGGGGGCGGGCGAGCTGGCCCGCCTGGCCAGGGGCCTGGGAGCCGATGTCCCCTTTTTTCTTAAGGGGGGGCTCTGCCTGGGCGAGGAGATCGGCGACCGCCTGACCCCCCTTCCCGACCTCGCTCCTCTCGCCTGCCTCCTCATCTTCCCTCCGTTCGCCATCCCGACGCCGTCCATCTACGCCGGCCTCGACCCCGCCTTGACTTCCCCCGGGAAAGGCAGTAGAATTATGCGCTTTCTGGAGTCCGGAGACTTCGGACTTTTGGAAAACGATCTGGAACGCGTCATTCTCCGGGCCTATCCCGAGCTCGAGCGGTGGAAGACCTTTTTCCGGGAGCAGGGGGCCCTCGTGTCCCAGGTCAGCGGTTCGGGCTCGGCGGTGTACGGACTTTTCCCCGACACGGCGAGCGCGGAGGCGGCGCGGAGGCAGCTCCCCGGCACATCGGACGCCCGTCTCGCGGCGACCCTGCCGCGGGAGAGTTATTGGGCTCAGCTCGGTGCTGGGGCGTAGCCAAGCGGTAAGGCAACGGACTTTGGCTCCGTCATCGGAGGTTCGAATCCTCCCGCCCCAGTTCGGACGATATAAGGCGAGGAAAGAACGATGAAGGTATTCACTGGCTCATCGAACACGGCCCTGGCCCAGGAGATCGTCGACTACCTGAAGATCGACCTCGGACGCTGCGTCCTCGACCGTTTCAGCGACGGCGAGATCCACTTCTACATCGACGAGAACGTCCGCGGCGAGGACATCTTCATCATCCAATCGGGATCGACCGACGCGAACAGCCACCTCATGGAGCTGTTCATCATGATCGACGCCTTCAAGCGGTCGTCCGCCGGCCGCATCACCGCCGTCATCCCCTACTTTCCCTACGCCCGCCAGGACTGGAAGGACCGGCCCCGCGTGCCGATCTCGGCCCGCCTCGTCTCGGACCTCATCGAGAAGGCCGGCGCCAACCGCATCCTGACCATGGACCTCCACTCGCCGCAGATCCAGGGCTTCTTCTCGATCCCCGTGGACAACCTCATGGCCGCGCCCGTCCTGGCCAACCACATCAAGACGCTGAAGCTCGAGGACCTGACCATCGTCTCGCCGGACGCCGGCGGCGTGGGCCGGGCCCGCGTGTTCGCCCAGCGCCTGAACGCCAAGCTGGCCATCATCGACAAGAGGCGGCCGGCGCCGAACGTGGCCAAGGTCCTCCACGTCATCGGCGAGGTCGCCGGCCAGAACGTCGTCATCTTCGACGACATGGTCGACACGGCCGGAACCCTGACGCTCAGCGTCGAGGCCCTGGCCAAGGAGGGCGCCAAGAGGATCTTCAGCGCCTGCACGCACCCCGTCCTGTCGGGGCCGGCCCTCGACCGGATCGCCCAATCCAAGCTCGAACGGGTCTTCGTGACCAATACGATACCGCTGACGGAGAAAGCCGCCGCGTCCGGCCGGTTCTCCGTCCTCTCCGTCGCCGAACTCTTCGGTGAGGCGATCCGGAGGATCAACGAGGGGAGCTCGGTCAGCTCCCTGTTCGCTTAAGGAGAACACTATGAGCATCGTCGTCAAGACAGAAAAACGCCAGGGCCTGGGCACGAACGCCGCGCGGCGGCTCCGGGCCCAGGGCTTCGTCCCGGCCGTCCTGTACGGGGAGTCGATGGACACGACGGCCCTCGTCCTCGCCAAGAAGGACATCGTCCAGATCCTGCGGCTCGAATCGGGCGAGAACACGATCTTCAAGGTCGCCGTCGGCGCCGACAGCTACGACGCGATGATCAAGGAGATCCAGGTCAACCCGGCCACCGACGAGCTCCAGCACGTCGACCTCATCCGCATCTCGATGGACAAGCCGATCAAGGTCACCGTCCCCGTCGAGCACAGCGGCGAGCCCGTCGGCGTCAAGACCGAGGGCGGCTTCGTCGACTTCGTCACCCGCGAGGTCGAGGTCGAGTGCTTGCCCCGCGACATCCCGGAGAGCCTGGCGATCGACATCTCCGAGCTCCACATCAACCAGTCCTTCAAGGTCCAGGCCATGGCCGTCCCGGCCGGCGTCAAGGTCCTCACCGACCCGAACACCGTCCTCGTCCTCATCTCCATGCCGCACAAGGAAGAGGAGCCCTTCCCCGGCGAGAAGCCGGAAGGCGAAGTGGCGGCCGAGGAGCCCAAGGAGCCCGAGGTCATCAAGAAGGAGCGGGCCGAGAAGGAAGAGCCGGAGAAATAGCCCTTGTGGCTGGTCGTGGGGCTGGGCAATCCGGGTGACGAGTACGCGTCCACGCGCCACAACGCCGGCTTCATGCTGGTCGAGCGGATGGCCCGGGCCTGGGGCGTCGAGCTCCGGGGGCGGCTGTTCAAGTCCCGCACCGCCCTGGCCCGCCGCGGCGGCGAAGAGGTCCTGCTGGCCCTGCCCAAGACCTTCATGAACAGGAGCGGGACGGCCGTGCGGGCGGCCCTGGCCGGGAAAGAGGTCCCGCCGGAGCGCCTCGTCGTCGTGTACGACGATCTCGACATCCCGCTCGGCGAGATCCGGGTGCGGAAGACCGGCCGGCCCGGCACGCACAAGGGCATGATCTCGGTCGTGGGCGAGATCCGGACGGACGCTTTCCCGCGCGTCCGGATCGGCATCGGCCCCTGCCCGGGGGGCCGGGACGCGGCCGACTTCGTCCTCGAGCCGTTCAGGCGGGACGAGCGGGAGGACCTCGAGCGGGGCCTGGAGCAGGCCGCCGAGGCCCTGGAGATGGTCCTCGACGGCGGGATCGAGCGGGCCATGACCCGCTTCAACCGTCGCCGGACGATGACGGCGGACAGTTGATTTTTGCCGGGATTAGGCTAGAATAGGGCTTCGACCCCTTGCTCCTTCCCGAGAGGAAGGGGCTGTTTAAACCATAAGGAGGTCTCATTGAGACAGTATGAAACGGGGTTCGTTCTCTCCCCCGCGCTTTCCGAAGAAGAGATCACGCAATTCCTCCAGCAGATGGCCGAGATCGTGGCCCAGAAGAAGGGCCGCATGGTCAAGCAGGACATCTGGGGCAAGCGCCGGCTGGCCTTCCCGATCAAGCGGTTCCAGGAAGGCTTCTACGTGTTCCTCACCTACGACGGCGGCGGCGACGTCTCCACCGAGCTGGAGCGCCGGTTCAAGCAGTCCGACGCGGTCATCCGGTTCATGACCGTCCTCAAGGACCCGCGGGACCTCGGCCGCCGGAAGAACAGGAAGAAGCGCGCCGAAGAGGCCGCCGCGGCCGCCGCCCCGGCCCCCGCGCCGGCGCCCCCCGCGCCGGCCGAAGTGAAAGAGGAGAAGTAAGATGCCGCGAGACGACAGACCCGAACGGGGCGAGCGCAGCGAACGGGGCGGCTACCGGAAGTTCTTCGCGCCCAAGCGGAAATTCTGCCGGTTCTGCCAGAGGGACGTCCGGGGCATCGACTACAAGTCGGCCGAGATCCTGAAGAAGTACATCCCGGACCGGGGCAAGATCACCCCGCGCCGGATCACCGGCACGTGCGCCTTCCATCAGCGCAAGCTGGCCCTGGCCATCAAGCGGGCCCGGCTCATGGCCCTGATCCCCTACGTCGAGGATTGACATGAAAGTCATCCTGAAACAGGACGTGGAGAAGCTGGGCCGGCGCGGCGACGTCGTCAACGTCGCCCCGGGGTTCGGCCGGAACTACCTCATCCCCCGGAAGATGGCCCTGGCCGTCACGGCGACCAACCTCAAGTCGATCGAGATCGAGCGCCAGGCCCTGAAGAAGAAGGCGGAGATCGAGCGCAAGTCCTTCCAGTCGCTCACCCAGAAGCTCAACGAGGTCTCCCTGACCTTCACCCGCCGGGCGGGCGAGAAGGACATCATCTTCGGCTCCGTCTCGGCCGGCGACGTCAAGGAGGCCCTGGACGGCCTGGGCTACGAGATCGACAAGAAGAAGATCCTGCTCGACGAGCCCATCAAGCGGCTCGGCAACTTCACGGTCCCGGTCAAGATCAGCACGGAGGACCGGGCCGAGGTGAAGATCGTCGTGGCCCGCGAAGAGGTCCGCCGGGGCCGGCGGAGAGCCGGCGGACAAGACGAGCTGAAGTCCTGCCGCCGGGCCGGGCCCGGCCGGATCGAGGTGGCCATGGAACTCGACATGATGTTCCTGAAAAAGACGCCGCCGCACAGCCTCGAGGCCGAACGGACCGTCCTCGGGGGGATCCTCGTCCAGAACCAGAACCTCAACGTCGTCCTGTCCGACGATCTCGCCGGAAGACTTCTATATCGACGCCCACCGGAAGATCCTCGAGCTCATCATCTCGCTCGTCGACAAGGGCCTTCCGGTGGACCTCCTGACCCTGTCCGAGGACGCCCAGCGGGCCGGGGTCCTCGAGGAGATCGGCGGGGCCTCCTATCTGGCCACGCTCCTCGACGGCGTCCCCCGCAACCTCAACGTCGAGTACTACGCCCAGATCATCAAGGAAAAGGCCCTCCTCCGGCGGCTGATCCTGTCCTCCTCCCGCATCATCCAGGACAGCTACGACCAGAAGGAGGACGCCGACGAGCTGCTCAACTCGGCCCAGACGGCCATCGTCGAGATCGCCGAACAGCGCATCAAGCCCGGCTTCCGGTCGATCAACTCCCTGACCGGGCCGGCGCTGGAGACGATCCGGAAGACGGCCGACCGCAAGGAAGCCGTCACCGGCGTGCCCTCCGGCTTCCGCTACCTCGACGCCATGACCGCGGGCTTCCAGCCCTCCGAGCTGGTCATCATCGCGGCCCGGCCGTCGATGGGCAAGACGGCCCTGGGCCTGAACATCTCCCACTACGTCGGGCTCAAGACCGACAAGACCGTCGGGTTCTTCTCCATGGAGATGTCCGAGGCCCAGATCGTCAACCGGCTCCTTTGCGCCGAGGCCCACATCGACCTCCAGAAGACCCGGACCGGGTACCTCAGCGAACGGGACTTCGAAAAGCTCAAGCTGGCCGGCGAGGCCCTGTCCCGGGCCCACATCTTCATCGACGAATCGCCGGCCCTGACGATCATGGAGATGAAGGCCAAGTGCCGGCGCCTGAAGATGGAGCAGCGCCTGGACATCGCCTTCGTCGACTACATCCAGCTCATGCGCACCGGCGGGCGGTTCGAGAACCGCAACCAGGAGATGTCCTTCATCTCCCGGTCCCTCAAGGAGCTGGCCAAGGAGCTGCACATGCCGGTCGTCGGCATCTCCCAGCTCAGCCGGGCCCCGGAGAAGGGCCGGCGCGAGCCCAAGCCCATGCTCTCCGACCTCCGCGAGTCGGGCGCCATCGAGCAGGACGCCGACGTCGTCATCTTCATCTACCGGCCCGAGTTCTATCACCGGGACGACGAGAGCCTCCGGGGCATCGCCGAGGTCAGCGTGGCCAAGCAGAGGAACGGCCCGATCGGGGACCTCCAGCTGGCCTTCATCCGCGAGTACGCCCGTTTCGCCGACATGGAACAATCCGCGCCGGAGTATTAGACGGCGGGCGCGGATGAAAGACAAGACCGTTTTCATCTGCCAGAGCTGCGGCGCCCGCTATCCCAAATGGATGGGCCGGTGCTCGTCCTGCGACGAGTGGAACACGCTCGTCGAGGAGATCGAGGAGGAGGCCGCGATAGGGGCCGGCGGCATCGCCTACGCCCCGGCCGAGCCCGTCCTCTACAAGGACATCCAGGACATCCCCCGCCAGAGGATCGGCGTCGGGATCGAGGACTTCAACAAGGTCCTCGGCGGCGGGCTCGTGGCCGGCTCGCTCGTCCTCATCGGCGGCGAGCCCGGCATCGGGAAATCGACGCTCATGCTCCAGGTGGCCCGGGACCTGGCCGCGGACGACGCGTCCGTGCTCTACGTCTCGGGCGAGGAATCCCTCGAGCAGATCAAGCTCCGGGGGGACCGCCTGGGCGTCCGCGACGGCCGGCTCTTCCTCCTGGCCGAGACCAACCTCGAGCGCATCCTGGCCCAGGCCGAGCGCCTGGCCCCCAAGATCCTGGTCGTCGATTCGATCCAGACCGTGTTCTCGGCCAAGATGACCTCCGGGCCGGGCACGATCAGCCAGGTCCGGGAGGCGGCCACGCAGATCTTCCGCTTCGCCAAGACGCGCAATATCCCGGCCTTCCTCGTCGGCCACATCACCAAGGAAGGGTCGCTGGCCGGGCCGAAATCGCTCGAGCACATCGTCGACGTCGTCCTCCTGTTCGAGGGCGAGCGGGACCACAGCCAGCGCGTCCTCCGGGCCATGAAGAACCGCTTCGGGCCGGTCTCGGAGCTGGCCGTCTTCGAGATGACCGCGGCCGGGCTCCAGCCCATCCTCAACCCGTCGGCCTTCTTCCTCCGCGAGCGGCCCCGGGAGGAGGCCGGCAGCGCCGTCGTCTGCACGGTCAGGGGCACGCGGCCGCTTCTCGCCGAGATCCAGGCCCTCGTCTCCTCGACCCTGTTCGCGGGCAATCCCCGGCGCATGACCATCGGCCTCGACCACTACCGGACGGCCATGCTCCTGGCGCTCGTCGAGAAGAAGGCCGGCTACAGCTTCGCCGGCGAGGACATCTACCTCAACGTGGCCGGGGGCATGTCGATCGACGAGCCGGCCGTCGACCTCGGGGCCGTCATGGCCGTCGTCTCCTCTCTCAAGAACATGCCCCTGCCGCAGGACATGGTCTTTTTCGGCGAGGTCGGCCTCTCCGGCGAGATCCGCTCCGTCAGCCAGCCCCTCGTCCGGATCAAGGAGGCCCAGGCCCTGGGCTTCGCGAGCATCATGCTGCCGGCCGGGAACCTGGCCGCCCTCGATCCCAAGGACCTGCCGGAGATCGAATGCCTGGGCGTGAAGACCGTCCGCGAGGCCCTGCAGCGCGTTTTCTGACCGCCATCATATATAAAGGAATGACGCCATGGGCATTTGGCTCTTCCGCCTGTTCGTCCTCGGCCTCATCACCGCGGGCGGCTATTTCTACCCGCCGTTCAAGCTCAGCCCGGGCCCCGGGGCCGCCACCGCCTTCGCCCTGGGCGCCCTGATGATGGTCCTCGAGACCCGCATCCGCCGGGTCCCCTTCCGGGTCCTCTGGAGCGCCGGCCTGGGCCTCGTCGCCGGGCTCTTCCTCGGCTGGATGTTCGGCGCCATCTATCACTCCATCGTCCAGACGACCGCGATGGCCGCCTTCATCCGCATCTTCTTCCTGGTCATCATGCCCTACATCGGGCTCCTCGTCGGGACGAAGAAGCCGGAGTGGTTCGAACCGGCCCACCTGGTCAGCCTGTTCAAGGAGAAGCGGGCCGGGCGCGCTTTCAAGATCGTCGACACGAGCGTCATCATCGACGGCCGCATCGCGGACCTCTGCGACACCGGCTTCGTCGAGGGCACCCTGGTCGTCCCCCAGTTCGTCCTCAAGGAGCTCCACCTCGTGGCCGATTCCGCCGACGCGCTCAAGCGCCAGCGGGGCCGCCGCGGCCTGGACGTCCTCGACCATCTCCAGAAATCCTCCCAGGTCGCGGTCATCCTCACGGACGCCGATTTTCCCGAGGCCCGGGACGTCGATTCCAAGCTCATCGAGCTGGCCAAATCGATGGACGCCAAGATCGTCACCAACGACTTCAACCTCAACAAGGTCGCCCGCATCCACGGCATCAAGGTCCTCAACATCAACGAGCTCGTCAATTCCCTCCGGCCGGTCGCCCTGCCCGGCGAGTCCATGAGCGTGTTCATCCTGAAGGAGGGCAAGGAAAAGGACCAGGGCGTCGCCTACCTCGAGGACGGGACCATGGTCGTCGTCGACAACTCGCGGCGGATGATCGGCCAGACGATCGACGTCACCGTCACGTCGGTCCTGCAGACGACGGTCGGGAAGATGATCTTCGGCCGCTTCAACGGGGAAGCGAAATGAGCGGCGCGTCGGCCATCATCGTCGCCGCGGGGGCCGGCACGCGCTTCGGCGCGATGAAGCAGTTCGCCTATCTCCGGGCCAAGCCCGTCCTCGAATGGACCCTGGAGCGGTTCGAGGCCCACGCCGGCGGTCGAGGCCGTCGTTCTCGTCCTGCCCGACGAGCAGGACCTGAAGCACTACCGGATGCGCTACGCCAAGATCGTCGACATCGTCCGCGGCGGCGAGAAGCGCCAGGACTCCGTCTGGCAGGGCTTCCGCATCCTGAGCGCCTCGGCGCCCGAGGTCGTCCTGGTCCACGACGGGGCCCGGCCCCTGGTCGGCGCGGACCTCATCGACCGGGTCATCGCCGCGGCCCGGGCCGACGGCGCGGCCGTGCCGGTCCTGCCCATCGAGGACACCGTCAAGGAGGTCCGCGACGGGCGCGTCGTCCGCCACGGTCGACCGGACGCTCCTCTTCCGGGCCCAGACGCCGCAGGGGTTCCGCTACGACGTCCTGAAGAAGGCCCTGGACGCGGCCCGCCGGGACCGTTTCGCCGGGACCGACGAGGCGGCCCTGGTCGAGCGCGTCGGCCTGGCCGTGACGGCGGTCGCCGGCGACCCCCGGAACATCAAGATCACGACGCCGGTCGACATCCCCATCGCGGAGGCCCTTCTCGATGCATAAGATCGGTTTCGGCTACGACATCCACAGGCTCGAGGCCGGGCGGCGGCTCGTCCTCGGCGGAACGGACATCCCCTCGGCCGCGGGGCTTCTCGGCCACTCCGACGGCGACGCCCTCGTTCACGCCGTCATCGACGCCCTCCTCGGGGCGCTCGGCGAAGGGCGACATCGGGACGCATTTCCCCGACACCGACCCGCGCTACGAAGGGGCCCGGAGCACGGGGCTGCTCGAGACCGTCATGGGCCTCGTCCGGCGGCGCGGCGCGAAGATCGTCAACGTCGACGCGGTCATCGTCGCCGAAGAGCCGAAGATGGGGCCGCACATCCCGGCCATGAAGGCCGCGCTCGCGCCGCTGCTCGGCGTCCCCCCGTCGTCGCTCGGCATCAAGGCCAAGACCAACGAAGGGCTCGGGGCGGTCGGAGAAAAGCGGGCCATCGCCTGCTACGCCGTCGCCCTCATCTCCGTTCCCGACTGAGTCCTCCGGGGCTCTTCCTCTCCCGCCGGCGATTGACTTAGCCGGGCGTTCCGCATATTCTCCGACGTACGTAATCGCGAGGAGGTCACATGGACAAACACGCAGGAAATATCGCGGCGGCGGCGGCGTTCGCGGCCGTCCTGATCGTCGGGCTGACGGCCCAGGAGCCGGGTTTCCGGGGCCGGGAGCTTCAGCCGCCGAAGCCGTCGACGGCCTACACGGTCGGCGGTATCCGTCATGGGATCAGCTATTTCCCGATGGCCGGCTACGACTTCACGAAGCCCAAGGCCGCGGGCGTGATGGACTTCTCGCACTACCACACCTACGACGAAGTCACGGCCTTCCTGCGCCAAGTGGGCCGCGGATTACCCGAACCTCGTCGAGCTCTACTCCGTCGGCAAGACCTTCGAAGATCGCGACATCTGGCAGATCACGATCACCAACAAGGCCACCGGCAAGGACACGGACAAGCCGGCCATGTTCATCGAAGGGCAACCGGCATTCGGGCGAGGTCACGGCGGCCGAGTCCGCCCTCTGGTTCGCCTGGCACATCCTGACGCGGCTACGGCCAGGACCCGGCGCTCACCAAGCTCGTCGACACGAAGGCGCTCTACGTCCGGGTCAAGAACAACCCCGACGGCTCGGAGCTCTACCTGAACACGGCCCAGTCGAACCGCAGCACGGTCCGGCCGTACGACGACGACCGGGACAGCCTGCTCGACGAGGACCCGCCCGAGGACCTCGACGGCGACGGCTTCATCCTCCAGGTCCGCAAGAAGGTCGAGCCCGGCAAGGGCACGATGATCGATCGATCCCGGCCGACCCTCGGGCCGGCTCATGATGCGGGCCGCGGCCGGCAAGGGCGACTACATCGTCTCCGCGGAAGGCCTCGACAACGACGGCGACGGCCGGACGAACGAGGACGGCATCGGCGGCCTCGACCTCCACCGCAACTACCCCGAGAACTGGCGGCCCATGCCCGGCCTGGACGCGACCGGCCGCGGCTACACGCAGGGCGGGGCCGGCGAGTACCCGCTGTCCGAGCCCGAGACGCGGGCCGTCTTCACGTTCCTCCTCGAGCACCCCAACGTCAGCGTCGGCCAGACCATGGACACGACCGTGCCGATGCTGCTCCACGGCCCGTCGACGAGCCGGATGAGCGAGTCGATGTTCCCCGAGGACATGAAGATCTACCAGTATTTCGACACCGAGGGCAAGAAAATCACCGGCTACGCGAGCGCCGGGGACACCTACTGGGACTACGCCAACCAGGGCCGGGGCGACCGCGACATGCGGGCCAGGGCCGCGGAGATGGGCTTCGAGATCCCCAGCGAGCCCCAGGGGCAGCCGCTCTTCGGCCACTCCCCCGATTTCGGCTACCTCTATTACGGCGCGGTCTGGTACGGGGACGAGCTCTGGAACGGCGGCCGGGTCAAGGACTACGACGGCGACGGCCGCGTGACCGACCTCGAAAGCCTCCGCTACATCGACGAGGAGCTCGGCGGCCGCTATTTCAAGCCCTGGACCAAGTTCAACCACCCGACGCTCGGCGAGGTCGAGATCGGCGGCTTCAACCCCAAGTTCTGGCGCCAGAACCCGCCGGTCGAGATCCTCGAGGAATGGATCAAGAAAGAGGCCCTGTTCAACCTCCTCCTGGCCGAGTCCCTGCCCCAGGTCAAGATCGTCTCGGCCGCGATGAAGCCGGTCAAGAAGGAAGCGGACACGTTCGAGATCGTCGCCGTCTTCACCAACGAGGGCTTCCTGCCGACGGCCCTCAAGATGGCCGAACGGGTCAAGATCGTCCGGCCCGACGCGGCCTCCGTCCGGCTGCCGGCCGGGGTCGAGCTCGTCGGCGTCAGGGCCCGCCAGGACATCGGCTTCATCAACCAGAACGAGAGGAAAGAGGTCCGCTGGAAGGTCAAGGTCAAGCCCGGGACGTCGGGAGAGGCCGAGGTCTCCATCCTCTCGACGCGCGGCGGCGTCGCCCGGACGACGGTGAAGATCGGCTAGGGCCGCCGGGCCGCGGCCCGGACGCGGCCGAGGCCGTACGTCTTCATCTTGTAGGCGAGCATCCGCTCGGTGATGCCGAGCGACCGCGCCGCCCGGCTCTTGACCCCGCCCGAGTCCCGCAGGGCCATCCGGATCTCCTGGATCTCCAGGCGCCGGACCTTGTCGACGAGGCGAATCGCCGGCCGGCCCGGCTCTCTCCGCCGGCGGTCTCCGTGAAGTCCAGGGGCAGGTCGGCGACGCCGAGGACGTCCTTCTCGGCGAAGACGACGGCCCTCTCGACGACGTTCTCGAGCTCGCGGACGTTGCCGGGGAAGGCGTGGCTGCACCAGGACGGCCAGCGCCTCCCGGGTGATGCCCTGGATCTTCTTGCCCTCCCGCGCGCCGTACTTCTTCAGGAAGAAGTCGACCAGGAGCGGGATGTCCTCCTTGCGCCGCCGGAGCGGAGGGACGGCGATGGGGATGACGTTCAGGCGGTAGAAGAGGTCGGCCCGGAACCGGCCCTTTTTCATCAGCGCGTCGAGGTCCTGGTTGGTCGCGGCGATGACGCGGACGTCGGCCCGGAGCGGCCTGGTTCGAGCCGAGCCGGTAGAACTCCCGGTCCTGGAGGAAGCGCAGGAGCTTGACCTGGGCTTCGGGCGCGAGGTCGCCGATCTCGTCGAGAAAGACCGTGCCGCCCGAGGCGGCCTCGAACTTGCCGATCTTCCGCTCGTGGGCGCCCGTGAAGGCGCCCTTTTCGGCGCCGAAGAGCTCGGCCTCGATGAGGGATCTCGGGCAGCGAGGGGATGTTCAGGGCGATGTAGGGGCCCTTCTTGCGCGGCGAGGACTGGTGGATCATCCGGGCCACGAGGTCCTTGCCCGTTCCCGTCTCGCCCGATGATGAGCACGGTCGCCTCGCTCCGCGCCGCCTTCATGACCAGCCGGGCGACGTCCTCCATGAGCGGCGAGGCGAAGACGAAGTTCCGGGCGCTGAACTTCTCCTCGAGCCGCTCCTGGAGGAGCGAGATCTCCTTGCGCAGCTTCTGCCGCTCCGTCGGCCCGTTCGAGCACGAGGAGGAACTTCTCGAAGTCGAGGGGTTTGACGATGTAATCGTAGGCCCCGCTGCGGACGGCCTCGACCGCCCGCTCGATGTTGCCGTAGGCCGTGACCATGATCGGCGTCACCAGGGGATTGGCGGCGAGCATGTCCCGGATGGCCGCCGTCCCGGTGTCGTCGCCGAGCTTGTAGTCGACGACGGCCACGTCGACCGGATGGCGGAGGACGGCCTCCAGGGCTTCCTTGCGGGACGCGGCCTCGATGACCGGGTAGCCGCGCGATTCCAGGTTCTCCCGGAGGAGCTTGCGCTGGACCGGGTCGTCCTCGACGACCAGGATGAGGGGCTCGTTCATGTCACGCTCCTGGGAGGTCGATCCGGAATTCGGTCCCTTCGCCCTCGCCGGCTGCGGACCTCGATCGTTCCGCCGTGGGCCTCGATGATCCGCTTCGGCGAGGTACAGGCCGATGCCCATGCCTTTCTCCTTGGTCGTGTAGAAGGGTTCGAAGACGCGGTCCGCGGCTTCCGCCGGGAATCCCGGGCCCTCGTCGCGGATCACGATCTCGACCCTCCCGCCGGACCGGCGCCCGCGCCGCCCGGACCGGGGCTTCGCCGGAGGCCTCGACGGCGTTCTTCAGGATGTTGAGGAGGGCCTGGGCCAGCAGATCGCGGTCGGCCGGCGAGCCGCACGCCCGGAGCGGCTTCAGACGTGAAGCGCGAGGCCGACGCGGCCGGGACCTCGGCCACGAGGTTTTCCACGGCCTGCGCGCAGGACGTCGTCGAGGGCCAGAGGCTCGACCTCGGGCCGGACGGCCTTGACCACGCGCGAGAACCGGTCGACGATGCGGGCGATCGTCCGGACCTGGGCCTTGCCCGAGGTCCAGATCTCCCTTGCATGTCCGGGGGCGCCTTGCCGGCCCAGGAGCTCGAGGACGAGGGACAGGCTGTTCAGGGGGTTCTTGATCTCGTGGGCGACGCCCGAGGTGAAGGCCGAGATCTCGCGGAAACGCTCCTTCTCCTGCCGCTCCGCCTCGGCTTCCCGCGACTTGGCCATGTAGCGCGACTTGGAGCTGGTACAGGCCGCGGAAGAACACCGCCCCGGCGAGCAGGACCAGCGCCCGACAAGCAGCAGCGACGTCCGCCGCGACCGGGCGATCATCTCCTCCATGCCCGTCAGGGCGTAGCCGAGATAGAGATGGAACCGCCGGCCGTCCCTGGTCGCCAAGGGCGTAGAGGTCGCTGAAGATCTTGCCGGCCGGGGAGTCGATGATGCCGGCTCGTCGTCCCGGACCTCGCTGAGAGAGATGGGCAGATAGCCCTCGAAGCGGGAGTTCCAGGCCAGGACATTCCTGTTCTGCGTCGAGCAGGGCGACGAAATAGAGGTCCTCGTCCGACGAGGATCGTGTCGAGGACGGCCTCCGGGCGCCAGCGCCTTCGTCGAGATAGCGCGACACGGCCGTGCGCCGAGGATGCCGGCCGTCGCCCCGAGCTGGTCGCGGACCAGGGATCTCCGTCCGGTCGCTTCAGGCTCGGCCTGGCCAGGAACGGACGAGAGAGCGAAGAAGACGAAGACGCCGAGGAACGGCAGCACGAAGAAGAGGAAGACGTTCCGTCGCTTCAAGACCTGCCGAACCTCCGGATGCCGCGCTTGCGCTCGGGGCCCGCCCTGCCAGTTGGGGAACCCGCGCTTGTCCCTGAGCTTGAAGGTCTCGCCGCGGATCTGCAGTTCCCGGGCGATGATCGTCGGCGTTCGTCCCCGGGGCTTCGGCGAGGGACCCGACGATCTTCACCTTCTCGCCGCCGTGGACGTCCTGCCCGAAGAACCAGGACGGAGTGATCTCGACGTTGAACACCTTGGCCGTGCCGGACTCCTCGACCCGAAGAACGAGGAACGGGGCCGCGCCCTTGTAACGGGGCTCGAGGACGATCTCCCGGACCGTGGCCTCGATGCCGGATCTCCTTGTCGACGTTGTAGAAATGACCCGGGATTTGCCCGGCCGCCGGGACCGCGGCGAGGGCCGCGAGAAGGGCGAAGGACGATGATCGTGGAACGCATCATACGCCTCCCTTCCGGCCGACCGGCAGGTTCCACTCGAACCCGCCCGTGATGAAGTGGCTCTTCCAGACGAACAGCGGATCGGTCGATGTGTTGTCGACATGGGAATAGCGACGAAGACCGAGAACCGCCGGAAATCCTTTTGCAGCCGGGCTTCGAAGCAGGTTGCCGGCGATCGTTCCGGACGAGGCCGAGCGGCAGGCCGTCGACGCCCATGCTCTCGACCCCCGGGTAGGTCTTGTCGGAATAGGTATATCCGGTCTTGAGCGCGACGTCCCAAGGGAAGCTCAGCGTGATCCGTCCGTTGAGCTGGTGCCCTTCCCAGGAGAAGGAGTCCGCGCTCGGGTTCTGCACGAAGTAGAACTCCTCGATCGACATGAACGGATTCTCGCCGGACACGACCCATTGCCTCACCGCGGACGCGCTCAGCCCGACGACGTCGCCGATGCCCTGGGCCGCGAGCGAAGGACACCGAGACGTGTCCGATCCCGGCGCCGCCGCCCGCGGCTGCTGTAACGCGGGATGAAGCCGCTGCCGCCCTGGTAGTGCTGGCCGCCCCAGCCCGCCGCCGGTTCCCGCACCGCCCGAGCCCGGCTCGTGCCTGACCGCCCGACCCGCCCCCGCTCATCAGCCCGGGCAAGGGCGCCGCCTCCGCAGGTTCCGGGAACAGGAAAGGATGGAGGAAATACTTGTAGCCCCACTCCGCGTCGGCCTTCACCGTCGTCCGGGTCGCGAAATACTTGTCGATCGAGAGGGACGCCGTTTGGCTCAGGTAATCGAACAGGGCATCCCGGTAGACGGCGTACGCCCCTTGCCACTGGAGCTTCATGATCGACGAGGGCGCGAGGTAGGTCTTGAAAGCGCCGAGCAGATTGGCGCCGAGTGAGCTGAAGGGCTCGTAAGTCTGTCGATAGAACTGGCCCGCCACGCCGGCCGCGAAGTATAAGGCGCTCTTCCTGCCTGACGGCACCAGATAATCGAGGCCCAGGTCGGCGGCGAAGAAGCTCAGTCCCGACGCTTCCCTGAAAGCCGAATATTCGGCCTTGGCGATGAGCGAAAGGGCCGAGAAATCCTGATCGATGGCCAGCGAGAAGGCCGAGATCTGGTCGGACACGGCGTCCCGGGTCTGGAACAGGTTTTGCGTGGAGTGCTGGTTGAATGACAGATAAAAGGTGGTTCCCCAACCCGGGACGGACCGTGGCCGCCATTATCAGGACAGGAACGATACGCCTCATCTTCTTTATCATCATGATGCAAAACTCCCGTCTTGTTCAAGTAAAAAGGCCTCCCCTCCGCGGCCGGCGGAGAGGAGGCCCGGTCGCCGCTCAGCGGCGGCCTTTTCTCTGGGTGCCGCCCTTGGGGCCGGTGCCGTCGCAGACCCCGGTTCCGGACGCGCGGGCTGCGCCCGTCGCGCCCGCCCGGAACGAGCCCTTGCCGAAGCTGGACTTGGTCATCGTGCCCGCTTTCCGGCCCTTGGTCATCCCGGTCGCATCCGCCTGCCCGATCTTGTGCTGGCCCATATAGCCGGTGCCGTCTTCGGGCTTGATCCAGTCCGAGTCCTGACCGTTGGGGACGCCGTCGCCGTCGTCGTCACGGGCGAGCTGGTAAGCATACCCCGCCTTCGCCTCGGCGGAGGCTGCCCCGTTCCCGGACCCCTTGCGCGCCTGGGCGCCTGAGCCGTCGCCGGGCTTGACCCAGTCGGGGTCCTGACAGTTGGGGATGCCGTCGCCGTCGGCGTCTTTGGCGAGGTCGCTGATGCCGTCGCCGTTCTCGTCGACGAACGCGGTCCTGTTCCGAAGCCGGAATTCCGACTTCGTCTGCGCCTTGGCCTGGGCCCTTGTCTGGGCCTTCATCCCGGCCTGGACCTGGGCCTTTTCCTGGGCCTGCGTCTGGGCCGTCTCCTGGGCTGCCGCGAAGGCGGCGCCGAGGACGAGCAACCCGACCATGAGAGCTACCATCTTTTTCATCTTATGACCTCCTTGTGTCATGAGGTCAAAGAATAATGCCGATATCGTGCCAAGAGGCAAAACAAAGATTATAAATAGGTTGCAGTTTAAATGGCCAGCTGAGTCCGACGTTTTTGTCGGCCTCTCCGACACTTTTGCACGGGGGAAGACCGGCGGTCTGGACATCTCCTGCCCGTTGGCGTCCGGGGCCGCCTGCCCCCCTTTTTGAAGCCTGGCCAGGCCGTTCGCGTCGACGGACCGCGATAGCGCCCGGGCGGAAATCCTGTATAATATGGGTAGCCGCAAGCGACAGGCGCCTTGGATTCCATTCGCGACGCGGAGCCAGGCGAGCGGTTCCGGGGGATATCCAGATGGAACCGGACATCGCCGCCTGGCGTTAGTTAGAAAAGGCCCCGGCCCGGGAAGTTTTGCCCCCTCCCCCCGTCTAATAGGGTGCGGAGGAAGAGTGAGCATATCCGCATGGAAGAAAAACAGCTGGTTCGGCTGGCTCAGGAAGGAAGCCCGGCGGCTTTCGAAGAGCTGGTCACGAAATACCAGCCAAAGGTGTTCAGCATGGCTTTGAGTTTCACCCGTAACCGGGAAGCGGCCGACGATCTGGCCCAGGAGGTCTTCCTGAAGGCCTATCTCGCCCTGCCCCGGTTCCACGGGAAATCGGAGTTCGGGACCTGGCTGTACCGGATCTCCGTGAACCATATCAAGGACTTTCTCCGTAAAAAAGGCCGGGCCAAGGAAGTCTCCCTGGACGACGTCCCCGAGATCTCGTTCTCGGACAGGGAACGGACCGATAAGGCCCAGCAGGAAAGCGAGACCGAGGCCCGCCGGACGCTCGTCCAGAGGTTCGTGCGGGGCCTGCCGGAAAAGTACCGCGTCATCGTGACGCTCCGGGACATCCAGGGCCTCGCCTACGAGGACATCTCGCGGATCCTGCGGCTGTCGCCGGGGACCGTCGACTCCCGCCTCCACCGGGCGCGGCGGATGCTCCGGACCAAGCTGGCTCCCTATCTCAACGCGGAAGGAGGGGCAAATGAACTGTCGCAAGGCTGAGAAGCTGCTCCTGAGGTCCATCGACGGACGCCTCGACGGGCGTGACGCCGCCCTTCTCGCGAAACACCTCGAGGCCTGCCCGGCCTGCCGGAAGGCCGAGGCGGAGTACCGGTCCATGTTCAGCCTTCTCAAGGCCGGCGGGGACGCCGCGCCCCTGCCGCGCTTCTGGGAGCGCCTCGAGCCGCGGCTGCGCGAGGAGACCGAGCTCGTGCCCCTGCTCTTCTGGGAACGGTGGAGCCTGAAGGCCATTCCCGTGGTCGCTGGCCCTGGTCATTCTCATCGGGGGCTTCCACTTTTTCGCCCCCCAGGCCGGGGAGATGAGCCAGTCGGCCACCCTGCTCCTCGAGAACCGCGACCTGTTCTCCGAGACCCAGGCCCTCTTCGACGCGGACAAGCCGGAGACGCGGACCATGATGCTCTTGTTCGCGTCGATGGACGAGAAATCCCCGGCAAGGAGACCGACGCCATGAAGACGAAATACAAGATCCTCGTCGCCCTGACGCTCCTCGTCGTCTTCAGCCTCGGCGTCGCCGCCGGGATCCTGGGCGAGCGCTACGTCGTGCACAAGAAGGACCGGCGCACCTCGGCCGGGCGGCCCCACGCGCCGTCCCCCGAGAGCTGGGCCAAAGAGCTCGGCCTGACGCCGGACCAACAGACCAAGATCCACGAGATCTTCAAGCGGAACGAAGAGCGGATGAAGGCCTTCCGGACCGAGAACCGGGCCCGGCTGGCCGAGCTCCGCAAGATGCTCTCGGAGGAGATCAACGCGGTCCTCACGCCGGAGCAAAGAGTGAAGAACGACGAGATGATCCGCCGGTTCGAGGAATGGCGGAAAAAAGAAGCCGAACGAAACCCCTCGCGCGAGCGGCGGGAGCCGGACGCTCCCGCGCCGGACCACGAGAGATAAAGGAGACCTGACATGAAGAAGAAGATCATCTGGATCATCGTCGCCCTGGTCATTGTCACCGGGGCGATCCTCGGCCTGACCGTCTTCAAGAGCGGGAAGAACGGCAAGGTCGAATACCGGACCGAAGTCATCGGCAAGGGCGACATCGAAGCCCTGGTCGTCACGTCCGGGACCCTGAACCCGATCGAGACCGTCGACGTCGGGGCGCAGGTGTCGGGCAAGATCGAGAAGCTCTACGCCGACTTCAACAGCGTCGTCAAGAAGGGCGACGTCGTGGCCGAGCTCGACCAGGAGCCCCTGAGGATGAAGATCGACCAGAACGAGGCCAACTACAAGAGCCGCGTCGCCTCGCTCGAGCGGTCCAAGGTCCAGCTGCAGACGGCCGAGAAGGCCTTAGAGCGGGCCAAGACCCTCTTCGCCAAGGAGCTCATCTCCATCGAAGAGATGGACGCCGCCGAGGCGAATTACCTCAACGCCAAGAGCGACCTCGTCTCCTCCGAAGCCACGGTGGCCCAGGCCAAGAGCACGCTCGACCTGAGCAAGGTCGACCTGGGCTATTCGGTCATCAAGGCCCCGGTCGACGGCGTCGTCATCACCCGGAAGGTCAACATCGGCCAGACGCTCCAGTCGAGCTACGCGGCCCCGGTCCTGTTCCAGGTGGCCACCGACCTGACCAAGATGAAGGTCGAGTGCAGCGTCGACGAGTCCGACATCGGCAAGGTCAAGGAAGGCCAGAAGGTCCGCTTCACCGTCGAAGCCTACCCGAACGAGTCCTTCAACGGCGTCGTCCAGCAGGTCCGGTTCTCGCCCGAGACCGTCCAGAACGTCGTCACCTACACGACCATCGTCAACGTCGACAACCCCGAAAAGAAGCTCCTCCCCGGCATGACGGCCACCGTGTCGATCATCGTCGGCGAAGCCAAGAGCGTCCTCCGGGTCTCCAACGCGGCCCTGCGCTTCACCCCCACTCTCAGCCCCGAAGAGCTCGCGGCCAAGCATGAAGGAGATGATCGACCGGATGATGGCCCAGCGGCAGGCCCAGGGCGGCCAGCCCGGCGGCCCGGCCCCGGCGGGGGCCGCCCCGACCGCGGCCGGCGCCAGGCCGGAAGGCCAGGCGGGCCAGGGCCGAGGCAGTTCACCCGCCAGGGCGGCGGTCAAGGGACCGGCCAGGCCCGGGCGCAGATGCCGCACGTGTGGCTCCAGGACAAGGACGGCAAGCTGAGCATGATGATGCTCCGGACCGGCGTCTCCGACACGTCGTACACGGAGATCGTCCGCAGCGAGCTCAAGGAAGGCGATGTCGTCCTCGCCGGGGTCCAGGCGGCGGCGGGGACGGCCGCCAACCGGCAGCAGCAGGGCATGCCCGGCATGATGTTCATGGGCGGGCCTCCCGGCGGAGGCCGGCGCTGAGCCGCGGAACGGGCGCTCTCGAATCAGGACAACAAGGATAACCAAGATGCCCGGAAACATCATCGAGCTGAAGGACCTGGTCAAAACCTACCATGTCGGGGAGACCGAAGTCCGGGCCCTGCGCGGCGTCACCTACTCCATCGAGCGAGGGGACTTCCTGGCCATCATGGGCCCCTCGGGCTCGGGCAAGTCGAGCCTGATGAACATCCTCGGCTGCCTCGACCGGCCGACCTCCGGCGCCTACGTCCTCGACGGGGAAGAGGTCTCCACGTTCGACAAGAACAAGCTGGCCCGCATCCGGAACCAGAAGATCGGCTTCGTCTTCCAGAGCTTCAACCTCCTGCCGCGGACGACCGCCCTGGAGAACACCGAGCTGCCGCTGCTCTATTCGACGACCGACGGCCAGCGACACGACGGAGCGGGCCCTGGCCTCCCTCGCCGCGGTCGGCCTCTCGGACCGGGCCCATCACAAGACGAACCAGCTCTCGGGCGGCGAGCAGCAGCGCGTGGCCATCGCCCGGGCCCTGCTCAACAACCCCACCCTGATCCTGGCCGACGAGCCGACCGGGAACCTCGACAGCACAGACGAGCTCCGAGGTCATGAACATCTTCAAGTCCCTCAACGAGGACAAGGGCATCACCATGGTCATGGTCACCCACGAGCCGGACATCGCCGCCTGGGCCGGCAAGAGGATCTACCTCAAGGACGGACTCATCGTCAAGGAGGAGCGGAGCTGACCCGGCCGGTCGGGCCCGCCAAGGAGAACACACCATGATAAAGCGAACGCTCCGGCACTGGATGAGGACCTTCAAGATAGCCTTCCGGGCCCTGGCCCGGAACAAGATGCGGTCGTTCCTGACGGGCCTGGGGATCATCATCGGCGTCGGCGCCGTGATCTCCATGGTCAGCATCGGCGAGGGGGCCAAGCGCGGCATCGAGAGCCGCTTCGAATCCATGGGCACGAACCTCCTCTTCGTCAGGCCCGGCAGCCAGAACCAGCGCGGCGTTCACGGCGGCTGGGGCAGCATGACGACCCTCAAGGAGGACGACGCCGCGGCCATCGCCCAGCAGTGCCCGGCGGTCATGTACGTCTCTCCCTCGGTCAGCGCCCGGGCCCAGACCGTTTACGGCAACAAGAACTGGAACACGTCCATCTCGGGGACCGGCGAACACTACCCGGAGGTCCGCAACTGGGAAGTCGAGAGCGGGGCGTATTTCGACGAGGGCATGGTCAAGTCCGCGGCCAAGGTCGCCATCCTCGGATGGGACGTCAAGACGAACCTGTTCGAGGACGAGGACCCCGTCGGCAAGGTCATCCGCATCAAGAAGATCCCGTTCAAGGTCCTCGGCGTCCTGAAGAAGCGCGGCGAGTCGGGCGGCTTCGGCAGCCGCGACGACATGATCTGCATCCCCTACACGACGGCCATGCGGCGGCTCCAGGGCATCGATTACATCCAATCCGTCGACGTCCGCGCCGTCTCCGCCGACCAGATGGCCGAGGCCCAGGCCCAGATCGAGGACCTCCTCCGGAGCCGGCACATGATCGCCCCCGGCGCCGAAGACGACTTCAACGTCGGCAACATGTCCGAGATCGCCGAGTCGGCCGCCGAATCGACCAAGATGATGACGGTCCTGCTCGGCAGCATCGCCGGCATCTCGCTGCTCGTCGGCGGCATCGGCATCATGAACATCATGCTCGTCTCGGTGACGGAGCGGATCCGCGAGATCGGCCTGCGCATGGCCATCGGCGCCCGCGAGAAGGACATCCTCCTGCAGTTCCTGACGGAGGCCATCGTCTTGAGCCTGATGGGAGGCCTCCTCGGCATCGCCTTCGGCATCGGCGCCTCCAAGCTCATCAAGAACATCAAGATGTTCTCGTCCTTCAACACCGTCGTGTCGCTCAACTCGGTCCTGCTGGCCTTCGGCTTCGCCGCGGCCATCGGCATCTTCTTCGGGTTCTATCCGGCCCGGAAGGCGTCGCAGCTCGACCCGATCGAGGCCCTGAGATACGAATAACCGCCGGCCCCCTCGGCGCCGGCCCGTGATAAGGAGTTTGACCATGAAAAAGAAAGCCCTCTTGCCCCTGTTGATCATCGCCCTGGCCCTGTCGGGGTCCGGGTTGGCCCAGGAGACCGGCACGACCCTGTCGATGTCCCTCGAGGAGTGCATCGTCAAGGCCCTGAAGGACAATCTGGGCGTGGCCATCCAGGTCCTCGGCCCCCAGATCTCGGCCGAGGCCGTCAACGCGGCCCAGGAACAGTACATCCCGACCATGAGCCTGAGCTACAGCTCGAGAAAGACGGAGAACGCGGCCTTTTCCTACCTCGATGCCCCCGGCGACAGCTCGATCAACAGGTCCCGGAATTTCAACTTCCTCAACCTCAACCAGGAGCTGCCGACAGGCGGCACGCTGGCCCTCGGCTTCACCGGCTACCGGACGGCGGCGAACACACGAGGCATCACCATCAATCCCCGCTTCGGGACGACCCTTTCGTTCCAGCTGAACCAGCCCCTCCTCCGGAACTTCGGGCTCAAGGTGAACCGGCGCGAGATCATGGTGGCCAAGAACAATCTCGGCGTCTCCGAAGAGAGCCTCAAGAACACCCTGATGACCACGATCTACAACGTCGAGAGCGCCTACTGGAGCCTCGTCTACAGCATCGAGAACCTCGAGGTCCGGCGCCAGTCCCTCGCGCTGGCCAAGGACCTGCTCGAAAAGAACCAGCGCTCGGTCGAGGTCGGCACCCTGGCCCCCATGGAGGTCCTCAGCGCCCAGGCCGAAGTGGCCACCCGCGAGGCCGACCTCATCCAGGCCGAGACCGCAGATCAAGAACAGCGAAGACCAGGCTGAGGCTCCTGCTCAACATCACCGGGGACGAGGACAAGGCCCTGACGGCCCTCGTGCCCAAGGACAAGCCGACCTATGTCGCCCGCGAGGTCAGCCTGGAAGAGGCCCTGGCCGCGGCCATCGCCAACCGCCCCGACCTCGAGATCGCCAAGATCGGCGTCGAAACCGACAAGCTCAACCTCAGCTTCGCCAAGAACCAGACCCTGCCCGACCTCAACCTCTCGGCCTCGTATTCGAGCCCTGGCATCGACGGGACGCGGATCTTCTATGTCGGGAACCCGCTCGACGACGTCATCGACCACACCGAACCCGGCGACATCGGCGGCGCCATGAGGCAGACCTTCAAGTTCACCTATCCCAACTGGAACCTGGGGCTGACCTTGAGCCTGCCCCTGGCCAACGTCTTCTCCCGGGCCTCCCTGGCCCAGGCCAGGCTGAACCTGCGGCAGTCCATGCTCGATATTGAGAACCAGAAGCAGCAGATCTATCTCGAGATCAAGAACGCCGTCCGCTCGGTCGAGGCGAACTACAAGAGGATCCAGGCCTACACGACGGCCCGCCAGCTGGCCGAACAGAAGCTTGGCGCCGAAGAGGAGAAGCGCCGGGTCGGCATGAGCACGAATTACGTGGTCCTGACCTACCAGCGCGACCTGGCCAACGCCCGCATCTCCGAGCTGAACTCGATCGTCTCCTACAACGTCTCGATCGCCACGCTCGAAAAGGCCATGGGCACGAGCCTGAAATCGAAGAACATCAACCTGACCGACTACATACCCGGCCCCAAATAGGGCCGGTCGCGGATCCGATCCGGCGAGACCAACGCCCCGTCCGGCGCTCCCTGCGGGGGCGGCCCGGGCGGGGTTTTTTATCTCCGTCAGCCGGCTCCAAGCGATTGACTTGATTTCGGTTCCGCGCTGTGCTATCCTGACATCAAAGGGTTCTCAACCCCATCCAACCCAGCTGTTGGAGAGACATCTATGAACAGAAAGCTTATCCGGCCCAATCTCACCGAGATCAAAGAGCGCATGAGCCAGGACAAAGAGCGGGACAAAGAACGGGACAAGGACCAGGGCCACAAGCGGATGCATCCGCCGACCGACACGTTCGCCGAGAGCTACTACTTCCTCAAGCAGATGAACAAGAAGACGCCCATGGCCGTCGTCTACACGGACGGCCAGATCGTCGAGGGCTACATCGAGTGGTACGACCGGAACTGCATCAAGCTCAACCGCGACAACGCCCCGAACCTGCTCATCTACAAGACGAGCATCCGCTGCATCTACAAGGTCGGCGAGGCGCCCGAGCCCGAAGGCGCGGCGCCGGCCGGGGAATGACCGTCCCCACGATCGGGGTGACCGCCGGCGATCCCGGCGGCATCGGCCCCGAGGTCGTCGTCAAGACGCTCGCCCGGGCGGAGGCGCTGCCCCCGGCCTCTTTTGTCATTTTCGCCGATCCCCGCGTCATCGAAGCCGAGGAAGCGCGCCTCGGTCTCCGGCTCGCGTTCCGAGCCTGGAGGCCGGATCACGACCCGGAGGCGGGCGTCTTCCTCTCCCCCGTCGCCGGGGCGGACGGACCGCCTGTCACCGGCCGGGTTTCGGCCCCCAACGGGGAGGCCTCGTTCCGGGCCTTCGAAGCGGCCGTGGCCGAAGCCCGGGCCGGCCGGCTCGAGGCCTTGGTCACGGCGCCTATCTCGAAGGCGGCCTGGGCCCTGGCCGGACATCCTTTCCGCGGCCACACGGAGTACCTGGCCGGGCTCTACCCGGGCGTCATCATGGCCTTCTGGTCGGAGAGCCTCAAGGTGGCCCTCTTCAGCCATCACCGGCCTCTCCGCGAGGCCGTCGCCCTGGTCGGCGGGGCCGCGCTCCACGATTATCTGGCGACCCTCCACAGGGCGCTCGGGAAGGCCCCCGGAGGGCCGTTCCGCCTGCTTGTCGCCGGATTGAACCCCCATGCCGGGGAAGGCGGGCTCTTGGGCCGCGAGGAGATCGACGAGATCGGCCCGGCCGTGAGGAAGGCCGGCTTCCGAGGGGATCCCGGTGAGCGGGCCGTTCCCGCCGGATACGGTCTTCCGGGAAGCCCAGGGGAAGGCGGACGCCGTCGCGGTGGCCCTCTACCACGACCAGGGGCTCATCGCCTTCAAGCTGGCGGCCTTCGCGACCGGCGTCAACGTCACCCTCGGCCTCCCGTTCGCGCGGACCTCTCCCGATCACGGCACGGCTTTCGATATCGCCGGGAAGGGTATCGCCGACCCCCGCAGCATGGCGGAGGCGATCCGGCTGGCCGCGGCGTTCAGCGCGACCGGTTCTTGAGCGCGGCCCGGATCTCCCGGTCCGTGTCCCTCTTCTTGATGGCTTCCCGCTTCTCGTGCTCCCGCTTGCCGCGGGCCAGGGCGAGCTCCAGCTTGATCCGCCCCTTGTCGCCGATGTAAACGCGGGTCGGGACGAGGGTCAGTCCCCGTTCCTGGGTCTTCCCCGCCAGGCGCTTGATCTCGCGGCGGTGGAGGAGGAGCCTGCGGTCGCGCAGGGGCTCGTGGTTGAAGATGTTGGCCGGCTCGTACGGGCTGATGTGGCACTTGACGAGGAAGACATCGCCGCCGCGGACCTCGGCGTAGCACTCCTTGAGACTGATCCGGCCGGCGCGCACGGACTTGACCTCGCTCCCGACGAGGGCCAGCCCCGCTTCGAACGTCTCCAGGATGATGTAATCGTGCGAGACGGTCTTGTTCAGCGCGACGTTCTTCATGACCCGGGCGGGCCCTCCGGCGGCAGCGGAGCGATCTCGATGAGGGAGATGCGGCGCTTGGTCATCTTTTCGACGGTCAGGCGGAAGCGGCCGAAGTCCAGGGCGTCCTTCTCGCGGGGCAGGCGGCCGAACTCGTCGAGGAAGAAGCCGGCGAGCGTCGTATAGTCCGGCTTCTCGGGGATGCGCAGGGGGACGAGGGCGTTGACGTCCTTGACCGGGGCGGAGCCGGCGACGAGGACGCGGCCGCCGTCGCCGCGCGTGTACCATTCCTCGGTCTGGCCGTCATGCTCGTCCTGGATCTCCCCGACGATCTCCTCGATGATGTCCTCGAGCGTCACCAGGCCGTCGACGTTGCCGAACTCGTCGACGACGAGGGCCATGTGGACGGCCTTCTCCTGCATCAGGAGGAGGACCTTCTCGAGCGAGGCCAGGTCGGGGACGAAGATCGGCTTGCGCAGCACGTCCTTGATGGCAAAATCTTTGTTATCAATCAAATAGCCGACGATGTCCTTGCTGTGGACGATGCCTTCGATGTTGTCGAGACGGCCCCGGAAGACGGGGTAGCGCGAGTAGCCCGTCGAGCGGAGCGTGGCCAGGACGTCCGCGCAGCCGGGCCTCGATCTCGATGGCCCGGATCTCGGGCCGCGGGACCATGACCTCCTTGACCGGGCGGGACCCGAAGTCGAGGGCGCCCGAGACGATCCGGCGGCGGAGGGCCGACAGCCCGCGCGCCCCGGCGTGGAGGGCGATCCGGGTCTCCTCCTCGTTGAGCGAGCGGAAGGGCCCGGCCCCGCCGGACTTCGATGACGGCACGATCACCCCGGTCATGAAGCTGAAAAGCTTGGTCACGGGGGCCAGAAGGAACATGACGGCCCGGAGCGGATAGGCGATCAGCGTGGCCGTGCGCAGGGCGTTGTGGGCGGCGAAGGTCTTCGGATTGATCTCGCCGAAGACGAGCAGCAGCAGGGTCGTGGCGACGGTCGCGTAAAGAATGGCGCGGCCCTGGTGGGCCTTGGGCAGGACGCTGACGAAGACGGACGTGGCGATGGAGGCGGCGGCCGCGTTGACGAGCGTGTTCCCGATCAGGATGGTGGCCAGAAGCTCGTTCGTCCGGGCCCGGATCTTCCTGGCCACCGAGGCCCGCTTGGAGCCCTGCCTCTCATGGTACTCGAGGGAATAGGGGTTGACGGCGATGAAAGCCGTTTCGGACGAGGAGAAGAAGGCGCTCAGAAAGAGGCACAAAACGAACAGCAGGATCCCCGGTAGGAGCATGGGCCTCCGATCAGGCGGCGAGACGGGACTTGGCGGCCTTGAACGAGCGGGACAGGGCGCCGAGGATCTTCTCCTCGACCTTGGAGCACGGCGAGGCGACCGCTTCGGAGATCTCGGACACCATGAGCTCCTTGGCCTTTTCCATCATCTTCTTCTCGCGGAAGGAGAGCGGCTTCTGGAGGCTCAGGTGATAGAGGCTCTTCAGGACGGTGGCCATGTCGAAGAGCGTCCCCGACTTCATCAGGTTGAGGTGCTCCTTGTAGCGCCCCTTCCAGTCCGTCGTGACGTCGACGTCGCCGTTCCCGATGAACTGGTAGATCTTCCGGATGGATTCCTCCGGCATCGGCCGGCGGATCCCGAGCTCGAGGGCGGAGGTCCCGGGGAGGGTGACCAGGGTGTTGTTGGCGAAGATCCTCAGGTGGAAGACCGTGAACTTCTCCCCGTTGTAAGCTTCCTCGTGAATGGCCTCGACGACGCCAAGGCCTTGATTGGGATAGATGACCTTATCGCCGATCTTCAGTGATTTCATGTCCCCCCATTATACCGCAGTCCGGGGGGCGAGTCAACGCGGTTCCCGGGGAACGGCCTTGACAGGCCAGGGGGCTTCGGGTAACATACCTCCTCCATAGGTGCTGCACAATCATGAAGAGAACCTTTCAACCGAACAACCGAAGACGCAAGAAAACACACGGTTTCCGAGTCCGCATGAAGACCAAGGGCGGCCAGGAAGTCATCAAGAGCAGAAGGCGCAAGGGACGGAAGCGCGTTTCTGTCGGATGAATGAGCGCCTGACGCCTCTCGAGAGAATTCGCCGAAAAAGCGATTTTACGAACATCTACAGGGACGGCGGACGCTTTCGGGGACGGTTTTTTACCCTGGTCTTCCTCAGGAACGGCTTGGGCCATCCGCGACTGGCGGTCGTCGCCAGCCGGAAGGTCGGTCCCGCGGTCGTCAGGAACAGGGTCAAGCGGAGGTTCCGGGAGCTTTTCCGGAGGAACAAGGACCTCCTGGGAGCGCCGCTCGACCTTATCGTCATAGCCCGGCCGGAGTCGGGGGAGGCCGGTTTCTCCGACCTCCGGGACGCGTACATCTCGTCGCTGACAACGATAATGCGAAAACGGATAGCAACGTGAAAGCCGTCGCCCTCGCGCTGATCAGGCTGTACCAGGCCACCCTCTCCCCTGTCCTCGGCACCCACTGCCGCTTCCACCCCACCTGTTCCGCCTACACCCATGAGGCGATCGCGAAATACGGGTTCTTCAGGGGTGTCTGGCTGGGGACCCGCAGGCTTTTGCGCTGCCATCCTTTTCACGCGGGCGGGATCGACCCCGTGCCCTGAGAGTGAGACAGAATGGAAAAACGACTTATCGCGGCCATCGTGCTGTCATTCCTGGTCCTGTTCGGCTATCAGGCCCTTTTCAATAAGCCGGACAAGACACCGCCCCGGCCCCAGATCACCGCGACCGAAGCGCCTCAGACGCCCGTCCCCGGGACGTCGGCGGCGGTCCAGGCCCAGCAGAAGGCCGTCCCGCCGGAGACCAAATCCGCGGCCGCGCCGGCCCCCGCTCCCCAGGACCTCGCGGCCGTATCCGCCGGGGCCGCGACGGACGTGGTCGTCGAGACGTCCCTCTACCGGGCCGTCTGGTCGAACAAGGGCGGCGTCCTCAAGAGCTGGACCCTCAAGAAGTACAAGAACAGCCTGAAAGAGAAGAAGGACCTCGAGCTCGTCCCCGCCCGGGCCGCCGAGATGGGGCGTTACCCCTTTTCGCTGGGCCTCGAGGACGCCGCGCTGGCGGAGCTGCTCAACGCCGCGCTCTTCCAGGTTCCCGAGGCCGGGCTCGACCTCGCCGACGGGGCCAAAGGCGAGATCCGCTTCGTCTATGCCGACGGCGCCTCGGTCCGGGCCGAGAAGACGTTCGGCTTTACCGGCGGCAGCTATGTCATGACGACCGAGGTCCGGGTCTGGAAGGACGGCCAGCCGGTCACGCCCTCCGTCGTCTGGGGCCCGGGCATCGGCAACCCCACCCCCGCCGAGGCCAAGAAGAGCTACAGCGCGACCCGCGGCTCGGCCGTCTACACCGGCGGCAAGGTCGTCCGGATGAACGAGCGGAAATTCAAGCCCGGCGAGAACACCTACAACTTCGTCGATTGGGCCGCTTATGAGGAGAACTACTTCGTCGCCCTCTTCGCCCTGCCTCCGCAGCAGGGCCGGGCGGCCTTCCAGCAGGAGGCCGGGGACGTCGCCACGGGGCAGCTCCCGGCCCACTTCCTCTACGTCACCGGGCCCGGCCAGGCTTTCATCGGGCCCAAGGATTCCGAGGCCCTCAAGGCCTTCGGCCTGAACGCGAAGAAGGTCATCAATTACGGGGTCTTCGGCGCCATCGCCGAGATCCTCCTCGTCGTCGTCAGGTTCTGCCACACGATCGTCCCGAACTGGGGCGTGTCCATCGTCCTCCTGACGATCCTCATCAAGCTCATCTTCTTTCCGCTGACCTACAGCTCGACGAAATCGATGGCCAAGATGGCCGACCTCCAGCCCAAGGTCAAGGCCATCCGGGCCAAGTACAAGAAGTCCAAGACCGACATCGATCAGCGCCGCCAGATGAACGAAGAGATGATGAAGCTCTACAAGGAGCAAGGCGTCAATCCGGCCGGCGGCTGCCTGCCCCTGCTCATCCAGATGCCCGTGTTCTGGGGCGTTTTCCGCATGCTCGTCGTCGCCGTGGAATTCCGCCATGCGCCCGTTCATGCTGTGGATCAAAGACCTGTCCGTGATGGATCCGTCCTATGTCACGCCCATACTGATGGGCCTCACCCAGTACATCTCCCAGAAGATGACGCCGACCTCGGCCGACCCCGCGCAGGCCAAGATGATGCTCCTCATGCCGTCGTAATGACCTTTATATTCTTCATCAACTTACAGAGCGGATTGATCCTCTACTGGCTGACCACCAACGTCCTGCAGATCGGGCAGCAGGCCCTCATGAACCGGATGATGCACCGGCACGCGCCGGCCAAAGCGAGATGACGATGGACAACGAAACGAAGACCGAGAACGGGCAGCCGGTCGACGAGCGGCCGGAATACATGGGCGGCAACCTCGAGGAGGCCATCAGCCTGGCCGAGCACCGGCTCAAGCTGCCGCGCGAGAAATTCAACTACGAGATCGTCACGGAAAAGACGCGGCTCTTCGGCATGAAGACCCGGGAGATCGTCATCCGGGCCTGGCCCAAGGACGAGGACGCGGACAACGCCGCCGAGCGCTTCCTGGCCCGGCTCATGACGGTCTTTCCGCTCGAGCTGACCTACCAGGTCAAGAAGCGCGCCGACATCATCTTCGTCATCTTCGACGGCCCGGACAAGATCGATCCTGCTGCGCAACGACGGCTCGCTTCTCCTGGCCATCCAGCACGTGCTGAACAAGATCTCGCCGGTCAAGGTCCAGGTCGACTGCGAGTTCTACCGGAAGAGGAAAGAGAAGAAGCTCAGGGAATACGCCCAGCGGATCGCCCGCCAGGTCTCGGACAGCGGGCGGGAAGAGATCCTCGAGCTGATGAATCCCTACGAGCGGCGCATCATCCACATCGTCGCCAACGAGACGCCGGGCGTCACGAGCGAGAGCATCGGCGAAGGGTTCTTTAAGAAGGTCAAGGTCTTCAAAGCTCCCCGTTAGAGCGGCTCGGAGGACAGCCTCTCCCTCCTGTGAAAGTTTGAAGACGCCGGTCAGCTCAACGGACTCGGCGCCAAAACAACTCGCTCGGCGTGCGCTACGCCTCGCTCAAACACGTTTTGGCGGTTTCCCCTGAAACTTCCCTCGTCCGTCGCGCTGTCCGGCTAAACTTTGCCGCAATGTCGGGTTCGGCTGTCGCTCCTTCGCCGCAATATCCGCTGATCCCTCTTCCGACGGCCGACGAGGGGCATCGGGCATCATCTCCACTCAGCCCCTTCGTCGTCGGCCTTCACACCGAGCGTATCCGGACAAACCGCTTCGATCGATTCGCTCAGATCCCCGCTACGCTGCTATCCCTCATTCCGCCTGCGGACGGGGGGAATACCCCGAGCGGAAAACGGTGAGCGACATGAGGGGCGACCTCCGGCCCTTGTCATATCCTCCCGGGTCGCCTAGAATGGGGAACCGGACAGGGATGACAACGTGCTCGAAGATACCATCATCGCGATATCGACGCCGCCGGGGATCGGCGGGCTCGGCATCGTCCGGATCAGCGGCAAGAAGGCCCTGGCCGTGGCCGGCCGGATCTTCACGCCGAAGGGCGGGACCAAGCGGCCCTTCCCGGTCAGGCGGCCTGTTTTCGGCACGGTCCGCGATCCCGAGCGAGGCGAGGCGCTCGACGAGGCCTTCCTGACCTTTTTCAAGGCGCCGCGGTCCTACACGAGGGAGGACGTCGTCGAGCTGAGCGCCCACGGCAGTCCCGCCGTCCTCGAGGGCATCCTCCGGAGCGGGACGAAAGCGGGGGCCCGCCTGGCCCGCCCCGGGGAATTCACTCTGCGGGCCCATCTCAACGGGCGCCTCGATATGCTCCAGGCGGAGGCGGTCAACGATCTCATCCGTTCGGTGTCCCTGACCCAGGCCCGGATCGCGTCGCGGCAGCTCGCGGGCAGCCTGTCCAAGCGAGTTTTTCGCCTCCGGTCCAAGCTCATCGGCCTGCTGGCCCGGGTCGAGGCGGGCCTCGAATTCCCCGACGAGAAGCTCCGGACGAGCGCCTCGGCCGACCTGCGGATCCTCTCCCCTCTCATCGAAGAGGTCGGGCGGCTCGTGGCCAGCTACGAGACGGGCCGGGCCCTGGCCGAGGGGGTCACCCTGGCCATCGTCGGCCGGACCAACGTCGGCAAATCGACCTTGTTCAACGCCCTTCTCGAGGAAGACCGGGCCATCGTCACCCCTTTCCCCGGGACGACGAGGGATTTTCTGAGGGAAAAAATGATCGTCGACGGGGTCGTCTTCCATCTCGTCGACATGGCCGGCCTCGGCCGTCCCTCCCATCCCGTCGAGAGAACGGGCATCGCCAGGGGCCGGAAGATCGCCGGAAAGGCCGACGGCCTGCTCGTCGTCCTCGACGCGTCCCGCCCGGCCGGCGAGGAGGACGCCCGGCTGGCCCGGAAATACCGGGGCAAGAAGACCCTCGTCGTCCTGAACAAGAGCGATCTTGCCCATGAAGCTCGCGGCCGGGAAGGTCAGGGACCTGGCCGGGAATAGCCCCGTCGTCGAGGTTTCGGCCCTGAAGGGCAGGCATATCGACCGGCTTCGGTCCCATATAAGGGCCTTTTTCGCGCCCGGGGCGGGAAAGGAAGAGGAGATCGTCCTCCATGCCTGGCAAAAGGACCGTCTCGAGGCGGTCCTCGATGCCCTTCGCCGCGCCGCCGGCCTTCTCACCAAAAGGCATTCCGAAGAAGTCTATCGCCGAGGAGGTCCGGACGGCTCTCCGGCTCGGTCGGCGAGCTGACGGGCGAAGTGCGGGCCGAGGAGGTCCTCGAGGACATCTTTGGCCGCTTCTGCGTCGGGAAATAGGCGTCCGGAATGCCCCAAGCGAACGATTTCGATGTCATCGTGGTCGGGGCCGGGCACGCCGGCTGCGAGGCGGCCGCCGCGGCGAGCGCGATGGGCCTCCGTACCTGCCTCATGACCATTCACCTCGATACGATCGCCCAGATGTCCTGCAATCCGGCCATCGGCGGCCTGGCCAAGGGACACCTGGTCAGGGAGATCGACGCGCTCGGCGGCCTGATGGGGCTTCTCGCCGACGAAACGGGCATTCAGTTTCGCCTCCTCAACAGGAGCCGGGGCGGCGCGGTCCAGGCCCCCCGGGCCCAATGCGACAAGGCCGCCTACCGCCTGGCCATGAAACGCCGGCTCGAGAGCATGGCCAACCTGACCGTTTTTCAGGGCATCGTCTCCGAAGTCGTCGTGACCAGGGGGGCGGCCCGGGGCGTCAAGACCCTGGACGGGGCCTTTTTCGAGGCCAAGGCGGTCATCCTGACCCCGGGAACGTTCCTCAACGGCTTGATCCATATCGGGCTCACGAGCTACCCGGCCGGCCGGGCCAACGAGCCGCCTTCGGTCGACCTGGCCGAGCAGCTCAAGAGGCTCGGCCTGAAGGTCATCCGCCTCAAAACGGGCACTCCGATGCGCTTGGACCGGGATACGATCGAGTGGGACCGCTTCAGCCCCCAGGCGGGCGACAAGGAACCCGTCCCGTTCTCCTATCGGACCAGGGCCAGGCTCGAGAACAAGGTCCTCTGCCATCTGGGGTACACGAACGCCGGACACGCATGCCGTCATCCGCCGCAACCTCGACAAGTCGCCCCTTTATGGGGGAAAGATCAAGGGCATCGGGCCGCGCTATTGCCCGTCGATCGAGGACAAGGTCGTCAAGTTCCCTCACCGGGCCCGCCACCAGTTCTTCCTGGAGCCGGAGGGGACCGGAACGACCGAGGTCTATGTCAACGGCATGTCCTCCAGCCTGCCCTATCGAGGTCCAGCGGGAGATCCTCTCGACGATACCCGGCCTTGACGGGGCCAAGATCCTGAGGCCGGCCTACGGCATCGAATACGACGCGGTCTCCCCGACCGAGCTCCTGCCCACGCTCGAGACGCGGACGGTGCGGCGCCTCTATCTGGCCGGGCAGATCAACGGGACCTCGGGCTATGAGGAAGCCGCGGCCCAGGGGCTCATGGCCGGCATCAACGCCGCCTTGAGCCTCAAGAAGAGGGCCGCGTTCATCTTGAGACGGGACGAGGCCTATATCGGCGTCCTCATCGACGACCTCGTTTCGAGCGGCATCGACGAGCCCTACCGGCTCTTCACCTCCCGGGCGGAGTACCGGCTCCTCCTGAGGATCGACAACGCCGACAAGCAGGCTCATGGCCTACGGCCGGGGGCTGGGGCTGATCGACGACGCCACCTGGGCCCGATTCCAGGCCAAGGAGCAGCGGATCGGGGCGGTGACGGCCTATTTGAAGAAAACCAAGCTGAAGACGGCGGCCGGCGACCGCGTGGCCATGTTCGAACATCTGAAAAAACCTGAAATCGAGATCAAAGATGTGCTAGAATATGGGCAGTCTCCCCTGTGATCTGAGCTATGAGGAAACGCGCTACATCGAATCGGAAGCGAAATATGAGGGCTACATCCGGAAACAGGAACGGGAGATCGCCAAGGCCGGGAGGACCGATTCGATGAAGATCCCCGCGGGGCGTGGACTTCCGGAGCGTATCGGGCCTGACCCGAGAGGCGGTCGAGAGGCTCGAACGGAAGAGGCCGGTGACCCTCGGCGAAGCTCGGAAGATACCGGGAATGACCCCGGCGGCCGTCCAGAACCTGGGCCTTCACCTCGAGATCCTGAGGAAAAAGGGCCTTCCGGCGGCCCATGTTTCACGTGAAACAGAGCCTGACGATGAATAAGGTCCTGGCCGTAGCGAACCAGAAGGGCGGGGTCGGAAAGACGACCACGGCCATCAATCTGTCCGCCTGCCTGGCCCTCAAGAGCCGAAGGACGCTCCTTATCGATCTCGATCCCCAGGGAATGTCGACCTTGGGGCTGGGCAAACCCAAGGAAGCGGGCAAGGGGATCTACCAGGCCATGATGAACGGCCGTGATCTCATGGACTGCATCCTGGGGACGGAGCTCGAGAACTTCTACCTCTGCCCCTGTTCTCCCGAGCTGGCCGGCGTCGAAGCGGAGCTCTACGGGGAGGAACAGCAGGGAAAAGCGTCTGCTCGCGGCGGTCGAAAAGGCGAGGCGGTTCTTCAATTTCATCGTCATCGATTGTCCGCCGTCCCTGAGCTTCCTGACGATCAACGCCCTGTCCGCCGCCGATTCCCTCGTCATTCCGGTCCAGACGGAATTCTTCTGCATGGAAGGGATCCCCGACCTTTTCCAGACCCTGGAGACCGTCCGGACCTATTTCAATCCCAAGCTGGCCATCGAAGGCATCCTGCTGACCATGTACGACGAGCGGACCAACCTCTCCAAGCAGGTCGCCGAAGAGATCCGTAAGTCGCTGAAACACATACTATTTCGAAGCCGTCATCCCCCGCAGCGTCCGCCTGGCCGAGGCCCCGAGCTTCGGCAAGCCCATCGTCCTCTACGACATCAAGTCCAAGGGGGCCGAAGCCTATATCAATCTCGCCGAGGAGATCATTCGCCGATGAGCAAGAAAGCCCTGGGAAAAGGTCTGGGGGCGTTCATCCCGGACGAGTTCAGCATCCTGAAGGACGAGAGGTTCGCCGAGCTCGATCTCGAGGACGTCAAGCCGAACCCCTTTCAACCGCGGATGAAGTTCGACGACCAAACGATCGACGAACTGGCCCAATCGATCAAGGAGACGGGCATCGTGCAGCCGGTCATCGTGGCCCCGGAGGACGATCACTACAAGATCATCGTCGGGGAGAGACGGTGGCGGGCCGCCCAGAGGGCCGGCCTGCGCAAGATCCCGGTCCTCATCCGCAACATCCCCAAGGACAAGCAGCTCGAGGTCTCGCTCATCGAGAACATCCATCGCGAAGAGCTCAACGCCCTGGAGATCGCCCAGGCCTATCAGAGGCTCATCGACGAACACGGCTACGCCCAGCACGAGCTCGCCGACAAGGTCGGCAAGGACCGGAGCTCCGTCACCAACTACCTCCGCCTCCTCAAGCTGCCCGCGGAGATCCAGGACCGCCTGAACGACGGCGAGATCTGACGATGGGGCACGCCCGGGCCATGTTGGCCCTCGAGGACGCGGCGACACAGCTCTATTGCTGCCGCCAGGTCATCGACAGGAGCCTGTCGGTGCGGAACACGGAAGCCCTGGTCAACCGGCTCAAGAAGAAGGCGCCCCGGGCCCAGCGCAGCCTGGCCGACCCGGACCTCCACGCCCTCCAGGAGGAGATGCTCAAGATCCTGGGGACCAAGGTCCTCGTCGCGGGCAGCCGGAACAAGGGCGTGCTGAAGATCTATTATTTTTCCCTCGACGACCTGAACCGAATCTACGACAGGATCAAAGGAGCCAACGCATGAAAGACAAGCCCCGCGAATTGAACGAGACCAAGCTGGCCGGGCTGATCGACATGGAGTCGGAATTCAAGGGCGACCTGACGTTCAAGGGATCGTTCCGCATCGAAGGCACGTTCAAGGGGACGATCACCTCGGACTCCCTCCTCGTCATCGGCGAGAGGGGCAAGGTCGAGGCCGACGTCAAGGTCGGGCAGCTCGTCATCAACGGCGAGATCCGCGGCACCCTGCAGGCGACCGAAAGGATCGAGGTCCACGACAAGGGCCGCGTCTTCGGGACCATCCTCGCGCCCACGCTCGTCGTCGAAGAAGGCGCTTACCTCGAAGCGACGTGCCAGACCAAGGGCACGCCGCGGCCCAGCGCCGCCCCCGCCAAGGAGCCGGCCGAGGCCTGATGCGCCCGGCGTCCGCGCCCGGACGCCGGGCGACCGCTTTTCTCCGCTTGAGTGCGGAGCGCCCGGAGGATATAATCGGGGGGTTATTTCCAGGAGCTGCGCCTCATGACCAAGTACATCTTCATCACCGGCGGCGTCATATCCGGATCTGGGCAAGGGCATCGCCGCGGCCTCGATCGGCCGCCTGCTCGAAAGCCACGGCTATCGCATCACCATCCTCAAGCTCGATCCCTACCTCAACGTCGATCCCGGGCACGATGAGCCCTTTCCAGCACGGCGAGGTCTACGTCACCGACGACGGCGCGGAGACGGACCTCGACCTCGGCCACTACGAGCGCTTCACCTCGACGAAGACGACGCGGGCCCACAACTGGACGGCCGGCAAGATCTACGAGTCCATCATCCGCAAGGAGCGCAAGGGCGAATATCTCGGCAAGACCGTCCAGGTCATCCCCCACGTCACCGACATGATCAAGTCGGCCGTCGAGGGCGTGGCCGGCAGTAACGATATTGTTATCTGCGAGATAGGAGGGACCGTCGGCGACATCGAGAGCCTGCCGTTCCTCGAGGCGACGCGGCAGATGCGGCTCGCCCTGGGCGTCGACAGGACCCTCTTCATCCACCTGACCCTCGTCCCCTACGTCGGCGTCTCCGGCGAGCTCAAGACCAAGCCGACGCAGCACAGCGTCAAGGAGCTCCGGGCGATCGGCATCCAGCCGGACATCCTGCTCTGCCGCACCGGGCGCGACCTCTCCGCCGACATCAAATCCAAGATCGCGCTGTTCACCAACGTCCCGGTCGACGCCGTCGTCACGGCGCGCGACGTCGAATCGATCTACGAGATCCCGCTGAACTACGCCGACCAGGGACTCGACGCGACGATCCTCAAGATGCTCCGCCTGCCGCGCCGGACAAAGAACCTGGCCGCGTGGGAGACCATGGTCGACCGGGTCAAGCACCCCAAGGACATCGTCGAGATCGCTCTCGTCGGCAAGTACGCCGGGCTCCACGATTCCTACATGAGCCTGAACCAGGCCCTCATCCACGGCGGCCTGGCCAACCGGCTGTGCGTCAAGATCGATTGGATCGAAGCGGAGGCGCTGGAGAAAGAGGACCCGGCCGAGATCCTGGCCGGCGAAGGACGGCATCCTCGTCCCCGGCGGGTTCGGCAAGCGCGGCATCGAGGGCAAGATCCGGGCCGTCACCTTCGCCCGCGAGAACAAGGTCCCCTTCTTCGGCATCTGCCTGGGCATGCAGTGCGCCTCGATCGAATACGCCCGCTCGCTCGCCGGGCTGAAGAAGGCGAACAGCACCGAGTTCGCGCCCGACGCGCCCCACAAGGTCATCGTCCGCTGGCGGGAGCTGGCCATGGACTGCGACATCGGCGGGACCATGCGGCTCGGGCAGTTCCGCTGCGATCTCAAAAAGGGCTCGCTCGCGCACAAGGCCTACCGCGCCCTGCACATCTCGGAACGGCATCGCCACCGCTACGAGTTCAACCCGAGCTACAAGGACGCGCTGGCCGAGGCCGGGATGATCTTCTCCGGGATCAATCCGGACTACGGCCTGGTGGAGATCGTCGAGGCCCCGGACCACCCCTGGTTCCTGGGGTGCCAGTTCCATCCCGAATTCAAGTCGAAACCCCTGGCCCCGCACCCTCTCTTCAAGGCCTTCATCGGCGCGAGCTATGCCCGCCGCCGGCAAGAGGGACGGGCCAGGGGACCGGCCCCGGCCCGACGCCGTCTGATTAAGCAATAGATAATAAATAATATACGGAGACGACGGAGACGGGAGAGGAGGGCGGCGTGGATATCAACCCGAAGATCTTCAGGGAATACGACATCCGCGGCATCGCCGGCCAGGACCTGGACGACGGCGCGGTGGAGATCCTGGGCCGGGCCATGGGCACGTTCTTTCTCGGCCGCGGCCAGAACGACGTCGCCGTCGGGCGGGACTGCCGGCTGAGCTCGCCGGCCTACGGCGACGCCCTCATCCGCGGCCTCCTTTCGACCGGCTGCGACGTCGCCGACCTCGGCGTCGTGCCCACGCCGCTCCTCTACTTCTCGGTCTTCCACCGGAAGATGCCGGCGGGCGTCATGGTCACCGGGTCGCACAATCCGCCGGAGCACAACGGCTTCAAGATGATGTCGGGCGAGGAGACGCTCTACGGCAAAACGATCCAGGCCCTCTACGAGATCGTCCGCAAGGGCGTCTTTCCGCGCGGCGAGGGCCGCGTCCGGCGGCTCGATCTGGTCACCGAATACCAGGACTACGTCGCCGGAACGTCCGCCTGGCCCGGCCGGTCAAAGTCGTCATCGACGCCGGCAACGGCACGGGCGGCGTCGTCGCCGTGCCGCTGTTCCGCAAGATGGGGGCCGAGATCATCGACATCTTCTGCGAGCCCGACGGCCGGTTCCCGAACCACCACCCCGACCCGACGCTGCCGGAGGCGATGGACAAGCTCGTCGCGAAAGTCCGCGAGACGGGCGCCGAGCTCGGCATCGCCTACGACGGCGACGCCGACCGGATCGGCGTCGTCGACGACGCGGGCAAGATCCTCTGGGGCGACCAGCTGCTCATCGTTTTCGCCCGCGACATCCTGCCGTCGCGGCCGGGCGCGGCCGTCATCTCCGAGGTCAAGGCCTCCAAGGTCCTCTACGAGGAGATCGAGAAGCTCGGCGGCCGGCCGATCATGTGGCGCACCGGCCACTCGCTGATCAAGAAGAAGATCAAGGAGGAGAACGCGCCCCTGGCCGGAGAGATGAGCGGTCACATCTTCTTCAACGACCGCTGGTTCGGGTTCGACGACGCGATCTACGCTTCGGCCCGCCTGGTCGAGATCCTGTCGCGCTCGAAGGACAAGCTCTCGGCGATGATGGCCGGGCTGCCCAAGACGTTCGCGACGCCCGAGATCCGCATCTACGCCTCCGACGAGGTCAAGTTCAAGATCGTCGAGGAGGTCCGTCAGGCCCTGGCCGCGCGCTACCCCGTCATCGACATCGACGGCGTTCGGGCCATCTTCCCCAAGGGCTGGGGACTCGTCCGGGCCTCGAACACCCAGGCCGTCATCGTCCTGCGCTTCGAGGCCGACACCGAGGAGGACCTGGCCGCGATCCAGAAAGAGGTCCGCGGCATCCTCCAGCAGGTCATCAACAGGCTGGGCGCGTCATGAAGAACGAGGGACGTCCGCGCCGTGGTCCTGGCCGGGGGGAGGGGGACCCGCTTCTGGCCGCTCGGCCGGGCCGCCCGGCCGAAGCAGTTCCTGCGCATCACCGGGCCCGACCCGATGCTCGTCCAGACGGTCCGGCGCATCCGGCCCCTCGTCCCGCCGAGGAGGGTGACGGTCATCGCCGACGCCGCCCAGACCCGCCAGGCCCGCAAGGTTCTCCCCAAGCTGCCCCGCGGCAGCTTTCTCGTCGAGCCTGAGGCCCGCAACACCGCCCCGGCCCTCATGCTGGCGACGGCGCGCGTCTGGCTCGAGAACCCCGAGGCCGTCGTCGCCGTCCTCCCCGCCGACCATCTCATCGGCGACGAGGCCATGTTCCTGCGGAAACTGCGGGCGGCCGTCGAGGCCGCGGCCCGGGAGACGGCCCTCGTCACCTTCGGCATCCCGCCGACGTTCCCTTCGACCGGCTACGGCTACATCCGCCACAACCGGGGCGCGGGCGAACGGATCGCCGGCACGGTCTTTTATCCCGTCCTGGGTTTCAAGGAGAAGCCGGACGCGGTCCGCGCGGCCGAATACATCGCCGCCGGGGACCATGCCTGGAATTCGGGGATGTTCCTGTGGCGGGCCGGCGTCTTCGCCGAAAAGCTCGAGCGGTACGCCCCCGAGCTCGCGCCCGCCTGGGCGGCGATGGTCGCCGCGCTGAGGTCGGGGAGCGCCGCCAAGCTCCGGACGGCGTTCCGGACTGGTCCCGGCCACGTCCATCGACTACGCCCTCATGGAAAAGGCGGACGGCGTCCTCGTCGCCGACGGCGATTTCGGCTGGTCGGACGTGGGGGCCTGGTCGGCGCTGGCCGGGATCTGGCCCCGTGACGCCGCGGGGAACGCCGCCCGGGGCGACACCCTGGCCCTCGACGCCAAGGGCTGCCTCGTCTGGAACCCGGGCCGGCTGACCGCGCTCGTCGGCGTCCGCGACCTCATCGTCGTCGAGGCCGGCGACGCCCTGCTCATCTGCGACGCGGCCCGCGACCAGGAGGTCAAGGACCTTGTCGAAGAGCTGAAGAAAACCGCGAAATTTAAGAAATATATTTGAACGATGTCCAATCTGAGGAGGTGTCGGAGATGAAAAAGCGCATTCTCGTCCTCGTCGCGGGGGTCTTCGTCCTGGCGGCGTTCGCCGCGGCCGCGGACGTGACCCTGGACGTCAAGGAGCACGTCCTCGGCAACGGCATGAAGATCCTGATGATCCCCAAGCCGGGCGTGCCCCGCGTCGTCTGTCACATCTACTTCAAGGTCGGCTCGATCAACGAGCGGCCCGGCATCACCGGCAGCGCCCACGTCCACGAGCACCTGATGTTCAAGGGCACGGAGGTCATGGGCGTCACCGATTACGCCAAGGACACCGAGATCGACCGGCAGATCGACGCCCTCATGAGCCAGATCTACCGGGAAAAGTACTGGAAGACCGACGGCGACCAGGCCAAGATCGCCGCCTGGCAGAAACAGGTCGACGAGCTGGTCAAGGCCGAGAAGGCCTACATCATCAAGGACGACCTCTGGACCCAGTACATGAAGAACGGCGGCACCGGGCTCAACGCCTCGACGAGCCAGGAGACGACCGGCTACTACGTCACCCTGCCCTCGAACAAGATCGAGCTCCAGATGCTCATGGAATCCGACCGGATGATGAACGCCCGCTTCCGCGAGTTCTACTCCGAGAAGGACGTCATCATGGAAGAGCGCCGGCTGTCCGAGAACCAGCCCGGCTACTTCTTCGGCGAGCAGGTCCAGGCCGCCTTCTACACGGCCTCGCCCTATCACTGGGACGTCATCGGCTGGATGGACGACCTGAAGAAGATGACGAAGGAGGACCTGGTCGACTTCCACAACACCTACTACGTCCCGAACAACGCCGTGGCCATCTACGTCGGCGATTTCGACCCGGCGGCGGTCGTGGCCATGGCCGAGAAGTATTTCGGCCGCATCCCCAAGGGCCCGGACCTCGAGCCCATCCGCACCGGGCGAGCCGCCGCAGTACAGCGAGAAGCGGTTCTACGGCGAAGGCCCGGCCCCGACGAGCCTTCAGATGATGTTCCACATCCCCCGCGACGGCGATCCGGACACGCCGGCCCTGTCCATCCTGGCCAGCACGCTGGGCTCGGGCGGGGGCGGCTTCCGCGGCGGCATGGGCGGCGGCGGCGGGACGGGCCGTCTCTACAAGACGCTCGTCCGCGACAAGCAGCTGGCCGTCAGCGCCTCGGCCTCGAGCCGGCCCCAGTGGTACGTCGGGGCCTTCCAGTTCAGCGCGACGCCGCGCATCGACAAGGGCGTCAAGCCCGAGGACCTGGAGAAGGAGATCTGGGCCGAGATCGACAAGGTCAAGAAGGACGGCCTCACGGAAGAGGAGATCCAGAAGGCCAAGAACAAGAACGAGGCGATGTTCGTCCGCAGCCTCGGCAGCACGGCCGGGCTGGCCGGCCGCGTCGGCCGGGCCGACCTCATGCGGGGCTGGCGGTCCATCCTGACCGACCTCGACGCCTACAAGAAGGTCACCAACGACGACATCAAGCGGGTCGCCGCCAAGTACTTCGTCAAGGACAACAGCCTGACGGCGATCTACACCCGGAAGTCGGGCCGGTAAGGAGGACGCCATGAAAAAGACCATCTTCGCCATCCTGGCGCTCACGTTCCTCTGCTCGGGACTCGGCCTCGCCCAGGCCAAGCATCCTTCCGAGCTCAAGTACCCGGCCCTCAAGTACGAGCCGCCGGACCCCAAGGCCTTCCGGGTCGTCTACGCAGGCGGCCTGCGCGCCTACGTTCAGGAAGACCGGGACCTGCCGCTCTTCAACATCACGGCCATCGTCAACTGCGGCGACCTCTACATCCCCAAGGACAAGGCCGGGCTCGGCCGCGTTCTCGGCGACCAGCTGATCAAGGGCGGCACCGCCGCCAAGGAAGGACCGGTCATCGAGGACCGGATCGACTTCCTCGGCGGCTCGCTGAGCTTCTCGGTCGGGGAGCGGACCTCGACGCTGAGCCTTTCGGTCCTGTCGAAGGACCTCGACGAAGGCCTGGCCTTGTTCTTCGACGTTCTCCGGAACCCGGCCTTCCGCGAGGAGCCGCTGAAGCTGGCCAAGGCCCGCTTCGTCGAGCAGCTGCGTCAGGCCAACGACCAGCCGAACGCCGTCCTGAGCCGGGAATACGAAAAGCTCCTCTACGGCGACAACGCCGTGACCTGGCAGCCGACCAAGGCCACCTACGAAGGCGTCACCGCGGCCGACCTCAAGGCCGTCCACGGCAAGTATTTCTCGCCGAAGAACGTCATCCTGGCCGTTTCCGGCGATTTCGCCAAGGCCGCGCTCAAGGCCAAGATCGACAAGCTCGCCGCCGGGTGGAAGGGCGGCGCCGTCGCCTTCCCGGCGGTGCCGAAGGCCTTCCCGGCGCCCGAGCCGGGCGTGTATTTCATCCAGAAGGCCATCAACCAGGGCTACATCAGCCTCGGCCACCTTGGCCTCGAAGACACGAACCCCGACTACTTCGCGGTCCAGGTCATGAACTTCATCCTCGGCGGCGGCAGCTTCACCTCGCGGATCACGACCAAGGTCCGCTCGGACGAGGGACTGTCCTACAACCAGGGCAGCCGCTTCACCTACCGCTGGGGCCTCCCGGGGACCTTCTCCGGCTACGTCCAGACCAAATCGTCCACGGTCGGCTACGCCATCTCGCTCATCCTGGCCGAATTCGACCGCATCCGCAAGGAGCCCGTGACCGACGCCGAGATGGAGACGGCCCTCAACTATTACCTGGAGAGCTTCGCCGACAATTTCCAGTCCGCGCAGGCCACCATGATGAGCTTCGCCAACCTGGAGATGACCGGCAAGCCCATGGACTACTTCAAGACCTACCGGTCCAAGATCCAGGCCGTCAGCAAGGCCCGGGTCCAGGAGGTGGCGACGAAATATATCCAGCCGGACAAGTGCGCCATCATGATCGTCGGCGACTTCGAGCCCTGCAACAAGGGCGGCGACAAGTGGCCGGGCCCGCTCGACAAGCTGGGCAAGGTCCACAGGATCGCCCTGATCGACCCGATGACGGGACAGGAGATAAAATAGGCCCCAAGGCCGTCGGATAGAAACCAGAGTCGCGTCGGCGCGACTAAATTCAATTGACGCCATGAAGGATCATCCCTATTCGGTCGACGCCGTGCGCGAGCTCGAAGCCCGCTTCCGGGCCTGCTTCGCTCTTCCGTCCCATGCGCGTCCGGAGATATGAGGCCGGCCAGGTCCTCGATTACGACGTCAGGGGGGTCTGGCCGGAGCGACGGGCCAGGGTCAGGCTCGAGGTCGAACGCCACGTCGGCGGCGGCTACGCCGGGCAGGTCTACCGGGTCCGGATCGCGGACATCGACGCGCCGGAAGGGCCGATCGCGGGCCTCGAGCCCGGCCGGTCGTACGCCCTCAAGGTCCTCGTTCCGGTCTCGGGCTTCGGCCGCTTCATCCGGAACCTCCTTTACGGGATCGGCTTCCAGGGGCCGTTCGCGCCCCAGGTCAATCCGGACGCGGCCCGGGCCGGGGCCCTGTGGCAGAAATTCATCCGCCGCGGCGCGGCGCGGCGCGGTTCGGCACGGAGCGCTCGGTCGTCGACGTCCTGGCCACGCTCGTCGACCCGGTCCTCGGGAGCTGCGGCGAGATCAGCGAGTGGGTCGACGGCCGGCTGTGGCGCTACGAGGTCGACGACAACCTCTTCGAGCGGCTCGATTGGAAGCCGGGGCGGCCGGACGAAGGCCTGGGCTCGCCGGAATACCGGGCCAAGCGGACGTTCATGCGGGACCTCGTGGCCATGTTGCACGAAATGGGCGCTCCCGAGCTCGCCCGCCAGTACGAGTGGTGGACGATGAAGAGCCAGCCGAACGCGCTGAAGCGGCTGGAGGCGGAAGACGACCCGGAGCGCGGGCTCGTGGCCGTCGATTTCCGGGCCGGCATGGCCCTCCTGCCCTTCCTGCCGCAGTGCCCCGCGGACTTCAAGCTCATCGTCAAGGGCATCGCGGCGCGGCAGCCTCGTCCAGTTCGACAGGGGAGACGTCGGCGCGCTCGAAGCTTATGTCGCCGGGCACGCCGAGGCGTTCGCCGGCATGGCGGGCGCGCTCGACGCGCTCAAGAGCGCCGACCAGGCCTACAGGGATTCGCTCCCCGATATCACTCACCACCACATCAAGCTGATCACGAGGCCCCGGCTCTGGACGGCCATCCACAAGGCCTGGGTCCGGGGCTGGGAGATCCGCCGCATGGCCGACCCGGCCGCGGCCGGCCGGCTGGGGAAGAACAGGTTCGCGGCCGTTCTCTTTCTTCTCCTCGGCCTGCTGCCCCTCCTCACTCCGGTCCTGTTCTTGCTCGAATTCCCGGGGCGGTCGGTCGGGCGCTGGCTCCTCTGGCTCGTCCCGCTTCTCGGGCCGTTCGTCCGCAAGCTCTGGGGCCGGGCCGAGATCCGCCGCCATGTCGGAGCTCTTGTGTCGAAGGCCGGCTATCTCGGCCGGGCCTTCAAGGGGCATGTCGCCGAAGCCCTCGTCGGCTGGCACAGGTCGGGGCGGGTGAGCGAAGAGCGCGCGCTGGCCATCGCCGCGAGGCCGGGGCTCTATCTCCTCAACCGCCCGCTCGCGTTCCTCCCGGCCGGCGTCCACCGCTTCCTGACCGACAAGGCCTACTTCAAGGAACGGCTGCACATCATGTTCGTCAAGCCGTTCCAGCTCTATTTCAAGCCGGCCGTGCGCGAGAAGTGGCTCAAGGACATGGTCGAAGAGGGCCGCAAGAACCGCATGCTCAGCGCCGATGACGCGCGGGGCATCCTGGCCCAGATCGACGAGCCCTACATCCAGAAATACCTGAAGAGCCTGGCCGTCCACATGGCCACGCTGTTCATCTCGGAGACCGTCTTCCTGACGATCGCCGTGATCTATGTCCTGGGCCATCCGGAGTTCGGCTGGGCCGAAGCGACGGCCAGGGCCGCGGTCATCATCGCCGCCTTCAACCTGCTCCCCGTCTCCCCCGGCTCGCTCGTCCGGGGCTTCTATGTCCTCGGGTTGTGCGTCAAGGAACGGAACATCAAGGACTACCGGCTGGCGCTTGCCGGTCAGCTTCTTCAAGATCATCGGCTACCTGGCCTTCCCCCTGCAGATGGCCTATCGCTTCCCCGAGCTGGCCCGGTTCATGGCCGGCCACTGGGCCACGGAGGCCGTCCACGTCGTCCCGGTCTTCGGCGAGCGCGGCGCCTGGCTCGAGCACGCCGTCTTCGACGCCTTCTACAACTATCCGCTGAGCCTCGGGATCAGGATCAGGGAGCGGGACAAGATCGCGGCGGCGAAGAAGCCCCGCTGGTGGGCGATCCCGCTGGCCGCCTTCATCGGGGCGGCTTTTGTCACGCTCGTCGATTATCTCTTCGTCCGCTCGGCCGGCCGCGTGCCGGCCCTCAAGGACGTCTGGTGGGCCGTCTTCCTGGCCCCGATCGGGGCGGGTTTCCTGGCCTCGCTGTGGTCGCGGCGGAAGAAGATGGGCAAGCGCCTCGCCGCGGGGATCCTGGCCGGCGCTCTCGTCGGGCTCGCCTACGGCCTCGTCAACGCTTTCCTCGCGCCTTCGTTCCCTGGGCTCGGCGCGACGGCCGGAGCCGCCGCTGTGAACGGCGCCCCGGCCTTGGGCATCCTTTGGAAGACCTTTATCTTCGCCCTCTTGGCCATCCCCGGCGCCTTCCTGGCCGAGACCCGCAAGCCCTAGCCCTTGAGCTTTAGGCCCAGCTCGTCGAGCTGGCGCTGGTCGACAGCCGAGGGCGAGCCGGTCATCAGGTCGAGGGCCCCGGTCGTCTTGGGGAAGGGGATGACCTCGCGGATGGACTCCTCGCCGGCCAGGAACATGACCAGGCGGTCGAAGCCGTGGGCGATGCCGCCGTGCGGAGGCGCGCCGTAGCTCAGGGCCTCGAGGAAGTAGCCGAACTTCTCCTGGGTCTCCTCGTCGGTCAAGCCAAGCGCCTTGAAGATGCGGCGCTGGATGTCCATGTCGTGGATCCGGATCGAGCCGCCGCCGACCTCGGTGCCGTTGAGGACGAGGTCGTAGGCCTTGGCCCGGACCTTGTCCGGGTTCGTCTCGAGCAGATGAAGGTCCTCTTCGTACGGCGAGGTGAAGGGGTGGTGCATGGAGACGAAGCGCTTCTCTTCCTCGCTCCACTCGAAGAGCGGGAAGTCGGTGACCCAGCAGAAGGCGAGGCTGTCGCGGCGGGCGGCGTCCTCGACGGGCCAGGTCCGGCGGATCTCGCCGAGCGATTTGAGGGCCGTTTCTTTCGGCCCGGCGACGAGGAGGGCCAGGTCGGCGTCGGCGCCGCCGAGAGCGCCCCAGATCCGCTCGTAGTCGGTCTCGGCCGTCTTGAGCGACGACTTCCAGCCGTCCTGCTTCTTGATCCAGATGAGGCCCTTGGCCCCGAGCGACTTGGCCTTCTCGCCGAGCTTGTCGAGCTGGCCGCGCGAGAGGCCCCCGGCGCCGGGGATGAGCAGGCCCTTGACCTCGCCGCCCGCGGCGACGACGGCCTTGAGGACGTCGGACGAGCCGTCCCGGCCCACGGCCGTGAGGTCGCGCATCTCGAGCGGCACGCGCAGGTCGGGCTTGTCCGAGCCGTACTTCTCCATGGCCTCGACGTAGGGGAGCCGGCGGAACGGCCGTCTCGACCTTCCGGCCGATGAGGGCGAAGAGCGCCTCCATGAGGCCTTCGTTGAGGGCGAAGAAATCCTCCCGGTCGATGAAGCTCGTCTCGATGTCGATCTGGGTGAACTCGAGCTGGCGGTCGGCCCGCAGGGCCTCGTCCCGGAAGCAGCGGACGATCTGGAAATAGCGGTCGCAGCCCGCGACCATCAGCGTCTGCTTGAACTGCTGGGGCGATTGGGGCAGGGCGTAGAAGCGGCCCTTGCAGACGCGGCTCGGGACGAGGAAGTCGCGCGCCCCCTCGGGCGTGGGATTGGCCAGGATGGGCGTTTCGATCTCGAGATAGCCGTGCCCGCTCAGGTAGTTCCGGGCGGCCAGCGCGGCCTCGTGCCGGAGCCGGATGTGGCGCTGCATCTTGGGCCGGCGCAGGTCGAGGTAGCGGTACTTCAGGCGCAGCTCCTCGGTGGCCTGGGGCGGGTCGGCGACGACGAACGGCGGCACCTTGGACGCGGCGAAGACGTGCAGGGCGAGCGCCTCGACCTCGACCTCGCCCGTGGCGATGTCCTTGTTGACGGACGAGCGGCGGCGGACGCGGCCCCGGACCCCGACCACGAATTCGCCGCGGAGCCTTTTCGCTTCCTCGGCGAGCTCCGGCCGGTCGGACTGGAAGACGACCTGGGCCAGGCCCTCGCGGTCGCGCAGGTCGACGAAGACGAGATGGCCCATGTCGCGGGTCTTGTGGACCCAGCCGCAGAGGACGACCTCGCGGCCGTCGTCGGCGGCGCGCAGGGCGCCGCAGTAGTCGGTGCGCTTCAGGGCGGGGGCGGTCTTGGTTTCGGTATTCATGGGGATCCCCGGGCGGTCAATCTTTCCGGAGGAGGGCCAGGAGCTCCTCGCGGGTGCCGTCGACCTGGCGGCCGCTGGCCATGTCCTTGAGGCCGAAGCGGCCGGCCTTCGATCTCGTTCTCGCCGACGATGAGGACCCAGGACGCCTGGAGCTTGTTGGCCCGGCCGAAGTGGGCCTTCATGCCCCGGTCCTTGTACTCGACCAGGCACTCGACGCCGTTCGCCCGGAAGAAGCGGGCCAGCTCCAAGCCCGCCTTCTTGGCTTCGCTCGCCGAGGTAGGCGAGATAGAGGGTTTTCCGCGGCGGCGGGACGAGCTCGGCGGCCGAGAGCACCCGCTCCATGCCCATGGCGAAGCCGGTGCCGCAGATGTCCGGGCCGCCGAAGTCCTTCATCATGTCGTCGTAGCGCCCGCCGCCGAGGATGGCGTTCTGGGCGCCGAGGTCGGAGGTGACGATCTCGAAGGTCGTCTTGGTGTAATAGTCGAGGCCGCGGACGAGGCGCGGGTCGACCCGGTACGGGATCTTCAGGACGTCGAGGCCGGCGAGGAGCGCGCGGAAGTGGTCCCGGCATTCCTCGCAGAGGAAATCCTGGATGCTCGGGAACGACCGCGGCGATGGCCTGGCAGGCCTCGACCTTGCAGTCGAAGATGCGGAGCGGGTTGGTCTCGGCCTTCCTCTGGCAGTCGGCGCAGAGCTCGGACCTGGCGCTTCGCCGCGGCTTCGCGCAGGGCCGCGCTGTAGGCCGGGCGGCAGGCCCGGCAGCCGACCGAATTGACCAGGGTCTCGGTCCCGGTGACGCCGAGCTTGCCGAGCAGGGCGTGGGCCATCTCGATGATCTCGGCGTCGACGGCCGCGTCCTTCTCGCCGAAGACCTCGATGTCGACCTGGTGGAACTGGCGGTAACGCCCCTTCTGGGGCTTGTCGTAGCGGAACATGGGGCCCATGAAGTAATAGCGCATGGGCGCGCCCTCGAGGTCGAGCCGGTGCTCGATGATGGCCCGGACGACCGAGGGCGTGTATTCCGGCCGCAGGGTCAGCGAGCGTCCGCCCTTGTCGGTGAAGGTGTACATCTCCTTGGTGACGACGTCGGAGGTCGCGCCCGTGCCCTTCTCGAAGAGCTCCGTGGCCTCGAAGACGGGGGCCCGCAGCTCCCGGAAGCCGTAGAGCTCGAAGGTCGTCCGGGCCAGGCCCTCGAGGGCCTGCCACTTCTCGACCTCGCCGGGCAGGATGTCGTTGGTCCCCTTGACGGCGGCGAGCTCTTTTTTGGCGGAGGCGTCCTCGCTCACCGTTCCTCGATGACCCCGATCTTGCGGATCTTCTTGTAGCGCTCGTCGAGCAGCTCCTCGACGGGCTTGCCCTCGAGCTTCTTCAGGGCCTGGTAGATGTGCTTGTCGACGTTCTTGAAGGTCTGCTCGGGGTCGATGTGGGCCCCGCCCGGGGGCTCGGGGATGATCTTGTCGATGATGCCGAACTCGAGGAGCGTCTTGGCCCGGATGCCCAGGTTCTCCGCGGCCTCCTCGACGGCGTTCTGGTCCTTCCAGACGATGGCGGCGCAGCCCTCGGGGGAGATGACGGAGTAGAAGGAGTGCTCGAGCATCATCAGCTGGTCGCCGAAGCCGATGCCCAGACCGCCGCCGCTGCCGCCCTCGCCGATGACGACGTTGATGATCGGGACCTTCAGCATGGCGATGGTCTTCAGGTTGTAGGCGATGGCCTCGGCCTGGCCGCGCTCCTCGGCGCCGATGCCGGGATAGGCCCCGGGCGTGTCGATGAGGGTGATGACCGGGAAGCCGAACTTCTCGGCCTCCTGCATGACCCGCAGGGCCTTGCGGTAGCCCTCGGGATTGGCCTGGCCGAAGTTCCGGTCGATGCGGGCCCGGGTCGTCCGGCCCTTCTGGTGGCCGATGACGGCCACGGTCCGGCCCTTGTAGAAGGCCAGCCCGGCGACGATGGCCGGGTCGTCGGCGAAGCGGCGGTCGCCGTGCATCTCCATGAAGTCCTGGAAGAGGAAGGCGATGTAGTCCAGGGTATAGGGCCGCTTGGGGTGACGGGCGATCTGGACGATGTTGATGGTCGTGAGCCCGGGCAGGATGGCGGCCCACTCCTTCTCGATCTCGGCGCGGAGGGCGGCGATCTTCTCTTTCTTGTTGAGATCGTCGATCTCGGCCAGGGCGTCGATCTGGTCCTTCAGGGACAGGATGCCCTTTTCCAGGCTATAAAACTCCGCCGATTTTTGCATGCGCCGCTCTTTCAATAGGATAGGTACGGGGCTATTTTAGGGGCGGGGGGGCCAAGTCAAGCCATGTCCCCGCCTGCCGTCGGCGGCCGCGGCAGGCCCTCGGAATCGTCTCCGTTCGCGCGGCAATTCTTCACGCCGCCACGGTCCGGAGCCCGCTCTTAGGCTCCGTCCCGATGGCGGCTAAATTGCCGCTTGATGCTCACTTCGCGATTCCCCTCGGCCTCATCCGCGCCCGCCCTGCGATCCAGGGTGGCATGCTACTTGGCCCCGCGGCGCTGGCGGACGACCTCGAAGAGGAAGACGGCCGCGGCGGCGGCGACGTTGAGGGAGCCGACCTTGCCGGCCAGGGGGATGGCCAGGACCTTGTCGCAGGTCTTGCGGACGAGGGGCCGGAGGCCCTTGCCCTCGGAGCCGAGGACGATGCCGATGGGACCGGTGTAATCGAAGGCGTACCAGGGTTCGTCGCCCGAGCCTTCGGCCCCGACGAGCCAGAGGCCCTTGTCCTTGAGCTCCTCCATGGCCCGGACGAGATTGGGGACCCGGGCGACGAGGATGTGTTCGAGGGCGCCGGCCGAGACCGTGTCCACGGTCTCCGTGAGGCCGGCCGAGCGGCGCTCCGGGAGGATGAGGCCGTCGACCCCCGCGCCCTCGGCGCTGCGGACGATGGCGCCCAGGTTCTGCGGGTCCTCGACCTCGTCGAGGAGGACCACGAAAGGCTTCGCCGAGCGGGCCAGGATCGTCCTCGAGAGAGGCGTACTTCCTTGGGCGAGACCTCGGCCATGACGCCCTGGTGCCCGGGCGCGATCTGGTCGAGCCGGCGGGCCGGGACGAAGACGACGGGGACATTATGGGACTTGGCCTCGCGGATGACCTCGCCGATCCGGGCGTGGCCCTTCTCCTCCTGGATGAAGACCTTGTTGACCCGCTCCGGCGCGGACCGCAGGGCCTCGAGCAGGGGATTGATGCGGATGATCTTGTCCATGGGTGGCTCCGCGGGCATTATACATCGGGGACACGTACCCAGGGTACATGTCCCCGATTGCCGGTGCGATCAGGGGCATCGGGTAGAATGACCCCGTGAAATCGATGGAGGCGGGCCATGCCGGATAGCATCAAGACGACCAGGATCGCGTTCGTCGTCGCCGCGGGACTCGCGTTCGCGACGGCGGCGCTCCTGCTTTTCATCTTCTTTGCCGGGGCCGCCCTCATCGGCTGGGGCACGGAACGGGCGGGCCTCCTCGGCAGCGCCCTGCTCGGGGCGACGGGCATCTTCCTGGCCGCGGGCTTCGCCGCCTTCGGCGTCGCCGACCTCGTCATCGCTTCCGGCATCGCCAAGGGCAGGCCCTGGGCCCGGTTCGCCGGGATCGCCATGGCCGTCCTGCTGCTCGTCGGGGTCCCGGTGGGCACCATCCTGGGGATCATCGCCCTCGCGGGGCTCCTCGGGCGCGACGCCGGCGACTGGTTCGGGTCGGCTGGGCCCGTCCGCCGCATCCCCCAGGTCCCGCCGCCGTCCGTCTGATCCGCCCCCCCGTTTGCGGAAGGAGGACAAGCATGAAGATATTCGGGAGGGGAATAGCCTGTTCCCTTATCTTCCTGATTATACTCGGACATGCGGCACCGATCGGTGCTCAGACCGTAAAGCTGGATCGGATTGAAGTCGCCATTGATTTTAAGGAGGAAGGATATTACAAGTCGATCCCGTTTATCGCCCTGGATCGAGACCTGTTTTTCATCACGGACAATTTTGCCCACCGAGTGCTTGAATACCGCTTCGGAGAGAACAAACTAGAGTTCCTCCGAACCATCGGCCGGCCTGGCCAGGGTCCCGGGGACCTCATGCTCCCTATGAATATCTCGATCTCGGCGGACACGCTGGCGGTGAAGGACGAATCAGGGATCTCGTTCTTCGGCCTGGACGGGAGTTTTAAAAACAAGTTCGTTTTACTTTCGTGGGCTGAGACGATGATGTTCAAGGGGGATGAGATCTACGCGACATCATGTGACTCGGCGAAGGCCGATTTAATTCAAGTCTATTCGCGGAAGGGGGAGTCGTTAAGATCGTTTCAGGATAAACGGAAGCTCTATCCGATCCGCTACGATATCATCAGCGGGCTTTCTCAGGCTCAAGTGCAAAGGTACGTTTGCGCAGGTCTTCTGCGGACCAACGGAAGATCGATCTATTTTCTTAGTAAGAGGTTTGGTAACGTGTTGCGCTTTGACCCTGATGGAAAGGCGACCGGGAGCTGGGAGATATCGCACATTCTGGGCGACAATGAAAAAGCCAAAGCGACCGAGAACCGCAGGATGTTCCTGGAAGAAGGGTTTGATATTGAGAAAATCAAGCGCCGCGTTCCCTATAATTATCTCTTTGAAGACGCGCAAATCGTCAACGGCCGGCTCTATCTTCTTCTGGAGAACTGGGATATTTTGGAGAAAAAGGCAAAACCCGTCATTGAATTCGTGGAAATCGACCTGGACTCTTGGACCGTCGTGCGCTCTTATAGTGCAGGCGTTCAAGCCAAATGGGAATCCGCTTCGCAGTTTATCTTCATTGGGGATAAGACCAATTCGATCTTCCTTACGGCTGTCAGATCTGCCGATGAGGACGATAAGATCTGTATTTTCAAGCCCCAGGAGAAAAGAAATTAAGAACAGTATGATCAAAAGAAAGATCGTCGAGATCGATCGCGATAAATGCGATGGCTGCGGCCTCTGCACGACCGCCTGCGCCGAAGGCGCCCTGGCGCTCGACGCGAGAACAAGGCCGTCCTCGTCCGCGAGATCTGCGCTCTGCACGACGCCTGCGCCGAGGCGCCTGCCCTCGACGCTGAGAACAAGGCCGTCCTCGTCCGCGAGATCTTCTGCGACGGGCTGGGCGCCTGCCTCGACGTCTGCCCGACCGGGGCGCTCAAGGTCGTCGAGCGGGAAGGCGACGAGTATGACGCCCGGGCCGCCGTCGACCATGTCCTCGAGACGCGGGGAGCGGCGGCCGCGGCCCGGGTCCACGGCGCCGACGCGGAAAAAGCCCAGGCCGCTCATCGCGGCTGCCCCGGCAGCCTGGCCCGGGATATCCCTTGCGAGCCCGATGCCGGTGAGCGCGCCGGGTCGCCGGCCGTGTCCCGCCTCAGCCAGTGGCCCATCCAGCTCCATCTCATATCGCCGCTGGCGCCGTACTTCGAGGGAAGCGACCTTCTCGTCGCCGCCGACTGCACGGCCTTCGCGCTCGGCGGGTTCCATGACGAGCTCCTCAAAGGCAAGAAGCTCGTCATCGCCTGCCCCAAGCTCGACGAGACCGAGGGCTATGTCGAGAAATTGGCCGAGCTCATCAAACGGAACGAGCTCAAGTCCCTGACCGTGGCCATCATGACCGTCCCCTGCTGTTCGGGGCTCGAGCGCATCGTCCGGATGGCCGTCGAGCGTTCCGGGGTCCCCCTCGAAGTGAAGAAAGTCGTCGTCGGGATCGACGGCAAGATCGTTCCGCAGGCCTGAGCCCGCGCCTAGATCGACAAGGCGATCAGCAGCTGGGCCGGGAAGTAGGTCGCCAGGACCAGGACCCGGGCCAACGCGAACTTCTTCCCGAAACGGTCATAGGCCAGCACCGAATCCGAGATGAGGAACAAGACCGCCCCGGCGAAGGCCAGCAGCGGGCGTGTCCCGCCCAGGTCGACGTATCGGACGGCCGCGAACCCGGCCATGGTCGTGATGGCCCCGATGTAGACGAGGACCGGCAGCTTCAGGGGCCCGAGCCCCGGCGCGAGCAGGAAGAACATCAGCAGGCCGAACAGGATGAACGGCAGGAAGGTCAGGAACGGGACCGGCTGGCCGGCCGCCGGCCTGAAGGCGAAGATGTAGAGGACCTGGGCGGCGAGAAAGGCGACCAGGCCGGCGATGAACGAGCTTGTCGGGGAACATCAGCGCGACGTCCCCGAGGAGCGAGAAGACGAGTCCGGCCAGGATGAGGGTCTTATAGACCGGCGGCACGGGCACGGCGGCCGAGCGCGGCCACGGCGATGATGAGGATCGTCGTGAGCGGCTTGGCGATGTAGTGCGCCCGCTTCCGACCCTTGGCCTGGGACCAGATGGCCGCGACGGCGGAGAGGAGAACGAAGGCCGGCAGGATGAGCGTTCGGACGGTCTCGGCCATGGGCTTATCTCCCTTCTTCCTTTTCTTTCCTGAGCCGCTCGCGGGCCTCCTCGAACATGGGCTCGGCGTAGGCGCTCGGCCAGGTGCGCTCCTCGAACGACCGCTTCTCGACCATCTTCAAGAAGCCCTCGAAATCGTGAAAGTACGAGCCGTAGATGTGGAAGCTGTCGACGAGGTCGGCGTAGCGGCCGACGCGCACGGCCCGGCCCGTCTTGGCGGCGACGCGCCCGGCCACGACGCGCTGGAGGTCGGTCAGGGCGAAGACGTTCATGTAGGCGGCCTTGTACGCGTCGCGGGACCGCCAATGGGAATTCATGTTGAGGACGAGACCGCCCTGGTCGTCCTCGAGCATCCGGAACCAGAGCCGCTGCAGGCACGGCGGGTCGTCGGTCGGGGCGTCCAGCTTCGGGTTCCAGGTGATGGCCTGGGCCCGGCGGGTGTGGCCGGAGCGGGCCAGCCGGTCGACGACCGCGGCGATCTGGTCGATCGTCTGGCCCTCGATGTCGTAGGCGAACAGGCGCTTGTGGTAGGTGTAGGTCCACTTGCCCTCTTCGGGGCAGATCCAGTGGTCGTGAACGCCCTCGACGACCTCCTGGCGGTAGACCTCGAGGTCCTCGAGCCCGCCGGGAAAGGCCCGGTGGATGCGCGGCTCGGCGAAGGGGTCTTCGACCGTCCAGAGCATGGTGCAATCCCGGCTCGGCGGGTCGCCGGGCTTGTCGTACTCCGTCTTGATGGCCACGCCCTCGCGCCAACAGGCCAGGACGGCCTTTTCCCAGGCTTCGGGCAGGGTGTGTCCGGTGACCGCCAGGGTCGGGATGTTTCCGTTCATGGGCTCTCCTCGGTTTCCTCCCCGCTTTTAGCACAGGGCGGGCGGGCCGTCAACGCGCGACGGGGGACATGTACTCTTGTACGTGTCCCCATCTCTCGCGGGAAAGCAGCGGGACACGTACCGAAGCGGTACATGTCCCGACTCAGGAGTTGAAGGGAGAGCCGGAATATATTAATGTGACGGCCAGGAGCCGAGCATGCCCGAGCCCGCCGCGTTCAAGGCCTATTATGAATCGCCCATCGGGACGATCGAGATCCAGGGCACGGAGGCGGGCGTCTCCGGCCTGGATTTCGTCGACATCAAGGAAGAGACAACCGCCCGGCGAATGAAGGGCACCCCGCCCGGCCCGGTCGCCGAAGCCCTGGCCCAGCTCGACGGCTACTTTCATGGCGACCGCAAGGAGTTCACGGTCAAGCTCGATCTCCGCGGTACGCCGTTCCAGCAGAAGGTCTGGGCCAGGCTCCTCCGGGTCAAGTTCGGCCAGACGACGACCTACAAGGCCCTGGCCATCGCCGTCGGCAATCCCGCCTCGACGCGGGCCGTCGGCGGGGCCAACCACCGCAATCCCGTCTCGATCATCGTCCCCTGTCACCGCGTCGTCGGGAGCGACGGGCGCCTGACGGGCTACGGCGGGGGCCTGTGGCGGAAGGACTGGCTCCTGCGGCACGAAGGGCACGACCGGCTCCTGATTTGACAGCCCGGACGCCGATACGGGTTACAATAGGGCCCACCTGAACCTCGAAGGAGACCCCATATGGTCGAAACGCTCAGCCAGCTTTTCCTCAACTCCGTCAAGACCTACATCAAGCCCGATCTCCTGGCCGCGAAGAAGGAGGGGCGCTATGTCCCCATCTCGACGGAGGAAGTCGCCCGCCGGGTGAAGCACCTGTCCCTCGGCCTGGCCGACCTCGGCCTCGGCCCGGGCGAAAAGCTGGTCATCCTCTCCGAGAACCGGCCGGAGTGGACGATGACCGACTTCGCCGTCCTCTGCGCCGGCGCCGTCACCGTCCCCATCTACACGTCGCTCATGCCCGAGCAGATCAAGTACATCATCAACGATTCGGACGCCCGCATCGTCGTCTGCTCCAACAGGGACCTCTGGCTCAAGGTCGAGGCCGTCCGTCCCGAGCTCCGCAACGTCCATCATTTCGTCCTCATCGACGAGGAGGGCCCCCAGGGCGTCGTCAGCCTGTCCGAGGTCATGGCCCGGGGCATGACCATCGCCGCCTCGGATCCCGGGCTCTTCGAGAAGAGGGCCCTGGCCGTGAAACCCGGCGACGTCGCGTCGATCATCTACACCTCGGGGACGACCGGCGTCCCCAAGGGCGTCATGCTGACCCACGGCAATTTCGTCTCCAACTGCAAGGCCCTCGACGCCGTGACCGAGTTCAGCGTCAAGGACGTCATCCTGTCCTTCCTGCCCCTGTCCCATGTCCTGGAACGGATGACGACCTTCTCCTGGATCTACAAGGGCGCCTCGATCTACCACGCCGAGAGCCTCGAGACCGTGGGCGAGAACCTGCTCGAGGTCCGGCCGACGATCATGATCAGCGTGCCCCGGCTGTTCGACAAGATCTACGCCAAGGTCATGGACAACGTCCTGGCCCAGTCGCCGCTCAAGCGGAAGATCTTCTTCTGGGCCGTCGCGCGTCGGCAAGAAATACGGCGCCCGCAAGATCCGCCACCAGCCCATCCCCTGGTGGCTCGGGCTCGCGGCGGAAGATCGCGGCCAAGCTCGTCTACGGCAAGATCATCGAGAAGACGGGCGGCCGGGCCCATTTCTTCGTCTCCGGCGGCGCGCCGCTGTCGGCCGACGTGGCCGAGTTCTTCTACGCCATCGGCCTGACCATCCTCGAGGGCTACGGCCTGACGGAGACCTCGCCCGTCCTGTGCTGCAACACCTTCGACAAGATGAAGTTCGGCACGGTCGGCCCGCCGGTGCCCGGCGTCGAGATCAAGATCGCCCCGGACGGCGAGATCCTGGCCAAGGGGCCGAACGTCATGAAGGGCTACTACAAGAAGGAGCAGGAGACCCGCGAGGCCTTCGAGGACGGCTGGTTCAAGACCGGCGACATCGGCCATTTCGACGAGGAGGGCTTCCTCGTCATCACCGACCGGAAGAAGGACATCCTGGTCACGGCCGGGGGCAAGAACGTCGCCCCGCAGCCGATCGAGAACCTGCTCAAGTCGAACCCCTACATCGGCACGGCCGTCGTCGTCGGCGGCGGACGGAAGTTCATCTCGGCCCTGATCGTGCCGAACTTCGACAAGCTCGAGGCCTACGCCCGGGCCAAGGGCATCCCCTTCGCGAGCCGCAAGGAGCTCGTCGAGCGGGAGGAGATCGCGAGCTTCATGCTGGCCGAGGTCAACCGGACGACCCCCAATCTCGCCTCCTACGAGCGGATCAAAAAGATCGTCCTTCTCGAGCGCGATTTCGACGCCGACACGGAGCTGACCCCGTCGCTCAAGGTCAAGCGGCACATCGTCGAGAAGGTTTTTAAGCCGCTGATCGACCTGCTCTACAAAGAATAGAGTCGGGCGTCTCCCGAGTCGGGAGAATCCATATCTCCGGCTTTGCTCGGGATATCGCCCCTAGCCCCCGCGCCCCGGAAACCTGCGTAGGCCGGTTTCCCCCGCCTTCCGGCGGGCCCCCCTTCCCTCACGGGGGCCTCGGGGCGATATTCCATCGCCGCCTCGCTTGGACTTCCCCGAAGGAAGCCGGATGCGCACAAATTAATCTTTAGTAAGTGCGAAAAAGCCGGTCGCTGCGGCGTCCCTTTAGCAGACGCCATGAACGACGAGCCGAGAGGACCGGAGAGCGGGGGCCCCGACGGGACCGGGCACCGGGACCGGCTGAGGCAGAAGTTCCTCAACGGGGGCCTGGCCGCCTTCCTGGACTACGAGATCGTCGAGCTGCTCCTGACCCTGGGGACGCCCCGGCGGGACTGCAAGCGGCCGGCCCGGGAGGCCCTCAAGGAGTTCAAGACCTTCGGCGGCGTCCTCGAGGCCCGGCCCGAGGACCTCCAGCGCATCCCCGGCATCGGCTCCCGGAACGTCTTCGGCCTGAAGCTCGTCCACGAGGTCTCCCGCCGCTTCCTGAAGGACAAGATGATGAGCCGGCCGGTCTGCCATTCGTCGCAGGAGGTCCACGACTACCTCTGCCACGCCCTGCGCGACCTGAAGAAGGAGCGGTTCAAGGTCATCTTCCTCGACCCCAAGAACCAGGTCATCGAGGAGAAGACCCTGTTCGAGGGGACGGTCGATTCGAGCGCGGTCTATCCCCGGGAGGTCATCAAGGACGCGCTGCGCTACGAGGCCTCGGCGCTCATCTTCGCCCACAACCACCCTTCGGGCGACCCGGAGCCGTCCCTCTGCGACCGGGAGGTCACCCGGGACCTCGTCTTCGCCGCCCGCGTCGTCCAGATCAAGGTCCTCGACCACATCATCATCGGCCGCAACCGCTACTTCAGCTTCGCCGACCAGGGGCTGATCGACGATTACGACCTGATGTTCAACGGGTTTCCCCGATAGATGTTGAAAGCCCGGGGCAATCCGGGTAAACTCAGAGAGCGCGAGGGGGAGGAGATGGCCAAGAAAGAGACGGACAAGGAGCGAACGGACATGGTGAAAAAAGACACGACCGCGAAGCGGCCGCCGCGAAAGAGACCGAGAGCGACGAGAGGCAGGGCTCCCGCCACAAAGCCATCGACGCCGCGCTGTCCCAGATCGAGAAGCAGTTCGGCAAGGGCTCGATCATGAAGCTCGGCCAGAAGGGGGCCGCGGTGCCCGTCGAGGCCATCCCGACCGGCTCGATCTCCTTCGACCTGGCCCTGGGCATCGGCGGCTTCCCGCGCGGCCGCGTCATCGAGATCTACGGGCCCGAGGCCACGGGCAAGACGACCCTGGCCCTCCATGTCATCGCCGAGGCCCAGAAGCGCGGCGGCCAGGCGGCCTTCATCGACGCCGAGCACGCCCTCTCCCCGTCCTACGCCGCGCAGATCGGGATCGACATCGACAACCTGCTCATCTCCCAGCCCGACTACGGGGAGCAGGCCCTGGAGATCGCCGAAGTTCTCGTCCGCAGCGGCGCGGTCGACGTCATCGTCGTCGATTCCGTGGCCGCCCTCGTCCCCAAGGCCGAGCTCGAGGGCGAGATGGGCGACGCCCACATGGGCCTGCAGGCCCGGCTGATGTCCCAGGCCCTGCGCAAGCTGACGGCCATCGTGGCCCGGTCCAAGACCTGCTTCATCTTCATCAACCAGCTCCGGGAGAAGATCGGCGTCTTCATCGGCAACCCCGAGACGACGACGGGCGGCCGGGCGCTGAAGTTCTACGCCTCGCTGCGGGTCGACGTGCGGCGGCTGTCGGTCATCAAGGACGGCGAGAGCGTCGTCGGCAACCGGGCCAAGGTCAAGATCGTCAAGAACAAGATGGCCCCGCCCTTCCGCGAGGCCCAGTTCGACATCATCTTCGGCGAGGGCATCTCCAAGGAAGGCGACCTCGTCGACGTCGGGTTCGACACCGGCCTCCTCGAGAAGACCGGGACCTGGTACTCCTACAAGGGCGAGCGGCTCGGCCAGGGGCGGGAGAACGTCAAGAAGCTCCTCAAGGAGAACAAGAAGCTGGCCGCCGGGCTCGAAGCGGAGATCCGGGAGAAGGTCGGGCTGGCGGGGGAGCCGGCGCCCGCGGAGAAGGCCGCGGCGAAATAGCGGAAAGCGCCTCCGCGGTCGCGCTCCCGGCTTGCCTAATTCCTATGGTTATGGTAGGATTTAGGCGCAGAGGGATCCGAGGATGCTCCGTCGTCGGGAATTCATCAAAGTCGCGGGTTTCGGCGGCGCCGCTCTGGCGGCCGCCCGGACCTTGCCGGCCGGCGCGCGCGGACCCCTCGCCCACGGCATTTCCAAGGAGGGACAGGTCATGAACTACACTCCCAAAGATTACGCCAAGCTCATCGGCACGCCCGGGTTCAGCGAGACGCTGCTGAAGAACCACTTCACGCTCTACCAGGGCTACGTCGCCAACACCAACAAGGTCCTCGACATCCTCGGCCTGATGGCCAAGGACGGCAAGACGGCGACGCCGGAATACGCCGAGCTCAAGCGCCGCCTCGGCTGGGAATTCAACGGCATGCGGCTCCACGAGCTCTACTTCGGGAACCTCGGCGGCAAGGCCCCGGTCGACCCCGCGAGCAAGATCGGACGCAAGATCATCGAGCAGTTCGGCGAGATCGAGTCGTGGGAGAAGGACTTCCGGGCGACGGGCGCGATGCGGGGCATCGGCTGGGTCGTCCTCTACGTCGATAACGACAACGGCCGCCTGATCAACTTCTGGATCAACGAGCACGACGTCAGCCACCCGGCCGGCTGCACGCCGCTCCTGGTCATGGACGTCTTCGAGCACGCCTTCATGCCCGACTACGGCCTGAAGCGCGCCGACTACATCGAGGCCTTCTTCAAGGCCATCGACTGGGCCGCCGTCGGCTCGCGGCTCAAGTAAGGCGCATCTCCTCAATTCGCTGGAAAACCGCCGGGGATAGGTCTATCCTGTGGGGAAAGTCCGCCAGGAGGGCGACATGACCAGCGACGAGATCAGGCGCTCGGACAAAGCGGGGCTCGAGCCCGGGACGCTGATGTACGTCGGCGACAAGAAGGGCGGGAAGCCCCGCATCACGGTCATCGATTACGACGCGGCCAACTTCCTCGAGAAGGAGGTCGCCACGGTCGAGGAGTGCTTCCCGTTCAAGGAGACGGCGACGGTGACCTGGATCAACGTCGACGGCGTCCAGGACGCCTCCGTCATCGAGAAGCTCGGCGCCAGGTTCGAGATCCACCCGCTCGTCCTCGAGGACATCATGACGACGACCCAGCGCCCCAAGGTCGAGGACCTGGGGAACGCCGTCTTCGTCGTCCTGCGGATGATCGAGTGCAACGACGGAGGGGGGGGACATCGCGGCCGACCAGCTCAGCCTGATCCTCGGCCCGAACTACGTCATCTCGTTCCAGGAGACGCCCGGGGACTGCCTCGGCCCGGTCCGCGAGCGGATCCGGGGCGGCAAGGGCCGCATCCGGTCCCTCGGCCCCGACTACCTGGCCTACGCCATCGTCGACGCGGTCGTCGACAACTATTTCTTCGTCCTCGAAAAGCTCGGCGAGAAGATCGACGGCGTCGAGGACACGCTCGTCGACGAGCCCCGCCGGGAGCTCCTGCACGACATCCACGGCCTCAAGCGGGACATGATCGGGCTGCGCAAGTCGGTCTGGCCCCTGCGGGAGGTCGTCAGCGGGCTGGAGCGGCTGGAGACCCCCCTCATCCAGCCGTCGACAGGCGTCTTTCTTCGGGACCTCTACGACCACTCGATCCAGGTCATCGACACGGTCGAGTCCTTCCGGGAGATCCTGAGCAGCATGGTCGAGACCTATCTCTCGAGCATCTCCAACCGGATGAACGAGATCATGAAGGTCCTGACCATCATCTCCACGATCTTCATCCCCATCACCTTCCTGGTCGGCCTCTACGGCATGAATTTCGTGCACATGCCGGAGATCAGATGGCGATGGGGTTACGCGCTGGTCTGGCTGCTGATCATCGGGTCCGTCGGGACGATGGTCGCGTTCTTCCGGAAGAAGAAGTGGCTCTGAGGCCTCAGACCGAGGCCGTGTCCCCGCCGTCGCCATCCCCGTCGATGCGGTAGCGGCGGATCTTGTGATAGAGGGTCGACCGGGAGATGGACAGGATGCGCGAGACTTCGGCCCGGTTCTGGTCGGTGATCTCGAGCAGGAAGCCGATATAATCCTTCTCCAGGGCCCTGAGGGTCGGGAAGCCCGCCGGCCGGGCGAATTCGCGGCCCTCCTCGAGGCCCAGATAGCGCTGCAGATAGACGTTCAATGCCGGCTCCGGCCTCAGCGGGCCCGCGCTCCCTGGATCAGGCGCATGTTGTTGGCCACGACGTAGGAGAGGAGGACGTTGCTGGCCGTGGTCATGACCCAGGCCATGGTCCTGTTCCGTTTGAAGATGGCCTTCATGCTCAGGTAGGACAGGGCCGTCGTCCCGAGCTTGACCGCGGCGAAGGCGGCGGGGCTTTTGACGAACGGCTTCATCAGGGGGTTGGTTTCCGTGAGGCCCGGGTACTTGAGGGCTTCGCGGGTGGAGACGTAATCGGCGACGTTGAGCCCGACCATGAGGACGAGGTTGGCGTCGAACAAGGCCTTGCCCGGCCGGATGACCGTGGGGAAAGAGGGGATCCGCGGCGGGATCGCCAGCTGCGGCGACAGGGCCGGCGCCGATTCCTCGATCAGCGTCTCCGTCAGCAACAGAGCCGGTTCGGCCAGGGGTTCGGGGAGGGCCAAGGTCGACGGCCGAAGCTCGGTCGGCACGATGACGTCCCATACGGCTTCCGACGCCGGGAGTGGGCCGGCGACGACGCACGCGGCGAGGGCCAGAAGGGCAAGCTTGGCTTTCATTGGGACCGCTCCTTTTGCTTTGAACACGCCTTCTATAGAGCGAGAACGGTGCCAATATCGATCATAATGCCTTTAGAGATATTGTTTATAATAATATACGGAGATAATAAAGCGAAGCAATCACTTCTATTGAATGTATATAAATAGAACATGTTATATATATAAAAACATATTTATATATAAGTATAATAAAACTAATGGCAGAAATACTATATAAAACGTTTAATATATGAACATAATTAGATAATTATGCTATTTTGAAGTGACCCATAAATGAGCCGTTTCTGATACCGGGCTGACCGGGGTTCAGGTCTGTCCGGCTTTTTTGCGCGGGGCGGCCCCGCCGCCTTTGGCGCGGGCGAGCGCCAGCCGGAGGTACTTGGCCGTGATGGACCCGGCGGTCTGCGCCACCTTTTCGGGGGTGCCCTGGGCCACGATCCTCCCGCCGTCCTCGCCGCCCTCGGGGCCGAGGTCGATGACGTGGTCGGCGCTCTTCACGACGTCGAGGTTGTGCTCGATGACGACGACCGTGTGCCCTTCGGCGACGAGCTTCTGGAACGACCGCAGCAGGACGGCGACATCGTTGGGGTGGAGGCCGATGGTCGGCTCGTCGAAGAGGTAGAGGATCTTCTTCCCTTTCTCGTGGACCAGGTGATAGGCCAGCTTGATCCGTTGGAGCTCGCCGCCGGAGAGCGTCGTGGTCGGCTGGCCGAGCTTGAGGTAGCCGAGGCCGACCTCGACGAGGGGGTAGAGCTTCTTCGTGATCTCGGGCCGCCCGGCGAAGAAGAGGCAGGCTTCCGTGACGCTCAATCCCAGGACCTCGTCGATGGTCTTGCCGTTCCAGCGGACGTCGAGGATGTCCTTCTTGAAGCGCTTCCCCTTGCAGGCGTCACAGATGAGGCTGACGTCGGACAGGAACTGCATCTCGACGACCTGGACCCCGGCGCCCTTGCAGTCCTCGCACCGGCCGCCGGCCGTATTGAAGGAGAAGAAGCCCGGCCGGAAGCCCATGATCTTGGACTCGCGGGTGTCGCTGAAGAGCTCCCGGATGCCGTCCATGGCCTTGGTGTACGTGGCCGGGATGGAGCGGGGCGACGCGCTCAGCGGCGACTGGTCGACCATGATGACCTTCTGGATCTTGTCGCGGCCGCGGATCTCTCCGAAGCCGTTGTCCGACGTGCCCTCGAAGCCCTGATAGAGGACGTCGTTGATGAGGGTGCTCTTGCCGGAGCCGGACACGCCGGTGACGCAGGTGAAGACGCCGAGGGGGATGCGGACGTCGATGTGCTTGAGGTTGTGCTTGTGGGCGTCCCGGATCTCGAGGAAGGTCTTGGAGGGGCGGCGGGACGGAGGCAGGGCGATGACCTTCTCGCCGCGGATGTACTGGGAGGTCAGCGATTCGCGGCTGCGCAGGAAGGCCGGCCAGGACCCGTCGAAGACGACCTCGCCTCCGGCCTCGCCGGCGCGCGGACCCATGTCGATGACGTGCTCGGCGGCGGCCGACGATGTCCGGGTCGTGCTCGACGACGACGACCGTGTTGCCGATGTCCTTCAGCGATCGCAGGATCTGCACCAGGCGGAGGTTGTCGCGGGGGTGGAGCCCGATCGACGGCTCGTCGAGGACGAAGAGCGTCCCCACGAGGGAGGCGCTGAGGGCCGCGGCCAGGCTGATGCGCTGGGCCTCGCCGCCGCTCAGAGTGAAGGTCATGCGGTCGAGAGTGATGTAGTCGAGCCCGACCTCCATGAGGAAGCGCAGGCGGGCCCGGATCTCCTGGACCAGCTTCTCGGCCACCTGGCGCTCGTACGGCTCGAGCGCGAGCCCGGTGAAGAAGGCCGAGGCCTCGCCGACGGTCATGCGGACGACCTCGCCGATGTTGAGGCCCTTGATGCGAACGCCCAGGGCCCGGGGGTTGAGACGGGTCTTGGCGCAGGCCGGGCAGGCGATGTATTTCCGGTAACGGCTGAGGAGGACCCGGACCTGGACCTTGTATTTCTTGGACTGGAGCCAATCGAAGAAGCCCTTGACGCCGTAGTAGCCGTCGCCGCCTTCGAGGACGAAGCGCTGATGCTCGGGGCGAAGGTCGCGGAAGGGGACGTTCGTCGGGATCTTCCGGCGGCGGGCCTCGGCCAGAAGCTCCTTCTGCATGCCCTTGGACAGGGGCTTCGTCCAGGGCTCGACCGCGCCCTGCTCCAGGCTCTTCGAGCGGTCGGGGATGACCTTGTCCTCGTCGACGACGGCCAGGTCGCCGAAGCCGTGGCACTCGGGGCAGGCGCCGTGGGGGCTGTTGAACGAGAAGAGATTCGGATAGGGGTCCTCGGCCGGGAGCCGGCAGGCCCGGCACTCGAGCTTCTCGGAGAAGCGGAACTCACGGCCGCCTTCGGTCCGGACGAGGACGCGGCCCTCGCCCTTCTTGAGGCCGATCTCGAGCGAGTCGGCCAGCCGCTCCCGCTCGTCGACGCCGAGCGTGATCCTGTCGACGAGGACGTCGACGGCCGGGGCGCTCTTGGGGACGGCGTCGAGGTCGACGACGGCCCCGTCGACGACCGCCCGGGAGAAGCCGTCCTTTTTGAGGATCGCGAGGCCGCGGGCGCGCGGCCACGAGAAGGTGACCAAGGCGCGGGTCCCGGCGGGCTCTCCGGCCAGCTCGGCGATCATGCCGTCGATCGTGTCGCGGAGGACGGGGCGGCCGCACTGAAGGCAGTGGACCGTCCCGATGCGGGCGAAGAGGACGCGGAGGAAATCGAAGATCTCGGTGACCGTGGCCACGGTCGAGCGCGGGTTCTTGGCGGCGCCCTTCTGCTGGATGGCGATGGCCGGGAGGGATGCCCTCGATGAGCTCGGCGTCGGGCTTGTCCATGCGCTCGAGGAACTGGCGGGCGTAGGAGGAGAGCGATTCGATGTAGCGGCGCTGGCCTTCGGCGTAAAGCGTGTCGAAGGCCAGGGAGGACTTGCCCGAGCCGCTGACCCCGGTGACGACGATGAGCTTGTTCAGGGGGACGTCGAGGTCGATCCCTTTCAGGTTGTGGACCCGGACGCCGCGAAGGATGATGTTGTCTGTCGTCGCCATGGCCTATCCCAGAATCTCTAATTATAGCACGGCCGGGGTCTGAACGGACTCGAAATTGCGCAGTTTGGCGGCCGTGTATTGACAAACCATATACCTTGTATAACAATATACTGTGCATATAGAGATGAATAAGGGAGAAAGACAGCCATGAAAACCAGAAGTATCGCGGCCGTTCTCGCCGTTCTTTGCGCAGTCGTTTTAGGAACTATCCTTATTGCCCAGCAACAGACGCCTCCCGAACGCCAGGAGATCCAGGCCGCCAGGAGAATCGAGGACCTCGAGGCCCGGATCAAGGAGCTCGAGCGCATCAAAGCGGCCTACCCCGGAAGCTCCCTGATCGGCGTGATCGAGCGGAATATCCTCGACGCCAGGGTGGGCCTGTGCGAGACCGTCGACGCGGTCGACGCGCTTCAGAAGCCCCTCCTTTCCAAGGGCAGCGGTTTCGACCGCCTCGACGCTTACTATTTTGCCTGCGACAGGATCCTCGGCCACCGGAATCTCGACCGCTTTGACAAGGCCCGGGTGACCGCCGTCATCGAAGCCTATGTCGCGGACTATCTGAAAGCGGCGGCCGACCCCGGGGTGACCGGAGAGATCCCGCAGGAGGACCGGCGGCATATCGCGACCTACAGCGCCTCCATGTTCCTTTTCGCGGCCCAGGCCGATCTCCGGGATGACCGGGTGGAGAAAGCGCTCGACGCGCTCGACCGGGCCAAACAGACCGGCGCGCCTCTCGGCCCTTCCTTCGCTTATTTTTCCGCCGAGGCCCGCGCCCGACAAGGGCGGACGGCTGAGGCCTTCGAGTCCTACTTCGCGGCCGCCGTGGAGAACTATGGGGACGCTGAAGCCAAGGCCAGGGCCCTCTCCGTGAAGCTTCACGGGAGCGAGACCGGCTTTGACGCCCGGCTGGAGAAGGAGTGGCGATCGCTGCCGTTCCGTCCGGAGAAATTCGTTCCCGGGTCCGGGTGGAAGGGCAAGATCGTGCTGGCCGAGCTCTTCACCGGGTCGGAATGCGGGCCCTGCGTCGCCGCCGATCTCGGATTCGACGGCCTGATCGAGTCCGGCGCGCCCGGCTCCGTCGCGGTCCTCGAATATCATCTCCCCATCCCGGGACCGGATCCGCTCATGAACCCGGCCACGCGCAAGCGGCAGGACTACTACGGAGTCTCCAGCACGCCGACGCCGTTCTTCGACGGCGAGCGTAAGTACGCGGGGGGCGGGGCCAAGCCGAGGGCCGAGGCGAAGTTCAAGGAATACAGGGGCGAGGTCGAAGCCCGCGTCTATGAGGCCCCGCCGATCACCCTCAAGGCGTCGGCCGTCCGGCGCGGGGGCGCCGTGACTGTCGACTGCTCCTTTGACCGGGCCGTTCCCGGGGCCGCCTATAATATCGCGCTTGTCGAGAAGGAAGTCAGGTACCGGGGCTCGAACGGGATCGTCTTCCACAAGATGGTCGTCCGCGATCTCGTCTCGGTGACGCCGGCCGGCCGGACGGCGCGGGCCGTCTTCGATCTCGCCGCGGCCGATAACCTGGCCGCGGCGCACCTGGCGGCCTATGAAAAGGAGCGGTCCTTCCTGTTCAAGGAGAAAAAGACGGCCATCGATCCGTCACGCCTGGCGGTCGTCTTCTTCGTCCAGGACGAGGGGACGAAAAAGGTCCTTAACGCCGTCTATGCCGACGTGAAATGAGCTGATCGGGGACGGGCCCGCGGGCTTTTGCTATAATGGGCGGCTCCGGAGGCCGCCGATGTCGTTCGTTTTCATCTTGGGGATCGCCGTGGCGCTGGCGATGGACTGCTTCGCCATCACCCTGGGCCTGGCCTGCGGGGCCCGGGGGCTGACGATGAGGCAGGCCGTCCGGATGGCCGTCTATTTCGGCGGTTTCCAGTTCGTCATGCCCGTCCTGGGCTGGCTGGCCGGGGACCGGCTTCTCTGGATCATCGAGCACTTCGACCACTGGGTCGCGTTCGGCCTGCTGGCCCTCATCGGCGGCCGGATGATCTGGGAATCCTTCGGGATGAGCGACGAGGAGAAAGCCTGCCGGCCCGATCAGACCCAGGGGAAAAGGCTCCTCATCCTGGCCCTGGCCACGAGCATCGACGCCCTGGCCGTCGGGCTGAGCCTGGGCGTCGTCAGGACCGGCATCCTCTATCCCGCGGCCGTCATCGGAGTGACGAGCTTCGTCCTGACGGTGGCCGGGGCCAAGCTCGGTCCCGTCGTCGGCCGCGTCGTCGGCAAGCGGGCCGAGCTCGCGGGCGGGCTCATCCTGATCGGTATCGGCGTGAAGATCCTGATCGAGCACCTCGCCGGCTGAATATCGGGGACATTCTCGTATCCTGACAGTCGTGACCCGCAGCTTCATCCTCGACGATTGACCTGAAGCCGCCTCGGCTCGCGATTCCGTTAAGGTCGCCTTCAAGAACGGGAAGATGACGAAAACCAGGAGGTCCCACAGCGTGTGGCTGACGACGTTGAGGACGGGGGAGCGGAAGCGCAAATAGAGCCAGCCCCAGAAGACGCCGCAGACGGCGGCGGCGAGGACGAGCATGATGTTCCCGCTGGCCAGGTGGACCGCCGCGTAGAGAAGGGCCGTCAACGCGAAGCCGTAGGTCCGGCTCGTCGTCGCCCCCGTCCGCTCCTGAAAGAAGCCGCGCCAGAAGAGCTCCTCGCCGGGGCCGATGACGAGACCGATGAGCAGCACGACGCGCAGGACCGGCACGCCGGCTTTCAGCGCGTAGACGTGCCAGATCCCGGCGGCCGCGAAGGGGAAGACGCGGAGGGCGACGACGCGCCCGACGGCAAAGACGGCATAGAGGGCGCCGGCCGAAGCGATCCCGATGGCGGCCTTTCGGAGGAGGTCCGATCGCAAGTCCTCGCTCAGCCTCCCGACGTAGCCCCTGTCGACGACGAAGCTCAGCCCGACCACGATCACGATGTCAGCGGCCAGCCAGGCCCAGAAGTCGAGCGGGCCGAGACGGCGGAGCCGGAACAGGGCGATGAAGAGGATGGCGGCCAACGCGCCGGCCGCCCCGACGAGTTGGGCGTTCGCGCCGCGCCGGCCGCCGCTCAACCCCATTTCAGGAACCCCTCGAGGATGACGGCCGCCGTGCTGAGCAGGCCGAAGACGAGGTTGTGGTTGGCCGTCGCGCCGTCGAGGATGACGAAATCCATGGGCCGCCGGGGCGCGGCCCGCCGGACGGCCCGGCCCCAGAGCCGCAGCGCGCTCGGAAGGGCCAGGAGGACGAGGAGGAAGGTCAGCGGCATCGGGCGGAAGGAGCCGCCCGTCAGCCGGGGGACCGCGATGAGAGCGAGGTCGATGACGAACGGCCCGAAGAGAAGGCATCCGTAGTAGACGAGAGAGCCTCTGTCGCCCAGGAGGCCGGCGACCGTCTTCACGCGGCGCTCGCCGTCCGAGGACGGCGTCCCGCCAGTTGTTGGCGTGGAGGATGGCGATGACGAGCATGGCCATGGGGACGGTCCAGACGACGGGCAGCCAGGAGAACGATCCCGTTTGGACGATCCAGGCGCCGGCCGCGCCGAGGAGGCCGAAGTCCAGGAAGACCGCGAAGTCGCCGAGGGCGCGGGCCTTGAGCAGCGTGTAGAAGACGCCCACGCCGAGGCCGATGCCGCCGACGATGAAGAGCGATCTCCCGGTGAGCCAGGCGATGAGCAGGCCCGAGAGCGCGCCGAGGCCGAACAGGACCGACGCGCCGCGGAAGACCTGCCTGTCGGTGAGCCATCCCCGGACGACGGCCCCGCTGACGGGCGTCACGTCGCGGTCGAGCCCATGCCGGAAATCATAGACGTCGCTGAGCATGTTGGCCGCCGCATGCAGGACGACCATCGTGGCCAGGGCCCAGAGGAAAAGGAGCGGCGAGAAGCGCGCGCCTCCGACGACGACGGCCAGGGCCGTGCCGAAGGCGACGGGCATGGTCGAGGCCGGGAAGGACCAGGGGCGTCCGGCGATGACCCATTTCTTGAGGGTCGAAGGCGCGGGAACAGAGCCGGCATTATCGCGCATGGCCGATTTATAGCATAAAAGTTGAGTTGTGTGTCACCGAATTGATATGCTTGGTGCCGCCACGGGAGCCGGGGCATTTCCTCAAGGAGCCATAAGCATGCTGTCACTCAAAGATAAGATCGTTTTCGTCACCGGCGCGAGCGCCGGGATCGGGGAGGCCGCGGCCCGGGCCTTCGCCGCCGCGGGGGCGAGGGTCCTGATGTGCGCCCGCCGGGTCGAACGGATCGAGAGAGCTGGCCAGGACGCTCGAGCGCGAGCACAAGACCGCGGCCCGCGCGTTCCCTCTCGACGTCCGCGACCAGGCCGCCGTGGACAAGGCCGTCGCCGGATTGCCGGCCGACTGGCGCGCGATCGACGTCCTTGTCAACAACGCCGGCCTGAGCCGCGGGCTGGACAAGCTGCCCGGGGGCCTCGTCAGCGATTGGGAGGAGATGATCGACGCCAACGTCAAGGGCCTCCTCTATGTCACGCGGGCCGTCGTCCCCGGCATGATCGAGCGCGGGAGGGGTCACGTCATCAACATCGGCTCTATCGCGGGCCGCGAGCTCTATCCCGGCGGGAACGTGTATTGCGCGACCAAGTTCGCCGTCAAGGCCCTGTCGAACGCCATGCGCCTCGACCTCAACGGGACGCCCATCCGGGTGAGCGAGGTCGCGCCCGGCATGGTCGAGACGGAGTTCAGTCTCGTCCGCTTCCACGGGGACGCCGAACGGGCCGCCAAGGTCTACCAGGGCCTGACGCCGCTCAGCGCGGACGACGTCGCCGATGCCGTCGTCTGGTGCGCGACGCGGCCGCTCCATGTCAACGTCAGCGAGGTCGTGATCATGCCCACCGCCCAGGCCTCGACGATGCTCGTCAGCCGGAAGTAGAAACCGGGGCACAATCAGCAAGCGACAGCGATGGGAATTGGCCCGATTGCTCAGCCGAAGTAGCGGCGGCCGGAGGCCATCCGGACCGCCTCCGGCCTGAGGCGCAGGCGCAGCATGGCCCAGATCCCCAACGCCGGGCCAAGGGCCAGCGCGGCGAAGGCCCAGCGCCAAGTCACGAGACGCTCGAGCACGGGGACAAGGCGTATGGTCGCGAGCGTCAGGAGGAACCCCAGGCTGGTCTGAAGCGTGAGCGCCGTGCCGATCCGGCCGGGCGGAGCGAGCTCGCTCACGCCGGCCGAGAACTGGGCCGAATCCGCCACCACCGCGAATCCCCATACCAGGCAGAGGAGCGTCAGCGCCCAGGGATTTCCGCCGAAGAGAAACCCCGCGAGAAGGCAGCAGAGCCCGCTTGCGGCCATGGCCGCCGAGGTCACGATCGTCCTCCCGAACCGGTCGGCGAGCTTCCCGGCGACGAGGCTGCCCGCGCCTCCCGCGGCGATAAAAGCGAAGCCGAGCAGGGAGGCCCATCGCTCGCCCAGGCCCGATCGTCCGAATGAAGCGACGAGAAAAACCGGCACCCAGGTCCAGGCCGCGTAGAGCTCCCACATGTGCCCGAAGTAGCCCAGGTTGGCCAAGGCGACCGGGCGGTCCCGCCAGATCGTGCCGACGAACCTCCAATCGAACCGGGGAACGGCCGTCCGGTTGGGGCCCTCGCGGACAAGCCCGGCCGCGAGCAGCCCCCCGAAGACCGCGAGCGCGCCGCTCGTCCCGAGGACGAGCCTCCAATCGCCGATCGCGCCAACCGCCTTGATGAGGTGGGGAGCGGCCGATCCCAGGGTCAGCGCCCCGACGAGTAGCCCGACACCGATATCCGCGGTCCTCGCGCGTCCAGGTGGCCATGATCTTCATCCCGACCGGATAGACGCCGGCCAGGAAGATGCCTGTCAGGAACCGGAGGGCGAGCGCGGCCGAGGCCCCGCCGGCGACGGCCGGGATGAGCAGCGTCGCCGCGCCCGCGAGAACCGACGATACGGCGAAGAGCCATCGCCCCGGGATCCGGTCGGCCAGGTTGAGCACGGCCGACCCAAGGGCCCCCGCGACGAATCCCAGCTGCACGGACATCGTCAGCCAGGCCTGCCCCGAAGCGTTCAAGCCCCAGGCCGCCGTGAGCGCCGGCACGACCGCCGAGGCCGAGAACCAGACGGACATGCCCAGGAGCTCCGTCAAGGAGAGCAGGGCCAGGGCTCGGGCCTTGCCTCGGCGGGGATCGGGGACGGCGGGCATCGCACCTTCTTATATCCCAAGGCCCCTGGCCGGTCAAACAGCCGCGAGCCCGCATAAATAGGGACACCGGCTCCCCGCTTTCAGCTGCGGCGCCCCTGCTGTATAATCGGCTGCGGCCCGATGGAATCCGTCTCGCATTCACGAGACAGGGCACAGGTCCTGAGGAGAAAGGTCCCGAGGCCATGCGCCAAAGCGACGAATCCGATAAATCCAAAAAGCCCGTCATCATCGACGTGGACCGCTCGACCGTCGACGAGACCGGGTTCTTCTGCTACATGAGCAAGCGGAGATCCGAGGGCTATCTCCGGAAGCTCGACTGGGTCAAAGCCCGGCTCGACGAGGGGATGCGGATCAAGATGCTGAAGCTGCCCGAGCGCGGCTTCATCGAATACATTCCCGGCGAATTCGCCTGGCGCGCCGTCAACGCTCCGCACCACATGGTCATTCACTGCCTTTGGGTCGTGGGCCGAAGCAAAGGGAAGGGTTTCGGCGCCGCCCTCCTCGACGCGTGCGTCGCGGACGCCAAAAAAGCGGGGATGGACGGCGTGGCCATGGTGGCGAGCCCGGGGAACTGGCTGGCCGGCCGGAAGATCCTCGAGAAACACGGCTTCAAAGCCGTCGATACCGCGCCTCCGTCCTTCATCCTGATGGTCAAGACCCTCAAGCCCGGTCCGGCGCCTTCGTTCCCCCGCGATTGGGAGGCCCGGGCGGCGCGCTTCGGCAAAGGGCTGACCATCATCACCACCGGCCAATGCCCTTACCACGCGTCCGCGATTCAGATCCTGAGGGACGTCGCGCGCGCGGAAGGGCTGAGAACGCGCCTGATCGAGCTCCGCACCGCCGAGGACGTCCAAACCCGCTCCCCTTCGCCCTACGGCGTCTTCAGCATCGTCCTCGACGGCAGGCTGCTGAACTATCATTATCTGACGGAAGCGGACTTTCGGGCGGCCCTGGCGGCCGCGCCCCGAGAGCGGCCTTGATTTTCCGGCCCTTGTCCCTATAATATCCCCGGCTTCGACCGGCAAAGGACAACCAACATGTACGGACGATTCAAAGACTACCTCGACGCCGAGCTCCGGCAGATCCGGGAGCGCGGCCTCTACAAGAAGGAGCGCGTCCTCGAGACCCCCCAGGGCGTCGAGATCCGGACGGAAGCGGGCGCGAAAGTGCTCAATTTCTGCGCCAACAACTATCTCGGCTTCTGCAACGAGCCGCGGGTCATGGCCGCCGCCAACTACGCCTTCTTCCGCTGGGGCTTCGGCCTGGCCTCGGTCCGCTTCATCTGCGGCACCCAGCGCGTCCACAAGGAGCTCGAGGGCCGCCTGGCCGAGTTCCTGGGCATGGACGACGCCATCCTCTATTCCTCGGCCTTCGACGCCAACGGCGGCGTCTTCGAGCCGCTGCTCGACGAGAAGTGCGCCATCGTCTCCGACGAGCTCAACCACGCCTCGATCATCGACGGCGTCCGGCTGGCCAAGGCCAAACGGTTCGTCTACCGCAACAACGACATGGACGACCTCGAGGACCAGCTCATCCAGGCCCGCGAGGCCCGCTTCAAGCTCATCGTCACGGACGGCGTCTTCTCCATGGACGGCACGATCGCCCAAGTCGACAAGATCTGCGATCTGGCCGAGCGCTACGAGGCCCTGGTCCTCGTCGACGACTCGCACGCCACGGGATTCATCGGCGCGACGGGCCGCGGCACGCACGAGCACTGCGGCGTCATGGACAAGGTCGACCTCATCGTCACGACCTTCGGCAAGGCCCTCGGCGGGGCCTCCGGCGGCTGCGTCGCCGGCCGCCGCGAGATCATCGAGTTCCTCCGCCAGCGCTCGCGGCCCTATCTCTTCTCCAACTCGCTGTCCCCGGCCATCACCGGGGCCACGGTCGAGGTCCTCAAGATCCTCGGCGAGTCGGCCGAGCTCCGCGACCGGCTGATGTCGAACACCCGGCTCTTCCGCAAGGGGATGGAGGAGGCCGGCTTCCGCATCGTCCCGGGCATCCACCCGATCGTTCCGGTCCTCTTCGGCCACCTCCCCGACGACGCCCGGGTCAGCCAGGATTTCGCCAACGCCCTGCTCGACGAAGGCATCTACGTCATCGGCTTCAGCTTCCCGGTCGTCCCCGTGGGCAAGTCGCGCATCCGCGTCCAGATCAGCGCCGCCCACACCCCGGAGCAGATCGCCTTCGCCCTGGACAAGTTCCGGGTCGTCGGGAAGCGCCTCGGCGCGATCTGAGAGGGTCAACCGTTTGAGTTTTTATCGGCACTGGTGATTCGGCCGGAGCGAAACTAAAGGTGTAGGTTTGCCCCTCCGTCCCGCTTGATTTGGCGGGCCGGAAAACGTACTCTGGAGTTACCGGCCGGGCGGCCTTCCCGGCACGTCATTCAGGAGGAGATCGATGAAAAACACCCTCAGGATCGTCCTGGCGTTCTGTCTTTTGAGCGTCACCCTGTTCGCGGCGGAGGAGGGCCGGTTCTTCACCTACCCGACCATCCACAACGACAAGATCGTCTTCACCTACGAGTCCGACCTCTGGGTCGTCGAGCGCCAAGGGCGGCGTCGCCTCGCGCCTGACGACTTTCCCCGGGACCGAGAGCTTCGCCAAGTTCTCGCCCGACGGCAAGTGGCTCGCCTTCACGGCGACCTACGACGGCGCCTCGGCCGTCTACCTCATGCCGGCCGAGGGCGGCGCCCCCGTCCGCCTGACCTACAACCCCGGCGGGGCCCAGGTCATCGCCTGGACGCCCGACGGGACCGAGATCGTCTTCCGGTCGATGTTCGAGAACGTCGTCGGCCGCGACCCCAATCTCTATTCGGTCGAGCGTCAAGGGCGGCGCGCCCGAGCGCCTGCCCCTCGACCGGGGCGTCCTCATCAGCTTCATCCCCGAGGAGCACAAGTTCCTCTACTGCCGCCGCGGCAACGAGGAGTACTACTGGAAGCGCTACAAGGGCGGCCAGTACCAGGACATCTGGCTCTACGACGCCGTGGCCAAGACCTACACGCCGGTCACCGACTACGTCGGCAAGAACAGCTACCCGATGTGGGTCGGCGGCCTGATGTACTTCGTCTCCGACCGCGGCGAACGGCATCTCCAACCTCTACACCCAGAAGCTCGGCACCAAGGACGCCGCTCCGGTCACGAAGTACGCCGACTTCGACGTCATGATGGCCCGCGACGGACGGCCGGTCCATCGTCTACGTCCAGGACGGCCGGCTCCACGTCCTCGACGTCGCGTCGGGCAAGGACGCGCGCATCGCCGTCACGGTCCCCTCCGACCGCTGGGCCCTGCGCGACCGGGTCATCAACCCGCGCGACTACATCCACACGGCCGGCATCGGCGACGACGGCAAGACCGTCGTCCTGGCGGCCCGCGGCGACGTCTTCCGCGTCCCCACCGGGCCGCGGCGCGGCCGAGAACCTGTCCGGGACGCCGGGCACCCGCGAGATCTACCCGGCCCTCTCGCCCGACGGCAAGACGGTCGCCTTCTTCAGCGACAAGAGCGGCGATTACCAGCTCTACACCCAGCCGCGCCGCCGGCGGCGACTGGACGCCCGTCACGACCGACCTCGACCGGACCGTCTACAAGCTCCTCTGGTCGCCCGACGGGAAGAAGATCCTCTTCGGCAACAAGGACTACTCCGATCTTCTGCGTCGACGTCGCGACGAAGAAGCTGGTCAAGGTCGACTCCTCCAACCAGATGAAGAACGACGAGTTCACCTGGGAGATCGCCGACTACGTCTGGTCGCCCGACTCCAAGTGGATCGCCTACAGCTTCGTCCAGGCCAACCGCAACAGCCAGATCTTCCTCTACAACATCGAGACCGGGGAAGAAGGTCGCGGCGACCGACGGACTTCTACGACAACCTCTACCCGGCCTTCGACGCCGACGGCGATTACCTCTACTACGTCTCGAGCCGGAACTTCGCCCTGCGCATGGACTTCTACGAGGACAACCACATCATCGCGACGCCCCAGCAGGTCATGGCCGTCCAGCTCCGCGCCGGCGAGGCCCCGCCCTTCGCCGCCGCGGACGACGCCGGGACGAAGGACGAGAAGAAGGCCGCGCCGGCGCCGTTCCGCATCGACGCCGAGGGCCTCATCCAGAGGACCTTCCCGCTGCCCGTCCCCGCCGGCAACTATTTCCACCTCAAGGCCGGCAAGGGCAAGGTCCTCTGGCTCGCGGTCGACGAGTTCACCGAGAGACGAGTACGAGGAGATCTTCAAGCCCCAGGGGCGAGACCAAGTGGTCCCTCCACGTCTTCGACATGGCCGGCCGCAAGGACGTCGTCCTCGACGACAAGATCCGGGACTTCTGCCTGTCGCCGAACGGCGAGCAGCTCCTCGTCCGCCGCGAAGCCGACTTCTTCACGACCTCCGTCGACAAGGCCTTCGCCTCCAAGGCCGCGGGCGACAAGCTCGACCTCTCCGGCCTCGTCTACACGGTCGACCTCCAGAAGGAGTGGCACCAGATCTTCAACGACGCCTGGCGCTGGTACCGCGACTTCTTCTACGACGCCGGCTTCCACGGCCGCGACTGGAAGGCCATGGGCGACAAGTACCGGGCCTACATCCCCGAGCTCTCGTCGCGGGCCGAGCTCAACTGGGTCCTGTCCCAGATGGTCGGCGAGCTCTGCGTCTCGCACACCTACGTCGGCGGCGGCGACTTCGGCCCGGGCGCGACGCCCGGCTCGCCCGTCTTCACCGGCCTCCTCGGGGCCGACCTCGTCCCCGACAAGGCCTCGGGCCTCTACAAGCTGGCCCGGATCTACGGCCCGACCGACATCAACCGCAGCCTGCCCGGCCCGCTCGTCCGGCCCGACATCGCCGTCAAGGAAGGCGACTTACCTCCTGGCCATCGACGGCACGCCGCTCAAGGCCGGCGACGACTACTTCAAGCTCCTCCAGACGACGGCCGGCAAGAAGATCGAGATCACGGTCAACGCCAAGCCGGCCGATGACGGGCGCCAAGACCTACGAGGTCGAGCCGGTCCGCAGCGACACGCAGATGCGCTACTTCCGCTGGATCGACGACAACATCAAGGCCATCGACAAGGCCACGGGCGGCCGCGTCGGCTACATGCACATCAACGCCATGGGCGGCGGCGGCATCGGCGAGTTCGACAAGTACTGGCGGGCCTTCCGCTACAAGGAGGGGGTCATCATCGACGTCCGGCGCAACTCCGGCGGCTGGACGGAGTACTTCCTCATCGACAAGCTCGAGCGCGAGCTCGTGGCCTTCAACAACCTCCGCGACATGGTCCCGTTCCGCTATCCCGGCTCGGCCGGCAACGGCAACTACGTCGTCATCTCCAACGAGAACAACGGCTCGGACGGCGAGGCCTTCGTCGAGCACTTCAAGGCCCGCAAGCTGGGCCCGGTCGTCGGGCGTCCCGTCCTGGGGCGGCCTGGTCGGCATCCTCAACGCGCAGCTGACGATCGACAACGGCACGGTCGAGCAGTCGAACAACGCCTTCTACGGCCGGGAAGGGAAGTGGCTGGTCGAGAACCACGGCGCCGACCCCGATATCCTGGTCGACAACGACCCCGGCTCGGTCATGGCCGGCCGCGACCTCCAGCTCGAGAAGGCCATCGCGGTCATGCTCGAGAAGATCAAGGCCAACCCGTTGAAGTTCGCCCCGAAACCGGCCTATCCGAAGAAATAGGCCCTGAGGAGGGACTGTCCTCGGATGGGGACTGTCCCTCTGAGAGATATTAGAGCCCTCGGGGGACATGTACCGAAGGTACGTGTCCCCAGGAATGAGGAGAGGCGCGTTCTTTGCCCAGGGGGTTGACAAGGCCCGATTGATCTTATACTATCAGTAATAGGAATGAATACTAATAATGGATCAAGGCTCACGAGGCAACGCCGGGCGATCCTCGACATCCTCAAGCGCACGAGGGCGCATCCGACGGCCGACGAGATCTACGAGACCGTCCGGAAGACCATCCCGAGCATCAGCAAGGGGACGGTCTACCGCAACCTGCAGGTCCTGATCGACAGCGGCGAAGCGGCGGTCCTGGATATCCGGGGCACCTTGTCCAGATACGAGATCAAGCAGGAGATCCATTATCACTTCCGCTGCGAGGCCTGCGGCCGGGTCTACGACCTGGACGAGCCCGTCGACCCGGGGCTCAACGACAGGATCTCGAATCGCACGGGTTTCATCGTTTCCGGCCATCAGACGGAATTTCGGGGCTGGTGCGCGGACTGCCATCAGTCCTCAACAAATCATACCAAGGAGCCATGACACATGAGCAAATCCATCAAAGGGACCGAGACCGAGAAGAACCTGCTGAAGGCGTTCGCCGGTGAATCGCAGGCGAGGAACCGCTACACCTACTTCGCCGGCGCGGCCCGCAAGGCGGGGTTCGAGCAGATCGCCAACATCTTCATCGAGACCGCCGAGAACGAGAAGGAGCACGCCAAGGTCTTCTTCAAGCACCTCGAGGGCGGCGACGTGGAGATCACCGCCGCCTACCCGGCCGGCGTGATCGGGGACACCAAGGCCAACCTCGAGGCCGCGGCGGCCGGCGAGAAGATGGAGTGGAGCGCCCTCTACCCCAGCTTCGAGCAGACGGCCCGGGCGGAGGGCTTTCCCGAGGTCGCGGCCTCGTTCAAGCAGATCGCCGAGGTGGAAGCGTTCCACGAGAAGCGCTACCGCAAGCTGGCCGCGAACGTCGACGCCGGAGAGGTCTTCAAGAAGCCCGGCTCCCGTGAAGTGGCATTGCACCAACTGCGGCTACGTCCACGAAGGCCCCGAGGCCCCCGCCGTGTGCCCGGCCTGCAAGCACCCCCAGGCCTACTACGAGCTCCTGGCCGAGAACTTTTGAGCCGGCCGGAACATCGATCAAATAAGGGGGAGGAAGACATGCCAAAGCAAGCGAACGCAACAAGAAGCTGACCACGGTGGCCGGCGCGCCGGTCGTCGACAACCAGAACACGATGACGGCCGGGCCCCGCGGTCCCGCCCTGCTCCAGGACGTCTGGTTCCTGGAGAAGCTGGGCCATTTCGACCGGGAGGTCATCCCCGAGCGGCGCATGCACGCCAAGGGCTCGGGGGCCTTCGGCACATTCAAGGTCACCAAGGACGTGACGCGCTACACCAAGGCCAAGATCTTCTCGGCCGTGGGCAAGAAGACCGACCTGTTCATCCGCTTTTCGACGGTCGCCGGCGAGCGCGGCGCGGCCGACGCCGAACGGGACATCCGGGGCTTCGCCATCAAGTTCTACACCGAAGAAGGCAACTGGGACCTGGTCGGCAACAACACGCCCGTCTTTTTCCTGCGCGACCCGCTCAAGTTCCCCGACCTGAACCACGCCGTCAAGCGGGACCCGCGCACGAACATGCGGAGCGCCAAGAACAACTGGGATTTCTGGACATCGCTGCCCGAGGCCCTGCACCAGGTGACCATCGTCATGAGCGACCGCGGCATCCCGGCCACCTACCGCCACATGCACGGCTTCGGCAGCCACACCTTCAGCCTCATCAACGCCAAGAACGAGCGGTTCTGGGTCAAGTTCCACCTGAGGACCCAGCAGGGCATCAAGAACCTGACCGACGCGGAGGCCGAGGCCCTGGTCGGCAAGGACCGCGAGAGCCATCAGCGCGACCTCTACGAAAGCATCGAGAAGGGCGAATTCCCCCGCTGGACGATGTATTTCCAGATCATGCCGGAGAAGGACGCCGCGAAGATGCCCTACAATCCCTTCGACCTGACCAAGGTCTGGTATCACAAGGACTACCCGCTGATCGAAGTGGGCGTCGTCGAGCTCAACCGCAACCCGGACAACTATTTCGCCGACGTCGAGCAGGCCGCCTTCAATCCGGCCAACATCGTTCCCGGGATCGGCTTCTCGCCGGACAAGATGCTGCAGGGGCGGCTCTTCTCCTACGGCGACGCCCAGCGCTACCGCCTGGGGGTCAATCACCACCTCATCCCGGTGAACGCGCCGCGCTGCCCGGTCCACAGCTACCACCGGGACGGGCAGATGCGGGTCGACGGCAACCAGGGGAGCACGCTTCATTACGAGCCGAACAGCTACGGCGAGTGGCAGGAACAGCCGGATTTCGCCGAGCCGCCGCTCAAGCTCGAAGGCGCCGCCGACCGCTGGGACTTCCGGAAGGACGACGACGATTACTACACCCAGCCGGGGCAGCTCTTCCGGCTGATGAAGCCGGCCCAGCAGAAGGCGCTCTTCGCCAACACCGCCGCGCGCCCTGGGCGACGCGCCCAAGGCCGTCAAGCTCCGGCACATCGGCAACTGCCTGAAGGCCGACAAGGCCTACGGCAAGGGCGTCGCCGACGCCCTGGGCATCAAGCTCAGCGAAGTGCCGAAATAGCGCGACAACGCCGGGACCGCGTTGAATCGTCCGCGATCATCCGGGGCCGGGCTTTGAGATGAAGCCCGGCCCCGTTTCTGATATCCCCACTACGCAATCATTTTCAATGTTATTAATCGGTTATGATAGTTGATTGACAATGTCATCAGAATACTGATAATCTGATTACAGATTCGGTGAAGGAGTATTCCGATGGAAGACGCCAAGCCCTATAGGTCTCGGATCAGGAGCCGCGGCCAGCTGACCATTCCCAAGGAGGTCCGGGAGAAGGGCGCCCTCTGCGACGGGGAAGCCGTCAGCATCATCCCGATCGGCGACGCGATCCTCGTTTCTCCAAAGAAGCTTTGTCTCGAGGAGGCGCGCCGTGAGATCCGTAAGATCATGAAAAACGCCGGGGTGAGCCTCGAAGACCTGCTCGAAGGGCTAAGGGAGGAGAGAGCGAAATTGGCTGAGGAGACCTATGGGGACGGAAAAGCATAGGATCTTCCTCGACTCGAACGTGATCCTCTCCGGACTGATCTCCAGCCGGGGCGCCCCCCGCTTGATCCTCGACCTGCTCTGCCTGGAGCTTCCTGCCCTCCAGGGTGTGACGGGGCGCTTCAACCTGACCGAGATCGAGAGGAACATCGCCAAAAAGGCGCCGGCCGCGCTCATGGTTTTCAACGAGTACCTTCCCCGGCTCGATCTCGAGATCGTCCCGGTGCCCTTTCTAGACGAATTGGAGCCGTTCCGGGGCGAGGTCGACGACAAGGACCTTCCCGTCCTGGCTTCGGCGGCGATGGGGCGCGCGGACTTCTTCGTGACCGGCGACAAGAAGCTGTTGGCCCGGATCGCCCGCCAAAAGGCTTTCTCGATCGTATCGCTCGGGCCGTCGGAATTCCTGGACCGGATTCTGCCCGGGCTGCTGGCCGGGAATATGCCCAAAAAGGAGAACGACCGATGAGCTACTATTTCGCCAAGACCGTCGCGCTGCCGTTCGACGAGGCCGTCGAACGCGTCAAGGCCGAGCTCAAGAAGGACGGCTTCGGCGTTCTGACCGAGATCGACGTCCGGAAGACGCTGCACGAGAAGCTCGGCGTCGATTTCCGGCCGTATCGCATCCTCGGCGCCTGCAACGCCGCCCTACGCCTACAAGGCCCTCCAGGCCGAGGACAAGATCGGCACGATGCTGCCCTGCAGCGTCATCGTCCAGGAGCTCGCTCCGGGCCGGGTCGAGGTCGCGGCCATCGACCCGCTGGCCTCCATGGCGGCCGTCCAGAACCCCGACCTGGGCGCGATCGGCCTCGAGGTCCGCGAGAAGCTCAAGGCCGTCGTCGAGCGCCTTTGACATTTCGGCCCGCTTATCTATAATAAGTGTCCGTCTTTACGGGCCCTTGGCCGATGCCGGCGGACGTTGAACCGCGTCGGGCCGCAGGCCCGGACATCCGTGGACGAAAGGCCGGTAAGTCTTTGATTTTCGGCGCGGGTACCGACATCATCGAGGTCCAGCGGGTCGAGGACAAGCTCGTCCGCACGGAGAGCCTCAAGACCAAGCTCTTCACTCCGACCGAGATCGCCTACTGCGAGTCCAAGCACCGGCCGGCCCTCCACTTCGCCGCCCGCTTCGCCGCCAAGGAGGCCTTCCTCAAGGCCATGGGCACGGGCTGGTCGGGCGGCCACAAGTTCTCGGAGATCGAGGTCGTCAACAACGCCCTGGGCAAGCCCGAGCTCTTCGTCCACGGCAAGGTCAAGGAATTCTGCGAGGCCCACGGCATCGGCGCGATGGAGGTCTCGCTCACCCATATCAAGGACGTGGCCTCGGCCGTCGTCGTCCTCGAGAAGAAAGCCCCCTAATCCACCGGAACGGAGAGGAATCGCTCATGTCGAACATCGGCTCCTACGACGAACGCGTCAAGAACTTCAGCTGGTCGATCGCCGAGAAGGAGCTCGGCTACAAGCCCGGCGACGTCATCAACATCGGCTGGTACTGCACGGACCGCCTCTGCGAACAGGGCAAAGCCGACAAGGTCGCCCTCTACTGGGAGGGCTTCACCGGCGTCGAGAAGACCTACACCTACAACGACATCCGGCTGGCCTCGAACACCATCGCCGCCTTCCTCAGCGGACTGGGCATCAAGCCCGGGCGAGCGCGTCTGCCTGTTCCTGGACCGCATCCCCGAGCTCTACCTCGGCTTCCTGGGCATCCTCAAGACCGGGGCCATCGCCCAGCCGCTCTTCTCGGCCTTCGGCGACGAGTCGCTCCTCGTCCGCCTGTCCAACGCCGAGACCTCGGCCGTCATCACCCAGAAGAAGCACGCCCCCAAGGTCCGCAAGATCCTGGACAAGATGCCGCACCTCCGGCACATCATCGTCGTCGATCACGACGGCGTCGCGCCGCTCAAGGACCGCGAGGTCGCCTTCTCGCTCGAGAAGTCGGCGCCGGTCGAGCACTTCGACGTCCACCCGACGACGGCCGAGTCGCCCTCGGTCCTCCACTACACCTCCGGCACGACCGGCATGCCCAAGGGCGTCCAGCACGTCCACTACTCCCTCATCTCCCAGTACCTGACGGCCAAGTGGGCCCTCGACCTCCGCGACGACGACATCTACTGGTGCACGGCCGACCCGGGCTGGGTCACGGGCACGTCCTACGGCATCATCGCCCCGTTCGCCCTGGGCGTCACCCAGTGCGTCCTCGACGCCGGCTTCTCGGCCGAGGCCTGGTACAAGTGGATCGAGAAGCGCAAGGTGACGATGTGGTATTCCGCGCCGACCGCCATCCGCTCGCTCATGAAGGCGGGCGACGAGATCATCAAGAAGTTCGACCTGTCGTCCCTCCGCCACCTGTCCAGCGTCGGCGAGCCGCTCAACTCCGAGGCGGTCGTCTGGTCCCAGAAGGTCTTCGGCAAGCCCTTCTACGACACCTACTGGCAGACCGAGACCGGCTCGATCGTCATCGGCAACTACCCGGAGATGGAGGTCCGGCCGGGCTCGATGGGCAAGCCCTTCCCCGGCATCACCGGGACCGTCCTCGACCCGGTCAAGAACGAGCCCTACGCGACCCACGGCAAGATCGGCCTGGTCGCCCTCAAGTTCGACTGGCCGTCGCGCATGCGGACCTACTGGAACAACGAAGAGGCCTTCAAGAAGAAATTCCGCAACGACTGGTACATCACCGGCGACCGGTCCAAGCTCGACGCCGACGGCTACTTCTGGTTCGCCGGCCGCGACGACGACATCATCAACACGGCCGGCCACCTGGTCAGCCCGTTCGAGGTCGAGTCGGCCCTGCTCGAGCACCCGGCCGTGGCCGAATCGGCCGTGGTGTCCAAGCCCGACCCCATCAACCTCGAGGTCGTCAAGGCCTTCGTCGCGCTCAAGCCCGGCTTCACGGCCAGCAAGGACCTCGACCTCGAGATCATGAACTTCATCCGCAAGAAGCTCTCGCCCCTGGCCATGCCCCAGGAGATCGAGTTCGTCCCGTCGCTCCCCAAGACGCGGAGCGGCAAGATCATGCGCCGCCTCCTCCACGCCAAGGAATGGGGCGAGGAGATCGGCGACACGTCAACCCTCGAAAACGATTAAATAAAAGGAGATCCACTCATGGCCGAAGAACTCAAAGACATCGTCCTCAAGTACGTCACCAAGGAGTACCTCGAGGACGACAGCGAGCCGCTGACCTACGACACGCCCCTCATCTCGGGCGGCATCGTCGACTCGTTCTCGATGGTCTCGCTCAAGCGCTTCCTCGAGAACAAGTACGCCATCGCCATCCCGGACGACGAGGCCACGCCCGAGGCCTTCGACTCGGTCAACAAGATCGTCTCGCTCGTCGAGCGCTTCGTGGCCAAGAAGGGATAAGGCCATGGCCTACAGCGACAAGATCCGCGGCACCTACCAGGCCCAGATCAAGGGCATCCAGGATGCGGGGCTCTTCAAGCAGGAGCGCTTCATCCACTCGCCCCAGGCGGCCGACATCGAGGTCGAGTTCCCGGCCGGCGCCCCCCTCAAGAAGGTCATCAACATGTGCGCCAACAACTACCTCGGGCTGTCCAGCCACCCCGACGTGATCAAGGCGGCGCACGACGGCCTCGACGCCCGCGGCTACGGCATGTCCTCGGTCCGCTTCATCTGCGGCACCCAGGACATCCACCGCGAGCTCGAGCAGAAGCTGACCGCGTTCCTCGGGACCGAGGACACGCTCCTCTTCCCGTCCTGCATGGACGCCAACGCCGGCGTCTTCGAGGCCATCCTGACCAAGGACGACGTCATCATCTCCGACCGCCTCGTCCACGCCTCGCTCGTCGACGGCATCCGGCTCTGCAGCGCCATGCACGACACGATCAAGCACTCCGACATGGAGCACCTCGAGGAGAAGCTCCAGCTCCACGCCGACAAGCGCTTCAAGCTCGTCGTCACCGACGGCGTCTTCTCGATGGACGGCGACACGGCCAAGCTCGACGAGATGGTCCGCATCTGCGAGAAGTACGACGCCATGGTCCTGGTCGACGACTCCCACTCCTCCGGCTTCATCGGCAAGACCGGCCGCGGCACCCACGAGAAGTGCGGCGTCGTCGGCAAGATCGACGTCATCACGACGACCTTCGGCAAGGCCCTCGGCGGGGCGTCCGGGGGCTGCGTCAGCGGCCGCCGCGAGCTCGTCGAGATGTGCCGGCAGAAGGCCCGGCCGTACCTCTTCTCGAACACCATCGCCCCGGTCGTCGTCGAGGGCGTCCTCAAGGTCATGGACATCGTCTCCAAGTCGACCGAGCGGCGCGACAAGCTCGAGCGCAACGCCGCCTACTGGCGCAAGGGCCTGACCGAGGCCGGGTTCGTCCTCAAGGAAGGGGACACGCCCATCGTCCCGGTCATGCTCTTCAACGCCAAGCTGGCCCAGGACGTCTCCCGGGCCCTCTACGACGAGGGCATCTACGCCATCGGCTTCTTCTTCCCGGTCGTGCCCCAGAGCCAGGCCCGCATCCGGACCCAGATCTCGGCCGGCCACGAGACGCACCACCTCGACAAGGCCCTGGCCGCCTTCACCAAGGTCGGGAAGCAGTTCGACATCCTGGGCAAGACGAAGCAGGACATCATCGCCAAGTACGGCATGTAACGCGGCAGGGACCGTCCCCGCACCACGATGGAGCAACATGGAAACGAAGCTCGCCAATCCCGCGCCGCTCGGCCTGATGGGCTTCGGCATGACCACCGTCCTGCTCAACATCCACAACGCCGGGTTCTTCCCGGTCAGCGCCGTGGTCCTGGCCATGGGCATCTTCTACGGCGGCATCGCCCAGATCATCGCCGGGCATCATGGAATTCAAGAAGGGCAACACCTTCGGAACGACGGCCTTCACGTCCTACGGCCTGTTCTGGCTGACCCTCGTCGCGATCTGGGTCATCCCGGGGACCGAACGCGCCCGAACGGCGGGGCCACGCCCGTGGCCTACATGGGCTGGTACCTCTTCCTGTGGGGCCTCTTCACCTTCTTCATGTGGTTCGGCACCTTCGGCAAGAACCGGGCCCTGCAGTTCGTCTTCCTCAGCCTGACCGTCCTCTTCTGGCTCCTGGCCGCCCGCGACTGGACCGGGCTCGGCCCTCGTCGGGAAGATCGCCGGCTTCGAGGGGATCGTCTGCGGCCTGTCCGCGATCTACCTGGCCATGGCCGAGGTCCTGAACGAGGCCAAGGGCCGGACGGTCCTGCCCATCGGATCGGTGAACAAGGTCATCGATCGTTGACCTCCCGTTCGTACAGGTATATAACGTCCCATAAACTCGAACACGCCCTAGAGGAGAATCCCATGACCAAGAGGACTCGCCACCGTCGTCGCCTGCGGCCTCCTGCTGGCCGGCGTCGCGGCCGCCCAATACACGCCCTGGCTCTACTGGACGCTCCTGCCGCAGTCCCAGATGGACGAGATCGTCGGCGAAGCGTCGGGCGAAAGCGCCTGGAACACGATCGCCGAGATCAACGCCTTCAACCGCGAGCGCTTCGGCGAGGAATTCACCGGCAACTTCCTGGAGACCCAGGTCGTCGTCCGCAAGCTGAAGGACTACGGCCTCGCCGGGCGTCGACATCGTCGACCTTCCCCGGCGGCCCGGCCTGGGTGGCCGTCAAGGGCGATCTCTGGGAGACCAAGCCCGGCCGTCAGAAGCTGGCCTCGATCAACGACATGCTGCCCATGCTGGCGTCCGGCAGCGCGACCGCCGACGTCACGGGCGAGCTCGTCTGGGTCGGCCGCGGCACGCCGAAAGAGATCGGCGAGGCCAAGGTCGAGGGCAAGATCGTCGTCACCGAAGGCGCGCTGATGATGGCCTACGGCGCGGCCATGCAGCAGGGCGCCCTCGGGGTCGTTTCGATCAGCATGTCCCGGCCCTATTTCGACCCGCTGCAGATGCCCTGGACCGGCATCTCGCAGCGCCGCCGGCCCGGCGGGGCCGCGCCCGGACAGCCCGGGGCGCCGCCCGCTCCTCCGGCCGGCCAGCCCGCCCAACCCGGGGTCGCGGCCGGCCAGACGCCCCCGCCCGCCCCGCCGACGGGCTTCGCCTTCCAGCTTCCGGTCCGCGAGGGCGACATCCTCAAGCGCCGGCTCCTGGCCAACGAGAAGATCACGGCCCGGGCCCAGGTCGAGTCGAAGACGCAAGAGGCCGATCTCGAGAACGTCGTCTGCCATATCCCCGGGACCGACCCGGCCGCCGGCGAGATCATCCTCTCGGCCCACCTCTTCGAAGGCATGCAAAAGCAGGGCGCCAACGACAACATCTCCGGCAGCGCCTGCATCCTCGAGGTCGCCCGCGTCCTCAACACCCTGATCGCGGACGGCCGCCTGCCCCGGCCGAAGCGGACCATCCGCTTCATCTGGGGCCCCGAGTTCTCGGGCATCGGCGAGTGGGTCAAGGCCAACCGCGACGATCATGGACCGGACGCTCTGCAACATCAACATGGACATGGTCGGCGAGTGGCTGTCCAAGAACCAGTCCTTCTTCTGCCTCATGCGGACGACCTACGGCAATCCCCACTACATCAACGACGTCATGGAGAACTACTACCGCTACGTCGGCGAGGGCAGCCGCGAGCGCATCCAGAACCGGGCCGGCGCCGCGGGCGTCCCGGTCCGGATCGTCGCCCCGTCGGGCGCCGACGAGCCCTTCCTCTATTCGATCGAGACGCACTACGGCGCCTCCGACCACGAGGTCTTCAACGACTGGGGCGTCGGCGTCCCGGGCATCATGATGATCGCCTGGCCCGACCAGTGGTACCACACCTCGGGCGACACGGCCGACAAGGCCGACCCGACCCAGCTCAAGCGGGCCGCCGTGATCGGCGCCGCGGGCGCCTACACGGTCGCCACGGCGGACGACGCCGGGGCCGAAACGATCGCCGGCGAGATCGCCTCCAACGCGACCCGCCGTCTCGGCCACACCCTCGCCGTGGCCATGGAGACGCTCAACAAGGCCACCGCCGAGACGTTCGCCGAGGATTCCGCGTATGCCCGCGGGATCATCGAGGCCGCCGTCATGAACGAAAAGGAGACGCTCGCGTCCGTTCTCGAGCTGGCCCCCGGCGCGGCCACGCTGACGGGCCACGTGGCCAAGCTGGCCAAAGCCGTCGACGGCGTCGGCGCGGCCGCGATCGCGGCCCTCGACGCCCAGCGGGCCGGCGTCGCCCTGAAGCTCGGCGTGAAGGCCCTGCCTTCCGCCGCCTCGGAGCTCGAGAAGAGAGCGGCCAAGATCGTGCCGCGGCCGACGGCCAAGGTCAAGGAAGGCGGCTACCGCGAATACCAGAAGCTCCTGACCGCCGTGCCGGCCGAGGCGCGCGCCAAATTCCCCGTGGCGGGGAAGGGGCTCGCGCTCGCCAACCCGGGAGAGCTCCAGCTCCTCGTCAACGGCCAGCCACAGCGCCCTCGACATCAAGAAGATGCTCGACGCCCAGAACGAGAGGCGCTCGACGCTCCAGGCCGTGATCAATTACCTCGAGATCCTGAAGGCGGCCGGCCTCGTCACGTGGTGAGCCGGATTTCGGGCCCTGCGCTATAATAGTGTGTTATGACCGATCAACAGGGCCAGGACATGCCGGGCCGCCCCGGCGCTCGCCGCCGGGCTCTGCCTGGCGGGAGCCCTGCTCATCCTGCCCGCCTGCGGCCGGCGCGCGCCGGCCGTCAAACACGTCATCTTCTTCATCGGCGACGGGATGTCGGCCGGAACGGAGATCGCGGCCAGCCGCTACCTCTACGGGAAGGACGACGGACTGGCCTGGCACAAGCTCCCGGCCAAGGCCTACGTCGCGACCTGGGACGTCAACGTCTACAACGCCAACGCCCGGCGGGCCGGCCGGCCGGCGTTCTCGCGCTCGTCATTCACGCCGAACCTCGGCTACGACGTCCGCAAGGACGGACCGAGGCCCCGGGTGGGGCCCGACGCCGGCGCATCGCTTTCCCCGGGGCCCGGCCACGGATTCGGCCTCGGCGGCGACGGCCCTGGCCACCGGGTTCAAGACCGATTCGGGCAACATCGCCTGGCTCCCGGGCGATCCTCCGGAGGGCGCGCCTGTTGACGATCGCCGAGGAATTCCGCGCCAGGGCAGGGGCGGGGATCGGCGTCATCAGCACCGTCCCGTTCGACCACGCGACGCCCGCCGCGTTCGTCAGCCACAACACCAGCCGCAGCGCCTATTACACGGGGCTCAAGGGCTACAAGGGGCTGGGCATCGCCGACGAGATCATCCTGCGCACGAAGCCGGACGTCGTCATCGCCGGCGGATCGCCGCTCCTCGACAATCCGGGTTTCGACACGAAGAAAGGGCTACATCTCCGAATCCCTCTACCGCACGCTCCAGGCGTCGAGCGAATACGTCTTCGTCGAGCGGAAGCCCGGCCAGGACGGCGGCCGGGCCCTCGCCGAGGGCGCCGCGCGAGGCCGCCCGCGAGGGCCGCAAGCTCTTCGGGCTCTTCGGCGGCAAGGGCGGCAATTTCGAGGTGCCTCGGGTCGAGGATTCCCCCGGCGGGCCCGTCGTCACGCCGGGGAGCGAAGAAAATCCGTCGCTGGCCGAAGCGGCCGAGGCCGCCCTCGCCTATCTCGCCCGCGATCCCGACGGGCTTCTTCCTCGTCCTCGAACAGGGCGACATCGATTGGGCCAACCACGACAACGATTTCCGGTCCATGATCGGATGCGTCGCCGATCTCGACGCGGCCGTCCGGGCCGCCCTGGCCTTCGTCGACAGGCCCGGGGACGGCGTCGATTGGACCAACACCGTCCTCCTCGTGACCGCCGACCACGCGACCGGCGGCCTTTTCCTCGAGCCCGGAAGGGCGCTCGGACTGGGCGACCTGCCCAGGCAGAACGCCCGCGTCGAGGATAAGGAGGCCGCTCCGCCGACAGGGAGCGACCGGGGCCCGGAGACGAACGGAGCGGTCATCAAGAGAGCCGGAGTATGCCTCGCCCTTCGTCTATCCGGACGGGGAAGTCTCCTTCGACACGGCGGGCCATACGAACGAGCTCGTCGATCTCGCCGTCACGGGCGCGGCGACCCGGAGCTTTCTGAAGCTCCGCGGCACCTGGTATCCCGGTCCCATCCTCGACAACACCCAGATCAACGCCGCCCTGCGCGAAGCGCTGGGCCTCGGCGCGCCCGGGCGTCCGGGCCCGCAGGGCGATTGAATCCTACCGGATCTCCTTCAGCCGGATGTTGCGGAACTCGACGAGAGAGCCGTGCCCCAGGAACCCGATGTGGCCGGTCGCCCGCTTGAGGCCGGGATGGTCGTTGCCGTCGATCGTCCCGCCGGCCGAGCGCCGCGTCGAGGTCGGCGTCGACGATCGTCGCGCCGTTGACGACGACGGTGACGTGCCGGCCCTTGACCGTCACCTCCTCGGCGTTCCACTCGCCCGGCGGACGCAGGAAGCCGCGGCGGGCCGGGACGACCCCGTAGATCGAGCCGTGGTACTGGTACGGCCGGAGTCCCCAGTAGACGGGTGAGCCGTCCTCGAGGATCTGGATCTCCATGCCGGCGTAGGCGGCGTCGCCTTCGAGAGGGGCGCGGACGCCGAGGCCGTTGTTGGCGGCCGGGCGTCAGCTTGAACTCGAAGCGGAGCGACGAAGTCGGCGTACTCCTTGGCCGTGTAGAGATTCCCGCTCCCGAGCTCGGGATGGATGACGATCTTGCCGTTCTCGGCGGCGTAGCCCTTGGTGTCGCCCGTCCAGCCCTCGAGGTCGCGGCCGTTGAAGAGGGGAGTGAATCCCTCGTCCGCCTCGGCCTGGGCCATCTGCGGCACGGCCGTGTCGCGGGGGATCTCGCGGAGGAAGATGTTCCGGAAGTAGAGCGAGTTGCCGTGGGCCTGGAGCTCGATCTGCCCCGTCGGATAGATCGGCTTGTCCCGTCTCCCAGTAATTCTCGAGGACGACGTTGTCGACGACGAGCTTGTCGTTGAGATAGACGCTGACCCGCTCGCCGATCATGATGACGCGGAAGGCGTTCCACTCCCCGACGGGGCGGTCGGCCTTCTCCGAGGGGACGCTCTTCCCCTTCTGGTTGTTGTAGAGGCCGCCCGAGCCGACAGGGTTGGCGTCGGGGTCCCAGATCTGGACCTGGGGCGAGCCGCGGAGGTAGAGGCCGCTGTCGCCGCCCTTCTCGATCTTCCAATCGACGAGGAGCTCGAAGTCGCCGTAGTCGGCGGCGGTGCAGAGGCTCTCGCCCTTGCCGTCGAAGACGAGGACGCCGTCGACGACCTTCCAGTGGGCCCGCATCCTGTCGTCGGCCGCGGCCTGCGCCGTCGGCCAGCTCCTGCGGGCGTCATCTTGGCCCGGGCCGGCGGGTCGGCGACGAGGCCTTTCCAGCCGTCGAAGCCGCGGCCGTCGAAGAGCGGCGCGAAGCCGCCCTGGCGCAGGCGGGCCTGGATGAGCTCGCCGATGCGCGCCCTCTCGACAGGGTCGGCCGTCCGGGCCTCGACGCGCCGGAGGACGGAGTACGCCTCGTGGCCCGACAGCCAGCGCTCCTGCGGGCGCCTGCTCCGAGGCCAGCTCGAGGAGGCCGGCCGCGGCCGCCTCGCCCAGCGCGGGGTTGTCGAGATACCGGGCGAGAAGGCGCAGCGTCTCGGGCTCGCGGATGGCCGCGGCGCCGGTGACGACGAGCTTCTTGTCGGCATCGTCGAAGGGCTGGGCGAGAAGCTCCTGGAAGAGGGCCAGCTTTTTCTGCCCGGTCATGGTCGGCCCGCCCGACGAGGCGGACATAGCCCTCGACGGCCAGGAGCCGGTGGCGCTTGTTCGCGGTCGTCGTCGCGATCCGCAGGAGCTCGCCGGCCGCCTGGAAGTCGGGCCATTGGGAGAGCGCGTAGACCGCGGCGGTCTGGACCTGGGGGTCCGGCGCTCGCGGTTTCGCCGACGACCGCCCGATAGGGCCGTGTCCCCGCCGACCTTCGGCAGGACCCTGAGGATGACGGCCTTTCGCGGCGCCGGGGCGCTCTTCAGGAGCTCGACCAGGGCGGCGCCTCGGCGCGCCGGGTCGGCGTTCCTTCGGGCCGCGGCGGCTACGGCCTCCTGCAGCCTGACGATGTCGTCGCCCGTCGGTGGCCTTCTCGAGCAGGGCGACGAGGCGGGGGAGGTCGCCTTCGCCGGCCGATCTTGGCCAGGGCGCCGAGCGCCGCGGCCCGGGTCGCGGGGTCCGCGTCCGCGGCCAAGGCGAAAACGCGCTCGATCTCGCCGCGGGCGCCCTTTTCGCCCAGGATGTCGATGAGGACGGCCTTGCCCGGGTGAGGCGTCGAGTCGAGGAGCCGGACGGCCTCGGGGACGACCTGCCGGCCGTCGAAGCCGAGAAGGGCCGTCTTCAGGGCCTGCGGCCTCGTCTTCGCCGGCGGCGCCGACGAGCCCGAAGAGGTCGGGCAGCGACGGCCTCGCCGCCGAGGCGGGCCGCGGCGGGGATGGCGGCCAGGCGGACGGCCTCGTCGCGGCTCGCGCAGGCTCTCCCGGACGAAGGGCAGGGCCGTCTGCGTCGCCGCGCCGGCCGAGCATCGCGATGATCGCGGCCCGGACGTCCGGGCGCCGAAGCCGCGGCCTTCTCGATCCAACGGGCGGTCGCCTCGCTCGCCCCGAGCGTCGCGCGCCAAGCTCCAGGGCCGAGCCCGCGGACCGCGCGGACCGGGCTGTCGGCGGCGCGCGAGAAGGTCGGGCACGGCCTTGTCCTTGAGGATCGAGACGATGAGGGCCAGCGCTTCCGACGCGACCTGGCTCTCCTCGGGACCGCCGTGGCTCGCGAGGATGGACCGGGCCGCGGCCAGGCCCTCGGCCGTCTTGCCGGACTCCGCGAGCCGACGGGCGTAGAGGAGGTAGAGCGCGGGCGCTTCGGCCCTTTCGGCCGGGACGAGCGTCACGCGGACCTTCGAGAGCACGGCGCCCGCGGCCGGATCGCCGATATTGGCCAGGGCGAAGCGGGCGGCGCGGCGGAGCCCCTCATCGGCGCTTTCGGCCAGGACCAGGAGCTTCTTCACGGCCTCGCGGCTGCGCAGCGCGCCGAGCGCGTCGACGATCGAGAGCCGGGCGGGCGGCGGAGCGGCGTCGAGAGCCTTTGAGGAGCGGCCGGGAGGCCTCGGGGCCGCCGATCGTCTGGAGGGCGGCCGCGGCCGGTCCGGCCAGCGTCCTCGTCCGACGAGGTATCGGGCCAGAGGCTTGACGGCCTCAGCCTTGCCGGCGAGCTGGACCTGGGTGATGAAGAAGGCGGCGACCTGTCTTGTCCGGACTCTCGGCGACGGCGTCGAGCAGGCTCCTGACGAAGAGCAGGCGCTCGGCCTCCGCGCCCGGCCCGGGTGACATAGACGGCCAGGCCGTTCACGGCGAACCGGGCCTTCGGAGTCGTCTCCGGCCCCGGGCGGGAGGACGCGGGCGCACGTCTCGGCGATGGCCGCCGGGCCCGAGCCCGAGGATCTCGGCGCAGAGGGCGTCGCTTGCGCCGCCGCGGTCTCGGCCGGGAAACGCCCGACGATCGAGGACACCGCGGCTTTGATGTCTTCCGCCCCGGCGGGACGGGCGGCCTGCCCGGCCGCCGCGAGCGGGCCGGCCGCGAGGATCGCGCAGGCGATGACCGCGATAGCGAGGGCTGCGGCTCTTTTCTTCATGGGGATCTCCTCACGGCCTTTCTAGAGGTGCCAGGGCGCCCGCATGGGCTGGCTCGCGAGCCGGTTGGCGGCCTCGTCGCCCGGGAAAGTCTCGCTCTCCGGGTCGAACCGGAGGGGCCGGCCGAGCTGGACGGCGATCTTGGCCAGGTTGACGAGGGTGCACGAGCGGTGGCCGTTCCGCTCGTTCAGGGCGAAGCGGCGCCGCGTGCGGACCGCCTCGGAGAAATCGGTGACCTGCGGCTCGGGGTCGGGCAGGCGCGGCCAGCGTCTCCCGGAGGTTCGGGATGTCGGACTCGAAGCCCCGGTAGAGCTTGCCCTTCGGGCCTTCGAGGAAGGGCGCGCGACTTGTCGCGGTTCTCGCCGTCGAGGACGATGACGCAGCCGTCGGCGTACTTCATCTCGACCCGCCGCCAGCTGCCGCAGGCGTCGGGGTGCTGCTGCGGGCAGTCGGCGACGATCTCGACCGGGCTCGTGTCGTCCTTGTCGAGGAGGTACTGGACCGGATCGAGGTAGTGCATGCCCATGTCCCCGAGCCCGCCGCCGTCGTAGTCCCAGTAGCCGCGGAACGTGCCGTGGACGCGGTGGGGATGGTAGGGCTTCCAGGGCGCCGGGCCCGAGCCAGAAATCGTAGTCGAGCTCGGCGGGCACGGGCTCGGGCCGGGCGTAGGTCAGGCCGCTCCAATAGAACTTCCAGTCGAAGCCGGTCGTCGCGCTGACCGTCGCCTTGATCGGCCAGCCGAGGAGCCCGTTCTGGACGACCTTCTTGATCGGCCGGACGTCGGTCCCGAAGCCGTAGAAGCGGTCGGTGAAGCGGAACCAGGTGTTGATGCGGAAGATCGCGCCCGGTGCGCCGGACGGCCTCGACGACGGCGCGGCCCTCGGCGATCGTCCGGGTCATGGGCTTCTCGCACCAGACGTCCTTGCCGGCCTCGGCCGCCGCGATCGAGATGAGGGCGTGCCAGTGGGGCGGCGTCGCGATGTGGACGATGTCGATGTCGGGCCGGGCCAGGACCTCGCGGAAATCCGTGTATCCGGAGACGCCGGGGCCGGCGATCTCCAGGGCCGAGGCGAGGTGGCCGCGGTCGACGTCGCAGACGGCCCGCAGGACCGAGCCCGGGTAGCCGAGGTGGCCCCGGCCCATGCCCGCCGACGCCGATGACGGCCTTGGTCAGGGTGTCGCTCGGGGCGATGTAACCCTGGCCGCCGAGGACGCGGCGGGGCACGATGGTGAGCGACGCGGCGGCCGCGGCGCCGGCGCGGATGAAGTGGCGGCGGGAGACGCTGCGGGGTTGGGACATGGGATGATCCTTCCGGGCGGACATTTCGGGACATTATAGTACAATTGCGGGGAAGATTCCGGAACGGCGGGAGTCTAAAAATATGCATGGCCGAGTCGTGTCCGTTCCCCAAGAGCGCCGTCCCCCCGCGGGTGCGCTCTCTCGGCCGAATCCCCAGTCCGACGAGGAGGTCCCCGTGCGCTCTTCCCTGAACAGGTCCTCTCGGCCGGCGCGCTTCCTGCCGGTCCTCATCGCCTTCGGGCTTGTCCTGGCCGGCATTCCGGCCGGCGCCCAGGCCCCGCCGAAATACCATGATCACGCCGGGCTCACCAAGGCCCTTCAGGCCCTGGCCGGCGCCGCCGGACCGGCGGCCCGGCTCGAGTCCATCGGCAAGACCCGAAGCGGCCGCGACCTTTGGGTGCTCGAGATCGCCAACCCCGGCGGCGTGCCGGCCGGACAAGCGTCCGGCCCTGCTCATCGCCGCGGGCTTCGAAGGCGACTATCTCGCCGGCGGCGAGATCGCCCTGGCCGTCGCCGAGTACCTGGTGAAGAACGCGGCTTCCGACCCCGAGGTCAAGAGCCGGCTCGACGGCTCCACGGTCTACATCATGCCGCGCGTCAACCCCGACGGGGCCGAGGGCTTCTTCGCCCCCCTCAAGACGGGCCTGCGGACCAACGCCAGCCCCTTCGACGACGACAACGACGGCCGCGTCGACGAGGACGGCCCCGAAGACCTCAACGGCGACGGCTTCATCACGGTCATGCGGGTCAAGGCGGCGGGCGGCGAGTACGTGATCGACCGCGATGAGCCGCGCCTGATGAAGCGGGCCGACCCGAAGAAGGGCGAGACCGGCGCTTACAAGCTCTTCACGGAAGGCACGGACAACGACGGCGACGGCTTCATCAACGAGGACCCGCCCGGCGGGACCGACATCGGCCGCAATTTCGCCCACGAATATCCTTACTATAAGCCCGACGCGGGGCCGCACATGATCAGCGAGGCGGAATCGCGGGCCGTGATGGATTGGGTCATCGCCCATCGCAACGTCGCGGCCATCCTGACGTTCGGCGAGAGCGACAACCTCATCGTCCCGCCGACGAGCGCCGGCCGGCTCGGCCCGGCCCGCGAGCTCGACCTCGTCCGCTTCGCCGAAGCCGCCGCGGCCGGGGCCCGGACGTCGGGCTTCATCCAGACCGGAGGCGGGATGGGCCGGGGCGGACGCTTCGGCGGGGGCGGGTTCTCCTTCGAGATGATGGCGCGGCCCCGGGGGCCGGCAGAGCCAGAGGCAGGCCCAGGGCGCCTCTTCCCCCCGCATGATGATGCCCGACCGCAAGCCGGCGACGACGGTGGCCGCGGCCGATTACGATTACTTCAAGGGCGTGAGCGACAAGTACATCGAGCTGACGGGCATCCGCCAGCCGCTCTTCGTCCGCGAGCCGCAGGGCGCCTTCTTCCAGTACGGCTATTTCCAGTTCGGCGTGCCGTCCTTTTCGACGCCCGGGTTCGGCCTGACGGCGGTCGAGCCGTCTCCGGGTCAGCGCCGCATGGGCACGATGCCTCCCGGCGCGGCGGAGAGCGGCCCGCCCGGCCAGGGCGGCCAGGCCGGCCGGCAGGCTTCGGGCGCCGGCGTGACCCAGACGATCGTCGTGGGCGGAGGCCAGGAAGTCATGCAGATGATGCAGGGGGGCGGCGGGGGCCGTTCCGCTTCGCCCAGGCCCAGGCGGGCGCTTCCGCCGAGGCCGCGCAGCCGATGACGCCCGGCATCGACCGGCAGATCCTCAAGTGGATGGACGCCGAGAAGATCGACGGCTTCGTCGCCTGGGCCAAGGCGAAGCATCCCGAGTTCGGGGAGGTCGAGATCGGAGGGTTCAAGCCCTATGCGGTCACGAACCCTCCGGCGGCGAAGCTCGCCGATCTCGGGGCCCCGCATGCCAAGTTCGCCCTCCACCTGGCCTCGCTCTTCCCCCGGGTGAATGTGGCCTCGCTCGAGGCCGTCAGCCACGGCGGCGGCATCTTCCGGATCAAGGCCGAGGTCGAGAACACGGGCTTCTGGCCGACCTCTCTCGCCCAGGGGCAGACGGCCCGGTCGGTCAAGCCGACCATGGTCCAGCTCGGCGTCGAGCCGGGCGCGGTCCTCTCCGGGCAGCGCCAAGACGAGCTTCCTGCCGGCGCTCGCCGGCTCCGGCAGCCGGGCCAAGTACGAATGGCTCATCAAGGGCAAGACCGGCGAGGTCGTCGAGCTCCTGGTGCGATCGGAAAAGGGCGGAACGGCGACCGCCCGGGTCACCCTGAAGGCAAAGTGAGAACGACCATGAGAACACGCAAGATCCTCTCCTTCATCCTGGCCCTGGCCGCCGGGCTCGTCCTGACGGCGTCCTTCGCCCCGGCCCAGAAGGCCTCCGACCCCGCGTTCAAGGTCAAGCTCGACTTCAACCGCTGGCACGACACGAACGAGCTCTATGCCGACATGAAGCGGCTCCAGGCCGCCTTCCCCAAGTTCCTCAAGCTCGAATCGATCGGCAAGAGCCACGACGGCCGCGACCTCATGCTCATGACCGTCAATAATCCGGCCACGGGGCCCGAATCGGGCAAGGCCGGCATGTACATCGAGGCCAACGTCCACGGCAACGAGATCCAGGGCGGCGAGGTCTGCCTCTACACGATCTGGTACCTCATGGAGAACTACGGCCGCATCGACGACGTCACCCGGCTCGTCGACGAGCGCGTCTTCTACATCATCCCGACGGTCAACCCCGACGGCCGGCAGTATTTCATGGAAGGGCCGGGCGGCAACGCCCGGTCGGGGCACGTCCCGGTCGACGACGACAACGACGGCGTCTTCGACGAGGACCCGCCCGAGGACATCAACGGCAACGGCGTCATCGAGCAGATCCGCAAGCGCGTGCCCGGCGAAGGCAACTACCGCATCAGCCGGACGAACCCCGACGTCCTCGAGCCCGTGCCCTTCGGCGAGACGGGCGACTACATCCTGCTCGGACAGGAAGGGGTCGACAACGACGGCGACGGCATGGTCAACGAGGACGGCCCGGGCAGCTACGACCGGCAACCGGAACTGGCCCAGCGACTGGCAGCCGGACTACATCCAGAGCGGGGCCATGGACTATCCTTTCCAGCTCCCCGAGGCCCGCGCGGTCGCCGACTTCCTGAAGGCCCATCCGAACATCGCCGGCGTCCAGTCCTACCACAACAACGGCGGCATGATCCTCCGCGGGCCGGGCGCCGAATCGGTGGGCGAGTACCCGATGGCGCGACGTCCGCTTCTATGACGAGCTCGGGCAGAACGGCGAGCGCATCCTGCCGTTCTACCGCTACATCGTCCTCTGGAGCGGGCTCTACACCGTGCACGGCGGCTTCATCGACTACACCAACGACGGGCTGGGCATCCCCTCGTTCTCCAACGAGCTCTGGAACGGCGATCAGTACTTCACGAGCCCCGCGCTCCAGGAGCAGCAGGCCGACCCCGCGAGCCCCATCGCCCCGGCCGTCTCCCGCTATTACTTCGACAAGTACCTCGAGTTCGGCGACGAGTTCGTCGAGTGGAAGGCCTTCGACCACCCCCAGTTCGGCCCGGTCGAGATGGGCGGCATCTGGAAGAAATTCCAGGGGCGCGTCCCGCCGCGGTTCATGAACGAGGAGCTGTGCCACCGGAACATGGCCTTCTCCCTCTACCAGGCCGACGAGATGCCGCTCATCCGCATGGGCGAAACCTCGGTCGAGAAGATCGGCGGGGACGTCTACCGGGTCTTCGTCGACATCGCCAACCCCAAGGTCGCGCCGACGATCATGGCCCGGGCGGCCCAGAACTTCACCGTCCGGCCCGACCTCCTTCTCGTCGAGGGGAAGGGCGTCGAGGTCATCGCGGCCAGCTTCATCGACAACAAGGCCGTCTACAAGGCCAACCCGTCCGTGACGCCGCTCGTCGACCAGAAGGACCTGAAGCGGATCATCGTCCGCAACGGGCACCCGGGCAAGACGACCCGGACGGCGGTCCTCCTGGTCAAGGGTTCCGGCGCGGTGACGGTGACCTACGACAGCGTCAAGGGTGGAAAAGCGAGCCAGACGATCACCCTGAATGAAATGAGGGCGAGACGTCCGAGGACATGGCCCCGTTCTGCTCTGTCGCCTCAGAACAGGCCGGTGACCTTGCCCGTCTCGAGATCGATGTCGACGTCGTAGATACGACCGGCCGGGTCGGCAGGCCGGGCATGGTCCGCATGTCGCCGCAGAGCGGATAGAGGAACCCGGCGCCGACGCTGGCCCGGATGTCGCGGACGGGGAGCGTGAAGCCCTTGGGGACGCCCTTTCAGCGCCGGATCGTGGCTCAGGCTGAGGTGGGTCTTGGCCATGCAGATGGGCAGCTTGTCGAAGCCGAGGCGGGTGTAGAGGGCGATCTTGGCCTCCGCCTCGGGCGTGTAGTCGACGCCGTCGGCCCCGTAGATCTGGGTGGCGATCGTCTCGATCTTCTTCTTGATGTCCCACTCGAGCGGGTAGAGGAACTTGAAGTCGACCGGCTTCTCGCAGGCGGCGATGACGGCCTTGGCCAGGGCGACGGCCCCGGCCCCGCCCTCGGCCCAGTGGTCGGACATGACGGCGTCCTCGGCCCCGGCCGCGACGGCGGCCTTGCGGACGAGCTCGATCTCGGCGTCGGTGTCGGTGGTGAAGCGGTTGACGGCGACGACGACGGGCACGCCGAAGCGGCGGGCGTTCGCGATGTGGGCGACCATGTTGGGCAGGCCCTTCTCGAGCAGGGTCAGGTTCTCGTCGGTGTATTCGGCGAGCCAGCGGCTTGCCGGCCACGACCTTGGGCCCGCCGCCGTGCATCTTCAGGGCCCGGATCGGTGGCCACGATGACGACGCAGCTCGGGACGAGGCCGCTGGCCCGGCACTTGATGTTCATGAACTTTTCCATGCCGCAGTCGGCCCCGAAGCCCGATTCCGTGACGACGTAGCCGTCCCGGCCGACGAGGCGGAGGGCGATCTGGTCGGCGATGATCGAGGAGTTGCCGTGGGCGATGTTGGCGAACGGGCCGGCGTGGACGATGGCCGGCGTGTTCTCGACGCGTCTGCATGAGGTTGGGCATGATGGCGTCCTTCATCAGGACGGTCAGGGCGCCGGCGACGCCGAGGTCGTCGGCGGTGACGGCCTCGCCCGGCCTGGCTCGTGCCGATGACGATCCGGCCGAGGCGCTCGCGCATGTCGGCCAGGCCCGTCGTCAGGGCCAGGATGGCCATGATCTCCGAGGCGACCGAGATGTCGAAGCCCGTCTCCGCGGGTCATGCCCTTCTCCTCCGGGCCGAGGCCGATCTCGACGACGCGGAGGAAGCGGTCGCTGATGTCGATGACCCGGTTCCAGGTGATGCTGGCCGGGTCGATGTCGAGGCGGAACATCCGCCGCTTCTCCTCCGGGGTCAGGTCGGCGGGGTTGGTCTTGTCGATGCCGAGCTTCTTGAGGCGGCGGAGCATGATCGGCGAGAAGCGGCGCTCGCCCTTCTTGTTGGCCGGGCAGAAGGCGTTGAAGAGCTTCTCGTCGTCCTGGCTCGACTCGTGGAGGATGCGGACGTCGATGGCCGCGGCGAGAAGGTCGTGGGAGGCCGTGACGGCGTGGATGTCGCCGGTCAGGTGGAGGTTGAAATCCTCCATGGGCACGACCTGGGAATAGCCGCCGCCGGCCGCCCCGCCCTTGATGCCGAAGGTCGGCCCCATGCTGGGCTGGCGGACGACGGTCATGACCTTCTTGCCGAGGTGGGCGCCGAGGGCCTGGCTCAGGCCGACGGTCGTGGTCGTCTTGCCCTCGCCGAGCGGCGTCGGCGTGATGGCCGTGACGTCGACGTAGCTGGCCCAGGGGACGGTCCTTGAGCCGGTCGAGGACGTCGAGGTGGATCTTGGCCTTGTACTTGCCGTAGAGGTCGAGGTCGTCCTCGCCGAGGCCGAGTCCGGCCGGCCACCTTGACGATGGGCAGGAGCTCGGCGGCCTGGGCGATGTCGATGTCGCTCGGAACGGGCTTGACGAGCTTGACGGACATGGGGCGGGCCTCCTTTTGCGGATCTTCCGGCTGGGAATCTATCGTAGGGAATCCGCCGCAGGAAAACAAGTCCCGGCCCGGCCGCCCCCGTCCCTACATGCTGATGGAGATGCTTCGCCCGCCGTTGCCGAACCTGCGGGTTGACGACGTTGCTCCGCGTCGAGCCGAAGGAGAAGTTGAACCCGACCGAGAACGAATAGTCGTAGCCCGTGGCCAGCTGTCTCTGGCGGAGGAGGATCTCCTCGTAGGACGCCCCTCCGGCCGGCAGGGCCAGCTGGTCGCGGATCCGGGTGTAGCTGCCGTCGATCTCGAAGCTCAGGCCGCGCCAGATGCGGAACTCCAGCTCCGCCCTCGAGCTCGAGCCGGTTCTTGCTGGCGTCGTGGAAGAAATGGGAGCCCTCGAGCTGGACCGCGGCCTTGCCCCAGGGCCGGACGACCTCGTAGGCGCAAGTCAGGGACTCCTGGACGAGGGTCTCGGAGGTCTTGAAATAGATCGTCTCCTCGTGATAGCGGGCCCGGCGTGAAGCCGATCCGGTAGAGGATCCGGAGCTGCCGCTTCGTCGATTCGGAGTAGGGGAAGACGATCGTACTCGACGGCCGGGGCGGCGGTCAGGGCGAACTCGAGGTTGGAATAGCGTCGAGGATTCGGCCTCGACGTAGGCGCCGGCCGACCAGTGCTCGCCCAGGCTCTTGACGACGAGGGCGGACGTCCCGTAGCCGTGGGACGTGCTCTCGTAGGCGGTGCCGTCGCCGAGGTCGAACCAGTAATCGCTCCAGTTGCCGTAGACCGAGGTCCGGATCTTGATCTCCGGCGTGACCCGGTTGGCCGAGACGGAGCCGTAGTAGGAGCCGGTCCTGTACTTGCGTCTCGCCCGTGAGAAAGGCGCTGGCGCTGAGGCTGAAGACCCAGAAGTTCCACTTGTCGTTGACCGACGTCGGCTTGGCCTGGTCGAGGAAGCGGACCGAGAGGTCCTTGGCGAGCGGCGTCTTGGCGGCGTAGCGCAGCAGGCCGATCTTGATCAGGCCGGCGATCCCTTTCCGGACGTCCTCGGGCGTTTCGCCGCCGGCGCGGGCGCGTAGGTCAGCGTGTTGTCCTGCGCCCTGGAATTCCCTGAGGCCGGTGAACTCGATGGAGACCGGCCCCTCCGGCGGGGGCCCCTGGGGCGTGACCGTGACCCGGACCTGGGCCGCGTCGAGGGCGGGGACGAATTCGACGAACGGGATCTCGGCCCGGAGGACCTCGATATCGGCGCCGGGCCAGTCGAGGAAGACCCGGGCGAGGGGAGGGGGGGCGGCCCGGCCGGCTGGGCGGCGGGACCTGGGCGAGCGCGGGGACGGCCAGGACGAGAGCGATGACGGCGGCGAGAGCCGCGGCCCTGATGTTGCGCGTGTTCATGGTTCTCATCGGTGCTCTCCCGGCTCCTAATGGATGCTGATGCTCATGCCGCCGCCGCCGGTCGAGCCGAAGCGGGGATTGATGACGTTGGTGAAGATGGAGCCGAACTGGAACTGGAAGCCGACGGCGACGAAATAGTTGCTGTGTCATCGGCAGCTCGCCGGAGCCGGAGGAGCTGCTCCTCGTAGGTCGGCTCGCGGCCGAGGAGCGAGAGCTGGCTGTCGTGGTACCAGGAGTAGCCGCCGAGGACGTAGACGCTGAGGCCCTTGTAGAGCCGCAGGTTGACGATGCTGAACGTGTCGACGCGGTACTTGCCGAGGTCGTGGAGATAGTTCGAGCCCTCGACGCTGAGGCTGATCGTCCCGAACTTCTCGCGGAGGTCGAGGGTCAGCGAGAGCTCCTGCTTGAGGAGCGTCTCCCGGAGCTTGCCGAAGACCGTCTCCTCCCGGTATCGGACCGGGATTCAGGGCCAGGCGTGTAGAGGGCCCGGAGCTGTCGCCGGGTCGACTGGGAGTAAGGGAAGAAATTGTATTCGACGGCCGGGGCGACGCTCCAGCCCGAGATCGATGTTGCTGTAGAGCGAGGATTCGACCTCGAAGGAGACGCCGGCCGACCAGTGCTCGCCCAGGCTCTTGACGTAGAGGCCGCTCGCCTGCCGGCTCGACGTCGTCCCGGTGATCGTCGTCGTCCTCGATGCTCGTATCTCTGCTTCGAGCGTGTCGACGGACAGCCCGAGCCGGACCTTCGATCCCGGGGTGACCCGGTTGGCCGAGAAGGAGACGTCGACCATGCGGCTCATGTAGCTCTGCTCGCCCGAGAAGTAGCCGTTCCCGGTCAGGCTGAAGACCCAGGAGTTCCAGCGGTCGCGGACCGGGCCGGCGGCGCCGGGCTTGGTGTAGTCGACGGCGATGCGGCAGGCGATCGGCGTGCGGCCGACGATAGCTCATCAGCCCCAGCTTCAGGGTCCTGACCAGGCCGCGGCGGACGTCGTCCTCGGTGTCGGTCTTGGCCGAGAAGTACTTCTGGATGTCGGTGAGGTCCCGGCATTCGTTCTGGCCGATGAAGGTCAGCGGTGTATTCCCGCCCGCCGCTTCCCGTCGCTTGGGTCGTGATGAGGACGTGGACCTGGGCTTCGAGGCGGTCGCGGACGTAATTGACGAAGGTGATCTCGGTCTTGATGTAATCGAGGTCGCAGCTGTCGCAGTCGAGGAAGACCTTGACGGCGGTCTTCTTCAGCTCGTCGATGTCCGGCGCGACGGCTTGGCCGGCCGCGGGCGGGGCGGACGCCAATCCCAAGCCCAGGACCAGGATCAGGGCCAGAATGAGGACGGAAGCGGCTCCGGAGGATCTCAGCATGGACGCTCTCTTTCATGGGGCCGGAAGGGCCCGGGGCCTCGAGTGGACTGCTGGCCAGGTAAGCAGCAAGTCTTATGCCAAAAAAACGGCCCCCGCCAGAGGGGGCGAACACAAGACGGCCTGGTATATATACGCCCGGCCGTAAGGAATGTTTACAGGATCGGAGGAATTAGAAGAAATAGTAGGCCGCGAGGAGGAGCCGGAGGTTCCGGACGAACCGGGCGTCGGCGACCTTGCCGAAGAGGTCCGGCGTGCCGTAGGAGGCCGCCGTCAGCTCGACCTCGCCGGCGAAGCGCATCTTGCCGGTGTTGTAGACGAGACGGGGCGAAAGCCGGTAGAGCTCGTCGATGTTGAAGCCGCGCGCGTAATTCGCCCCCGTGATCTCGTGGGGCGAGCCCAGGTTCTTGGAATAGCCGGCGAAAAGCCCCGTCTGCCACGGCGCGCCGTTGGTCATGATCTCGGTCCAGAGGGACAGGGCGGCGATCGGGGTGTAGATCCAATCCTGCCGGGTCTCGTCGACGATGTCGCGGACGGCGTAGCCGCCGAGCATGGTCAGGTGATGGAGGTTCTGGCCCCAGACGGCCTCGGCCTTCCACGTCCACTTCGGCCACTTCTGCTTGAAGAAGGCCATGGCCGCGAGGCCGGTCAGGGACTCGTCCGTCGCGTAGCCGGCGGCCGTGACGATGCGGGGCGCGATCCGCATGACATCGCCGCCGACGCCGGCCACGGTCTCCGTCTTCCGGGCGTCGTTCTTGGTCGCGAACTGCAGCTTGAGGTTGAATTCCGGCAGCGCGGCGTTGCGGAGGTAGACGGAGCTCGCCCCCTCCGGGCCGTTGCTCACGAAATCGCGCTGGGCCAGGGCCGTGGCGGCCAGGCTGAGGCCGCCGAACGTCCGGGTGTAGCGGACCTGCGGGCTGCGGTTGAAGGGCTGGAAGGGCGCGCCGGTGTCGAACGAGACGACGTCGGGAAAGCTCTCGGTGACGAACATCGGGTGCCAGAACTGGCCGACCAGGAGCTCCGAACGAGGCCAAGTCGAGCTTGAGGTAGCCGTGGCGGAGGCGGAAGCCGTTGATGTCGGCGTCGGAGTGGCCGAAGAACTCGGCCTCGAGATAGGCCGAGGTCTTGGCGCCGAGGGCGTCCGGCCCGGTGATCTTCCCGGCCAGGCGCGTCTGGATGGACAGGATGTGGAACGAATCCCGGGCGTTGACGTCGGTCCCGTCGGGATCGAGCTGCGGGCCCTTGGGGAAGAGCAGGAAATGCCCTTCGCGGATGCTCGTCGTCTGCCGCGTATCGAAGAAGATGTCGGTCTTGACGAACCCCGAGAGGGTGATGCCGAAGGCGGGCGGCTTCTTGTCGTCCTGGGCCGCGGCCGGCGGGGCGGCCGCGGCGGCGCCAAGGGCGAGGACGAGAACGGACGCCAAAAGGCATGTCTTCTTCATGTCGATCTCCAGGCGGGATGCGTCGCCGCGGGCGGTGGCCGGGGGGTCCGGCCCTTCGTCCGGAGAGGATTATAGCGGCCGGGAGGCGAAAGTCAATTGTGTGGTAAAATCCGGGCATGAAAACCGCCCGATGGATCATGGCCGGGATCGTCGTCCTCGCCGTCCTGCCGCGGCTCGCCGGGCAGGCCCGGGACTTCCGTCTCGGCGAGAGCGAATTCCTCCTCAACGGCAAGCCGTTCCGCATCATGGCCGGCGAGATCCACTACCAGCGCATCCCGCGCGAATACTGGGCCGACCGGCTGATGAAGGTCAAGGCCGCCGGCCTCAACACGGTCGGGACCTACGTCTTCTGGAACGCCCTCGAGCCGGAGCCCGGCCAATGGGACTTCTCCGGCGGGAACGACCTGGCCGCCTTCATCCGGACGGCCCAGCGGATCGGGCTCTGGGTCATCGTCCGGCCCGGCCCCTACGCCTGCGCCGAATGGGATTTCGGCGGCCTGCCGGCCTGGCTCCTGCGGACGCCGGACATCAAGGTCCGCTGCTCCGACCCGCGCTACCTCGAGGCCTGCGAATCCTACATCCTGAAGCTCGGCGAGGTCCTGCGCGATCTCCAGGTCCACCGCGGCGGCCCGGTCCTCATGGTCCAGGTCGAGAACGAGTACGGCAGCTACGGGAACGACCGGGACTATATGCTGGCCCTCAAGGGCTTTTGGGACAAGGCCGGGATCGAGGTGCCGCTCTACACGGCCGACGGCGCGACCCCCTACATGCTCGAAGCCGGAAGCCTGCCGGGAGCGGCCATCGGGCTCGACCCCGGGACGAACGAGAAGCATTTCGCCGAGGCGGCCCGGCTCGAGCGCGGCGTCCCCGTTTTCTGCAGCGAGCTCTACCCGGGCTGGCTGACCCACTGGGGCGAGGAGTGGGCCCGGGTCAAGACCGAGGACGTCCTGCCCGACCTGCGCTGGCTCCTCGACAACGGCAAGTCCTTCAGCTTCTACATGTTCCACGGCGGGACGAACTTCGGCTTCATGGCCGGGGCCAATTTCAGCGACAAATACCAGCCCGACGTGACGAGCTACGATTACGACGCGCCCCTCGACGAGGCCGGGCGGCCGACGCCGAAGTACTTCGCCATCCGCGATCTCCTGGCGCGGTATCAGCCGAAAGGGGCGACGCTCCCCGACCTGCCCGAGCCCTCGGCGGCGATCACGATCCCGCGGATCGAGCTCGACGAGAGCGCCTCGGTCTTCGACAACCTGCCGCCGGCCGTGCGGAGCGCGCAGCCCGGCCCGATGGAATCCTACGGCCAGAACCACGGCTTCATCCTCTACCGGACGAAGCTCCTCGGGCACCGCGGCGGCAAGCTCACCGTGACCGACGTTCACGATTACGCCACGGTCTTCGCCGACGGCCGGTCCGTCGGGACGATCGACCGGACGAAGAGCGAAACGGCCCTCGACGTTCCCAAGGCCGAGCCGGCCAACGAGACGATCGACATCCTCGTCGAGGCCATGGGCCGGATCAACTACGGGCCGCGGCTCCTCGACCGCAAGGGCATCACCGACCGGGTGACGCTGAACAACATGACCCTGATGGGCTGGGACGTCTACCCGCTGCCGATGGACGGGGAGTACCTGGAGCGGCTCAAGTTCGGCGCGCCGTCCGGCGGACCGGCCGGCGAACTTTTTCCGCGGCCGCTTCGACCTTCAGGCCGTCGGCGACACCTACCTCGACATGAGCGGCTGGAAGAAGGGCGTCGTCTGGGTCAACGGGCGGAACCTCGGGCGCTACTGGGAGATCGGGCCGCAGAAGCGGCTCTTCTGCCCGGCGCCGTTCCTGAAGCCGGGAACGAACGAGATCGTCGTCTTCGACCTCCACGCCCTCAAGCCGGCGCCCATCGCGGGCTTCAGGGACCTAGAGTAGCTCCTTCGCCCAGGCCCTTGTCCTGCCAGGCGTCCTGGCGCGACTAGAGCGCCAGGCGGAAACCCGTGCGGGCGGTGATCCCCGGCGCCCCGTATCCCCAGACGGTCTCGTAGCGGGCGTCGAGGATGTTATCGAGTCGAAGGAAGAGCTCGAGTTGCGGACCGACGGGGGCCGTAAGGACGGCGTCGAGGAGGACATAGCCGGGAAGCGCGACCGTGGCGTAGGGATAGGCGCTGAAATCGCGGTCGAAGCGCCGGCCGACCCAGAGCGCGCGGGCGGAAAGGTCGAACCGTCCGAAGAGCCGCGTACCGGCCTCGGCGGAGAACGTGTCGTGCGGCCGGCGCAGGAGCTCCGTTCCCGCGTCCACGTCGCGGGCCGCGAGGCGGGTGTAGGACGGCGGAGAGACGCACCCCGGCCGCCGGCCGCGCCTCCGCCGAGACTTCGAGGCCCTCGGTCCTGGCCCGGCCGATATTGACGTAGCCGGCGGCGAAGTCGAAATCGACCAGGTCCCGGAACGTGTTCTCGAACCAGGTCAGGCCGAGGGCGATCCGGTCCGCCGCGAAGCGCTGCTCGATGCCGGCGTCCCAGCCGAGGGCCCGCTCGGGCCGGAGCAGGGGATTGCCGACCGGGCCGAAGGACGTGGCGGGGGCGAAGAGCTGGTAGAGAGAGGGCGACTTGAAGCCCGTCCCGAGCGAGGCCTTGAAGCGCGTTCCCGTGGCGGCGACGAGAAAGGCCGGGGCGACGCGGAAGGTCACCGCGGTCCCGGCGCGGCTGTGACGGTCGACCCGGACGCCGGCCGTGACGAAGAACCGGTCCCCGGCCTCCCAGTGGTCGAGAAGATAGATCCCCGCCGGCCGACGTTCGGGCCGAGGGGAAGCTCGCCTCGAAGGGACCGTAGGCGCTTTCCGATATGTATTCGGACCGGCCCGACTCGCTCTTCGAGCTCCAATCCCGCCGTCAGGGTGTGGGAGGGATGGAGGAAGAGATTGTTCTGCCAGTCGAGCTTGACGAGGCCGCTCTTGTAGAGGCCCTCGTCCCGATCGACGGGATGGGACGCGTCGAAGGGATTGTCGTTCGTCGCGCCTCGCTCCGAGCCAGGACAGGGAGACCGTCCGTTCCCAGCGGCCGCTCCGGGAGAGCCCGCGATACTGCCCGCGGAGAAGCAGCGTCCCGTAGTCCTGGACGGCGTTCGGATCGTCCCCGCCGGGGCCGCCGAAATTGTCGAGCTCGGTCCTGGCGCTCGCGGCCCGGACCGTGAACGACAGGGTCGTCGCGGGCCGCGGCGTGAAGCCGAGGCGGGCGGCGAAGCTGACGTTGCGGTAGCCGTCCTTTTCGGCGTTCCCGGCATAGGCGGACGAGGCCGCGGAGAGGCCGGCCGTCCGCTCGTGGAAGAGGCCGAGCGAATATTCGGTCTTCGGCCCGGAGCCGGAGAGCGAGACGTCGGCGGCGAGGGAGCTGAGCGTATCGGCCGATGAGGCCAGCGCGAGCCGGGGCCGGCCGCGGCCGGTCCGGGTGATGATATTGATGACGCCGCCGAGCGCGTCCGAGCCGTAGAGCAGGCCCTGGGGGCCGCGGAGGATCTCGACCCGGTCGACCTGGCCGAGAGGCAGGTGGGACGACGTCGTACGAGCGCGACGGGTTGATCGGGTCGTTGAGCTCGAGCCCGTCGAGAAGGAAGAGCGTGTGCTCGCTGTTGGCGCCGCGCACGGACACCGAGGAGGCCGCGCCCGGCCCGCCGTTCCGGACCGTGGAGAGGCCGAGCACGGATTCGAGGGCCTCGAGGACGAAGGTCTTGCCCGTGCGGAGGAGCTCCTCGCCCGAGACCACGGTGATCGAGCTTCCGACCTTCCTCTCGGGAGTTTCGAGGCGCGTGGCCGTGACGACGAGGTCGTGCTTGAGAGGAGGCGGCGGCCTGGTCTTGCGCGCCCGGGGCGAAGGAGGTCAGCGTCATGAGCGCGGCGAGCGCCGTGAGGGAGATTCGTTCTTAAGGCCATGGCAGGAGCTCCGCAGCCGCCCCCGCCGCTTTTTCGTTCTCCGTCTTCCGCCCGAAGACCGGTCGACCGAGGCTTAAAGAAGGTCTCCTGACTCCCGGATCGTCCTCCTCCCGAGCCTTCCAGCCTCATGGCCGTGGCGTCTCTCGGGATTCGTCCCCGGTTACAGTAGCGGGGGCTGTGTCCGCATCGGACGGACTTCCCTTCGGAATAAGCCGGTGGGATTATAGCAAAGATGACGGGGTCAAACTAACAATGCCGAATCGGCGAACGACCGGAGAGGAGGCTGCCCCTCTGAGCCTGGATGAGGCTGCCCTGACCGGCTCAGATCAGGGCAGCCTCGGGATGGGAATGGGGTCTATCGGGAATTATCGAAAAGGAGGTCGGAGCTTCTCATTTTCGCCACTCATAAAATAGTACGCACCGGAGCGGTCGAACGGTTGCAGGGCGGAGAAGAAAAGGGGGGAAGGGGACGCCAGGCAGAGAAGGGCAAAAAGCCTATTTTTCGATTTTTTTACCGGCCCCCTCAATGACCATTTCTAATTATACCATAAGCCGGAGCGGATTGCAACAGCTTTTGCCGAGTTGCCAAAAAATACACCCAGGTGACGTCCAGGGCCCGCCTTTTGACCTGAAAACGCCCCTCTTGGCCGGGTTTCGGAAAAACGCTTCCGGGACGGTCCTTTCCCTGGCGGTTTCCCCTGAAAACGGGTATATTGAGAACGGCCCTCCGGGCGGCAATAGGGGCGCAAAACGAGGAGATGGCCATGAAAAACGAGGATTTCCGGCGCTCCGGACACCAGTTTGTGGACTGGATCGCCGATTATTTCGAGAATATCGAGAAATACCCCGTCTTGGCCCAGGTGGAACCGGGCGACATCAAGAAGATGATCCCGGCCGTCCCCCCGGCCCGGGGAGAGGCCATGGAGGGGATCTTCCAGGATTTCGAAAAAATCCTCCTTCCCGGCATCACCCATTGGCAGCACCCGGGCTGGTTCGGCTACTTCCCGGCCAACAACAGCCCGGCCTCGGTCCTGGGGGAGCTCCTGACGGCCGGTCTCGGGGCCCAATGCATGGTCTGGCAAACGTCCCCGGCCGCGGCCGAGCTCGAGGAGGTCGTCCTCGACTGGCTCCGCCAGATGATCGGGCTTCCGGCCGGCTTTTCCGGCGTCATCCAGGACACCGCCTCGACGGCGACCCTGTGCGCCCTGCTCTCGGCCAGGGAGCGGGCGACGGGCTTCGAGTCGAACGAGTCCGGCCTGAAGCAGCCCCTGACCGTCTACGCGTCGGAGGAGGTCCACTCGAGCGCCGACAAAGGCGTCAAGATCGCCGGGTTCGGCCGCAAGAACTTCCGCCGGCTCCCGACCGACGCGCGGTTCGCCCTCATCCCGGAAAAGCTCGACGAGGCCCTCGCCCGGGACAAGGACGCCGGGCTCGTCCCCGCCTGCGTCCTGGCCACAGTGGGGACGACCTCGTCCGGGGCCATCGATCCGCTGCGGGCCGTCGGCGAGATCTGCCGGAAGCACGGTGTCTGGTTCCACGTCGACGCGGCCTGGGCCGGCACGGCCGCCCTCCTGCCCGAAAAACGCTGGATCCTCGACGGCGCCGAGCTCGCCGACTCGCTCGTCTTCAATCCCCACAAGTGGATGTTGACCAACTTCGATTGCTCGGCCTATTTCGTGCGCGACCCGGCCTCGCTCATCCGGACCTTCGAGATCCATCCCGAGTATCTCAAGACCGGCGTCGACGCCAAGGTCAAGAACTACCGGGATTGGGGCATCCAGCTCGGCCGGCGGTTCCGGGCCCTCAAGCTGTGGTTCGTCATCCGCAGCTACGGCGTCGAGGGGCTGCAGGCCATGGTCCGCGAGCATATCCGCCTCGCGGGGCTCGTCAGGGACTGGGTCGAGGCCGACGCCCGATTCGAGCTCCTGGCCCCGGTCGATCTCGGCTCTCGTCTGCTTCCGGCTCAACGACGGGCGCGACGAGGCCGGGCTGAACGAGCTCAACCGCCGGTTCCTCGAGCGCATCAACGCCGCCGGCCCGGTCTTCCTGACCCACACGACCCTCCGCGGCAAGTACACGGTCCGGTTCGTCGTGGGCCAGCGGACGACGGAAGAGCGCCACGTCCGGGGCGCCTGGGACGTCATCTCCGCGGCCGCCGACGAAGTCCTGAAGTCTTGACCCGCCCGATCACTCGGGCTTGAGCGCATAGCGCAGCGCGCCCTCCGGGTCCGCGATCCGGACGTAGAAGCCCCAGCCGCCGGCCCCCTGAAGGTCCTTGACCAGGACCTTGTTCCAGCCCTTCTTGAGGCGGATCGGGACCCGGTCGAGGTCGGGCTCGGCGGCCCTGTAGACGGGGTTGGTGTGGACGATCTCTCCGTTGATCCAGACGCGGACCCCGTCGTCGCTGCCGACGAGGAGCGTCGCGTCCCGGTCGTCGGGGGACAGGACGTAGGCCAGGCCGTAGGCGATCGCCTGCTCGTTGGGGCGGATGAGATCGTCAAGCCGGACATAGCCCGACTCGCCGGCCCGGAAGGTCCTCCATCCGACGGTCTCGCCGTTCTTGCCCTTGTAGCTCTTCGCCGGGCGCCGCCTCCGTTTCCGGCGGATAGACCGTCGGCAGATCGTCCAGGTCCGCGGCCTCGAAGGGGCCGACGAGGTTCCACTCGCGGATGAACCTGCGCGCCGCGGGCCGGAGACCGAAGCCGACGAAGAAGATATCGAAACCCGCGCTTCGGGCGTCCTTGCCCGCCGCCTCGAAGACGAGCGTGTTGGAGCCGGGCTCGAGGAGGAGGTCCTTCAGGACGACGGAGCCGAGGGTCGTCTCCTCGGCGAAGCCGTCGAAGCGGCCCAGGACCCCGGGTCCCGCGGACGCCGTCCCTTCCCGGCCGCCTCCGGACCTGGACGTTGCCGGCCGCGGGCGACTTGAGAAAATGGAGCTCGATCGTGTAGAGATCGCGGACCGCGACCGGAAAGCGGAACTCGGCCCGCGTCCCGTCCGCGGCCCCGTCGGTCCGCAGCACCGGGTAGCGGGCGCCGGACCCGCCGTAATACGACGAGAGGGCCGCCAGGAGCCGGGGCGCCGACATGCGGAGCCCGCCGCCGCGATCGACGAAGACCCCGGCCTCGCCGGCCTTTTCCTCCTCCCACTTCGGCAGGACGAAATTCTCCGGGGGCTCGAAGGCGAACGGCAGCCTCTCGGCGACGGGCGGGAACGGCCGGAAGGCCCGGTGGGGCTCGGTCTGGTACCAGTAGGCGACGGACGAGAGGAGATCGCCGCGGTCGTTCCCGTGCCCGTGCTCGATCGTCACCTCGATGGATTTCTTGAACGGCACGGGGTCGGGGACGTGGAAGCGATAGACCGTGGCCTTGGACCCGGCCTGGAAGTCCTCCTCCTGGAGGGGGCAGCCGTAGAAAGGGCTCTGCCCTTCGCGCATGCCCCAGGCGTCCGAGAAGTAATCCTCGGAGCCGGTGCCGTGAAGGGACGGCTTCGACTCGCCGTCCACCCGGATCATGTCGTCGCCCTCGCCCCACCAGCCCATGGCCCGCTGGAGAACGCTCAGGTTGCAGCCGACGTAGTGGCCGGCCCCCTCGGCTTCGAGGAGAAGATAGTTGCGCCGCGCCGCGGGCGGGAATTCCTGCCGGTACTGGGCGTGGAAGTGGGCGTGTCGGCGGGGAGATCGGGGAGCTCGCGATAGTCGATGTAATAGTAGAACGCGTCGACGGCCCGCGTGCCCTCGTTCCGGACCGTGATCGCGGCAGGAGCGGCGGAAGGGCATGTACCAGTAACAGTTCCTGGCCCGGCCCTCCGACGAGCAGGTGATCGGAAGGGAGGTGAAATTCCTGTTCAGGCCGTGGCCGACGCCGAAGAAGTCGCCGATCGGCGCCTCGACCGACGGGGACTTCTCGTCGTCCCAATAGATGCGGAGGACGATCTTCCGGCCGTAGAACGGCTCGGCGGCGATCGTCGTCCAGATGTGATGGATGGCCGCCGGGCCCTTCGATCTCGGCCAGGACGGCGGTCTTCCCGGGCTCGATGACGATGGAATCGCGGTTCCCGCCGCTCCGGTCATAGGACGAGACGCGGCGGCTGCGGTAATCCTGCTTCTGGCCGAGGCCTTTCAGCAGGTCCTGGCCGGCCGCGGACGCGGCGACCAGGATGACGGCGGCGAGGATCGAGGAGCGAACGCGCATGGCCGAGACCTCCTTCGCGGGGCCCCGCGGGTCCTTATCGGGCGGGGCGCCGTTTTTTTCGAAGCCAGCCCGTCCGGATGTGCGACTTCCGGTCCCGGCTGGTGTAGGGCTTGATGTCGAGGACGGGCGTTCCGTCGATGAGGTCGAGGCCCGAGACCTCGAGGACAGGCCCGTCACGCCCGAGGAGCCTGAGAACGCTCAGGCCGAGGGGGTTGGGGCGGTGGGGCGAGCGGGTGGCGAAGACGCCGCGCGGCTTCTTTTGGCCCGGCGGGGTGACCTTGAGCTTGGCGGCCCCGGCCTTGTGGAACTGGAAGATGACGATGATGTGGGAGAAGCCCTCGAGGCCGTCGAGGCCGGCCGCGAATTCGGGGAAGACCTCGATCGTGCCCGTCGAACGCTCGAAGAACCGCGGCGGCGCGAAGGCCGGCGGCGGGAGCTCCGACGGCTCCTTGTAGCGCGAGCGGACGACGCCGACGGGCCGGAGCCGGACCCCGGGACCTATTTCCCGACGTAAGTCAGCCACTTTTCGTAGCGGGGCTCGCGCCCGGTGACGGCGTCGCCGAAGGCCTTGATCATCCGCAGGGCGACCGGACCCGGCTTGCCCGTGCCGATGGTGTGCGGCGGTCTTGGGCATGGTGGGATCGGAGCCGTCCGTGACCGTGACGATGGGAATGACCTCGACCGCCGTGCCGCAATAGAAGGCCTCGTCGGCGCCGAAGAGGTCCTGCTTGGTGATCGGGCCGACGACGGTCTTGTAGCCGAGGTCCTGGCCGATCTCGAGGAGGCTCGTCCGGGTGATGCCTTCGAGGGCGGACTCCAGCCGGCCGTTGGTGATGAGCGTCCCGCCCTTGACGATGAAGACGTTCTGGCCGGGCCCTTCGGCGACGCGGCCCTCCATGTTCAGGAAGATGGCCTCATCGAAGCCGTTCTCGCGCGCCTCGAGGCCCGCGATCGTCGACTGGACGTAGACGCCGCCGAGCTTGGCCGACATGTTGAACTGGGTGTGATGGACCCGGTGCCAGGGGACGATGTAGGCGTTGACGCCGCGGGCCGCGTTCTCGCCGAGGTAGGCTCCCCACTCCCAGGCGCTGATGGCCAGCTCGACGGGGCAGGCCTTGGGCACGAGGCCGAGGTTGCCGTAGGAATAGAAGAGGAGGGGGCGGATGTAGCAGCTGTCGAGCTCGTTCACCCGGACCGTCTGCTTGATGGCCTCGGTGATCTCGTCCTTGGTGTACGGGCATTTCATCCTGGCCACGCCCGCCGAAAGGAGGAAGCGGTCGTTGTGCTCGGGCAGGCGGAAGATGGCCGGTCCCTTGGCCGTGCTGTAGGCCCGGATGCCCTCGAAGACGGCGCTGCCGTAATGGAGGGCATGCATCATGGGATGGAGGCCGCCCTCGGACCAATCGTAGAATTTTCCCTCGTACCAGTATTTCCTGGCCTTGGGAAAGTTGGTGTTAAGAAACATGCCTCGCTCCTTCGCGGAATTCGACCAGAGGGGCCGGAGGTGATCTTCGGGAATAGGGGACTGCCGACTTCGGAGATGGCCGACCCAAGCTTGTAGAAGGCACTACCTCTTTCGGCGATCGGGCTTTCGAATCTGGCCTTCGAGAGAGGGCATGCTATCACAGCGGACAGGTCAAGTAAAGTTCAGGCCGGGCGGCCCGGCGAAGTATGTTCGTCCCCCGTGAACGATCTTGCGGACGCGGCGGCGGGCGAGGAGCGAGGCCAGGGCCTTGAGGACCTCGTCGCGGTGACGGCCGAGGGCCGCGGCGATGTCCGCCGCCGTCTGAGGACGCCGGCCGACGGTGGCCAGGATGGCCGGCTCGAGGCCTCCCGAGGCCGGGGCCTGCTCTTCGCCGGCGAACGAGGCGACGATCTCCGCCTTGGGACCGAGCTCGGCGCGGATCTTCGCCAGCGCGGCGGCGCCGAGCGGCCTGGCGCCGGGCGTCCGCGGGCGGGCGGACGACGGTGTTCAGCTCGATCCTGTCGGGCCGGATGCGGGCGACGGCGGCCTTGAGGGCCCGGATGGCGGCCGGGGAATCGTTGACGCCCCTTGACGAGCATGACCTCGAGCCGGAGCTCGCCGGCGAACTCGTCGCGGAAGCGGACGAGACCGTCGATGATCCTGCGGTTGTCGAGCGACGCGTGGGGCCGGTTGACGCGCCGGAAGAGCGGCGGCCGTGACGGCGTCGAGCGAAGGCACGACGATGTCGGCCGCGGCGAGGTCGCGCCGGACGTCCTTCCGGGTGAGGAGGGTCCCGTTGGTCAGCACCGCGACGGGGACGCGGGTCATCCGCTTGATCGGCCCGGATGAGGCGGCCGATGTCCCGGCTGAGCGTCGGCTCGCCCGACCCCGAGAAGGTGATGACGTCGATCCGCTGCCCTGAGCCCAAGGCCGCCTTGATCTGGGCCAGGATCTCTTCCGGCGGGAACCAGCTTCCCCGGCGTATCGTGGCCTTGCCGGCCGAGCCGAGCTGGCAGTAGACGCAGTCGAGCGAGCAGGTCTTGAAGGGGATGATGTCGACGCCCAGGGAGAAGCCCAGGCGCCGCGAGGCCACCGGGCCGTAGACGAAGCGGTGCCCGGCCATCAGACCTTGTCCCTGTAGATCTCGATGAACCGGCGGAGGGACCGGTCGTAGGTCCTCTCCACGGAATCCGGGAACAGGCAGGCCGGCAGCTCGCGGTTCCGCCAGTGGTAGGCCAGGCAGTCGCAGCAGACGCCCTTCCGGCCGCAGGGCTCATAGCTGCAGTTGCAGCGGGCCTTGTTCTTCGCGCTCTTGCATTCGCTCATCCGGCCTCTCTCGTCCTTCGCTATATAAGGAATATATACCTTATTATAGGTATCATCGGTTCTCCCTCCCTCGGAGAATCCTTGACCCTAACCTGTCCGCATCGCTGGCCATGAGGCGGAGGACGCCAGGAAACTGGGCTGAGGGTATCATCGGAGCGAGCATAAGCGGTGATTTAGCCGGTCAGGAGCCGGGCGAGGGTAGTTTCAGGGGAAACCGCCAAAACGTGTTTCGAGCGAGGCGTAGCGGACGCCGAGCGAGTTGTTTTGGCGCCGAGCCCGGCGACAGCCGGACCGGCGTCGTAAAAATCACCGCAGCGAGCGGAGATGATCCCCGAAGCCCTTCCGCGTCCTCTTCTCCATGGCAGGCATTGCCGGACCTCAAGATTTCGGGTATCATAGCCCGCATCAAGCGTTTAGTGAGGACACCGATGCCCGGATACACCGACCGCGAGGCCAAGGCGGGCCTCGAGGCGAAGCTGCCGCCGCTCGAGACCTTCGCCAACCAGTTCCCGGACTACGAGATCGCCATCGAGTTCCCCGAGTTCACCTCCGTCTGCCCCAAGACGGGACTGCCCGACTTCGGGCGGATCACCCTGCGCTATGTCCCCGTCGGGCAGGGTCCTCGAGCTCAAATCGCTCAAGGAATACTTCTTGGCCTACCGCAACCTGGGCATCTTCTACGAGAACGTCGTCAACCGGATCCTCGAGGACGTCGTCCGGGCCTGCCGGCCGTCGAGCGCCGTCGTCAGGGGCGAGTTCAATCCCCGGGGCGGCCTCAGCTCGGTCGTCGAGGCCCGCTATCCCCGGCCCCGGAAACGGCGGCCCTGACCCGCACCGGCTTTCCGGCGCGCGAAGCACGGCCTCTCCCATCTGAAGGCGGACGAGAAACATCACCATGACCAGGACCCCGAACGGCTCGCGGATGGGCCGGACCGACCTGCTCATCCTGCTGGTCATCCTCCTCTGGGCCGTCAATCTCTCGGTCATCAAGATCGGCCTGCGCGAGCTTTCGCCCCACGCGTTCAACGCCACCCGGCTCGTGCTCGCCGCGCTCGCCTACCTGGCCATTCTCCTCGCCCGGCCGCGCCGGTTCTCGCTCGGCAAGAAGGGCGACGGCTGGAAGGCCATGGGGCTGGGCCTGCTGGGGATCACGTTCTATCAGGTCTTCTTCATCAAGGGCATCAGCGTGATGAACGCGTCGACGGCCTCGATCGTCATGGGGACGAGCCCCATCTTCATCGCCTTGCTGGCCACGGCGGTGGGGGAGGAGCGGATCTCGCCCGCGGCCTGGGCGGGGATCGGGCTCTCGTTCGCCGGCTTTCTCCTCGTCGTCGCCGGCGAGAACGGGGGCCTGGCCTTCACCTGGGAGGCCTGGCGCGGGGCCGTCCTGATCCTCCTCGCCAACGTCTGCTGGGCCGGCTACACGGTCTTCTCGAAGCCGGTCCTCGACCGGAATTCGGCTTTCCGCCTGTCCGCCGTGGGGACGATCGCCGGGACCGCCGTCTATCTGCCGTTCGCGGCCGGGGAGCTGGGCGCGGTCGAATGGACGCGGATCCCCTGGCAGGCCTGGGGCGCCATCGCTTACGCCGGCCTCGTGGCCATCTTCTTCTGCTTCGTGCTCTGGTACCAATCGGTCAAAGAGGTCGGAAGCTCCAAGACCGGCGTCTACAGCAACCTGACGCCCATCCTCTCGATCTTCTTCGCCAGCCTCGTCCTCGGCGAACGTCTGGCCGCCATCCAGGCCGTCGGCGCGGCGGTCACCCTGACCGGGCGTCTACCTCACGCGGTCCGGCTACCGGTTCTTCGAGCGGAAGGGCGGACGGTCTGAATAGCCCAGGCTAGCCTGGATTCACGAGAAAACCGGCGTTTTTATGAATAGTCCAGGCTAGCGAAGCCCGTAGACCTTGTGGAGCTGGACGGAAAGGCGGATGCCTTCGAGCCCCGCCCGGCTCGCGCTCTCCAGCAGTCCGACGGCTCTCTTGACGCTCCACCGGGCGTTCGATTGGGGCTGAAGGATGACGGGGACGGTCGGCGGGAAAGCGGCCCTCACGGTCCGGACGCCGTCGAGGTCGAGCGTGCGGCAGACGACGAGCTTGACCTCGCGGGCCAGCTTCCTGAATCCCGGGTGGACGGCGTAAGTCCGGGCGGCTTGGGCGAGACCGAATGCCAATCCGCGAGCGGCGCCGGGGGGAAGGTCCCGTTCGTCTCGATCTGGACCCGGAAGCCCTCGGCGTGGAGGCGGTCGATGAGCGGCCGGACGTTCTGGGCCAGGGGCTCGCCTCCCGTCAGGCAGACCCAGGTCGTCGGGAAGTTCGCCGCGGAGGCGGCGGACCTCGTCCGACGATCGCATCGACCGGCATCTCGCGGCCCTCCCGCCAGGCCTTCTTCGTGTCGCAGAAGCCGCAGCGGAGGTTGCAGCCGGCCAGGCGGACGAAGACGGTCGGCTCGCCCTGCCGAAGGCCTTCGCCCTGGACGGAGGCGAAGATCTCAATCGTCTTCAGAGTAGGTGGCCGAGGCATCGTCGGATTCCCAGACCGTCACGGACGTGACCGGGTACGCTCTTCTTGAGCTCGCCGTAGAGATGGCGGGCGATGTTCTCAGCGGAGGGATTGAAGTCGAAGGTCTCGTTGAGGAGGGTGTGGTCGGGAAGGGCCGCGGCCAGGGTCTTCTTGATCTCGGTGAAGTCGTAGCCGAGCCCCGTCCGGTCGAGCTCGCGGGCGCGGATCGCGACCTCCACCTGGAACGTGTGGCCGTGCACCTTCTCGCACTTGCCCTTGTATTCCTTGAGATAGTGGGCGGCCGAGAACGTGTCCCGGACCTTGAGTGTCCAGCTCATGGCTTCCCCTCCTTTCGCAGACGGGCGAGGATCGGATCTTCGAGGCCGACGGCTTTCCAGGCCTCGGCGCGGAACCGGCAGGAGGAACACCTCCCGCACGGCCGCTCGGCGCCGGCGTAGCAGGAGACCGAATAGGAATAATCGGCGCCGAGGCGGAGGCCGAGCCGGATGATGTCCGGCTTGTCGAGGCCGAGGAGCGGCGCGACGATGCGGGGCGCCGGGCCGCCGAACGCGGCCTTCGTGCCCGCCCGGACGGCCTTCTCCATGGCCCGGACGAAGGCCTTCGTCGTGTCGGGATAATCGGGCGAATCGGCGACGTGGAAGCCGCAGACGAGGTCGCGGACGCCGCGGGCCTCGGCCCAGGCCGCGGCCAGCGCCAGGAAGATCCCGTTGCGGAACGGGACGTAGGTCGCCGGCGGGCCGGTCCGCCGCGCGGCCGGCTTCGCGGAGCGGGGGAGGGGGATGGCCGGATCGGTCAAGGCCGAGCCGCCGATCGGCCGGAGATCGACCTTGAGGACGGCGTGGGGGACGCCCAGCCGGCGAGCGGCCTTGCGGGCCAGGCCGATCTCGACCCGATGCCGCTGGCCGTAATCGAAGGTCAGGGCACGGACGTCGCCGTACCGGGCGAGGGCCCAGGCGAGCGCCGTCGTCGAATCGAGCCCGCCCGAAAACAGCACGACACAGGATTTCAATATGGCGTTCCTTCACTCCGATGATAATTGACGCGTCCGGGAATATCAAGGCACGCGTCCCTGAGAAGGAGGCCGCACTGAACGGCGTCTTCAAACTTTTCCAGGAGCGAGAGACTGGCCTCGGAGCTGACCAAGGCCGACGTTTGACAGCCCGGGGCCCGGATGGTATATCTTCGGATTCCGATATGAGCGAACATCCCATCGAGAAAGGCATCGCCGGGGTCGTCCGGACCTACGAGCTGATGGACCGGGTCCGGACGCGCCAGGACCTCGTCATCCGCGACGACCAGTTCGATTTCCCGGCCCTGCTCGAAGCCGCCCGCTACGCGGACCGGCGCCGTATCCGCATGAGCCTTCTCGACACGGGCCGGTTCAGCCTCGACGAGGTCGAATCGCTCGCCAAGGCCGGGGCCCGCATCCTGGCCTCCGACGAGGCCCGGCCGCGCGCCGACGAGTGGGAGATCCTGCAGGAGGCCTGCCGGAGCGCCGGGACCCACCTCTCCGTTTTCTGGAACGGCCCTCTGCCCGCGGCCGAGGCGGTGACCGGCGCGGCCTTCCAATCCCTCCTGGACCTTCTCCGGATGGGCATGGACCTCCACATCTCCAATCGGACGCACGCCCGCGACGCCGCGATCCTGGCCCGGCTGGCGGCCGCGGCGAAAAAGGGCAAAGGCTATCTTCGTGATCTATCATATCGGGTCCGCTCGTCGCCGAGCTCGCCGGGCCGGCCGCCGGCCGCGCCTGGATCCATTTCTCCGACGCGTCGATCGCCGACGAGCCGGCCGCCGCGGCTGGCCGTCGAGATCGCCCGGGCCGCCTCGCGGCGCGGGCTCCAGGGCCGCTGTCCACGTCGAGCGGGGCCTGCCCCTCGAGCTCCTCGAGGCGCTCTGGGCGGCCGGGGCCGCGCTCCTTTTCCTGACCCCGCCGAGCGATGACCGGTCGCTCCTCCGCCCGGTCGAAGATCGGGCCGCCCGGCGGAAGCTCCCGCCGCGCGCCTACTACCTTTCGACGGCCTTCATGCCCTGATCTCCGCGGCGGCGAAGGCGACGGGAACCTTCTTTGAGCACGAATTTCCTTGAAAAAACGCCGGCTTCCGCTACAATACGCATTCTATGAACGCGCACGATCTCGGCCAAACGCTGTCGCTGTGGGCGGTCGTCCCCTTCGTGGGGCTTCTGCTGTCCATCGCCCTCCTGCCGCTTCGCGCGCCCCATTTCTGGGAGAACCACAAGAACAAGGGCCTCGTCGCGTTCCTCTGGTCCCTGCCGGTCGCCGTCTACTTCCTGTTCCAGATGCCCGCACGAGCTCGTCCTGTCGATGAAGGACTACGCCTCGTTCCTCCTGCTGCTCACGGCCCTGTTCATCATCTCGGGCGGCATCGTCCTCAAGGGCGACCTCAAGGCGACGCCGGAGGTCAACGTCCTGATGCTGTTCATCGGCGCCGTGCTGGCCAACTTCATCGGGACGACCGGGGCCAGCATGCTCCTCATCCGCCCGCTGCTGCAGACGAACTCCGAGCGCAAGCACACGCTCCATGTCCCCATCTTCTTCATCTTCCTCGTCTCCAATATCGGCGGCTGCCTGACGCCCCTCGGCGACCCGCCCCTCTTCATGGGCCTCATCAAGGGCGTGCCCTTCTTCTGGACGCTGCGCCTCTTCCCGATCTGGGCGGTCATGGTCGGCGGCGTCCTCCTGATCTTCTATCTCTACGACGGCTTCCAGTACCGCAAGGAGGAGTGCCGCGACCTCATCCGCGACCGGCAGCGCGTCGTGCCCCTCCACATGACCGGGACGATCAACTTCCTTTGGCTCGCCGGGGTCATCGGCGCGCATCTTCCTGCCCTTCCCCCGCCGCGAGGGCGCGCTGATTCTTATGGCCATCCTGTCGCTTCTCACGACTAAACGGGTGTGCCGCATCGACAACAAGTTCACGTACAACCCGATCATCGAGGTGGCGATCCTCTTCGCGGGGATCTTCGTGACCATGATCCCGGCGCTTCTCATCCTCAACGCCCGCGGCGCCGCAGCTCGGCATCACCCGGCCGTGGCAGTTCTTCTGGGCCACGGGCTCGCTGTCGTCCTTCCTCGACAACACGCCGACCTACCTGGCCTTCTTCTCCATGGCCCAGGGCCTCGGCCTCAACGGCGACATGATGGGCATCCCGAGCCTGATGCTCAAGGCGATCAGCGCCGGGGCCGTCTTCATGGGCGCGAACTCCTACATCGGCAACGGCCCGAACTTCATGGTCAAGGCCATCGCCGAGGAGTACAAGCTGAAGATGCCGTCGTTCTTCGGCTACATGGCCTACTCGGTCGGCCGTTCTCATCCCGCTCTATCGTCGTCGTCACGCTCATCTTCTTCAGGTAAGACATCACCCGGACCCCCGCCATGAACTCGCCGTTCGCCCTTCCCCTGTATGCGCGCGCGGCCGGAGGCGCTCCGCCGCGGCGACGGCGCGCCGGCGCTCCAAGCTGGAGCGCCGGAATCGACACTACTAATGGTGGGCCCGGCGAGCCCTTCCACAAAAAAAAGTGGTCGGAACCGAGAAAATACTTGACAATTGGTTAGAATGCTCTATAAATGAAAACAGAAAAATAATAATCGATGACAGCGATAGGAACGACGAACGTTAGGAGTTGAAAGAGGAACCGAGAGATGAAAGTTGCATTGCTCTATAGCTCGAAAGCGGGCATGGAAGCGACGCTCGTCGTCGCCCCGCCGAGCACAAAGACGAGGAGGACGAGCCTCCACTTCCCAACGACATGCTCGCCGAGTGCGATTCGGACGAGACGATCGCCGCGGTCGGGCATGCTCTCCAGGAACGGCACCAGGTCGTTTTCATCGAATCCGACGACAAGGCCTACGGCCGGCTGAAGCGTCAGCGGCCGCACCTCGTCTTCAACATCGCCGAGCGCGTCGTCGGCCCCAACCGCGAATCGCACATCCCGACGGTCTGCGAGATGCTGGACATCCCCTACACCGGCTCCGACCCGCTGACCCTCGGCCTCTGCCTCGACAAGTCGCGGGCCAAGGAGATCCTGACCTACCACCGGGTCCCCAATCCGGCCTTCTGGATCGTCGAGTCGGCGGCGGCCATCCCGGCCGGCGTCCGGCTGCCGGCCATCGTCAAGCCCCTCTACCGAGGGCTCGAGCAAGGGCATCAAGAACAATTCCCTCGTCCACAGCCTCGGCGAGCTCTACGAGCGCGTCGACGAGGTCGTCGCGACCTACAAGCAGCCGGTCATCGTCGAGCGGTTCCTCGCCGGCCGCGAGTTCACCGTCGGCGTCCTGGGGAACGCCCCGAGCTACGAGATCCTGCCCATCGTCGAGATCGACCACGGGCAGCTCCCGGCCGGGCGCGGCGCCCATCTATTCGTATGAGGCGAAGTGGCTCTGGGACACCCGTGAGAAGCCGCTCGACATCTTCAAGTGCCCGGCGCCCGTCCCCGGCGTCCTCCGGGCCAAGATCGAGAACGTCGTCGCCCGCACCTGCAGCGTCCTGCGCATCCGGGACTGGTGCCGGGTCGACGTCCGGCTCGACGAGAAGGGCGAGCCCAACATCCTCGAGGTCAATCCTCTGCCGGGCATCCTGCCCCGCCCCGAGGACAATTCCTGTCTGCCCAAGGCGGCCCGGACCGCCGGGTATTCCTATTCGGACCTGATCCACAGGGTCGTCGAGGAGGCCTCCAAGCGCTGCGGCCTCCGTCAAACGCGCATCCGGCCTGCGACGAGCGATCGGCCGGCGGTCCTCGCGGATCGTGCATGAACCCTGCCCCCAGCATCGCCATCGTCTTCAACGCCTACGAACCGAGACCGACGGCGACGGGCGAGCGTCTGTCCGAGGAGTCCGTGGCCGACATGGCCCAGCAGGCCCACGACGCCGTCCGCGCCTCGGGATCGGCGCGACGCTCATCCCGCTCCAGAAGAGCCTGCTCAATTTCCTGGGCCGGGTCCGGGAGATCAACCCCGACGCCCTGGTCAACCTCTGCGAGGGCTACTACGGGCGGCCGCAGTGGGAATCCAACGTCGCCGGGATCTTCGAGCTCCTGGGCCTGTCGTTCACCGGGAACGCGGCCAAGACCCTGGCTTTCTGCCAGGACAAGTTCAAGGCCAAGGCCGTGCTGCGGGCGGCCGGGCTGCCGACGGCGCCGGCCCAGCTCATGCTGACGGGGGACGAGCCCCTCGAGCTGCGGTTCCCGCTCATCGTCAAGCCCAACTCCGAGGACGCCAGCCTGGGCATCTACCCCGAATCCGTCGTCCGGGACGAGGAGTCGCTGCGGCGGCAGGTCCGGCGCTGCCTCGACAACTACAAGCAGCCGGTCCTCGTCGAGGCGTTCATCGACGGCCGGGAGTTCAACGTCTCGGTCATGGAGAACGGCGCGCCTGACGGCCCTGCCGGTCTCCGAGATCGACTTCTCGGCCATGCCCAAGGACATGCCGCGCATCCTCGGCTACGAGGCCAAGTGGTTCGAGGACAATCCGCTCTACCAGAAGACGCCGCCGGTCTGCCCGGCGCCGATCGACGACGAGCCTGCGCGACAAGCTCCAGGGGCTGGCCGCGGCGGCCTTCCGGACCATGGGCTGCCGGGACTACGCCCGGGTGGATTTCCGGATGGACGCCAAGGGCCGGCCGTTCATCCTCGAGGTCAATCCGAACCCCGACATCAGCAACAACGCGGGATATGCCCGGGCCCTCAAGGCGGCCGGGATCGAATACGCGGCGTTCTGGGGCGTCATGATCAAGAACGCCCTCGAAAGAAGAGTCGTCAATGATCCGACGGATGGAAGCGCGAGATAAGGGCGCCGTGCTCGGGCTCGTCCGGGCCACGGGATTCTTCACGCCGGCCGAGGTCGGCGTCGCCGAGGAGCTCATCGACGTCTTCCTCGGGAAGCCGGACCAGAAGGACTACGACGTCGTCGTCGTCGAGGGCGACGGCGGGGCGCCCGTGGGCTACATGACCTGGGGCCCGACGCCGCTGGCCGAGGGCGCCTACGACCTCTACTGGATGGCCGTGGCGCCGTCCGAGCAGGGCCGGGGGCGCGGCAAGGAGCTCGTCCGCTGGCTCGAGGGCGAGGTCGGCAGGCGCGAGGGGCGGGTCATCATCATCGAGACCTCGTCGCAGCCGAAGTATCACGGCACGCGGCAGTTCTATATCGATCTTGGATATAAGGAAGTCGCCAGGATCCCGGATTTCTACCGGGCGGGCGACGATCGCGTCATCTACGCGAAGTACTTTCGTTAGGAGTTCAGGAGATGGACGACTGGCAACGTTTGATGAAGGGCGCTCTCAGGAAGCCTGAGGAGATCGCCCAGAAATTCGGGCTTGACGTCGAGGAGGTCCGCCGGATCGCCAAGGTGTTCAAGATCCAGATCACGCCGTACTATGCCGGCTTGATCAAGGAGCGGGGCGACGCCATGTGGCGCCAGATGGTCCCCGACGCGGCCGAGCTGAAGGAGGACACGGGAGTCGCCGACCCGCTCGAGGAGGACCACGATTCGCCGGTGCCGAGCATCGTCCACCGCTACCCCGACCGCTGCCTGTTCCTCGTCTCGCACAGCTGCGCGTCGTTCTGCCGGTTCTGCACCCGGAAGAGGAAGGTCGGCGACCCGTCGAAGATCCACCCGCGCTACATCGAGGACGGCATCGAATACATCCGGAGGCACACGGAGCTCCGGGACGTCATCATTTCCGGCGGCGATCCGCTGATGCTCAGCGACCGCCGGCTCGAGGCCATCGTCAAGGCCGTCAGGGGCATCCCGCACATCGAGATCATCCGCATCGGCACGCGCGTGCCGTGCGTCCTGCCGCAGAGGGTCACGGAAAAGCTCGTGGCCATGCTCAAGAAGATACCACCCGCTCTACGTCAACGTGCACTTCAACCACCCGGACGAGATCACGCCGGAGTCGTCGCGGGCGCTGAACCTGCTCGCCGACGCCGGGATCCCGCTCGGGAACCAGACCGTGCTCCTCAAGGGCGTCAACGACGACCCGCTGGTCATGCGGCGGCTCATGCAGAAGCTCCTGGCCGTGCGGGTCCGGCCCTACTACATCTACCAGGCGGACTACGTCTCGGGGACCGAGCACCTGAGGACGACGGTCGAGAAGGGCCTCGAGGTCATGGAGAGCCTGCGCGGCTGGACGTCCGGCCTGGCCGTGCCCTACTACTGCATCGACGCGCCCGGAGGCGGCGGCAAGATCCCGGTCCTGCCGAAGTACCTGCAGTCGATCACCGACGAGCAGGTCGTGCTGCGCAATTACGCCGGCGAGCTGTTCATCTACCCGCAGGTCAAGCCCAAGCCGAAGCGCCGGCCCCGGCCCGCGATCGCCCCCTGCTACAGCTTCGACGGCGCCCCCCCGATGCCATAAGAAGGGGTCAAACCTATACCTTTTTAATTTTCATCTTTTGACGAGACCTTTGCACTTATCGGAAAGGCGCGACCAGACGGTTTCGATGACGCGACGGATCGTTTCGTTGGAGACGATCTCCTTTGAGGTCTTCCGATAGGACAGCGATACAGCGCCAGGGCTGAGGCCCAAATAGTCCCCGATTTCCCTGAGCTTGATAACCGCCTCTCTTCCGGGCCAAGAAGATCACACATTTCTTTGCCAGCCTGTTCTCTCCGCCAATTCCGAGTCAATCTCGGCCTCGATGTCGGTCAACTCAGGCCGCACCCTTAGCCTTCTTAGCTCGCAGAGCTCCCGATCGGGATTCTCCATCTGGTCCTGCAAGTAGGCACGACGTATCTCTGTCTACAAAATCGTCGTCTCCTAAAATGCCGAGCCTCGATGCGTTCGTTAAGTCTCTTTCGAAGCGCTTCTCGTCGGCAGTCGCCCAGATAACGCTCGTGTTCCAGCTTGCAGGATCTCAAGAGAATTCCCGAAGGCCCTCAGGATCGACCGACTGTATCCAGCCAGGAAGGAGGTCTGCGGATGCCGTAATAATCCTGGCAGCTTGACCAGGGGTATTCCTCCGGGCGGTCGACAATCTTCTTGCGAACGGGATTCCCGTGGATATAGATGGCCAAGAGTCCTGGCATAGGCGTCTGCTTGGACGAGGATGGCCTTAAAACGGCCCTGGAAGAGATGCCCGCATCGTTCGTGCTTGTTATTCAAGATAGATCGAATAGGAAGAATTAATAAAGTGCATGATCTGCGAAAGATTGCCATCAGGTGTTTCCAGCGTCAGGTGATAATGGTTGTCCATCAGGCAATAGAGATGGACCACGCCGCCGAGTCTCTCGTTGGCCTCTCGCAAGACCTTCAGGAAATAATACTCGATCCTCATCCGAGAAGAAGATGGGCTGCTTCTGATTCCCTCGTGAATAGACGTGATAAAACGCCCCGGGATATTCGATCCTCAGCTGGCGTGGCATCTCTCTCCGGATCGGCCGTCTGGCCTTCGATAATAGAAGACGCCTGATCGACGAGAGATTCTCAGTGAAGAGCTGAAAAATTAAAAAGGTATAGGTTTGACCCCTTCTTAGCGGGCGCTGGCCAGGTAGGCGCTGAGGCCGGCCGATTTGACGAGGGCCAACGCCTCCGCCCGGTCGACGCCGCGCTTCTGCTTCAGCGATTCGAGGATGCGGATGATGGAGAAGGCGACCTCCGCCGTCTGCCCCGCCTCGGCCTGCCGCCCCTTGAGGTACTCGATCGCGTCGTACAGGACCGCGTTGGCCTCGCCGTAGGTCACCGGCGGGCGCGCGCCGTTGGCCTTGACCCACTCGGCCGTGCCCAGGACGTCGTTCACGTGGGATTGGATGAGGAACGTGGCCCGCCCGATGAGCTTGAGGTTGCTCGGGCTGACGTTGGTCATCGTGTTCCCGACGACCTTGCCGAGCTTGGCCATGACCGCCGTCGAATGGGCGTTGAGCAGCATCTTGGCGGCCATCTGCTGCCGGATGCCGAACGGGTCGCCCTCGGCCTTCACGGACACGGGCACGACGACGAGCCGCCCGGCCGCGCCCGCCCAGAGCCTCCGGACCCGCTCCGCGATCGCCGGGAACTCCTTCGACGGCCGGTCGGTCAGGACGATCACGCCGGCGTCGGCGCCCCCCTGCGCGGCCAGCCGCAGGACCCCGGCGAAGGACGAGCGCTCGTCCTCGAATACGCGCTCTTCCGGCGTCAGCGCGACCAGAACGCACAGATCGCCCTTCTTCGGCCCCCGCCCTTCCGTGTTCGCCTTGGACAACGAAAAATCGTAAAGGTCCGCCTGGTCGTCGCCCGCCTTCTTCAGGCTTTCCAGGGCCGCCCGCCGCAGATACGGATCGTCGACCTCCGTCTCGAACGGCCGCCGGTACATCTCCGGGTCCAGCCCCCGGAACGGCCGGCCGAGGAAGGCGCGCCAGGCCTCGGCCGGCGTCGGCCGCCTTCGTCCAGACCTGGATCCAGCACTTCCTCCTCGGCTCCTTGACCGTGTCCAGAGGGAAGAGCCGGAAGGTCGGGCTCCGCTCGGTGCTGTCGATGAAGACGGTGATCAGCCCGTTCTCGGCGTAGTATGTCGAGAAATGACCTCCCGCGTAAGCCGCGGCCTCGACGTCCGTGAGGGCCGCCAGCTCCGTGAGGGCCGCCCGCGCGCCTTCCAGGACGCCGCGGAACTCGCCGAGCTTGGCCGCGACGCCGCTGCCGTCTCGCCTCCCCGGCCCGCGCCCCGCGCTCCTCCGCCCTGAACCCGAGCCGGGCCATTTCCCGCGCGCCCCAGCACCCGGCCCAAGGCCCGCTCCACGGCCGTCTCGACGATCGGCCCCGACGACGTAGGTCTCGATCGTCGTCGCCTGCATCCTCGTCGAGCCGGTGATGGACTGCGGCCCCGTCGTCAGGTTGATCTTGGTGATGCCCGGCTCGAGCAGCACGCTCCGGCTCCGGTCGAACGGCAGCAGCCGGTCGTCCGGGTTGTTGTAGACGAAGTAGAGGCTCTTGCGGCTCTCGGCGGGATCGTACCCGGGCTCGCTCTTCCACTCGTCGAGCGCCGCCAGCACCGTCCCGATGACCGACGACGTCTCGCCGCCCTCGGTGACGCAGATGACGACATCGCCCTTTTCGATGCCCCGGTCGTGGAGCTGCAGCCGTCCGATGAGCTGGAGGTCCTCGAAACCCTCGAGCGAGCTGATGAGGGCCCGGTCCGCGCCCGTCATCTCGCCGACCAAGCTCTCCTCGATCGCCGCCCCCGCCGGGATGCGGCCGGCCGCCTTCTTCCAGATCCTCCCGTCGGCCTTGACCTTCCGCCAGAACGGCCGCCAGAACGTGCTCTCCATCTGCTTGGCCAGCCGTCCCGTCGCCCCGCAGCCGTAGATGTAGATCTTCTTCCCGCCGAGGATGGCCGTTTCGACCGCCCGGGCCGCCTGCTCGAGCGCTTCCGGCGCCTTGGCGAGCTCGCCCATCTTCGCCAGGATGTCGTCGTCGACCGACGACAGCATCTTCAGCCCGGTCAGCGTGTCCTTCTGGATGCGCTCGCCGAGATACCACGTCTTCTGATGGCGCTGCTCCGTCAGCAGCGTGTGGAGCTGGAACTGGGTCTTCGTCTGGACGTAATCGACCGATTCCGCCGACGGCTCGACCCCCAGGAGCTTGAGCAGCCCGCCGGTCGTCTCGGCCTCGCCTCCTGCCCCGTCCCGCCCGCCACCGCGCACGCACAGCAAAACGGCCGCGATGGCCGCTCGGCGACGAGCCTCTCATCAGTCCTTTCCGTACTGGCGCTCGTCGTCGAGGATGTCGCGCTCCTGCCAGTCCCGGATCCAGTCCTCGACGCGGAAGACGATCGCCCCGCCGCCGGCCGCCGAGCAGACGACCCGGTCGAGCCCGCAGTTGACGAGCATCTTCTTGCAGATGTAGCACGGAAACGCGTTGATCGGCTCGGCCACGTCCGGCGCGCTGCCATAGATGTACATGTCTCCCGCCGAGCAGGCTGACCCCGGCCCGGGCGGCGTTGATGATGGCGTTCTGCTCGGCGTGGACGCTCCGGCAGAGCTCGTAGCGCTGGCCGTGGGGGATGCCCAGCTTGTCCCTGCAGACAGAAGCCGTGCTCGAGGCTGTCCTTCGTCTTCCTCGGCGCGCCGACGTAGCCCGTCGAGATGATCTGGTCGTCGCGGACGATGATGGCCCCGATGGCCCGCCGGAAACAGGTGCTCCGCTTCGAGACCTCTTTGGCGATGTCCAGGTAGTACTGGTCCTTCGGGGTCCTCGGCGCCGTCATGCGACCTCCTCGAGCTTGCGGTGGAATTCCGGGATGGTCCCGTCGTTGACGATGAGACGGTCGGCCGCGGCCATGCACGCTTCGAGCTGCTGGGCCGTCGCCCCTCCCGCCCGCTCTTCGTCCTCTTTCCTCCGGAAGGCCTCGAGGTCGGCCGCCGATTCGTCCCGGCCGCGCGCCGCCACCCGCTCGAACCTCAGCCCGACCGGCGCGTCGATGGCCAGCAGCACGAAGCCTTCCTGCCGGCGCAGGTATTCGATCTCGCTCATATTCCGGATGCTGTCGATGACCGCCCGCCCGCCGTCGCCGATCTTCTCGATCGTCCGCCGGGCCAGGACGTCGGGGCCGAATCGCTCCCGGAGCTCGTTCCCGGTCCGGATGAGGTTGTCGCGGCTCGCGGGCTCGCCCCGCTCCCGGAGCTCGTCCCGGATGACGTCGGAGAGCGAGAAATAGGCGTAGCCCTTGGCTCCCGAAATACGCCGCGGCCTCGCCCTTGCCGGCCCCGTTGGTGCCGGTCAGTCCGATGAGCCGCGGCGGCGTCTTCATTTCTTCAGGATCCTCGGCAGGGCCCGGACGTAGTTCAGAGGGGAGCGGTGGCCAGCGATCCGCCGCCATTCCTTGCGCAACCCCAGGACGGCCCGCGATCCTGGCGCCCGAGGCCGCGCGCCGTGGAAGATCGGCGATCGCCCTTCTCCATCACGCCCTCGAGGCTCCCGTCGTAGGGGAACCACCAGGTCTGCGACTTCTTCCGGAAGAAGTCCATGCCGACGTACTTGATGTCGACGAGCTCGAGGAGGCCGTAGGGCCCGTGCGAGCGGCCCATGCCGGTCTGCTTGATGCCGCCCCAGATCGCCCGGGGCTCGACGAAGGAATACATGTGGTCGTTGACCGTGACCGAGCCCGCCTCGAGCCGCTCGGCGAACCAGGCCGCCCGCTTCCTGTCGCGCGTCCAGACCGAGGCCGTCAGGCCGTAGACGCTGTCGTTGGCCAGGGCCACGGCCTGCTCGTCGTCGTCGAAGACCATGATGGGGAGCGTCGGGCCGAAGGTCTCTTCGGTCATGCACCGCATCGTGTGATCGACGCCGGTCAGGACGGTCGGCTCGAGGAAATGCCCGGCCAGGCCGGCGACGCGCCCGCCCCCGACGGGGATCGCCGGCGCCCTTGGCCCGCGCGTCGGCGATGTGCTCCTCGACGACCTTGAGCTGGCCGGCGTTGGCCATCGGTCCCATGTCGACGCCCGTCTCGAGCGGGATTCCCGACCCGGACCTGCTTGGCCAGCTCGACGACCCGGGCCGTGAACGCCTCGGCGACCTTCCGGGCGACGTAGACCCGCTCGATCGACCCGCAGCTCTGGCCGCAGTTCATGAAGGCCGTCCAGACGGCCCCCCGGGCGGCCCGCTCGATGTCGGCGTCCTCGAGCACGACCATCGGGTCCTTGCCGCCGAGCTCGAGGGTCACGTTGGTCAGGTTCCGGCTGCAGAGCTCCACGACCCGCTTGCCGATGCCGACGCTGCCGGTGAACATGACGCTCTGGATGTCGCGGTCGACGATCATGGCCTCGGCTTCGGGCACGCGGCAGACGACGACGTTGAGGACGCCCGGCGGCAGGCCGGCCTCGACGAAGATCTCGCCGATCGACGAGGGCCGTGAGCGGCGTCGTCGTCGACGGCCGGAGAACGACCGTGTTGCCCGCGGTCAGCGCGCTGAGGACGTCGCACATGGGGATGAGGAAGGGGAAGTTCCAGGGCGAGATGATGAGCGTCGGGCCGAGCGGATGGAAGTGGAACGTCGCCGATCTTGTTGAAGAAGAGCGGCGTGTGGTGGCCGGCCCGCTGCGGGCGGAGGAGCCGGCCCTGGTTGTGGCCGTAATAGTTGAGGGATTGGAGGGCGCCGAAGACCTCGACCGACAGGGATTCGGCGTAGGGAGAGCCCTTCTCCATGGCGATGAGCCGCCCGATCTCGGTCGCCCGCCGGGCCAGGATGTTCTCGGCCCGCTTGAAGATGGCCCGCTTTTCCCGGGGATCGAGCCAGCGCCAGACCGGGTAGGCCGCCTTGGCGGCCGCGATGGCCTTCTCGCAGAGCTCCCGCGAGGCGACCGAAACCTCGCCGACGGGCTCGAGGGTGGCCGGGTTCTCGGAGACGAGCTTCATCGGCCGTCTCGACGCGCTCGTTGCCGATGATGAGGCGTCCGTCCATGTGGGGTTCCCTTCCCGTCAGCCCGCCCGCTCCGCGCTTTCCCGTTCCGCCTTCTCCTTGCCGCGGCCGACGACGAGGGCGATCAGGATGCCGAGGCCGTAGAGGGCCAGCATCGGCACGGCCACGATGCTCTGGGTGATGGGGTCCGGCGTGGGCGTGATCACGGCGGCGATGATGAAGACGAGGAGCACGGCGTACTTGAAGTTCTTGATCATCCAACGGGCCGTGATAAGGCCCATTCTTGGCCAGAAAGAAGACGAGGGTCGGCAGCTCGAAGACGAGGGCGATGCTCGAGGAGGACCTTCAGGGCCAGGCCGAAATATTCGTCGACCTTGATGACCGGCTGGAAGTCGCTGGCGATCTTCAGGAAGAACCGGCAGGCCCAGGGGAAGACGAAGAAGTAGCCGAAGACCGCGCCGAGCGAGAAGAAGAAGGTCGTCATGAACACGAAGGGGATGACGTACTTCTTCTCCTTTTGGTAGAGGCCCGGGGCGATGAAGTACCAGATCTGAAGGAAAACGAACGGCGACATGACGAAGAGGGAGGCCAGGAAGGCCACCTTCATATAGACCATGAAGGGGGCCGTCAGGCCGGTGAAGGCGAGCTTGGTCCCCGCGGGGAGGTACTGGGTCACGGGGCGGGCCAGGATCTTGTAGATGTCCTTGGCGAAGATCCAGCCCGGGATGAAGCCGACGAAGAGAGCGATGATGGCGTAGAAGAGCCGCTTCCGGAGATCCTCCAGATGCTCGAGGAAGGTCATCTCGTCAGGTGACTTTCGGCCCTTCCCCGTTCTCATCTTTCTCCGCGTCCTTGGTGGTGTCGTCCGTGCGGCGCTCTTGATCTCCGACTTGATGCCGTCCGACCCCGGACTGGATGTCCTTGCGGATGTCCTTGATCTCCGACGCCTCGATCTCCTCCTCGATGCGCCCCTTGATCTCCTCCGAGGTCTTCTTGAACTCCCGGAGGGCCTTGCCGACGGAACGCCCGATCTCGGGGAGCTTCTTGGGACCGAAAACGAGCAGGGCGATGACGAAGACGAGGATGAGTTCCGCCGGTCCGATGCTCCCGAACATAGGTTTCTCGAAGCGGTATTATAGCACGGGGGGCCCGAAGCTCGTCAGGGCGGTGCCAAACTGCTCCATCGGTGCCAACCGTTCGCAGGGCCTCCGGCCTTTACATGGGGGGCGGCGGATGGTAAAATTAGCGGGACGTGAAGTCTATGAAAAAACGCCTCGCTCCCCTGATCCTCGCGGCGCTCGTCATCTTCCCCATCCCGTCCCATGACGAGGACCTCTGGGCGGCGGCCGAAGCCAAGGCCCGGGCCATCGCCGGCGTCCTCGAAGCGAGCTATTACAAGCCGCTCGAGGAGGAGGCCCTGGCCGTGGCCTCGATCAAGGGGACCCTCGACACCCTCGACCCCCACTCCTACTTCCTCGATCCCTCGAGCTTCTCCCGGATGCGCGAGGACTATACGGGCAAATACTACGGCGTGGGCCTGCAGATCCAGAAGCAGGGCGACAACATCGTCGTCATCGCCCCCATCGAGGGCGGCCCGTCCTATCGCCTGGGCATCCTCCCCGGCGACATCATCTCGAAGATCGACGGCGAATCGACCGGGCCGATCTCGAGCTACGACGCCATGCAGAAGCTCCGCGGCGAAAAGGGGACCAAGGTGACGGTCACCTTCGTGCGCGAAGGCGCGGACAAGCCCTTCGACCTGACCATCACCCGCGAGGAGATCCCGCTCCTGAGCGTTCCCTACGCCTTCCTCCTCAACGAACGCACCGGCTACATCTACGTCCGGAACTTCGGCGAGGAGACGCCGCAGGAGCTCGAGGACGCGCTGGAGAAGCTCACGGCCCTGGGGATGAAGGACCTCGTCCTCGACCTGCGCCTGAACACGGGCGGGGCCCTGGCCGCCTCGGTCGAGATCTCGGACCTGTTCCTGCCGCGGGGCGCCCGCATCGTGTCCATGAAGGGCCGCAACCCGGCCTACGACCGGGAGTTCCCGGCCTTCATGGACGACCAGTACGAGAAGCTGCCCCTCGTCATCCTCATCGATCAGGGCACGGCCAGCGCCTCCGAGATCGTCAGCGGCGCGGTCATGGACCACGACCGCGGCCTCATCGTCGGCGAGGACTCCTGGGGCAAGGGCCTCGTTCAGACCGTCTTTCCGCTGGCCCCGAACATGGCCGTCGCCCTCACCGTCGCCAAGTACCTGACCCCGAGCGGGCGGTCCATCCAGCGCGACTACAGCCAGCTCGACGAATACCTGATGAGCAAGCGGGCTCCCGAGAACAGCCGCGATGTCAGCTACACCGAGCACGGCCGCAAGGTCCTCGGGCAGGGCGGCATCACTCCCGATTACGCCGTCAACTCCCTGCTCAAGCCGCTCACCGGGCGGCTCCGCATGAGCGGGGAGTTCTTCACCTATGCCCGGAGGCTCGTCGGCCACCAGACCGACCTCGGCCGGACATTCGTCTTCCCCAAGGAGCCCAAGCCGGCCGGACCCGGCGCCGCCGGCAAGATCCAGATCGGGACCGCCTTCATCGTCAACGACGACGTCGTCGCCGATTTCCGCAAGTACCTCGGATCGCGCAAGATCGCCTACGAGGAAAAGGCGTTCGGGGAAGCCGAGCCGGAGATCCGCTGGGAGCTCGAGCGGGAGATCGCCGGGGCCATCTGGGGCGTCGAGGCCGGGATCAAGGTCGCCCGCGAGAACGACCCCGTCGTCCTCAAGGCGCTCGAGGTCATGCCCGAAGCGGCCAAGCTCCTCGATCTGAAGTGAGCGGCGGCGGCCCGGCCGCCGGGCCGAGGGGGGAGCGAAAGGAGTCCGACATGAAGATCGCGCTGGCCTCCGACCACGCCGGTTACGACCTCAAGGCGGGCGTCGCCGAATACCTCCGCGGCCGCGGCCTCCCCTTCGAGGACTTCGGGTGCGGGCCCGGCGAGTCCGTGGACTACGTCGATTACGCCGCCAAGGGCGCCCGGGCCGTTCTCTCCGGAGACTGCGACCGGGCCATCCTCATCTGCGGCACGGGGCTCGGCATGGCCATCGTGGCCAACAAGTTCAAGGGCCTCCGGGCGACGCCCTGCACTTGCGAATACGCCGCCGAAGTGAGCCGCCTCCACAACGACTCGAACTGCCTGACGCTCGGCGGGCGGACCCACACCCTCGAGATGGCGTCCCGCCTCATCAAGATCTGGCTCGAGACGCCTTTCGAGGGCGGGCGCCACGCCCGCAGGGTCCAGAAGATCCGCGACATCGAGACCGAGAATTTCAAATAAGCAAGTAAGGAAGGTTCCATGCCCTCATTCGCCGAAAAAGCCAAGGACCTGGCCGCCCGGGCCGAAACGAACAGCGCCTGGCGCCAGAAGGACTGCTTCAATCTCATCCCCTCGGAATCGACGCCCTCCCTCCTCGTCAAGATGTGCGAGATCGCCGACCCGGCCGGCCGGTACGCCGAGCACCGGTCGATGAAAGGGGACGAGGTCTACTTCTATCAGGGCACCGACTTCATCCGCGACGTCGAGATCGAGTGCCAGAAGGAGCTGGCCGCCTTCTTCGGCTGCTCCGACATCGAGCTGAGGCCGATCAGCGGCCAGATGGCCAACGAGGTCGTCTTCAAGGGCCTGGTCAAGTTCGTCAACCGCGGCCGGGCCGAGGGGCAGCTCTCGCGCCGCATCCGCCTCGTCCTCAACAACGAGCTCATCTACGGCGGGCACCTCAGCGCCCAGCCCATGGGCGCCCTGTTCAACTTACGTCGAGGAAGACCCGGCGACCGGCAAGGAGCAGGTCGTCAACTTCCCCGTCCGCAAGGACAACCCCTACAAGCCCGACCTCGAGCGGCTGGCCGGGATCCTCGAGTCCCACAAGCCCGAGCTCATCATCTTCGGCAAGAGCATGTTCCTCTACCGGGAGCCGGTCAAGTTCGTGGCCGACATCGTCCGCGGCTGGAAGGAGCGGCCGGTCCTGATGTTCGACATGGCCCACGTCCTCGGCCTCTACGGCGCCTTCCAGGCCCCCTTCGAGGAGGGCGCGGACATCGTCACCGGCAGCACCCACAAGACCTTCTTCGGGACGCAGCGCGGCGTCGTCGCCGGCAACATCCCGAAGGCCTCGCCGCTCCGGCCGCTCTGGGTCGAGATCAAGGGCCGGGCCTTCCCCGGCTCGACGAGCAACCACCATCTCGGGACGCTCCTCGGCCTGCTCATGGCCTCGTACGAGATGAACGCCTTCAAGGAGCCCTTCCAGAAGCAGGTCCAGGCCAACGCCAAGGCCCTGGCCAAGGCCCTCCACGCCCACGGCATCCCGGTCGAAGGCGACCCGGCCGACGGGTACACCGAGACCCACCAGGTCATCATCCGGGTCAAGAGCCTTCGGGCCCGGCATGGAGATCGCCCGGCGCCTCGAGACGAACAACGTCCTGACCAACTACCAGGCCCTGCCCGACGACGCCACGTTCCTCGAATCGAGCGGCATCCGCCTGGGCGTCCAGGAGATGACCCGGTTCGGCATGGTCGAGAAGGACTTCGACACCCTGGCCGGCCTGATGGCCGACATCATCGTCCGCGGACAAGCCGGCCGGCCCCGACGTGGCCCGCTACCGGAAGAGCTTCCTGACCATGGGCTTCACCCTGCCGCCCGCCGAGGCCCTGCCCCTCGCGGCCCGGATCCTGGCCAGCGTCGTCCCCGAATCCGGCTACGCGGCCCAGTTCGCGGACAACCTCCGCCGGGCCGCCGGAGCGTGACCGTGAAGATCCTGATCGTCGGCTCGGGCGGCCGCGAGCACGCGCTGGCCTGGAAGATCGCCAAGAGCCCGCAGGCCGAAAAGGTCTACTGCGCGCCGGGCAACGGCGGGACGCGGCTCGTCGGCCGAGAACGTCCCGCTGGCCGACACCGACATCGCCGGGCTGGCCGATTTCGCCGAACGCGAGAGGATCGGCCTGACCGTCGTCGGCCCCGAGGTCCCCCTGACCATGGGCATCGTCGACGAGTTCGAGCGGCGGGGCCTCCGGGTCTTCGGGCCCTCGAAGAAGGCGGCCGAGATCGAGGGCAGCAAGGTCTTCGCCAAGGAGTTCATGAGCCGCCACAAGATCCCGACCGGCCGGTTCAAGGTCGCCGACAGCTTCGACGAGGCCCGCAAGGTCCTGGCCTCGGGCGAGTTCGGCTTCCCGGTCGTCGTCAAGGCCGACGGCCTGGCCGCGGGCAAGGGGGTCGTCGTCTGCGCCACGCAGAAAAAGGCCGAGGAGACGGCCGGCGAGATGCTCGTCCAGAAGAAGTTCGGCCCGGCCGGCCGCCGGATCGTCATCGAGGAGTTCCTCCGCGGCCGCGAGGTGTCGTTCATCGTCGTCTCCGACGGGCTCAGGGTCCAGCCCCTCGTCACGGCCATGGACCACAAGGCGGCCTACGACGGGGACAAGGGCCCGAACACGGGCGGCATGGGGGCCATCTCCCCGTCGCCGCTCATGACGGAGAAGCTCTTCGACGAGATCATGACCACCGTCATCACGCCCGCGGTCACGCGCCTGCTCGAGGAGGGGCGGAAGTTCAAGGGCGTCCTCTACGCCGGGCTGATGATCACCGAGCAGGGCCCGCGGGTCCTCGAATTCAACGGGCGCTTCGGCGATCCCGAGACCCAGCCCCAGATGGTCCGGCTCGAGAGCGACCTGGTCGACCTCCTGAGCGCGGCCGTCGACGAGGACGTCCTGAGGACCGAGGTCCGCTGGTCGCCCAAGCCCTCGGGCTGCGTCGTCGTGGTCTCGGGCGGCTATCCCGTCCATTACGAGAACGGCAAGATCATCACCGGCCTGGCCGAGGCGGAAGCGGTCCCCGGAGTGACCGTCTTCCACGCCGGGACGAGGTTCGAGAACGGCAAGTACCTGACGGCGGGCGGCCGCGTCCTCGACGTGTGCGCCTCCGAGGACACTCTGGCCGGGACCATGGGCAAGATCTACGAGGCCTGCGGCCGCATCGACTTCGAAGCCAAGCACTATCGCCGGGACATCGGGGCGGTCAAGGAGGGACGGACATGAAGGTCGCGATCTTTCTCGGCAGCGAGTCGGACTTCGGGACGATCGAGGAGGCGCTCGGCGTCCTCAAGGACTTCGGCGTCCCCTTCGGGCTCGAGGTGACCTCGGCCCACCGCTCGCCCGAGCGGACGGTCCGCCTGGTGAAGTCGTCGGAGGCCGCGGGGACCGAGATCTTCATCGCCGTGGCCGGCAAGGCCGCCCACCTCGCCGGCGTCGTCGCCGCGCACACGGTCAAGCCGGTCATCGGCGTCCCGGTCGAGAGCGAGGCCCTGGCCGGGTACGACGCCCTGCTGTCGACCGTCCAGATGCCCAAGGGCGTTCCGGTGGCCACCATGGCCCTGGGCAAGCACGGCGGCGTCAACGCCGCCATCCTGGCCGTCGAGATCCTGGCCCTCGCGGACGAGGCGCTCGCGGAAGAAGCTCGACGCCTTCCGGGCCCGGATGGCCGAAAAGGTCGAGGCCGCGTCCGCCAAGCTCAAAGAAAAGCTGTAGCGCCCGGCATGCCTTCGTTCGCCGTCCGGAACTTCGGCTGCCGCGTCAACCAGGCCGAAGCTTTCGCCTGGGCGGACGAATTCCGGGACCGGGGCCTGCGGCTCGAGGAGGACTGGGGCCGCAGCGACGTCGTCGTCGTCAACTCCTGCACCCTCACCGGACGGGCCGACCGGGACGTCCGGAAATTCATCCGGGCCGTCGCCCGCGTCAATCCCGCGGCGCGGATCGTCGTCACGGGGTGCTACGCCGAGCGGGCGCCGGCCGAGATCGCGGCCATGCCGGGGTCGTCGCCGTCCTGCCTCAAAGCGCCAAAGCCCGGCTCGGAGCGAGCGTCATCGCGCTCGGGGGACTGCGGGGGCGGCCTGAGCGCGCCGCGTCCCGCGGGCCGGACCTGGGCGCAGGAAAGCCCGATCCCGAAGCGTCCCTGCGGGCCAGGGCCTATCTGAAGGTCCAGGACGGCTGCGACGACCGTTGCGCGTACTGCGTCATCCCCAGCGTCAGGGGGCGGAGCCGGAGCGTCCCGGCCGCCGATATCGTCGCCTCGGTCAGGGACCTGGCCGGCCGCGGCTTCCGCGAGATCGTGGTGGCGGGGATCCACCTTTCCGCCTACGGAGAGGACCTCGAGCCACGGACCTCCCTCCTCGGGCTCCTCGGCGAGATCGGTCCGGCCGCGGGCGCCGCGCGCCTCAGGCTGAGCTCCCTCGATCCGCGGAAGACGGACGACGCGTTCGCGGCGCGTGTCGCGGCGAACGACCGGATCTGTCCCCATATCCATCTCTCTCTCCAGCACGCCTCGGGCCGCGTTCTCCGGTCGATGGGCCGGGCCGTCGAGGACGGGTCCTACGAGCGGACGCTGGACCGCTGGAGCCGCCTGGCCCCCGAAGCGGCCCTCGGCGCGGACATCATGGTCGGGTTCCCCGGCGAGACGGAGGCCGATTTCGAAGACCTGCGCGGCTTCCTCGACCGGTCCCCGCTGACATATTTCCATGTCTTCTCCTATTCGCCGAGACAGGGGACCCCGGCCGCGGCCCGGCCCCGGGTCCCGGACGGCGTCGTCACGGAGAGGGCCAAGACGCTCCGGCGCCTTTCGGCCATGAAGGACTTCCGTTTCAGGAGGCGCTTCCAGGGGCGCGAGCTCGAGGCCGTGGTCATCGACAAGTCCGCGCGGGGGGCCGTGGTGCTGACAGGCAATTTCATCAAGGTGTCCGTGCCGGCCTGCCCGGCCCCGGAACGTGAGACCGTCCGCGTCGCGCTCCGCCGGGTCCTGCCGCGCCGGACGGAAGGCGAGATCGTGGCATGAAAAAGATCCATCTCCTGCCCGAGGACGTGGCCCAGAAGATCGCCGCCGGCGAGGTCATCGAACGGCCCGTGTCCGTCGTCAAGGAGCTCGTCGAGAACTCCCTCGACGCCGGGGCGTCCGAGATCCGCGTCGAGCTCGTCGACGGCGGCAAGGGCCTCATCAAGGTCCAGGACAACGGCTCGGGCATGGACCGCGAGGACGCCGCGCTCTGCTTCCGCCGCCACTCGACGAGCAAGATCGCCAAGGAAGAGGACCTGGAGCGGATCGCGACGCTCGGCTTCCGGGGCGAGGCCCTGGCCTCGCATCGCCGCCGTCTCCCGGCTGACGCTGCGGACCTTCGACGGCGCCGGCGACCGCGGCACGATGATCGAGCGGGAAGGGGAGCGCCTCGTCGCCGTCACCGACATCGCCTTTCCCCGGGGCACGACGGTCGAGGTCCGGGACCTGTTCTTCAACCTGCCGGCCCGGCGGAAATTCCTCCGCTCGGCTCAATCCGAGCTCGGGCCCGTGGCCAAATACGTGACCCAGGCCGCGCTGGCCTCGCCCGGGGTCCGCTTCACGCTCGTCCACGGGGCCCGCGAGACGATCTCCTGCCCGCCGGTCGCGACGCTCCGAGAGCGGGTCTTCCAGATCTTCGGCAAAAAGATGGTCGAAGGGCTCATGGACGTTGCCGCGGAGGACGGGGAGGCCCGGCTCGAGGGCCTGTCGTCGCTGCCCCTGGCGGGGCGCGCCGACAAGTCGGTCCAGTACTTCTTCGTCAACGGCCGCCCCGTCAAGGACAGGATCCTCACGGCCGCGCTGAATCAGGCTTATATGGGCATCCTCGAGCGGGGCCGGTCGCCGGAGGCCTTCCTCTTCCTGCGCCTGCCCTACACCGACGTCGACGTCAACGTCCATCCGGCCAAGGCCGAGGTCCGGTTCATCGATACGCAGCGCGTCTTCCGGCTCGTTCTCAGGGCCGTCGGGGAAGGCGCCGCCCGCGGGCACACCATTAAAGAGGTCGTGCCGGTCGGAGGCGCGCGGGGAGACAGGTTCGCGCATCGGCGAGGGCGGTACGGGCTATCCGGCCCCCGGTCTCGAATTCGGCCCGGCCGCGAGCCGATGTCGCTCGGCCCCGGGCGGCGGAGCGGCCGGGGCAGGCACGGAAGCTGGGAACGCGAAGGGGGACATGTACCGGAGGTACGTGTCCCCGTCTTCAGGCGCCGGCTGGCCGAGGCGGCCTCCGGGACGCGGGCAGGCCCCGTCGTGCTCGGCCAGTTCGAGAACATGTACATCGTCGTCGCCGGAGAGGACGGTCTTCTCGTCGTCGACCAGCACAACGCCCACGAGCGCGTCCTTTTCGACAAGTACCGGGAGATCGACCGGCTGAAGCTGTGGCCGCGGAAGGCCCTCCTCATCCCGCCTCTCCTGGAGCTTCCGCCGTCGTGCGGCCGTCAATCTCGAAGAGAACACGGCCCTTTTCGAGGACCTGGGTTTCCGGGTCGAGGCCATGGGCGGGCGCTCCTACGCCCTCAAGGAGTATCCCGATCTCTTCAAGGAGGAAGAGGCCAAGGACGTCTTTCTCGGGCTGCTCGAGGAGGCGGGGGAGGCCGGGGCCGAGGACCGGCGCGACCGGCTGCTCGCGACCATGGCCTGCAAGTCCGCCGTCAAGGCGGGCGAGCCTCTGACCCGCGAGAAGATGGGCTACCTCGTCGAAGAGCTATTCAAGAGCTCGCAACCGGCCCTCTGCCCGCACGGCCGCCCCATCGTCGTCCGGATCGAGAAGTCCGTCATCGACAAGGGCCTGGGCCGAAAGGGCCAAACCTAAGACGGGGTCAAACCTATACTTTTTACGTGTCTTCTTCGAGGTCGCTGACCCTGAAACCTTAAAATGGTCTCACGGTTTGACCCCGGTCATCAGCCTGAAAGTTGACAGTCTGACCCCGTCTTGTGCTAATATTCTACGGCTGAACGGAACGGGGAGTGGCGCAGCCTGGCTAGCGCGCCTGCCTTGGGAGCAGGAGGTCGGCGGTTCAAATCCGCTCTCCCCGATCTTACGCCCGCTCCGACGCGCCTGTAGCTCAGGTGGATAGAGCAGCTGCCTTCTAAGCAGCGGGTCGGGGGTTCGAGTCCCTCCAGGCGCGCTCCCTGTTTCCTCGAGAAAGCTGCCATTTAGGCATCATTCCCGACAGCCCAAAATTGTAACAATTTTGTCCACCTTTATACCAGTTTGGGCATCCGTTGAGCAGCAAAGGTTTAGGGGCGGTATGGGCGAGCGAACGTTGACCTATTCTTGACATAAACTTGACAACTCATTCGGACCTGGGGTTATCTAATGGGCGTGATGGAGGGGATCATGTTGAAAGCCCATTTTAGGTCCGTTGTCATTGTCCTGCTTCTCACCTCGTTGCTGTCCGCCGCGGATGACCCTACCTACGCCGCACTCCGCGCGGCGCGGCCCGACGGCCGTTCCTTTTCGCTCGTGAACATGGTCTTCGACCGCGACGTGTATCGCTTCACACTTAACGGCACGCTGCATCTCCTCGCGCCGGTCAACGGCGCGACCTTCGGTGCGGTCTTCGTCGGCACCGGCTCCTACACGCTGATCCCGGCGACCGGGGATGAGAAACATCAGCTGGCGATGTACACGGACGACGACAAACTGACCGTGCTGAGCGACTCGTTCGGCTCGGCCGTGTTCTTCGACGCGGCGCTCATCGGGGAGCTGCAGAAGACGGCGGGCGAGGCCAAGCCGGGAGCGGTGGACGGCGAAGCCTCGAGCGTCTTCGACGATTTTCTGAAGCGCGAGCGGAAGGACTTCACCACGAACTTCCACATCCGGCTTCTCCAGGAGATCCTCGACCCGCTCGGCCAGCCGTTGTTCATGGCCTTCATCCACGGCAAAAAGGTCCCACCGGCGATCCTGGCCGTCGATCCGCGGGGCGCCGAGGCCCTGCGGCTGTTCGACATAGGCGCCGACGGCGAGACTTCGGTGCTCTACGCCCAGCACGATAAGAAAGGCGGGATCTGGTACCTCAGCCGCCCGGTGAAGGACCAGGCGGCGGGCCAGACCGCGGCGTCCGGCTCCGTCGCCACGGCCGAGCGCTACGAGATCGACACGGCGATCGCCGCGAATAACGAGATCAGCGGCATGACGGTCATGACGTTCGCCTGCCGGCTCGGGGGACGCGTGCTGGGGCTCTCGCTTGAGCCCAAGGTGCGGATCGATTCCGCCGAGGTCTCGCCGGCCGACGGCCCGCCGTCCTGGCGGCCGGTCCCTTTCATCCAGGAGAAGAAGGACGAGGACGCGGATTCCGCCGTCGTCTTTCCCGAGCCGCTCTCCGCGGGCGCTAAATACCTCCTGAGGACGAAATACCACGGCATCGGCAAGGAGGTCCTCAGCGACGCCGGTGACGGCAACTTCACGGTCGGGGCCCGGGACAGCTGGTATCCGAACGTGGGATCGTTCCGGCAGCCCGCGGACTTCCGGCTGACCTTCCGCTTGCCGCTGAACGGCCGGAACCAGATCGTTGCGGTCGGCGTCGAGAGCGAGAACAAAGTCGAGGGCGACCAGCGGATCTCGATCTGGACGAGCACCCACCCGCTGCGCGTCGCCGGGTTCAACTACGGCAACTTCAAGAAGATGGTGCAGACCGACGACCAGAGCGGGATGACGGTCGAGGTCTATACGAACCCCGGCGAGCCCGACCTGCTCAAGCAGCTCCAGCAGGCGTACGCGGCCTCGGGGGAGATGGGATCGTTGAACGTGAGCACCGCGGGGCTGGCCCAGGCCGCCTTCGCCGACGGCGCCAACACCGCCAGGACCGGGAACGTCTACTTCGGTCCCCTGGAGGACAAACGGATCGCGATCACGCAGCAGTCGGCCTGGTTCTACGGCCAGTCGTGGCCGACGCTCGTTTATCTCCCGTATCTCGCCTTCATGGACAGCACGACCCGCAACCAGTTGGGCTTCGGCGCGGATGCCACGGCCTTCGTCGATCAGGTCGGGGCCCACGAGGTCGCTCATCAGTGGTGGGGGCATAAGGTTGGCTGGCGGACCTACCACGATGCCTGGCTTTCGGAAGGGTTCGCGGAATTCACGTCCGGCCTGGTCCTGCAGATGCGCAAGGACTTCGACGCTTATAACGCGTTCTACGAGAAGAAAAAGAAGGCCCTCTTCGAGAAACCGCGCGGCATGGACATCTCCGCCAACGATGCCGGGCCGATCTCCATGGGGTACAGGCTGGCCACCTGGCGCAATCCGCAGGCGTACTCCGTCCTCGTCTATGAAAAGGGCGCCTACGTCCTCCAGATGTTGCGGATGGCCATGATGGACCCGAGGAAGCAGAATCCGGACGAGGCGTTCATCGCCATGATGAAGGACTTTGCCGCGACCTACGCGGGGAAGAACCCCTCGACGGAAGACTTCCAGCGCATTGTGGAGAAGCACGCGCCGCCGAAGCTGAGGCTGACCGACGCCGGGACGCTCGACTGGTTCTTCGACCAATGGGTGCGAGGGACGACGATCCCCCGGCTCACGGCGAAGCTCAATGCCGTGCCGGTGGCAGGCGGGAAATACCACGTTTTCGGCACGATCACGCAATCGGAGGTCACCGACGGCTTCGCGGTCCTCGTGCCGGTCTATATCGAATACGACAAAGGCGCGGTCTCAAGACTGGGCGGCATTCGGCTGGTCGGCAATACGACCGAGAACGTCGATGTCGAGGTGGCGCTGCCCAAAAGACCGAAGGGCGTCGTGATCAACGCCATGCACGACATACTGACGCGCTGAAATACGGGCCCTTCGAATCCTCTTAGCCAAACTCCGGTGTTCTGGCTGCCGCAACGAGCCTAAGCGCTGTTCGGCGATAGCCCGTTAATGGACACTGCGATCGCTCAGGTGTATGGGGCATTGGGAAAAGCAGATGAACTGAACAATATGCTCGACGAGTTGGAGAAGATCTCGGCCCGGATCAATGTCCCGTCTTACTTCCGGGTCGCCACCTGTGCAGACCGGGGCGATCGAGACCAGGCCCTCGCCTGGCTCGAAAAATGTTATGAAGAGCGGGATATGTGGTTATCTTTCATCGAGGTTGACCCCATATGGAATATCGTGCGCCCCGACCCGAGATTCAAAGATCTGCTGCGCCGCATGAACTACCCGACGCGATGAGCGATCGCCAAAGCCAATTGGCGTTGGCGAACTGCTTTGACCTCTGGAATGATGCCCGCCCGGCCTGCCCGAGGTTGACGATGCTGAGAGGAGGATAGCCGGGCTGACCGGCAGCTGATTCCCTCTCGGGGCCGTCTTTGTGCACAATTTTGAGCACATCTTCCGGCAAAGAACTTGCAAGTCATTCATCTCGCATAAATTAATAAGGTGGCCCAGCTGCCTTCTAAGCAGCGGGTCGGGGGTTCGAGTCCCTCCAGGCGCGCTTCCTTGATTCCCTGAGAAACCTCCCCCTTGGAAGGGGACTTCGGCGTTCCCCGGGCTAGCCGATCCTCCTAGCGCAGCGGCGGGCGGCGGCGATGGCGCTCGGCACGCCCCCGATCTGGGCCGACCAGCAGGATCCGATGAGCAGGTTCTTGACGGGCGTGGCGATGTGGACGCCCAGAGGACTCCCGTAGAACTTGTTATGAGGGTTCCAGCTCCAGGCCGAGGTCGCGCCGTCGGTATTCGCCGTGAACCGCTCGTACGTGAGCGGCGTCGCCAGGTCGATATATTCTATGTGCGCCTCCAGGCCCGGGATAACGGCCGCGGCTTTGGCGACGAGCTCCCGCTGAACTCTGTCCTTGAGCTCCCGGTACTTCTGCCGGTCGCCGCCGCCCCAGTTGTTCATCCAATGCGTGGGCGCGATGGCCTGGATCATGAGGCTCGACTTGCCCGCCGGAGCGAGGCTCGCATCGTGAAGCGACGGAGAATAGAGGCCCGCCCCGGCTTTCTTGAAGTAGTCCGGATCATCGGCGCCAAGGCGAAAGTCGGAGGCCATCGACGGATCTCGATAACTGGCATGCGGGCGCCTTGAGCCATTTCCCGAGCTCGGCCGGCGGCAGGCTCGAGTCCGAGGTAGGCCGTGACGATCCCTTCGGATACCGCGGTTTCCGAGACCTTCTTGACGAACTCCGCCGGGCAGGAGCGAGCGATCATCCAGCCAGACCAGGAACGTCTTCTTGTAGTCTGCGGCGGAAATGACCCAGTCCGCGGGAAAGAATTCACCCTCCGGCTTCGACGCCCGCGGCGGCCCGGTGCTTGGTCACGATCTTGTCGACCGGCGTCCCGAGCCTCAGCTCACCGCCCAGGGCCCGGAAGTTGTCGGCCAGGGCGTCCGCCCAGGACTGAAAGCCCTTCTTGACCGTCCAATAGTCGTCGAGAAAGGAGGCCAGGGCCGGCCCGATGAGCGCCGCCGACATGTCCGGATAGCCGAAACCCTTGAAATGGGCATACAGCGCCGAGCCCTCGCCGAAACAGGCCGCGGCGAAGTCCGTCACGGTGATCTTCGAATACTTGCGATACATGGTGCATGAACCCGGCGAGATGGAATGGAAAGGCCAGGAAGCCGGCGACGCCGCGCGGCGCCATCATCCCGGTCATGGCCCGGATCATCTTGTCGGCCTCGCCGAAATAGCGGTCGAGCTTCTCCTTTTCGCCGGGGTACGAACGATAGGCCAGGCCCTTGAATTCCTCGGTAGCTCGAACAGACGCCGTGTCATCTTCCCGGCCATGATGTGCATCTTCTGGCGCGCGAACTCGATCTTGTCGAAGACGCCGATCTCCTTCATGGCCCGGAAAACCTGGGCGGAAGATTCGAAGGCGAGCGTCCCGCTTTCGAAATAGAATCCCTCGCGCCGGAAACCGGCGGTGTAGCCGCCCGGCGTCTTCTGGGCCTCGAAGATCGTGACTTTATGCCCTTTCTTCGCCAGCAGGTTGCCGGCGGTGAGCCCGCCCATGCCCGATCCGATGATAGCGATCGATCTCATGGCGTTGCGCTCCTGATCAATGCCTTCCGCGTCAAATAAAGGATAATTCGGCACACGGGCGGGTGTCAAGAATACGGGGTCGGGAAGTCGCGGCGCCCGGAGAACTCGGGTTTACGGGCGCGGCCGGCCAACGGCCCGGACCCGCCGCGATCTAACGCTGGATCCCGGCGCTCCCGCCCTTGCAAGCGACTTCGTTCGCATCCAGGTTTTGGCTCGTCCGTTCGCCTATGACATTCGACATGATCGCAAGAAGCATGAGCACGATCAGGGTCTTGATCGCCGACCGTGCGAACGAACCCCTGTAGCGGATGGTCACGAACCGGGTCCCGCGTCGGGCCTGCCTGGAGAGGCGGCGCGGATCGAACGGCTTATCGAGCCAAAAGGCGAACGAGTTCATGGGCGTCTCCGTGCCTCTCAGTTTCGCTCACGCCGGGAGCGGAGGAATCCCCTTTAAGGAGGATTTCCGAGGGGCCCCCACGAGCCGGTCGGATTGACTTTTAAGCGCGGCGCCTATAAAAGTGAGTCCGTGCGCTTTCTTACGCCGCATCCCCGGTCCGACAAGGAGTACCCATGAGATCTTTACTCACCCGTCCCCGGCTTGCCATCTGTCTCGTCCTGGTCCTGAGCTTCCTCGCGGCCTCGGCCCCGGCGCCGGCCTCCGCCCAGGCTCGCCGCGCCCGCCCCGGCCAAGAAAGCGATGACCGTCGACGATTACTCCAAATGGCGTTCCATTTCCGGCCAGGTCCTGTCGGCCGACGGGAAATGGCTGGCCTACATCCTGGAGCTCACCAACGTCTTGCCGGCCGAGACCAAGCCGGTCCTGCATATCGTGCACCTCGGAACGAACGCGGACGTCGCCGTCGACGACGCGACCGCGCCCGTCTTCTCGCCCGACTCCCGATGGATCGTCTATCAGGTCGACCCCGGCGCGGCCCAGCGGGCGCGCCAGAGCCGCGGCGGCTCGGGCGGTTCCGGCAATGCTCCCTCCGGGAGCGCTCCTTCGACCCAGCCGGCGCCGGGGCAGACCGAGCCGACGCCGGGCCAGCCGGGACAGCCGGGTCAGCGCGGCGGCGGGGCCGCGCCTATCCCGCCCCGTCGCGTCGAGCTGCGGAATCTCTCGACCGGCGCCGTCCGGTCTTGGGAAGAGATCGGCACGTTCGCCTTCGCCGCGACATCGTCCCACCTGGTCCTCCGGAGGCGCGGCGGCGAGGCCGCCGCCCCCGCGGGCCGGCGCGGAGGCGGAATGCCGCCCCAGGCCCCGGCCGCCCCCGGGTCCACCCCCGCCCCGACCGGTCCCCGGGGCCAGGATGCCGTGCTGCTCGACCTGAAGACGGGCCGCTTCCAGCTCCTCGGGAGCGTCGCCGACTACGCCTTCAACAGGAGCGGCGCGCTCCTCGCCTATACGGTGGACGCGGCGGTGAAGGACGGGAACGGGCTCTTTGTCTTCGACGCCCGCAACGGCCGCGTGACGCCTCTCGACAACGACGCCAAGAACTACAACCGCCTGGCCTGGAACGACGAAGGCACGGCCCTGGCGGTCCTCAAGGGGACCGAGGTCGAGAAGATGCGCGAGAGAGACAACGTCCTCATCGCCTTCCCGGACGTCCCGGCGCTTCTGAAGGACGGCGCTCCCGCGCCCGAAGCCGGCCCTTCTCGACCCGGCCAAGGCCGCGGGCTTTCCGAAAGGCTGGGTCGCGAGCGACCGGGCCGGCCTCGCGTGGAGCGACGACGGGAAGCGCGTCTTTTTCGGGATCAAGGAACAGGCCCCCGCGCCGGACACGACCCGCAAGTCCACGGACGAAGCGGCCAATGTGGACGTCTGGAACACCAGCGACGACCGGGTCCAGTCTCTCCAGATGGTCCGGGCCGAGCAGGACCGCAACTTCACCTTCCGGGCGGCCTTCGATGTCGCGGCCGGGAAGTTCGTCAAGCTCGCCGACGAGACGATGCGCGAGCTCGACGTCGCCCCGGACGGCGTGTGGGCCGTCGGCCTCGACACGCGGGCCTACCTGCGCGACGAGAAGGTCCTCCCGGCCGGGGACTACTACCGGGTCAACACGTCCACGGGCGAGCGGACGCTCATCGCCAAGGGCCAGCTCACCGGCCGCTACGTCTTCGGCATCCATCCGCGCGGCACCCATTTCCTCTATTGGAAGGACGGGACGATCGTGGCCTACGACTTCGCCGCCGGACGGGCCTTGGCCCTCGGCGCCGGGAAGGTCAATTTCACCGACACCGAATACGACCATCCCGGGGCCAAGCCGTCCTACGGCGATCGCGGGCTACACGAGCGACGGCAAAGGCGTCATCGTCAACCACCGCTACGACCTCTGGCTCGTCCCCCTCGACGGTTCCGCGCCCAGGGACCTGACGAACGGCTTCGGGACGAAGAACGAGATCCGGTTCCGCCTGCTCCGCGTCGAGCCGCCCGACCCGTCCCAGCCGCGCTCGGCGGTGGCTCGCCAGATGTTCGACCTGGCCAAGCCCCAGACCTTGTCCGCCTATGGCGAATGGACGAAGAGATCGGGCTATTACGAATGGGCGAACGGCAAGCTCAAAGAGCTCGTCTACGAGGACGCCTCCTACGGCAACCCCGTCAAGGCCCTCAAGGCGAACATGTTCCTCTTCACCCGCCAGACGTTCGTCGAGTTCCCCGACCTCCGCGTGTCCGGCCCGGGTTTCAAGGATTCCCGGAAGATCTCCGACGCCAATCCCCAGCAGAAGGACTTCCTCTGGGGGCGCCGGCTGCTCTTCGATTATACGAACAAGGACGGCCAGCGCCTGCAGGGCATCCTGGCCATCCCCGACGATTATCAGCCGGGCGAGAAGCGGCCGATGATCGTCATCTTTTACGAGAAGAACTCGCAGACCATGCACATCTACAACGCCCCGGCCTATCTTCCCAGCATGGGCCGGATGCCGGTGCAGGCCACGAGCGACGGCTACCTGGCCATGCTCCCCGACGTCCATTTCCGGACCGGGAACTCCCACTCCGACATGCTCGAGTGCGTCGAGGCGGCGACGCAAAAGGTCATCGAAATGGGCTATGCCGATCCGAAACGGATCGGCGTGTCGGGCCACAGCTACAGCGGTGAGGGCGCGGCCTTCATCGGGACGATGTCCAAGATGTTCGCCGCCGTCGGCATGGGCGCCGGGGTCGTCGATCTTTATAATGACTTCAGCATGCCCTGGGGCTGGGGCTACGGCTATCAGGGCGGCAGCGGCGACACGGCCTTCAACTATTACCTCTACGACCAGGGCCGCTGGGGCTTCTCCCCCTGGGACCAGCCCGACAAGTACCGTTTCGAGTCGGCCCTGACCCACGTCCCCAACGTGACCGCGCCGTTCCTCATCATGCACGGAACATCGGACCCGACCGTCGGCTTCATCAACGGCCTGGCCTTCTATAACGCCCTGCGATATCACGACAAACAGGCCGTCCTGCTGGCCTACCCCGAGGAAGGCCATGGGCTGCGCGGGCTGGCCAACCGGAAGGACCTGACCGTCCGGTTCTTCGAGTTCTTCGACCATTTCCTCAAGGGCGCGCCGGCGCCGAAATGGTGGACCGACGGGGTCCCGTATCTGAAGAAGGGGGAGGAGGCCGCGAAATAGGCGCCATCATCCTGCTATACTAGAACGATGACGAGGCCCGATCCTTATTTCACCTCCATCGTGCTGGCCGGGGGAATGAGCCGGCGAATGGGGAAAGACAAGGCCCTGCTGCCGATCGACGGCCGGCCGATGATCCGGTCGCTCGTCCAGAGCTTGATCCCCCTCTCGAAGGACGTCATCGTCAGCGTGAGCGACGGGGAACGGCATGAGGAGCTGAAGCCGGCCCTTCCCGCCGGTGTCAGGGTCGTCTATGACGAACGGCCCGGCCAGGGGCCGCTCATGGGCATCTATGCCGGACTGAAGGCCTCGGAAACGGACGTCAATCTGGTCGTCGCCTGCGATATTCCGGAGATCGACCCCGGGTTCATCACCGAGATGCGCTCCTATGCGGGAGACCACGATGTGGTGGCCGCCGTGGACAATGAGGGGAGACCGAACGCCCTGCTGGCCCTGTATCGGAGGTCCGTCATCCCGCTCGTCGAAAAGCAGCTCGATGAGGGACAGAGGAAGATCGTCCTGTTCTATCCTCAGTGCCGGGTGAAGTTCGTCCCCCTGCGCGACGGAGCATGGTATAGGAATATCAATACGATGGACGACTATCAGGCGTATCATCGGGACCGGACCGGCCGTTCCTCGTGAGGCCCGGGCGCGCCTCCATTCCCCCCTTCCCTCGCGTCTTGACAAGAGGCTTGGCCGAGAACAAAATGGGGCAACTGCCGTAATATCCGCGGTCGGAAAGACGCTGCGCGGGCAGGAAGGATGCTCATTACGGCGAAGGATCGATGAAAGGAGCCATCATGAGAAAGGTGTGCGTGTTTCTTTCCCTTATCCTTTTCCTTGGCGCGACGCTGGCCATGAGCCAGCCCGTCCCGGGAAAAAAGTTCGAAATCAGCACCGCTTTTTCCTTCTCCAGCTTTAAGGCCAGCGGAGACACGGACTCCGACAGCCTCCTCGTGATCCCTCTGAGATTCGGGTACTTCGTCTGGAAGGGGCTGGAGATCGAACCGGAGCTCATTCTGGCGAAGTTCTCCCCTGGAGACGCCCGTTTCAACTTGAGCGGGAACCTGTCCTATAATTTTAAGACAGCCGGGTCCCTCATCCCCTTCCTGCTCGCGGGAGCCGGGTTCGGGAATGGATTCGCCGTCGGCCCCTTGGTCGAGGGCGCTACGAGCGCCACGGCGACGCTTCTCAACGGAGGGGGAGGGGTCAAATACGTTATCGGCAATATCGCGGCCATCCGGGCCGAGTACCGATATACCCACAACCGGATGAAGAAAGGGGGCTTATTGATCCAGAACCTCAATATCCATCAATTCTTCATCGGGGTCGCCTTTTTCTTCTAGTTCGACGGGCGTCGGCCCGCCGGGCACCGGGATCGGGGATCGGGACATGACTGGCCCCAAATTCGACCAGGCCTCCTTCACCCAGACGCTGGCGGCGACGGCCCCCGGGCTCATGGCCGGAACCCTCTTCGCCGGGCGCTACCGCATCATCGAGGAGCTCGGCGCGGGAGGCATGGGCCGGGTTTATAAGGCCGTCGATACGAAGATCGACGAGCCCGTCGCGCTGAAGCTGATCAGGCCCGAGTTCGCGGCAGACGCCGGCACGATCGAACGCTTCGACAACGAGCTCAAGCTCGCCCGGAAGATCACCCACCGCCACGTCTGCCGGATGTTCGACCTCGGGGAAACCGCCGGAACCCGCTTCATCACCATGGAATATGTTCCCGGCGAGGACCTGAAGAAGCTGATCCGCAAGGTCGGACGGCTGAGCCAGGGGCAGGTCCTGTCGATCGGCCGGCAGGTTTGCGAGGGACTGAGCGAGGCCCACCGGCTCGGCATCGTTCACCGGGACCTCAAGCCGCAGAACATCATGGTCGACGAGGAGGGCCGCGCCAAGATCATGGACTTCGGCATCGCCCGCTCGGCCGAAAGCCGTGGCCGCACAGCGGCCGGCGCCATCATCGGAACGCCCGAGTACATGTCGCCCGAGCAGATGGCCGGAGGGGACCTCGACGCCCGATCGGACATCTATTCACTGGGCGTGATCCTTTATGAGATGGCCTCGGGCAGGGCGCCGTTCACGGGGGACACGGCCCTGGCCGTCGCCATGAAGCATCAGCGCGGGCGCCCTGAGGACCCGCGAGCGCTCAATCCCCAGATCTCGGAGGGGCTGAGCGGGCTCATCCTGCGCTGCCTGGAAAAAGACAGGGAGGACCGCTACGACAGCGCCGACGCGTTGGGGGCCGACCTGGCGCGCCTGGATTCCGGGCAGCCCTTGGCGGGACGGTCTGCGGAGAAGCCCCGGCGGCCCTTCCCGAAGTCCGGGGCCGCCCGGCTTCCGGCCAAGAAATGGCTCGTTCCTCCTATGGCTGCTCTGGCGGTCATCGTCGCGGCCGTCGTCCTGGCGCGGAGGCCGTCTCCCCCGGCCGCGCCGTCCGGCGGCCCGGCCAGGCCTTCGATCGCCGTCATCCCTTTCCAGGCTCAGGGCCCGCAGTCGAGTCAGTCCCCGCTCGGGGCCGGCATGGCCGAGGAGCTCATCACCCGGCTCCTGCGCCTGAAAAAGTTCGACGTGATGCCGTATTCCTCGGTCCGCCGGTACGCAGACACAAGCAAGACGGCCGCCGCGGTCGGGAAGGAACTGGACGTCCAGGCCGTTCTCTGGGGGAGCATCGCCCGGGACGGGGACGATATCAGGGTGACCCCGGAGCTGACGAACGTCGCCGACCGGAAGCTGCGCTGGTCGAACGTGTTCCGGGGGAAATTCACGAGCATCTTCGAGATCCAGAGCGGCATCGCCGAGGAGATCGTCAAGGCCCTGAACGTCGAGCTTTCGGACGAGGACCAAAGGAACCTTCAGCGGCCCCCGGCGGCCGACCCGGAGGCCTATCAGGACTACGTCCGGGGCCGGTATTACTGGGATATGCGGAGCGAGGCCGGGCTCAGGAAGGCCGTTGAATCCTTCAGGAGCGCGATCGCCCGCGACCCGGGTTACGCCAGGGCCTACGCCGGACTCGCCGACGCTTATCAGCTGTCGAAGGCCTTTCTCCCCGACGCCTATGTTCAGGCGAAGGGGGCCGTCCTCAAAGCCCTCGACCTGGATGACTCGCTGGCCGAAGCGCACGCGTCTTTGGGGGAGATCCGGCTCGACTATGAATTCGACCTCAAGGGAAGCGAGGCGGAGCTGCGCAAAGCGCTGGCGCTGGACCCGAATTGCGCCAATGCCCGGCAATGGTACGGGCGCCTGTTGACGTTCCTGGGCCGCCGGGAAGAGTCGGTTCGAGAGCTCGAAAAGGCCGTGGCGCTCGATCCGGATTACGTTCCGGGCATCCTCAACCTGGGCGTGGCCTACACGTACGCCCGCCTCCCGGACAAGGCCCTGGCGACGCTGAAACGGGCGTTGGAGATGAACCCGGACTGGCTGGAAACAAAGGTCGCGCTCGCCTATCTCTATTTTTCCACAGGGCGGTACGCGGACATCCCCCCGCTCTTTCCGGACGCCGGTCCGGAAAAGGCGTTCTTCTCTCAACTGGCCCTCCTGGGGGCGGGGGACCGGGCGGGCTCCGCGTCGTTCATGGACAAGCGCGACATGGCTTTCGGGGCCGCCATGCCGGCCCTCGTTTCCTTTTTCTATTTGGAGCTGGGGGACGTCGCCAGGAGCATGGAATGGGCGCAGAAAGCCTACGATGCCCGCGATCCCATGATCCTATTCGCCAAGGTCGTTCCTTCCGACGACCGCTACCGAGCCGATCCCCGCTATCAAAGGCTCCTCATGAAGCTCGGTCTTGCCGACTGATGGGGCCCGCCCCCGACATTAGGCCTGAAGGGGCTGGCACGGTCCTTCACTCAAGCGATCTCCTCGGGGGGGGAATCTCTCTGAAATCGCCTTATCACCCCTTGAGGGGAGACAATTTTTGGTATTTTCACCCAGGCAATGCTCACCCCGGGTGATTGACGCATTTTGTCGCTAGAGGAGAATAGGTCCCATCGGAGCAATGCCTTGGGAACCAAGAAAATGTCGGAGGCGAGAGAAGATTCGGCTTCCCGGCCGTCATTATGAGGAAGGGCAAGAGGCGGCCGATAATTGACAGGAATTGTCTAAAACATTAAGATTACGGAATAAAAAATGGCATCCAACCTGGGCGAGCTGCTTCTAAGGGAAAAGATCCTTTCCGTCGACCAGCTGAAGTCCGCCCTGGAGTTCCAGAAGAAGAACAGCCTGCCTGTCGGCACTTCACTCGTCCAGCTCGGCTTCCTGACCGAGGAGGACATCGCCCAGGCCCTGAGCCGTCAGCTCGGCTATCCCTACATCGACCTCGACCAGTTCGACGTCTACGCCGAGGTCATCACCCTCATCCCGGTGGACGTGGCCAAGAAGTACATGATCATGCCCATCCACCGGATCCGGAACTTCCTGACCCTGGCCATGGTCGACCCGACCGACCTCGAGATCATCGAGGACGTCCGTTTCCGGACGGGCCTGTCGATCCAGCCGGTCATCGCCTCCGAGACCGGCGTCGTCAACGCCATCAACAAGTACTACGGCACGGCCGACGCCATCCGGGTCAAGAAGATCATCGAAGACATCGCCCTGGCCGACGACGGCCGGGTCAACATCATCGAGGACGACAGACGAGACCGAGGTCCTCGACGGACGAGGAATCCGAGGCCGAAGAGGCCCCGATCATCAAGCTCGTCAACCAGACCTTCATCGACGCCATCAAGCGGGGCGCGAGCGACGTCCATTTCGAGCCCTACGAGACGAGCTTCCGCGTCCGCTACCGCATGGACGGCGACCTCTACGAGATCGTCAACCTGCCCCTGAAGTACCGCAGCCCGGTCATCTCGCGCGTCAAGATCCTGTCGAACATGGACATCGCCGAGAAGCGCCTGCCCCAGGACGGCCGCATCAAGATGCGCCTGCGCCTCGACAACGGCAAGAAGAAGGAGGTCGACATGCGCGTCTCCTCCCTGCCGACGCTGTGGGGGGAGAAGATCGTCGCCCGGATCCTCGACAAGGAGATGCTCAAGCTCGACCTGACCCAGCTCGGGTTCGAGGAGGAGTCCCTGGCCGTCTTCGAGGAGTCCATCCATAAGCCGTGGGGCATCGTGCTCGTCACCGGGCCGACCGGAAGCGGCAAGACGAACACGCTCTATTCGGCCATCTCGACCATCAACTCGCCGGACATGAACATCCTGACCGCCGAGGACCCCGTCGAGTTCAACGTCCCGAACATCAACCAGGTCCAGATCAAGGAAGAGATCGGGCTGACCTTCGCCGCCTGCCTGCGGAGCTTCCTCCGCCAGGACCCCGACATCATGCTGGTCGGCGAGATGCGCGACCAGGAGACCGTCGACATCGCCATCAAGGCCGCCCTGACCGGCCACCTCGTCTTCTCCACCATCCACACCAACGACGCCGCGAGCTCCATCACCCGCATGGATCAACATGAACGTCGAGCCCTTCCTCATCGCCGACTCGCTCATCCTGGTCGTGGCCCAGCGCCTCATCCGGCGGCTGTGCAAGAAGTGCGCCCAGCCCCACGCCCTGCCCGAGGCGGCCCTCCTCGAGATGGGCTTCCAGAAGAGCGAGCTCAAGGGGCTCCAGGTCATGAAGCCCGGCGGCTGCGACGCCTGCAACAGGACCGGCTACAAGGGCCGGACGGCCCTGTTCGAAGTCCTGAAGGTCGATGACGATATCCGGACGATGATCCTGACCCGGGCCCAGTCCCGGGAGATCAAGAAGAAGGCCATCGAAAAGGGCATGATGACGCTGCGCCGGAGCGGCCTCATCAAGATCAAGAACGGCGTCACCTCGGTCGAAGAAGTCCTGCGCGAGACCGTCCGGGACGAATGACCGGGCCAGACGCATAACGGAGGATCCCATGGCCAAGCCGATCTTCGAGCTGCTGAAAGCCTGCGTCGAGGCCGACGCGAGCGACCTGCACATCACGACCTACATCCCGCCGCGGATCCGCGTCCACGGCATCCTCAAGGACATCGAGCATCCGCCCCTGACGCCGGCGGAGACGAAAGAGATCATCTACAGCATCATGACCGACAAGCAGAAGCGGCTGTTCGAGGAGAAGCTCGAGCTCGACTTCTCGTTCGGCGTCAAGGAGCTCGGCCGCTTCCGGGCCAACGTCTTCATGCAGAAGGGCGCCGTGGCCGGGGCCTTCCGGCGCTTCCTGCCGTCCATGTGGAGCTTCGCCCAGCTGGGCATCCCCCAGCGCATCCAGCAGCTCTGCTACCTGCCGCGGGGCCTCGTCCTCGTCACCGGGCCGACCGGCTGCGGCAAGTCGACGACGCTGGCCTGCATGATCGAGCACATCAACTCGGAGCGCGCCGGTCCACATCGTCACCATCGAGGACCCCATCGAATACTACCTGACGCCGCGCAAGGCCATCATCAACCAGCGCGAGCTCTACGCCGACACCCAGTCCTACGGCAACGCCCTGCGCTCGGTCCTGCGCGAGGACCCGGACGTCGTCCTGATCGGCGAGATGCGCGACTTCGAGACGGTCGAGGCCGCCCTGCGCGTCGCGGAGACGGGCCACCTGACCTTCTCCACCCTGCACACGAACTCGGCCGTCGAGTCCATCAGCCGCATCATCGACATCTTCCCCAGCCAGTACCAGACCCAGATCCGGATCATGCTGTCGATGTCGCTCGAGGCCGTCATCACCCAGGCCCTCCTGCCGCGGGTCGACGGCAAGGGCCGGGTCCTGGCCATGGAGATCATGATCCCCAACTCCGGCCATCCGCAACCTCATCCGCGAGAACAAGATCCACCAGATCTACTCGTCCATGCAGATGGGCCAGGAGAAGTTCGGGATGCAGACCTTCAACCAGTCCCTGGCCAGCCTGTATTTCCGCAAGCTGGTCAGTCTCGACATGATCATGAGCATGAGCTCCGTCGCCCGAAGAGCTGACCGACATCATCCAACGGCGCGAGGGCGTCAAGATCACGCCCAGCGGCCAGCCGGGAATGTCCAGAAAATAGGGGCCGTCCCCGACGAGCGAGGTGAACGATGCCGACATATGTTTGGAAAGGCAAGAACCGCTACGGAGACACCGTCGGAGGCGAGCGCGTCGCCGCGTCCAAGGAAGAGCTCGGACGCCTGCTCCAGAAGGACCAGATCTCGGTCCTCAGCGTCGCCCCGGCCAAGGGAGGGTTCAAGATCCCCTTCCTCAAGCGAGAGAAGGTCAAGCTCAAGGACCTGGCCGTCTACAGCCGCCAGCTGTCGGTCCTCATCGACGCCGAGCTGCCCCTGATCCAGAGCCTGGGCATCCTCGAGGAACAGCAGAAGAACACCTACTTCAAGCACGTCATCAAGACCGTCAAGGACGACGTCGAGGCCGGCTCGACCCTGAACCAGGCCAAGCGGAAGCACCCCAAGGCCTTCGACGACCTCTACTGCAACCTCATCGCCTCGGGCGAGCAGTCGGGCTCCCTCGACATCATGCTCCGGCGCCTCTCGGAGTTCATCGAGAAGAACGTCCGGCTCCGGGCCAAGGTCAAGCAGGCCATGATCTACCCGGTGGCCATCGTCATCTTCGCCATCATCGTGGCCATCTTCCTGCTCTGGAAGGTCATCCCCGTCTTCGCGCACATCTTCCGCGATCTCGGCGCCGAGCTGCCCGGGCTGACGGCCATGGTCGTCGGGTTGAGCGATTTCGTCCAGAAGTACATCCTCTTCATCTTCGCCGGCATCATCGCCGCGATCTTCGCTTTCCGCTATTACCGGAGCACGACGCCCGGCCGCTGGTCGACGGACCGCCTCATCCTGAAGATGCCGATCTTCGGCCCGCTCCTCTACAAGGTGGCCATGACCCGGGTGACCCGGACGCTGGCGACCCTCATCTCCGGCGGCGTGCCCATGCTCGAAGCCCTGAAGATCACCTCGACGACGGCCGGGCAACGTCATCATCGAGAAAGAGATCACCGACGCCCGCAAGCTCGTCTCCGAGGGCAAGACGATGGCCGAGTCCTTCAAGAGGTCGGGGAAGTTCCCGACGATGATGCTCCAGATGATCAACGTCGGCGAGGCCACGGGCACCCTCGACGAGATGCTGTCGAAGCTGGCCAACTTCTACGACGAGGAGGTCGACAACGCCGTGGCCGCCATGCTCTCCATCCTCGAGCCCATCCTGCTCATCTTCGTCGGGGCCATGGTCGGCGGCCTGGTCGTCTCCATGTACCTGCCGATCTTCAGCCTCATGAAGACAGTTCTAGAGGTCCGAGGACAGACGGAGCCGCAAGAGCGGTGCCATGATGTCCCGGCAGGTCAGGAGGGAACGGACGGTGGAGCGACGGAGCGTCCTCCTCTACAACGTCTACCGGCTCGTCGTCCTGACGTCGCTTCTCGTCTCGGCCCTCATCATCCAGCTGTCCTCCGCCGACGCCCAGCCCAACCTGCCCTTCTACTATCTCATCATCGGCGCCTACGCCTTCTCGGCCGTCTTCTTCGCCCTCTACGCGGGGGGGCGGCACCTCGTCGCCCAGGCCTACATCCAGGTCGTCTTCGACCTCTGCCTCATCACCGCCTTCGTCTACATCTCGGGCGGGCTCGCCTCGTCGATGTATTTCCTCTATCTCTTCCCGATCATCGCCGCGAGCATGGTCATCTCCGGCCGGGCCGGGTTCCTGGCCGCGTCGCTGTCGGCCATCCTCTTCGGCGTCCTCGCCGACGGCCTCTACTTCGGCTTCATCCCCGCCTTCAGCCCCGAGCACGTCGTCAGGACCTCCCTGGGGTCCATGCTGGGCACCATCTTCATCGCCTGGGGCGTCTTCTTCGTCATCGCCGCCCTGATGAGCAAGCTGACGGAGGGGCCTGCGGCGGACGCGGGACGCGCTCCGGGCCGCCGAGAGGGAGATCCTCGTCCGGGAGCGCCTGGCCGAGGCCGGCCGCGTTTCGGCCAGCCTGGCCCACGAGATCCGCAACCCCCTGGCCGCCATCTCGGGCTCGGTCCAGGTCCTGAAGAAGGAGCTCGCGCTCGACGACGAGCAGAAGGAGCTGATGGCCATCGTCCTCAAGGAATCGGAGCGCGTCTCCCAGAGCCTCGAGCAGTTCCTGGATTTCGCGCTGCCCTCGAAGCAGGTCTTCTCCCCGATCAACCTGCGCGACATCCTGGACGAGACGATCAAGATCCTGCAGGGCGGAGGGGAGCTCAACGGGAAGGTCGCGCTCGAAGGGAACTTCCGGACCTCGGACGTCCCTTATTACGGCAACGCCGGCCAGTTCAAGCAGGTCTTCTGGAACCTCATCAAGAACGCGGTCAAGGCCATGCCCGCCGGCGGCCGGCTGCGGCTCGAGTTCCCCGAGCCCCGGAAGAAGGACGTCCGCATCGTCGTCGCCGACACGGGCCGGGGCATGACGGAAGAGGACAAGGAGAACCTCTTCGAGCCCTTTTACTCCGGCTTCGAGAACGGGCGGGGTCTCGGCCTGTCGATCGTCCGCAAGATCATCGACGATTACGACGGCCGGATCGACGTCCGCTCGGAGCTCAACAAGGGGACGGAGATCCTGATCACGCTGCCCCTGCGCAAGGCCGCGGGGGCGTAAGGTCCGAACGATGGAAACGATCCTGATCATCGACGACGAAAAGAGCCTCCTCGACCTGCTCACGGTCGTCTTCAAGAAGGAAGGCTACGCGGTCAAGATCCTCGCTCTCGGCCGCCGGGGGCTTCGAGATCCTGGCCAAGGAAGAGATCGACCTCGTCGTCACCGACATCAAGATGCCCGGGGCCGACGGCATGGACATCCTCCGCTACGCCCGGGAGAACCTGCCCGACCTGCCGGTCATCCTGATCACGGCCTACGGCAGCATCGCCCAGGCCGTCGAGGCCCTCAAGGCCGGGGCCCTGGACTACGTCGTCAAGCCCTTCGACGTCGAGGAGCTGAAGATCATCGTCGGCCGGGGGCTGGCCTCGCGGCGCCTCAAGCAGGAGAACATCCTCCTCAAGCGGGACCTCAAGGACCGCTACGGCTTCGAGCAGATGATCGGCAAGAGCCGGCCGATGCAGGAGATCTACATCCTCATCGAGAAAGTCGCCTCGACCGACTCGACCGTGCTCATCACCGGGGAAAGCGGGACCGGCAAGGAGATGGCCGCCCGGGCCGTCCACCTCCAGGGGGCCCGCCGCGACGAACCCGTTCGTCTCCATCAACTGCGCCGCGCTTCCCGAGAACCTCCTCGAGAGCGAGCTCTTCGGCCACGTCCGCGGCTCCTTCACGGGGGCCGTCTCCGACAAGAAGGGCATGTTCGAGCTGGCCCAGCGCGGCACCCTGTTCCTCGACGAGGTCGGCGAGATGTCGCCCTGGACCCAGGTCAAGCTCCTGCGCGCCCTCCAGGAACGGAAGGTCCGGCGGGTCGGCGGGGCCGACGAGATCCCCGTGGACGTGCGCATCATCGCCGCGACGAACCTGGACCTCAAGAAGAGGATCGCCGAGGGGAAGTTCCGCGAGGAGCTCTTCTACCGCCTGAACGTCATCTCCGTCGACATGCCGCCTCTCCGCAAAAGGGTCGAGGACATCCCCCTCCTCATCGCCCACTTCCTCCAGAAATACTGCGACAAGATGGGCAAGAAGCCGAAGCGGTTCACTCCCGACGTCGTCGGGCTCCTCGAGGGCTATCCCTGGCCGGGCAACATCCGCGAGCTCGAGAACGTCATCGAGCGCATCGTGGCCATCGAGGACCGCGAGACGGTCACGGTCAACTGCCTGCCCCAGGAGATCATCTCGCCCCAGAAGAAGAAGCTCGAGACCCAGGAGCTCTTCGCCCCGGGATTCAACCTGACCCACCACCTCGACGAGATCACCAAGAAATACATCCAGGAGGCGCTCGCCCTCACCGGGGGCAGCCTGCAGAAGGCCGCGCCTCTCCTCGGCCTGAGCTACCGCACCATCCGCTACCTCATCGGCAAGTACGACCTCAACCAGGTCCGCAAGGCCGAGAAGCGCAACGGCAACGGCGACCGCAATCCAGCCTGAACGACAAAAAATGTCGAAAATGACAAAAGTTGGCGTCAATTTTTCTGCAGGCCCCAGGACAATTATTGCAATATATTTATATTCAATAGCTTATAATGCCTATTAACTTGGCACGCTTATTGCTATAATAGGGGTGCCAACTAAGAGTGGCAAACGAACCCGGCTGAGGAGATCAGCAGGGAATCTTAAAGGAGGTTTTCAATGATTAAGAAGATGAGAGGATTCACCCTCATCGAGCTGCTGATCGTCGTCGCGATCATCGGCATCCTGGCTGCTCTGCTCATCCCGAACGCTCTGGCCGCCATCCAGAAGGCCAAGCAGAAGACGGCGATGAAAGAGATCATGACCGTTTCGACCGGCGCCATGGACTACATCACGGACCATGGCAACTGGGACCTCGTCGCGCAGGACGGCGCTCTGGGCGCCGCTGCCGACCCGTTCCCCCAGGCCATCGCCAACTTCTACATCAAGACCTGCCCGATCAACGACCCCTGGAACACGGCCTACAACGTCTACTGCGGCAAGGCCGCCGTTGTCGGCGGCCCTGAGCGGAGCCAACGCCGACAACATCGGCGAAGAGGACTTCGTCATGTCGTCCTTTGGACGGGACAAGCTGGATGGTCCGTTCAACGCGGCCACCTATCAGGAAGCTACGCCTGAAGCCGGGTTCTACAATGTCAGCGGCATGTCCGACTTCGACGGCGACCTGGTCGCTTGGGCCGGCAACTGGATCTGCGGTCCTCGCACGTCTCTCATTCAGGCCGCTTCCGGAAGCTGACCTGGGTTCTTCACTTACGCCTGACAAAGGGGCGGCTTCGGCCGCCCCTTTTTTTATCTTTTTTGGACGGCCGGGGCCTCCGGCTTCATCTCGTCCCTGACGGATCCGACCGTCGCTCCGTAGCGGGCCTCGTCGAAGGGCAGGAACCTGTAAGGGCGGCGCCAGGTCGTCCAGGCGCTCCGGTCCTCGAGAAGGTCCAATTCGGCCCCGAAATAATGCCTGAAGATGAGCCGGAATGTGTTCACCGGCGATATCGACGGATAGACGAGGGACCGGCCGTCCCCCGGAAGGTGATAGGCGTTCAAGATGGCCAGGTTCTCCTTGAAATACGAGGCTTCGGGCCGGTCAAAGTCCGTATACGTCCTCGAACCGTGGTCCCCCTGGAGGACGATGATCGGCGGCTCGGGAGATCCCTTCAAGATCGAATCGAGGGCGGCCAGGATCTTCGTATTGAGAAAGGCCAGCTGGGCCCGGTAACGGGCGATATAATCGGGCAAGGCCGCCGCGTTCCCCCCATGGAGACGGTCGGCGTCGACCATGGAGAAGAGATAATCGGGCTCGACCGGCTCTCCGTCCGCTCCGAAAACGAACGGCGGATGGGGCGCCATGATATGGACGAACATGAAGAAGGGCCCCTTCTCCGCCGGCGATTCATCGAGGGCCCGGAAGGCGTTGAGGATCCTTCCCCTGTGGGCGTCATAAGGGGAATCGTCCGCCCCCGACTTGGCGAAAAGCGGGAGGGGGGTCGTGCCGAGCAGGACGCCGTCGGAACTCGGAATCGGATCGGGCGAAGCCGAAGTACCGGTCGGCCCGCTTGAAATCCGTCGGCTCGATGCTGGACGACGCCGCGATCAGCCTGTACCCCTGGGCCTTGAGAAAGGCCATGACCCGGTTTTCCCGGATCATCGCGTACAAAGGCTCCCGGTCTGACGAAGCGGCCCCGATGTCCCCGGCGACGGCGTCGAGGAGAGTGAAATTCAGGGAGGACGCCAGGGATTGGTGGGTCAGGTTGTAATTGGCGTAGCTGCGATCGGCGACGACGAACCCTCTCTGCTCGAGCCCGGCCAGGAATCCGGAATTGTCATAAGAGAAGACCTCTTTGAGGATGTCGGCCCGGGTGTAGGCGTCGAGGACGATATAATAGATATTGGGATGAGACGCGGCCTGCCCGGAGACCTTGACCTCCTTGGCGGGGGCGACGCGAGGCCGGCGGGCGATCGTCTGGGCCGCCGTGAAGACGTTGAAGACGACGAGGGTCACCGCGACCGCGTTGAGAACGCGCGTCAGGCCTCCGAACGTCCGGCGCGAGCGGACGATGAGAAACCCGCCCAGGCCGACGAGCAGGGCCGTGGCGAAGAAGAGGGAGCGGTTGTAGATGCCCTCCGTCAGGACGGCGATCTGGCCGGCCAGGTGGCCGAAGGACAGGAACCAGAGCGCGACAAGGGAGACGATCAGCCCCGCCTTGGCCGGGTCCTTGACGATCGCCCGCAACAGGACGAAAAGGGCGCCGGCGCAGGCGAGCGAAACGGCGAGCGGCCCGGCCAGCTCCTTCAGGGGGACCGGAATGCTCTTGATGTTGTGGGCGTAGAGGGCGAGGATCGGGAAAAGGGCGAAAAAGAAGGGATGGATGACGGGAGCCCTTTTCATTGCGGCCCTTTCCTTTCCATGACGTAGAGCGTCCTCTCGGAGCCGGAGAGAGGGAGGCGGCGGCGGATCTCGAAATGCCGCCCGAAAGCCAGCTCGAAGCCCTCGCGGGTGTACCCTTCGAAGATGTCCTCGCGCGTCACCAGCAGGCGCTTCACCTGGGAATCCGTCTTGGGGACGAATTCGATGAGCAGGGCCCGGCCCGCCCGAGCGAAGAACCTCGCCGCCATCTCCAGGGGGACGTTGTTCCCGATGGCCAGGTGATGGATGAGGGCCAGGGCGAGGACGGCGTCGGCCGGGCCGCGCTCGACGAGGCTCATCCGTTCCCGGTTCTCCCAGCCGGAGGCCGGGCTGGGATTGGTCAGGTCCATGAGGAGCGGCAGGATCCCGGTTTCCCGCGCGGCCCGGGCCGCGAGATAGTTCTTTTCGACACAGGCGGGATCGATATCGAAAGAGACCGTCATGGCCCCGGCTTTCGCGGCGATCCGGCTGAAGGTCCCGACGTTCCCGCCCAGGTCCCAGACCGTCCGCGGCCGGACCTCCGCGACGAAGTCCTCGACGGCCTTCCGCTTGCCGGCCATGCCTTCGGAAGAATAGTTCGTATCGTCGTAATAGTCGGCCCACTCCGTCCCCGCCGGCCGCCAGCGGAGCTTCCGCGTCCCGGACTCGAGGGAGTCGACCAGTCCCAGGAGGGCCCGGCCGGCCATCGGCCTGTGGGCCACGGGCGCTTCCCGGCCCTCGTACCGCTTCTGGCTCCGGGCATGAAGGTGGATGTGAAGGAGCAGCGAAGGCCGCCATTTCGAACGGGGAGGCAGGAGGGCGGCGGCCAGATCGAGGGGGATGCCGTCGAGGTGGACCCGCAGCAGCTGGGCCAATCGGACGTCCCGAAGGCTCATCAGAGCGAGCGGGGCCAGGAAATGCTGGCAATACTGGCGGTAGGCCGTCCAGGGCTCTCCTTCGACGGCCTGCCGCAGGGACAGGGTGTCGATCAGGACGGGCCGGCCCCCCAGGAACTGGATGTTGTAGGCGCTGGCGTCGACGAGCGTCATGCCGCGGCGAAGAGCGCGCTTCTCGATCTCGAGCGTGGCCAGGGCCGCGTCCTGGAGCTGGCTGAAGCTCCACTCGTAGGGATAGGAGATGAACGGGACCTCCCGGGGGCGGATCAGCTTGGCAATGTCCTCGCGGCCCTCGATGAGCTCCGGCGACCTCTTCGTGCGGCACGAGAAGCCCCGCGGCCGTGAGCTCTTCATAGAGCCCCGAAGACATGAGGCGGTCGTAATGGGCCAGGCCGGGAAGCCGTATCGCCCGATGAAGGACGCCGCCGGCGCGGAAGACGAAGCCCGCGGGGTCGCGGAACGAGGAAGGAAGGGCGCCCTCAGGACGCATCGGGGCCGTGACCGTCCTTGGCGGGAAAAGTCTTCTTGAGGAAGCCCGAGATCTTCTTCCAGAAGACCTTGACCGAGAAGGCCAAGCCGACGAGGAAGGCGATCGCGATCTGCAGGACGTAGCTGCCCGTGCCCGGATCGATGTAGCCCGCCGCGCTCCCGGCCAGGAAGCCGCAGCCGAGAACGAGGCCCGTCACGAGGATGCGCGAGACGCGTGTTCGGATCATGGGTACCGTCCTTTTTTTCACTTTCCGGGGCCCCTCGAGGCCCTGCAGGACTCGAATTCCGGGTCGAGGACGAAGTCCGTCCGGACCCTCTCGATCGTCCCCCCGGCGATGCCGATGTCGTCGCGCCGGAGCGACCCGATCCGGATCTTGTGGGCCATGGCCAGGTAGTCGACCCGGGCCGGATCGACGCCCATGATCCGGGCCGCCGTGGCGTCCACGGACAAGGCGTTGTCGCCCATGACCAGGACGCCGGCCTTCCGGGCCGTGCCCATGATGGGACCGTGGCCCTCCATCCCGACGACGCCGTCCACGAGGGAATAATGCGTCTTGACGGTCGCGTTGATCTCGCAGATGCTGAGCGGGATGCCGTTCCAATGGAGGACGTTCTTGGGCCAGCCGTAAACCATGCCCGGCAGGATGCCGAACATGTTCTTCAGGCTCAGGGTGATCCCGGCCAGCTTGTGGGTCTTCATCTTGGGCACGGAGACGATGATATCGGCCGGTCGCGATCGTCTTCGGCAGGGCGATCTCCCGCAACGACGTCGCCTTGGGGTTGGCGCACTTGACCGGGGCGATGTCGTCGTAGTTGAGGTCGACGAGGCGGATCCCGCGCCGCTTGGCCAGGGCTTCGTACCCGGAACGGCGGAAGAGGTCCTCCGCGTCGCGGTTATGCGACGTTCCCTCGGCCAGGATGACCTCCCGGGCCCCGAGGCCGACGATGTGGAGGACGAGCGCTTCGATGAGCCGCGGATCGGTATGGATCGGCCGGTCCGGGGAGACGTCGACCATATTGGGCTTGATGACGACGCGCTTGCCCCTGACGTCCGGGGCGCGGCTCGACGCTCCAGCCGGTCCGGATGGCCGCGGCCAGCGTATCCGGCCCATAGTCGGGGCACGGGACGAGGGCCACCTGGAGGAGCGGGCCCGCGTCCGCCCGCTTGGCGACCTGGCCGGCGGCCCCGGCCAGAGCCGCGGCCGGCCAGGCCGCGAGCGCGGATGTCCCCGCGACGCGGATGAACTCGCGGCGGGTCACGCCCGGGCGGCTCATGGCGTCACGCCCCGGCCGGGATCGAGGATGGGGGCGCCGCCGAGGACGAGATAGGCCAGGGACGTTTCGAACACGTTGCCGCGGAAGCTCCCGTCGCTCGCCTGGAGCCGGGCCAGGCGGGCCGCGACCCCGGCCACGCGGGCGGCCCCGGAGGGGAAGCTCTTGAGAGCCAGCAAGGTCCACGCCAGGGAAGCCGTGCTGATGTCCCCGGCGAGGCCGTCGGCGAGGAAGCGCAGGCCGGCGCGCACGGCCGGACGGCCTTCGGGAACGTCCGCGGCGCCGAGCGCCGCGAGCGCCAGGGCCGTCGACATCGTGCTGGCTTCGAGCTCGAAGGACTTGCTGAAGGGGTTGCCGAAATTCCAGCCGCCCGAGGGCACCCGGCGGTCCAGGATGAGTTCGACGCCCGATCGGATCCTCTTCTCCGAGGCGGGGACGCCGGCGCGCCGGAGGGCCAGGATGAACAGGGCGGTCGGCTCGACCCAGGCCGTCGTCCGCGGCGTCCAGGACCAGCCCGGGATCGAGGCGTCGTAGCGATAGCGCGAGGCGACCGCCGAGATCTCTTCTTTGGTGAAGCGGCTCGAGGCGTCGTCGAAGCTCAGGACCCAATCCTTGAGCCGGCGTTCTTCGGCCGCGGCCCCGAGGTCGTGGAAGGCGAGGAGAGCGGCATAGGCCATCCAGCTCCCCTCCGCGTCCTTGGGACCGATGCCGACGGCCCCCGAGCTCTTTTGGCAGGATCGCAGGAAGTCCAGGCCCCTTGAGGCCGCCGCGTTGTCTCCGCTCGAATGGATGGCCAGGAGGCCGAGCGCCGAGGGTTCGACGAGGCTCGTCCGGCCCGGCTCATAACCCCAGCCGCCGTCGGGATTCTGGTGGGCCCTGAGGAAGTCGACGGCCAGGGAGAGAGACGGGGGCATCATCGGGTCTTTCGCGCTCATTATACCCATCGCGGCGGATTTTGTATACGCGAAGGCTGTGCTATAATCGGGCCCGCTTTGCTGCGAACCGGCTTCCTCATCCTGTTCTACACGGTCCTCGTCATCGCCGTCACCCCGTTCCTCATCTTCTGCATGGTGACGGGGCTCCGCCAGCCGATCGTCGACCTCGGCCTCTGGGCCATGAGGGTGAGCCGCCGCGTCCTGGGCATCGACGTCGAGGTCGTCCGGACTCGACCTGCATCGACCCCCGGACGCCCTCGGTCTTCATGCCCAATCACGTGAGCTTCCTCGACGGGCCCCTGGTCATGGTGCTCATTCCCGGCGTGGCCCGGGTCATCCTGAAGAAGTCCGTCCTGCGCATCCCCATCGTCGGGTTCGCCATGCGCTTCGTCGGCTTCGTCCCCGTGGACAGAAAGGGGACGGAGGGCGGGAAGAAGAGCATCGGCCGGGCCCTGGCGCTGATGCGGAAGAAGCGCTACTCGTTCCTGATCTTCCCGGAGGGGACGCGAAGCCGCGACGGGCGCCTGGGGGCCTTCCGCAGAGGCGGCTTCTTCTTGGCCCTCGAGAGCGGGGCGCCGATCGTCCCCGTGACGATCTCGGGGACGCGCGAGCTCATGCCCAGAGGCCAGTGGTTCGCCCGCCGCGGGACGGTCCGGGTCGTTTTTCATGAACCCATTCCGGTCGCGGGCTATACGACGGAGACGATGGGCGCTCTGATGGAGAAGGTCAGGGCGGCAGTCCTGATCTGGCGAGAGAAGGATTCATCGAGTTAATTTAAAAAATAGAAGCGTCCCCATTTTTGGGGGATGGAAGGGGAGGGCGCATGAATAAGCCTGACGATGCCTTTGCGATCGGGGCCGCCGAGCTCGAAGAAGTCCTTCGGCGGTTCATCCAGGTCCGTGAGGCCCGTTCTCGAGGCGGCCGCCGAGGCCGTCGCCCTGCGCCTCCGCGCGGGCGGCAAGGTCCTCGTTTTCGGGAACGGCGGGAGCGCCGCCGAAGCCCAGCATTTCGCCGCCGAGCTCGTCAACGGCCTCTCGCGGCGCGATCGGCCGGCCCTCCCGGCCATCGCCCTGACGACGGACACGTCGTCTTTGACGGCCATCGGCAACGACAGGGGTTTCGCCGCGGTCTTCAGCCGTCAGATCGAGGCCCTGGGCAGGCCGGGGGACGTCGCTCTCGCCCTGACCACGAGCGGGACCTCGCCCAACATCATCGAGGCGCTCAAGGCGGCCCGCGCCGCGGGGCTCGTCACGGTCGTTCTGACGGGGGAAAAGGGCGGGGCGGCCGCGCCGCTGGCCGATTTCCTCCTCGATGTGCCTTCGTGCGCGACGCCCCGGATCCAGGAAGCGCACCTCTTCCTGCTTCATTTCCTGGCCGGGAAGCTGGAGGAAAGGGTCTAGCGGTCGGGCCCGCCGGGGGCCTTCTTCGCCGGGGCGCCTTTGGCCATCTGGGCCTCGATGCGGGCCTGCTGGGCCTGGGCCTTGACGAGCCGCTGACTCGTCTCGTCGAGCTGCTGCTGGATGACGTAGCCGGGGACCATGGCGTCCTGGGATTCGAACTGCTGGCGAAGGGCGGCCATCTTGGTCGTCAGCAGGTCGACGAGCTCGGTGGCCGCCTTGAGCTGGGCCTCGAGGGTCCCGCGGCCCTCGGCCTGGTCCCGGTTCACATCGCCCGTGATCAGCGGGCCGTCGGGCGCGACGCTCGGCACGATGCGCCGGCCCGAGGGCGCCCCGGAGCCGGAAGGCAGGCTGGCGGGCTCGGTCCCTTCCGAGACGGTCTCCGGCTCGACGTCCTGGCCTTCGCCCGAAACGGTCTCGCCGCCGGTCTCCTCGGGGACCGTGACCTGGACGGCCGGGACCTTTTGAACGCGCAGGAGGTCGATGTTCTTGACCACGGCCGCGTGCCGGCCCGCGAGGCTCGCCCGGCGGGCCTTTTCCTATCTTGGCCAGGTCGGCCAGGCTCTGGGCGCCCAGGGAGGCGGCCAATGCCATTACGATGATGAACAATAAGAATCTTTTCATGATGCTATCCACGCTATTATCGTCTCCCGCCCGCCGCCTGTCAAATGCGGCGGACGGGAGACGGTCCCAACTTTACCAGATGATCCGGTAGATCTCTCTCCAAGACTTGATCCGCAGGAGCGAGCCGATGGGCTGCTCCAGCTTCTCCAGCGTGGAGTCGTACTCCTGGACGTAGATCTCGCGCTTGTTGACCCGGCCGCCGACGCGCTCGGCCTCGCCGACGGTCACCGCGCGGCGGGCCTTGCTGATCAGGTCGAGGTATTCGGGAGGGCTCGCGGCCGTCGTCTTGAAGGCGGTCCCGCCGACGGGAATGGACGATGTGTAGCGGACGTACCGGGCATAGAGGCGGCCGGCATCGCCGAGGTTGACGCAGGGATTGACGGCCTCGATGCTGCCCCGCAGGGTGCTGAAATAGACGACCTGGTCGGCGAGGACCGGGTCGGCCCAGACCTTGCTGCCCGTCCCCAATTCGCCCCGTTGATAGGCGATGTCGAGGCCGAGCCGGGCGGGGACGCCGATATACCATTCGACGGTCGCCGCGTTGCCGCCGTTGTCGATGATGCCGACGAACGAATAATCCCGGTCGGCCGGGGCGGCGTCGTCGCCTCCGGTGCCGAAATAGACCCGGGCCCGCGCCGGCCCGCCTTCCAGCGGATCGACCCAGGCCGCCGGCTTGGTGATGATCGGATAATAGAGATTGTCGGTGTAGATCGCCGTGAGGGTCCAGCTCGTTCGGGTTCGAGCCCGAGACGTTCACGCGGTAGAGGCGCCCGTCGAGGTCGCCGACGAAGACCGAGTCCGTGAAGCCGTTCCCGTCGAGGTCGATGGCCGTCGGCGAGCCGGGGATGGTGGCGTTGATGTTCGGGTAGTGGTAGGCCGTCCGCGTCCCCGACATGGTCGCCGTGTTGACCTGCGAGACCTCGGCCGTGTGCCGTGATGACCGCGCCGGTGTCCATCCGGACGACGTAGAACCGCCGCCCGAGGTTGAAGCTCCCGGACTTGACGTTGTCGTACCCGGAGCCCATGAAAGCCATCCAGCGGGTCGTTCCGGAATGGTTGACCTTGCCGATGGCCGGCGTCGACCAGGTCTCGCCCATGGTCGGCTAGGTCCTGTTGCTCCCGGACCCGGTGGTGTGGGCCAGTTCCCAGAGGGGCTGGGGATTCGTCGGGTCGGTGACGTCGAGGGCCCAGTAGTAATTGATGGCCCCGGTGACATTGCCGGCGCCCAGAATGCTGCCGCTGCCCGGGCCCTGGCCGGTGACGAGCACGGTCTTCCAGGTCCCCCCGATCTGGACGTCGGCCACGGCGGGCGAGCCGTCGCAATAGACGTCGTGGGCGTAAAAGCGCGTTTTGTTGGCCGCGTCGACGGCGTACATGTTCCTGAGCTTGGGCAGGAGGTTATAGGGGATGAAGCCCCAGAGCTCCTCGCCCGTGGCGGTGTCGAAGCAGTGGAGCATGCCGTCGTTGGCCCCGACGTAGATGACCTTCGGCCTCGAGGCATAGGCCGTCTTGAACGTCGCGTAGCCCGTGCCCATGTAGGCGGAATCCCCGTCCGGCGGGCCGACGACGACCGGCGTCGAGTGGTTGATGTCGCCCATCTTCCAGTAGCGGTTCGCGCCCCGGACGAAATCGACCAGGCCGGCGTTGTCGTTGTTGACGTCCTTGAGGCACCAGGCCAGGCTTCCGGCGGTCGCGACGTTCCCGACGTTGGCCCGGGTGAAGGCCGTCCGGACCAGGGGATTGGTCACGGTGCCGCCCGCCCGAAGGGCGGTATAGACCGTGCGCGAATCGGGGCTCCGGTCGTTGAGGAGCGTGCCGGCGTCCCAGTAGATCGCGGCCCCGGCGATCAGGTTCCGGCCCGTGGCGTCGTTGAGGTCCGAGGTGGTGATCGTCTGGAGCTCGGAGGTCGCTCCGGCGACGAAGGTGACCCCGGAGACGTCGTAGGCCCGGAGCTGGCCCTCCCAGCCCGGGAAGATGAAGGACGAGCCGATGACGAGCTTCTTGTTGATCCCGCTCTCCGTGACGATGGTCGCCGCGGCCGAGGCCCGGGAGTATTCCCGCCGGTCGACGTAGATGAACTCGATCTCGAGGCTGTCGACGCAGGGCGTCTCGAACGAGGCGTGCTCGTAGTCGGCCATCGGGTCTTCGGCGGCGTGCAGGACGATCCTCCATCTCAGGTCGGCCCCGAAGTTCTTGAAATCGTACCAGGCCAGGTTCCGTGCGGTTGACGATGCTCGGCGCCCGGAGAAGGTCTGGTAGGTCTCCCAGCTCCGTCCGCCGTTGTTGGAGAACAGGACCTCGACCGTCAGGCCGTCGCTCGAGCCGTCGAAGACGCCCTGGCGGATGGAGCTCACCCGGACCCGGGTGACGGCGTGGAGCCGCGGGTCGAGGAGGCCCGCGCCGATGTTCGTCGATTGGGCCTGGCCGTCGGTTTCGTAGACTCCGGCCAGCTCGTTCTCGATATAGTAGTAGTCGCCCGAATGGTTGGCGTCGGCGATGACGATGTCCATGTCGCCGTCGTTGTCGTAATCGAGCGGCGTCGCCATGTCGATGTCGTAAGGGGAGGGCGTGGGCGCCGTGCAGGCGTTGAGGCACTGGAACCTCCAGTCGACATCGCCGGCTCACGAGGCCGCGGTTCCTCAGGAACCAGATGCGGGCCTGGGGGACGCTGCCGTAAGCAGAGTCCGTGGCCACGAAGATGTCGGTCCGGCCGTCGCCGGTGAAGTCCTCGGCCAGGATGCCGACCACGGCGACGCAGGTCGCGTTCGGGGATGGCGAGTCTCGTTGCGGCTGAAATGGCCGGTGCCGTCGTTCTCGTAGTAGACGAGATAGGCGGCCGTTCCGACCGTGCCGCAGACGATGTCGTCGTCGCCGTCGCCGTCGAAATCGGCCGCGGCCACGGCGGAGCCGCCGGGGAGCCCGGTGAAGCCCGTCCTGGGTCGTAGGACAGCTCGGTGATGCTCCAGGCCGCGAGGTTGAAGTTGGCGGACCCGGGATTCCGGAGCAGGAAGACCTTGTCCTGGCTGATGGCCAGGATGTCGACGTCGCCGTCATGGTCGATGTCGGTCGAGAGCAAGGTGGTTGGCCGCCCAGAAAAGGTAGATGTTCGCGGCCTGGAAGCGGGCGGTGAAGTCGAGGTTCGGCGAGACGTTATGGGGCCTGGAAATCGGGCGCGGTCGCCGTGCCCGTGTTGATGTACATCGCGGCCAGGAAGTTGGTGTAGCCGAACTCGTCGTTGGAGTTGCGCATGAAGAAGAAATCGAGCAGGCCGTCATCGTTGTAGTCCCCGACCGTGATGGCGGCGGGACCGGTGTGGTTGTAGAATCTTGTCGTAGGAGGTCGCCATGTCGACATGAAAGAGGGGAGTGGCGCCCAGATTGGTCGGGTAGTTGCTCCGGATGAGGCGAAGCTCGGACCAGGGGCTGGGCGCGGCGACCGGGAATTCCCCGCTGATGTCCAGGCCGATGAGGTCGGGATAGCCGTCGCCCGTGAAGTCGCCCGCGGCGCACTGGTAGATCCGGCGGCCCATGCTGTCGGCCGCGCCGATGAGGAAGTTCGACCCCAGGAACGGCAGGGTGATGATCCCGTCCCTGGCCGGCCGATGGGGCACGGTCAGCGGCCAGCCGTTGACGGACGAAAGAGCCGTGTCCTTGTAGCTGACGGTGTCATAGCTCTCGCTGAAGTTCCGCGTGTACTCCGTGCAGGCCTGGACGGCCTGCGGCCAGAGGCGCGGCACGACGACGGCCGCCGCGACGATGACATAGAGGCCGGCGAGAACATAAAGGCTTCCTTGGCGCTTCAAGCCTTCGTGTTTCATGGCGTATCCCCTTTCTGAGGTCCTAGGACCCCACCTCGATGACGATCTCGAGACGTTTGAACGTGTTGCGCGGCCCCCGGCCGATGCAGACGAGGATGCAGTCGTTGTCGTCGGCCGTGATCGTTCCCGGCGCTTCGTCGTTGATGAGGAAGACCGTGAACTGGCAGCGCGGGTCGGTGACCAGGGGCTCGGAGCTGAACAGGGCCGGGTTCGTGGCCGTGTTGTCCGCGGCGATGTCGGCGACGAGCTGCTCGTCGGTCAGGCCGCGGAAGTAGCTCGGGCTGATCGGGTCGTCGAGGCCCGGCGCCCCGCCGAAGTTGGTGCGGTACTGGCCGCCGAAGCTCGTCGTGACCTTGTTGAGGAAGTTGTCGTTGAGGATGACCCAGGCGGCGTTGAAGCCGGCTTCGGCCGCGTCGAAGGCCATGCCCTGGAGGCGCATGCTGTCGGAGGCCTTGGGGCTCATCCCCGTGACGGTCAGCAGGAGCATGCCCACGGCCAGCATGAAGGCCACGATCATGATGATGACGATGAGGCCGGAGCCCCGTTCCCGGCTCGATCTGTTGGCTCTGATGATCATGGGACGCTCCTCATCGCTGGCCGAGGTTGTAGAGATTGAGGCTCATGTTCCGGACGTTGGACGTCGACTCGAGCAGGAACCGCTTGTGCATGTCGTCCGCGGCGGCCGCCGGGCTGTTGGACAGCGCCGGCCGGCGATAGGTCTGGACGGCGCCGGGGACCCGGCCTCCGACCGACGTGAAGGCCTGGTCCGTCCGGCCGAGGACCCACATCCGGACCTGCTGGATCCGGGCCACCTCGGGCAGCGTCCAGGCGACGTTCCACGGCGACCAGCCGTCGAGGATGAGGTCGTTGTTCATGTCGCCGTTGTACTCGAGCTGGAAGTTCTCGATGTTGCGGGCCATGGGGAAGTGGATCCCGTTATGGGTGCAGTAGAGGACGCCGCCCTCGCCGCCGCCGATGTAGCCGTTGACGCCGGCGGTCAGTCCGGGGTAGTCGCCGGTGACGTCGAGCCAGTATTCCTTGACGTCGATGAAGCTGACCATGCCCCCGTCGTAGTCGTTGGAGTCCGGCGCACGTCCCGGACAGGCCGCCCGGCGGGTCGATCCCGGGAGCCAGCCCGGGCGAGAAATTGAAGCCTCTCGTTGGTGCCGCCCGCCGTAGTGTGGGTGACGTGGGTGACGACTCGCGGACCTCGCCCGCCCGGCAGCCCGACTCGGGATTGGGCAGGACGAGGACGAACTTGTTGGCGTAGAACATGTCCGGGTAGGAGTACTGCTCGAAGCTGAAATCCTCGATGTCGAGGGTGACCGAGGAGCCCTGGTAATTCCGGATGGGGAGGTTGAGCGGGTCCTCGATGTTGCCCATGAGCGTGACCCGGTCGGGCAGGACCTCGCCTCCGCCCTGGTCCTCATTGTCCTCGCGCTTCGACGAAGTAGCCGGAGAACTCTTCCGGCAGCCCGGCCCCGGCCATGCGGAGGTCCCGGCTGAGGAAGAAGATCGACGACCGGACGTCGTTCTGGACCTCGGTGACCATCTGCTGTTCGACGGAGACCTTGTTGCTGCGCGAATAGATGAGCAGGGCCCCGAGAACGGCGACGAGCATGACGGCGCTGCCGACGAGGAGCTCGATCATGGTGAAGCCGGCGGCCCTCTTCCGGGAGGAGATCGTTGGGGTTCTCACGCTCGTGCTCCTTTACCGGGTGATGATCGTCGTGATCATGGCCTTGGGACGATGGACGACGGGGTCCGCCAGCAGCTCGGCCGGGGACGGGACGCCGAGCTTCTCGGCCGAATAGACGTGGATGAGGACCTGGAACGTGTCGCCGGCGATGCGGAACTCCGTGATCCGGCGGAAGTCGTTCGTCCCGTCCAGGTTGAGGTCGAGGATCTCGTCGCGCGATTCGAGGCTCGTCCCGGCGTAGGCCGTCAGCTCGTCCAGGGTGAAGCCGCGGAGCCAATCGATCTGCTGCTGGGCCAGGAAGGTCGCGTTGGCGATGCGGTCGGCCCTGAGGTTGTTGGTCACCGCGACCAGGAAGACCTGGGCCAGGCCGATGACGGCGACGCCGACGAGGAAGATCCCGACCAGGACCTCCATGAGGCTGAAACCGCGTTCGCTGTTCTTTCTTTTCATCTCAGGTGCTCTCTCTCCTGGCGTATTGGATCGACCCGCCCATGAACAGGCTGATGACCCTCTCGTCCATCTGGCCCGGCCGGTCGAGCTTGGGGCTCTGCAGGACGATCTCGTTCTGGCCGACGGTGAAGTTGGCGACGGCCCCGACGGGGGAGAAGATGGCGATGCGGTCCGCGCCGGAGGCCGGCAGGGACATGGTGACGTTGAACTGGTCGGAAATGGCCTTGCGGGGAGGGCCTTCCACCCGGACCCAGGTGCCGTCCATCTGGAGCCGCTCCATCTCGTAGACCCAATAGCCCCCGTCGGCCAGGTAGAAGCGGACGCGATGGACGATCTTCGTGTCCACGGCCCGGAGCTTGGTCTGCTGGAGGTAGGTCTGGATCTGCCGGGTCGCGTTATCGAGGTTCCGGGAGGCCAGCGTGTTCATGATGCTCGGGTAGGAGACGACCATGAGGATCCCCATGATGCCGATGACGACGAGGATCTCGATCAGGGTGAAGCCCCGTGGGGTCCGACGCTTTCGGGAAATGGTCTTCATGGCTGTCCTTTGTCCGGCTATCTTATTATTCTTCTTTCTTATAGAACAAACTCTGCGCCTTTTCAAGGCGGCTCCCAACGCTTCTCCGCCGTATCGCATTATGCGGCGCCCCCCCTGCCCGGACAATCATCGCGGTTGGTGAAGAGATAGGTGATTTTGCGAGGAGGGACGTCACCCCGAATGGCTAATCGCCGGGCCGGCCCGTCCCCAGGGCTCAGCGCCCGCCCGAGACGAGCTCTTTCAGCCTATCGGCCCCGCCGACCCCGCTGTTGAAGAGGACGCACCTCGCCGAGTCGAGGAGCCGGCCGAAAAAGGCCCTCTGGGCTTCGAGCTTCTCCGGCGTCGCCCCGAGAAGATGGGGGTTGTAATAGGGCTGGGGCTGGCCGCCGCTCAGGGTCTTCCTGGCCCCGGCCGCCTCTCCGGCCTCGAGGGTCCGCAGGGCCTCGTCCTTCGAGAGCTCGACGACGGCCGGGGAGGTCGCGTCGTTCCTGAGAAGGACGAGCCACCGGAGGTTCGTCCTCTTCGCCGCGGCGGCCGGACCGCCGAGCCAGTCCGGGTCGAGGAGGGCGTGGGCCTCTTTGGCGGCCCTGTAGCAGTAGGCCGAGCCCCTGTCGAGGCGGCAGTCGTCGGCCCTCTGGCAATCCAGGTCCTGGCAGTCCTCCTTGCGGAGGGTGACGTTCTCACATTTGCTGCGGTCGAAGAGGGGGGCCAGCCGGCGGTCGAGCTCGGCCGCCGCCGTCGGCATGTAGAGCTTCCGCTCGACGCGGTCGGCCGCGGCCCGGCCGGCGGCGATCTCGACGAAGGCGATGTCGTTCGCGTGGAGCTTGAAGCGCGGGTCGGCCAGGAGCTCGAAGAACAGCTCGGTCTTTTTCGTGCCCGGGGGGCCGACGAGGATGAGGCCGTTGCCGTCGATGTCGGCGGACATGCCCCGCACCGCGCCCGAGGCCCCCGCCCCGCCCGTCCTGGCGGCGATGTCCATGGCCAGGCCGATGGCCAGGCCGCGGAGCGACGCGTAAAGGTCGGTGTTGACCAGGACGCCGGTCTGGGTCGCCTCGTGATAGAAGCCGCGCGGCTCGCGCCCGGCGATGCCGTCGACGGCGAGGATGACCCCGTGCGGCTTGACGTCGGCCTCTCCCGGGGCCGGCGGGAAGTTCTCGACCCAGAAATCGTTGAGGTGGGCGACGTTGGTCCGGAGCTGGACGACGGCGCCGCCGATGCGGGCGTTCCACTCGTAGCGGCCCTCGAAGCCCAGGTGGCTTTCCATCTCGGCGACCAGGGCGTCGCGCATCCGGGCGTCGGCCACGATCTCGACCGGGACGGCTCTCTTGACCCGGGTCACGGCGTTGTTCAACGCGACGCGCTTGACCTTCCTGGCCGTCTTGAGCCGGCCGAGGGCCTCGACGATCCGGTCCATGCTCTTCTCGAGGTTGGCCATGGAGGTCGCGTAGGACAGCCGGATGTGGTCGTCCGCGCCGAAGGCGTCGCCGGGAACGATGGCCACGCGGGCTTCCTTGAGGAGGTAATAGGCCATGCCGTAGGAGTTGCGGATCTTGGCCCCGTTCGCCTCCTTGTCGTAGAACGACTTGACGTTGGGGAAGAGGTAGAACGCGCCCTGCGGCTTGAAGCAGGACATCCCCTGGACCGCGGCCAGCCGCATCAGGCAGTAGTTGCGGCGCCGCTGGAACTCGGCGACCATCTTCTGGACCTCGTACTGGGGGCCGTCGTAGGCCTCGAGGGCGGCCTTCTGGGCGATCGAGCAGGCGTTCGAGGTCGTGTGGCTCTGGATCTTGGACATGCCGTCGATGACCTCGGCCGGCCCGGCGGCGAAGCCGATCCGCCAGCCGGTCATCGAATAGGACTTGGACACGCCGTTGATGACGATGGTCTTCTTCTTGATGTCCTCGCCGAGCGCGGCGAAGCTCGTGAACTTGAAGCTGTCGTAGACGAGGCTGGCGTAGATCTCGTCGGCGATGACGTAGACGTCCTCGCCCTTGATGACCTCGGCCAGCGCCAGCAGCTGCTCCTTCGTGTAGGCGCCGCCGGTCGGGTTGGAGGGGTTGTTGAGGATGACGGCCTTTGTCGCCGGCGAGATCGAGGCCTTGAGCGCCTCGGGCGTCAGCAGGAACCCGTCCTCCTCCCGCGTCCGGACGATGACGGACTTGCCCTTGGCCAGGGCGACGCACTCGGGGTAGGTCACCCAGTAGGGGGCCGGCACGATGACCTCTTCGCCCTCGTCGACCAGGGCCTGGACGAGATGGAAGAGGGAGCTCTTGGCCCCGGCCGAGACGATGATCTGCTTCGGCGGGATATTCGAGGCCGCAGTCCTCCTTGAGACGCTTGGCGATGGCCTGGCGCAGGGACAGGATGCCGTCGCTCACGGTGTATTTCGTGAAGTTGTCGCGGATGGCCTTGATCCCGGCCTCCTTGATGTTCTCCGGCGTGGGGAAATCCGGCTCGCCGACGCTGAGGTCGATGACGTCGATGCCCTCGGCCTTCATGGCCTTGGCCTTGGCCGAGATCTTCAGCGTGGGGGAGGCGCCGATGCGCTGGACTTTTTCAGAGATCATGGTTCACCTGCCTCGACGCCCCGCCGGGCGCTCACTTCTTCGCGTCTTTGGCCTCGGGGGAGAGCTTGGCCTTGAGGAAATCGCGGATGTCGGCCCCGGTCAGCGACTTGACCACGTCGGGCATCTGGGCCAGGACCTGGGCCACCTGGGCCGTGATCTTGGTCGTGCCGAGCTCCTTGTCGCCGCCGACGATGACGATCTTGTCGACCTTCGAGAGGGGCTCCGACACGGCCCGGGCCAGCTCGGGCAGGACCTTGATGTAGGTGTCGAGGACGGCGGCCTGGGTGTATTTCTCCCAGGCCTGGGCCTTCTTCATCATGGCCTCGGCCTCGGCGCCGCCCTTGGCCCGGATCTCGTCGGCCTCGGCCAGGCCCTCGAGCCTCATGGCTTCCGACTTGCCCTTGGCCTCGGCGGAGATCCGGAACTCCTCGGCTTCGGCCTCGGACTTGATCTGGTACTTGCGGGCGTCGGCCGGCTTGATGACGGTCGCCTCGAGCTCCCGCTCCTTGCGGGCGATCTCGAGCTGCTCGGTCTTGATGGCCTCTTCCTTCTCGACCTGCTTGACCTTGGCCTCCTCCCTCTTCAGGTCCTGGCTGATCCGGTTGCGCTCGAGCTCGTAGGAGAAGTCGGCCTGGGCCTTCTTGGTGTTGACGAAGACCTGGGACTCGGCCTTCTTGGCCTCGTTCTCCCACTGGGCCTTGGCGATCAGGGCCTCGGACTGGAGCCGGGCGACCTCGGCCTCCTTGCGGGCCTGGGACGACTTGATGATCGATTCCTTCTCGGTCTCGGCCTGGGCGATGGACGCGTCGCGCTTGGCCGCGGCGATCTGGGGCTTGCTCAGGGAATCGATGTAGCCCTGGGTGTCGCTGATGTCCTTGAGGGCGAAGGAGAGCATGACCAGGCCCATCCGGGCGAAGTCGGCCTTGACGGCCGCGACGACGCGGCTCGAGAACTCCTGGCGGCCGCGGTAGATCTCCTCGACCGACATGCCGCCGATGACCTCGCGGACCTTGCCCTCGAGGACGTTGACCGCGACGTCGCGGATGCCGTCGCGGCCGATCCCCAGGAACTGCTCGGCGGCCCGGTGGATGGCCTCGTCGGACGAGTCGATCTTGACCTGGGCCGAGGCCTCGGCCAGGATCGGGACGCCGCCGCTGGTCAGGACCTCCGGCGTGCGGATGGTCACGGGGATGATGTCCATGGGGAGGACGTAGACCTTCTCCATCCCGGGCCAGACGAAGACGCCGCCGCCGAGGCGGTAGCGGTAGCCGACCTTCTGCGTCGTCCCGTCGGCCAGGGTGATGGTGTGCTTGCGGCCCCCGGCGATGATGAGGGCCTCGTTGGGCCCGACCTTGCGGTAACGCAGGGCCAGGACCAGGATGACGAGGGCGAAGAAGACGATGACGGCGCCGGCGACGATGAGCCAGGATGTCAGTGGCATGACGACCTCCTCGGTAGGACTCCCCGTGGGGCGGGGGGAAATTTCGAAAAAAAGACCTCTGTTGAGGCTTGATTCTATTGATTAAGAGGGAAGGTTGTCAAGCCGACCCGGGAGGACCCGGCTCAGCCCGTCCCCTTGCCGGGGCCGGGCTCGCCCTTGTACCCGTAGGCCATGAACAGGATGCTCTTCTTCTTGAGCGTTTCCTTCTGCAGCTTGATGATCTTGGCGATGCCCCGGTCGGCCAGCTTGAGGAGCCCGAGCAGCTCCTTGCGCGAGAAGGGGTTCTTCTCCGCCCCGGCCTGGACCTCGACGAGCTCGCCCCGGTCGGTCTCGATGACGTTCATGTCGAGGTCGGCCTGGCAGTCCTCCGAGTAGTCGAGGTCGACGAGCACCCGGCCCTTGACGATGCCGACGCTCACGCCGGCGACCAGATGGCGGAGGGGCATGTGGTCGATGAGGCCCTGGTCGATCATCTTCTTGAGGGCCAGGCCCAGCGCGACGCAGCCGGCCGTGACCGAGGCCGCGCGCGTTCCGCCGTCGGCCTGGATGACGTCGCAGTCGATGATGATCTGCCTCTCGCCGAGGGCGCGCAGGTCCGTCACCGCCCGCAGGGCGCGGCCGACGAGGCGCTGGATCTCCTGGGTCCGTCCCGAGATGCGGCCGGCCACCCTCTCGCGGGGCGTCCGCTCCGTGGTCGCCCGGGGCAGCATGGCGTATTCGGCGGTCACCCAGCCCTGGCCCGTGCCCCGGAGGAACGGCGGCACGCGCTCGTCGATGGTCGCCGCGGCCAGGACGCGCGTCCGCCCGACCTCGATGAAGGCCGAGCCGTCGGCGAAATCGAGGGTGTCGATGGTGATCTTGATGGGGCCGGAGCTGGTTCGGCGCTCGCTTGCCGGAACGGACGGGATCCACTACTTGATCCAGATCGCCGGGGACTGGTCCTTCTTCGCCTGGGCCAGGAAATCCTCGAGGTCCTTCTTGGCCTTGGCGGATTCGGTCTCGGCCTTGAGGAGCTTGTCGTAGGTGTCGCTGATCTGGAGCTGGACCATCTCGCGGGATTTCAGGTTGTCGAGACCGTAGAATTCCTGGTAGAGGGCGTTCATCTTCGTCGTCAGAAGGTCGACCATATCGGCCTTCTGCTGGGCGATCTCGGCCAGCTCGTTCTGCTTCTTCTGGACGTCCTGCGCCGACGGGGCGGCGGGCGTTCGCGGGCGGCGTCTCTTCGGCGGGCTTTTCGACCTGGGCCGCGGCCCCGGCGGCCTGCTCGCCCGTCGCGGGAGGGGTCACGCCTTCCTTGGCCTGGCCTTCCGCGGCCTCCGTGCCCTCTTCGGCGGCCTGTTCCTGGCCCGTCGATTCGACGGCCGGCCTCTTCTTGACCTTGGCCAGGTCGGCCGTCGTGATCACCGTCGCCGTCTTGCCTTTCAGGGCGGCCCGGCGCTCCTTTTCCTTCTTGGCCAGGTCGGCCAGGCTCTGGGACTGGAGAAAGGAGGCCAGGACCAGGGGGAGAAAGAGAAACACCGCCAAACTTTTCTTTCGCATGACTTTGCCGCTCCTCTAGTCTACGGCGATTATCATGGATTTAGTCGTGCGAGTCAAACGGAAGTCCGGGTCCTCCCGGGGCCTTCGGGCCGCCGCGGTCCGGACGGCCAGGGCGGCGCCGTCGGTCCGGAGCTCGATCGCGCCGTCGACGTCCGTCCGGAGGACCTCGGCGCCGGCCGCGCCGCACCGGGCCAGGAACGCCGGGCTGGGGAAGCCGTAGGTGTTCCCCTCGCCCGACGGAAACGAGGACGATCCGGGGCCGGACGGCGTCCAGAAGCTCCTGCGACGTCGAGGCGGCGCTGCCGTGGTGCCCGGCCTTGAGCACGTCGCTTTCGAGATCGAGGCCCGCGTCGATGAGGGCCTTCTCCGTTTCGCGGCCGGCGTCGCCCATGAAGAGGAAGGAGGCGCCGGCTATGCTCATCCTCATCACGAGCGAGCTCTCGTTCGCCGCCGGGACGGGCCCGGCGCCCTCGGCGGCCGGAGGGGGATGGAGGACGTCGATCGCGACGGGGCCCTCTTCGAAATGGGTCCCGAGGCCGCAGCGGCGGCGCAGGGTCCCCGGCCTCAAGGACCGGATAAAGGCCGCGTAGATCCCTTCCTCGGGGGCCGGCCAGCCCTCCCAGAGCTCCCCGATCCGGAAGTTCCGCGCGACGGCCAGAAGCCCGCCGAGGTGATCGGGATGCGCATGGGTCAGGACCAGGGTGTCGATGCGCTTGATCCCCTTGCGCCAGAGGACCGGGGAAACGACCCTTTCCCCGACGTCGAACGGGCTCCCGGCGAGGCCGCCGCCGTCGATGAGCATGGTCCTGCGGCCGGGGAATTCGACGAGGATGGACTCGCCTTGCCCGACGTCGATCATGGTGACCCGAAGCGCGGGGGAGGCCCGCCGGAACGGCGAAAGAACGAGAAGGGCGAGGCAAAGGGCGAAAGCCGAGAAAACGGCCGGACGCTGGAAGCGGAACCGCGGCCGGACGAGGAGGAGGCCCAGGGCGATGTAGTAGCCCCAGAGGAGCGCCGCCGGCGGCGTCGGGACCCGGATGGACAGGAAGGGAAAGGCGTCGAGCGAATGGGAGACGAGCGCGAAGACGGCGACGAGCAGCCTCAGCAGCGCGGCCGGCGGCCCCGCCGCGCCGGGGAAGGCCGCGGCGAACGGCAGGAACGCGTAGCCGACGCCCATGATCAGTCCGACGAGAGGGATGGCCGGGAAATTCAGGATGAGCGAGGAGAAGGCGACGCGGTTGAAGCTCCGGGCGACGATCGGCGAGGCGCCGAGCGCCGCGGTGACGGACAGGCCGGCGAGCTCGGCCGTCTTGAGCGGCAGGCGCGGCAGCTTCGCGAGCAGGGGCGGCGTGAAGAGGATGATGGTCAGCGTCGCGGCGTATGTCAGCTGGAACCCGATGTCGAAGAGGCTCGCGGGATTGGCGAGGAGGAGGACGAAGGCGCTGGCCGCGATCGTGTTCAGGACGTGGACGTCCTTCCAGAGAAGCCGTCCGCCGAGGAAGGCCAGGGTCATGAGCGTGGCCCGGAGAACGGACGGGCTGCCCTCGACAAGGACCGTATAAAAGACGAGGAAGACGCCCAGGGCCAGGCTCGACGCCCGCCGCGACATGCGGACGAGACGGAAGAGCGAGAAGAGCAGCAGGTTGATGATGGCGATGTGCCCGCCCGAGATGGCGAAGAGGTGATAGAGGCCGGTCTTCTGGAGGTTCTCGACGGTCGGCTCGTCCAGCCGGCCGTCTTCGCCGAGGAGCAGGGCCTCGAGCACGGCCCCGGTCGGAGAGATGTCCTTTCCGTCAGGCGCCGGGAACGTGTTTTCGAGCGCGGTCTGGATGCTCCGGCGGACGCGCGACACCCGGGCCCGGATCGAGCCGGCCGGCGCGGGGGATATGCGAGCCACGAGAAGGGGGGACTTCGTCGAGCCGCGGCGGTGGATGCGGAGGGTCTGAAGGTAACGCTCGTACGAAAAGGCCCCGAAATTCCGGAAGGAGCCCCCGGAGCTCAGCCGGACCGAGGCCCTGACGCGGTCCCCGGCGAGGTAATCGAGTCGGCGGCGCGCCGCCCTGACGAACGGGCACGCCCAGCCGGAGCCGGCCGCGAACGGCCCTCTCCTCTCCTCCGGCCGTCACGGTCCGGACGCTGACGAAGAGGACGTCCCGGTCGGGCTCGCGGCCCGGCGACCGGTAGAGACGGCCGGCCACGTCGACGTAGCCGTCCGCCGCGAGCGTGTGGAGCGGATTGACCTGGTAGGCCCTGTCATAGTCGGCGAAGCGGGCGGCGCCAAAAAAAGCGACCGAGACGATCGCGGCAACGGCGGCCGCCCGGTCGGCGCGGCGGGCGAAGAAAGCCCAGGCCGCCGCGACACAGGCCGCGGCCAGGCCCCACGCGGGAAGCGCCGGGAGGGACATGGCCTCCGACGCGGCGATGCCGAGGCCGCAGCGCGGAAGTGAGAAAGACGAAGGGGAAGGGGCTGGTCCTCAGATCTCTTGACGGGCCGAGGCGAGGGCGCTCTGCCCCTCGAGGGCGTCGAGCACGAGGTGCGTCAGGATCCGCACCCCCAGGGGGATCGCATTCTCGTCGGGGCTGAAGCTCGGGCTGTGGAGCGGCGTCGCCGGCTGGCCCGGGCCCCGGACGCCCAGGAAGAAGTAGAGGCCGGGGGCCTTCCGGGCCAGGAAGGCGAAGTCCTCGGCGATCATCTGCGGCTTCCACTCGACGACCTTGTCTTTCCCCAGGAGCCGGACGAGGGTCGGCGTCATGGCCGAGGTCAGCTCCGGATTATTAAAGACGGCGGGATTGCCCGGTTTATACTCATACTCGTAGCCAGCGCCGTAGATCTCGGTGATGTTCTTGACGATGCTTTCGATGAGCTGGGGGACCTTCTTCCGGTTCGCCTCGCTCAGCGTGCGGATCGTCCCCTCGAGAGTGACGCGGTCGGCGATGATGTTCCGGCGGGAGCCGCCCGCGATCGTGCCGACGGTCAGGACGGCCGGGTCGGTCGGGTCGGTGGCCCGGCTGACGACCGTCTGGAGCGCGGTGACGATCTCGGCCGCGATGACGATGGCGTCCAGTCCCTCCTGGGGCCGGGCGCCGTGGGCGCTCTTGCCCTTGACGGCGATGGAGAAGCTGTCCGCTGCGGCGGTCACGTTGCCCGGGGCGATAAAGACCCTGCCGGTCGCTTCAGGCCAGACGTGGAATCCGAACACCGCGGCCGCGGGGGGGTTGTCGAGAGCCCCTTCCCGGACCATGAGGTCGGCTCCCCCTTCTTCGCCCTCCGGAGCGCCCTCCTCGGCCGGTTGGAAAAGGAAGGTCACCGTCCCCTTGATGGAGTCCTTGATCTCGTGCAGAACGAGCGCCGTCCCCAGGACGATCGCGCTGTGGACGTCGTGGCCGCAGGCGTGCATGACGCCGGGGTTCAGGGATTTGTAGGGCAGCCCGGTCGTCTCCTGGACCGGCAGTGCGTCCATGTCGGCCCGGATCGCGACCGCAGGACCGGCCTGACCGCCCCTGAGGACGGCCACGATGCCGGTCTTGGCGACGGCGGTCCGGACCTCGAAGCCGAGGGGCCGGAGCTTGGCGGCGATGAGGCGGGCCGTCTCGACCTCGCGGTTGCCGAGCTCGGGGTTCATGTGGATGAAGCGCCGGATCTTGACGATCTCGGCCTTGTTCTTCTCGATCTCCGCGTCGATCCGCTTGGCCGTTTTCGTGTCGACCGGCCGGGCCGCGGGGGGCAGCGCGGCCAGGAGGGCGATGGCAAGGGCGGCGGAGATCGAACGGGATCTGGTCGTCATGGCTTTATGGTTCCTCGTCGCGGGCGGTCCCGAGACCGTCGGGCTCGACTTCCGATGCCGCCCGCCCCGAACAGGCCGGTCAGGAGGCCTACTTCTTTTCCTCGGCCTTCTGCAGCTCTTCTCTCTTCTTCTCGATGAAATCGCGGATGGCGTCGACGCCTTCGCCAGTCTTTTCCTTGACGATGCGGATGCCCTTTTCGGCTTCCTTGGTGATCTTCTCGTAGCCTTCCTTGGCCGCTTCGCCGGTCTTGGCGGCCTGGTCCTTGATCTTCTTCCGCGTCTCCTTGCCGCTCGCGGGAGCGACGAGGATGCCGACGATAAAGCCCGTCGCGGCGCCGGCCACGAACGTCAGCAGGGAATCCCAGAAATGGCTGTCTTTCGTGTCACCCATCCTTCTTCTCCTTTCTTTTCTTCAGCTGTTGGAGGCCGAGGCGGACCAGCGGGAACAGGAACGGCCAGAACTTCGCCGACGGCCTGATGACCCGGGACGTGAGAAAGAAAGTGATCTCCGATAGGCCGGACACCGCTTTCTTCGACACGGCCAGGACCTCCCCGACGTTGTCCAGGCTGGCGTTCATCTTGGCTTCGATCACCTTCAGCCCGTCCATCGTCTCCTGGGCCTTGACCAGGGTCCTTTCGCCTTCCCGGGCGGTCTTGCGGAGCTGGTTCAGGAACATCGCGAGAAAGGTGACGGCGACCACGGCCGCCACTGTCAGGATGATCCCCAAGACCTGATTCAGGGTAAGCGTCATGATACCTCTACCCTAAGGCAATTGGCAGGAATTGTCAATTTGCGCTATTTCCAGAGCAGCTTGCGCGGGGAGGGGAGGCCGTGGACCTTCCCGAGCCGCTCGAGGAGCTCCGGAAAACGGGCTTCGTCCCGGGCTTCGACCGCCGCTTCCCACTCCGCGAGAAGGGGGTCGACGACGAATTCGTGGTCCCGGCGGAGGATGCGGTTGAGGCCGCGCAGGCCCTGCCACTGGATGACCATCAGGATGGCCAGCACATAGAAGACGATGTTCGGGCCGGGCAGGAGCGCGATCAGCCCCGTGAACGGGACGATGACGGCCTCGCCGGCCAGAAGGACGATGTGGCGGGTCCGGTGGCGCTGCACGAAGAGGAACAGCCGTGTCCGCACCGCCCGGTCATCGAAGTGGCCCGAATGGAGGATGCGAAGCGGGCCCTCGCCGGCCCGGCCGCCGTGCTCGAAGGCCTGCTCCTGGAGAAGCGTCCGGGGGTTGAGGCTGGTGACTTTTTTCTTGGCCGTCTCCCAGACCGCCCGTGTCTTAGAGAAATTCGCCGGCAGCGGGCCGAGGGGGCCGGCCGAGAAGAAATGAGGGCGGCGGCGGTAGTCGCGGACAAAGAAAAAGTCCATGAAACCTCACCTTATCATACGGCTCCCGGGCCCCCGAAGTTCTCCCCCTTTCGGCCGGCCGTGGGGAACCTCGGGTGTCATCTCCTTTCGCTGCGGTGATTTAAAACGGCTTCCCGCTCCGGAGCCGAGTTAAAGACTCCGCGTCTCCGTCACGTGAAGCCTAAATCACCGCTTCATGCTAACTCCGATGACGCCCTCGGTCCCCTTATGCCGGCCTCCGTCTGATCTTTCCGGAGGGGAACATCCGATGTTAGCGTTTTTTATGCAGAAGGTAGAGGAAGAAAGGGGCGCCGACGGCGGCGGTGATGACGCCGATGGGGAGCTCGGCGGGGAGGAGGGTGCGGGCTAGGAGATCGCAATAAAGAAGGAACGTCCCTCCGGCCAGGGCCGAGGACAGGAAGAGGACGCGGTGGCCGGGGCCGATGAGGATGCGGACCCAGTGGGGAACGACGAGGCCGACGAAGCCGATGATGCCGCTCACGGCGACCGCAAGGGCGGCCAGAAGGGCCGACATGGCCAGGAACGCCTTGCGGACCCGCCGGACCGGGCTGCCGAGCGCCTGGGCCGATTCGTCGCCCAAGGCCAGGAGGTCCATGTCCCGGGCCAGCCAGACCGACGCCAGCAGGCACAGAACGACCCAAGGCGCGATCGTCGCGGCCTGGCCCCATTCGGCGAGCTGGAAGCTGCCGAGGAGCCAGAAGACGGCCTGGTCGTAGGAATCCGAGCGCATGAAAAGGAAGAACGAGGTCAGGGACGAGGCGAGGGCGCCGGCGGCGATGCCCGTCAGGAGGATGGTCTCGACCTTGAAGCCGCCCCGCCGCAGGGACAGGGCATAAACGAGCGAGACGATGCCCAGCCCGGAAAGGAACGCCAGCAGACCGGGGCCGCTGAAGCCGAAGGCCGAGGCCTCGAAGCCGACGGCCGTCGCGATGACGGCCCCGAGCGCCGCGCCCGACGAAACGCCGACCACGAAAGGATCGGCCATCGGGTTGCGAAAGTAACCCTGAAGGATGGCTCCGGACAAGGCCAGCCCGGCGCCGACGAGGAAGGCCAAGACGGCCCTCGACAGCCTCAGATCGATGAAGATGGCCGATAGGACGTGGTCAGGGGCTTTGAGGAAGCCGATAAGATCACCGGGGGTCGTCCGGACGGGGCCGGTCAGGACGGAGAGGAGAAACCCGGCCATGCATAAAAATAGGGACACCGCCCAGAAGAGCCTGCGGCCGGCCTTACGGCTCACGTCCGCCCTCCGATCTCGCCGGGATGAAGGAGGGTCGCCATCCTGACCAGGACGTCGACGAGCCTCGGCCCGAAGCGGCTGGCCGCGTTCTCGTCGAGCTCGAAGATCCGGCCGGTCCGTACGGCCGCGACGCCGTCCATGCCGGGTGTGCGCGCCAAGCGGTCGCGTCCCGATGCGAAATCGTCTTCGGCGCGGGCCAGGATGAAAACGACGTCCGGGTCGTCCTTGATGATCCGCTCGCGCTTGTAGAGGGTCCATTTCTTCGGCAGGGCCGCGGCGACGTTCACTCCGCCCGCCCGGGCGATGAGGTCGTCGAGGTAGCTCTCCCCGCCGCAGGTCCAGAGTCCCTGACCGTAGAGGAGGGCGAAGACCTTGGGCCGGGAAAGGGCGCCCCGCAGGCCGGCATCGACGGCCTCGACCCGGCTTCGGAGGCCGGCCACGAGCTCGGCCGCGCGGGTTTCCGTCCGCGTGACCCGGCCGATCCTTTCGATGAGAGGAAAGAGCTCGTCGAGGTCCTCCCCGATGTCGAGAACGAACACCGCCAGCCCCAGCTTGCGGACCCGGTCGACGAGCCGGAGCGGGTTTCCCCGGAAGGCGATGACGAGGTCCGGATCGAGCGACCGGATGACCTCGATGTTGGGATCGATGAGCCCGCCGATCTTGGGGATGGCCTTGGCTTCGGAAGGCCAGTCGCAGAACCGGGTCACCCCGACGATCCGCCCGCCCAGTCCGAGGGCGAACAGGATCTCGGTGACGTTCGGGGCCATGGACACGATCCGCTCAGGCGTCGAGCCGGGGAGCGGGAACGGCCGCCCGAGATCGTCCTTGATGACTTGGGGGCCTGCCGCTCCCATTTCTGCCGCTTTGATCGAGGCCGGCATCAGAAGCAGAGAGAGCACCGCTAAAAAGGGGGACACGTACCTTCGGGACCCGTCCCCTTTCCGTGTCCGCCGCCCGCCGGCTCCCGTCATCACGTCCCTTCCGTGTTCCCGCTGGCCAGCGATATCTCGGGCAGGCCCGTCCGGGCGTTCGCGCGGATGTCGACGTCGGCGCCGAAGGTCGCCAGGATGTTCGCGGCCGTGACCGTCGCCGCGGGCGTACCCTCGGCGGCGACAGCGCCGTCCTTGAGAAAGACCAACCGTTCCGCGTAGGCCGCCGCCAGGTTGATGTTGTGCTCAGCCGCGATGACGGTCTTTCCCCGTCGCCGCTGGAGGTCCTTGAGGATGCCGTAGACTTCGGTTTGGTAGCTGATATCGAGGTGCAGGCTGGGCTCGTCGAGCAGCAGCAAGGGCGTGTCCTGGGCCAGGGCCCGGGCGATGAAGACCCTCTGCCGCTCGCCGCCGCTCAGCTGCGAAAGCCGCTTCGCTCCGAAGCCCCCGACATCCGTCAGGCGCAGGGCCTCGGCCACGGCCGCCGCGTCCTCCGCCGAAGCTCTCTCGAACCGGCCCTGCCGCGCGAACCGTCCCATGAGGACGATCTCCTCGGCCGTGTATTCGAAGATGGGCTCGGCCAGCTGGGGGACATAAGCGATCTTCGACGCGAGCCGCCGCGGGCCCGTCCGGAAGACGCTCTCGCCGCCGCAAAGCACCGTGCCCCGGACATTGTCGAGCAGATTCTGGACGGCCTTGATCAGGGTGCTTTTTCCCGAGCCGTTGCGGCCGAGAACGGCGATGAATTCCCCCGCCTCGACCGCGAGCGAGATGTCGTGAATGACGAACCCATTCTCGTATCCCGCTGACAGCCCGCGCACATCGAGAATGCTCATCGGCGTTTTCGCTTCCCCCAGTATAGCCATTCATCCTGGCGAACGCCACGCCTGAATGGGCGATAAACTCCCTCCGCTTTTTGGGTCTTCTTCCGATCGCGGCGGGAGGGGCGCATGGCGGCTCGCCGAAAGCCCCTCCCGTGCGCGTTTTACTTGCCCGCTTTATTCTTTTCGATGGCGTCCTTGATCTTCTTCTCCGTCTCCTTGTATTGGCTGGGTGTCGAAGACATGGCCATGGCCTTGTTCACGGCCGCGAGGGCCTCGTCGAGCCGTCCCAATCCGAGGAGGACGACCGCGAGCGTGTCCTCGGTCCAGTCCCTGTCGTCGAGCGCGATCGATCTCTGCGCCGCCGATAGGGCGCTCTCAAGGTTCGACCCCTGCTCCGCCCAGAACCAGGCGTAGCTGTTGAGGCGCATGGCGTCGTCCCCGATCTTTGCCAGAGCCGAAGGGCCGTACACGGCCAGCGCCCGGTCCTTTTTATCCCAGGCGACACAGGTCTGCGCGGCCATCTGGAGGATATTGGGATCGTCGGGTTTCAGCCGGATGGCCGCTTCCGCCGCTGACAGGCTCTCCGGATGCTTCTTCTGGCGCGCCCAGAAGGCCGCGTAATAGGACAGGGCCTGGGCATTGTCCTTGTACTTCTCGGCGTAGGCCGGTCCGTAGACTTCGTCGGCCTTCTCCGGAAGTCCGGCCCGGATGTAGAAATACGCGGCCGAATTCGCGGCATAGAAGCTGTCGGGCTGAAGGTCCATGGCCATCTTCATGGCCCGGAGCGCGCTGTCCATATTTTTTTTCTTGTCGGCCCAGAATTGGGCGTAGCTCTGAAGGGCGCTGACGGCGCTCGTCAGGCGTCCCTCGATATAATCCGGCCCGTACGCCGCCTCCGCCGAATCAGGATCGTCCTTGAGCATGTGGAGCTCGGCGCCCAGGCGCGAGGCCATGTCATTCAGGGACGCGTACCGGGCCATCTCGCGGGTCAGGGCCAGGCCCCGGTCGAGGTTGTCTCGTTCCTGGGTGATCTTCTGCAGGTAATAGAACGACAGGAGCGCATCGCCGGGAAACTTCGCCAGGCCGTTCTCGAAGAACGCGAAGGCCTCATCTTTGCTCTTGCCCGAGAAGTAGTAAAAGGAACTGGAGCGGTAGGCCTCGCGCGCCAGCGGACTCGCCGGCCTCCGCTCCGCGAAGGCGAGGAGCGGAGCGGGATCCCTCGTCTTGTTCCCGGCATCCTGGGCGAGCCCGAAATCCGCGTAATCGGCGCACGGAACGGCCGCTCCGGCGTACTCCGTCGTCCCGGCCTTGCCCAGCGGATCGAGCGCCAGGATCTCCTTGAAGAGCGGCAGGGCCTTGTCCGTCTCGAAGCGGCTCTCGTGCTTCCGGGCGACCTGCATCAAGAGAGGGACGCTCGTCCGATCGGCTTGGAGCTTCGCGCTCAGGACGCGGAAGGTGTCCTCGCCCTTGAGGACCTTCAGGACCTTCTCGTGGAATTTCGAAGGCGGGGCCGAATAAGCATAGATCCAGTCGACTTCGTTCCCGTCCCCGTCAAGGAACAGGAGGAACGGCGTCCCCTGGACCTTGAACTTCTTGTACACTTCCTCCCCGGTCTTGGAGCCCCGGGAGGCGCGGTAGAGGACGAAATTGTCTTCGAGAAACTTCTTGTAGACGGCGTTGGAGTAGTACTGCTGGACCAGCAGCTTGCAGGACCCTCAGCCGCTTTCCTGGAAGAAATCGAGGAGCAGGAGCTTGTTCTGGGCTTTGGCCTTGGCCAGGGCGTCGTCGACCGACCCTGTGAGCCAGTTCTGGCCGTAGGCCGCGGCGGCCGTGAGGGCGATGGCGAGGGCCAGCGTCAGGGCCTTTTTCATTTTCGACCTCCTTGGGCGGTAACTCATAAACGCCGGGCGGCGTGCACCGCCGGGTCCGGCGGATCGCGGTCGAATGGTCGATTCCTTGTGCGGCCCTTTACGCTTAATGTAAGCCGCCTCCCGCCACCTGTCAATAGCCTGGCTTTGCGGTGGTTTGACAGGTCAGGGATCGGCTTGATATGCGGGGTGACGCCGAGGGAGGAGCCGCCCCCGCGGCTTCCTTGACTTGGCGGGGGAATGAATCTAAGATGAAAACCCATTCTTTCGAGGATTTTAGAACCATGACCGAGCTCTACGACTTCGCCGCGATCGAGGCCAAATGGCAGCGCGCCTGGAAGGACGAAAAGGCCTTCGAGGCCCGCGAGGACCCGTCCAAGCCGAAATACTACTGTCTCGAGATGTACCCCTATCCCTCCGGCCGCGTCCACATGGGCCACGTCCGCAACTACTCGATCGGCGACGTCATCGCCCGCCAGAAGCGCATGTCCGGCGCGAACGTCCTCCACCCCATCGGATGGGACGCCCTGGGCATGCCGGCCGAGAACGCGGCCATCAAGCACGGCACGCACCCCCGGACCTGGACCCTCGAGAATGTCGCCCACATGAGGGCGCAGCTCAAGCGCATGGGCATCAGCTACGACTGGAGCCGCGAGGTCAACACCTGCCTGCCCGACTACTACAAGTGGAACCAGTGGATCTTCCTGCGCATGCTCGAGCGCGGATTGGCCTATCGCAAGGAAAGCTGGGTCAACTGGTGCTCGCAGTGCCAGACCGTCCTGGCCAACGAACAGGTCGTCGGCGGCGGCTGCTGGCGCTGCGAAACGCCCGTCACCCAGAAGAAGATGGAGCAGTGGTTCCTGCGGATCACGGCCTATGCCGAGGAGCTCCTCTCCGGCCACGCCGCGCTCCGGAAGTGGCCCGAGCACGTCCTGCAGATGCAAAAGAACTGGATCGGCCGGAGCACGGGCGCCCACGTCCGCTTCGGGCTCGAAGGGACCTCGAAGGAGATCGAGGTCTTCACGACGCGCATCGACACAATCTACGGGGCGACGTTCCTCGTCGTCTCCGCCGAGCACCCGATCGTCCCCGACCTCGTCGCCGGCCCCAAGGAAAAGGAGCTCGGCGCCTGGGTCGCCCGCACGGCGGCCGAGATGCGCAAGCGCCGGGACATCGGCGAGACCGAAAAGGACGGCGTCGACACCGGAAAGAAGGCGGTCAACCCCTTCACCGGCGAGCGCATCCCCATCTGGGTCGCCAACTATGTCCTGATGGACTACGGCACCGGCGCGATCATGGGCGTGCCGGCCCACGACGCCCGCGATTTCGAGTTCGCCCAGGGCTACGGCATCCCGATCCGCACGGTCATCGCGCCGCCGGACAAGGCCGGAGAGCGATTCGACGGCGCGCCGGCGGAGGTCTTCGAGGAGCCCGGCGTGCTCGTCAACTCCGGCCCGTTCTCGGGCCTCCTCTCGGACAAGGCCATGGACGACATGGGGAAGTACGCGGAGGACAAGGGCTTCGGCCGGAGAAGCACGATCTACAGGCTCCGCGACTGGGGCATCTCCCGCCAGCGCTATTGGGGCACCCCCATCCCCGTGATCACCTGCGAGCGCTGCGGCGTCGTCGGCGTCCCCGACGCCGACCTGCCCGTCGAGCTGCCCTTCGACGTCAAGCTCACCGGCGAGGAGGGTTCCCCGCTCGAACGGCTGGAGAGCTTCGTCAAGACGACCTGCCCGAAGTGCGGCGGCCCGGCCCGGCGGGAGACGGATACGATGGACACCTTCGTCGATTCGTCGTGGTACTTTTTCCGGTATTGCTCGCCGCGCGAGACGACGCTGCCCTTCCGGCCCGAGGCCGCCAAGTTCTGGCTGCCCGTCGACCTCTACATCGGCGGCGTCGAGCACGCCATCCTCCACCTCATCTATTCCCGGTTCTTCACCAAGGTCCTGCGGGACTTCGGGCTGACGGCGATCTCCGAGCCCTTCCCGCATTACCTCGCCCAGGGCATGGTGACCAAGGACGGCTCGGCCATGTCCAAGTCGAAGGGCAACATCGTCGACCCGGACGAGATCCTGGCCCGCTATGGCGTCGACGCCCTGCGCCTGTTCATCCTCTTCGCTTCGCCGCCGGACAAGGAGTTTGCCTGGGCCGAAGAGGGGCTCGAGGGCTGCTACCGGTTCCTCACCCGCGTCTGGACGATCGTCCTCGAGAATCTCGACGTCTTCGCGGCGGCGCCCGCGGAAGAGGCCGGGGTCCCCGCCTGCGCCGGAGACGCCGCCTCGCAGGTCGTCAAGAAGACGCACCAGACCGTCCGCAAGGTGACCGAGGACATCGGCGTCCGATTCCACCTCAACACGGCCATCAGCTCGATCATGGAGCTCACCAACCTGACCCGGAAGGAGCGGGACGCCCTGCGGGGGACTCCCGCCGGGCGCGACGCCCTGCGGCTGGCCCTGGAGTCCATCATCCGGCTTCTTTCGCCTTTCGCCCCGCACCTCGCCGAGGAGCTCTGGGAAAGGACCGGCCACGCCGGCCTGCTCATGCTTTCGGCCTGGCCCGTCTACGACCCCGTCCTGGCCCGCGAGGAAATGGCCACGGTCGTCGTCCAGGTCAACGGCAAGGTCAGGGACCGGTTCGAGGCCGTGCCCGACCTCGCCCGAAGTCCGAGCTCGAGGCCGCGGCCCTGGCCCTGCCCAGGATCCAGGCGGTCCTCGGCGGCAAGCCGCCGCGCAAGGTCATCGCGGTCAGGAACAAGCTCGTCAGCATCGTCAGCTGACGGGCGACCTTCCGAAAGCGCCGAACATGACAAGCCCCCATCGTCCCCGAGACGGGCCCGCCGTGGCGGCCGTCCTCGTCGCCGCCGCGATCGTCGCCGCCGCGGGCTGCGGCTACCGCCTGCGGGGCACCGGGTCCTCGCTCCCTCCCCGATCAAGACGATGAGCGTGCCCATGTTCAAGAACCAGACGACGCGGTTCGAGCTCGACGTCAAGCTCACCCGGGCCGTCATCAACGAGCTCGTCTCCCGCGGCAAGGTCGCCATCGGCGCCGATCCGGCCGTCGCGGACGCCGTGCTCGAGGGCGAGATCACCGGCTTCGCCGCGAACCCCATCGGCTTCAGCGGCGCGAACCAGGCCGATAAGTACAGCATCACGGTGACGGCCAAGGTCACGCTGAGGGACAGGTCCTCGGCCACGCCCTTGTTCGCGAACCCGGCCTTCGTCTACCAGCAGGAATACGATGTCCCGCCCGGCTCGAGCTTCGAGTCCGTCCAGACCGAGGCCATCGACAAGATCGCGGAAAAATTCGCCCGCAGCCTCGTCGTCAGCATTCTGGAGGGGTTCTAGGATGGCCGGCGACCTCCGCGAGGATTCGCTCCTCTCCGGCTACGTCTTCTTCGGAGAAGAGGAATACCTGGCCGAGGAATTCATCGAGGAGCTCGAGCGCGTCCTGACGGCCTCGGCCGGCGGCAGCTCCACCTGACCCGCATGGACCTCGACGAGGCCGAAATGGCGCGACATCGTCGACACGGCCAGGACCGCGCCGTTCCTTTTCGAGCCCTGGCGGGCGATCGTCGTCCGCGTGCCCGAGCGCAAGCCGGCTCCGACAAGGGGAGCGGACCGAAGGCCGCCGCCGACGGGGAGGAAGGCCGCGGGTCCAAATACCTGTCCCCGGTCGACCAGAAGATCCTCAAGGCGTACTTCGCCGATCCCCGCCCGGACGGTCATCGTCGTCATCCGGGCCGGCGCGTCCGGCGCGACGACGCCTTCGTCCGCTTCTTCCAGTCCCTGCCGAAGACGGCCCTGTCGGTCGCGGAGATGAAGCGGCCGCCCCGACCGCCTGATGAGAGGGCCGACGAGAAGGCCCGGGCCCTCGGCAAGACGCCTCACCGAACGGGCCAGTCGCGGCTCGTCGACCTTCTCGGACAGGACCTCCGCCTGATGATGAACGAGGTGGCCAAGCTGGCCGTCTTCGTCGGCGACAAAAAGGGCATCGACGAAGCCGACGTCGACCTGGCCACCGCCGGACAGCGCAGCTTCCAGGCCTACGAGCTCGACGACGCGCTGGCCGCCGCCGACTTCGCCAAGGGCGCGGCCGTCCTCGGCCAGCTCTACGCCGAGGGCGAGAGGTCCGAGGTCATCGTCGGCCGGCTGGCCGGTTTCCTCCGCAATGTCCTGGCCGCCCAGACCTGGCTGAGGGAGAAGAGCCGGACGAAGGACGAGATCTTCCAGGGATTCTTCCCCTACATCTCCAAAGGCTGGGGAGACCTCTATCGCGGGAAATACGAGAACTTCTCGGCGTCGTGGAGGGGCTCGACCCGGCCCAGCTCAACGCCCTCCTGACCAAGCTCCGGCGGCTCGACAGGACGCTCAAGACGACGAGCTCAAAGGACGCCGGCGAGAAGATCCTCCTCGAGACGTTCCTGAGGGAATTCTGCCTGGCGAGAAAGAAGAGGACGATTATTTCGCAGGACTGGAGCTGAGACGCGCGACCTGCCGGCTGAGCCGGGATTTATAGCGGCTGCCCGTATTCTTCTTGATCGACCCCTTCTTGACAGACGTGTCGATGGCCTTGAACAGCGCGGGCAGCATCTTGGCCGAACCCTCGCGGTCCATGGCCTCGATGGCCTCCCGGATCTTCTTCATCTTGGTCCGCAGGGCGGACTTCGTCCGGGTGTTGACGGCCTTCCGGCGGAGGCTGCGGCGGTGCTGCCGTATCGCTGATTTGTGACGGGCCATAATTTTCTCCTCTTAAAGGGTCCTATGATAGAATAGCTCGACTATAAAGTCAAACGGCCGCCGGGCCGGGAGGGCGCCTT